>CAWBUI010000003.1:0-546513 GCA_963791875.1 uncultured Acidobacteriaceae bacterium
GACGCATTGCGCCATCGCGCCCTCGATGACGGGACGGAAGGCGTCCGACACCTGGGTGGACGTGGTGCGTTTGAAGTACTCCGTGCCGGCCGTGTTGCCGCCGGTGAGGATGAGCTTCGCGTCCTCGAAGGTCATGGCCTTCAGCGCGTCCAGAAAGATTGGCTTGGCGCGGGGCGCAGCCTCTTCGGCTGCGGCGTTCATGCTGTGCTCGGAGCCGTCGACCTGGGCTCCCAAGCCCACGGCGCGAAGACCTTTTTCGACGCTGTGCAGCTTCTCTGGCATGACGATTTTGATCAGCGGATTGTTTTCGAAGCCGCCAGGGCTGCCGGTCTCGGCCACGGCTGAGGTGATGCTCCGCGGGAGAGCGCCTCTTTGAGGCCGCCGGCGGCCTGATCATTGGTGAGGGAGGATGCGGTCGAGGCCGGCGCCGCATATGGTGGCCGAGGGGTACAGAGAGCCCGCAGATCCACTCTCTTCGCATGCGCAAGACGATACGCCTGCGGCGGTCTGGTGGCTGGGATAATTTTGGGGATTGAAGGAGGTGGGGCGGGATTGGCGGCGGGAGCTTAGCGGTCAGGCGTGGGCGTGCTGGCGAGCGGCAGCGGGAGTGCGAGAGGGGATCGGGCGGGTGCGTCGTCGTAGACGTGGGCGAGTCTCCCAGGCGGAGCGGTCGCGCAGCAGGCGCTGGACCAGGGCGGTGTGCATGGCGTGGCCGGCGCGCTCGGCGACGACGCGGCCCTGGATGCGGCGGCCGGCGAGGGCGAGGTCGCCGATGAGGTCGAGCACCTTGTGGCGGACGAACTCGTCGGGGAAGCGCAGCGGGCCGTTCTGGACGCCGTCGCGGGTCGAGGATGATGGCGCAGGCGTCGGAGGCGCCGCGGATGAGGCCCATGTCGCGCAGCTTGGGCTCGTCTTCGCGGAAGCCGAAGGTGCGGGCGGGGGCGATCAGGTCGGCGTAGTCGCCGGTCTCGAGGTCGCCGCGGAAGGTCTCGCGGCCGATGGGCGCGGGGAAGTCGATGGTGTAGTCGATGCGCGTAGCCGGCGCCGGGGTAGACGCCGATGAACTTGGTGCCTTCGCGGACTTCGACCTCCTTGAGGATGCGGAGGTACTCGCGGCGGCGGCGCTGCTGCTTGAGGCCGACGCGACTGGAAGGCTTCGACGTAGGGCAGGGCGGAGCCGTCGAGGATGGGGACTTCGAGGTTGTCGAGCTCGACGATGACGTTGTCGACGCCGAAGCCGATGAGCGCGGAGAGCAGGTGTTCGGTGGTGGAGATGAGGACGCCCTGGCGCATGAGGCAGGTGGCGTAGGAGACCTTGGCGACGTTGCGGCCGTTGGCGGGGATCTCGAAGTTGTCGAGGTCGGTGCGGCGGAAGACGATGCCGGAGCCGGCGGGCGCGGGCATCGAGGCGCATGGGCACGTCGGCGCCGCGAGTGCAGGCCGACGCCGCGGAACTCGATCTCGGACCGGATGGTCTGCTCGAATGAGCGGTTTGAGCCAAGGGCAGAATGCTCCTCGCGAACGTGCAGCGAGGTCAAGGTTACAGCCGGTCAGCGATGCGCGAGTGTGGCAGAAATGCACACAGGGTGCAGGGCAGGACTGTCAGGATTAGCCACAGGGCAGCGCTTCGGTACGGGCGACGCGTGCGGATCGGATGCGTGTAGGCTATCAGGATGTGACACTGGCTGAGGATCGGATGCAATGCGCGGCAGCGGCGGGCGCAGCCGAGCGCGGCCTGGATGCATGGGCAGCGGCTGCGGCAGCTGGTGGAGATCGAGTCGCCGAGCGACGACAAGGCCGGCGGTGGACCGCGGCGGTGGACCTGGTCGCGGGCGTGGGCGCGGAGCTGGGCGGACGGGCGAAGCGGCACCGGCAGAAGGCAGTTCGGGGATGTGCTGGAGCTGCGTTTCGGGCGCGGCGCGCGCGCGGGACGGAAGCCGGTGCTGCTGCTGGGGCATCTGGACACCGTGTGGCCGCTGGGCACGCTGCGACGATGCCGTGGCGGGAGGCCGACGGGCAGGTCTTCGGCCCGGGCGTGCTGGACATGAAGGCCGGCGTGGTGATGGCGCTTGACGGCGGTGCGCGGTGCTGAGCGCGAGCTGGGCGTCAGCGGCCGGTGACCCTGCTGCTGAACTCGCGACGAGGAGGTGGGCAGCCCCGTCTCGCGGCCGATCACCGAGCGGCTGGCCCGCGAGTCCGAGGCGGTGCTGGTGCTGGAGCCGGCGCAGGGGCTGGCCTGCAAGACCGCGCGCAAGGGCGTCGGCGACTACCGGCTGCGAGGTGCGCGGGGTGGCGTCGCATACCGGGGTGGATTTTGAGCGCGGGCACTCGGCCATGCTGGAGCTGGCGCGGCTGCTGCAGACGTGTCGCGGGTTCACCGACCTGGCGACTGGCCGGACGGTGAATCCGGGCGTGATCGGCGGCGGCACGCGGTCGAACGTGGTCGGCGCGGAGGCATGGGCGAGGTGGATGTGCGCATCGCCAAGGCCGCCGACGCGGCCAGGGTCGCGCGGCTGTTTCGCGGCCTGCGCGCCGCGACCCGCCTGTGCCCTGACGGTCACGGGCGGCATCAACCGGCCGCCCATGGAGCGCAAGCCGGGCACGGTGCGGCTCTACAAGCAGGCCCGCACGCTGGCGGCGCAGCTCGGCTTCGAGCTGGACGAGGCCTCGACCGGCGGCGGGTCGGACGGCAACTTCACCGCGGCGCTGGGCGTGCCGACGCTGGACGGCCTGGGGGCGGTCGGCGAAGGAGCGCACGCCGCGCACGAGCACATCGTCCTCGAACACCTGGTGCCCCGACAGCGTTGCTCGCCAGCCTCATCGCGTCCCTCTAGAGCACCGCGTCTGCCGAATTCAGGCCCGCGCCTCCCAGTCATCGACGGCCGTCAGATTCCCGTCGATCCAGTTCCATTGGATCTTCTGGTAGGTGAACGTGAATCTCCTGCAGGGGCAGCGTGGCGTTCATCGGCTGAGGTTCTCGGCCATGTACTCGCGGATGGAGGCGATATTCGCGTTGGTCAGGGTGACGGTGTAGATCTGCTTGTCGAGACCCTGCGTCGGCGTCCAGATCTTCAGCACCCAACTGGTCAGGGTCTCGTTCTTCACGAGCGCGTTCCAGAGCAGCACCGAGCTATGGTCCATCTCCTTCGTCAGCGTATCGGCTGGTGATGCGCTTGCCGGTCGGCAGCCCTGAGGCCGGATCCCGCGGGCTGGTGATCATGTTCTCGTACCAGTGCACCAGGATGCTGTTCTCGCGCCCTTTCTCTGTGACTGAACCATTGATTGGGCCCTGTTTCTGGCCCACAGGGTGAGATACGCGCTTAGCGCCATGTGCATTTCTCCGTTCCGCGGAGTGTACACCAGCTGCGGACGGCTTCTGTAACCGCTGACTCCCGGGCCGCCGGACGCCAGGCTACAATCAGAAGGGTTGCGGAGTGGACGGCCTTCGCGTCTCCACGTGTTCCGCGCAAAATCAACACAGTTCAGGGGTTCAAAGATTATGTCGATTCCCGCCACGCAGATGCGCCCGGGCATGATCATCAAGTACAAGGACGACCTGCACCTGGTCTTCTCGGTCGAGCACCGCACGCCGGGCAACCTGCGCGCCTTCATCCAGGCCAAGCTGCGCAACGTGCGCACCGGCGCCATGTTCGTGGAGCGCTTCCGCTCGCCCGATCCCATCGACCGCGTCATCGTCGACGAGATCAAGATGGAGTACCTCTACAACGACGGCGACGACTACTACTTCATGGACGACAAGCTACGAGCAGACCATGCTGAAGCGCGAGACGCTGGGCGATGCGGTCGAGTACCTGACGCCGAACCTGTCGATCAGCGTGAGCTTCCACGACGGCAAGGCGGTGGGCATCGAGCTGCCGACGTGCGTGGAGATGACGGTGATGGAGACGGAGCCGGGCATCAAGTCGGCGACGGCTTCTTCGGTGACCAAGCCGGCCAAGATGGAGACGGGGCTGGTGGTGCAGGTGCCGCCGTTCATCAATGAAGGCGAGAAGATCCGCGTGGATACGGCTGAAGGCGCGTACATGAGCCGCGCGTAAGCGGTCGGATGCCGCGGTGCGGCAGCGATGCTATGGTGCAGCATTTTCTGGTCAAAGGGCGTGTGCAGGGCGTGGGGTTCCGCTGGTTTGTGCATCGGGAGGCGGCGGAGATTGGTCTGCGCGGCTGGGTGCGAAACACGGAGGATGGGCATGTCGAGGTGCTTGCGGCGGGCGAGCCGGAGCAGCTGCGGGAGCTGCGGGCTGCGCTGCGGTAAGGGTCGCGCGGAAGCCGCGTGGATGCGGTGATGCGAGCATGAGCTGGCCGAGAGCGAAGGCGCAGAGCTTGAAGACGTTTGAGATTGAAGGAGCATGGTAGTGAGCCGAAGAAGACCGTCCTGAAGGGCCATATCGATTGTGAGCCGCTGAAGGAGCTGATCCGCACGGTGCCTGACTTTCCCAAGCCGGGGATCCTGTTTTACGACATCACGACGCTGCTGAAGGACAAGACCGGGTTTGCGCAGCTGATCGACGCGTTTGCGGCGCACTACATCGGGCGAGGAGATCGACCTGGTGCTGGGGATCGAGGCGCGCGGGTTCATCTTCGGGCCGGCGCTGGCGTATCGGCTGAATGCGGGATTTGTGCCGGTGCGCAAGCCGAAGAAGCTGCCGTCGCGGACGGCGCGGGTGACCTATGACCTGGAGTACGGGACGGACGCGCTGGAGATCCATCTGGATGCGATCGAGCCGGGGCAGCGGGTGATTATCGTGGACGACCTGCTGGCGACGGGCGGGACGATGCAGGCGACGGTGCAGCTGGTGCGGCAGCTTGGCGGGGAGATTGCGGGGCTGGGGTTTGCGATTGAGCTGGACTTCCTGAAGGGCGGAGCGAAGTTCCCGGAGTATGACGTGTTCAGCCTGCTGCACTACGACGAGTAGACGTACCAGATATCGAAGAGGACGAATGCGCGCTCGATCTGCCCTGCTCTTCTTGTTTGCGATTGCATCGTTGCGCGGTACACGGGGGCTCTCGTGTTCGATGCGTTGATCGGGAAGGATGGTCGGATTGCCTCGCTGCAACCTGCCGGTGCGGGGGACCCGCTGCTTACACGCGCTGCGCAAGATGCGGTTTCGCGTTGGGTGTATCAGCCGTTCGAGATCAATGGGCTGCCGTTCGAAGTGAAGGCGCAGATTAGTGTGAACTTCAGCTTCGGGCAGCCGTGAGCGGATGCGGGCAGTAAGTACGTAGCAGTGTGGGGCTCACGACTTTGGGGTGGGGATTTCGAAGCGCTCGTGGGCTGCGGAGGGGTGGCGGACTTTGGAGCGGCGGCCTTCGGTCTGCATGCGGCGGTGAGCTTCGGGCCAGCTTGGGAGCGTAGTGCTGTCCTGAGACCAGCGGGCGACGGAGGCCTCGTCGCACCAATGCATCAGTTTGGGCATGACTTTGCCGTGCGCGCCGGAGATCATGTACTGCTTTATGGCTGCCTCGGATTCCCATGCCGTGGCGGTCCAGAAGATATTGCCGGGCTCGCGGAAAAGGTCGACGCCGAGATTGCCGGGGGCGCGGGTGGACTGCTGCCGCGTCTGGATCGCGTAGAAGGCGAAGGCTGGCATAAAGCGCCAGGAGCGGACGCGCAGGCGTGTGATCGAGATGACGGGCATGGGGTGGATTTTAGCAGCGGGGTGGGGTGGTGGGTGGGTGGTGAGGGGGTGGAGTTCAGGGGGTTGGGGAAGCAGGTCCTTCGCTGCGCTCAGGATGACAATTCTCGGGGGCGGGTACAGGGGGTGCAGGGAGTGCCCGTGAGGGATCAGGTGTTGTGGTGGGTTTGCGGTTTTGGGGTATGTGTTCGGGTGGACGGTGCCTTTTGGTGGGGTGGAGCATCCTATCGGGAGACGACTTACATTAGGAGAGATTGAGACTGATGAAAAGCTTTGGCTACGCCGCCCATGACAAGAGCTCGCCCCTTGTTCCGTTTCACTTTGACCGCCGCGATCCGGGGCCGAACGATGTTGCGATTGATATTGCCTACTGCGGCATCTGCCACTCGGACATTCACCAGGTTCGCGACGAGTGGGGCAATTCGATCTATCCCATGGTTCCGGGGCACGAGATCGTGGGTCGCGTGACGCAAGGTGGGCGCGGGCGTGAAGAAGTTCAAGGAGGGCGACCTCGCGGGCGTCGGCGTGATGGTGGACTCCTGCAAGGTGTGCGCGAACTGCAAGGCGGGCGAAGAGGCGTACTGCGAGAAGGGGTTCGTGGGGACCTACAACGCGAAGGGCTATGACGGCGTGCTGGTGCATGGCGGCTATGCGAACAACATCGTCTGCGATGCGCGCTACGTGCATACGATCTCGCCGAAGCTCGAGGACAAGCTGGCCGCGGTGGCTCCGCTGCTGTGCGCGGGGATTACGACGTACTCGCCGATGCGGCACTGGAAGGTGGGCCCGGGCAAGAAGGTTGGCGTGATTGGGCTGGGCGGACTGGGGCACATGGGGCTGAAGTTCGCGCACTCCTTCGGCGCGCACGTGGTGCAGTTCACGACCTCGCAGGGCAAGGTAGAGGACGCGAAGAAGCTGGGCGCGGACGAGGTGGTGATCACGAAGGATCCGGACGCGATGGCGAAGCAGGCGGGCAGCTTCGACTTCATCCTGGATTGCGTCTCCGCGCCGCACGATCTGAATGCGTACCTGAACCTGCTGCGGCTGGATGGGACGATGTGCCTGGTGGGGCTGCCGGAGAAGCCGATGGAAATTTCGCCGTTTGGGATCATTACGAATCGGCGTTCGTTTGCCGGGTCGATGATCGGCGGGATGCCCGAGACGCAGGAGATGCTGGACTACTGCGCCGAGAAGGGCATCGTGTCGGAGATCGAGATGACGTCGGTGGACAAGCTGGACGAGGCTTACGAGCGTGTCGTCAAGAGCGACGTGAAGTACCGGTTTGTGATCGACATGGCGACGCTGAAAGCGTAAGTGGGACACCTGGGAAGGCTGTGTGGCCGGGATCGAAGGAAACGCGAATAGACTAAGAGCAGGCGCGTGGCTTCCCCGGTAAACATTGCGAGTGGTGTGGAGGCTTCCGGCGATCGGGACGCGGCGGGCGCGCGCGATCTGCCGAGCCTCTACAACTTCTTCCGGCCGGGCGGCGTGCTCGCGCAGTCTTCGCTTGGGTATGAGTATCGGCCGGGGCAGTATGAGATGGCGAAGGCCATTGAAGCTGCGTTTGCGGACAAGCGGCACCTGATCACCGAGGCAGGGACGGGTACAGGGAAGACGCTGGCGTATCTGCTGCCTGCGCTGCGGCTGGCGCGCGAGACCGGGCAGCGCGTGATCCTCTCGACTGGCACGAAAAACCTGCAGGAGCAGCTTTTCCTCAAGGACGTGCCGTTTCTGGAGACGGTGCTTGGGCCGCTGAAGGTTTGCACGATGAAGGGCCGCGCGAACTACCTGTGCCGCCACAAGCTTTATGCGCTGCGGGATTCGCCGCTGCTGTCGGGGCTTGAGGAGATCAGCCAGTTTCACGCGATTGCTGCGTGGGAGAAGACGACGGAGTGCGGGGATCGGGCGGAGATCAATACGCTGCCGGAGACGTCTGCGCTGTGGGCGAAGCTGGATGCGCGTGGCGAGGCGTGCCTGGGGCAGACCTGCCCGGATTGGGAGCGGTGCTTCATCACGACGATGCGGCGGAAGGCGCTCGAGTCTGAGCTGGTGATTGTGAACCACCACCTGTTCTTTGCGGACCTGGGAATCAAGCTGCAGGCCGGCGAAGGCGTCGATGCGGGTGTGCTTCCGGCTGCGGCGGCGGTGGTGTTTGACGAGGCGCATGAGCTCGAGGAGGTGGCGAGCCAGTACTTCGGTGTGGGGCTTTCGGCGACGCGCTTTGAGGAGCTGGCGCGGGACACGGAGACGATGCTTCGGGCGAAGGCGGCTTCGACCTCTGCGATTGAAAGCGCGACGGCGACGATGCGGGAGCGGGCGCGGATGTTCTTTGCGGCGCTGCCCGGGCCCGGCGGGGCGAATGGGTCGCAGGATGGTGCGCAGACGGGACGGGTTGTGTTCAGTGGGCGCGCGGAGTTCCTGGAGGAGCGGGGTGACACGTATACCGGCGCGATGAACGCGGTGCAGCGGCTGGAAGGCGAGCTGGAGCGGTTGCGTGGAGTGGATGAGGCTCCGGGGCTGCGCAAACGTGCCGCGGAGATTGCGACTCATCTGAAGTTCCTGATGGAAGCGGATGATCCGAACACGGTCTTCTGGATCGAGCGGAGGGCGGCTTCGGGGGTGCGGAATGCGGCGCGGGGGCATGCGCAGGCGAGCCACCATGTGCAGGTGCAGGCGACCCCGATTGATGTGTCGGAGATACTGGCGGGCGCGCTGTTCTCGCAGTATGGGTCGGTGGTGTTGACCTCGGCTACGCTTACAGTGGCTGCGGCGAATGGCGGCTCAGGTTTTGGGCATATTGCGAAGCGGCTGGGGCTTGCCCATGCGCGCGAACTCGTGGTGCCGTCGCATTTTCAATACGACCGGCAGGCGGTTCTATATCTTCCTTCGGGCATGCCGGATCCGCGCGACCCTGACTTCTTTGTACAGGCTGCGGAGCGGACGCGGCGTGTGCTCGAGATTACGCGGGGGCGGGCGTTCTGCCTGTTCACGTCGTATGCGGCGATGCGGGCGATGTACGAGCGCATGCTGGTGGAGCTGCCCTTCCCGCTGTTGATGCAGGGCTCGGCGCCGCGGCATGTGCTGCTGAATCAGTTTCGGGAGACGCCGAACGCGGTGTTGTTTGGGACTTCGAGCTTCTGGCAGGGCGTGGATGTGCAGGGGGAGCAGCTTTCGTGCGTGATTATCGACCGGCTGCCGTTTGCGGTGCCTTCGGACCCGGTGGTGAAGGCGCGGATGGACGCGATCGATGCGGCCGGAGGGAACGCTTTCTTCGACTACCAGGTTCCGGGGGCGGTGATTACGTTGAAGCAGGGCTTCGGGCGGCTGATTCGATCGCTCGAAGATCGCGGCGTGCTGATGCTTCTCGATCCGCGTATCCAGCGGCAGCGCTATGGCAAGGTGTTTCTCGATTCCCTGCCGGCGTACCGGCTGACGCAGCGGATTGAGGATGTCGAAGCTTTCTTCGGAGATCGCCAACAGCGTGTGTAGCGGTGCGAGACTCGGCGCGGGTGACTAGACTTTGAGCTTCGGCTTCCAGTCGGGCACGAAGGGCTGCTTTGCGGCGACGACCACGCGTCCGTCGGGGGCGAAGTCTACTTTGAGGATGGCGGGCTTTTCCCGGAAAGGTGTCTGGGTGTCGTTGCCGAAGTAGCTTGTCCACCAGCCGCCGGCGTGGTCCTGGAAGAAGCCGGTGCCGCCTGCGCACGGCACCGATTCGTGCCGGGTATGGTATGGCCCGTAGATGGAGTCGGACATGGCGAGGCAGGTGGAGTAGCGGCCTTCGTAGTCGTCGGCCGCGCCGAGGTAGTAGCGGCCGTTTGCCTTGAACAGTACGGCGCCTTCGGTTCCCAGGTCGTTCGAACCGCGCGGCGTGCAGCGGGCGGCGTGATGGGACGGCGTGTGGTCAGGGTCGGCGAGAGCGACGGATCTCGGCTCCTCGGCATAGCCGGAGAGGTCGTCTTCCAGGCGCACGATGTGGGTTGCGGAAGACCAGGTGAAGTAGACAGCGCCGTCGGTGTCTTCAAACAACGTGGGGTCGATTGCGTTCACGATGGGCTTGTCTGGGGAGAAGGCGTGGACGTAGGGGCCGGTCGGCTTGCCCGTCGTGCTCTTCAGGATGGAGATGCCGGAGGGGGCGATCGACAGGCAGATGTAATAGTTTCCGCGGATGAAGTGCAGTTCAGGGGCCCAGATGGCGCGGCAGGGCTTGTCATGCAGCGGCCGCCAGGCTTTCTCCCATGTGCCTTCCTTGTCGAGATCCCAGACGAGGCCGAGGTAGTGCCAGGTTTTGAGATCAGGCGAGCTCCACAGCTCGACGCCACGGTTGTAGGCCCAGATGTTTTCGCCCGTCGAGCCGGTGAGATAGAAGTTGCCGTCGCCGCCGCGGCAGACAATGGTGTCCCGCACCTGCACTTCAATGAGGGGCTTGAGGGCGGGGATCAGGCCGGCGGTGACTGCGGAGCCGGTGGAGTAGTTATCCCATGGGAGCGTGGGGAACGGGTATGGATGCTCGCCCTGGTAGGCGACCCCCGTTGAGCCGGAACGCCAGCCGCCGTGCGCGCTGGCTGCGTCGACTTTGAAGCCTGCGCCTGACAGGCCTGAGTACGGGTATGGATTCTGGGTGGGCTGAGGGTAGGGGGCGTTCGGCTGCGCGGGGGCGGGCGCGGCACCGCGGGCGGGGGTGGCGGCCGCGGGCGGCTGCGCGCACAGGGCGCGGGGGATGAGGGCTCCGGCAGCAAGTGCGGCAGAGCGGGCAAGGACAGTGCGGCGGGAGAGGCGCGTAGCGGTGGATTTCGCGTCAGCCATGGTGTTTGCCTGTCGGACGTTAGTTGGGTTGTGGCGTGTGGCTGGTCGAATCTCTCATGCTCGGGTGCGCCTGGCAGGGCAGGGGCGCGGGATCTACTGTTTTGGAGGAGCGGAGGGCGTGGGTGCTTGTGTCTCGGTCGCGGGACTCTGCGGCGGCAGATCGGCGTCGGGCTCGGGCAGGAAGGCGGTTTCGGGATACTGCGCGTGGGTGGAGATCGTCTTGAGGATGGGGAGGTCGCCGGCTACCTGCGCGATCTGCCTGGGCGTCAGGTACTTTGCCTTTGCGGGATCGGCGAAGTAGACCTCGAGATCGCGCTTGATCCCGAAGGGAATGGGCGTCGCGGGGGTGCGTGTGACCTTGTGCAGAAGCTGAGACCACGTGCTGTCGCAGAGGATGTAGGTGCCCGGCCGAATGGGATCGCCGGTGTCGAGATCGAGGTTGGGGAGACCATCCTGGGTGGTTGCGTGAGAGATCTTGTTGCGCATGGAGGCGGTGGTATGGAGCATGCTCTTCACGTAGTCCACCTCCGTCTCCGGGGTTGGGCCGCGGATGGCAAGGTCACCGAGCGGTCCGACTTTGGGAATGATGAAGATCAGCCCGGCGAGCAGGTGGGTGCCGAGACCGGGGTGGCGGCGGTAGGAGTCCCAGTGGTCTGCGGCGGCGAGCGCGGCGATCTGGCGGTCGAACTCGGTGATCTCAGGGCTGGGGGGATCAGCGTGCATGTTCTTGCCATGCAGAAGGACCTCCGCGTAGGCGACGCGCGGCAGCAGGGTGCGAACGGCGAAGCGGTAGCCCTTGAGTTGCGGCCTGTGTTTGTGCAACACGTCTGCGATGTCCAGGCCGTAGGTCTCGTAGAAGGCCTTGGCGAGTAGCGGTACGGGGACGGCGAAACCGATGCCGTTGAGGAACTTTTCGGGTGCGATTCGGCGCTGGGTGATGTCATTGATGTCGAACGCAAACTCTGCGCGGACGTGCTGCCGCTCGCCGTCGGCGTAGTTGACGTTCGGGCCGAACTCGGCTTTGAGCTCGGGGAATTCTTTGCCGACTGCAAGGTTGACGGCCTCGGGGTGGCCGATGGTGTCCCCAAGGTAGTGGGACATGGCGCCGATTGCAAATGCGACATCGTTCGCGTTTTTGGCGTCCCGGAACAGCGCGCGGACGAAGTCGCCGGTGCGCACATAGTGGAGAAGATCAGAGAAGGACGGTTGTCCAAAGGGATAGTAGCCGAGGTCCTGGATAACGCAGCCGCCGTAGGCGTACGCGTGTGCGGCGCGCAACTGTTCGGGCGTCAGCTTGGGGTAGCGCCTGAGGAGCAGGGGCTGGATCGAGTCCGCCCAGGTGAGATCGATGAGGGTCTCATGGGTGAGAACGGAATATGCGCGGGTCGGTTCAGACGTAGCGAGAAGCACAAGGACAACAGCGAGACACTGGAAGAGAAACAGACGTACCCGGGACATAAACTTCCTTCTGTGGTGTTCGAGCGGACTCAGGAGCCGGCGGCGAGTACGACGCGAAGCACGCCCTTTGCGCGAGCCAGCCGAATGTCGGCCTCTTCGCGCGAAAGACTGAGCTTGCCCATCACAATTGCCGTCTTGACCGAGCCCCCTTCGGCCAGCAGGCGGCCGGACGTCTTCGCGTCCAAACCCGTGGCATCTGCGATCATACGCTGTGCCCGGTCAACGAGCTTCTGATTTGTTGGCTGCACGTTCACCATCAAGTTACCGAAGGTGGCCCCGGTGCGGATCATGACGCCGGTGGAGAGCATGTTCAAGACCAGCTTGGTCGCCGTGCCGGCCTTCATTCGAGTGGAGCCGGTGAGGGCTTCGGGGCCGGTGATTGGGGAGATTGCGATCTCGGAGGCCTTGGCGAGGGCGGAGTCCCCTACGCATGCGAGGGCCACGGTGAGCGCGCCTACCGAACGGGCGTGCGCGATGGCGCCGAGGACATACGGCGTTCGGCCGCTGGCTGCTATGCCCACCAGGGTGTCGGTGGGTGCGAAGCCGGCGGCGGCAAGATCGGCCGCGCCTTCTTCGGGCGAGTCTTCGGAGTGCTCAGACGAGCGGCGCAGCGCGGAGTCGCCGCCTGCGATGATTCCCTGCACCAGTGTGGGGGGGACGGAGAACGTGGGGGGGCACTCTGAGGCGTCGAGAACACCGAGGCGCCCGCTGGTGCCGGCTCCGATGTAGAAGAGGCGTCCTCCGCGCTCGAAGCGGTCTGCGATGGCATCGACTGCGCGGGCGATCTGCGGCAGCTCAGCGCGGACCGCGGCGGCAACGGATGCGTCCTCATCGTTGATGAGGGTCAACATCTCGAGCGTGGGCAGCTCGTCGATGTGCTCCGTTTTGGGGTTGCGGGATTCGGTGGCCAGGCTGGCGAGATTCTGCGTATTCACGATTCACATGGTATCCGCTCTTGCGAGTGCCATGCAGTGTGAGGGGCCGCGCAGAGGAAAGCCCGCGCGGCGAGATACGCCGTGCGGGCCTGGGTTCGTCGGCTGAGTGCGGTTCGGGTTACTTGCCGATCTCGATGATCTGGAAGGAGTCCGGGAGCATAGGAGCACGTGGGCCGCGGTATCCGCCACCGCCGGGCGCACCAGCGGCAGGTGCACCTGCAGGAGGAGCGACTGGTGCGGGGGCGGGACCGTACTCGGCAGTGATGGTGAAGATGTGGTTTGTCTTGGTGTCGAGCGTCAGCACCTTGGCGCGTACGGGGGTGGTCACTGTCTGCTCCACGACGAAGCTGGTCGGGGAATTTTCCTTTATGACGGTGAGCGTGCCGTCGCCCTGCGAGCTGAATGCTTCCATGGTCGCGGGGTTGAACGCGGCACCGTCAGAGCCGTTGCCGATCGGCAGGTCGGTGATGATGTGGCCATCGGTTGCGGAAAGGATGATCATGTTCTTCTTGTCGCGGCAGGCGGCGAAGAGAATGTTGTTCTTGGCATCAAGCGCAAGGCCGGCGCAGCCGCCGCCTTTGCTGGAGACATCGTACTTGCCGGTCATCTTCATGGTGCTCGCGTCGATGACGGCGATGGCGTCCTTGTCTTCGATGTCGACGTAGATCTTGTTCTTGCCGTCGAAGGCGGCCTGCTCGGGTGCGCCGCCGATGTCGATTGTGCCGAGGATGGTGCCGTCCTTGTCGTCGATCACCGTGATGTTGGGGGCCGCGTGGCTGAGGATGTAGAAGCGGTGGTTGACGGGGTCGTTGAGGTAGCCGTCAGGATTGCCCTGGACGTCGATCTTCTTGATGACGGCAAAGGTCTTCGCGTCGAACATGGTAACGGGCTTGGAGGTCGCGAAGCCGTGTCCAGTTGCGTCGTCCACTGCCGCGCCGTGCGAGCTTACGCCGGTGATGTCGCCCATCTGCTGCAGCGTGTCCAGGTTGAAGACGCCGATGTGGCCCGTTGCGCCGGAGCGCGCCACGTAGAGAGTTCTGTTGGCGGGGTCCGCGGTGACGTAGTCGAAACCGCCCTCGCCGCCGACCTTCTGCGTGCGAAGGATCTTGTACTGCGCGGACGCCGGGGCGGCTGCGAGCGGGAGGAGTGCAGCGGTGAAGACGGCAACGGCGAGTGGTGTACGAGTCATGCGGAGGTGCCTCCTGGATCTAACGGCCTGATGCGAAGGGGTTTGGTGCAACGGAGCTGGATTCGACTGCGGGACCGGTTGAGTTCGATCTGGCGCGCGACGACGCGTGGGTTGGGGCGCCTGAGAATACTATCCCGCAGAACCTTAAGCCGATGTGAATGAAGCCCGATGGGCGCGGTGTCAGTGTCCTTGTGCGCCTGGGGTTAGTTCGCGCCGGTGCGATGCAACTGCCCGGCTGCAGCCAGGTTGAGGTGCGGCATCAGAGCCGGGGGCGCCTGATAGGCCTTGTATACGGAGATGTGGAAGCACGACTGCTGAAACTCTTCCTCGACGTCGATCTTGCCGGACTCGATAAGGGGCTCGAGGTAGGCGCGCATCCACGCGATCTGCGGCATGGTGAGGCTGCGCTTGCCGATGTCGATTGCCTGGCCGGTGAGGTGCGGGGAGGCCGTGTCGCCGGAGACCGGGGCGGCGTTGCCGTTGGTGCGCACGAGCCGCTGCTGGATCTGCACGGTTCGCACGGCGGAGTTTACCTGCAGCGGCTGATGGAAGACGCTGAAGAAATCGCGCGAGAGGACCACCAGGAAGTCGGCGGTCCAGGGGCGCGAGTAGCGGCGGTCGGTGGGCAGCCGCTCGTCCACATGGAGCATTTCACCCGTGGGCAGCGGCACGAGTTTGCCCTGGCGGCGAAGCTGCAGAAGATCGTCATCGTCGCGGACACGCGTCAGTCCGTCGTGGTCGGCCATCAGGTTCTGGTGGAGCAGGACCTCGTGCGAGCCGTAGAGGGGAGCGGGTACGGCGAGGCGTCCGCGCTTGTCGTACAAGGAGGGCAGCAGGACGGGAGTGGCGGCCTCATCTTCCAGGCTCTTGACCCGGGGCAGTTCCACCGCCGTGGGCGGCGTAAGGTTGGCGGCGAAGATCGTGTCGGTGCCCGGGACGGCGGTGTCGCCGGCCTCGGCCTCTGCGGCGGCGAGGAGTGCGGGCGCTGCGATCGGACGCTGGTTCATCTCCCAGGTGTGCACCCGTTGCAGGGTCTCGCGGTCGGCGGTTGCGTCGACGTTTGCTTCCGCGCGGACAGCCTGGGCCCTTGGCTGGGGAGAGGAGTGGCGGCCGCGGTGGGCCAGCTTTTCGTGGCGAACCGAAGCCATGTCCGATCCAGACTTGAGGCGGCGGGACGCGCGGGTGCCGGTGGCTGCTTTGCTCTGTGCGGAGGCGCCGTGATGCCGGGCTTTGGGATTCTCGGACGCGTGACCTCGAGCGGGGCCGCGCGTCGCAGCCTGGTGTCCGGCGCGGGTATGCGGCGCCTCGTGCGACGAGACGATGACGCGACGTGAATCCCGTACAGGAGAGTGCGTGGGTCGCGAAGCGGCTACCGCCGCGTAGCCGGAAAGCTGCGCGATGGCAAACCAGATTAGTATGGCGGGGCGAATCGTCGCGCGCATCGTGTTACCAGGAAGCCGCGGGAACGCCAGAGCAACTTTTACTTTACGTGAAACGTATCCAGCCAAGCAGTCACCACATCATTTCAGGAACCCAGGTGCTAACGCAGTACCCTCTGGTTAACCGCGGCGCATACGCTACGATTGACCACCGGAATTGCAGACCTGGGTCCGAAGAGTTTCAGTCGATATGGAATTAGACGTTTGGGAGGCAAGCAAGAGTATGCATCGAGTTTTCTGGGGAATTGGTGTTCTGGCTGTTGCAGCACTTGCCGGGTCGGGCGTGCGTCCGGTTGCGGCTCAAGATGGAGCGGACAAGCCGGCGTTTTATACGGAGAAGGTCCAGCCGATCTTTGCGGCCAATTGCGCACAGTGCCACCTGGGGACCGCGCATCGCGGAAACCTGAGCCTGGCGACCAAGGCCGGCATACTGAAGGGCGGCCGCGACGGGGTTGTCGTTGTGCCCGGCGACCCAGCTAACTCCCTTCTGGTCAGGCTGATCCGCCACCAGGGGCCGGCCGACGACCCCATGCCTATGCCGCCCAAGTCCAAGATCTCTGACGCCGACATTGCGACGGTCGAACAGTGGATCAAGGCCGGCGCAGTGATGCCGAACGATCCTCCCCAATAGCTGCGGTGCAACTCCGGTGCGGCGCTTGCGGTACTAAGCGGGATGCGATGCGATTTGTTTGACGACCCCAGCGGCTGGTCTTAGCCTCTTCGGAGGAGGCTTCACCTTTGGACGGAGATCTCGACTGGCTGCCGGTGCAGCCTGACTGGGCGGAACGTCTCGCCCACACGCGCTCCCTCTCCCCCGATGAAGCCCTGCCCCTCTTCCGACTGCTGGCGGCGGCGCGGATGGACTTCGCACGTACGCTCAAGCTGGACCGTGCGATCCAGGCGCAACTGAAGCAGCCGGCGGAGCTGACGCCGGTTCGGCTGGCCCTTCTCGGCTCGTCTACGCTCGCTCACCTGGGGGCTGCTATCCGCGTTGCGGGACTGCGGCGGGGTCTGTGGATTGAGCTCTATGAGGGCCCTTACGGGACGTACCGGCAGGAGCTGGCGGACTCAGTTTCGGCGCTTCACCGATTCGGACCGTCCGCCGTGCTGCTCGCCCTGGACGCTCGCCACGTTGTGGACCTCGAACGAGCGGGCGGCCCGGGGCATGCGCTTGCCACCATGCGGGAGTGCTGGCGGCTGGCAAGGGAGGCATTCTCCTGCGCGGTGATCCAGCAGACGCTTTTACCGATCTTTCCTCCGGTCCTGGGGAACCAAGAGCATCGGCTTGCGGATGCTGCCGCGACTGTTGTCGATCGGGTGAATGCCGGCGTGCGATCGGCGGCTCTTGACGATGACGTGCAACTGCTGGCGCTGGATGCGTTTGCGCGGGCGGAAGGAGTTGCGCGCTGGCACGAACCTGCGCTGTGGTATCGCGCGAAGCAGGAGGTTCACCCCCGGTTTGCGCCGCTCTACGGGGACCAGGTGGGGCGGGTGCTTGCCGCGCTTCTGGGACGGGCGGCGAAGTGCCTCGTGCTGGATCTCGATCAGACGCTGTGGGGGGGTGTGATCGGAGACGACGGACTGGAGGGGATTGTTCTCGGTCAGAGCTCGGCCGTGGGCGAGGCTCACCTGGAGCTGCAGCGGTATGCTCTGGCGCTGAAGGAGCGGGGGGTGGTGCTTGCCGTGTGCTCAAAGAACAGCGAGGCGAATGCCCTGGCGCCGTTTGATCAGCACCCCGAGATGCTGCTCCGGCGCGGCGATATCGCTTGCTTCGTGGCGAACTGGGAGGATAAGGCAGCGAACCTGCGGCGGATCGCGCGCGAGCTCAACTTTGGCCTGGATGCTCTGGTTTTTGTGGATGACAATCCTGTCGAGCGCGGGTTGATCCGGCGCGAACTACCCGAGGTCAATGTTCCCGAGATGCCGCCTGACCCGGCAGAGTACGTCTCTCTGCTGGCGGCGGCGGGTTACTTTGAGGGCCTGGGGGTTACGGCGGAAGATAGCCAGCGCACGGCGTCGTATGCGGCTCTGGCAGCCGCGAGGCGCATCGGCGATTCCGGGACCGCGGCTACGACGGACCTCGACGGCTTCCTCGCGAGCCTGCAGATGCAGCTGCTTTGGAGCGCCTTCGACGCGTCGAACCGGCCGCGGATCACGCAGCTCATCAATAAGACCAATCAATTCAACCTTACGGGTCGGCGGATGGTCGAGGCCGAGGTTGTCCGGTTCGCGAGCCGGCCCGGCGTCGTGACGCTGCAGCTCCGGTTGCGGGATGTTTATGGGGACCACGGGATGGTTGGGGTCGTGATGGCGGAGCGGGCCGAGGTTCCGGAAGAGTCTTTGGCTTGCTGCAACGGCGATGGGAGAGCGGGGACCGGGCTGCTCATCACAGACTGGTTGATGAGCTGCCGGGTGCTGGGCCGGCAGGTTGAGCTCGCCACACTGAATGTGTTGGCGGAGCAGGCTCGAGCGCGGGGGGCGCGCCGGCTCATCGGGGTATACGTTCCGACGCCCAGGAACGGGATGGTGGCGGATCTCTACGCGCGACTCGGCTTTACCGAAGTGGACACAATGCCTGATGGTGCGACCCGCTGGTCTTTGGACCTCGAGGGATTCCAGCCGCGCGATACTCACATCGCGTGTTTGGAGGCGGCGCTCGCGCCCACCACGGCTCACGCGGGCGGCGGCGGAGAGCCGGTGGCGGGGACCGACACGGTCGCGGGGCTGCGGGTAAAGTGAAAGCGCCCCCACCGAGTGTGGGGGCGCCGAGTGATCCGGGCAGGACGGTTATGCCTGGTGCAGGGGCTTGCGGAACATCATCAGGGCAAAGCCAAGGGAAAGGCACGCAATGCCAAGAACCGCAAAGGTCGGGAGGTGGGTGCCGGCGGCCGGCAACTCTTCTTCGCCGCCGGTCTTGGCGACCAGCAGGGCGCCTGTCTGAGCCGGGGTGGCGGAGGCGGAGGTGCCATCGGCGGCTGTGGTCACGATGGTGGCCTCAACCATCATGTCGGCCTTGAGATCGGCGAGGGCGAGCTTCTTGCCATCGACGGTGAAGGTTGTTCCGGCGGGGACCGTGACGTCCTTGACGCCTTCGGCGAGCGACAGGGTGACACCCGTCGGCGGGGTCACGGAATACACCTTCCCCTTCACCACGGACACTGAGGTGACGACCTGCGGGGTGCCTGTGACGGGCGCAGTAAGCTTCGTGCCGGGCTTCAGTTCTGCCAGGCCTACCTGCTTGCCGGCGGAGGTGAACTTGGTTCCGGAAGCAACGGTGTAGTTCAGCAGCTTGCCATCAGCGGACTTGACGACCAGGTCGTCTCCGCCCGCGTAGACCACAGTGGAGGTCGGGCCGGAGCTGGGAGCCTGGGCCACGGCGGGGATGCCGGCCGAGACGGCGAGAGCGAAGAGGGCGGCGATCTTCATGGACTGCGACGGGGTCTGCATAGCTATTCTCCTGGGATGGGTTGAGCGGTGTGCGTTGCTGTCTGGGCGTTCAGCTGTGTGGCTGGCAACAGGCTGGCCTGAATCACAAATCTCTGGGGCGCTGACCCAAGGTAATAAAAGGGGTAGCAGGTAATCAGGGTTAGGGTCGCTTCGGACGTGGGCTTCAGAACAGAGGTGTCGGATGGAAGGACGACTCTGGTAGAGCGGACGGTGTAGCGGTCGGTGCGACGTTCAGGCCGGGCGGCACCCGGCGGCGAGGCGAGACGTTCGACCTCGATGATGTCTCCGGCGGAGATGTCTTTGAGCGGCCGAAAGAAGCCGTCGCGGTGCCCGGTGATGGCAAGATTTCCGACCTCGCCTGGACGTGCCGTTCCCGGGATATGGCCGACGCCGCGGTTCAAGGTTGCATCGGAGGTGCCTTCAAGGACAGGGACTTCGATCCCGACTCGGGGAATTCGGAGAACAGCCTCCGGCGCCGCGAACTGCATGGCCAGAGTACCCTTGTACGCCCGAATCCGCGCCGAGTCCCACAGGCGATTGGACGAGCTCTGCGAGCGAAATGCCGCAACCGCCAGGTGCGACCTGGCCGTCCCGTATACCGTGGGAACGATGTAGATCCCAAGCAGCAGCGCGCCGGCTGCGACCAGAGACACTTCGAGCTTGCGCGGCCAGATCAATGCAGACTCACTCCCTTGCGGATTCCAGGTGCGGTGGGGTTTCGACTGGCGATTGCTTGCGGCAGGGACCGTTTGAAAATTGGGTGCTGTGCCTACGATTTTAGCTCGAATTGTGCCTGAATGCGGAGCTTTCTGCCGCTTCAGTTTGCCCGGGCGAACTCCTGGCGGCACCGAACCAGCCAGCAACCGGGGAGTGGGGAGTCCTGCCCCGGCCAGCTGTTCGAGGCTTGGCAAGGCAGGAACAGGACTCCCCGGGAAGTGTGAAAGTGGGAACAATAATCCCACCGTGTGCGCCAAATTCTGCATCTCAGGAAATTAGGTTCACTTTTCTTAGTCGCGAATCCTCCGACGGTCCACCTCCCCAGCGGACGATTCACGGCTACTTTTGCTGCACCACTATCTGCACCTGAACACTACGACGCATCCGCGAGGTACCACCCATGAAGAAATTGTTTGCCGCCCTTTCCTGCACAGCCCTCATCGTTGGGTTGGGCGCATGCCCTGCATCTGCCGACACATTCGCTTTCACATTCTCGGGACCCGATACGGGAGCAGGGACCATCGTTGCGCCCGCTGTCCCGGGACACCCTGGGGAGTTCCAGGCGCAAAGCATCACCGGACTGTTCAACGGGATGAACATAACCGCTCTTGTGGCACCCGGCGCGTACCCGGGAGCACCGGCCCCAAACGATAATCTCCTCTTTTCTCCCGCAAGCGCTCAGACCGGCGTCAACGCTTTCGTCGATATTTATGGGCTTTCGTTTGCGGTCGGCACAGCGGACTACAACCTGTACTACGGGAGTTTCGGCACCGGGTTTCCCGTTGCTTACAACCTTACGTTTGGGGCTAATTTGCAGTTCAACGACATTTTGACAGGCGGATCGCTTACCGACCTGACGGCTCCGGGTACGGCGGCTACACCTGAACCCAGTTCGCTTCTACTGCTCGGAACCGGTGTTCTCGGGTTCGCCGGAGCGGTTCGTCGCCGATACACAGGGGCGTAACGCACACTTTTACGACCATATTTTGAATCGGTCGATTCTCAGCAAACCCTCCGGTCACCCGGAGGGTTTGCTTTTGTGCGAGCGGGTGACCAGATGCTCAAGCCTGATCGAGCGGCAAGTGCGTTGGGGGAACCGCGGATTGCGCAGCTAACGAACGTCCTGTTCAGCCCGGTCTTGCGGCAAAGCGGCGCTCGATCGCAAAGTAACAAGGCCCTCTGAGAACAGAGGGCCTTTTGTACCTATAACGATGTTGAGAGTCGCCGACAGTTTGATTCGATACCAGCGGGGAGGGGTTTACCAGCGGCCCCAGGCGCGGCTGATGTAGTCGGACAGGGTCATCACGATGAGCACCAGGAAGGTGAAGAAGCCGGACGCGACCGTCATCTTGATCAGCTTCGACTGATACTTCACGTGCATGAAGAACAGGATGACGATCACCGCCTTGGTGCAGGCGATTGCCGAGCGCGATCATGGGGTTGAGCGGCCCCATGTTGACGTACGCGGCGCCAACCGTGATCGCGGTGCCGACAAGCAGCGCTGCGAACACAATCGCGTACTGCAGCGGCGTGACGATGTGGTGCTCGGCGTGCTCCGGGTTGGTGACGTTCGGCGGGATCGTGCGTAGTGCTGGTGCTCGTTCATGCGAACTCTCCTTAGGCCTTAATCCGCAGGCGGTCGGCCTGTGCGGTGCTACTTCAGCGGGTGGCGGTTGATCAGGTAGAGCAGCGGAAACAGGAACAGCCACACGATATCGACGAAGTGCCAGTACAGCCCGAAGTTCTCGATCGGCGCCACGTATCCGGCCGTGAACTCCCCGCGGTGCGCCCTCCAGATCAGCCAGAAGAGCAGGCCGATGCCGATGATCATGTGCAGCGCGTGCATGCCGGTCATGGCGAAGTAGAGGAAGAAGAAGACCTCGTGTCTTCTGCGCCATGTCGGGCGGGAGGGGCTTCTCCTTGATGCCGTACGCGGCGGGATTGACGAACTGGGCGACGTTGAAGGTCGCGCCGGGGATGTGGTGCAGCTCGTATTTTTCCTTGTACTCGAAGTACTTAACGCCGAGGAAGGCGCAGCCGAAGACAGTGGTGAGGATCAGGGTCCAGACCAGCACCTGCTGCTTGCGGACCTCGGCCGCCCAGACCGCCGAGCGCCATGAAGAAGCCTGAGGTGATGAGGATGGCGGTATTGATCGCGCCCAGCGGCACGTTGAGCTGGTTGGAAGCGGTGACGAAGGCGTCGTAGTACCAGTTGCGGTAGAGCAGGTAGGCGAAGAACATGCCGCCGAAGAACATGATTTCGGTCAGCAGGAAGAGCCACATGCCGAAGCTGCCGGCCTCGCGCTGCTGCTCTTCGGTCTCGAAGTGGTGACGGTGCTGCGGCACGAAGACGTGCTCGTGCTCGAGCTCCAGTTCGTGCGGCTCGTGCACGATGCGTCTCGCGCGGCATCAGAGGCTCGTTTGCTGCGATTGCGTTATCCAACGGTCGTCACCTCGTGTTGGCAGTCTTGTGTTCGAGCCACTCGTAGTCGTAGGCTTCGTGGTCCATGACCGGGATCTCGGTGAAGTTTTCGGTCAGCGGCGGCGACTGGATCTGCCACTCAAGGCCGGTTGCCTGCCACGGATTGTTGCCGGCGATGGCACCGTACTTCAGCGACCAGCCGAGGTAGAGCAGCGGCAGCATGTAGCCGACGCCGAGCACGGTTGCGCCCGCGGTCGAAAGCACGTTGAGCACCTGGAACTCCGGCGGATACGCGTGGTAGCGGCGCGGCATGCCGAGGTAGCCGAGGATGAACTGCGGCAGGAAGGTCAGGTTGAAGCCGATGAAGGTGACGACAGCGGCGAGCTTCGAGAGCGCCTCCGGATACATGCGGCCGGTCATCTTGGGCCACCAGAAGTGGACGCCCGGCGAGGAACGCCATCAGCATGCCGCCGACCATGACGAAGTGGAAGTGCGCCACGATGAAGTAGGTCTCGGTCAGGTGGATGTCCATGCCGAGCGAGCCGAGGAAGACGCCGGTCAGGCCGCCGATGGTGAACAGGCCGATGAAGCCGAAGGCGTAGAGCATCGGGCGTCTCGAAGGTGATGGAGCCCTTCTGCAGCGTGAACGCCCAGTTGAAGATCTTGATGGCCGAAGGCACCGCGACCAGCATGGTCAGCAGCGAGAAGACCAGCGCCGAGTAGTTCGACACGCCCATGATGAACATGTGGTGCGCCCAGACGAAGAAGCCGAAGAGCGCGATGGCGACCGAGGAGAACGCGACGGCGGTGTAGCCGAAGACGCGCTTGCGGCTGAAGGTGCGAGATGACCTCCGAGATCACGCCCATGCCGGGCAGAATCATGATGTACACGGCCGGGTGCGAGTAGAACCAGAAGAGATGCTGGAAGAGCAGCGGGTCGCCGCCCTTGGCGGGATCGAAGACGCCGATGCCGACCAGGCGCTCGAGCGCGACCAGCACGAGCGCGATCGCCAGCACCGGGGTGCCGAGCACCATCAGGATGGACGCCGCGTAGTGCGACCAGACGAACAGCGGCATGCGGAACCATGTCATGCCCGGGGCAGCGCATGCGGTGGATGGTCACGATGAAGTTCAGGCCCGGTAAAGATGGAGCTGAAGCCGGCGATGAAGATCGCCAGTGCCGCGGTGATGACGTGCGTGTTCAGGTAGTGGGTGGAGAGCGGCGTGGTGAAGGTCCAGCCGGTGTCGACACCGCCGAGCACCAGCGCGGCGAGCGTCAGCGTGCCGCCGATCAGGTAGAGGTACCAGCTCAGCAGGTTGATCTTCGGGAACGCGAGATCGCGCGCGCCGAGCATGATCGGGATCAGGAAGTTGCCCAGCGTCGCCGGCACGGACGGCACCAGGAACAGGAAGATCATGATGATGCCGTGCATGGTGAAGAGCTTGTTGTAGGTGTCGGACGCGACGAGGTCCGGCTGCGGCGTCAGCAGTTCGAGCCGGATCAGGCCGGCGAAGGCGCCGCCGATGAAGAAGAAGAACGTGATCGAGATCAGGTAGAGCATGGCGATGCGCTTGTGATCGCCGGTCAGCAGCCAGCTGAGCAGCCCGTGCTCCGCGTTGATGTAGTTCTTCTTCGGGATCGTCGCCGTGGTCTGGTCGGGCAGGTTGAGGATGGTGGTGCTCGTTGCGCTCATGGGTTCACCGCCTCCGGCGCCGGTGGGCGCCGCCTGGTTCGACTCCGAGGTGTTCAGCATCTGCTGCACACGGTAGTTCGTTGTTCAGAGTCTTGATGTATTCGACCAGGTCGATCAGGCCGTCTTCGCTGATCTGCCCCTGGTAGGTCGGCATGATGGGCGCGTAGCCGGCGGTCACGTGCTGCGACGGGTTCAGAATCGCATCGCGCAGGTACGCATCGTTGACCAGCACCTGGCTGCCGTTGGCCAGCTGCAGCTTCGAGCCGTAGACGCCGGCGAGGTTGGGCCCGCGGGCGGCGGCGTTGCCGGAGTGGCAGGCGTTGCAGCCCATGCTGGCGAACAGGCGCTCGCCATTCTGCGCGAGCGACATGCCGCTGGTGGACTCCTGCGTCCACTTCTCGTAGTCGGCAGGCGTCAGCACGGTGATCTCGCCGATCATGCCGGAGTGGAGCGTGCCGCAGTACTGCGTGCAGAACAGGTGGTAGGTGCCGGGCGTCGTCGCCTCGAACCAGACCGTGGTGTAGCGGCCGGGGATGACTTCGCGCTTGACGCGGAAGTCGGGGATGGAGAAGCTGTGAAACACGTCCTGCGAGATCATGGTGAGCTGGATCGGCCGGCCCGTGGGAACGTGCAGGGCGTTGATCTCGTGCTGGCCGCCGGGATGCTCCGCCTTCCACATCCACTGCTTGCCGACGACGTAGATGTTCATCGAGTTGACCGGCGGGTTGTAGATGCGGAAGTAAAGCAGCGCGCCCCAGACAAAGCACGACCAGAAAGATGGCGAGCGGGATGATGGTCCACGTGGCTTCGAGCAGCGTGGAGCCTTCGACCTGGGTGGCGACCGGGTGTCTTCGCCTTGCGGTAGCGCAGGGAGAAGCCGACCACCAGCGCAAGCACCAGCGCGGACGCCGACGACGCGTCATGCCGACAGGAAGAAATACAGCGCGTCCACCCAAGGCGCGATGGTCGACGCCTCGCTCGGAAACAGCGCCGAGGCGTTAAGCCACTTCACCAGAAACTGCCACAACACTGGACTGATGATATGCATCGTTACCCTTTGTCTTTCTCTCGCCGGCTCTGCTCTGCCAGCCGTTCTGCATCGTTGTCCGCTTCGTGGTCCCGGCCGAGCTGCAGGTCGCGCCGGAACATCAGAAACATGAAGCCACCCAGGCCTGCCACCGTGATCATGCCGCCCAGCTGCACCACGCGCGCCACGACGCAGCGAGTGCTTGTTGGTCTGCGGATCGTAGTGGTAGCAGTAGGTGAGAATGTTGGCGACCGGCGAGCCGATCTTGTTGCCCGAGGCCTCGATCAGGCCGAGCAGAACGTCCTTGGGCGAATACTCCACGCCGAGGTAGTACTGCGCGAGGTGCCCGTCGGTGGTGACGACCTCAATCGAACTGGCGTGCGCGAACTGGTCGAGCTTGCCGTCCGGGCCAGGGACCCGCACATAGCCGAAGCCGACCGCTTTGGTTACAGCGTCGATCGCGGGCTGTCTGGCCGGTGAGGAAGTGCCAGCCGTGCGGCGGTCTCGGGACGGCCGTAGCGCTTGAGGTAGAAGGCCTTCTTCTTTGCGGCCAGAGCTCGGGCGTCTCGGTCGGGTCGATGCTGACGACGATGACGTCGAAGTCCTTGCCGGGGTCAGCTGGACCATCTCAAGCGCGCCGGCCAGGCCGTCCAGCTCTTCCGAGCAGAGCATCGGGCAGTTGTAGTAGACCAGCGTGAGAATGGCGGGACGGCTTGCCGAAGTAGTCGCCGAGGTGAACACGCTTTGCCGGTGTCGTCGACGAACGCCGCATCGAGCGGAAGCTGCTGGTTCAGGTGCTGGGCGACGCCGACTTTCTGCAGGACCTGGGGAAGCTGGTCGCCGGTGTTTTCGCCGGCCGCCTTATCGCCATAGCTCGACACCTGAGCGCGATGCCGCGACAGCACAGGCACGGGCGCACGCGGCGCAGTGTCAGGGCCGCCTGCTGGCCTTGCTCCGGATTGTGTGCCAACCGTCACTGCGTGTGCCTCGTCCTGCGATACCCGCTCTTTGATGAAGCGGCGTCTACTTCTTGGACTCTGCCGTGGGCATCGCGGATGCAGCCGCCGTGAAGTTCAGCTTCTGTTCGCGCGCTTCGATTACCGTGATCTCATAACCGGTGCGTGCGAATCCGGTGGTAAGGGGTTCCTGGATAGACCGGCGTCTGCATCGCCGGCCATCAAGGTTGCCTGGCGCCTGGCGCCGGGCTGGCGACCGGAAGACCGCGCTGGGCGATCAGCTCCATGGCGCGCGTGATCGGGATCCGAACTGCGCCGGGCTGCCCGTCGACCGTGCTGTAGTGGTCCAGCAGCAGATCTTCGCGCGCGTGCAGGTCGGCGCGTCGACTGGTTGCTGTCGTCGATGTCCAGCCGCGGCTGCGGGAAGTTGGCCGATGACTCTGCTGCAACTCCTGCTGCTCCATCTCCGGGTTGGGGGCGAGGTTCTTGCCCTTGCCCGCGGGCACCTCTCCGGCGGCGATCTTCCACTTGTTCGGCGGGCCGTCCTGCTTGTCCCAGAGCGCGATTGATCACGATACCCAGGAAGTAGCAGACGACGAAGAACATCACGAGCGAACCGGCGAGGCCGCCGAGGAACACGACGATGCCGCCGACGTTGACGTCGGTCGTTTCGTAACCCGGGTGCTCGGTGTCGAACTGGTCTGCCGGGAGTCGAGCTGTCGGCCGCATCCCTGCCCATATCGTGTCCCTCAGTGCGCATGTTCAGGCTCCAGAATCTCTTCGAGGTGCGGATCGTTCACGTTGACCAGAGGACGCGCCATCAGCTGCGTCAGGTAGAACGCGGCCCAGATCGCGATCACGGCGACGGGAACGGTGAAGTAGGCGAGGATGCTGAACGGTTCGCCGACAAGATTGCCGGCGGCGTCGCGGAAGTTCGGCTCGACCAGCCAGAACATGTCGACGCATGCGGGCGAAGATCATCCAGGAGGTGAGCCAGATCATCTTCTGCTTGTTGCGCTTGAGGTCGCGCGAAAGCAGAAGGCAGAACGGGATCAGCCAGTGGCAGATGAAATCCAGCGAGCAGATGGTCCACCAGCCGCCGCGGATGCGGTTCAGGTACCACGGGATCTCGTCGGGGACGTTGCCGGACCAGATGATGAGGAACTCGGCAAAGGTCAGGTAGATGTTCAGCATGACGAAGGCGAAGGCGAACTTGCCCAGGTCGTGCTGCTCGGTCGTGCGGAGCAGCGTCTGCATCGGCTCATAGCGAGAGAGCAGGATGACGGTCAGGATGCCCAGGGCGAGAACGGCGTAGCCCTGGCCGACGAGGAACTGCAGGCCCCAGATGGAGGAGTACCAGGTCACGTCGAGCGACTTGATCCAGACGATAGCGCCCAGCGTGAGCAGGACCACGTAGATGAAGATGCCGGGGCCGCTCAGATTTTCGAACCGTGATGCGCCAGCGTTCGTAGCTGGCCTCGCTGCCGGCCGCGGGGTCGGCGTCGCGCTCCAGCGACCACCGGTTCAGAAGGTACATGATCAGACCCAGGACGCCGAAGATCAGCACGGTTTCGAAGACCAGCGCGCCGGGGTTCAACATGCGAATGCTTGAAGATCGCGGTGAGCTCCTGCTCCTGCGTGATCAGGTGGTTCGCATACGCATTGCGCTCGGAGGCGACGTCGGGATAGCGAACCCACTGGTACAGGTGCTTACCGAGCGCCGGGATAAGTAATCGGGACGAAGAAGACGAAGACCAGCGGCAGTGTGCGGCTCATGGCCTCGAGCGGCCTGCGCAGCAGAAGGCCCCACTTGCCGCCGGAGACATACTGCAGCATCAGCATCGCCAGACCGCCGCCCGCGAAGCCGAAGCAGAGCATCGAGCCGTCGAGGTAAGCCCGCAGGATGTGATTTCGGCCTTCGTGGGTAAAGGCGAAGACGAGCGAGAGCACCGCGAAGACGGCTGCTACGATCAGCGCGCGGAGTCGCCAGGCGGTGAGCACCTCGACCGGCGCGCTCAGAACCGCTGGAAGGGCGCGCGGCCCGTGGTGCTGGCCGTGTCCGCCGTGTTCCTCGTGATGTGTGTGTCCAGATGACATGCTCTTCAGGCCTTCGTCTTCTTGGTTCGGTTGGGCCTCTGCCCAAGCGTTTATCTTGGTGGCTGCTGCCTGGAATCCATGGGGGTGATCGGTGACCTGTTCGGCGGACCAGTGGATGTCGATCCTGCCGCCGGCAAGGCTCCGCTCGCTGTACCCGGAAGCACATATTGATCGCCAGTCGGCGTACCGGTTACCGAGGTGGCGGGCAGACCCCAGTCATACGCGAATCCGGCGGGCAGGCCCATGCTTTCCGCCACAGCTGACAGCGGCTTTACCTGCTCCCCGGCAGCAACGTCAGACTGTTTGGCGGCCTGGCTTAGCTGCAATGCGCGGATGTATGCGGCAACAGCCCACCGGTCTTCGGGCGTAAGCTGCGCGGAGTACTCCGGCATGGCGCCATAGCCATTGGTGATGACGTTAAAGAAGTGGCCGAGCGGGGCAGACATGAGACGCGCGGTGTGGAAGTTGCCAGCCTTGGCGTAGCCTCGCTGCACGATCATGCCGGCACCGTTGCCAACCCGCGAGTGGCACGGGGTGCAATACACGTTGTAGCGTTCCTGACCACGTTCCAGCACAGCCATGGATACAGGGAACGGCATGCCGTCGCCTTCTTTGCCGCCCTGCATGCCGGTCGAGAAGTAGGCATCGGGATGCAGCTGTGCGCGTCCGACCGTGTTCTCTACCTGGGGCCGAGCCGAGCGTCCATCCGCAAAGAAATCGGTGCCTCGCTGCGGAATAAACTTTGGCTGGTTATGCATGTCTTGGCGGCATCCCGCGAGCAGGCCTGCACCCGCGATCGCGCCGACCGTCATCACTCGTTTCAACTTGCCCACGGTGCTCCCTGTTTTGTGCGGCCTGATCCCCGGTGTGCGCATTAGTGGTCTACCTCCACCACTGACACTGCGTTGAACTGCTCCAGGAAGCCCCGCGTTTCGGTCCGGGAGAACCTCGGGTCAGTCGCTTCCAAACAGAGGAAGAACTTGTCAGTGGTTGCTCCGTTGCGGAAGTTCGGCGCGTTGAACACCGGGTGATACAACTGGGGAAGGCCGTTCAGCGCAATCATCCCGAAGGCTGCGGACAACCCGGAGAACAAGATCGTCCACTCGTAGGCTGGGATGATGAACGCGGGCCACGAGAACAACGGGCGGCCTGCGATGTTCAGCGGATAGGCCCAGACGTTGATCCATGTCTCCATCAGGAACGCGGTCGTCACGCCCATCAATCCGCCCAGCAGGCAGACAAGCGGCACCCGGTTCTTGTGGAAGCGCAGAGCCACTGCGGCTTCTTCAACCGGGTAGGGCGTATAGCACTCCATTCGTCGGTAGCCCGCGCGGTGCGCCTCTTCCGTGGCGTGCACCAGCTCGCCCGGAGTATTGAACTCCGCCAGCATTCCGTAGATCCCTTCGCGCGGCGGCATCTAGATCGTCTCCTGAATGACTTTTTCTGAGTCCCCGCCGCCAGCACGGATCTTGGTCTGCGGGAGCATCATGCGGATCTCCGACATGGGAATCATGGGGAGGAACCGGACAAACAGCAGGAACAGGGACGTGAACAGACCCCAGGTTCCGATGAAGGTCATGTAGTCCCACTTTGTTGCGCGATAGGTACCCCAGCTTGACGGCAGATAGTCGCGGTAGAGGCTGGTGACGACGATGACGAAGCGCTCGAACCACATGCCCGTGTTGATGACGAAAGACAGAATGAACAGGTAGGTCACGTTGACCCGCAGCTTCCGCGACCACAGAGTCGTTAGCGGAATGGCGAGGTTGGTCAGAATCAGGATCCAGTATGCCCAGCCCATCGGCCCGAACATCCGGTTCCACATCATGAAGAACTCCCAATGGCTGGCCGAGTACCAGCTCATAAAGACTTCCATGCCGTAGCCGTAACCCACGATGGAGCCGGTGGCCAGCATGACCTTCGCCATATTGTCCAGATGCCGGAGAGTGACCAGATCTTCGAGGTGGTAGAACTTGCGCAGCGGGATGGCAAGCGTCAGCACCATCGCAAAGCCGGAGTACACCGCGCCAGCGACGAAGTAGGGCGGAAAGATCGTGGTGTGCCAGCCCGCCATCGCTGCCACGGCGAAGTCGAAGGAGATGACGGTGTGTACGGAGAGCACCAGAGGCGTAGACAGACCCGCTAGAAGCAGAGAGGCGGTCTCATAGCGGATCCAGTGCCGCGTGGAGCCGCGCCAACCGAGCGACAGAATGCCGTAGAAGTACTTCGCGGCGGGCAGCACAGCGCGATCGCGCAGCGTCCCGAAGTCGGGAATCATGCCGACGTACCAGAACACGATTGAGATTGTGGCGTAGGTGGATACCGCGAACACGTCCCAGGCAAGCGGGCTGCGGAATTGCGGCCACACGTTCATGGTGTTGGGATATGGGAACAGCCAGTAGCTCACCCACGGCCGGCCGACGTGAATCAGCGGGAAGATGCCGGCGCAGACGACCGCGAAGATCGTCATCGCCTCGGCGAAGCGGTTGATCGAGTTGCGCCAGGTCTGCTTGAAGAGCAGCAGGATGGCGGAGATCAGCGTGCCGGCGTGGCCGATACCGATCCACCACACAAAGTTGATGATCGCGAAGCCCCAGGCGCCCGGGATCGTGACACCCCAGATCCCGACGCCTTTCAGGAAAAGCCACGTAAGCGCGACCACCACAAGCGTCGCGATGCCGCCAGCGAAGATCAGGCCGCCGAACCAGCCCAGCGGCGTGTTCGACGTCAGCACGATGCCGGCGATCTTCTGCGTGACCGACTTGAAGTTGTGCCCCGGTGCGATCACCGCGTATTCGCCCGTGCGCGGGTCGATCATCGGGATCGAGCACCGGATCGCGTGGGTCGTGCATGGGGGATTTCGTCGCCATACTATGCAAGCTCCGGATTCGGGTTGATCACGCCGGCCGTGTAGGTCGTGCGCGGCTTGTAGTTCAGATCGGCCAGCACCTGGTAGCTGCGCTCGGTCGCCTTGCGCTTGGCAACCTTGCTCTTCGGATCATTCTGATTTCCGAAGAAGATGGCATCGGTCGGGCACGCCTGCTGGCAGGCCGTGACAACTTCGCCGTCGCGGATCGCGCGGTTTTCCTTGTCTGCCTGGATCTTTGCCGCCTCGATACGCTGCACGCAGTAGGTGCACTTTTCCATGACGCCGCGCGAACGTACCGTCACGTCCGGATTGCGCATGAACTTGAGGCTCTCGGTGTCGTAATCCGAGTACAGCAGGAAGTTGAACCGCCGCACCTTGTAGATGCAGTTGTTCGAGCAATAGCGCGTGCCCACGCAGCGGTTGTAGACCATGGTATTCAGGCCTTCGGGCGTATGCACGGTCGCACCGACCGGGCAGACCAGTTCGCAGCCGGCGTTCTCACAATGCTGGCATCCCATCGGCTGGAAGTGGGCCTTGGGTGCGTGAAGATCGCCTTCAAAGTAGGTGTCGATGCGGAGCCACTGCATGTTGCGCCCGACCTTCACCTGCTCACGCCCAACCACCGGGATGTTGTTCTCCGCGTAGCATGCGACCACGCAGGCGTTACAGCCGATGCAGCTGTTGAGGTCAATCGCCATGCCCCAGGCATTCTGGATTGCCTGAGAGGAGACATCCTTTTTGTTGTAATCCCACTTGTCGCCGGAGAGACTCTCGTCCTTGCCCGGCGGCTCGCCCAGGGGACCGTAGCCGACCTTGTTTACCAGTGCGCCGGGGCCGCCCTCGTGCGCGAAGTTGGGTTCAGCCTTCGCCTCTTCTAGCGTCGCGTAGCGGATGATGCCGCGCTCCATGGCCTCGTGACCCGGCAAGGAGAAGGTTCCTTCCTTGTCGTACTCTTTGCGGTTCAGGTCCTGCTGGGCGAATGCGCCGCGGTGTTCAATGGTCTGCACCTGCGTGACACAGATGTCGTAAGTGTCGCCGGTCTTCGTCAGCTTGCCGGATGCGGCGTAGGGTGCTCCCGAGCTCCGGAGCAGGTAGGCGTTGAACCCAACGCCGGAACCGACACGGCCGGCTTCGGGGCGGCCCATACCGAGGTACACCGTCACCGATCCGTCCGCATGGCCCGGGACGACGAGCACGGGAGCAATTACAAATCCGCCGTCGACCTCGATCTTCACCGCGTCGCTCTGCTCGAGCTTCATCCCTTCGGCCGTCGCAAGGCTCATGAGCGCCGCGTTGTCCCAACTCAGCTTCGTGACTTGCTTAGGCAGTTCCTGCAGCCAGCCATTATTGGCAAAGCGCCCGTCATAGAGAGAAGGGTCGGGCAGGAAGTGGATCTCGAGTTCCCCGGCACCGGCAGCAGGTTGTGCAACGGGAGCCGCCGCAGTCTTCGCGCCGCCGCCGGCCTTCGGAGTAAACGCGGTGCCTTCTACCCAGCCGTCGTGCAGCGCCTTGCGCCAGCCGCCTGCAAAGTCGCCCTTGATGTAGGTCTTCGCGTTTGCGGCCACCGCGTCATACGCAGAGATCGACGGGTCGAGGACCACCTGCAGCATGTCGTGCGCGCTTCGGCCGCCGTACATCGGATCGATCATTGGCTGGACGATGGAAATGGTGCCGTCGTATGCGCGGGCGTCGGTCCAGCTCTCAAGGAAGTGGGACTTGTTGATGTGCCAGACGGAGATTGCAGCCGTCTCGTCGACATGCGAGCCCAGGTGAACCGTGTTCGGCACCTTGGCGAAGGCTGCGGGAAACTGGAGGTCGATGGGCGCCGAATAGATCGGGTTCGTGCCAAGCATGACAAGCCACTGCACCTTGCCGGCGTTCATGTCGCCGACCAGGTTCTTGAGGTCTGCCACCTGCTCGCTGGGGAGCGGGTTCACCGTCTCGGTGTACACGACTGCCTTGCCGACCGAGCCCATGCCCGAGTTCAGGGCGAAAGCTGCTGCGTGCACAGAGGCGGGGGTCTGCTCGCCAGGGATGACAACACACTTGCCGCCACTCCTCTTCAGATCATTCAGCACGGCGGTGACGAACTTCTGCTGCTCCGGGTCGCTGAGGGCAGCGGAACCGCCTGCCAGCGCGTTGGCAATCGTCACCAGGTCGCTGGGCTTAACTGCCAGCCGATGCTCCGCCTTGAAGCCGGTTACAGTCGGCATCGTTTCGATGACGTACATCCGGTTCATGGTCTTGCTGGCGTCTTCGGGATCGTAACGATGGCGTTCCGCATACGCGGCGGCCATGGGCAGGAAGCCAGGGTGATGGATGCCGCCGAGGAAGTCGGCATCAAGCGACAGGATTACGTCGGCGTTTTCGAGCTTGTACTGGGCGTCGGTGTAGCTGCCGAACGCGGCCTTGGAGGCTGCCATCGCCGCGTCACGATTGATGGGATCCCACTGAACCAGCTTCGCCTGCGGCAGTTTCGCCTGTACCTGCTTCCACTGGGCCGCCAGCGTAGGCGAGGTAATCGTCTCGCTCAAGAAGTAGATGCCCTGACCGCCAGAGCTCTTTGTGGCCGCCTCGGCGAGGGCCTCCTGGAACTTGGACCATTCGCTGGTGGAGCCGCGGTACAGGACTTCCTTGGACCGATCCGGATCGTACAAATCGAGCAGCGTCCCCTGCGTCATCGCGTCGGACTTGCCCTTGGACATGGGGTGCTCCGGATTGCCTTCCAGCTTGATCGGCCGGAATGCATCGGACTTCACCAGTACGGGAATCGCGCCGGTCGGGAAGGGGTGGGCGGTTGCAAAGAACATCGGCTTGCCGAGGATCAGATCCTCAGGCTGTTTCACATACGGAAAGATCGGCTCGTCCGGCTGCTTGGTGCATCCCGCCATGCCGGCCATCGCGAGGGATGCGCCCATGACCTTGAGAAATCCTCGGCGGCTTACTGCATCCACCCACTCGCTGGCCGCATGTCCGGCCTGCCGGGGAAATTCCTCCGAGACGAACTCCTGGAAGGCGGGCGTATCCGCCAACTCGTCCAGACTCTGCCAGTAGCGGCGACCCTTCTTACCGTCGAGCTTTGCTCTCACCTCGGACAGCGTCAGCTTCGCCGGGGCGATCGTAGTGACCACCTGGGCGGCTGCCCCCGGAGCTTCGTCCTTATTTCCCTGCGTCGTTGCCATCAAACTCTCTCGCATCTCGCTCATCGGTGACACACCTCGCAGCTGGAAAGCTCGTTTGCTGTCCGGATGTGGTACTGCGCCATCAGGTAATGCCCCAGATCATCCTGCCGGGTGAACTTCTGGTAGGTGGCCGGCAGCATCAGGCCGCCGGGGGTGCCGTCGCTCATCGTGCTGCCCTCGTGAACCTGGCTCCTGGGCTCGAGGGAAGTACCGGATTGCGGACCGGGCTGGGATCGCCCGACCGGCCCCGTGGCTTGCAACATCGCCAGCTCAGGATTGCCACCCTGCTTCGGATCCTTGGTAGTACAGGCCACACTCTGCGCCGTGGGGCCGCTGCCCGAGGCGCCCTTCCCGGTCGACGCGCACCACACAGGCTTGTCACCGGAGGGGCCATCCCAGGCCATGTTGTAGATCTCTGCTGTGGGCCGCAGATTCACAGACGGATTGCGGTGGCAGTTCAGGCACCACTCCATCTGCAAGGAATTCTGTTGATACATCAGAGGCATCTGGTCCACGCGGCCATGACAGCTCGCGCACCCGATCCCCTTGTTCACATGGATCTCATGGTTGAAGTACACATAATCCGGAAGATCGTGGACCCGGATCCACTGGATCGACTCGCCCGATGCCCAGCTATGCCGCACCGGTTCCAGCAGCGACGCGTTCGTCCAGATCTGCGCGTGGCAGTTGATACAGGTTTTGGTAGGCGGAATACCCGCGTAGCTCGACTTCTCCACTGACGTGTGACAGTACTGGCATTGCAGCCCCAGACCTTCGACGTGGTGCTTGTGGCTGAACGGAACGGGCTGATCAGGCCGCTGCCCCTGCCTGGTGACCCAGGGAGAACGCTGCAACTGGTCCAGTGCCACGCCCAGTGCAATGACGATCAAGCCCGTCAGTACCAGGCTTGCCCGGGCCAGCGCGTTCGAACTGCGGTCAAAAACTTGCGCCATGAGTCGGTTCCTGTTTCCTTTGGTGTCCCTGTCTCGAATCGTGTCTTGAGCGTGCGGGAGAAGGACGTTCGATGGTGGAGCTTGGTGCAAGGTTGTCGGGCGGCCTTTGTCTTGCCCGCCTCGATCCTTTTAGCGCTTGGAGTCCCAGAGTATAGCAACGGAAAAACCTTTGCCAAGTAGGGGTGGCCCCGGCACAACCGATTTTCTATCTGGTATATCCGATTATCGGAGTACGTTCCGCACCACGCACAATATGTCGTGCGTTCGAGAGTGCTCTGCACCACACAGCGACGTGGATCCCTGTTCGCATACCGCCCACGGCATTGTGTGCTCCGTGCCCCGATCGGTGATACCGTTCGTACCATCCCCATGCCCTCGCGTCCGCCGTCCTACGACATCCCCGCCGCCCTGGCGCAACTCTCCACCGCCGATCCCAAGCTGGGACGTCTCATTACGCGCGCAGGCCCTTTCACCTTGACGCTCCGATCCACCCAGTCTCCCTTCGAGGCGCTGCTCCGGGCGATCGTCTATCAGCAGCTTCACGGCAAGGCTGCCGAGACCATACACCGCCGGCTCCTCGATTCCTTTGCCCCGCTTACCGGCGCGCATCACCTTACCGGCGAAACGGTCCACTTCACCGCCCAGCACCTGCTCGACGCGCCGAACGAGCAGCTCCGCGCCGCCGGCCTCTCCCACAACAAGGCGCTTGCCGTACGCGATCTCGCGGCTAAGACCCTCGACGGGACGGTGCCTACGCTCCCCCGCATCCGCCGCATGTCAGACGAGGAGATCATTGATCACCTGACTCAGGTCAGAGGCATCGGCAAGTGGACGGTCGAGATGTTTCTGATGTTCCGCCTCGGCCGGCCGGACGTCCTGCCCACGTCCGACTACGGCGTCCGCAAAGGCTTCGCCCTCACCTTCGGCAAGCTGAAACCAGCCGACAAGGTGACCCCCGCGGACCTCCCCGCACCGGCCGTGATGGAGAAGCGCGGCGCCCGCTGGCGGCCCTGGCGCTCTGTCGCGAGTTGGTACCTGTGGCGGGCCTGCGACCTGGCCGCGGGCACCCTTCCCGAGTCGGACTAGGCAGACGCACCGAGCTCTCGGAAGCCGCCAACCGCGGCAGTACCGCAAAGAATACGTTCCTCGCGCGGGAGGAGTTCGCCAGGCGGTGACCGGGGCGGGAGCCTCACCCGATGCCTAGAACTCGAGACGCAAGCTGAGCTCTACCTGTCGCTCGCGCGCCTGGCTCGTTGCAGATGACGTGTAGGTTCCAAACGGCTGCGCGTTCAGCCCTTCGGCGGCGATGGCCGCCGCATCCTGATAGACCAGCGGATAGACCCCGCTCACAGGAAGTCCCACAAGAAACGCCCTCTGCTGTACCCCGGCCACGTTTACGTGGTTGGCCACGTTGAACGCCTGCAGCGCACCCAGCACCCGCACATCGCCGCCGACTTTGAATACACGCGCAAGCCGTAGATCCACATTCGCCGAATCCGGAAGCCGAAGTGTATTCCGCCCCAGCGTCGGCAGCACGGTGGATCCGCCGGAGCCGTTGATGCTTTCACGGCCGCCTGGCAGGCGTGTGCCACCGAAGATTTCGTAGCTGTACCCGCGGCCGCTGGCCTCCGACCCCACGGCGGTCACGGTCCATCCACCCAGGATTGACCGCGCGATGCCACCTTCCGGCCCCGGCACGAACAGCCCATCCAGACCCGGAACCCACACCAGGGACCCTACAATGCGATGCGGGAAGTTGAGTGCGGAGAGCCCTTTGTCGTACCGCACGGTAAAAGGATCGAACTGGCTGTTCGACCTCGGCCTTGCGCCCCCGCTCTGGCCAAAATCAATTGCCTTGGACCATGTCCACGCCACGCGGAACTGCAGCCCGCGCTGCACTCTGCCGGATTGCCGGGCTGATTCTCCGCTCCCGCGCCGCGCCTCCAGTGTCATGGCGTGATAGGTGGCATTAGAGTTTGAAACAACATCCGTTACAGGTCCGAAGCTCGGGGTCACGCGGGATGTGTATACAGGGACCGCGAAGCTTTCCCCGGCGCGCACGCCCGCTGCGCCGGACCCACCCTGGATTTGGAAGAGCCGCTCTGCTGCCGAAGGAGCGATGTTGATGTCGACCGAGTTCGGCAACTGACGGTCGATATTCGCTACATACTGCGCGCGGGCCAGCACGCCTGCCATCACGTGCCGTTCCAGGGAGAAGGTGCCCTGCTGTACTGCGGGCAGCCGAAAATGCTGGTCGAACACGACAGCAGATGTAGTCGCGGCAACGACTCCCGCGGGCGGCGCAAGGTAGGAGCACGCATATCCGAAACCCACGTTGGCTGCCTGCGGGCAAAGAGTCTCGGTCCTCGGCAGAATGCGGATCCGCGAGACCGAACTGGACGTCGCTGTATCGAGCAAAGCTGCCTCGATCGTAGCTCCCGGAAGGTGCCCGAAGTAGATTCCATAGCCCGCGCGCACCACGCCGCCACGCTGGCCGAACGGCTGCCACACCAGCCCGACGCGAGGCCCGACATTGTTCCGGTCCTCGGGAAACACACTGGTTGCCCCGCGCGCCCCGAAGACGGCATCCAGCGCGGCATTCGGCCGCTGCGGAAAGCGGCAGCAACTCGTAATCGTATCTGCGCCCCTGCGTGGAGCGTCAGGCTCGGTGACACGCGCCAGTCGTCCTGCACAAAGCCGGCCCACTCCTGTCGACCGAAGCTCAAGCCCTGCTGACCGAAGCTCTGCGAGTATGACCGGAAGCAGAAGTCGTGTACCGTCGCGCCGATAGAAGGACACCCGCCGTTTGGATACGCATGCACGTTGAACGTGTAGTCCGTAATCCAGTCCACCAGGCCGCCGGCCTTGCCGTTCGTGGCGCCGCTGTCGTAGCTGAAGGTTCCCTCCGCGTTGGTGAGAGAGTCGGTGTAGTCGCTGAGGACGCTGAAGTCCGCACCAAGCTGCAAGAGGTTCCCTCGGTGCACCCAGGCGAGCACATCGGCGACCTCGAACCGCCGTTCGTCGGGGTACGCCCGGCGACCGAGAGCTGCCGGCGTGCCGAACACGAGGCCCTGCGGCCCGATTGAGACCTCGGGGGGCAAGTCCCCGGGCCCGACGCCGGGCTCCTGCGGCAACGGCGTCTGCGGAGCCTCGTATTGCAGCTCACGGCCGAACTGCACACGCACCTCGTTGCTCAAACCCGGGCGCACAAACCGAACCCAACGTGCTACGCCCGCGTCCACGCTGCCGAAGCTCGATCCCAGGCTCGCGCGTCCGCGGTTCACCACAGGCGAACTCCGCGCGCCCGCCGGATTGCTCCAGCGAGCCCGGTTGTACTCAAGCGACATCTGCTCCCCGCCCCGACGGTGCCAGTCCAGCCGCGCAAAGTTGACTGTCTGGTCCGCGCGGCGATCCACCTCACCCGTAAGGCTATCCAGATAGTTGAGCGCCGCCACGGTCTTTGCGCTCGAGACACCGCGATTCGCCAGAAGTGCTGCCTGAATTGCAGACAGCGTATAGAACCCCGCGTAACCCGGCGACGAGAGGGCTGGAAACCCGCGCCGCTGCATGTCAAAGGCATAAAAGTAAAACAGCTGTGACCCGCCCGCCACACCTCCGCTGCGATCCCGCGGAGCGGCCGCCAAAGGCACAGCACCGCCTGGCCAGCGCAGGCGCAGGGGGCCACCGATCCTGCCCCCAAACTGCTGCCGCAGATCGTGCGGTTTCATCACAGAACTCGACACCGCGCCATTGCTGTAGCGGGTGGCTACCGCAAACTGATTCGCGGCTGCCCACGCGCTGTCCCGGACGGTGTAGAACGCCATCCCATGCAGCCGCGCATCACCCGAACGCGATACCGCCGTGGTCACGCCGCCGACTCCGTGCCCATACAACGCCGAGCCGTATGCGGCGGCATCGCCTTGGCCGGTGGTACGAAACTCCCGCACCGCGGCCTGGGAGAACGTGTACGCCGCACCGGCCCGCCGGCCCCCACTTTCTACCGATTGCCATCCGCTGCCAGGCCCGGCCGATGGCTCCGGCTCCGCATCCCCCCCGGCCGAACCATCCTCCTCGACTCCGGTTCCCAAGGGCTGCGCGCCAAAGCTCTCCTCCGCGCTCACACCATCGATGCGGCTCCTGGTCTCGCTCGAATTCACCGCGGGAACACTGCCTTGCTCCGTGCCGCTGCGCTCTGGTGTCGTGACATCCAACCCCGGAGCACCAGACGCATCGCCCTGCAATAGCTGCTCCTGCTCTCCTTCGGGCACCACCAAGTCCATCGGCTCGGCCCCTCGCGAGACGCCTCCGGCAGACATCGGCCCTCCCGGCGAAAGCGGGGCCGGAAGCTCCGTAACCTCACCCGCGCTCACCACCGCCCGTACTTCAGCAACAGAGTCGATCCCCGGCGCTGGCTGAACAGACAGGGTGTACTCCCCGGGCGGCAGGCGCACCAGGAGGAACCCGCCGCGTGCGTCACACACCACCTGCTCGGCGAACCCGCTTTCAGCCAGGGACGCAACCACTCGTGCCCCCGGTACCGCGGCTCCGGAGACGCCCACCACGCGACCGCGCAGCGCCCCATCCACGCTGGACTGAGCGAAGCCCACGGCGGCCCGCAGCACGAGCGTAAGGAGCGCAGCCCAGACCAGCAGTCGGGCTGCACATCGCGCTCCGCTGCCCCCGCAATCGAGCAGAGCCGACAGAGACCCCGAGGAAGCAGACTGCGATCGGGACGATCCGGAGATCCGGACGCGTCCGGAGCGAAACATTCCTGTTCTTCCTCCTGGATCTCTGTGTGGCAGGAGTAAACGTTGCAATTCGCGGGGTACAAGCTGCGAGCGCCTGCGCAATGCCAGCCGCCCCTATATGTCGGTTCACCGCAGACTAGCAGCTTCGTTCATACTGCAAACAAGATTCGATCCGGCGTCGGGCTCTACGGCTCGTCCTGCTGCTGCTCACGATAGGCAAAGGGCGGCAGCCGAAGCTGCCGCCCTCTGGTGTCGTTTCTAGAACACCAGGCGGGCAGCAAGCTGAACCTGCCGAACCTGGAAGGAGTTGTTTGAGTTAGCTGCAGTTACCGTTCCGAAGGTCGGCAGGTATCCCAGCGTAGACGTCGGGTTGGCCGCGTTGGTGGACGCGGTGCTTAGCGTGTATCCCGAGTTGTTGATGGTGGTGATGTTCTGGTGATTGGCCAGATTGAATCCCTCGCCGATCAACTGAAGGTTGTACTTCTCCGCGAACACGAAATCCTTCTGAACACGGAGGTCCATGTTGATCGTGCGCGGATTGAAGAAGTTGTTGCGTCCGATGAGTGGGATGTAGCTGACGCCGGTGCCTGCAAGACCCGATCCGGCGGCCTCCAGGCAACCCGTGTTGTAGCACTGGTTCGGCACCGTTCCGCCGACCGTGACGGTATACGGCAGCCCCGACTGGACCTGCACCAGCGGCTTCAGCGACCATCCATTGGTCAGGTAGGTAAGCGGCCCGTCGCCAGATAGTCCGGGGGCATTCAGGATTGCCCAGCCGACAGCGCGGTGCTTCACGTCGTTGTTGGAGTTGCCATAGTTCGCCCGCGCGTTGCCGAACGGATCGAACCAGTTGTTTGTGCTCGGCGAGGTGGCCGTATTCTGGTTGAAGTCCAGCGCGTGCGCCCAGGTGTAGTTCGCGTCGTAGGAAAGATACTTCGACGCTCGCCGGGTCACTTCCACCGTAAGGCCGTGATAGCTCGAATTTACGTTGCTGATCACTTCAGTGATGGCGTTGTACGCCGGATTCGGGGTGTTGTAAACGTACGTGCCCGGCGACGTCCCACTCTGCGTTCTATTGGAATAGACCTTCACCGGGATCGTCGTGCCGCACGCGATGGGGCCGCAGATTCCATTCGCCGCAGTAACCGAGTAGTTGAAGGTGTACGTGTTCGCAGGATTCAGGTTCACGTTCAGGTAGTTTGGCAGCTCGCGGCCTAGGGCCCCAAGGTACGACACGCTGAGAACGGTCTGCAGCCCGAGGCTCTGCTGAACCGCAAGATCGAATTCATGAGCGTAGGGATTCTGGAAGTTCTTCGCGAAGTATTCGACGCTCGGTCCAAGCGCTGTTGCGGGAGGCGGCCCAGCTGCGACTGCAGGGAAGGTCGGGGCGCCTAGCGTTGTCGACGTGAAGGAGTAATTCGCCTGGCTGGTGGAGGCGCCCGTGTTCTCGTAGGTGTTCAGGAGGTATGCATTGAAGACCCGGCCGTAATACATCCCATAGCCGCCGTGAACCACGGTCTTGCCCAGTCCGAACGGATCCCACGAGAAGCCTAGCCTGGGTGAGATGTTGTTTTTGTCGCTGGGCTTGTTGCCCGTCTGGGGCAGCGTAGACGCTGCAGCGAACGGGGCAGGAATGCTCTCGTAGTCGTAGCGTGCCCCAAGGTTGAGGGTCAACCGCGGCGTCACCTTCCAGTCGTCCTGGACAAAGAAGCCATAGTCCAGCGTGTCGACCTGAAAGATCGGTGATCCGAAACCCTGAGAGAAGCTGTTGTAGCACTGGAACGTACCCACGCCGGATCCGGTCGCGCTACATGTGCCGGTGCCTGCCAGCAGATCGCTGAAGTAGTTCACGATGTTGCTCGAATACGTGTAGGCGCCATTGCCTTGAAAAATATTGTTCTGCAGATCGTGGTTGTGAACAATGTCCGCGCCAAAACGGACGTTGTGATTCCCAAACAGGTAGCTCGCCGTTTCGCCAACCTGCCACTTTCGCTCGTCAGGATAAGCCGTACGGAAGCTGTAGTACGGCGTACCCAGGTTGAAACCGGTCGCCGTAAAGAGGCTCACGTACGTCGGAACGCCTGAGGCATTGCTAAGGTGCGCCAGGGTGTACGCGCTCGGCGTCTGGCGGCCTTCGTCGTTCAACTCGCGCCCGTACTGGTACCGCAGCTCGTTCGACATATGCGACGAAAACAGGCTTTCAAGAATCGCCACGCCGTAGTCGAGCTTCACAAAGTCCGTGCCGAAGGAGTCGATGGCATACGTGTTGGTGGCCTGCGTCTGCACTCCGCCGGGTGAATCCCAGCGCAGCCGGTGATACAGCAGGCTGAGGTGCTCCTTGGAGCTGATCTGCCAGTCGAGCTTGGGCGTGTTGATCTCCTGGTCGCCAAACCGCGGAACCGGTCCGAGGTCCGGCAGCAGCGCCCGCAACTGCTGGCTATAGCTCAGGGCGCCGGCTGCGTAGTTCGTTCCAAGCCGGGCGCCGAGCAGGCAGGCCGCCTGGTCGATTGTGCTCGCTGCGGGTGTGCCGGTGATGGCGCCGGTCGTTTGACTGCAGGTGTACCCGGCAGGCAAGGTCGCATCCGGAGTCGTAAAGAACGCGTTGGGATTGGCCGCCTTCGCAGTGCCCGGGAAGTTTCGCTTGAATTCATCGAACGAGTAGAACCAGAACAGCCGGTCCTTGATCAGCGGTCCACCTACGCCGAAGCCGAACTGATTCCGGTTGTCCTTCGGCTTGTACGGTGCCGTGACATACGCGTTGGTTGCGGTGTTGAACGTGGTGTTCGTTGCAAACGGCTGAAACGCAGACCGGCTCGAGTTCCGGTTATAGAAGTAGAGCTCACCGTGCAGCTGGTTCGATCCGCTCTTTGTGACCGAATTCACTACCCCGCCTACCGCGCGCCCAAACTCGGCCGAGTACACACCCGTGTTCACCTGGAACTCGCGCACCGCAGCCTGTGAGGTCGAATACCCGGCTCGCGTCCGTCCCCGCTCCTCTGAGAAGAACGCCTGGTTATCGTCGGCGCCGTCAATCTGGACGTTGTTCAACAGCGGGCTGATCGCGTGAAAGCTAAGCAGACCGAAGCCGTCATAGTTCTGAGTCACCCCGGGGGTTGTCACCGCAAGGGCCGACCACCGCCGGTTGTTGATCGGAATATTCTCGATCTCCCGTGTGTCCAGGTGTCCGCCATACGCAGCCGATTCGAAGTTCAGCACCGGCGTGTCGGTCGTCACCTCAACAATGGCGGTATCCGCGCCGGGCGCGAGATGCGGGCTGAACTCGGTCACCTGGCTCACCTGCACCACCACGTCGCCCGAACGCACCTCGGAGAATCCAGGCGACGAGACCGTTACCGTGTAGGTCCCCGGGGCGAGCTGCGGCGCCTTGAAGGTGCCGCTGCCATCCGACTGAATGGCTATCTCGGCATTTGTGCCGTTGTTGCGAATAACGACCTTCGCGTCGCTGATAACAGCTCCACTGGCATCGAATACCGTGCCCGCAATGCCGCCCTGCGTGGTCGATTGCGCCACTCCGTTCGGACCCAGGGCGCAAAGCGCCGCTACACACAAAACACTAGCCAACTGCGCAAGCTTTTTCATCATTTTCCTTATCCTTACGTCGGAGTCCACGTGCGACGACTGCATCAGTGGGCTTGTATGCCACACGGCTCGAACCATTCAACTCGGAGTTCTGCCAGTATCTCACCGTACTGTTAAGACGAAGAGATTAAAATCTCGGGCCGCCTCTCGCCCGTACTCCCCATCACGCCCCGGAGATGCCCCGGCTTCAGCCTCCCGGAGGCAGGCATCCGATACACTAGGAAACAGGACCCATGTTTATAGATGAGGCGCGAGTTCGAGTAAAGGCCGGCGATGGGGGCAACGGGTGCATGGCCTTCCGCCGGGAGAAATTCGTCCCGCGAGGCGGTCCCTCCGGCGGCGATGGAGGCCACGGCGGCGACATCCTTATGTCCTCCTCGCTTTCGCACAACACCCTGATGCACTTCCGCTTCAACCCCGAGTGGAAGGCAGACCGTGGCGGCCACGGCCTTGGGTCGAACATGTCCGGCTCCACCGGAGAACCCACCACCCTCAAGGTTCCCGTCGGCACGGTCCTCTACGATGACGAAACCGGCGAGCTGATCCATGACTTCGTACGCCCCGGGGACACGATCGTTGTTGCGCGCGGCGGACGCGGAGGACGCGGCAACCAGCACTTCGCCTCATCCACCCACCAGGCGCCCCGCGAGCACGAACTCGGCCGCACCGGCGAGGAGCGAACCTATCGGCTCGAATTGCGGCTACTCGCCGACGCTGGCCTCGTAGGCTACCCCAACGTGGGCAAGTCCACCCTCATCTCACGTCTCTCCGCGGCCCGGCCCAAGGTCGCGAACTACGCCTTCACCACCCTCGAACCCAACCTCGGCGTCGTGCAGGTAGGCGAATACCCTCACACCGAAAGCTTCACCGTAGCCGACCTGCCCGGCCTGATTGAAGGCGCACACCTCGGGCATGGCCTGGGCATCCAGTTCCTGAAACACATCGAGCGGACCTCCGTCATCGTCCACCTCGTCGACGTATCCGACGCGAGCGACGTAGACGGCGCCGCCGGAGCCGTGGGCTCAGCGCGGCCGGATCCGGTCGCCGACTTCAAGGCAATCAGCGCCGAGCTCGAAGCCTTTGATCCCGCACTGGTCGCAAAGCCGACCATCGTCGTCGCGGCCAAGATCGACGTCGCCAACCCAGCCAAGCTGAAGAAGCTGCAGACCTTCGCGAAACGGAACAAGCTGCCCTTCTACGCCCTCTCAGCCGTCACTGGCGAAGGTGTCGAAACGTTGAAGTATGCCCTCGCCAGTATGGTCGCGGAAAATCGGCCCACCGAGGACCCCGACGCCCCTAAGCCCCCCGCTGCCGGGAAGATCAAGCCCGCCTACCCGCCTCCCGCCCCGAACGCCCGCGGCCGCGCCCGCTAAGTCGCCTCCGGTACGAACGAGTCCACTCCGGACCTTTGCTATTCTTGGCACCACATGGACAGCCAGGAGGCCAGCCCAGTGATCGACGTGCATCCCCCGCATCAGCCGGTCCATGGCTGGCGCGACTTCGTCATCCATCTCTCCATCATCACCATCGGGCTCCTGATCGCCCTCAGTCTCGAAGGCCTCGTTGAGTGGGAACACCATCGTCATCTCGTCCGTGAAGCCGACGACAGCCTCCGCACCGAGATCCAGCACAATGCGGAATCCGTTCAGAAGGCTTTGGCGGAAGTGCATAAAGAGCAGGCGGTGCTCAAGCAGGATACGGTGGTGCTGAAGTACATCAGCAAGCACCAAAAGCCCCCCAGCAATAGCAGTCTGGAGATCACGTTCCACATCAGCGATCTCCAAAGCGTGAGTTGGTTGACCGCGCAATCCACGGGCGCACTCGCCTACATGCCGTACGCGAGCGCACAGCAATACGCCGATATCTACAGTACCCAGGCCCTGCTCGCAACCGCGCAGCAGCAGGCTGCGCGCGACGCGATCGTCAGCCTCGGACCCTTCGCCGACGCCGATGACGACGCGCAGGACCCCACCAATGGCCAGGCTGATTCGATCCGGCAGAAGATCGACGTCCTGCAAGGCCAGTTGTTGCTGGTCGACTCCCTGCTCAAGTCGCTGGATGGCAGTTACAAAAAGTTCCAGGCTGCGCATGCGGGTTGACTTCCCGGTCCGCCTCCTGCACGTCCCGCCCCGCGCTTCTGCCGATACCCAAATCTTTCTATAGACTTCTAGCAGGGCATGCCGGGCACAAGGTCGGCGCCCTCAAGTCTTTTCAAGGAACTCCGCATTGATGAAACTCCGCTTTCTCCTGCCAGCCGCCGTGCTGACCCTGGCGGTCTCCGCCGCACCAGCCCAGACGGCCAGCGCCCCGGCAGCTAACGCGGTCGGGCTCTACCTGAATCCCGTCGCCATCCGCGTCTCAAACTCGGTGAATGACACCACCACCTTCTCCTTTCTTGGCGCAGGAAACACCTCCCGCCTCTTCTGGGGTGTCGACTACGGCGCGTACTACGACTTCGTGCACTCCGGCGCCCTCACCGTCGGCGCCGACCTCCGCGCATCCGACCTCCACGCCAACAACGCATCCATCAAGGACCTCCTCGTCGGCGTGCGAGTCTCGGGCCAGGCCGGCCAGAGCGCCTGGCACCCCTACGCCGAAGCCATGATCGGGGGGGGCTGGACCAAGGCGCCGGCGTCCGCGATCTCCGTCCGCAAAGTCCAGTACCGCGTGTACGCCGGGGTTGACCGGCCGATCGCCAAACACGTTGACCTCCGCGCAATTGAGATCGGCTACGGCACCCTGCAAACCATATCCAGCGCCACGGTGGGCAACGGCGGCAACGTCGCTATCCCCGCCTCCGGAATGCTCAGCTTCAGCTCCGGGCTGGTGTTTCGGTTCTAAGGTGAGAGCCATCTCAGCCCGGGCGACTGTTCCGCCGCGCCAGCGCTGGGCGTCGCCCCGCACAAATGGCGTCCATCCAGATCAGCTTCCGTGCTAAGGGTTTGCACCTGGTTGCCCGGGCGGAAATGTTTCCGCTATAGGAATTTAGTTGCTGACAGTCGCCGTCTCACTTCGTTATGCTCTTGCGTGCGCCAATACTCTGCATATCTGCATAAAGGAACACCAATGAAATTGCGTTTCATAGCAGTCCTGTTTGCTTTGGTTGTTGCATCGGCCCCCGCGAACGCGCAGTCCGGCGTCTACGCAATGTTTGACGCACAGCAGTTTACGCGGTCCGGTCTCCTCGCCTCCCCGGCGGCCGGAAGCAGCAACTCCGACGGCTCCTGGCTCTACGGAACAACGTTTGGCGCGTTCTACACATTCCACAAGATCCCGAAATTCGGCGAACTCCACACCGGCCCCGTCGCCCTCGGAGTCGATGGCCGCGGAACCATCGTCCGGACCTACTCCCCCTTGACCCGCGACGACGGCATCATCAGCCTCCGCGTCTCCACCCGGAATCCATTCGCGAGCGTGAAGCCCTACATCCAGGGCGGAGCCGGGATCGGCCACACCAAGGTCCGCGGCCAAAGCAACTTCACCAACAACTGGAGCTACCTGTTCGCCGCGGGCATCGATCGCAAGATCAAGAAGCACGTTGACTGGCGCGTGGTCGAGGTCTCCGGCGGCTTCCTCGGCAACTACACCTCCGGCAACAATGTCAGCAACTCCAATCACATCCTGAACTTTGCCAGCGGCCTGGTCGTCACCCTGCCCTAACCACCCCGCCGTCGCCAAAGGATCGTCCGAACCCCGCCGGCACCACTCGGCGGGGTTCTCTGCTTTATATCTTCAGCGGCCGCCCTCTGCGTACAAAGTGCCGAACGCCTGATGCGGCGCACGCATCCAACCCCTTGCAAGCAACACGTGCGAGCAGGCACATGCTTTGCTAAAGGAGTGGGACACATGCGAAAGATGATTTTCTGGGCAACAGTGACCTCAGGGGTCGTTGCCGCGTACCTCATGTTCAAACGGGGTGAATCCATTGGAACGATCGCGCAAAAGGCCGTAGGCAATCCGGTGGGCTCGCTGGTCAACGAACTCAGAACGAACTAGTTACACGGCCGGCCGCTCTCCCGGACGACCCTGCTTGCCCCTCCAGGAAGTTAGGGTGTTTCCGAAAGCTGGCCGGCAAGTTCCTGCACCGTACCGGCTGAGCGGCGCGCACTGCCGGTCCGCTGCTGCGTTCAGCATCGTTGAGTAGCGCGGCTTGCACGCCCGAAGCACACCGTGTCGGGTCATTAGCGGGTTCGAATGCCGTATCTAGCCTCCAGAAAGGCACGGAGGTCCGCCGGCAGCGCAGCCGCCAACTCCTGCCACGTAAGCAGCTTCAAACGCCAGCGCAGCTCCGGCGCATGCACGGCGGAAAGCACCGCGAACCATTGCTCGATTAGATCCTGGCGGCGTGCATCCAGCAGTACGCAGAAGGCGCATCCCGCCGCGTACGCAGCCAGCACATTTCGGATCAGCTGATAGCCGACGATCCGCTCCTTTGTGAGCGTTCGCGGCAGGTTCACCGTCGGATCGTCAGGGTCCACATTCGCCGCCAGCGCGACCGCCCGCCCGACCGCACGCCGCGGCAGCCGGCCCACATCGAACACAGCTTCCAGATCTCGATAACGGCCTGCAAGCGCGGGCGCGGCAAGTTGAAAGTCGCTTTCCGTAAGCTTCGCCTCCACCAGCAACTCCGGCGCGTCCGGCGGCCCGAAGATCAGGTCGACCTCCGTGCGGTCTGTCAGCCCACCCGCTCCCAAACCAGGGTCCGCCGCCTCCGCCGTACCTCGCCTGCGCGGCTTTCGTGGCGACGCCTTCAGCGGCACCCCGGGGAGCGCGCCAAACGTGAGCGCGGCCTGCGCATCTACGCCCAGCAGCCCGGCCACTCCCGGAGTCAGCCCGCCACCCTTTGCCCCGGTCGTCGGCGCATACACGCCGGGGTGGCAGAAGATATTCATCAGCAGCGCGTCCGAACTCGTTGCCGCATCCAGCTCCATCCACCGCCAATCCTTGCGCGCCACCGACCGCCGCGAAGCCGTATGCGCCTTCGCCAGCCGCCGCACCCACTCCGCGGCGTTGCGGATTGCGTAGTCCGCCGCCGGATGAAAGTTGCCGTGGCGCCCGCTCTCGTCCCGCCCGAAGACAACGCCGCCCTCTGCACCCGGAGCGAACTCATGCAGCAGCCTGTGCTCGCGTGCATACGCCGCCGCACGCGCATTCAATTCGCGGCGAAGCTGGCCGGCTGTCATAGCGAAACCATTCATCCGCAGCCTCCAGTCTGCCACCGCCCGCCCGCAACCGCCGCTTACACTGAATCCAGAGGACCACACTGCTATGCCGCAAGAGTTCGACTGGACCGACACCGAAGAGATCGGGATTCAACTACAGGAGAAGTACCCCGACACCGACCCCTACACCGTGCGCTTCACAGACCTCCACAAGTGGGTCACTGAACTGCCCGGCTTCTCCGGCGACCCCGCAAAATCCAACGAGGGCCTCCTCGAAGCCATCCAGACCGCCTGGCACGAAGAGTACGAAGACGCCAAAGGATAGCTATAGCCCTCCCCGAAGCCCTCCCGCTTGTGTTCTGCCCCGGCGCGCGAGTTCCCCGCGCTCTCGTACAGATCACAGGAATGAGGGCCGCGCGATGAGCACATACAGCGCCAGGATTGCGAGAGCAGCCACAGAGACGCAGAAAAGAACAATGCCGCCCGTTCGGTTGATGGCGTACCACTCAGCTTCCGTCCCGCTCGTAGAGCGGCGCGTGCGCACTCCATACCAGCGGTTCGGAGGAACTTTGCCGAGCATCATTGGAATGGACGTGATCAGAATGAGACCCGCTGCTCCGGCCACTATCCAGAAGACCTCGAGACGTGGATCCATGGTTCGTTCCTCCTTCTAAGCGGCGGGAGAAGCTCACACGAGATGCTGCCGGGGCAAGCTCCCCGACTTATCGCCTGAGCTCGCATCAGGGTCCGGTTACATTCTGCTGGAGCAGTGGTCCGGTTACATTTTGCTCGAGCAGTTTAGATACGTCGACTTGATGGTGGAGCTCGCCGCGAACAGGTCGGTAAAGGCCTGGAATTGAGCGTCGCGTGGTGCCGCCGCTGGGCCCCCGGGCATCGTGTGATTGGTGAGAGCCTCAGTCTCCGAATAGGACCAGGCCTTGGTCTCCGGGTTCTGAACCATCACGCGCATCACGTAAATCTCGTCGGGTGTGACCGCCTTTTTGTACCAGGCCTGCTGCGCAGCGGCGGCCTTCAGGAACGTATCCATCATCCCGGGTTTGATCTCCGAAACACGAATGATGCTCGCAGTACCGGAACAGGGGGGCATGGCTGCGGCGGGGGCCTGTTGTGCAGCTGCCGGCAGGGGAGCGAGTGCCGGGGTAAGGGATGCGGTAAGGGCAAGGGAGAGGATCAACGTCCGAACGTTCATGGGTGTTCTCCTTGTGCGCGGATAGTACCACCGCACGACCGCGCGCGGTACTCTCTGTGGCTCCGGGTCAGCGCCGGTGCAGAATCTGGCCGGGCAACGCCGATCCCGTCGCCAGCAGCATCCCCGTCGCAGCCGCGCCCCACACCACCGTTGCCGCGCCGATCGTAATCAGGTCGGCGCGATAGTTGCCCACGGCTGGGAGCGATCGAGTGGCCATCGCGGCCGCTCCGAAGGCCAGCGCCGCCGCCACCAGGCTGCGCAAAACCTCCGGGCCGTCAAGGTCCGCAAGCGAAACCAGCCGCTTGCGATGCAGCAGCACAGCAAGCGTCACCGTCTGGACCAGGATGCCCACATCCGAGGCCAACGCGAGCCCGCTCATGCCGAGCGAATGAAACAGCGCCCAGTAGACCGGGACCGACAACACCACGATGCTTGTCCCTGCCATGGCAGGTGTAATCGTGTCGCTCGCCGCATAGTAGGCGCGCGCGTAGATGCCCTGCACCGCCCACAACGCCAGCGACACCGCAAAGATCCGAAACAGGTGCGTAACCTCAGCCGCGTCCGCGTGGTTGAACTTGCCCCCGCGCAGCAGATCCATCAGCCATGGTGCAACCGCAAGCATCCACGCCGAGACCAGCAACCCGACCGAAAACAGGCGCGATACAGAGCGGCACACCGACGATGAAAACTCCACCATGAGCCTGCGCTGAAACAGCGAAGCAAAGAACGGCAACGAAGCCGTGCCCGCCGCAGGCCCGATGATGTTGAACGGCGCGTTGAACAGGTCCTTCGCATTGTTGATCAGCGTCAACTGCCCTACCTGGCCAGCCGCAAAGCGGTTGAAGAAGATGCCGTCGAACATAACCAGCGACACGCCGATCATCAGCGGCGCCGCCGCGCGCAGCCACTCCAGAAACGCCGGATCCCGGAACGCAATTCGCGGCCGGAAGTGCAGCCCCGTTCGCAACGCGCCTAGCGTATTTAACAGGGCGGACCCCACAATCACGCCGCCCAGCACCCCGATTACGAGCGAATACACCCCAAGTTGCCGGTGCAACAGAAAGGCACCCAGCACAATCCCGCCGTTGTAGATCACCGGGGTCAGCGCCTGGTACACAAAGATCTTGCGCACCTGCAGCCGCGCGGACATCATGCTGCCCACAAAGAAGAACAGCTGCGCGGGAAGCAGCCAACGCGTCATCGCAATGCACAGCGGACCACGCGCGTCATGCAGAAATTCGGTACCGTAAGCGACGCGCACGAACAGCGGCGCAGCAATCGCGGCCAGCACCATCACCGCGGCAAGCGCCGCAAACATCGTCGTCAGCACCACTGACAGCGCCCGATCCGCACCCTCCTCGTCCCCCTGCTCGTGGAAACGATTCAGCATCGTGATCATCGATACCGAGGCCGCACTCCCCACAAGAAAGTACGCCAGCAGATCCGGAAGCTTGAACGCAGCTCGGTACGCATCCTGGGCCACGCCCGCGCCAAACAGGTAGTTGATGTATTTGATCCGCACCAGGCCCAGCAGCCCCGATAGCAGCGCCGACCCCATCAGCAGAATCGCCGCCGAACCTGCAGTATGCTGGCGCCGCGCCGCCGTAGGTTTCGCGTCTGCGCCGGGCACGGCGTAGGGTCTCTGCTCGCTGCTCGGGCTCATCGCAATAGCCCGATTGTACCGGCAGGCACCACCGCTGACTGCCACTACCCAACCAGCAGAATCACAGGCGCATCATCACCCAGCCACCAGCTATTCCATCGGCGGATCGAACGGAATCTCGTCAATCAGGCTCAGCGGAGACACAGCAGGTTCACTCACGTCAGGCGCGTGCGCAACCACCTGCGCCCGCCGCTGCGCCCGAATTGGCTGCGGCGCGGGCCGGCTTCCCGCCGGACGTGAAAGCATCGCCAGGATCGATTCGAGCTCTCGACGTATGCCCTGCAACTTCTTCGGATCCGGCCCCGCCGGCCCCAGCAGAGAAAGCTGCGGAGAAGGCTGCCGCTGCTCCAGCTTCAACAACTGGCGTGCGCCCGGAATGGTGTAGCCCTCGTCATAGAGCAGACGCTTGATCCGCAGCGCCACCTCCACATCGCGCCGCCGATATAAACGCTGCCCAGTTCCACCCTTGTTCGGCTTCAACTGCGGGAACTCGGTCTCCCAGAAGCGCAGCACGTACGCCGGCACGTCGCAGATCTCGGCGACATCCCCAATCCGGAAGTACAGCTTGTCCGGGATCTCCCCTGTGCTCTGGCTCGCAGCCCGTGGACCGGGCGCGTGATCCCGCAAGCCCGCCCCACCTTCACCCAGACCCTCGCGGATTGGTTCGTTGTGTCCCATAAGTAGCAGAGCGCGAACCTCTCCAGAATAGTAGCCCCTGCAGGCAGGGACCGCGCACAGAATCTGCAAACTCCCCGCGCGGCGGTCCCGGTCCGGCTGCCCTAAAAGGGATTGATCTTGTTAAGACCCTTCTTCTTTTTGTGCTTGCTCGAAGATTCGTCGCTCTTGTCGAACGCCGGCTTCGGATTCTTCTTGCCCTTCGGCGCAACCTGGGCAGGTGGCTGCGACCCCGCCGGAACCTCGTTGATGGCTGAAGGCGCAGGCGCCGCCTTCTCTACCGGCGCCAGTGCCTGCGCGTTCGGAGGACCCACAGGACCGACTCCATAGTTGTTCGCCGGAGCAGGAGCTGCACTTGCGCCCGAACCGTTCGTCGTGCCCGGGAATGCGGGCGGGCCCGCCGGTGTCTGCGCGGGAGCCGCGGGCGAGGTCGACGAGGGTTGCACAATCTCAATTCCCACGCCGCCAGCCCCTGTAGCCGGAGCCGCGGTACCACCAGCCGCAGGCTGCACAATCGCACCCGGGCGAGTCGCTGTTCCGGCCGCAGGAACATCTTCAAGCGAAAGCGGCGCGCTCGCAGCGGGCGCTGGAGGAGCCTCCGTAATCGCGGGCACAGCCGGTTCAGCGGGCGAGATGGGCACCTTGGCGCCCGGCGCCGGTGCCCCCTGCGCTCCCGGGTTTACCGCCGCCGTAAAGTCGTTCACGCTGCGCTTCACGATCGTCGGTGCGACCGTACGCTGCGGATCCTGGAGCGGTGGATCGCCCATCGTCGCAGCCTGGACCGTGTCCGGCCGATGCAGCAGAAACAGCACCGCGCGCTTGGACAACGTGTACTGGCCACGGCTGTTTTCAAGCGTCGCCGAGGCAGCAGCCTGCTCGGGCGTAGGCGTCGGAATCGGCAGGTTCATCGTGGCCAGCCGGTCGCGTGCATCTTCCACATGCGGTGCCGCCGAGTGCTCCAGAACCACCTTGCGATACGCCGCCGCAGCCTGGTCGTCATACAGCTTGATCAGCCGCGCCTTGGCCGCCTCCGGCAGATTCGACGCCCGGTAGTACTTCGCCTCGGCCTCGTACGCATCGCCCAACCCAACCAGCACGTCATCCATGTGGCTGTACAGCGGGAACGAGTCCGCCACCGTCTGGTACCGCGCGATCGTAGCCGGCCAATTCTGGTGCGACGCATAGAACGTGGCTACATCCGCCTCGGCCGAAGCCAGCGACTCCTGCACCTCGCGCAGCCGCTGGGCCGCCTCGGGAATACGCGGCGAATCCGGGAACTGCTGCAGCATCAGCCGGTACTCTTCCTGCGCATGCACCGCCTTCGCGTGGTCGCGGTCGGGCTTGTCCATCTCCCGGAAATAGATATCGCCAATGCGCATCTGCGCCTCGGCGGCCTCTGGCTGGTTCGGATAAAAAATGATGAAGTCGCGGTACTCCTGCTCGGCCTGAGTCAGCGCCGCAGTGCCGCCCTCCTTGTACCAGCTATCTGCGATAGCCAGCTTCGCGCGCATCTGGAACTGCGAATCCGGATACGTATTCAGCAGGGTCTGCAGATCAAGCCGCGCCACGTCGTACCGCCCATGCTTGGTCGCGTCCATCGCCTTGTCATACAGCTCCTTGTCCGGGAGCTTCGCGTCCATACCAGCGAGCGGATTGTCCTTCTTCAGCCGCTTGTCCGCCGCCCTGGTGTCCTTACTCTGGACGACCTTCTCTTCCTTGGCCTTCCGCGACTTCCCCTTCGGCTGATTCGTCAGGGTGATGCTGTTCGGCAGGCTCGTCGCAGGCTGCGTCGAATCCGGCTGGCTCGAAGGAGGCTGAGCAGAATCCGCCGCAGGCGTAGCGGCATTCGCAGGCTCGGGTGTCGTCTGGCTGTAACCAGACACGCTGGCCACGGCAAGCGCCGCCACAGCGACACCCGCGAGGAGCGAAGAACGGACACTGGGGAAAAAGGAACGAACTCGGGTGCTGCGTTGCATCATGCTCAGGACTCCATGTGCCGCGTGCTTGGGAGACGGGCCTGACCGGCGCTTGGGGATGCACCTGCCAGAGCTTTATTCTAAATTGCCAAGCCGGAACGTGCCTCGCCGGATACACAGGCAAAGCCGGCGGCTACGCCCATATCTTCGACAGCGGAAGATCAAATCCGTCAACCGGCCCCGTACCCTGAATTGCGTCGGGCCGAGCCAACCGCTCCGGATCCGCGCCAGCCCGGTAGATCGTCACCGCCTGGTCGATCGGGTCGATCAGCCAGGCGAGCTTCACGCCATTCGCGATCCACTGCTGCATCTTCGCGTGCAGGGAGGGCAGCGGATCACTCGGCGAACGAAGCTCCAGAATGAAATCGGGAACGACCGGTGCGAAACGCTCTTGGTCCGCAAGCGAGAGAGCCTCCCAGCGCGCGCTTGCAACCCAGGCCGCATCCGGGCTCCGCATTGACCCGTCTGGCAGACTGAAGCCCGCGTTCGAATCGAAATAGTAGCCCCCTCCGCTCTCATCAGACCAGTTCGCGAGCATGTGCACCAGAAAGGCATTCCTGGAGCTTGTCCGGCTGCCGGAAGGGGTCATGACAACAATCTCTCCATTCGATTCGCGCTCGATGCGCAGGTCGTCATTTTGCGCACAGAAGCGAAGAAGCTCGCAGTCATTCATCGTCCGCTCGAACCGGACGTGCACCGGCAAGTCCGGCAGGCTCAGCGCGAAATTCATAGCCGTAGTCTACTTCTGCCCCGCAGCCCGGGCCAATCGCAAAAACTCCCGCGCCTTCTCCTCTGCCTTGCCCGGCTGAAAGATCGCCGACCCCGCAACCAGCATGTCCGCCCCTGCCCGCACAATGTCGGCAACCGTGTCCGGCGCCACCCCGCCATCCACCTCGATCCGGAAGTTCAGCCCCATAGCCTCGCGCAACTCCACCAGGTATTCGATCTTGCGCAGCGCCAGCGGCAGAAACTTCTGCCCGCCAAACCCTGGATTGACGCTCATCACCAGCACGTGGTGCACCATCGGCAGCACCTCGATGAGCGTGTCCACCGGTGTCGCTGGATTGATCACCACGGCCGGCAGCATCTTGTGATCCGCGATCAACTGCAGCGTGCGATGAAGATGCCGGCAAACCTCCTGCTGGACGGACACCATATCCGCGCCGGCTTCCGCAAACGCGGGAATGAACCCATCCGGATCCTCAATCATCAGGTGACAATCGAGCGGCAGCTTCGTCACAGGCCGCAGCGCCTTCACCATCGGGGGCCCAAACGTAATGTTCGGCACGAAATGCCCGTCCATCACGTCCACATGCACGATCGTGCCGCCCCCACGCTCCGCCGCCGCCACCTCGTCGGCCAAGTGCGCAAAGTCCGAAGCCAGAATCGAAAACGCCAGCTCAATCACAGGTATTCCTCGCCCTCAGTCTAAAGCAGCTCAAACGGCGTTCTCGACCATTGCGTCAAAAATGCCGTTATCGGCAACCGACCGGACGAGCAGGAGCCTACTCCGCGCAATGCTAGCCTTACCCATAATGGTGAGAAGATCATGACGGCTCCCCCCAACGCCAAATGGCTGCGTTGCACTCTGTTGACCACCGCGCTCACCACCAGCCTGTTTGCGCCGGCACCCCTCGCCCAGGTCGCTTCCCCCGTCGAGGCCCCCACCGAAAAGCCGCTTGGGTTCGAGGTAGTCTCCGTCCGGCCAGACCCGTCCTCGGCCCTCGGCCACGACCAGATCGCAGTTACGCCCGACGGGTGGCACATGTTGCATGCTCCACTCGTCGCCGCGCTGCTGACCGCCTATGTACCGACCACCAGCGACGCCATGATGTATACCGTCAGTACGCTCGTCGGGATCCCCGACTGGATGCGGACCGAGACGTACACCATCCAAGCAAAGGTGCCCCAGTCGGATCTTCCAGCTTGGCAGAATCCCACCACTCAGCCCGCCTTGCTCCGCACCATGGTGCAAGCGATGCTGGCTGATCGCTGCAAACTTTCCCTGCATCGTGGCTCCAGGGAGGTGGCCGTCTATTCGCTCGTGGTCGGCAAAGGCGGCTCCAGGCTGAAGGAAGCTGTACCCGGAGATCCGCATCCGGGCGCCACCAGGCTTCCAGGCGGTGGCGAGTTTCTGCCCAACGACGGCACCGGGACCGCATCCTTCTATGCGGCGCCCATCAAGGCCCTTACCGTTGTGCTCTCCAATTTTGCCGGCCGTCCGGTCGAGGACAAAACTGGACTCACCGGACGGTACGACATGAGCTTCCGCCGCCCCCAGCCAGGTGGGCCCTCCACGGAGTCCGACCCGACCTCCAATCCACCGCCAAGCATCTTCGAAGTTGTAGAGAGCTTCGGCCTGAAGCTGGAACCCGCCAGGACCTCTGTTGAGACACTCAATATCGACCACATCGAGAGGCCTTCGGGTAATTAGCGGGTTCCGCCGCTTTTCCCTTGCGTCGCAGACACAGCTTTTGCGGCGACCCGGAGCCCTAGGTTTGCTGGTCCTCCGTATTCCGCTTTCTTCTGCTCCGAAACACCGTCCCCGCCACCGCCACAACCCGCTCCACATCCGGCCGCCCCTCGTGCAGCACCTTGGTCTTCATCACCCCTTCCGCCCCCTCCGCCGCATTCCGCTCCGCCAGTCCACGCTGCGTCTCCGCCATCTTCCCTGGGTCCCCCAGCACAACCCGCGCCGCACCGTTCAAAATCCGACGCACCGGCCACAGCCCGTTCGCGTCCGGAAAAAACACCTCGCCCGCCCGCTGCTTCTCCGGCCTGTAGTACCACCGCCGCAGCAGCGACAAGTGATCCGATAGCGTAGCCATATCCGCACCCCCACCACCGCGGATCGTTCCCTCGAGCGCAACCAACACCCCCGCCGCCCGCGCCTCAGGGGACTCCGCCGCCACAGCCACCGGCGCACCCGGCTGCCCCTCCTCCGGCAGCGGCACCGGCGCCAGCATCAACGGCTGCGCAAACAAACTCGACCCCACGCTCGTCTGCTCCCGCACCGCCCTTACCCCAAGGGTCGACAGCATCTCCGGCCCAGCCACGCACCCCGCCTCAACCAGAAACACCGCCGCCTGCAGCGCGCCCTGCACCGCCTCGGCCGGCATCTCTGCGGGTGTCGGCACCCCGGCCTCTGGGCCCGGAACCCCAGCCCCCGCACCCTGCTTAACCGCCCGCTGCACGATAGCCGCGCGTAGCTTCGGCAGCGGCTGCACCAACTCGTCCGCCAGAGCCTGCACCGCGCGCACCTTCACCCACTGCGCATGAAGCTCAGCCGCGCGCTCAAACTGCATCGCCGCGCTCGCCTCCTCGCGCTCCAGGCCAATCGCCACCACCATGCTCTCGCCGTGCGTGTCGAAGAACCGCCGCACCGCCGCCGCCTCGGCCGAGTACGCCTCCGCCCCCTCCGGCTTCCACGCCTGGTTGCAGGGCGCCAGGCACTTGTTCATCTCCCCGTAGATACACCCCGGATGCTCGGGCGCCGGCGCCAGCTCCTCCCAGCACCGCCGCAGCTTGAACAGATCCAGCACCGCGTCGCAGTACCGCTCCGCCGCCGCCCGTGAAGGAAACGGCCCATACGTCGTCGCCAGTCCCCGCCTGCTCAGTCGATTCGTTGCATACACCCGCGGATATGCATTCTCCGCTGTGAACCGCAGAAAGAACGGCGTCCGCAGCTTCAGCCGCCGCCGCGCCTCATCGGCCCCAAATACCGTCGTCGCCGCGCTGTACAACACCAGCGTCGACTCGAACTCCGAGCCCGTCACCGTGTACTCGATCCGCGCCACACGCTCGCGCAGATTCAGCCGCTTTGTCAGCCCGCCGCCTGCCGTGCTCTCCGGCGGCGCCAGCAGCCGCATGATGCGCCGCCGGATATCGGCCGCCCGCGTCAGATACGGTTGCGGATTCACTCCATCCGCACCCGCCGCGCCATACAACGCGAACACCCCCGGCAGCGCAGGAATTCCGCGCAACAACTCGACCGGACTCCCAGCCGAAAACGCAACACTCTGCCCAAACTGAAACGGCGCGCCCACAGCCAGAATTGTAAGCCGCCACCCGACACCCGCAGCTATACTTCCGCTATGGAACTGGCCCTCACGCCCGATCTGGAACTGCGCCTCCAGAGACAACTCGAAACCGGCCGCTTCCACAACGCCGCCGAGCTCGTCTCCACCGCACTGGATGTGATCGAGTCCTGTCCACTCCCGGACGGGCTTGACGAACGCGAGTTTCACTCACTGCTCGCCGAGGGCTGTGCCGCAGCTGCAGCGGGTGATACCGTCTCCGCTGATGAGGCTCGGGAACACCTGGCGCAGTCCCGCTCCGCCCAGTAGCGATGCAGACGTATCGACTCACCCGTCCCGCCCTGTCAGACGTTGAACAAATCGAAGCCTACCTCGTGCGCAACGCGAGTGAGGACACCGCGACGCGCACAGAATCCAGGCTCTTTGCCGCATTCGCTGAACTCGCCCGGACAAAGTCGCTCGGACATCGTCGTCTCGATGTCAGTCAGCCGGGGCTGCTCTTCTACCTGGTCGACCCATATCTCGTCGCGTTTCGCCGCTCCGCCGACGAGACCGTCCTCATCATTCGCGTGCTGCACGGCCGACGCAACCTGCCTGCCATCCTCCCTTAGCCCGCCCTACTGCGTCACTTCCCCTTCAGGCTCATCCGTCGGATTCTCAATCTCCGCATGGAACCCTTCCAGCAGCCGCTCCACAAAGGCATCCGCGTCCGCCTCCGGATGCTGCAGCGTATGCGCATGCGCGATGTGCCGTGCCAGGTCCGCCAGCACGATCCCCCACGCGAACGGATCCTCCCACGCGCCCGACCGAATCGACACATGCTGGCCGCGTTCGGCAACCCATACGCGCAGCACTTCAAAGCTCGCTTTGTCGCGCGAAGCCGCAGGAGGCAAATCAAGAAATTTACTGGACGGCATCAAGCCTCTCGATGGTAGACCTTGAGTCTCGCTACGCCGATTATCACACCGCCGCAGCAGCCGCCCCAAACGCTTTCGTCTGCGCTTACCTCCAAAGGTGCACCTAACCCCGGCGCAGTTGCGCCGATATCCACACGATCCACATTCATCCGTGATTCGCACATCCCCTAAACGGCTGCGGAGCATTTCTGGATACTGGTTCGCGCCCAAAATTGGCAGACAATACAGTGATGGCATCCATCGCCCAACTCAGCACAGCAGAGGGTCTCCCCTCGTCCATCCACACCGAGGTCGTCATCCTCGGCGCCATGCTGCTCGACGGCATCGCCATCTCCGACGCCACCGCCAAGCTCCGCGTCGAAGACTTCTCGCTCGACTCCCACCAGCGCATCTACCGCTGCATGGTCGACCTCATGTCCGTCGGCCACGCCGTCGACATCACCACCGTCCGCGCCGAACTCGAACGCCGCCGCGAGCTCGACTCCATCGGCGGCGCCGCCTACCTCTGCCTACCTCACCGAGGGCATCCCGCGCAACCTCAACATCGAGAGCTACGTCCGCATCGTCAAGGACAAGAGCCTCCTCCGCCAGCTCATGGGCATCTTCCACGACGGCGCCATCCGCGCCGGCGACCAGTCCGAAGACGCCATCGACGGTCCTCAACGCACGTCGAATCCCAGCTCGCCGACGTCGCCGACTCCGCCATCCAGCGCGGCCTCTCCGGCATCGGCGAGATCGTCGCCGAGTCCTTCGGCTCCATCGACAAGCTCTACGAGCAGGGCCGCGAGATCACCGGCCTCGCCACCCACTACATCGACTTCGACACGCATGACCAGCGGCCTGCAGGACTCCGAACTCATCATCATCGCCGCCCGCCCCTCCATGGGCAAAACCGCGTGGGCCATCAACATCGCCCAGAACGCCGCCGTCCGCGACGGCAAAGTCGTCGCCGTCTTCTCGCTCGAAATGTCGCAAGGAAAGCCTCCTCCGCCGCATGCTCGCCAGCGAAGCCCTCGTCAACTCCCGCAAGATCCAGACCGGCTTCCTGCCGCGCGAAGACAAGGGCAAGCTCAACGCCGCGCTCGAACGCCTCATGGAATCCAAGATGTTCATCGACGACACCCCCGGCATCACCCTCGCCGAGATGCGCGCCAAGGCCCGCCGCCTCAAGCAGCAGGAAGGCCGCCTCGACCTCATCATCATCGACTACCTCCAGCTCATGACCGGCACCAACAGCTCCGGCAAGAAGAAGCTTCGAAAACCGCACCCAGGAGGTCTCCTCCATCTCCCGCGGCCTGAAGGCCCTCGCCAAGGAGATGCGCGTTCCCGTCGTCGCGCTGTCGCAGCTCTCCCGCGGCTCCGAGCAGCGCACCGGCGACAAGAAGCCCCTGCTCTCCGACCTCCGCGAGTCCGGCTCCATCGAGCAGGACGCCGACGTCGTCTGCTTCATCCACCGCGAAGAGTACTACGACCGCGAGAACGAAGACCGTCAAAGGCAAGGCCGAGATCATCATCGCCAAGCAGCGCAACGGCCCCACCGGCATCGTCCAGCTCGCCTACCTCGCCGACTTCACCCGCTTCGAAAATCTCGCAGCCGACGATTCAGGCGGCTACTAGCCGTGCAGGTACGCCTCTTCCCCGCCGGCACGATCGCCGCCCACGTGGCATCCGGGAGCACCGCCGCGTGACCGAGCCCCTCCGCTCCTGGATCGAGATCTCCGAAGCCGCCCTCGCGCATAATCTCCATGCGATTCAGAATGCCGCCGGCCCGGAAACCGAAGTCCTCGCCGTAGTCAAAGCCGACGCCTACGGCCACGGCGCCGCACTCTGCGCCCAGTCTCTCGCCCGCGCCGGCGCCCGCTGGTTCGGCGTCACCGATGCTGCGGAAGGCGCCCGTGTGCATCAAGCCCTCCAGCAGTTCGGGCATGAAGGCACCCCGGAAATCCTCGTCATGTGCGGCCCGCTTCCCGAAGAGGCCGCCACCTTCGCCGAACACACCCTCACTCCCGTCGTGTGGACCCCCGAACACATCAGCCCGCTCCGCAATCTGCCACACAAAAAGATACAAATTGAAATCGACACCGGGATGGGCCGCCAGGGCACCCGACCCGGCCCCGAACTCGACGCCCTCCTCACAGCAATCCGAACCTCAGACCTCCGCCTCGACGGCGTCTTCACCCACCTCTGCGCCTCAGAGGTTGCCCACTCTCCGCTCACGGAAATCCAGAAGCAGCGCTTCCAGCAAGCCGTCGCCCAGATCCGCGCCCACACTATGCAACCCACCTGGTTGCACATCGGCAACTCCTCAACGCTGGACAACATCGATCCCGCGGCCCCATCCGCCCCGTGGCTAAACGCCCTCTCCGAAAGCATCGGCGCCCGTCCCATGGTGCGCACCGGCCTCGCGCTCTACGGCTACACCCTCCCCATCCACCCCGATCCTCAATCCGCACCCCCCGCAAACCATTGTCATCCTGAGCAGAGCGAAGGACCTGCTTCTTCGCCGAAACATCGCAGCGCAAACCTCGGCCCCCACCTCCAGCCCGTCCTCACCTGGAAGGCCCGCATCCTCACCATCCGCACGCTCGCCCCCGGAGACACCGTAGGCTACGGGGCCACCTTCACCGCCACGCAAACCACACGCATCGCCCTCCTCCCCGTGGGCTACGCGGACGGCCTCCGCCGCGAACTCTCCAACCCGACCACCAGCGCCGGCTCCAGCCACACCGAAGGCGGTTGGGCCATAGCCCACACGCCCGACTCCACCCCCCACCGCTGCCCCATCCTCGGCCGCATCTCCATGAACCTCACCGTCATCGACATCTCCGCCGTCCCCACCCTCGCCCCCGGCGACCCCGTCACCATCCTCGGCCCCGGCATCACCGCCGACGACCACGCCCGCCTCGCCCACACCATCCCGTATGAGATCCTCTGCGGCATACACAACCAGGCACAGCTTCTACAGCCGTAGCGTCCCCCAGCACACCCGCCGCACGCCCCACCCGTAACGGCGCCAGCGTAAAATCCAGCCATGGACTGGAAGAGCCGCCGCATCACCGCCATCCTCGAAGCCGCCCTTCTCGAAGACAAAGCCGCTCAGGACGTCACCACCGCGCTCACGGTCGACCCCACCCTCCGCGCCACCGGCACCATCTATCGCCAAGCAGCCCTGCATCGTCGCCGGCATCGGCTGCATCCCGGCCTTCCTCATCCTCTTCAACAAGCTCTCCAGCAAACCCGGCCAGCAGTCCGCCCGCTTCGAGGTCGTCTCCCACCCCGAGATCTTCGACGGCGTCCGCGTCAAAAAGGGCCAGCCCATCGCCGTCATCCGCGCCAACGCCGCCTCCATCCTCTCCACCGAACGCGTCATCCTCAACCTCATGCAGCGCATGTCCGGCATCGCCACCCTCACCAACGAGTTCGTCCAGGCCGTCACCCCCAAGGCGAAATCCAAGAAGGGCAAGCCCCCGCCCCCCTCGCCAAAATCCTCGACACCCGCAAGACCATCCCCGGCCTCCGCGCCCTCGATAAGTACGCCGTCTGCTGCGGCGGAGGCACTCAACCACCGCCTCGACCTGCAGGACGGCATCCTCATCAAGAACAACCACATCTCCCTCGGCGGAGGCCTGCCCGCCGTCCTCGCCAAGGCCCTCGAAGGCCGCAAGCCCGGCCAGATCGTCCAGGTCGAGGTCCGCACCCCGCAGGAGCTCCAGCAGGCCATCGCCGGCGGGCCGACTCCATCCTGCTCGACAACATGACACCCAAACGAGGTCAAAAAGGCCGTCGCCCTCATCCGCAAAGGCCTCCCCAAAGCCACCATCGAAGCCTCCGGCAACATGAACCTCAAGACGGTCCGCGACTACGCCAAAACCGGCGTCGACTTCATCTCCGTCGGCGCCCTCACCCACTCCGCCACCGCCGTCGACCTCGTCCATGCGCATCACCGCGACGCCCAGTAATGGCCACCATGCGCAGATAAAGCGCTGCGCTCGCCGAGCGCTTGATCGAAGCTGGAACGCTCACGACCTCGACGCCATCCTGACATTACGCGCCCGACATCGTATTCGAAGCCAACACAGCAGTCCGGCGCTGGAACCGACCCGACGGCCTTCTGCGCGTCTCGCCGAGCTGCACGAACACTTCGGCAGAGTCTCCAACCCGCTCCAACTCCACTTCCAGATAGAGACGTCTTCGACGCGCCCAGCGGATACGCCGTACCTCTATCGCCGTGACAACAACAACCGAGTCCTCGACGTCGTCGAACCGCCCCGATAACAAGGCCATCCGCGTCAAAGCCTTCTACCTCGCCCCGCAACCCTAGGCCTTCCGCCCATGCCAGACCGCACCCCCACGCTCGACCTCCCCGCCCTCAACGCCGCACTCGCCGGCACCGAATTCGCCGACCGCCTCCACCACCTCACGACCATCGACTCCACCCAGACCCTCGCCCACGAAGCCGCCCGCTCCGGCGCTCGCCACGGCGTCTGGATCGCCGACGAGCAGACCGCCGGCCGCGGCCGCGGGCCCACACCTGGCACTCCCCCTCCGGCCCCGCGGCGAGCCCGCCGGCCTCTACCTCTCGGCCCTCGCCACGCCCGCCATCCCCATGCAGTCCGACGCTCGGCCTCTCGCTGCCGCACCGCCATCGCCGTGCAGTCCGCCATCGCCGAGACCACCGGCCTCCGCGCCCCGCAACAGATCGACATCCGCTGGCCCAACGATCTGTCATGCCTCAACCAAGGGCCCCTCAAGAAAAGTCGGCGGCATCCTCATCGAACTGGCCGCCAACCCCGTGCCACGCCCACGCGGCCCCGCCATGCTCCGCTACGCCGTCATCGGCATCGGCATCAACCTCAACCAGCCTCGCCTTCCCCCCCGAGCTCGACCCCATCGCCACCTCCCTCCGCCGCGAACTCCCCGGCCACCCCATCCTCCCCCGCGAACCTCTCGCCGCCGCCATCCTCCGCAACCTCGACCAGGAACTCCGTGCCCTGTCCGGAGGCTCACTCGAAACGCGACAACCCTCAACCCCGCAACCTCTCCCACCACTCCACCTGGCTCACCGGCAAGCGCGTCCGCGTAGAACCCCGCCCGGCGACCCCGATCCCGACGCCCACCGGCTATACTGGCACCACCGCCGGCCTGGACCCCCAGGGCTTCCTCCTCGTCCACGGCGACGACGGCCAGCTCCACACCGTTCTCTCCGGAGGCCTCCGCGAACCCTGACCTCTCGGACGGTCCCACCCTCTAAACCTCCCGCCTGCTACCATTGTCATCCTGAGCGCACCGAGGACCTGTCTTCCGGCCCGGTAAAATTGTCATCTCCTAAGCGCAGCGAATGAGTTCGTCCTTACTTGTCATCCTGAGCGCAGCGAAGGACCCGCTTCCGTTCCTTTACCTTGCACTTAGCCAGCAACCTGCATCCCGCAACCACAACCTCTATGCTCCTAGCCATCGACGTCGGCAACACCAACACCGTCCTCGGCCTCTACCGCCTCGCCACCCCCGACGCACGACCCCGCCCATCCCGCGCTGCCCTCGTCGCCGACTGGCGCATCACCACCCATCGCGACCTCACCGTCGACGAGTTCGCCATCCTCTTCCGCGACCTCTTCGCCCTCCGCGCACCTCGACCTCACCGACGTCACCGGCGTCGCCGTCTCCTCCGTCGTCCCCCCGCTCGACTCCACCCTCCGCCGCGCCATCGAGCTCTTCTTCCACCTCAAGCCCCTCTTCGTCGAACCCGGCACCCGCACCGGCGTCCCCATCCTCACCGACAACCCGCACGAGGTCGGCGCCGACCGCATCGTCAACTGCATCGCCGCCCACGAAAAGGCGAAGGCTTACGCCCGCACGCTCGTCGGCCCCGCCGGCCCAGACACCGCGCAGCCCTCGCCATCCCCCCCGTCATCGTCGTCGACCTCGGCACCGCCACCACCTTCGACGTCATCAGCCCCCGCGGCGAATTCCTCGGCGGCGCCATCGCCCCCGGCCTCGGCGTCTCCGCCGACGCCCTCTTCTCCCGCGCCGCCCGCCTCCCCCGCGTCGACATCCGCAAGCCCCCCAAAGTCATCGGCACCAACACCGTCGACAACCTCCAGATCGGCCTCTACTACGGCTACATCGGCCTGGTCGACGGCATCCTCGCCCGCATGATCGCCGAGCTCGGCCCCGCAACCCGCACCATCGCCACCGGAGGCCTCGCCCCGCTCATCGCCTCCGGCTCCCGCTACATCGCCGAAGTCGACGAACTCCTCACCCTCACCGGCCTCCGCCTCCTCTACGAACGCAACCAGAACCACCGCAAGTAGACGGGCAAGCACCGCACGCAGAAACCGCATCCCACGGGGCATGAAATCGCGTAAGCATGCCCAGACGCGTCCTTCGCCCGTGCCTGTCGCACTGGTGCTCATCGACGTGCTCACCACGTTCCAGTTCCCCGACGGTGACGCAATCCTCGAAGGCGCTCTCGCCATCCGAGAGGCGTTGGTAGAACTCAAAGCCCGCGCGCGGGACGCAGGCATCCCCGTCCTCTATGCCAATGACAACTTCGGCGATTGGCGCAGTGAGAAAGAGGTTCTCATCGGCCGCTGCCTCGAAGCCAAGGGATCGCAGTTCGTCAAACCCCTCCTCCCGGACAGCGAAGATTACTTCCTGCTGAAACCCATGCACTCCGCCTTCTACATGACTCCGCTCGAGGTGCTGCTGCGCCATCTCCAGGTCGAGACGCTGATCCTCACCGGGCTGACCTCCAACAGCTGCATCACGGCAACCGCCCATGACGCCAATATGCGCGGGTTCGACATCTACATCCCGTCGGATTGCTCGTGCGCCCGGAATTCAAAGGAGCACACGCAAGCACTCGCACAGTTGGAGGCAATGGCTGGCGCGGACCTTACGCCTTCCACTTCGCTCAAGCTCACAAGTCTCCTCCGCAAAGCGCAGATCTCGAAGACCGTAGGAACGGCCCGCTAATCCAACACGCGGCGGCACGGGACTCGCAACTGCAATACATCATCATTCCGGCGCAAGCCTGCACCCACACTCCGCTCGCGACCTCACCGGCACGCCGAATTCGCCGCCCCGGGCATGGCGAAGAACGTAAGGCTCACTGGCGGCAGCATCACCTTCCCTTTGGCCGCGGCCACCCCGCTCAACGCCGGCAACTCGCCCCCTCCCGCCAGCCCCAGCTCCTTGCCATTCAGCTGTACCGTCCGCCCCATCAGCTCCGCCGCGGTCAACGTATACCGCTCAGCCGCCGCCCCCACCATCACCGCGTGCGGCTCGCTCCGGCTCAGATTAATCGCAAGCAGCGCTACCCCGCCCGGCCTGTCCTTCAAACAATGGGCATACAGCACCACGTCCTTCGCCGGCGCCGCGCCCGGATCGAGCACAGTCGTCCCCATCGTCTTGTGCCACAACAACGCCGCCCAATAGTTCGGCCGCGGCACCAGCGTCTTCTCATCGATAAGCCCATAGTCGCTCGCCGCCAGCGTATTGTGCATCACGGTCTGCACCTTCAACCGCGCCATCCGCCCCAACTGATCCAGGTACCGGAAGCTGTCAAGAAACGTCGCCGCCCACCGATCCCCGCCGCACGCTGTCTGCCCCGTCTCGGTCAGCCACATCGGCTTGCCTGGCTCGTACTTGTCCCGCAGCGCGGCATAGAACTCCTCCACCGTCGTCGTCCGGCCCAGCCACTCCTCGCTCAGTGCGGCGTCCGGCTTCGTCGTCGCCGCGCACCGCTCGGAGGTCCCCCCATAGAAGTGATACGAAAACGCATCCACCGCATCCGGCCCCATCCCCGCCAGCAGCTCCGTCGAGGGCAACAGCTTCATCGTCATCGGACCCTGATCCAACCCCTCAGCGGTCGACCCCGGTCCCAGCACCAGCGCCTCCGGCGCGGACTTCCGCAGAAATCCCCGGAAAACCTTGAAGTCCCGCCCAAACGCCGCCCCGTCATACTCCTTTGGAACACCCGCAACCGCGGGGATCGTCGGCTCGTTGATGAACTCTGCCGCCGCAATCGTTCCGCCCATCGCATGCGTCGCGTCCACCAGCTTCTTCGCCTCCACCGGCGTCCAATTCCCCGCCTTGTCGCGCGTGCCCGCACCAACCGACATCGAAGTCACCAGCCGCCCATCCACCGCTTTCGCAAAGTCAATCACGCCCTGCCACTGCGCCCGCGTCAACACCCCGCCAAATCCCTCCGGCGGAGCAGCCGGCGGCGCCCCCGAGTCCGCAAAGAACACCGTGTTCGCCCACGTGCCCGACACCCGCATATACGCCGGCCCCAGCGCCGCCGCAAGCTTGCGCAGTCGCGGATTCGACAGGTCGATCGGCGTCCTCTGCTCAAACAGATTCGCAGGGAGTCCCGCCGGAGCGCCCGCAGCAGGATTCTTCGGCGCGGACCCGCTGCTCGCATACGGCTTCCAGAACCGCCCGCCAATCACCTCCACCATCTCCACGTTGTAGGACTGAAACCGCGCATCCACAGTCCCCACCTTCGGCATGGACGATGGATCGCCCTGCCCCCATAGCGGCAGGCCCACCCCAACCAGCACCAACCCAGCAAGCAGTCTCATAGTCTTAGCCACTCCAGCACCCGCCACTCTAGCACCTCGCCGCCGCCCTCCGCATTGTCGTCCGCCCTACCTACCCCCAACCGCTTCGTCAACATAGCCGGCTTCAGCTCCATCACCGAAGTCACACTCCCGGCGGCCAAATCTAGCTAAGCGCACGCGCCTCCTTCTAACCGCCCCGCCTCCGCAGTACCCGCAATCCCGCCTGCCTACCGCCAGAACCCCGCATGCACCACCCGCGCCTCATCCTCAATCGCCGGCCCGGCCACCACCACCGCTCGACGCCCACGCGCAAACACCTCCCGGCACGGCAGATCCAGCGTCGGGTTCTCCTCGCTGTCGCCCGTAAACTCCAGCAACGCCTGCTCCGGCAACGCATACACCACGCGCCCGATCCCCACCCAGTAGATCGCCCCCGCACACATCGCGCACGGCTCCGTGCTCGTATACAGCGTGCACCTCCGCAGCACGGCCTCATCGAACAGCTTCGCCGCCTTCGTGCACGCTAGCCGTTCGGCATGCTGCGTCGCCTCGCCCCCCGGCTTCACCGCATTGTTCCGAGCCGTCACAATCACCTCGCCCGCCTCGTTCACCACCACGCACCCAAACGGATGCCGCCCTTCTCCACGCGCCTTCGCCGCCAGCGCAATCGCCTGCCGCAGGTATCCAAGATCCTCCGCCGTCACCTCACTCCCGCCCATCGCCCACCTCCATCTCAGGTGCCTGCACACATCCGCGTCTACAGCCCGATGCTATCCTTGGCTCCGCGCCCACGTCCCAGCCTCAGGAACATCCACGAATGCGGATCCGCCCGCCGGTGTCTCGTCGCAGCCTCGTCGTCCTCGCTTGGCCAGTCACCGCTCTCCTCTGCCTCCCAACACCCCGAGCCGCCGGCCAAAACGTTCCCGGCCACATCATCTCCGACCGTCCCACCCGCCAGCAGCAGGCCCCGCAACCCCTCCCTCCCGGCACCATCGACCACCTCCACGGTGTCGTCATCAACTCCCTCACCGGCAAGCCCGTCCCCCGCGTCCTCGTCACCTCCTACGACGCCCGCCTCGCCGTCCTCACCGACTCCGAAGGCCGCTTCACCTTCGACGTCCGCCGCCCTCTGCCTCCCGGACCCGGCCAGGACACCAACGCCACCCTCCTCCAGAGCCGCTATCCCCCAAACCTCCAGACCACCACCCTCAACCTCCGCAAGCCCGGCTTTCTCACCCGCCCCGCCTCGATCACCCTGCCCAACGACACACCCTCCAGCCCCGAACCCGAGATCCGCGTCAAAATCACACCCGGCGGCACCCTCTCCGGCCATATCTCCTCCGACCGCGGAGACACTCTGCCCCCCGGCTTGACTGTGCAACTCCGCCACCGTCAGATATCCGGCGGCCGCGCCAGCTGGCAGCAGATCGCCTTCGCCCAGCCCGACAGCCAGGGCGACTTCCGCTTCCCCGAGATCGGCCCCGGTGACTACACCCTCGTCACCCAGGCCTGGGCCGGACCCCCAAACCAGCGGACTCCTCAGCCCCTCTCCGTCACCGGCTTCCTTCCCACCTTCTACCCCGACGTCGGCGCCGCCGACGCCGCCACCTCCATCCACATCGCCCCGGGCGACTCCGCCGTCGCCAACATCGCACTCCACTCCGCCCCCTTCTTTCACGTCTCCATCCCCCTCACCACCACCGACCCACACTTCGGCGTCGGCGTCTCCCTCACACCCGAATCGCCCGGCCTCTCCCTCAGCACAAACAGGGACACCCACACCGTCGAAGGCATGCTCCCCGCCGGCTCCTATCAGGTCCGCATCTCCAATGGAAACCAGCCCCGATCCGCGGCTACAGTCCCCTTGCAGGTCGCGAACGCCCCCCTGAGCCTCCCCCCGTCGCTCTCCAGGTCCCACCGGACATCCCCGTCTTCGTCCACCGTAACTTGACCCAGCCCGTCCCCTCCAGCCGGCCCATCGACGGCATGGACTTCCCCCAGCGGAAACGGCCAGCAGACACCCGCCGTCATCCTCAACCTCCAGCCCATCGACGGCAACGGCCAGTACGCCAGCACAAGCGAGCAAAAGGCTGGAGCCGACCCCGACGACATCCGCGTCCACAACGTCGTCGAAGGCGTCTACGAGGTCCAGACCCTCGCATTCGGCGGATACATCGCGTCCCTCACCTGCGCCGGCACAAACCTCCTCCGTGACCCCCTCGTCGTCGGTCCAGGCGGTGCCCCCGGTCCCATCGAAGTCACCCTCCGCAACGACCCCGCCAGCCTGAAGATCACCGTCATTCCCCCCGCCGCACCCCCAGCCGCACCCACCGCCTCCACCGACGCCACCCCCCAGCCACCCGAGACAAGCGCGGCGCTGCTGATCGCCATTCCCATCGACGAGCCGAACCGCCTCCCCGGAATCCAGTACTACATGCCCACCTACCCCTATACCCAGGCCATGCCCAACCTCGCGCCGGGCCGTTACCTCGTTCTCGCCCAACCCCAGCCCGTCGCCGGCAGCGGTCAATTCGATGTTGAGTTCCGCAACCCGAAGGTCCTCGAAAAACTCCTCACCGAGGGCACCGTCGTCACCCTGAGCGCCAACCAGAACGCCGAAATCCAGGTCCCCATCCCCCGCGCCAAGGACACCTACTAGCATGCCCCGCCGCGTGCCCGCCCTCCTGCTCACCAGCGCCCTGCTCGCCCTCGCCCTCGCGCCCGCCCACTCCGCCCAGAGCCAGACCCATAGCCAGGCCCAGAGCCCGGCCACCGAAGACACAGCGCACCCCCGCGCGGTGATGCAGCATGCCAGGCAAGCCCACCTTCAAGACGAGCAACCTCAGGCTGCAAAGGCTCAGGCCGAAGCAGCCCGCGCTGAAGCCGGAGACCCCGACCAGGCCGAGCCCCCAGCCGAGCCCCCAACCCAAACCCCAGCCCAGACCCCAACCCACCCTACCCGCCCCACGTCCGCCCAAACCACCTACCGCATCGCCGGCACCGTCGTATCCGCCCTCACCGGCCAACCCGTCCAGCACGCGGCCATCACCCTCGCCCACACCCACGACAACCAGCCCGCCGCCTCCACCTCCTCCGACGAATCCGGCCGCTTCTCCTTCGACCACGTCCCCCCCGGAGCCTTCCAGCTCACCGGCAACGCGCCCGGATTTCTCCCCTCCTCCTACCAGCAGCACGGCGTCTTCTCCACCGCCATCCTCACCGGCGCCGGCGTCGACACCGAATCCCTCACCCTCCGCCTCCGCCCGCTCGGCGGCATCTCCGGCACCATCACCGACGAGTCCGCCGAGCCCATCCGCGGCGCCCAGGTACACCTCTTCCACCGCGACCACACCTTCGGCGACGCGCGCATCCTCCCCGGCCGCACCGCCTCCACCGACGACCTCGGCCACTACGAGTTCCCCCGCCTCCAGCCCGACACCTACTTCGTCGCCGTCATCGCCCAGCCCTGGTACGCGTTCCATCCCCCGGTCAACCCCGCCCCCCCGCAGGCCTTCGGCATACAGGGCCCCTTCGACCCCGCACTCGACGTCGCCTATCCCGTCACCTTCTTCCCCGGCGCCTCCGACGAGTCCCGCGCCGCCTCCATCCCCATCAACGGCAACACGCCCGCGCCGACATCCAGCTCACCCCCACCCCCGCCCTCACCCTCACGATCCCCCACCCCCCATCGATGGCCGCTCCCCCCGGCCCGAGCCGCAGCTCCAGGCCTCCCTCTTCGGCTCAACCCAGCTTCTACCCAACGCCATGCAGCAGACCCTGACCGACACCATCATCACCGGCATCGCCCCCGGCGACTACCTCCTCCGCACCTTCCCCAGCCCCGCCCCCCAAACCCTCACCGGCCTCGCCTTCCACTCCGACGAAACCCCCATCCACCTCACCCGCGACGCCCCGCCCCCTCCCCCCAGCCCCGCCACCCACGCTCACGTCCACCTCACCGTCCGCTCCGCCGAAGGCCAACCCCGCCCACCGGCCTCTACGCAGGCCTCGTCCCCCTCCACTCCCACACCACCCTCGACGGCGCACCGGTAGGACCCAAAGGCACCGCCGACCTCGAACCCCGCCCCCGGCGACTACTACCTGCAGATCGTCGACAAAGGGAGCCGGCCCCTCTTCCTCCGCAACGTCGAACGCGACGGTAAATCCCAATCCGACACCACGCTGGACCTCCTCCCCAACGCCGACGTCACCCTCACCGTCACCGCGCTCCCGGAACCCACACCCTCCGCGGCATCCTCCAGAAGGACGGCAAACCCTGCCCCGGCGCCATGCTCCTCCTCATCCCCGCCGAGCCCGCACCCCGACGTCCGCGTCTCCTTCCGCCAGCAAAGCGACCTCGACGGCTCCTTCGAAATCCCCGGCCTCGCCCCCGGCCCCTACCTCCTCCTCGCCCTTGACAGACGCCTGGGACCTCGACTGGCGCACCCCCGCCTTCCTCGACCGCTACCTCCCCCACTCCATCCCGATCCTCATCCCGGACTCCCCCACGCTCCTCTACACCCTGCCCAAACCCATCCCCGTCCAGCTCCCCTAAAACCCCCAAGACCCCAAGACCCCCAGCCGCCACGCCCCCCGCCCCCACGCCCGACCCAGCCTGGACCATTTTGGAACCCCATCAAAACGCGCTCCAGAACAGTTATTGACAACGGTATTCACGAACAGTCACACTCAACAACCGTTACTGGTCTGACCACTCAAGCAAATTCAGTGTTTGGAAGACAGCATCTTAGTTGGGAGTTTCACCTCGTGCGCCTATACCTCCGTTCCATCCTTCTCCTCGCCGTCAGCCTCTTCGCCCTTCCCTTTGCCCAGGCCCAGTCCGATCGCGGCGGCATCACCGGAAAGATCACCGACACACCGGAGCCATCCTCCCCAACGCCGCCATCTACGCTCCGCAACGAGGCCACCGGCGTCGAGCCAGACGCGCCACCTCCAACGCCTCCGGCGACTTCATCTTCCAGCTTCTCAATCCCGGCTCCTACAGCCTCTCCGTCGCCGCTCGCCGGCTTCAAAACCGCCGAGCGCACCCACGTCGTCGTCGACGTCAACCAGACCAACCAGCAGAACATCGCCCTCGACGTCGGCGCGACCACTGAGACCGTCGAAGTCACCACCGGCGTCCAGCAGCTCCAGACCGAGACCGCCTCGCAGGGCCTCATCGTCGAGCAGCGCTCCATCCAGGAGCTGCCCCTCGTCTACGGCAATCCCTTCACCCTCGAGACCCTCGCCCCCGGCATCCTCGTCTCCGGCGTCAACCCCAACATCCACGCCTACGACTCCGGCACCGCCAACGTCTCGCGTCAACGGCTCCGCTCCTCAACGCCCTCGAGTACCGCCTCGACGGCGCGCCCGACAACCGCATCCGCCTCTCCGCCTACACCCCCTCCACCGAGTTCATCAACCAGTACAAGGTCGAGACCGCCTCCTACGACGCCACCGAAGGCCACTCCTCCGGCGGCTTCGTCAACGTCTCCCTCAAGAGCGGCACCAACGCGTTCCACGGCGGCGCCTTCGGCTCCTACCAGAACCCCACCCTCAACACCAACTACTGGCACCTCGGCCCGTCCGCCCCCGCCAAGGCCGTCTGGCTGCGCGAAGGCGGCGACCTCGGCGGCCCCATCTGGCGCGACAAGATCTTCTTCTTCGGCGGCTACGAGCACTCCCGCGCGGCCACCCCCAACGTCCAGACCCTCACCGTGCCCTCGCTCGCCGAGCGCAGCGGCAACTTCTCCGAGCTCTACGCCCTCGACTCCCGCCCACCCCGCCGGCGTCCTCGCCCCAACAACTCTACCAGCTCTACGATCCCCACTCCGGCCACACCGTCACCGGCGGCGTCTGCGGCGCCGGCAAGACCTGCACCGTCCGCAGCCCCATCGCCAGCAACATCATCACCAACATCAATCCCATCGCCGCGGCCGCGCTCAAGCTACTACCCCGCACCCAACGCCGCCCCCAACGCCGCCGGCGGCGGCAACTTCTCCTACTCCGGCGCCGAGCCCGACTACTACTACGCCTACGTCGCCCGCATCGACGCCACCCTCACCTCCAAGCAGACCCTCTTCGGCCACTGGGTCCAGAGCCACCGCCTCCAGCCCGGCAAGAACGGCTACTTCCTGCCCCGTCTCCGGCACCACCCTCACCTACCAGAACAAGGGCGTCGCCCTCGGCTACACCTACGCCATCACCCCGGCCACCGTGCTCGACGCCCACCTCACCTGGACCCGCTTCGTCAACCAGAACGTCGTCTCCTCGCAGGGCACTGCTCAACGCCACCTCCATCGGCATGCCCTCCTACCTCGTCAACGGCCTGCGCGACTCCGCCAACGCCTTCCCCCGCATCGACATCACCGGCTACCAGTCGCTCAACTCCGACAACGGCGTCCTCTCCCACGACGACGTCACCCTCGGCTCCATCCAGCTCTCGCACCTCTTCGGCAATCACTTCCTCCGCGGCGGCGTCGAGTACCGCATGTACAACACCAACGCCGGCGTCACCACCCAGTCCAACGGCCGCTACCAGAACACCGGCACCTACGCCACCGCCAACTCAGCAACACCGCCGCCCAGTCCATCGGCTTCGGCCTCGCGCAGTTTGAGGCCGGCATCCCCACCTCCTCCGCCATCACCATCAACTCCGACTTCGCCTCCCGCTCCAACTACCTGGCCGAGTGGCTCCAGGACGACTGGAAGGCCACCTCCAACCTGACCGTCAACCTCGGCCTCCGCTTCGAATACGAAGGCCCCAACACCGAGCGCAACCAGAAGGCCAACACCTTCTTCGACTTCAACGCCGTCAACCCCATCTCCGCCGCCGCCGCAGGCCGCCTACAAGACCATCGCCGGCACCAACCCGCTCCTCCCTCGCGCCGGCGAACTTCGCCGTCAACGGCGGCCTCCGCTTCCTCGGCGACCCCACACAGCCCTTCGGCCACCAGACCTATCACGCGCAGATCCTCAACCTCCTGCCCCGCGCCGGCTTCTCCTGGCAGTTCGCTGCCCAACACCGTCGTCCGCGCCGGCTTTGGCATCTTCGACGACTCGCTCTCCACCTTCTACCTCTCCGGCGGCAACTCCGGCTCCACCACCACCTTCCTGCTCCCGCAGCAGGGCTTCACCCAGACCACCACCCTCAACTCCTCGCCCGGACACCGGCCTCACCTTCACCAGCACCCTCGCCAACCCCTTCCCCAACGGCATCACCCAGCCCACCGGCAGCTCCCTCGGCCTCTCCACCTTCGTCGGCCAGGCCGTCACCTTCCAGCCCACCAACCCCAAGGTCCCCTACAACATGCGCTGGAGCGTCGGCTTCCAGCGTCAGTTCGGCGCCTGGCTCGCCGCAGTCGACTACGTCGGCAACCACGGCGTCCACCTCCCCATCCAGAAGGAGTTCAACGCCGTTCCGCGCCAGTACCTCTCCACCGCCACCAACGGCTACGACGCCAGCGTCAACACCGCCCTCACGCGCCACCGTCAACAGCCCCTTCGTAGGCCTCTACCCCAACGCCGTCGAAGACCATCACCGTCGCGCCAGCTCCTCCGCCCCTATCCCGGAGTTCACCTGCGTCACCGCCTACGTCACCTCGGGCACCTCCATCTACCACTCCCTCCAGGCGCAGCTCAACCGCCGCTTCGCCAACGGCGCCTCGCTCACCTCGGCCTTCACCTGGTCGAAGTCGCTCGACGCCACCCAGTACCTCAACACCTCCGACGCCCAGCCCTGGTACGGCCTCTCGCAGAACGACCGCACCTTCCGCTTCGCCACCTCCGGCATCTACCAGCTCCCCTTCGGCGCCGGCCGCCGCTTCCTCGCCGAACCGCGGCATCGTCTCGCAGGTCATCGGCGGATGGCAGGTCCAGGGCGTCTACCAGGTCCAGTCCGGACAGCCCCTCTCCTTCCAGCCCAGCGCCAACGGCCAGCCCGCTCTACCTCGGCACCGGCGCTCCCGCCAACTCCGCCTGGGGACGCAGCGGCTTCAAGACCTCCACCAACAACCTCAGCCAGACCGGCTACTGGTTCAACACGGCCTACTGGTCCACCACCACCGCCCCCACCGGCACCACCGGCGTAGTCGTCGCCCGGCAGTCGCCCCCGAACCAGTACCAGATCCGCACCCTGCCCATCCGCTTCGACTCGCTTCGCGCGGACTTCCTCAACCAGTTCGACGCCGCCGTCCAGCGCAACTTCTCCCTCTCCCGCGTCTACGAGCCGCTCTCGCTCCAGATCCGCCTGGACATGATCAACGCCCTCAACCACCCCGTCTACGGCGCTCCGGAACCGGCTCGTCAACGCCAACCCCGTCACCGACTGGACCCAGACCACCTTCGGCCAGGTCACCGCGCAAACCAACCAGCCCCGCATCTACCAGTTCGAAGCCTTCATCCGCTTCTAAACCAACACCCAAGCACCACCACCAGCGGCCCGTCCACCCGGACGGGCCGCTCCTTTTGCCGGTCCCCGTTGCCGTTGCCCGCCCTTCTTGCTTGTCATCCCGCAGCGAAGCGAAGGGACCTGCTTCTGCTGTTGCAGTTGCTGTTGCTGTTGCTGTTGCCGTGCCGTCGCTGTTGCCGTTGCCCGCCCTTCTTGCTTGTCATCCCGCAGCAAAGCGAAGGGACCTGCTTCTGCAGTTGCTGTTGCAGCTGCTGTTGCTTCTGCTGTTGCCGTTGCTGTTGCCCTCGCCCTCCCTATAGCCGTTGCACCCGCACCCCCCGAAAGGCGTCATCTCGACCGAAGGCGGCGCACTTTGCCGCCGCAGCGGAGAGACCCCCGCATTTCGCCTTACCCGCCGCCGCCTTTCCCTCAGAATTCCCCACAAAAACACATGTCAAGCCCCAAAATCACCTAACCCCAACATTCCAAACGAAATATAGTTGGCAGTTTAGTTTCCCTCAACGCCGTATAATGGAAATAGATCAAGTTAATGCCGCCCACCCAACCCAGGGCGATCCGTTAACCAAGCCGTCACTCCCCTCACCTAAGTCTCCTGCCTGCAACAAAACTCCCAGGGAGACCCCCCGGGGGAGTACCGTTCTATGAACTACTTCAACTACTTCACCGAGATCGAAGACCGCTTCCTCGCAGCGCCGCGGCTCGATCCTGCTCCTCTCCACCTTCGATTGGGCGCTGATCGAAACCTGGCGCGAGGCTGGCATCCCTCTCGAAGCCGTCCTCCGAGGCATCGACGCAGCCTTCGACAAGCACGACGCCCAGCGCCTCCGCGCCCCCGGCCGCCGCCAGCGCAAAGTCAACGGACTAGCCTGGTGCGCCCAGTCCGTCCTCGAAGCCACCGAACAGTCCCGCGAGGCCGCCATCGGCTCCGCAGCCACCACAACCGAACCGCAAGACACCGGCTTCGACCCCGCCCGCATCGCCACGCTACCTCGACCGCAACGCCGCCCAGCTCCAGCAATCCTCCCGCAACCTCCCGCCCATCGCCGCCACGGCAGCCACGAAGCAGCCGCCCGCCTCAAGCAGCTCGCCCACCAGCTCGGGTCCCCCACCTCAGGAACGAGCGCGGCGAGTCCCGAGGCGGGAATACAACCGCCCCTCCCCCTCGAAGACCTCGACCGCACCCTCACCGTCCTCGAAGAGAAGCTCTTCGCCGCCCTGCTCGCCTCCGCCCCCGAGCTCGAACTGACCTCCCTCCGCGAACAAGCCGACCGCGAGCTCGCACCCTACCGCGGCAAGATGCAGGCGCATCAGATCAAACAGATCCAGCAGCAGTTCCTGCAAAAGCGTCTCCTCGAAGCCCACGCGCTGCCACGCCTCAGCCTCTTCTACATGCCCCACGAATGACGACCCTGCCTCCAACACGCCCCCGAACAGACCACCGCCCTGCCCACACTTCGGCCCCTGCGGCGGCTGCCAGCTCCAGCACCTCACCTACGCGACCCAGCTCGCCAGCAAGGCCGAGCAGCCTCCGCACCCTCCTCGCGGCCGCCGTGCCGAACCCGCCCGAGCTTCAGCTCCACGCCTCGCCACCCTTCGGGCTACCGCAACCGCATCCGCCTGACTCTGGCCCAACATGAGGGCACGCTCCGCGCCGGCTACCTCCGCGCGCTCAAGCCAATCGCCACTGCTCCCGAAGTCGGTACAGCCGCGGCAGACGAGGACCTCGGCCCCGCCTCCGACCACGACGGCAACCCACTCACCCACCCGCTCTCAAGACGACCTTCCTCCCCATCACCCAGTGCCCCATCGCCGCGCCCATCCTCTGGCGCACCGCCGAAGCCTTCCTCGCCCTCGCCGCCCAACCGGTCGGCTCCTGGCTGCACGACCGCACACATCCCCGACCAGCTCGAGCTCTTCACCACCGCCGACGAGTCGCGCCTCAACCTCACCCTCTCCCTCCGCACCAACTCCCGCACCCTGCCCGATCAGATCGTCTCCGCCTTCATGCCTTCTGCGACGAGCTCCGCACGCAGATCCCCGCCCTCTCCGGCGCAGGCATCTCGCTCCTGCCCACCCGCCTCCCGCAAGCGCAGCCGCCGCAGCTGAAGCCCCCCGCCCCGGCCCTACCTGGGGCGCCGCGGCCTGAACTACACCGTCCCCAGACCGCCGCCGATCCCGCCGCGAGGCCTCGCCTACTGGGTTCCCCGCACAGCCTTCTTCCAGGTCAACCGCTTCCTCATCCCTGAGCTCGTCGCCCTGGCCACAGCCGAACCGCAGCCGCTCCGAGCAAGTCTCTCGCCTGGGATCTCTACGCCGGTGCCGGCCTCTTCTCCCGCCCGCTCGCCCCCCTTCGCCCACGTCGCCGCGGTCGAGATCGCCGACGCCGCGCAGCACCGCGCTCGCCGCGACCAGACTCCCGAACCTCCACGCGTCAAGTCCACCACGCTCGACTTCCTCCGCGGCGCCGTCCTCCAGCGCGACCGCCCCGACCTCATCCTCCTCGACCCACCCCGCACCGGCGCCGGCGCCGGAGGTCTGCGCGCTGCTCGGCCGCATCGCCGCGCCCACCCTCATCTACGTCTCCTGCTCCCCCGACAACCTCGCCCTCGATCTCCGCACCCTCACCGCCTCCGGCTACACCCTCTCCGCGCTCCACCTCTTCGATCTCTTCCCCCAGACCACCCACATCGAAACCGTCGCAATCCTGAAGCGCTGAACCCGATCCGCCAGCCCTCACGCGAAAGTCCAATGGCCGGCGGCACCTCCCCTGTGCGACATTAAGCACGAACACAGGTGGCCTGTTGCGGCGAATCTCTGGTGCTCCCAGACCTGACATCCTCAAAGAGACGCCTGCTCAACGCGAGCGGCGTCTTTGGCCGCGCTTTCCCCGCGTCGAGCCGCTCCGGTTCCGGCAGGCCCCAATCCTCGCCGCGGCCATCTGCTTCGCCGCCGGAATCGCGCTCCCGAAACTGACCCTATCCTGCACCCGCCCGACCGCTCTGCTCGCCGCGGCCACCCTCGCGTGCACCGCCCTCACGCTGCTCGCCCTCCGGCGCACGCTACGGCTGGCCCTGCTACCCGTGGCCGCGTTGTGGATCGTCGCTGGCGTGTGGTCCGCGCAGATCGAACCCAACCCCTCCGCGCACGAACCCCTGATTGCCTATGCCGACGGGCTCAGCCGCACCATCCAGGCCCAAGTCATACGCATCCGCGAGCTTCCCGCCCCCCCGGCAGCCGAAGAGGCAAACACCGAACAAACCGCAGATCACGAATTCAACCCCGACCATTGGGAGGAGCCGGGTGAAGGCAAGACCCAAGTCGATCTCGATCTGACCTCCATCGAAGACGTCACGCCCGACATCGCGCAGATGGTGCCCGTCGCCGGCGGCGTTCGCGCCACACTGCTCAACGCCACCAACTCCGCCGCCGCGCCCCTTCACTGCGGCGACCTGGTGGAGGTCCCTGTCCGCCTCCGCCTTCCGCAGCGCTTCCGCGATCCGGGAGTCTTCCAGTACGCCGACTACCTCCTTAGCTGAAGACTCCTCAGCCATCGCCGCCACCACCAGCGTCTCCGCCGCAAAGGTCCGCGTGCTCCCTGCACTCTCGCACCCGGGCAAAGCGGCTGCCCGCTGCCAGCTCTTCGCCGCGCAGACCTGGGCCAGCGACCGCCTGCTCGCCTACGTGCGCTCCGCCCCAAACCGCCGCCTGCCCGCAGCTCTGCGCCTGTCCCCCGAAGACGCCGCCACGCTGAACGCGATGCTCTTCGGCGACCGCTCGCGCCTCACCCACACGCTCCGCCTCGGCTTCGAACGCACCGGCTCCTTCCACCTCTTCGTCGTCTCCGGCATGCACGTTGCCCTGCTCGCCGGCGCGCTCTTCTGGATCACGCAGCGCCTGCGGCTTCGACCCTGGATCGGCACACTGCTCATCCTGGTGTGCACCTCGGCCTACTCGCTGCTCACCGGCTTCGGCGTTCCTGTGCGCCGCGCTCTGCTCATGACGGCGGTCTTCCTCGCCGCCCGTCTGCTCTTCCGCGAACGCATTGCCCTCAACGCTCTCGGAGCGGCCGCGCTCGCCGTCCTCATCTGGTCGCCCCGCGCGCTCTTCGAAACCAGCTTCCAGATGACGTTCCTCGCCATCATCGCCATCGCGGGCATCGCCACTCCACTCGCGCGAGCGAGCCTCGTCCCCTACGCCTACGCAGTGCGGCGGCCTCGCAACTCGGCTGGAAGGACCGTACCGTCCCGCCGCGCTTCGCCCAGCTTCGCGTCATGCTCCGGCTTTGGGGCGAGATCCTCGGAAGCCTCTTCGGCACGACCTGCCCGCAGCCTTCCTGGCGCGCTCTCGCATGCGCTCCTCTGGGCCGCCGAGCTCGCCCTCGTCGGCATCGTCGCGGAGGTCGTCATGGTCCTGCCCGATGGCGCTCTACTTCCATCGCGCCACCGTCTTCGCGCTGCCCGCAAACATGCTGAGCATTCCGCTGGTCGCAATCATTGCCCCGCTTGGCGTGGCCGTCTTCTGCCTCGCTCTGATCAGCCCATGGCTCGCCGCTCGTGCCCGCGGCAGCCGCCGCCTGCCTGCTCCACATCATCTCGCGCGTAATCTCGCATCGCATCCGCACGCACGCCTGGCGCGACCTCCGCGTCCCCGGCCCCGCGCTCCCCCGCACCGCTCGCGGCACTCGCCTGCATCGCCTTCGCCTGCTGGGCTGTCCGCCGATCGCGCCGCTGGGCATTCGCCGCACTGCATCCTGCTGCCCTGCGCTGCTGCCCTGGTGCTCTGGCCCGGCGCACCGATCGCACATCTCAGGCCAGCTCGAGGTCACCGCGATCGACGTCGGCCAGGGCGACTCCCTCCTCGTCGTCGGCCCACACGGCCACACCATGCTCGTCGACGCCGGCGGCCCCACCGGCGCGGCCGCCCACGCCGAGAACGCCTCCGGCACGCCAGCGCTTCGACGTCGGCGAAGAGGTCGTCTCGCCCTACCTGTGGTCGCGCCAGATCCGTTCGCTCGACGTCGTCGTCCTCACCCACGCCCACTCCGACCACATGGGCGGCATGCCCGCGGTGCTGCGCAACTTCCACCCGCGCGAGCTCTGGGTCGGCATCGATCCCGACTCCGCCGCCTACCGCGAATCTGCTCGCCGAAGCCGCCGCCGCTCGGCACCACCGTGCGCCATCTCCGCGCGCCCGACACGCTCACCTGGGACGGCGACCTCCGTCGCCGTCCTCGCGCCCCTCCCCGCCTACGCCAACGCCGGCGCCCCGTCCAACAACGACTCCCTCGTCCTGCGCATGCAGTTCGGCCGAGCCTCCGTTCTGCTCGAAGGCGACGCCGAAGCGCCCAGCGAACGCGCATGCGCATCGCATGCAACTCCGGCCTGCTCGCGCCCGTCACGCTGCTCAAGGTGGGCCACCACGGCAGCCGCACCTCCACCACGCCGGATTTCCTCGCCGCCGCTCGCGCCCCAGGACGCCATCATCTCCGTCGGCCGGCAGCAACACCTTCGGCCATCCCCGGCCGCGAGATCATCGAGCGCCTCGCCGAAGCACACGCCCACGTCTTCCGCACCGACCAGTTCGGCCTGACTACATTTCTGCTCTCCCGCGATGGAAAAATCTCCGCGCTCGAGCCCGCGTCTGATCCATAATGGCGCCAATGCACGGAGGTGTTTGTGGAAGAACTCTCGCGGGACAGCGACTTGGTCCTTGCAGCACGACGCGAGCTCAGACTGCAGCCAGCCGCTGACGCCCGAACCGGCGATCCGACCGCCCTAGCTCGACGGCCGCACGAACCAGAGAAGAGCGCACCCAGGAGCAGAAGCTCATCCGCCGCCTGCAGATGATGATGAACCTCGTCATGCAGACCATCGCGCAGGATCAGCTCGCTCACCATCGACGAGGCCTCGCAGATGATCGCCGACTCGCGCAAAGCCGCGCTCGCCATGTTTCCCGGCAAGGAACTCGCCTACGACCTCATCTGGCGTCCACGCTTCCAGCGCCTCATGCGCGAACGCTTCCGCATCATGTAACGTGTCACGATGGCCTCAACCTCCACGCCTGCACGCAGCGAAGACCTCGCTCGCCCTCGGCCGCTCCCATCCGCGAAACACATGCCTCGCGGCGCACAGGCGAAGTGCCCCATCAAGCAGCGGCACCGTCAACCCCGCTCGAGCTGCTTGCAGACGTCCATGCACGGCCGCGTTGCCTGATCTGATTCCGCTCAAATACGAGCGTATGGCCGCTCTCGCCCGTTCGGCTTCTTTCGCGGAGCCGTGCCCGGTGATGGCATACGATCTCTCGCTCGGACCCAACACCGGCATCCACACCCAGCTCTGCGGCGACGCCCACGTCCGCAACCTCGGCGCCTACTCCGCACCCGACGGCCGCCTCGTCTTCGACATCAACGACTTCGACGAGACCATCCGCGGCCCCTTCGAGTGGGACATCAAGCGCATGGCCACCAGCCTGATCCTCTGCCGGCCGCGAAGTCAGGCGCCAGGGACAGCCTCTGCACCGAAGCCGCCCGCGCCTTCCTCGCGACGCTATCGAGCCACCATGCACGCATTCACCGCCATGGCCGCTGCTCGATGTCTCCCGCTTCCAGGTGCACCGCGCCGCGTTCGCTCGCCGCCATCGCGCCCATTCTGCAGCTCGCCGAACGCGCCACTCCGCTGCACAGCCTCGAAGTCCCTCACCGAACCCGCAGCCAGACGCTCAGCCTCCACGACGCTCCTCGAGAGATCAGCTCCCCGCGGCCGCGTCTTTCGCAACCGTCCCCCCGACCTGACCCGCCTCACCGGCGCAGACGCCCGCCGTGTCCTCGACTCCCTCGCCAGCTATGCCGAGTCGCTGCTCCCCGAGCGCCAGCACCTACTCGCCCAGTACACGCCACTCGATGTCGCCTTCAAAGTGGTCGGCACCGGCTCCGTAGGCCTGCGCGACTACTGCGTCTACCTTCAGGGCAACGGACCCGGCGATCCGCTGTTTCTGCAGATCAAGGAAGAGCCGCTCTCCGCCTACGCGCAGTATCTCGGCGAGCCCACGCGCCGCACCATCAGGGACGCCGCGTTGCCGAAGGCCAGCGCGCCATGCAGCTGCAGTCCGACCCCTTCCTCGGCTGGACCACGATCGAGGGCCGCGACTACGTCGTCCGCCAACTCAACGACCACAAGGCCTCCATCGATCTCAGCGCCCTCAAATCGAAGGCACTCGTCGAATACGCCAACCTCTGCGGCGAACTGCTCGCCCGCGGCCACGCCCGCGCCGGCGACTGCGCGACCATCGCCGGCTACATCGGACCATCCGGCCGTTCGATAAAGCCGTCCGCAGCGTTCGCGAACACCTACGCCGACCAGACGGAGCGCGACTGGAAGGAACTCGTCCGCTCGCGCCACGGAAGGAAATCCAGGGCGCAGGCAGCCGCGCATAAAAGTCGTAAGCAGAAGAAGCGGAAGACCAGCGGACGAGCCTGATCCACAATCGGCCCGAGCATCCCAACGCAACAAAGGAACCCCCGGACCGTGTCGGGGGTTCCCTGTTGAACTAAAAGCTCAACTTCACCGCTCCCTGGAAGACCCGGGCGTTATTGCTGGTGCCGGAGATCTGACCAAACGTAGCGTTCGAAGCAGCCGGGTTGCTGGCGCTGGGATTGCTGAAGTTCGGGTGGTTGAGCATGTTGAATGCCTCCAGCCGAAGATCGAGGTTGATGCTTTCGTGGATCGGGAAGATGCGCGACATCTGCGCATCCACCTGGTACGAAGGCTTGCCCCGGAAGGCGTTCCTGCTGGTGTTCCCGAAACGTGCCCGGCACTGTGTTTAGGGTGAACGCAGCCGGATTCAGATATCCGCGGTTCACCGCTCCCGTAGCCTGGCGGAAAGGACGCGTAGTTCAGATAGATCGGCTACCCCGGGAACCAGGTTTGGCGCGATCGTTTCCATTTGCCGTAAGGGACGATGTCCGCTCCCTGCGTCACACTGAACGGAGCGCCACTTTGGATGTGCACCAGCGGCGCAAACTCCCAGTTGTCGAGAACAAGCTTCTCCAATCGGTTGGAGAAGTTGAAATCGCTCTTGAGCCACCATGATGACGTTCTCGATGTGCCGGTAGTCTGAGCCGCACGGGCCGTAATCCCGCTGGATGTTGTTACGGGTCGGAAACGCTGGTGCCCGCATAGTCGCCGCTCGCGTCGTTGATGTTCAGGCACTTGGCCCAGGTGTGGTTCGCCAGCAGGCTGAAGCTTGGAGGACAGGCGGTGCTGCACCGAGCTCACCAGGCCGTTGTAGTTGGCGCTGGCGAAATCGCCCGACAAGGGCCGTACCGCCGCCGCCGCCGATGTACTGGTTGCCCTGAGCAGGATTCGCAGTCGTCAACGCATAGCGCGACTGCGAGTTCGCCGTCGTCGAGCACGGCTGCCCGGCCGCATACGTCGACGGCCTTGAACAGCGTGAATACCGACGCTGGACCCGTCTTCGCAATCGGATCGCACCCCGTTCCGTTCGCGCCCCATACGCCCGGGATATAGACCGCGTTGTTCAGACGGAAATCCGATCGGCGCGTGATCCGTGTGGTTGCCGATGTAGTCCACCTGCAACTGCCATCCATGGCGGAAAGTCATGCTGCACACTCGCCGTCCACTGCACCGTGTTCGAAGGGTGGAACTGCGGAGGCATCACAATATACTGGCTCTGCGCCGGGAAGACCGCCGTCGCCGGCGTGGGAAGCTGCGGCGTCGGAAACGGGCTCGTGTCCGCGCCGCCCACCTGTCGCGCACCCGAAGCCCGAGCCCCCCATCAGCCACGGCTGGCTGAAGCAAATCTGGCCCGTCGTGTTCGGATTGCTCGCAGTAGCGTATGGCGGGTTCTGCTCGTTGCGCTGCGCGTTGAAGAAGTTCACCTCGTCATACGCCAGTTCGAAGCCGGCGCGGAGCACCGTCTTGCCCGTCCCGGTCGGATCAAAGGACAGTCCGACGTTGGGCGAAAACTGCCAGGTCGAGCTCCTGGTGAACGCATTCGAAACACCAGGGTCGCCGTAGAAGAACGTACCCGCCGGCGCATTCGGATACACCGTGCTCGTCTTGTTCGCAAGGAACGCCGCATAGTCGAACGTAGTCCCGCGGTTGAAGAAGTCGTGCGGATAGTACTCAGGCTCCCAGCGCACGCCTGCCACAAGCGTAAGCCGCGTATTCGCGTGAAAGGTGTCCTGGATGTACAGGCTTGGGATCACACCGCGCAACGCATTCTGCTGCTGCTTGCTCTGCTGGAAGGCGCTCTCCGCGCCCGCCAGGAAGTCCAGGTTCGCATCCCCGGCCGCCGCGTTCGTGCTGCTGCCCGTCCCCGAACCAGCCCCCGTCGGACCGTTCGAGCTGTACAGGCCGTTGAACGTGCCGTTGCCGTTCGACTGGTATCCGTTCGAAATATTCAGCTGGTTGCGAACAAACTCGCCCCCAACGACGAACTGGTGTTTGCCCGCGGACCAGGGTCACATCGTCATTGAACGAGAACGCATTGTCGTTGAAGTGCGCCACAGAGTTCGTGCCGCCGCCAATCGTGAATCCATGGCTCTTGCCCGTGGTCGACGTCGTCGAGCTGCAGCCCATTCGGGATCAGCTGAAACACCTTCACCCCGAGCGTCGCCAGGTTGATGTCCGACGGGTTGTACCCTCGGTTGTTCACGCGGCGCGAGAACGTGAAGTGCGCCGAATTCACCGTCTTCGAACTGATCGCCCAGTTCTCTCCAAACGTAAAGCTCTGCACCCGCTCCACATTGCCCGACTGCGTCGTGAACAGGATGTTGGTCGGGGAGTACGGCGCGGGCGACTGATACCCATCCAGGAAGTAGCGGCCGTACAGGTTGTGCTTCGAGTTGATCGAGTAGTCAATCCGCGTAATGAATTGCTTGTCATTCAGCAACTGCGGAATCGCATACGCCACGTGCCCGCACTGGTCAGACCCGTCCGGCAGCGGAGACACCTTGGGCAGGTACGACAGCAGCTTGAGCGCAGCCGCATTGAACGTCGGCGGCGTCGGATATTTGTTCCCCGGCAGCAGTGCTCCTGTGACAGGGTCATACAACTGCTCCACGCCCGAGCAAAGGTTCGCCTGCCCCGTGCCCCCGCTGCTCGTCGGCGCCGGGTCCGTCACCGAAAAATCTCCCAGCAGGTTGGCCGCCGTCGGCACATACGCGCTCGATGTCGAGCTCTTCGAGGTGGTCCGCTGGAACTGGTATCCCGTAAAGAAGAACAGCTTGTCCCGGCCGTTGAACACCTTCGGAATCCACACCGGACCGCCAAACGTGAAGCCATACTGGTTCTGGTGCAACGTATCCTTGGCCGTGCAGGTGGTCGCGGGTGCTACCGGCGTGCAGGTCGAAAAGAAGTTCGTCGCGTTGATGATGTTGTTGCGGATGAACTCAAAGCCCGAACCATGGAACCGGTTCGTGCCCGAGCGCGTCACCACGTTCACCAGGCCGCCCGAGTGCACCCCGTCCTGCGCGCCCAGCGCGGTCGATTCCACGCTGAACTGCGTCACCGCATCAGGGAACGGGAACGGCAGATTCGAGTTCGCCATCCAGTCGTTATTGTCCCCGCCATCCAGCTTCCAGCTCGTCGTGTTGCCGTTGCCGCCGGCAATCGAGACCGAGATCGCCGCATACGAGTACTTGCTGCCCGTGAAATCGCCGCCCGGCGCTGGCGCCGACCCGCCCGAGAGCGTAATCAATCCTGTCATCTGCCGGCCGTTCAGAGGCATCTCCGTCACAGCGCTCTGATCGATCGTCTGCTTGAACGAAACGTCCTCCGTCTGCAGCGCCAGCGAGTCCGTGTGGACCTCCATCTTCTGCTCCGCCGCGCCCACCGTCATCTTCACGTTCACCGCGATGTTGCTGCCCACCTCAAGCACAATCCCGCTCTGCACATACGTCTGAAATCCAGGCGCCGCCGCCGTCAGCGTGTACGTGCCAATCTCAATGTTCGGGAACGCGTACGCGCCGCTGCCGTCGGTCTTCGCGTCATGCTTCACCTGCGTCGCTTCATTCGTAATCGTGACGGGGGCATTTGGGATCAGCGCGCCCGTCGCATCCGTCAGGGTTCCCTGGATATTTGCGGTTCCGGCGACCTGCGCACGCATCGTAAACGACAAGATAAATAGAAGCCCAAACGTAACAGCACGCACACTCATCGCGCGCTTCACACTGCAAACAACACTCCACAACATTTCCGCCTCCGGTAGGCCTACAGGTAGAACCAATTTTGTATGCGGCCAAGAGCTTCTTCTCTTAATCCAATGTCTGTCAAGAGCAAATTGGTTACGTGTTCAGCCAGGCAACCGAAGAACCGCCGTCACCTGTTGACGCGCCTGTAACGCCTCCAGTGACCCACAGAAGGCCAGCACCGCCCATACACCTACCCCCGCAACAACTCGCCCGGTCCAAAGTTCCTGAAGCAAACTGCATCGCGAAGCAGCGCCGCCGCTATAACCGGCACTCACCTCTCCAGCGCCCAAAGAGCCTGCGAGGTCAGTCCAGCAACACACACAGCAACCACCCCGAGCGCACAACGCTCAGCACCCAGGCGAACGCACGTCATCCCGGCAAACCAAGGTGTCTCTACACGTCATCCCGGCAAACCAAGGTGTCTCTATCTGATTAGCATGAACCGCAGTCCGCCGGACCGCAGACCCTAAACCCCGACGCCGAACTCCGCGTCCGAGAGGTCCGACAGCCCGCGAAGAGCGTCGCCCGAATGCGAGTACAGGTCATACGGCGTGCGCCGGTTGAACTTGTACCGCTGCCGAATCTCGCGCCCGACAATCAGCCCCAGCGCGACCGCTCCCAGCCCAGCCGAAACCCACCCAATCGTCTTCAGCAGGCCCGACTCCTCGAACTCCTCCAGCCCTGCCGTCCCAAAAGGAACAGACGCAACGCCTGCATCGCCATCTTCGGAGGAGACCTCGTCTTTGCGGGAGAACCACATAGTCAGCATGATATCGCAGCCGGTTTCAAGATAGCAGCGGTTTGTTAGACGCCAATGACACGTTTGGGGTATACAGTCCCCCTCCCGCGCTACGTCACATCCACCTGCCGAAACCCCAGCGAATACAGCAGCGTCGTAATCGTCGCGCGCGCATTCTTCCGCGCCGCATCCAGAATCCCATCCCCTAGCGCCGCCTGCTGCAACTGCTGTTGCGCCTTCGCCCGCGTGTCGGATTCCAGGTTCTGATCCGCCGGCACCAGCAGCCCGGTCGTCCGCGCGTACACGCGCGTATGCTCATTATCCAGCGTCGTCACAAACAGCTCCGACGGCGGCAGCGTCACATGGATTCCATGCGTCGCCGCATCGATACGCACATCCTCCGCCTTCAGCTTCGCCAGGTCCACACCCGCGATCGACTGCCCATGCACCACAAGCAACACCTTGTCCCCCGCCAGCAGATCCGGCAGCAGCACCGGCGCCGCGCGGTTTCCCTCCACCACCGAGTCCAGCGAATACACCACCGTCTCCATACGGCTCAGCCGCTGGATCTTCTCCACCACCACCGGCACCGACTCGTCAAAGGTAGCCGTCCGTCCGGTCAGCAACGTCGCCAGCCTGCCCGCCGCCCCAACCGTGGCATGGCGCACAAACACCACCAGCGCCGCCGCGCCCAGCAGAAGAGCAAACAGAATACCCAGTACGGATGAAGCAGCAGAACGCGCAGAAACCGGCATCGTCGGGAGCCCTCGTGCTCACGTAGCCAAATGGTTCAGGATCGAAACCTTAGCTCGCGAGATTTCATACTACCTGCGCCCCGGGCTTGCCCATACAATCAAGCCTGCCCCTAAAATGAAGCCGTACTGGTGCGCCGTCACTCGGACCCGGCGTGCCCGCCACAAACTTCCGCCGAACGAATGCGAGGTACAACCATGGGATGCGCTCCGGATGAGTTGCGGCACGCGCCGCTCTTCGCATCTGCTCGACGACGAAGAAGCCGCCATCCTCGCCGCACAGGTTGAGGTGCGCGCACTTCGCGCCACGCCAGCGCATCTACCGCATCGGCGACGTCGACGGCGCAGCCTACGTGGTCATGAGCGGCCGCGTCCGCGTCACCACCGTCGACGACGACCAGCAGGAAGTCCTCATCGACGAAGCCGGCCACGGCGGCATCTTCGGCTTCGCCTCCATGCTCGACGGCGTACCCCACATGACCAACGCCATGGCCCTCGAAGAGACCACCTGCCTCGAAGTCGACAAGAACGACATCGAGGTGCTCCTCAAGCGAAAGCCCATGGCCGGCATGGACATGCTCACCGTCCAGAGCCGCCAGATTCACGCCGCCCAGGCGCTCGTCCGCGTCCGCGCCAGCCGCAACGCCAACGACCTCATCGAAGAAGAGATGACCTTCGGCCAGCGCATCGCCGACGACGTCGCCAGGTTCGGCGGCTCCTGGACCTTCATCATCATCTTCGGCACAATCCTGCTCATCTATACCGCCATCAATCACGCGCTCGGCGGTAAGGCCTGGGACCCCTACCCCTTCATCCTGCTCAACCTCTTTCTCTCCATGCTCGCCGCCATCCAGGCGCCGGTCATCATGATGAGTCAGAACCGGCAGGACACCAAGGACCGTGTCCGCAGCGAGCTCGACTTCGAAGTGAACCGCCGCGCCGAGATGGAGATCCAGGCCCTCTCCGCCAAGCTCAACCTGCTCACCGACAAGATCGACGACATCCTCGAAGACACCCACCGCCGGCAGTAAAGCCCTACTTCGCCTTCACCTCGAATGTGTCCTTCGTCTGCCACACCGGCGTCGCAGCAGCCGCATCCGCCAGCCGCACCATCTCGCCCTTCAGCGTCTTGCCCTCCAGCGTGAATCGGATGTAGTGGTAGTTCGGAAAGCCCGGATCCTGGTACTGGTCAGGCGGCGTCCGGTCCACCGGATACGGCTGGGCCCCTCCGCCACCCGAAACAAAATACATCACGCCATCCTGCTCGAACCGTTCGTAGTTATGAATGTGCCCCGCCACCACCACGAACTTCGCGCGGCTGGTCTTCGCCTCCGCGGTCAGAAAATCGCGGAGCGCAATCTCATTCGGCCGCGGATTGTGATCCAGTTCGTACCGCGTCTGCACATCCGCAACCGGAGGATGATGCAGCGTGAGCAGCACAAACCGAATCGACTTCGGCATGCCCGCGAGTTGATCCCTCAGCCAATTGGCCTGATCGCTTCCCGGCAGCAGCGACGTATCGCTATCCAGCGCAACCATGTAAATCGCGTCCCCAAGCTGGGCGGAGTACCACCGCCGGTCGCGCAACTGCGGCATCTCCGGAAACGCATTCCACCAGTTCTCCAGGCACACTGCCGGCTCACAGTGGGCAAACTCGTGATTGCCCAGCGCCGGGTACACCCGCAGCCCGGCATCTCGCCACGTTTGCGTCTCTGTCCGGAACACCGCGTAATCGTTCACCTCGTTGCCGCGGTACGGAACATCGCCCGAGACCAGAACCGCGTCCGGCTTCTCCTCCGCGATCCGCGCCACCAACGCACGTCGCGCGCCTGGATTTGTCGCCGTCACATTTGCGGGGTCCGTAAACCGCGTGTCTCCATACGCGATCACCGTAATTGGCTTGTGCAGCGCAGACTGCGGCGTCACAAACAGCGGCCCCGGCGTGCTCAGCACCTTCGGCGCCGGCCCGGGCACAGTCGCCGGAAGACGCGCCGTACTCGGCCGCGGTGTTCCGGGCGCAGCCGGCGTCGTTACCCCGGCAGGCGGCGGCGCGGACGGCGCAGACTGCTGGGCAAAAAGAGGTGCGGAAGCAAGAAGCAGGAGCAGGCTCGCAAAGGGCTTCATCCTACCCACTCTACCCGACCCGCAATCACAACACGATGAACACCCGCTCCCTCTAGTGCACCCTGTAAGGAGTCGCAGGCTCTCCCACCGCCTCCGGGATCTTCGGCAGTTCCGTCAGCGCTACCACGCCGTTCAGCCCCGTTCCCGTTACGTTGGCCGTCGCCAGCAGCGGCCCCTCAAAACCCGTCACCGCAATCCCCGAAAGATGAACGTCCCGCGAGTTCGCAAACGTCATGCCCTTCGCGCACGTCCCCGTAATGTTGCCAAGCGTCAGCCCCACCAGCGGCTTCGCCGGATGCACCTCCGCCGCCTGCACCAGGTGCGGCACATCCACCACCCGCACATCGCGAAACGAGAAGTTCCGGAACACCGGAATCCCCGCCTCCCCCGGAACATTGAACTCGTCCGACTTGCCCGAGTTCAGATTGTTAATCCTCAGAAACCCCGCCTGCACCCCCGAAACATCCAGGTCCCTGCAGTGAATCTCCTCAATGAAGGCCCCACGTCCCGGCCGGCTCTTGATATAGATCGCATGCGACCGCGCACCAACAAACTTGCAGTGCTCGATCCGCGTCCCCCGCACTCCACCCGACGTCTCCGACCCAATCCCGATGCACGCAAAGTTCGTATCCGTAAACGTGCAGTTCGTAATCAGCACGTCCTCGCACGTAATCTCCGGCCGCGTTGGGATCTGCGCTGCCGCCTCTTCCCCACGCCCCGACTTCAGCGAAATGCAGTCATCCCCCGTGTGAAACGTGCAGCCGTCGATCGTCACGTGCTGGCACGAGTCCACATCGATCCCATCCGCCCCGCTCTTGAAGCTCACATTTTTGAACGTCACATTCTGGCTCAGCACCGGGTGCGTGGACCACATCCCGAACTGCTCCGTCGCGCACCCCTCCACCCAGACATTTCTGCAGTGCACAAACTCCATCAGCGCCGGCAGCCGATAGCCGCTCGGCCGCTCCACCCGACCCCTGATTGCCTCGCTCCCGCGAATCGTCCCCGGCCCCGTAATCGCGATATTCTCCGCATCCCACGCCGAGATAAACCCCGGATACCCCTTGATCCACCGCCCCTCCCACCGCACCTGCGCCAGCGGATACTCCGCCATCGCATCCGCGCCCTGCAGCACCGCGCCCTCCGCCAGGTGCAGCCGCACATTCGACCGCAGCACCAGCGCCCCCGTCAGGTACGTCCCCGCCGGCACCAGCACCTCACCCCCGCCCAGCACCGACGCCCGATCGATCGTCTGCTGAATCGCCAGCGTATCCTTCGCCGCGCCATCTCCCACCGCTCCCAGATCCCGCACACTCAGCACCAGCGGAGGAATCACCGGCGCACCCCCCGACGCACCCCGAATCGACGCAATCCCACTCGACCCAATCCCACCCGGAGCCGCCCCACCCGGAGCCGCCCGACCCGGAGCCCCCACTCCCGCCGCCCCACGCCCCTTACTCACCTGCGCCAGCGCCCGAGCCCCCAGCAAAGCCTGCGCCCCCGTCCGAAGAAACATCCGTCGCTTCATCCGCAAAACTCCTGACCCACACTCACCCGCGCGTCCACCATAGCAAACCCGTCAGCCCCACCGCGCCGTCAGCACACCCGAACCACCTCGATCTCCAGCAGCTTCCCCACCTTCTCCAGCGTCCCCGCCAGGTGCCCCACCCCAGCCGCACAATGATGCGCCGGCCCCTGCTCATTCCACCGGTTCACAAACCCCCGCGCTCCCACCGCAAACCGATATCGGCTGTTCGTATTCCCAATCTCCAGGATCGGCCCCGGCACCGTCTCCCCCTCGGCCACCAGCAGCTTGAACCCCCGCGTCGTCCCGGGAGCCTCCGCCACACTCAGCAGCGTCACCGGCCCATTCCGCACCCGCATCTCCACCGACAAGCCCCTGCCCACCTTGCCGTGATACACCCCCAGCGGCTTCACCGTCGCCCGCCCCTCCGCGATCCCCGGATGCCCCGGCCCATCATGCCCCATCAGCACCACGTCATCCTTGAAGTCCATCGCGTAGTACTCCGTAAACGATCCCCCCGCACCCAGCACATCCAGCATCTTCATCGCCAGCACATTCTTCACCTCGTACTCCCCCGCCGTCGAGATCCCCCGGCGCGTCAGCAGCGAAGTCCCCAGAATGATCGACGTCACCGCATCCTCGTTTTCGTTGCCGCCGGCGTTTTCATTGCCGCGGGCGTTTTCGTTGCCGCCGGCGCCGTTCTCCCCCACCCCCGTCCCCGAGTAGAAGTACGCCAGCGCCCCCAGCCCATGCCCATGCGCCAGCCGGTCCAGCGCCACAGACGTCCGCGCCGCCCGCAGCAACTCCTCCTGCCCGCAGTCCCCCGCAATATCAAACTCCGCATAAAACCGCGCCACCCGTGCCCCCGCCTCATCCTCCGTCACCGCCCGCCGCAGCGCCGCCAGCTCATCCACCTCCAGCATCTCCACGTGAACACCAAACGTCGCACTCACCGCCGTCAGATCCGTCACAACATCCAGCATCCCGCCGTAGTAGTGCCCCATCAGCCCCAGCCGCAGATGGCTCAGCGCATGCACCACGTCCGCCGCCGCCAGCCACCCATCAATCTCCGCCCAGCACTCCGGATCCCCCTCCAGAACCCCCGTCACCTGGTGGAACGGAATCCCCGCCCGCCGAAACACATTCGCAATCTCCGGCACCGGGCACGCCGAGCAGTACGCCAGCCACTCCCCCGTCATCGCCGTCCGATCCCCCAGCCCATTCAGCCCCGCGTAATCCATCGCCGCCTCCGGCTGCAGATTCAGCACCAGCACCGGCACCTTCGCCCGCCGCACCACCGGCAGCACGGTGGACGACAGCGCATACGTCGTCACATACAGCACCAGCAGGTCCACATCCTGCCGCCGCGCCTCATGCCCCAGCGCGTACGCCCCCTCCACCGTATCCACCAGCCCAAAGTTGACAACCTCGCGCCCAGGCCCACCCAGCCGCTCCGCCACCCGCGCCACATACCCCGTCAGCCGCTCCTCCAGCCCCGCAAACTGAGCCCAGTAAGCCGCCAGCCCAATCCCAAACACACCAACCCGAAGCCTCGCAGCAATAGCCATCGCAGCCAATCCTACCCTGCCCCGCGCACCCACCACGCAACTGACGCCGAAGTCACCGCTCTATCCCCCCAGCCAGCGGATGCGGGTGTCTAATCCCCACAGGGCCCTATACCGAGAGGAGCCGTCAATGAACAGCGTACAAATCGAGCAGATGAGCTTCAATATGCCCCCCACGGAGGGCATCAGCGTCGCGCACTTCCTCACCGTCACCGACATCAAGCGTTCGGCCAGCTACTACGAGAAAGTGTTCGGCGCTCACATTCTGAGTCTCGGCGATGGCAACGCGCCTGGGTACCTTCGCCTCGCGAATATCTGGATGATCTTAAACGTTGGCGGCGGCCCAACGCCGGACAAGCCCACCGTAACGCTCAGCGTCCCCGACCCCAATCACATCAACAGCTTCCTCAATCTCCGCGTTGCCGATATCCAGGCCTGCTATGAGCTTTGGAAGAGTCGAGGAGCCGAATTCATCACCGAACCGCTCGACAAGTACGGCGAAACCCGCTGCTACATCCGCGATCCCGACGGCTACCTCATCGAAGTCGGACAAAGCAAGCCCGACTTCATGTACGGCTAGCGAACCCCGCTCGACGAGCCGTCAAGTGTACGAGAAGCCGACTTCTCGCCCAACTGACGGGAATGCGTTCTAGGGAACTCACCCGAGGCGGCTCGCACTACACTGCATGTATGGCGAAGGAGAAGCTGTTTGTTCAGCAAGTAAACGAGCGCAGCAACCCCAGGTGCCCTCTGTGCATGAGCTCGGACTCGGAATTCTGGTCCATCAATGATGGAGTTCCAACCTACCAAGGTTGGTGCCCAACCTGCACTAATATGCGGATCACACACTCCGCCGCCGATCGGATAAAGCGGATAGGTAAAGCGCATCTTCTTTCTGCGTTCCTTCGAGAGTTGCCAAACCGTGACTGGGATGTGATCGGGTATATTTCGGATGCGAACGTGGAGCGTCTGGCCGATTCGGTAACAGAAGTGCCTCTTGTCGAACAATTCGATCGCCTGCTTTGTATTCTCTGCGAACGTAGCTCGCGTTTTGGGTCGCCATCGGCTTTCTCCTACGACACTGACTGGCCACTGATCCGGGCAAGGGACTCCAACGAAGTTCTCTCAATGTTGAAGGCTCTAAAGGCCGAAGCTTACTTGGTTGCGGACGGTCTTGATGGTATTTTTGTTCCACCAACGCCCACACGGAAAGCCTTCGAGCGCTATTCCGAGCTACGAAACGCAGGGCCGATGTCTCAACAAGCATTTGTTGCAATGGCCTTTGCTCCAGAATACGATGCTGCTTGGAAGTCCATCATCGAGCCCGGGATCATAGCGGCTGGATACGGTCCCTTCCGGGTAGACAAAAAGGAACACGCCGAGAAGGTCGACGACCTCATCATGGCCGAGATTCGCCGCAGCAAGTTCCTGGTGGCCGACTTCTCTGGCCAGCGCGGTGGTGTCTACTTCGAGGCAGGATTTGCGCACGGGCTTGGCCGCCCGGTGATCTGGATGTGCCGAGAAGAGGAAAAGGACAAGCTTCATTTCGATACTCGCCAGTACAACCACATCCTGTACAGCGATCCAACAGACGCTCAGAAAAGACTGCGGGACCGCATTGTTGCAATCCTTGGTGAAGGTACTTACAAGCCACAGCGGTGAGCCGGTCCACAAGCACGACGTACAACTACCGCGAATGCGCATTGTGTAGAGGGACGCGGCAACATCGCTGGCCCGCATCCGCTCCCCAATCGATCGTCACCGCCGCCACCAAACTCCCTGAAGCCCGTTCAGTTGGGCTCCAAAATCAGACGTGTCTCCTGTAATCCCCCGCACCTCGGCCCCAATGCCTCATCGTCTCCTCTCCTCCCTCGGCTAGAATGCGAAAGCGGCTGCACCGCACAGCGCGGCCCCAGGGAGATACACACACAGTGAGCATCGTCGCAGGGGCAGACTTCGGCACGCTAAGCGTACGCATCTCCATCTTCGACAAGGACCGCGGCAAGCTCGGCTCCGCCTCCGCCGAATACCCGCTGCACCGCTCCGCCACCGACCCCGCACTTCGAAGACCCAAAGCCACGACGACCAGATGGCCGCGCTCGCCCAGCGCCATGCGCGAAGCCATCCGCGTCAGCGGCATCGACGGCCGCGACATCAAAGCCCTCGCGCTCGACACCACCGGCTCCAGCGTCATCATGGTCGGCGAAGGCCTCAAGCCCCTCGGCGAGTACTACCTCTGGTGCGACCACCGCGCCGCCAAGCGAAGCCGCCGAAATCACCCGCTGCCGCCCACGCCTGGCACGGCGGCACCGGCTTCGAAGGCATCGACTGGTGCGGCGGCGTCTACTCCTCCGAGTGGGGCTGGTCCAAGCTCCTGCACTGGCTCCGCCACAACCCCGAACTGCGCCCCAAATTCGTCACCGCGCTCGAGCACTGCGACATGGTCGCCGCCACCCTCTGCGGCATCACCGACCCCGACGAGATCCCGCGCAGCGTCTGCGCCATGGGCCACAAGTGGATGTGGAACCCGCGCTGGGGCGGCCTTCCGCCCGAAGAGTTCCTCACCGCGCGTCGACCCGCTGCTCGCCGGCGTGCGCGACAAGATTAGCGCTGGCCGCTACGCCACCTCCGACAAGATCGCCGGCCACCTCTCCGCAGAATGGGCCGACGCAGCTCGGCCTCGCCGCCGGGCATCCCCATCCCCGTCGGCGCATTCGACGCCCACTGGGACGCCATCGGCGCCAACATCCGCCTCGGCGACGTGGTCAACGTCATCGGCACCTCCACCTGCATCATCGGGCTCAGCGACCAAGCAAACCCTCGTCCCCGGCGTCTGCGGCGTCGTCCCCGGCTCCGTCTACCCCGACCAGCGTCGGCATCGAAGCCGGCATGTCCGCCGTCGGCGACGTCTTCGGCGCCATCGCCGCCCGCGCCGGAACGACCGTCGCCGAGCTTTCCGAAGCGACCGCGCACCTCAAGGCCGGCCAGACCGGCCTCCTCCGCCTCACCTGGGACAACGGCGACCGCACCGTGCTCGTCAACCCCGCGCTCGGCGGCGTCACCTTCGGCTGGAACCTGCACCACACCGCCGCCGACGAGCTCTTCGCCGCCGTCGAAGGCACCGCCCTGCACACCCGCATCATCTTCGACCGCATGGAGGAGCACGGCGCCCCCATCCACCGCGTCATCAACGGCGGCGGCATCCCCAAGCGCAACGCCACGCTCAACCAGATCTACGCCAACGTCCTCCGCAAGCCCGTGCTCGTCGCCCGAAGGCGACGTCACCTCGCTGGGCTCCGTCATCTTCGCCTTCCTCGCCGCCGGGGACTTCAAATCCATCGAAGAAGCCCAGGACGCCCTCTGCCCGCCCTTCCAGGTCTTCGAGCCCGACCCCGCCGAGTCCGCCCGCTACGACCGGCTCTACCCCTCTTCCGCGAAGCCTACTTCGCCCTCGGCTCCCCCGACGCCAAACCCGCCGCCCTCGGCCGCATCCTCCCCGAACTCCAAAACATCCGCCGCCAGGCCCTCACCGCCAGCCCCCACGGCTAGCTCCCGTCACCTCCACGGCACAGCTCCCTCAAAAGCCGTCATCTCGACGAAGCGAAGCGCAGTGGAGAGACCCACGCATTCCGCCCACCCCCTCCCCAACGGCGTCATCTCGACCGAAGCGAAGCGCAGTGGAGAGACCCCCGCATTCTGCCCACACCCTCCCCCAACGGCGTCATCTCGACGAAGCGAAGCGCAGTGGAGAGACCCCGCATTTCCGGCCCACACCCTCCCCAACGGCGTCATCTCGACCGAAGCGAAGCGCAGTGGAGAGACCCTCGCATTTCCGGCCCACACCTCACATCACTCACGCGCGCCGCACCCAACTTCTTTCCCGAACCGAATCAACACTTTACCTCCCAAAAACCCGCCAAACCCTTGACACCACCTGTAGAATTAAAAGTAGGGGACAAAGGGCCGGTGGGACGGCCTTCCTGCACCAGGGAGCCTTCGCACAAGGAACGACGGAACGTTAACCCTCCAGTCAAGGAGCCGGTTAACGAAACGTCAATAACCTATGCTAAGTAGCCCGTTTTCAACACTTACGCAATTCAAGGGGGGAGGGGGGTCAGAACACACCGCGGGTCAGCTCGAACGGAAAGTAACTAATGGTGTCGTCCGCACGCTGAACCTTCAACGTCAGGTTTTGCCCGTTGATCCTCGACGCAACGACCGTGCCTGTAGGATCGCGCTTCGAGAACTCAACGTGGTAGCTCGTCACCGGCCCCTTCCAGTTGCTCTCCGTCGTAAAGTCCTCGGTAAAGCGCTTGATCGAATAATCCTTGTACTTATCCGGATGCTGCTGCCACTCAGGATCGTGGTACCAGATTCCATACGCCTTGTTGTAGTCACCCGCCTGCAACGCAGCAAGGAACACATTCACGCGATGTTCCGCTGGAAGATTCATGAACAGCCATCCATGACCCAGAATGAACCCGCCAACGGCAAGGATCGCTAGCAACGCAATCAATGCGCCCGATCCAATCAAAATATTTCGGGTTCGAGTCTCCTTCCGTTCATCGAACTCCGGTGCATTCAACAGCGTCATGGCGTGCGAGCCCTCCGCAGGTATTAGACACCGAATCGCGACACGATGCTCCTGTCGCCGGAGCCCGAAGTTCAGTGAAAGCCCAACTCCGAACCGTCCGCCAACGGAAAGGCTCCCGCGAACACCTCAACCTCGGTTCTTCGGCCAAGCTGATACACGCTGACCACATCGAAGCGAACCGGAATCGTAGCCCGCTCGCTCGCCGGGAATGTCTGCAGATAGTGCCGAGCCAGCGTGCGCAGCACACGACGCTTCGTATCATTCACCGCTGAATTCGCCGGGGTAAGATCCCGCGCCGTCCGCGACTTCACCTCAACAAAGCAAAGATACGCTCCACTCCACGCAATCAGGTCCACATCGCCACGCGCCCTGGTGCTCGTCCACCGCGAAGCCACCACGATATAACCGCGCCTCCGCAGCTCGAACAACGCAATCCGCTCGCCACGAACCCCAACAATCAGGTGCGCTGGCAGCCGCTCTCGCCCAAGCCGGGAAGCCAGCCTCTCCAACCCGCTGAGCGCCCACTGCTGAGCATCGATCCACCGAACTTCCAGTCTTCCAGGGCCCGCCATCTCCCCGAATCATATATGCAACAGCACGCCGCATCGCCCGGAACGAGGCGCCCGCCGAACGCTGCGATATACTTGGTTGTGCCCGACACGTGCGGCCAATCCATACAACTGAACAGACGGAGGCCGAGATGTCAGCAAAATACATCTTTGTGACGGGCGGAGTTGTGTCTTCGCTCGGCAAGGGACTTTCGGCCGCCTCGATCGGCTGCCTGCTCGAGGCCCGCGGAATCCGCGTCAACCTCATGAAGTTCGACCCGTACCTCAACGTCGATCCTGGAACGATGTCCCCGTTCCAGCACGGCGAAGTCTTCGTAACCGACGACGGAGCCGAAACCGATCTCGACCTCGGCCACTACGAGCGCTTCACCCACTCGAAGCTGACCCGCGATTCAAACCTCACCACCGGCCGAATCTACGAGCAGATCATCACCAAGGAACGCCGCGGCGACTACCTCGGCAAGACCGTCCAGGTCATCCCGCACGTCACCAACGAGATCAAGAACGCGATGCGCAAAGTCGCGGCCGACTGCGAGGTCGCCATCGTCGAGATCGGCGGCACCGTCGGCGACATCGAATCGCTGCCCTTCCTCGAAGCCATCCGCCAGATGCGCCAGGACCTCGGGCGCGACAACACCTGCTTCGTGCACGTAACCCTGATTCCGTGGATCGCCGCCGCACAGGAGCTGAAGACCAAACCCACCCAGCACTCAGTCAAAGAGATGCTGTCCATCGGCATCCAGCCCGACATCCTGCTCTGCCGCACCGATCGCGCCGTCCCCCGCGAGATGCGCTCGAAGATCGCCCTCTTCTGCAACGTCGAAGAGAAGGCCGTCGTCGCCGCCCGCGACGTCGCCAGCATCTACGAACTGCCTCTCACGCTCGCCGCGGAAGGTGTGGACGACCTGCTGCTCCACTACCTTCGCATCGACGCGCGCGAGCCTGACCTCGCCCGCTGGCAGGAGATCGTCTATCGGGCCTACAACCCTGCCGATGAAGTCTCGATAGGAATTGTCGGCAAATACGTCGAGTATGAAGACAGTTACAAATCCCTCAAGGAAGCCCTGGTGCACGGCGCACTTGCTCACAACCTCAAGCTGAACGTGACCTGGATCGAGGCTGAAGGACTCGAGACACGCGACGAGCCCGCGCCTGGGGAAAGCAAGGGCCGCGCGAACCGCAACTACGAGCGCCAGTTGGAAGGCTTCGATGGCATTCTGGTGCCCGGCGGATTCGGCAAACGTGGCATCGAAGGTATGCTCAACGCCATCCGCTTTGCGCGCGAGCAAAAGGTGCCTTACTTCGGAATCTGCCTCGGCATGCAGACCGCCTGCATCGAGTACGCGCGCAACGTCTGCGGCCTGGCCGAAGCGAACTCCGGAGAGTTCGATCCTTCCACGCCGCACCGCATCATCTACAAGTTGCGCGAACTGACCGGTGTCGAGGAGATGGGCGGCACGATGCGGCTGGGCGCATGGACCTGCATCCTCGAACCCGGCTCCCTCGCAGCCAGGGCTTACGGCACAACAGAGATCTCGGAACGTCACCGGCACCGATACGAATTCAATCGCGAGTATGAAGCAGTTCTCACCGGCGCAGGCCTGCGGCTCACCGGCACCACGCCCGACTCCACGTACGTCGAGATCATCGAGGTCCCAACGCACCCATTCTTCCTCGCCTGCCAGTTCCACCCGGAGTTCAAATCACGCCCGCTGGAACCGCACCCGCTCTTCCGCGACTTCATCGGTGCAAGCTACTCGAACCGCGCCAGCGCACGCGTTGCAGCCAGGGAAGAGATCAGCGAAGCCGTCTAAGCGAAGCCGTCTAAGCGAAGCCGTCGAAGCGAAGCCGTCTAAGCGAAGCCGTCTAAAGGACAGCCTGCACCAGCTTTCCGGGGCCGCGGTGCTCGCAGGCTGCCCCTCAGGAACGCAGGAAGATCATCGCAGCGAACCCGAATACCGTCACGCCCGCCGTCAGCCAAAGAACGTAGTCACCGGGATGTCCGCTCTGCCATGCGCGCAGGACTCGCAGGCTGCCTTCCATCCTGGCGCCAATCCGCAGGACACGCGAGATGCGTGACCGAAAGACCGAACTAAGCGCCAGCAGACACGCCAGCACGAGCGCCACACCGCCACGTAACACTGCCCCAGGCAACGCTTCGCTCCACGACGGCTGAGTGATCGCCACGTTCTGCCCCGTATACACAACATGCAGGTACGCCGGCTGATTCACCAGGTTCGCCGCGGCATCGCGCAGAATCGGGAGCCAGCCCGGCACAAACGTGAGCACGATTGCTCCCCCAATGCATACAGCTGGCGGCACCACAAGCCACCAGAAGAGCCGCTGCTCTTCGGGCCCTGTCTCCGGCAGCTCGCCAATCTCGGCGGCGCGGTCAGTCAGCGGCTGCTCGCCCCATCCCAGAAATGTGTGCATACCGACACGAAACACCGCCGCACCCGTCAGCAAGCCCCCAACCATAAACAGGTAGGAGATCCCATGCAGCCCAGCCTGTTCTTCGGCGCGCGCGACGCCCGCCTCTGCCAGCATCGTGCAAAAGCCGGGCGCTGCCGCAAGCCCGGCACCTCCCAGAAACCAAAGTAAGGCAATCCACGGCAGCTTCATCCCGCGCCGAAAGAGCGTGCGTTCGCTGATCGAGCGAAGCCGGTGCAGCAGGATGCCGCTTGTAAAGAAAAGCCCCGACTTCACCAGCGCGTGCCCCAGGATATACGTTAGCATCGCGGCAACGGCCAGTCGCCCGCCAATCGCCATCGCCATCAGCATCATGCCTGCATGGCAGATCGTAGAAAACGCAAGCAGCCGCTTCAGATGATGCTCCGCGTAGCACATCACCCCGCCGACCAGCGTTGTTACCGCGCCAAATGTCAGCAGGAGCATCCGCAGAGCCGATGCGTGCGACGCAATCGACTGCGCAAAGATCACCGAGTGCAGCCGCAACACCGCATATAGCCCAAGCTCCACCATCAACCCCGAGAACAGCACGCACACCGGAGTCGGCGCAACCGCATGCGCGTCCGGCAGCCACAGATGGAATGGCACAATCGCCGCCTTCACCAGGAACCCGCACGTCAGCAACGTCAGTGCAAACAGCACCAGCGGATCGTGACGCGTCCCGATCAGCAGTCCGATCTGGGCCATGTTCAGTGCACCCGTTACGGCATACAGCAGCGCAATGCCGGTCAACACCATGAACGCAGCGATCGTGTTCGTCACCGCAAAGTTGAAGGCGCCCTGCAGCGGCGCCGGCTCTTCCGTCTTCAACCCACAGAGCGCGAATGCGGCTGTGCTCATCAGCTCAAAGAACACGAACAGATTGAACAGATCGCCGGTCAGTGAAAAGCCACACATCGCGGCCATAAAGATCAGCAACAGCGGCTGCAGATGATTGCCTCCGCAATCGACGAAGCGCCACGAGAAAAGCAGCGCGAGTGTCGTCAGTAGAGCGGCCAGCGTGGCGAGCCCCGCGCCGATCGGCTCCACCACAAAGCTGATCCCCAGCACCATCGAACCTCGCGGGAACCAGTTCCCAAACCAGTACACCGTCGCACCATAGGTAGAGTGCACCAGCAGCGTCGCCGTAATACCCAGCGTTGCCGCCGCAATAATCGTCGCCAGGCCATCTGCCGCCGCGCGATTCAGCACCTTGCGCAAAGCAGCCAGTGACGCAGCGCCAAGCAGCGGCACCGCAACGGGCAAAGGCGTAAGCAGGGACGGTTGCGGCATCGCTTACCCTCTCATCAGCCGAAGATCGGCTGGCGACACGCTGCCAGATTTCTCGTGCGCCTTCACCACGATCGCGAGCAGCAGCGCGACCACCACCGCCTCCACCACTACATCGGTCAGCATCAGCGCCTGCACCACGGGGTCAACCGTGAGCTTGCCTACGGGAATGTCCGCAAACACCGGCGCCGCGCCGCCTACCCTATATCCGATACCCAGCAGAAGCATGTACGTCGAACTCTGCAGCACGGCCAGGCAGACCACTGAATGCACCAGGTGAGTACTGCTCACGAGCCCATAGAGCCCGCAGAAGAACAGCCATGCGGCAACGAAGTACGGCAGCGAACTCAGAATATGCGGCATCCTTACTCCTCTGGAACCTGTCCGGTCACAATTTCTTCCAGGTAGCTGTACGCCACCAGCCAAAACGCGGCAGTCACTTCAAATCCCACACAGGCGCTGATCACCGCGATGGTGCCAGAGGAGAAGACATCCCCCGTGTCTCCCAATGGCAGCGCATTCGTAAGCAAAGGAAGCCCGGCGAGCAAAGGCGCAACGCCGATCAGTCCGTACGAACCAGCGCCAACCGCATCCACAACTTCAATCGCGGAGTGCGAGGTGATCCGGCGAAACGCATCCGTGTTCTCGCAGATGTAAACCAGCAGCGGCACCGTCGCCAGGATCACGCCCGCCTGAAAGCCTCCTCCGGGTGTCAACTGGCCATGCAGTCCGATGTAGAACCCAAACACCAGCGTCAGCAGCAACGCGGGCCCCGCGATCGCACGCACTGTTGTGCTCATCCTCGCCTGATCCTGCACGTTCCCTACGCTGCGAGTCTTCGCAACTGGGCTGCGCCGCAGCAGCATCATCACGCCAAGCACCGCGGCGAACAATATGTTCTCTTCGCCCAGCGTATCGAACCCGCGGTAGTCATAGTTGATTGCGTTCACCGCATCCGTCGTGTGGCGCTCGTACACTGCCAGCCGAGCAATCATGTCTCCGTAAGGGCCGCGATAGTCGCCCCACGCCGGGAGGTTCAGCCCTGCATAGCAGTAGAGCCCCAGAAATCCGAGCCCGAACACAAAGAACAGTCCCATGCGCACGCGCTCAGTCATGATCGTCGCCCCCGCCCGTGTTCCCCTTGCGCTTTTCCATGGCGCTGGTGCGGAACTTCATGCGCGAGATCGCGAGCATTACCATCAGCGGCAGGGCCACAGCACCCACGGTGATCTGCGACAGCGCCACATCAGGAGCCTGGAAGTAGAAAAAGCACAGCGCCATCAGCACACCGTAGAAGCCCAGCGCAATCACCTGCTCCGTCACGTCACGCGTACGCACCACACCCAGTCCCGAGATCGCGACCAGCAGCAGCAGCCCTGCGCCAAACCAGATCATTGCTCCTCTCCACGCTCTCCATCGTCACGCACTAACTCGATTGGATCGCCGTCTCTCGGCTCCCAGTGTCCTAGCTCGCGCGCGCGGAAGGCCCGCGCCGCCGCATGCGTTCCCACGGAGTTGATGCCAAACAGCAGCAGCGCTACAACCACCGTCTTCCATGCGATCTGACTGCTTCCGGTCTCGAGAAACGCGGCTAACGTAAGTGCGACACCGCAGACCGATGCGGGTATCGACATATAGTGCAGAGCCTGCATCGGCTCCCGCATGCGCCACATCCCAACCACGCCGATCCAGCACGCCGCGACAATAAGGACAAGCAGCGCGATCTCCAACGCAGGATGATGCAATGGCGGTTTCATAGGTGTTTCCCCAGGAACCGGGCAAACACCAGGCCTCCGCCGAAGGACATCACCGCCAGTGCGAGGGGAAGATCGATGAACGCTACCCTCCCAAAGCCGACCGTGAACAGTACCATCGCGATGGTCACAAGGATGCTTGCCATCTCCAGTCCGGCAAGCCGTCGCTCCGCCGTCCCGCGCAGACACATATCCGCGCATGGCACCAGGCACGCCGACACGGCAGCCCCCGCCAGCACCCACACGTTCACGACTTCGCCCCCAGCTCTTTCATCATCGTGGGCACGCTACTTCGCTGGAGTTGGTGAAACAAAATTCTGTTCTGAGCGCAATCGATGCCGATCACAATAAAGCTCGGCGAAGCGGTCGTGTACGCGGTCGCCAGAACGCGTCGAGCTGCCATACGCGGGTCGTCTTCGCTGGTCACAAACCCAGTCATGCGATACAGAGACTCCGCTCTGCGGAAGCTGCAAATGTCACGCAACAAGACAACAATGATCTCCCAACAGTCGCTCACGATGTACCACGGGATTCGCCACGCCTGTCGCAGGTCCGCCCACTTCAATTCAAGCCGCAAACTAGAACTCTTGTGGATGGTCTTCAGAAACAAAGCCGAAGCAATAACGGCCCCAGCGCCCACCATCATCTCGTGCTTGTGCGTGCCGGCCACCAGCAACACCCACTCGCCCGCCATCGCAAGTACGATCGCGATAGCTGCTGGCACAGACACGGTTCGTCTGCCGGGCACAAGCTGCGCGGGAGTGGTCATGCAAGCGAAAGATGTTTCCTGGGACGCAAAAGATGCCCATAAGACCATGGCCATACAACATCACGTCGCCTTACCGCACCCTATGCCGCAGAGCCGCAAACAGCTACGCTTGCCTCACCGACGGGCAGCGCTGCCCGAGGCACTCTGTCCGCTTCTGTCACTTGCATACGCCCGGCGGTCGGGTTGTTGCCGCTGGCAGCACTCAAGAGGACGAACACAGTCGCAGCCGCACCAGCCTTTGGAGGATTCAGTTGAAAGGACTACCGCTCAGATTTGGCCTGCTTACCGCGCTCGCTGTGTCGCTGTCACCCGCAACCCTCGCCGCGCAGGACGCGCCGCGAACCCTGACCGGGGTCGTCGTCGACCGGCAGCACGAGCCGCTCCGGGGAGCCATTGTTCAGGTTCAAAATCAGGCCCTCACCGGATCGGTCGTCTCCTACATCACCGGACCGGATGGCGCGTATATCTTCAAGCGACTCAATCCGGACACCGACTATAGCGTCTGGGCCACCTACCGGGGACACCGATCGCGCACCAAAACTCTCAGCCAGTTCGACACGAAGACGACCAGGGCGATCACCCTGGTAATCAAGCTGCATTGAAGGCTGCGTCACGGCGTCGGCACAAGCAGCAGCAACGACACCGCAAACACCACGAACGAGATAGAAAACGTCACCACCATAAACCCCATCATCCGCCGCATCTTTATCCCCGCTATCGCCAGGATCGGAAGAGCAAAAAACGGCTGAAGCATGTTCGCTACCGACTCGCCCATCGCAACCGCCATGGTCGTGCCTGCAAACGATGCGTGAAGATCGCGCGCCGCTGGAACCGCGAACGGCCCCTGGACGGCCCAATGCCCGCCTCCGCTCGGCACAAACAACGTAATCACCAGCGAGGTCAGATACGTAAAGAACGGCAGCGTGTGCGCTGTCGAGTACTTGATGAAGATCTTCGCCAACACCGCCGCCAACCCCGTCGTGGTGATGATCCCCATCAGCCCGCCATACAGCGGATACTGCAGAATGAGCGGGCCCGTAATGCGGGCCGCGCCCTTCACCGCTGCGATGTACGCCGAAGGCCGCCAATGCAGCAAAAGGCCCGCCATCAGCAGCGTCATAATCACCGAGTTGAGATCCACATTCCACGCGTTGCGCTTCAGCTCCAGAAAGATCGCGGTAGCCCCAAACAGAACCAGCAGCACGTTCAGGATCCATGCATTGTCCAGCCGCGCTCCCAGCGTATGTTCGTCCTTCTCGCCCACAGGTCTTCGCGCATCTTCTGCAATCAACAGCTGAGGATCAGCCGCAACCGTGTTCGCCTCCGTCGGCGCGAGAAAGCGGAACACAATCGGCAGGATCACGAAGAGCACCGCAATAGGGATCAGGTTGAACCGGGTAAACACCGTCTGGGATAGCGGAAGACCGTGGCCTGTAACCTTCTCCACGATGTTCAGCGCCGACCCGTGCGTCGCCTGCGAGAGCGCAATCGAACCCGACAAACCCTCCGTGGAGATGACAAAGCCCGAATAGGCCGCCGCAACAAGCCAGCCGAAATCCATGCGCACGCGCTTCGCAATTTCGCGCGCAATCAGCGCAGCCGTCACCAGCCCCAACCCCCAGTTCAGCCAGGAGGCGATCATGCCGATAACGATAGTCAGTGAAATCGCCGAAAGGGGCGTGGTCGCCAGCGACGCCAGCTTGGCCAGTCCGCGGTGCACCAGCGGCGACGTAGCCAGCGCATACCCCGCCACCAGCATAATCACCATCTGGAACGCGAACGTAAACAGGCCAAACACGCCCGCATACCATGCCGCGATGATGCTGATGGGCGTCGCATTCGGCGCAAACTTCCACGCCAGCAGCGCCCCCGTGAACGTCAGCAGCACCGCGAAGACAAACGGGTCCGGCATCACCTTTTCAAACAGGTAAACGAAGACCGCCGTCACCCGCCCGAGTGCCGATTGCTTCCGATTCGCGTTCTTGGTCGTCTGCATGAACAAGGCATCCCGCTTCTCTGGATTCTGATCGCGCCCGGTTGCTCATCCACTATCCGCCCTAGAACACCAGCTTCGCGCCAAGCTGAATCTGACGCGAGCTTGTCGAGGTCTGATTCAGCGCTGTCGGCAGTGCGCTCCCATCGAAGTCATACACGGAGTTGTTCTGGCCCGCCCGTGTTCAGGAAGCCCGGCGAAAGATAGTTGGTGTGGTTGAACACGTTGAAGAACTCGGCGCGGAACTGCAGGTTCATGGCCTCTGACACGACCGGCACCTTGAAGTTCTTGAACAGCGACATGTCGAAGGTGTCAGGTGCGGACCATAGAAGCGGTTGCGGCCCGAGTTACCAACCACGTTCGAGCAGAACTGGCGCCCCGAGGGCGCAGCCGGCCCGGTGTAGCCCGTGGGTTTCGGATTAGTAGCCGTCGGTGCAGGTGGGGCCAGGAACGAATTCGGCGCGCATCCGTACAGATTCCCTGCCGATGCAGGAGCCAGCGACGAAGGCGCCGTCGGCGGGGTGAAGCAGTTGGTATGCAGGAAGTTGACCCCCTGACCGCCGGTCGCATTGCACCCAGGAAGAGATCCGCGAGATCCATCGAGAAGTCGCCATTGAAGCCCGTGCCGAGCGGATCGTTGCCGCCGCCGACTGTGACGGAGAACGGCGCTCCGCTCTCCGCCGTCAGAATCCCGCCCAACTCCCAGCCACCGATCACCCCATTGGCCAATCGCATTGTGCAGATCGGGCGACGGAATATCCCAGATCACATTGCCCGTCGCCACATGCCGCAGATCAAAGTCGCACGGCCCTATCGCGATACGACTTCTGCAACAGCAGCGGCACCGCGATAGAGTTCAGGAAGGTATCTCCCGTCACCGGCGCCGAACTCAGGTCGTTGCAATGGCTGTACGTGTACGAGAACTGCCCCTGTACACCATGAGACATCGTCTTCTTCACCTGGCCCTGCAACGCCTGATAGCTGGATGCGCCATCGAAGATGACAGGCCGAATGCCCGCACCACCGCCCCAGTTCGGGTCTAAGCGCGTCCCCGTCTTGTTGCGGAGCAGTCGCCCCCGGCAGCCAACCGGATCGCATGGGAAAACAAGTCCCGACGCCCAGAGACCGAACTCGCCTGCACCAGGTTGATATCATCCGCCGCAGCCGACAGATGCAGCGAGCGTGACCCACATATCCAACCGTCGCAATGAAACCGCTCCCAAGGCCCTGCTGAATGATTGGCGTTCCAGTTGTAGACCGCTGCCCGCTTCGGGTTCTGCTGGATGTACCGGTTGCGAATCTTTGGCGGTTGAAGTTGATGTTCGCATCTGGCACGCCCGTCCCAGCGTGGCATTGGCGTCTGCGCCAATGATCTGAAACGGGGCAGTCGCCGCAGTGTTGAGAGCGAATTCATACGGCAAGAGGCAGCACGTCGAACATGCCAAACGCAGCATGTATCGCTGTCTTCCCGTTCCGAAGGGATCCCATGCAACCCCCAGACGCGGTTCGAAGTCCTTCGTGCGTGGGGTTGGTGCGCGATGGGGCTGTCCGTTCCAACAGGCCCGCACGCCGTCGCGCTCGACATGCAGTTGGAGAGCGTCGTGATCTCCTGAAATCCCGCCGCGGCCACCGTGTATCCATTGACCGTGTAGCGCAGGCACATTATTGGCATCCTTCGGGCGTGTCGTGGCTTCGTACCGCATACCAAGGTTCAGTGTCAGCCGCTTGCGTCACATGCCAATCATCCTGGAAATACGGCGCAAGCAGACTCTCCCGAACGCAACCTGGGTCGACCCGCCAGGCGCCAGGGCATTCAATTGGTCGGGCCCATTCGATAGAAACTTGGCCAGGCTGCTATAGTTATTGAACCGGCCGTTCGGGCTCAACTGCTCGAGGACGTCGTAGTGCATCCGCTCGAACGCGACCGCCTACCTTCATCGAGTGGTTGCCCTTCGTGACAAACGCGTCGTCGTAAAACTGCAGCGAAGTCCAGTCATGATTGAACTTGTTGAAGCCCCCCAACCCATACGCCGTCGTCAGGCCCGACACCGGGAGCTGAGGAGGCGCAACCGATCCCGGAGCCACCGCCAGCTTCGAATTTCGTCGCCACCGCAGTCCCCCGAGACCGGCGCGTTAATGAGTCCCGTGATCAAACTGGCGCCCCCGCGGAAGTTATTCACGATCGATGAATTGAAGACATGCGTCTCTTCCGCGGTGTAAAGCTGACGTCGCGAAAACACCTGGTGGATCGTATTTCCCAGCGGATCCGCCTGCGTCTGTGGACCCGAGTCGAAGAAGTACGTCCCGTCCAGACTGTCGTGGCTCGACACCTTGTAATCCAGCCGCGTGATCACGTAGTTCTCGCTGGCCTTCGTCGGCTCCGACGTGTGGAACGACTGCACCCCGATCCCGCCCGGATTCGTATCCGGCGAACCGCTCGGAGCCACAGGCCACAGCGCAAGGTATGGCACAATCGACGGCACCGCAGCCGCGCGCGCCCCCGCATTGGGAACATTCACCGTCGTCGAGACCGGCTGGCTCTGCCGAATCCCTTCATAGTCGACAAAGAAAAACGCCTTATTCCTCACGATCGGCGCGCCCGCAGACGCCCCGAACTGAACCCGCCGGAACGAAGGAATCGTCGGCCCATCGAAATAGTTCCGCGCGTCGAACACCTTATCGCGATCGAAGAAGTAGGCCGCTCCCGTGCAGCTTGTTCGTGCCCGACTTCGTGATGGCGTCGATCACCGCGCCCGACGTACGGCCATACTCCGACGTGTAGCTGCTCGTCAGAACCGAGAACTGGTCGATCGCATCGACACCCAGGTTCACCCCGGTCGACCCACCCGGAGCCGCATTGGTATAGTCGTTGATCACCATGCCGTTCACCCGGTACGTGTTCTCGTTGGGCCGGTGCCCGCCATCCGACAACTGGTTCCCAAAGCCGCGATTCCCCTTGTTCGCCGAGAAGCCCGTCGTCGCCTGGTTTGGTACCGACACAACGCCAGGCTCAAGCGTCGCCAGCGAAGTCCAGTCCCGCCCATTCAGCGGAAGCTCCCTCACCGTCGTTCCATCCACCGTCGCGCTCAGCGTCGAAGAAGTCGACTCCACGGAAGGAGGCGCCATCGTAACCACAACCGTCTGGTCCACCTGCCCACCGACAGCACCGGGTTGAACGTCTGCTGAGCCGCCACCGTCAGAACGATGCCCTTCTGAACCATGGTGGAGAAGCCCTTCCCCGTCGTCTTCACCTCGTAGTTTCCAGGCAGCAGATCGGGAGCGGAGTAGAAACCGTCAGAATTTGTGGTGACCGTCCGTGTTACCCCGGTCTCCGCGTTGCGAATCGCAACCACTGCATTCGTCACCAGCGCTCCGCTCGAATCCGTCACCACGCCAGACAGAGTCGCCCCGGAGACCTGCGCGTTACCAGACCTGGTCCCCCCGACCGCGACCATCAAGGCCAGCACAACCGACAACACAACCCGGCTCGCGATCCACCCTGACCCAAGCGTTTCTTGTGACCTCATGGCTCTCCTCCTGCTTGCAGCACAGCGCACACCGCCGGCCAGAAGCCCGCGCGACAGCATCCCCGCGGATGTCAGTACCGAAGCAACCGAATACTACGTCCGTCGCCCCCAACACTCAATCCTTTCCGTGTCAGCAGAACAGCATCTGCACATAACTCGTTGGCCTGTTCTGTATCAAGCACTTACACAGCCTCATCACCAACCAACTACGTTGCTGGGTGTCTTCTATGAGTCGTTGACACCTCCCTGCGCGACCCATACCATTGGCTCCGTCTCAGAACACCGGCCCTTGAGGATCGGTCTGCTCCTGTGCCATTACCTGCAGAAATCACGACACGCGTCGTCCGCTTCGGCCTGTTCGAGCTCGACTTGGAGAGCAATGAGCTGCGAAAAAAGGGCCTGCGCCTCAAGCTCCAGGATCAGCCCCTCAAGGCGCTCCGCATCCTCCTCGAACGTCCAGGCACCCTCGTTACCCGCGAAGAGCTGCGCAGCCGTCTGTGGAAGCCCGGCGAGTTCGTCGAATTCGATCACAGCTTGAACACCGCAATGATGCGCGTCCGGGAAGTACTCGGCGATCCCGCCGACAACCCTCGCTTCATCGAAACCGTCCCCCGCAAGGGCTACCGGTTCATCGCTCCCGTGCAGGAGGTGGAGATCGAAGACACAAGGTCCGAGCACCCCGCCCCGCACGCGCAACCCGCCACATCCGAACACCCCGATCAACCCCGCCTCGAACCCGGCGCCCTCACCCAGCTCAGACCCGCGCCGGCTCAAGCCACGTCCCCATCCGACGCCCCGCCAAACCTCCCCGCGCCACCTACGCGCCAGTTCCCGCTCAGCCGCGCCATCGTCGCCGCCTTACTTCTCCTCGTGCTCGGCGGCAGCCTCCTCTTCCTCTACCGCCGCAGCCTCTCACCCGCCGGCCAGCAGATTACCTCCATCGCCGTTCTGCCCATGGAGAACCTCTCCGGCGACAGCAACCAGGATTACTTCGCCGATGGCATGACGGACGAGCTCATCGCCAGCCTCGCCCGCATCAGCTCTCTCCGCGTCATCTCCCGGACAACCGCGATGGACTACAAGGGGCGGCACGAGTCGCTCGAAAAGATCGCCAGCGACCTGCACGTCGATGCAGTCGTCGAGGGCACCGTCCTGCGCTCCGGAGACAGGGTCAGAATCACCGCCGAGCTCGTCCAGGTCTCCACCGACCGCCATCTCTGGGCCGATACCTACGAAAGCCAGCTCGACGACATCCTCGCCCTGCAGAATCGCGTCGCCACTGCCATCGTCAGAGAGATCCGCATCAAGCTCACACCCCAGGACAAAGAAACCCTCGCCGGGGGCCGTCCCGTCAACTCCGCCGCCTTCGAGGACTACCTCAAGGGCCGCTATTACTGGGGCAAACGTTCCGAGGATGCTCTCGACACCGCAATCCGCTACTTCCAGTCCGCCACCGAAAAGGATTCCAGCTACGCACTCGCCTACGCCGGCCTCGCCGACTGCTACGGCATCCTCGGCGCCGCCATCGTCGGCACAGTCCCGACCGGCGAGGTGGCACCCAAAGCCATGGCCGCCGCCAAAAAGGCCGTCGATCTTGACGCCTCGCTCGCCGAAACCCAGACCGCGCTCGCCACCGTCGAGTTCAACGATGAGTGGAACTGGAACGAAGCAGGGGCCGGTTTCCGGCGCGCCATCCAGCTCAACCCCAGCTACTCCACCGCCCATCAGCGCTACTCCCTCTACCTCATGGCCATGGGCCGAACTGACGACAGCCTCGTCGAGATGAACCAGGCCCGCACTCTCGATCCACTCTCGCTCAGCATGAACTTCAGTCTCGGCTGGAGACTCTACATGGCCCGCCGCTACGACGAAGCCATCGCGCAACTCCTCAACACCACCGAGATGGACCCCGGTTACCTGCTGGCACACATCGTCCTCGGCCAGTCGTACGAGCAGAAGGGCCGCTATCCCGAGGCCATCGCCGAGCTGCAGAAGGCCGCAGCCCTATCTCCAGACAACGCGCCTGTACTCTCCGCGCTGGCCCATGTCTACGCGATCTCCGGCAACAGAACAGAGGCCGTAAAGCTTCTCGAACAAATCAAGCTTCAGTCCACCCGCCGCTATGTCTCCCCCTTCTATCTCGCCACCGTCTATGTCGGACTCGGCGATCAGGAGCAAGCCCTTACCGCGCTCGAAAAGAGCTACGACGACCGTTCCAACAACACCATCTTCTTAGACGAAATGCCCCAGTTCGACACCCTCCGCTCGCAACCCCGCTACCAGACCCTGCGTCGTCGCATGGGCCTCTCCTCGCATCTGTAAGCCACCCCGAACAAATCCGCACGCAGCCTCCACCGCGCCATCCAACCCTCAGGCGCCATGCACAAGCGGCCCACCGCGCTGCACCTTTCCACGAGCCGCGCGTTCGTACTGCACGGGCCACCGCCCCGCCTGGTGCAGCGTCTCCGCCGCATGCAGCGGCCAGTACGGATTGCGGAGCATCTCGCGCGCAAGCAGCACAACGTCCGCCTGGCCTGTCCGCACGATCTGGTCCGCCTGCTCCGGCGCCGTGATCATCCCCACGGCTCCGGTCGAAATCCGAGCCTCCCGCCGTACGCGCTCGGCGAACGCAACCTGGTACCCCGCACCTACGGGAATCTGCTGCCGCGGATCGTTCCCGCCGGACGAGCAGTCCACCAGATCCACCCCTTCGGCCTTCAACATCCGGGCAAACGCAATCGAATCCTCAATCGTAAGTCCAGCGGCCGGCGTCTCCTCCGACGGAGAAACCCAATCCGTCGCCGAGATCCGCACCCACACCGGCAACCCTTCCGGAAAGTTGGCCCGCACCGCACGCACCACCTCGAGCGGAAATCGCGCGCGGTTCTCCAGGCTCCCGCCGTATTCATCCGTGCGCTTGTTCGATAGAGGCGAAAGAAACTCGTGCAGCAGGTACCCATGCGCACCGTGAACCTCCGCTAGCAGAAACCCCGCCGCAGCCGCCCGCCGCGTCGCCGCCGCAAAGTCCGCAACCACCTTGTCCATGCCCGCGCGATCCAGTGCACTCGGCGTCGGATAATCCTTCGAGAACCGCTCCGTACCCGGCGCCACCGTCTCCCATCCACCCTCGTCAGGAGGCAGGGCCGCCAGCGGCACGGCCCAGGGCTTAGCCATGCTCCCCTTCCGCCCCGCATGCGCAAGCTGAATCGCCGGAACAGCTCCCTGCAGCTTCACAAATGCCGTCAGCCGCGCCAGCCGACCCCCATGAGCATCCGTCCACAGCCCCAGATCGCCCAGCGTAATCCGTCCCTCGGGGCTCACCGCCGCAGCCTCCGTAAACACAATGCCCGCACCGCCAACAGCGCGGCTGCCAAGATGCACAAATTGCCAGTCATCGGAAAGCCCATCCGTGTAGCTGTACTGGCACATGGGCGACACAGCAATGCGGTTGGGAAACGTCACAGAGCGTTGCGTAAGCGGAGAAAAAAGATGATCGGGAGCAGCAGCCATACTGCTTCGATGTCACCCAACCCCCGCGCGTTACATGTCGCGCGTTACATGTCAGGTAAGCTGCAAACTGGTGCGATCATCCCCTGAACCAGGCGGCAAGTCCGCCCCAGGGCCATCCCATCAACCACCACAAGCCCGCAACACCTGCGGCACAACCGCACCAGGCTCAAGCTCGCTCCTCCGCACCGCGCCTCCACAAAGAACGAAAGAACAGAGATGATCCCCGCACAGATCGCGCACGCCGTTCTTCCCTGCATCGTCGCCGCCAGCATCCTGCTCATGTTGATCCGCCCCCGCGGCATCCCCGAAGTCTGGTGGATCTCCGGCGGTGCACTTCTTCTTATCGCCCTCCGCCTCGTACCCCTCAAGTCCGCGGGGCAGGCCGCGGCAAAGGGCACCGACGTCTACCTCTTCCTTATCGGCATGATGCTTCTCAGCGAACTCGCCCAGCAACAAGGTGTCTTCGACTGGGTCGCATCCGTCGCCGTCCGCGGCGCAAAGGGCAGCTGTTCGCGCCTCTTCCTTCTCGTCTACAGCGTCGGCACGCTCGTCACCATCTTCATGTCCAACGACGCCACCGCCGTGGTCCTCACACCCGCCATCCTCACCGCCGTACGCAAGGCAAAGGTCTCGCCCCTCCCGTACCTCTTCGTCTGCGCTCTCATCGCCAACGCCGCAAGCTTCGTGCTGCCCATCTCGAACCCCGCGAACCTTGTGGTCTTCCGGACGGACATGCCCCCGCTGGGCACATGGCTCCCAGACTTCGGCGTCCCCTCCGTCCTCTCCATCATCGTCACCTTTCTTGTTATGCGTCTTCTGTTCCGCCGGGAACTTCGGAACACCATCGACTCCGACGTAGAAGCCACGAGGCTCACCCCAAACGGCACGCTCATCCTCTGCGGTCTCGGTCTCATGGTCGCCGTGCTCCTCACCGCCTCCGCCTTGAAGAAGGACCTCGGCCTCCCCACCTGCGTCGCCGCCCTGGTGATAACTGCCGCGGTCTCCATCAAGGCCAGGAGCAACCCGATCAAGCTGTTCCGCGAAATCAGTTGGCCCACACTGCTGCTCGTCGCGGGCCTGTTCATCATGGTCGATGCCGTCGAAAGTCAGGGCGCCCTCAACCTCACACAACGCTGGCTGGCCGCCGCCTCAACGCTGGGCCCCAACATCGCCGCCATGGTCGTCGGCTTCGTCGTCGGCATCGGCAACAACATCGTCAACAACCTCCCCCTCGGCCTCATCGCCGGTGGCACCATCCAGGCCGCCCACACTTACGGACTCATGGCTAACGCCGTCCTGATCGGCGTCGACCTCGGACCCAACCTCTCCATCACCGGCTCACTCGCCACCATCCTCTGGCTCTTGGCCCTTCGCAAAGGTTCCGGCGAGGGCCCAGAAGAAGAATCCCTCAACGTAAGCTTCTGGAAATTTCTGAAGATCGGAGCCGTCGCCATGCCGCTGGCGCTCGTCGCCGCGCTCGGCGGCGCCATCCTGATGCAGACGCTCCTGGGCCAACGCTGAAGGCATACCTCGTCACCGCTGCTTTGAATAACCGGCGCGCTCTACGAAAGACGTCAAACGCCCGCCCCACTCACCACCTTGCTCCCTCGCGTCTTCGGCTTCAGAACCCGCGCATACCCCGATGGCGGCTGTTCCGCCACGGACCTGCGCTGCCGCGGCATCCGGGGCTCCGCCGCCAGATGCTCCCGCAACTGCCGCGCATTGTCACGGTCACGCGCATGCAGCAGCAGATCGCGCGCATCGTTCAGATGATCCGTCATCAGCCTCTGCGCCAACCGCGAATCCCGCTGCTCAATCGCCGACAGGATCGGCACGTGAAACTGCAGCGTGTGCTCCAGGTCCACCATCTCCGACGTCACCATGAATCATCTTCAACATCTCTTTATGGATCATGCAGAAAAGCCGCTCCGTCAGCCGGTTTCCAGACGCCTGGAAGATCGCGCGGTGAAACATCAGGTCCGACGCCACCAGCTTCATGCGGTCACGCTTGCTGTGCTCAAGATCCACCACCGACTGGCGCAGCAGCGCGATATCGTCCGCGCTCGCGCGCTCCGCCGCCTTCGCTGCCAGCCCCGGCTCCACCATCAGCCGCATCTCCACCAACTCCTGCAGCGATGTGTCGTCCAGCAGAAACAGGAAGTCCATCGGCACCGCCAGCACCGCAGACGCGTCCTTGTTGAGATAGCTTCCATCGCCGACCTTCTGCGTGATCACCCCCATAATCTCGAGCACCTTCAGCGCCTGCCGCAGCGACGACCTCGCCACCCCAAAGCTCGTCGCCAGCTCGCGCTCAGAGGGTAACTTCACCCCCGGTGCAAGCAGCCCATCGCTCAGCAGCTGCTGAAACCGCTGAACCAGCAGGTGCGTCACGTCCTCCTTGTTGCGCACCACATGCGCTGTCTTCTCGGCCACCGCGTTTCGGCGTTCACCCATAGCCACATACTGTGTCTGCTCCGCGACTCGGTTGTCAACCCGAAAGCGCTGACATAGGTACGACCTTTGCACGATGTCCGCTGCGACCGCGCCAGGCCTTCGTGCGGAGGACGCAGTACGAACCACGGTTCTGAGCAAGTACGGAAAATGCCCCTCGAAAGCCATCCCTTGACAATGCACTTCGTTTGGTACTACCTTTGCGCCCGTCCATCGATTCCACACTCGATGAACACGGAAGGTAGCGACACGATGACCATTCGCAAACATCTACTCACCGGCGCCACTGCACTGCTAGCCCTCTCGTCCCTCTTCTCCACACCTGCCGGCTTCGCCCAGGTGGAGTCAGGACGCTTCGTCGGTCGCGTCGCAGACCCGCAGGACGCCGTCGTCGCCAACGCCTCTGTCACCGCGCGCAACGTTGAAACCAACGTTACGCAGACAGCCGTCACGGATGGCAACGGAAACTTCGTCATCACGCCCGTCGCCGCCGGGAATTACGTCCTAAGCGTCACCGCCCCCGGATTCGAAACCACTGCCACCTCCAGCGTCGAGGTGCAGGTCGGGCAGATCGTTCGCGAAGACCTCAAGCTGCTGATAGGCTCCTCCACCACTACCGTCGAGGTCCACACCACCACGCCGCTTCTCAATACGGACTCCGCCACCGTCGGCACCGTGATCACGAATCGCCAGCTCACCGATCTCCCGCTGAACGGCCGCGGCTTCTTCCGGCTCGCCGAGCTCACACCCGGCGCCGCGCTCCTGCCGCCCACCGGCAACTCCCTCGCCATCCGGCCGGAGGTCGTCAACGGCAACGTCATCAGCGGCATCCGCGGCAGCGCCACTTCCTTCCTCCTGGATGGCGTCGACGTCAGCGAACAGCACCAGGGCGGCACCTTCATCCAGACCTCCATCGACGCGCTCCAGGAGTTCTCCATCCAGCAGAGCCCCTACTCGGCCGAGTACAACCGTGGCGGCGCCTTCTTCAACGCCACCACCAAGAGCGGAACCAACCGCTTCCACGGCGGCATCTTCGAGTTCATCCGCAACGACAAGCTCGACGCCCGCAACTACTTCGCACTCACGCGCCAGATCCTCAAGCGCAATCAGTTCGGCGGAGACCTCGGCGGCCCCCTCTCCATCCCCCATCTCTACAACGGCGCCGGACCGCACCTTCTTCTTCGTCGAACTACGAGGGCCAGCGCCTCCGCCAGGGCCTCGTCTTCAACAGCATCGTTCCCAGCCTGGCGCAGCGCGGCGGCAACTTCGGCTCCAAGACCATCTACGATCCCACCAAGACCTGCACCGTCACCGCCACCAACAACTGCAACACACCCGCAGCTGCCGTCGGCACCATCATCCGCACGCCCTTCCTCAACAACACCATCCCCACCGGCAGCCTGTCCCCGCAGGCCCTCGCCATCCAGGCCTACGTACCCACCCCCAACACGAGCAGCGGCACCTTCAGCGCGGTCCCTTCGCAGGCGGTCGACTTCGACCAGTACACCGTCCGGCTCGATCACAACATCAACCGCAAAACCGCCTCTTCGCCCGCTGGATCTACGTCACGAATCGCGAATCCGATCCCAACGCCTCCCCCGCGCTCAAGACCGCCTCCCTCACCTCCATCGGCCAGGACATCGCCGTCGGCGTCATCACCAACATCGGCGCCAACAAGGTCAACGAGGCTCGCGTCCACTATCTCCCCAGCCACGTCCGCCTCACCGCCTTCCTCCAGGGTCCGGACTTCAACGCGCAGTTCGGCGTCACCGGCCTCTCCGCCCAGCTTCGCCCCGGCACGGGCGGCTCCTTCCCGGACTACTCCTGGAGCGGATACAGCTCCCTCCAGGGCTCCGCCTTCGATCAGCGGCCCAAGTCCCAGGACCGCAAAGCCGTCGAAGGAACCGAAAACTTCACCATCCTCAAGGGCCGCCAGTCGCTCAAATTCGGCGTCCTCTTCCGTTACTACCAGTGGCTCGGCTACGACAGCCAGACCTACGCCGGCCAATTCAACTTCAACGGCAATGCCTCCGGCGACGCCTACGCCGACTTCCTCCTCGGCTACCCGTCCTCCGTCTCCCGCGCCTACCCCGCCGCCAACTTCGGCGGTCAGCAGATCTACAAGCAGGGCTTCTTTCAGGACGACATTCGCGTCAGCGACCGGCTCACCATCAACGCCGGCCTCCGCTACGAGTATTCGCCCTGGCTCAACGGCTACAAGGGCCAGGTCGGCACCTTCGATCCCACCCAGTCCAGGCCCGTCATCGTCTCCGGCTCTGGTGATGTCCCCGACCTCTCGTCGCAGTTCGCAGCCCCCGCCGCCTACCAGTTCTTCCAGCAGTACATCCAGACCAGCAGCCAGGCTGGCCTCCCCTTGAACGTCACCTACACCGATACCAAGCAGTTCGGCCCGCGGCTCGGCGTCTCCTACTCGGCTCTCGAAGAGAACCGTACTCCGCGGCGGCTTCGGCATGTTCTACGAGCCCGAAGGAACCAGCGGACGCGTCAATCTCAACACGCTTCCCTACCGCCTCGCCGAAACCGTCAACCAGACGCAAAACGTCGTTCCCAACCGCACGCTGGCCAACTTCTTCCTCGGCACCGCGCTCGGCTCCGCCACCGCCAACCCGACCCTCGTCCCTACAAAAACTCACCTCAAGATGGGCGTCAACGAGCACTACAGCCTCGCCCTGCAGCAGCAGTTCACCACCAAGGATGTCCTCGAAGTCGCCTACGTCGGCAACCACGGCGTCCACCTCAACGGCACCAACGACTTCAACGACCCCGCGCCCGGCAGCGGCGCTATCCAGGCCCGTCGCCCCTACCAGCCCTGGGGAACCATCGCCTACAACACGCAAGACGTCTCCTCCAGCTACAACTCCCTCCAGGCCAAATACGAGCATCGCGCCGGCAACGGCCTCACCGGTCTGGTCGCCTACACCTACTCGAAGTTCCTGCAGTTCAACCAGTCTCCCGCGCTCGGCGGCAACCTCGGCTACGAGTACGCTCTCGCGCCAGCCGACACACCCCACAACCTCGCCCTCAGCGAGACCTACGAGCTCCCATTCGGCCGCGGCCGCCACTTCATGGGCAACGCCAATCGCTTCGTCAACAGCACCCTCGGCGGCTGGCAGCTGCAGTCCATCATCGTCGTCCGCAGCGGAACTCCATACACGCCAGTCGTCGGTGCCGACCGCGCCAACACCGGCGTCGGCGGCCAGCGGCCCAACTACAGCGGCGCCTCCACCCCCGGCTTCCAGCCCACCGTCGCCAAGTGGTTCGATACCGCCCGCTACACCGTCGCCCCCCTCTTCACCTACGGCCAGGTCCGCGCCAATACCCTGCGCAGCGACATGTACCGCCAGTTCGACGCCTCGCTCTTCAAGAACTTCACCCTTGTCGGCGAGAGCATCCTGTCCTTCCGCGCGGAGTTCTTCAACCTGTCAAACACCACCAGCTTCAGCGCTCCCAATTCCACCATCGACGCCTCCGCCGGCGGGCAGGTCACCAGCACCTCCGTCCCCTCGCGAGATATCCAGTTCGCGTTGAAGTACAACTTCTAAGCAAAGGCCTTCGACCCCATGCGCAAATTCGCTCTCGCCCTGCTTTGTGTCTGTGCTCTCCACGCCCCCGCACAGGCCCCGGTCTCGATCAAGGTCGACCTCTCCAAGAAAATCGCTCCGTACAAGCCGATCTACAGCTGGTTCGGCTATGACGAGGGCAACTACACCACCATGAAGCACGGCCGCATGCTGCTGAAGGAGCTCCACGACCTCAGCCCCGTGCCCGTCTACATCCGCGCGCATCATCTGCTCACCTCGGGCAACGGCGTGCCCGAACTCAAGTGGAGCTCCACCAACGTCTTCACCCTCGATGCCAACGGCAAGCCCGTCTACGACTTCAAAATCCTCGACGAGATCTTCGACAGTTACAAATCTGCCGGCGTCCGCCCCATGGTCGAGCTCGGCTTCATGCCCAAAGACCTCGCCGCCAACCCCGAGCCCTACCAGGTCCACTACCCCGCAGAGCACCATCTCCGGCGGCTCCAACAATCCCCCAAAGGACTACGCCATGTGGGGCGAGCTCGTGCGCAAGGTCACCGAGCACCTCGTTCAGCGCTACGGCAAGGAAGAAGTCCTGCAAGTGGTACTTCGAGGTCTGGAACGAGCCCGACATCCACTATTGGCACGCCAGCCAGGAGGACTACTTCAAGCTCTACGACTACGCCGTCGCCGGTGTGCGCGCCGCCCTGCCCGGAGCCCTCGTAGGCGGACCCGCCACCACCGGCCCCGGTTCGCCCAAGGCCGCCGCCTTTCTCGATAACTTCTTCAAGCACGTCGACACCGGCAAGAGCGCCGCCGACGGCAAGGCCATCCCCATGGACTTCATCTCCTTCCACGTCAAAGGTCAGCCCACAGATCATCGAAGGACACGTCCGCATGGGCCTCGACCGCGAGATGATCAGCGCCGACAAGGGCTTCGAGACCGTCGCAAGATACCCGAAGTTCATCCATCTGCCCATCATCCTCAGCGAGGCCGATCCGGAAGGCTGCGCCGCCTGCTCCTCCAAGGTCAACCCGTCCAACAACTATCGCAACGACACCCTCTATCCCGCATACACCGCCGCCGCCATCAAGGGTCTCTTCGAGCTGCAGGACCGCCACAAGGTCAACCTGCTCTCCATGCTGAGCTGGTCCTTCGAGTTCGAAGACAAGGACTTCTTCGAAGGCTTCCGCACCCTCGCCACCAACGGCGTCGACAAGCCCATCCTGAACGTCTTCCGCATGGCCGCACTCATGTCCGGCGATCGCGTCGGCACCTCCAGCACCGGGCAGATCGCACTCGACGACATCATCAAGTCCAGCGTTCGCCAGGCCCCGGACGTCGACGCCCTCGCCACCAGGGCCGACCGCGAAGCCGCCGTCATGCTCTGGAACTACCAGGACAACGACCTGCCCGCGCCGAGGCGCTCAAAGGTCCAGGTCAGCATCGCCGGCATTCCCGCCGGCGTGCACAAGGTGCTTCTCGAACACTTCAGAATCGACGCCACCCACAGCAACGCCTACACCGTGTGGAAGGCCATGGGCTCGCCCCAGAAGCCCTCACCCGAGCAGTACGCGCAGCTCCAGGCCGCCGGGCAGCTTGCAGCTGCTCGACTCTCCCCGCTGGCTCGACGTCGACAACGGCGAAGTCGTCCTCCCCGTAGACATGCCTCGCCAGGCAACCTCGCTCCTGCACCTGAAGTGGTAACGAGACGCGCGTGCGCGACACAGCTGACAAACGATGCGGCGACAAGCGCCCGCGCCTGCTCCAGCTGCGAGTGGTACTTCGTCGCGCTCGTCATGGTGGCCATCGCCATCAGCTACTTCGATCGCCAGACGCTGCCCGTCGCGATCGCCGCCATCCAGCACACCATCCCGCTCAGCGACCAGCAGTTCTCCTGGCTGCAGACCTCCTTCCTGCTCGCCTACGCCGCGCTCTACGCGATCGGCGGCCGCCTGCTCGACATCCTCGGCACCCGCCGCGGCTTCCTCCTCATCATGCTGTGGTGGTCGCTCGCCTGCGCCTCCACGGCCTCGCGCCAACTTCGGCATGCTCCTCGGCGCGCGCTTCCTCCTCGGCATGGGGGAGGGCGGAGCCTTCCCCGCCGCCGTCCGCGTCGTCGCCGAGTGGATTCCCGCGCGAGCAGCGCTCCACCGCCGTCGGCCTCATCAACGCCGGCACCGCCGTCGGCTCCGTCCTCGCTCCGCCGCTCATCGGCTTCGTCCTCCTTACCAGCGGCTGGCGCACCATGTTCTTCGCCGCCGGAGCCATCGGGCTCGCTTGGGTCATCTGGTGGGCGCTCTCGCTATCGCTCAGCCCCGCAGGCTCTCCATCAACACCCTCGACGCCCGCGAAGCCGCCAGCCATCTCTCCCTCGCCGAGCTCATCGCCATGCCACGCGTCCGCGCCCTCGTCTTCGCCAAGTTCATGAGCGACTCCGCCTGGTACTTCTATCTCTTCTGGCTGCCCAAGTACCTCTACGACGTCCGCGGCTTCGACATCAAACACGTCAGCTACTATGCCTGGATCCCGTACGCCGCCTCCGGTGTCGGCAGCTTCCTCGGCGGCCTCGCTCTCCAGCCGCCTCCTCGTACGCGGCCTCTCTCTCGACCTCTCCCGCAAGATCGTCCTCGGCATCAGCGCCGCCCTCATGCCCGTCGTCATGCTGGTCCCGCACGTGCCGGTCGGCCTGGCCCTCGCTCTCTTCAGCGTCGCCTTCTTCGCCCAGCAGTCGTGGTCCGGTCTCATCATGACTCTTCCGGCAGACATCTTCCCGCTCTCCGCCGTCGGCACCGTCTCCGGCCTCGTCGGCTTCGGCGGCGCCATCGGCGGAGCCATCTTCGGCGTCGTCGCCGGGCTGCTTCTCAGCCACGGCTTCGGCTACGGCACGCTGTTCTTCCTCTTCGGAACCTTTCACCTGATCGGCTTTGTGGCCATCCTTCTCTTCGCCGGCAGAATCCACGCCACTCAAAACACCTGAATTACTTCACACAGAGAGCGGCATATGAAGATCACCGAAGTCCGCACCCGCGTCGTCCAATGGGAGGGCAAGACCACCCCGTTGCCTCCACACTTCTGCACCAACCCCATGGACCTCGTCATGTTCCGCGAAGCCTCCATGGGCAACTTCGCCTTCCATGGCTGGGTTCTCGTCGAGATCTTCACCGACGCAGGCCTCGTCGGCCTCGGCAACGCCGCCCTCGCCCCGCTCGTCACCAAGTCCTGCATCGACAACTACCTCAAGCCCATGCTCATCGGCGCCGATCCCTGGGACACCGAGTTCCTCTGGCAGCAGATGTATCGCCGCACCATGGCCTTCGGCCGCAAGGGCGTCGCCATGACCGCCATCAGCGCGGTCGACATCGCCCTCTGGGACCTCCTCGGCAAGTCCGCGAAGCAGCCCGTCTTCCGCCTCCTCGGCGGCCGCACCAAGAAGAAGATCCCCGTCTACGCCAGCCGCCTCTACTCCATGCCCCTCGACGAACTCCGCGTCGAAGCCCAGAAGTACAAGGACGAGGGCTACACCGCCATGAAGCTCCGCTTCGGCTGGGGGCCGCGTCGACGGCGCCGAAGGCATGCAGCAGCAACCTCGACCTCGTCCGCACCGTCCGCGAGGTCGTCGGCGACGGCGTCGACGTCATGGCCGACGCCTACATGGGCTGGACCCTCGACTACGCCAAGCGCATGCTCCCGCTGCTCGAGCCCTTCAATCTCCGCTGGCTCGAAGAGCCCGTCATCCCCGACGACACCCGCGGCTACCGCGAACTCAAGACCTACGGCCGCGTCCCCATCGCCGGCGGCGAGCACGAGTTCACCATCTTCGGCTTCCGCGATCTCCTCGAAGCCAACGCCCTCGACTACATCCAGTTCGACACCAACCGCGTCGGCGGCATCAGCCAGGCCCGCAAGATCTCCGCCCTCGCCGAGTCCTTCCAGATCCCCGTCGTTCCGCACGCCGGCCAGATGCACAACTACCACGTCGTCATGGCCAGCCTCAACTCGCCCCATCGCCGAGTTCTTCCCCAAGGTCGACGTCGAAGTCGGCAACGAACTCTTCTGGTACATCTTCGACGGCGAACCCGTCCCCACCGAACGGCTACATCGACCTCGACGACGAACCTCCCCGGCCTCGGCCTCACCGTCAACGAAGAGTCACTCAAGCGCTTCAAGATCATCGAGTAAAGCGAGCCAGCCTCACAGGAGACCGCACCCATGTTCACCTGGTCCAAATCACCGACGGCGCGCTCGCGTCGCGTCGCCATCGTCGAGGAGCCGCATCTTCGCTGCCTCTCGGGCGTCGACTCCATCTACGCGCTCGCCTCCGCCTCGCTCGCGAACAACGTCGCTCTCACCGAGCACGCCCGCTCCCTCGCCACCGGCGAAACCCTCTCCTACGACGACGTCTACAGCGGCGCCTCGCCCTGGCGGCTCCTCGCCCCCATCGACGTCCCCGGCGAGCCCTCACGACCCTCGTAGCCGGCACCGGCCTCACCCACCTCGGCAGCGCCAACGAGCGCCAGGCCATGCACCTCGCCGGCAAGCCCCCAAGGCCGCCGAGATCCATCACCGACAGCATGCGCATGTTCCAGTGGGGCGTCGAACGAGGCCGCCCCGCCGAAGGCGAGGTGGGCATCGCCCCCGAGTGGTTCTACAAAGGCGACGGCTCCGTCCTGCGCGGCCCCTTCGAACCCCTCGCCATCCCGCCCTACGCCGAAGACGGCGGCGAAGAGGCCGAGCTCGCCGGCATCTACCTCATCGCCCCCGACGGCACACCGCACCGCATCGGCTTCGCGCACGGCAACGAGTTCTCCGACCACAAATTCGAAAAGCGCAACTACCTCAACCTCGCCGGCTCCAAGCTCCGCGCCTGCAGCCTCGGCCCCGAGCTCGTCGTCGGCGCCGACTTCTCCGCCGTCACACGGCCACGTCAGCATCCGAGCGCGGCGAGAAGGTCCTCTGGCAGAAGGACATCGACAGCGGCGAGGCCAACATGTGCCACAGCCTCGCCAACCTCGAGCACCACCACTTCAAGTTCGAAGGCCACCGCCAGCCCGGCACCGTCCACGTCCACTTCTTCGGCGCGGACTCCCTCAGCTTCGGCGATGGGATCGAACTGCGAAAACGGCGACATCGTCGAGGTCAGCTTCAACGGCTTCGGCCGCCCGCTCCGCAACCCCATCCATCGCGACGATCCGCATCCGACAAGCTCGTCCGCGTAGCCGCCATGGCCTAGCCACCCTCCAACCCAGAGAGGAACACACACAATGCCGGCACCACAAAAGTAGCCCTCCTCGGCCTCGGCACCATGGGCTCCGGCATGGCCGCCAACCTCCTCAAGGCCGGCCACACCCTCACCGTCTACAACCGCACCGCCGCCAAGGCCCAGCCCTTCGCCGAACCAGGGCGCCACCATCGCGCAAACCCCCGCCGAAGCCGCCGCAGGGACGCCGACATCGTCATCGCCATGCTCGCCGACGACGCCGCCTCCCGCGAAGCCTGGACTGGGCCAGCAGACGGCGCCCTCGCCGCCGTCAAACCCGGCGCCATCCTCATCGAGTCCAGCACCGTCAGCCCCGCGTGGATTGCCGAACTCTCCGCTCTCGCCGCGCAGCGCAACGCCGAACTCCTCGACGCCCCCGTCACCGGCAGCCGCACCCAGGCCGAAGCCGGCCAGCTCACCTTTCTCGTCGGCGGCTCCGAGTCCGCACTCAGCACCGCCACTCCCGTCCTCCAGGCCATGAGCAAGGACATCCTCCACCTCGGCCCCCTCGGCAGCGGCGCGAAACTCAAGCTCGTCAACAACTTCCTCTGCGGCGTCCAGGTCGCCTCCCTCGCCGAAGCCCTCGCCTGGATCGAACGCAGCGGCCTCGACCGCGACAAGGCCCTCGCCTTCCTCAAGTCCGGCGCACCCGGCAGCCCTCTGCTCTCCGGCTATCTCGCAGCGCATGGTCAAGCCGCGACTACAACGTCAACTTCCTCCTCCGCCTGATGTCCAAGGACCTCCTCTACGCCGCGCAGGAAGCCGCAGGCCTGCGACCTGGACCTCACCACCGCCACCGCCGCCCGCGCCCTCTTCGAAACCGCCGTCGCCGAAGGCCTCGCCGAGCAGGACATGTCCTCCGTCATCGAGCCGCTCCGAATCCGCAAGCCACCTAGCCCAGCAACCAGCCCCAGCAACTCGGTTCCAGGAGATCGTCCTATGAACGTCCCATCACGCATCGTCCGTCGCAGCGCTGTCCCTCTCGTTCGGCTTCGGCAGCCTCCTTTCCGCCCAGCAGCCCGCCGGCACGCCCGTCTACCTCGATCCCTCGAAGCCGCAGGCCGCAGCGCATCGCCGACCTCATCTCCCGCATGACCGTCGAGGAAAAAGCGTCGCAGCTCAACCACCTCAACACCGGCATCCCCCGCCTCAACGTGCCCATGTGGGGCGGCTGGAACCAGACCCTCCACGGCGTCTGGTCCAAAGAGCCCACCACCCTCTTCCCCGCCGCCATCGCCATGGGCGCCACCTGGGATCCCGAACTCGTCCACACCATCGCGACGCCATGTCCGACGAGGCCCGCGCCCTCTACAACATGAAGGCCGAAGGCCCGCGCTCCAAGCACGGCCTCGTCTACCGCTCCCCCGTCATCAACATCTCCCGCGATCCCCGCTGGGGACGCATCCAGGAGGTCTTCTCCGAAGACCCCTTCCTCACCGGCCGCATGGCCGTCGCCTACGTCCGCGGCCTCCAGGGCGACGACATCAACCACCTCAAGCTCGCCGCCACCGTCAAGCACTTCGCCGTCAACAACGTCGAAACCAATCGCCAGCGCCTCTCCGCCGACAGTCGACGAGCGCAACCTCATGGAGTACTGGCTCCCGCACTGGAAGGCCGCCTTCACCGAAGCCCATGCCCAGTCCGTCATGTCCTCCTACAACGCCATCAACGGCACGCCCAACGCCGTCAACCACTACCTCCTGACCGACATCCTCCGCAAGCAGTGGGGCTTCGACGGCTTCGTCACCGACGACCTCGGCGCCGTCAATCTCCTCGTTGCCGCCCACCACCTCACCGAAGATCCCGTCGAGGCCACCGCCCGCGCCATCCAGGCCGGCAACGACTCCGACGACCAGCAGTTCGAAACCAACATCCCGCTCGCCCTCAAGAGCGGCCGCCTCTCCATGGCGGACGTGGACCGCGCGCTCTCCAACGTCCTCCGCGTCGGCTTCCGCCTGGGCGCCTTCGATCCGCCCGAGTCCAGCCCCTACGCCAAGCTCGGCCCCGAGGTCATCCGCTCCCCGCAACACCTCGAGCTCTCCCTCAAGGCCGCCACCGAGTCCATCACCCTCCTCACCAATCGCCAGAACGCCCTCCCGCTCGATAAGGCCGCCATCAAGTCCGTCGCCGTCATCGGTCCGGCCGGCGACGAGTCCTACGAGACCGGCAACTACTACGGCACGCCCGCCCGCAAGGTCAGCCCCTTCGAGGGCATCCGCGACCTTCTCGGCCGAGGCGCAACCGTCGCCTTCGAGAAGGGCACCGGCTTCGACGAAGTCGCCGATCCTGCCGCCATTGGCCGCGCTGTCGAGCTTGCTCGCAAATCCGACGTCGCCATCGTCTTCCTCGGCACCAATCTCTCCATCGAAGCCGAAGGCCGCGACCGCCACAACCTCAACCTCCCGGGCGCACAGGAGCAGCTTCTCGAAGCCGTCCACGCCGCCAACCCCAAAACCATCCTTGTGCTCATGAACGCCGGCCCGCTCGCCGTCACCTGGGCAAACGATCATCTCCCCGCCATCCTCGGCGCCTGGTACCCCGGCGAGGCCGGCGGCACCGCCATCGCCAACGTCCTCTTCGGCAACGCCAACCCCGGCGGCCATCTCCCCTACACCGTGTACGCCTCGCTCGACGGCGTCCCCCCGCAAAACGAGTACGACGTCTCGAAGGGCTACACCTACCTCTACTTCAAGGGCGTGCCCCTCTACGCCTTTGGCCATGGCCTCAGCTACACGCAGTTCCGCTACGAAAACCTCCAGCTAACCCACACCGGCTCCGGAGACTCCGCCCAACTCGACGTCACCTTCGACCTCCGCAACACCGGCACGCGCTCCGGCTCCGAAGTCGCGCAACTCTACACCCACCAGCAAAAATCCTCCACCTACCAGCCCATTCAGAGCCTCCGCGCCTTCAGCCGCGTGGACCTCCAGCCCGGCGAAGTGAAACACCTCACCTTCCACCTCCGCGCCTCACAGACTCGCCTTCTACGACATCGCCCACGCACGCGCTTCAAGGTCGAACCCGGCGCCTTCGACATCCGCGTCGGCTCCGCCTCCGACGACATCCGCCTCCGCGGAAACTGGGAGATCACCTCCGCCGCCCATCCCAGCCAGGCCCACCGATAGCCCCACGCGCCATCCTCCGCAACATGGGAATCGCTCAACCCAACACACGTGAACACCACACTCGCGGGTCAGCACGGTCTCCTCGGCGCGCGGATTCGCTGACCTCCAGGATGACCGCGCTCGCCCGCCCCGCTCGAACCATGCAGCGCAGCCGCGCTCACCCAAACGGTCAGCCCGGATCGAACACTAAGTTGTGGAAGGAGTGGTGGCAAGAGACGGGATCGAACCGCCGACGCCGGCCTTTTCATGGTTGGCTTCACCCAGCGGTAAATGACTGATCCTGCGGTTAGAAAAGCGGGATTTTGATGGGTTTTGCATGCGCCTTATTGGAACGTGGAAGGAACGGGATTTGGAACGTTCTGCCGGATGAGACCGGGGGTTGTGAGCGTATGCAGCTTGTCGATTGCAGCCCGCTGCGATTGGGGTACAAACTGCTGGTAAATGTCCATCGTCGTGCTCGCGCGAGAGTGGCGTATATGGGCCTGGGCGTCCTTGGTACCTGCGTCCCGCCATCTTCTCCAAGTCCTCTCGGAGTCGCGGCGCAGCAAATCGGTCTTACCCGTAAACGTACCAGAATTCTTTTGGGGTCCTAACTGCCGCCTGCTCAGATTCGCTTGAAGACCCGACGGCGGGAGAGGGCGGGAGGTCCGGAGAATGCGACCCAGCGATGCTGCAGGATCCCCCAACTTCAGGGAAGTGTCGTCCTGCACCGAGATTTGCGACCCGTCCACACAGCCTAATACCGCCCGGACGGGCTCTTCCCCGAATATGGGGGCTGATTTTCTTTGCCATCTGGCGGAAAAGTTGGGGCGTTTCGTAACGCACAGGGTTGCTCTACCTGAACTGCGCCCGTCAGCGTTCGCCAGGGGGCGTCTGAGCGTGTGAAGAGGCTTGCTTGCCCGACGCCGGTAACGCGCCGGATCCTTCGGGTGATGCCGCCGTTCTCAGAAGGACTACCGCCGGTTCATGATCGTCCGCAGCACTACGGTCGCTGGTCAACATCGCCCCGGCAGACCCAGGAGAGTGGGGTCCACCTAGGTGGTCCCCACTCCTTTCCACTCTGCGGTACGCGCGGTGCACGTGCCCCAAGCAATGGGGCCTGAGATATGGAACTCGTTCAAGCGTGCCGTCAGCAACGCATACCCTCACCTTGCAAAGTGAGGGTATCGCGTGAAGCTGAATTGAACCTAGTGCGCTACGGAGGCCCCACTCTTTTCGAAGCTCCACCTGTTGCAGAGCAGTCAACCGGGCAACGAAAGCGTGCCATCCTCCGGTACAGACTTCGCCGGGAGTCCTCTCCGGGTGGGCATCCGTAATGCTAACCGATTCGCCCCATGCAGAGCACTAACCGCCGGTTTCAGTAGTGCCTCACTTTGAATTTAGCGTCCCGCTTCGTTTCTTCCGTCGTGCCGCTCTCCATACGCGCAGCTTCCTCAGTTATCATTGCGCCTTCTTCTAAACCTAGTCACTACCCGAAATCCTACTTGGGAGCACCGACTAGGCACATTACGTTCGGAGTTACTGGACATCAGTTCTGGACTGCGCTCGGCGGTTCGGGGGGCAACGAGCCTATACGTCAGCATTAAATTCGCCGTGCGCGATAGGCTGTTGTGGTGGAAGTACACCTGATCGACGGGACGTATGAGCTCTTCAGGCACTTCTACGCGCTGCCTTCGGCCAAAGACGTCGAAGGCCAGGAGGTCGCTGCGGTGCGAGGCGTCCTCGGCTCCCTTCTCGGCATGATGCGTGCTGGCGCCACCTACATCGGAGTGGCTACGGACCATGTGATCGAGTCCTTTCGGAACCAGATGTGGCCTGGGTACAAGACAGGAGAGGACGTCGATCCTCGACTCTTCTCCCAGTTTCAGCTGTTGGAAGATGCGCTTCGAGCTCTCGGGGTTGTGGTCTGGGCTATGGAGGAGTACGAGGCGGACGACGCGCTGGCGTCCGCGGCCTTTCTGGCCGGGAAAGACAAACGCGTTGAGCGCGTGGTGATTAGCACGCCAGATAAAGATCTGGCCCAGTGCGTCGTCGGCACGCGCATCGTGCAGTTCGACCGCAGGAGAAGAATCGAACGAGACAGCGGCGGAGTAGTGGACAAGTTCGGAGTTCAGCCGAGTTCCATACCGGATTACCTCGCCCTCGTCGGCGATGCCGCCGACGGCTACCCGGGTCTGCCCGGATGGGGCGCGAAGTCCGCTGCCGCCGTTCTGTCTCGCTTCGGCAGCTTGGAGGCGATTCCGGTGAATGCACGGGATTGGCATGTCAACGTTTCGAACCCGCAGAGCCTCTCCGGGATCTTCAACGAGAAGCGAGACCTCGCATTCCTATTCCGCGATATCGCAACTCTGCGAACAGATCTCCCGCTGTTTAGTTCCGTGGACGAGCTGCTCTGGAACGGTCCGACACCTGCCTTTTTGGAGCTGGGCGGACCGTCTGGACAAAGCTCGCGTTGAGAAGAAACGCGTTTCGCGTGTCAGGGTGGAAAGCAAAGTCTCTGCACGAAGAACGCTGTATGACTGACCACCATACCCTGCAAGAACCCACTACTGGTCGCCGGTCTTCGCCTCCTGGTGGGGGAGCGGGTTGACGTCGAGGCTCAGACTTTCACGTCAATCTGCTGCGCGTGTAGACCTCAATCTCACCTTGCGCCAGAGCCGGTCTGGGGAGCGCTACTATTCCGGAGCCTTGACCACCTCGCACGACCCCGCCCCACTTAGGCCGACTTGGTTCGGCAGGTTGCCGAGCCCATAGTAATGGCTACAAAGCCTGTCGTGGCTAACCACTACAATCCGAAATCCTGAGCTCGCATCGCCCAGGGGCTTGCCCACCGGGCCCGTCGTGACCATGCGTAGCGGGCCCGCGCTGCCTTCGGAGTTCTGGTGCAGGTGCCCTGCGAACATGTAGTGAACCCCAGCGTCTTCGAGGATCTTGAGATAGCGGGCTCGTGCCTCTATGGGAATATTGAAGTACTGATCGGGCTCATCGGCATCATGCAGGAACCACGGAATGTGCTGGAATATCACCACCTCGCGGACGCGGTTCGCGGAGGCCCGCTTCAGTTCGAGTTCCAGCCACTCGCGCTGCCGCGCTTCTTCCTCCCGCACATGCTCTGGGTGCTGGATGATGCTCGAATCTATGACGATCCCCTCGAGGTCACCGGCGTGGAAGGTGTAGTAGTCCTTACCGAAGATTTTGCGGTAAGCCTCTAGGCTGGCGGCGGTCGGGCTGTTGCCAACGTCATGGTTGCCAGCGACGTTGTACAGCGGGATCGCCGGGTTCAACTGGTGCGTCACTCGCACGTACTCCGCAATTTGGGCAGGGTCGCCGCCCTTGTTGACGAGATCCCCCGCCATCACGACGAACGCAGGCTGGAGGCGGTTGGCGGTCGCGATCGCGAACTCGAGGTTCGCCGTCTCCTGGGCGAAGCCGACGTTACTCGTGTACATCCCGAACTGCGGGTCGCTCATTTGAACGAAGAACTGGTCCTGCGCCGGTGTCTTTGCCGGGATCCCTCCGAGTAATGCGAGAAATGTAAGTGTCTGTCTTATGCTCATGAAATTTCCTTGCGTTGGCGAAGGACTTGACCGGGTGGTGATTGCTTTCGCAGTATCTCGGAGCCTCCCGGTGCTTTCTCCATCAGCTTAATAGCTGATGCGCAAACCCAACTGCAGAACGCGGCTATTGCTGCCGCCCAGGACCTGTCCAAAGGTTGGGCTCCCGACGGTGCTGTTGGGTGCGTCATAGAGCGGCGTATTCGTAAGGTTGAATGCCTCGGCCCGGAACTGCACGTTGAGAGATTCTCCAAACCGCTGCGAGCGGTCCAATCCAAGATCGTAGTCGGTTGAGCCGGGAGTGCGGACGTCCGGTTCATTGCGGCTGTCATTACCGAGGCTGAATGGCGCCGGGATCTGAAACGCCGAGGTGTCGAACCACGCCTTCAAGGTTCGCGGCTGTGTCGTCGTACGGCCACTATGCACCTTGTTAGCATAGGACGTGAAACCGGATACAGCAGCCGTATTGGGTGCGGTGATGCTGATCGGATATCCGCTCTGGAAGCGGAAAATACCGTTCAACTGCCATCCTCCGAGTACCCAAGCGGAGAGTCCGTGAGTGAGGTAACGCTGCTTCGCGCCAAAGGGCAAGTCAAATACATGCGCCACCGAGATGACCTGGGGCGCGTCGAAATCTCCCAACGCCCGAGAGTAGCGGAGGTTGTTCGGGTCCGAGATGGAGGAGCGCCCGGCAAAACGTTCCGGAAGGTCGTCGATCAGCTTGCTCCAGGTGTAGGCAGCGAGGATGGAGTAGCCATGCGAGAACCGCTTGTCCAGCTTTGCCGTCAACGCGTGATAGGTTGAGTCGCCCTCGGGGTCGCGCTTCTGGCTCACGCCCGTGTATTGAGGATAGGGCCGCAACAACTGCACCGCCTGCACAGTCTTTGAACTGAGCGTGCCCGTTGTGATCTTGCCATAGTAGGGATTGGGCACTTGCTGCAGCAAGGCGTTGCCTTGGCTCAGCACAGCGGTGGCGGGGACGTCCACCTGCTGGTCATTCCAGAGGTTTAGGCCTCGGCTGCCAGTGTAGCCGAGTTCGAAAACGACGTCTTTGCCACCCTGCTGAACGCTGGCCGTCCATTGATCGTTGCGCGGAAGTACGAAGGTCCGGTTGATGAAGCTGCTGATACTGGTACCGACCAGGCTCGAGGGCGGTTGATTCACGCCGGTGATGAAAGGATTTGCAAATTGTGCGCCGACCGGCGGTAAGTACGGATTAGCCCCCGGCTGCCCCAGGAAGAGCGAGGTAGTGGCTTGGTATCCGCTGCCAAACTCGCTCGGCACGGCACCCACACCCCCATTCCCAGCACTGTAGAACATGCCATAGCCTGCGCGTAAAACGGTGCTCGGGTGCACTGACCACGCAGCTCCGACTCGCGGGCTCAGGTTGAGATTCTGCGAGATAGTTTGGCCTCGGCGGCTCGCGCTCACTGGCGTCAAGAGTCCCAACTGGCCAGTAACCGGGTCGGTCGCATTCTGATCGAAGTACGAGAGCTGGTTTTGACGCTCCGTCCAAGGATTGGTGTGTTCGTACCGGACACCTATGTCGAGCGTAAATGTTCGTGTCAACTGGCTCGTATCTTCAAGGAAGTAAGCGCTATAGATTTGTTCCATCGCAAGCGAAGGATCTATGGTGATCGAGCCACTCGCAGGCAAACCCAGTAATAGGCTCGCGACGCCGTAACCTGCATTCGCGGATGCCGCTGCCGGGTTGGGTCCTTGCGTATAACCTCGGTTGAAGGTGAAGTCGCCCGCGGGCGTGAAGGGGGCGGTCGTATTGTTGTGAAATATCTCAAGGTCGGCACCGGCCTTGAAGATGTTGTGTCCCTTCACCCAAGTGACGCTCCCGAAAGCCTGGCGATTCTCCTGGTGGCTGTGGCGATCGGCGGTTGTATCCGGACCCAAAGAAGCCGCGTCGGTTGTCGTGATCCGGGGAAATAGCTGCGTCTTCACCGCGCTGACGAAGGCTGTGTTGAAGTCCAGCGACCCCAGATTGAATCCCAAGCTGCTCGGAATGCTATCGCTGTTGCCGCGCGTAAAGCTGACCCGAATGTCAGCCAGCAACGATGGGCCGAACGCTATGTCGTCCGCGATCATCCCGGTATAGCTTGTGGTAAGAACCGGTTCATACGCAGTGGAGGTTTGGCGCGGGTAGGCGACGTTCGAGGCGATCGTCGATGTGCTAGTTCCACCCTGCCACCCATATCGAATAAAGAAGTGCTGCTTCTGCCCCATGAGCTGGTCTCCACGGATGAAGACCCGGCTCAAGTTGTTGACGTTCGCGCCCGTCACCTGGTGGTTATTCACCCCATTGCTGCTCGGCAGGTTGGGCAACGGGAAGTAGCTCAGGATCTTCGAGGCGGTAAGGTCCTGCCGCGACATGGGGATTGCATTATTCAGGAACGGCTTGCGGGTGTACGCGCCCCCTGTCCCCGCTACGCTGGTCATCGGGTCATAGATGGTAATCAGCTGGCCGGGAGCGGAAAACGTTTGGGAGAAGTCCCCCTGACGCTGCAGTAGGGTGGGCACCGTGTCGATGATCGTCTGCGGGGTATGCTGGCGTACCCCTTCGTAGTTAAAGAAGAAGAAGGTGTCGCGGCCGTTATAAATACGAGGAATCCAAATAGGTCCGCCAAGAGATGCGCCGTACTCATTGCGCTTGAACGCCGCACGCGGTAGACCGTTCAAATTGTTTGTGTAGGAGTTCGCGTTGAACGCTTCGTTGCGTATGAATTCATACAAACTGCCATGAAATTTGTTGGATCCCGACCGAGTGATGCCATCAAGCACGCCGCCTCCGGCGCGTCCGTATTCAGGAGAATAGGAACTCACCTGGATCTTTACCTGCTCCACCGCCTCGAGCGGCGCTGTGTATGAGATGTCATTGGTCGTGGAATTCAGTACCTCGGCACCGTCCAGCAGAACGCCGTTGGTATTGGAACGCCCACCGTTGATCGACGGTCCGGATCCGGCATTGCCATGGACCACCACGCCGGGCGAGAGTTCAACTAGCGTGTAAGGATTCCGGCCAAGCAGAGGCAGCTCGCGAAAGCTTTGCGACTCGATGGTTGTTCCGAGGCTGCCCGAGGCGGAATCCAGCTCAACCCCGCTGGCCGACACCATCACCTGCTGGGTCACCGATCCGATCTGCAGGTGCACGTTGATTTCCGTGCGCTGGCCGACCGTCAGTACGATGCCATCCTGCGTCTGCGTGCGAAAACCAGGCGCAGTCACCATCAACGTGTAGCGACCTGCAGGCAGCACGGTCAACGCATAAAGTCCGCTGCCATTCGTGGAGGTGGAGCGCTCGGCACCCGTGGCGGACTCTGTCACTCGTACCGAGGCGGACGGGACAACCTTATCACCCGGGTCGGAGACGAAACCCGACAACTGCGCCGTCTGTGCGAACGTGCTGGACGCGCACGATAGTAGGACCGCGACTAGCATTCGTTGGGTGAGAGTCATGAGGGCCTTTTTGTTGGTTTCCCTTTAGAGACTCAACAACGCACAAGTAGCGGTCGCCGAAGAGCACTGGGAAAGAAAGTAACGAGCTGCTACAGGAACGATACCGAGAGAATGTTACCGGCCCATGAAGCGGTGCTCGTGAGCGTTGCTCGCGCTTGTCATCCGTATCGATCCAAGACATGGGTGTGTGACTCACCCTCCATCGAGAGCATCTCCTGCGCTTGTGTGGGATGCAACAAAGGATCGAGAACTGCCCGCCGATCGCCTCGGCATCGTAGCCTTCGCGCTCATCAGGTCAGATCACTTTCGAGTGGAAGGATGAGACCCTAAGCGTAGTGCTCAGCGACTACTCCTGCCCCAAGATCATTTTCCTTCGCGAGAGGAACTTTGAGGATGCATCGCCAGCGGATTCAGTGAGTGGCAGCCGTTGGCCCCACCATAAAAAGCACTTATTTGCGGCATGGCGCGGTTGGCTGCCCCGGCAGTTACGAGCTTCGCCTGGAAGAGGACGAGCGTAAAGGCCTCTTCGACCCGCAATCTTCGAATCCTGAACGGAGGCGAGGTCGGCGATGCTAGCCTGCACATCTGGGGTCCACCGGCTGGCCGGTGGTGCTGTCCGAAAAAGATATGATAGGCGGATCTGCTTCGCGAAGGCGCTTCCAACACCACGCCTGTTATTCGCGTCGTCGTGAGATGCTTGATCGCTCTTCCGTAAAGACCCAGGACGAGGGGATCTGGTCGACCGGCCCGGCTCCGTGCGCCCGTGTTGTCCACTCCTGACGCTCAGGGAGAACGGAATCTCCTCCTCCCTTTGCTGTCGCGCGGAGCATGCCTGCAACCTCGGTGGGTGTGGCGAGATACAATCTCGGCATCTCCGCCAGCTTCAAACCACGTGTACAAGCCCAATCACGAACTTCGGGTTCCGTAGCCGTACTTAGATCCCGTTACTACCCTTGCCACCCTAGCCGGCGGAGCGGTCCACCTCGATTTGGGCGTCAACCTCTGCGACAAACGAAGCTAAGACAGCATCCTCTACCCGCAATCTGTCGATCAAGTCCGCTTCATTGGAACGCTCGAGAGCAGCTTCATTGACGATCCTGACTTGCCCCCGATCCTGAGGTTGCTTGTCCCTGATAAGCCTCCGCATCTTTCCCTTCATCGCAAACATTCTCCTATTCAGGGCCAAGCCGCAGAAGACGTACCCCGCTGGTAATCCGTATTGCGCCGCCCCAGAGGCCGCCGACCTGATGCGCGTCTTCCGCCCCCTATCTCTGACCCGCGTGTGCTGATACGACTCGCTGATGTTAGCGATCGGATTTCAATCCCCAGACTTCGGCCCGGGTGGGTCGCGGAAGGGCTCTACCGCGATGCGCTCGTAACGCACTTCCATCACCGTCAGAGACTCAGTGCGGCCCGGCGCATGAAGAACAATTTCGTCATCTTCTGTCGCTCTCATAAGTGCCCGCCCTAGCGGTGAGGCCCAACTGATGTGGTTTCGGTCGAGATCGACTTCGTCGGTGCCGACGATGCTGACCACTCGCTCTGCCCCTGCGGCATTCGCATAGCGCACGGTCGCGCCAAAGAACACCCTTCTCACCCGCTGCCCCGTTCTCGGAGCTTCTGGGTCTACTACTTCCGCAGCTTCGATTCGCTTGGTCAGAAATTGAATTCGTCCGTCGATCTGCCGCAGTCGTCGCTTTCCGTACTGATAATCAGCATTTTCACTGCGATCGCCATTGCCCGCAGCCCAAGCCACCACTTCCACCACGGCGGGGCGATCCTTAGTGAGTAGAAATTGCCGCTCAGCTTTCAGGCGCTCGAGCCCGCTTGGAGTGATGTAGTTTTTGCCGTGGTTCGGCGTAGGTTCCTCTAATTTCGGTCTTCTAGTGAAAGCTTTGCGCATCCTGCGGCCTTTTTCCTCGATCAACCTAAGCCGCGCCAAAGGTACCAGAGCTCGAGCCTTAAGGCGACAATACGCTCACGACCTCACTTCGATCCTATGGTGGTTCTAACCGATCGCATCACTGGCGGCAAACGCCTGCGCTCCAGGTTTGGTTATGGGTTCTATCGTCCACTAGCACAGCTTCCACTTGATGCGGGTATAGGCAATGCGGAAGCCGTTGCGTTCAGCATTGCGCTGCGACTCGCCTCCGGCTTCCGCAGCGAGCAAAGCGGTGGTTGCACCCGGCCGCGTGGGCGTAGCGCAGCCGTTCGGCAAGCAGCGTTGATTGCAAGCCGCGTCGCCGGAACCCCGGCAGAGTAGCCGCCCCGATGAAGAGCGCGACACCCTGGTGGATGGACAGTGCACCGGCGGCTGCGGGTTCGGCGTCGCTTTGGCTGGCATAGGCCAAGAAGCAGGGGCTGTTCGGGCGGGAGGCTGTGATGGCCCCAAAGTCACGAAGCATCGGGAGGAACTCCGGATGGTCGTGCGACCAGGCGCTGGCGCTGACTTCACTCCAAAGTTGGACCTGATCGGGTGCGACGAGATCTCCGCAATGCGCGGGGTCATGCACTCCCGGCTCAGGGACTGGCCGATGCAAGACACTGGCAATCTCTATAGGGCGATAGCCGCGAGTGCAAAGGAGTTCCAGCGCTTCGACGCCGACGAGTGGACAGACTTCGTGCTGGACGGGTGCGCCGCGGGTGGTAAACCAACGTTCGATTTCGTCAAGAACCTCGGACGTCACGGGATTCGAAAAGACCAAGCCCGAAGGTTTGAGTGACGGGCGAGTCGGCACCATCGAAGACGACCGTCGCGCCACCGATCTGGAGCAACTCCGACCTGCAGCTTGGGAAGAGGTTCCGCCGGGTCTGGGCGAATTGCGCGGAAGCGTAAGCCTCGGTGGCTTCCAGTTGGCGGGCCAGAGAGATCGGCAAATGGCATCAGGAAACCGCTTCCATGTACTTGGCTCCGAATCTTACACGCCTGTGGCGATTCCCTTGGAACTTACTACCGGCAACCATTGGACAGAGACTTCCAAGCCCGGCTGTGCGCTGCCCACGACAAAACTTAGCTGGCGTGGCTGCGCGGCAGGGAAAAGGACGAGCAGGGAACCCCCGTGACCTCGCGACAAGTCCGTCCAGGGCACCCAACGTATCGCTTCCCTACAAACTGCTCTGAAGAGGAAGCAACGACATAGCCAAATCTGCAGAGTGGGTTACTCGGCAGTCCCACAGCCAACCCCGCTGGCCGTGGTATCTGCGGTAGATCCGTTGACCGAAGCACCGGATGCGCTTATATTCTCGGCCCGGGCCCGACTGCGCTATCTCAAGGAGGGAACAATGGGACAGGCACTGGTTCTGACACTTACGGCAGTCCTATGCACTCCGGTGTGGGCACAAACTCCGGCGACTTCAACCGCAACGCAGCAAGACGGAAGCACGGGGCCACAGGTGGCCAGCAGCTCAACAGCGCCAGGGGAGCAGGAGGTCGGTAAACTATCCGAACAAGGACGCAAAGCAGAGCTGGCTGGGGACCCCAGCTTTATGCAGAAGCATCTGGCAGCCAGCTACCGGGGAGTAGGCCCGAGCGGCGTGGTCTTGACAAAGGAGATGGCCATCGCCGAGTGCCGGGACGGTGTGCTGAAGTTCACCAAGATTGAGCCGCAAGACACCAAGATCACCGCTAATGGAAAGATGGTGCTGATGACTGACATGGCTTCTGTTGGTGGGAGCTACCACGGCAGGGACATCGCCGGTACCTACCGTGTCTCGGAGGTATGGGTGAATGAGAACGGTGAGTGGCAGGAGGTATACAGCCAGGTGACTCAGGTGCAAAGCGACGCCGCTGGCCCGCGTGGACAGTAAGCACCGGCCAATGTCCAAGGCCGCTTCTGGTTTTGCCAAAGCTCCCTACGCGACAGGGAGCACGCCCCCTATGACCCCATCGCGATTCGAGATACGTTGGCTACCCAGCTAACGGCCTGCGGACACGGATCACGTGTCCGACATACCGACTTCTCGTCTACCGCGAACCGCGTTTCATCAACCTGTTTGCGCAGCGGCGGTTAGAAATTGCTATGGCGTGCTTTGCAGGCATTCTGGCGTACTCTGCATGGCGCTAGCCCTCCCGGGAGACCTAGGCTGAAAGCATGTTGAACGCGAGAGCCGATTCCGCTGCCAGTGCCACATCGGCGCTTACCTCAACCGTCATTACACGGCGCGATCCAGCCGAGCATGATGTCCAGATAGAGATTCTCTTCTGTGGGATCTGTCATTCCGACCTCCATATGGCTCGCAACGAGTGGAGTAGCGTGATACAGACCGTGTACCCCTGTGTGCCCGGACACGAGATCGTAAGGTCGCGTATCAGAGGTCGGGCAGGCAGTCTCGAAGTTCAAGGTGGGCGATATCGCCGCTGTGGGCTGCCTTGTAGATGCAGACCGTACCTGCCGGTCGTGCCAGGCCGGACTGGAACAGTTCTGTCCCAACCAGGTCTGGACGTATGGTGGAGCTGACAAGCACCTCGGGGGTGTCACCCATGGCGGCTATTCAGACACCATCGTCGTGGACGAGCACTTCGTTCTGAGAGTTCCATCGAACCTGGCCCTCGCCGGCGCAGCACCCCTCCTCTGCGCCGGGATCACGACGTACTCGCCGCTTCGCCACTGGGGTGTTGGACCGGGGAAGAAGGTAGGAATCGTTGGCCTGGGGGGGCTGGGTCATATGGGCGTGAAGTTCGCTCACGCGCTAGGCGCGCATACCGTTGTCTTCACCACGTCACCTAATAAGGTCGAGGATGCAAAGCGCCTCGGTGCCGATGAGGTGGTTATCTCGAAAGACACCAACGCCATGGGAAAGCACGCAAGCAGTTTCGATTTCATTCTCGATGCTGTCTCGGCTGAGCACGACATCAACGCGTACATAAACCTTCTCGCGGTCGATGGAAACACGACCCTTGTAGGTGCTCCGGAAAAGCCGCTTCCACTTAGTTCTTTTGCGCTGCTTATGGGGCGCAGGAGCGTGTCGGGTTCTCCGATCGGCGGTATTGCGGAAACGCAGGAAATGCTGGACTTCTGCGGTCAGAACAACATTGCCGCCGATGTCGAGGTGATCGCCATCCAACAGGTCAACGAGGCGTACGAGCGCTTGCTGAAGCAGGACGTGAAGTACCGGTTTTCGATTGACATGGCCTCGCTGAAGTCTGAGTAGCCCTATGGTGAAGAGTTTTCGTGTTCCAGGCATGCTGGCGTGCCGCTTAGAAGAATTGGGAGTCTCTGTCGCTGCGGTTCTACGCAGGGCAGGGCTCCCTAAAGGTCTGTTCGAGCAGACGCGCATTCTAGTCTCCACGGAAGAGCTGTTCGCTTTGTGGAGGGCAATAGGAGAGGTCAGTCAAGACCCGAGCATCGGCCTGAAGCTCGGAACGGAGACGAAGCTGGAGCGCTTTCATCCGATGGGGATTGCCGCGCTGTCTACCGAAAGCTTTGGCGCGGCCGTGACTCACATGGCCCGTTACAAGCGGCTTTCGGCGCCAGAGGAGATCCTGCACGAACTGGAGGACGACGACTGGAGCATTCAGTTCCGCTGGTCGCTCGCCGTCGAAGTGGAACCCCCAATCCTTGTAGAACACTGCTTTGCGTGGATGCTAACGATTGCCCGGCAGGGTACAGGTAAAAAGCTTTCGCCCGTCCGAGTCGAACTGGTACAGACGCGCTCTCACGCGAAAGCCTTGGAGCGCTATTTTGGGTGTCCGATTGTCTGTGGCGCTTCTCGGAACGCCATGGTTTTCCGAGGCGAAGATGCCAAGACGCCTTTTGTGACCCGCAACGCAGAGCTGCTCGACATGCTGGCACCGCAGTTCGATCTTGAACTGAAGGCGCACACACAGGCAGAGGACAGCCTTGTAGAACTTGTCAGGGGAGCCATCCAGCATCGGTTGACAGGTCACCGTCCCGTCGTCGACGACATCGCAAGGGATCTTCACATGAGCCCGCGCACACTCCAGCGACGGTTACAGGAGTCTGGGTCGAGCTACCAACGCGTGTTGGATGAAGCGCGTCACCATATGGCTCGGTACTACCTTCGGAACTCCGTCCTGGAACTGACCGAAGCCGCCTATCTGCTCGGCTATGAAGACTCCAACTCCTTCACACGAGCATTTCGAAATTGGGAAGGCATGGCGCCGACGCATTGGCGCGAGACGCATCGGTCTGAGCCGGTCCACTAGCCACCGTTCTCGCCCCTGAACCTGGCGCACCCTGCAGGGAAGTTGGCACGCTTTGCAGGGCGGGCGAGGTGACGGACGCCTAGCCTTAGTCATGTGGGAATGAGCGGATGCGGCCATAAGTAACGGCGCTCAAAGGAGATTCGTGTGAACGAGCAAGTAGTAGTGGTGATCGGCGCTGGTGGCATTGGAATAGCTATTGCCCGCCGTCAGGGCTTCGGCAAGCACATCGTGCTGGCGGACTTCAACGAGGAGCTTCTGAAGTCGGCAGCCCAGGAACTTAAGACAGCAAGCTATAAGGTCTCGACCGTGAAGGTGGATGTGTCCTCGCGTGAGTCAGTGCGCGCTTTGGCAGAGAAGGCCGCTTCTTTCGGAAGCGTCATCAATCTGGTCAATACAGCGGGCGTCTCGCCCAACATGGCCCCTCCAGAGCGAGTTCTTGCCGTAGATTTGTACGGCAGCGCCGTGGTTTTCGAGGAATTTGAACGGGTTATTGCTCCCGGAGGGGCTGGCCTGATCGTGTCGAGCATGGCAGGCCATATGTCCGGGCCGCTTCTTGCCGATCAGGAGCACGATCTGGCGTTTGCTCCTGCTGACGAACTGCTTGCCAAGCCGTTCCTCAGCTCCGAAGCGGTTCCGAACTCGATGGTGGCTTACATCATCTCGAAGAAGGCCAACCATCTGCGTGTTCAGGCTTCGGCTATCTCCTGGGGTAAGCGCGGGGCTCGCGTCAACTCGATCAGCCCGGGCATCATCGCGACGCCTCTGGCGCAGCACGAACTGAATTCGCCCATCGGTGACGTTTACCGGGCCATGATCGAGGCTTCACCAGCGAAGCGCATGGCCTCGCCAGATGAGATTGCTGTGGTTTCTTCTTACCTTCTCGGACCCGACGCAGGCTTCGTTACCGGGAGCGATCTCCTGATTGACGGCGGTGTCATTGCTGCGATGCGTGCCGGTCTACTTCCAACACCCGCATAACCCGTAACCCTGTTTGAACAATGGAGGAGAGAACAATGCAGAAACGCGCACTTGGAAAGAGCGGTCTTGAAGTATCGGCAATTGGCCTGGGCTGCATGGGGTTGAGCTATGGCTTCGGCCCGGCCACCGATCGCCAGCAAGCCATCTCGCTTATCCGCACAGCCTATGAGCGGGGCGTTACGTTCTTCGACACAGCCGAAGCCTACGGTCCCGGAGTGAATGAAGAGGTCGTGGGAGAGGCTTTGCAGCCGTTCCGTAACCATGTTGTGATTGCGACGAAGTTCGGCTTCACGGAGGGCGTTCCGAGCAAGGGTACCGATAGTCGGCCAGTGCGCATCCGGGAGGTAGCCGAAGCTTCTCTGAAGCGTTTGCGCGTAGAAGCAATCGATCTGTTCTACCAGCATCGGGTCGATCCGAACGTTCCGATGGAAGATGTCGCCGGGACGGTGAAGGAACTCATCGCTCAAGGCAAGGTAAAGCACTTCGGTATGTCCGAAGCTGGTGTTGAGTCAATCCGCAGAGCCCATGCTGTCCAGCCGGTAACTGCGCTGCAGAGCGAATACTCGCTCTGGTGGCGTGAGCCGGAGCAGGAGATTCTTCCGCTGCTCAAGGAACTCGGTATCGGTTTTGTTCCGTTCAGCCCGCTTGGGAAAGGCTTCCTCACGGGAGCCATCAACGAGAACACCTCCTTTGATAGCAGCGACTTCCGCAACAGCGTTCCGCGATTCTCGGCAGAGAACCGGAAAGCCAACCAGGTGATCGTTGAAGCGGTGAACGGACTCGCAGCGCAGAAGAAGGTGACCAACGCGCAAATCGCCTTGGCATGGATCCTTGCTCGGGAGTCGTGGATTGTGCCGATTCCTGGAACGACGAAGGTGCACCGTCTGGAAGAAAACCTAGGCGCTGCATCCGTGGAACTTACTTCAGAGGATTTGAAGGCTATCGAGACTGCCATCTCCAGTGTGACGGTCCAGGGCGACCGCTATCCGGCTCACCTGAAGCAGATGGTCGGCCGCTAACAGCGGCCCGACCATCAAGCAAAGGAAGAATGCAATGACCATCACGCGAGCTGGTTCGCAACCTTTAACGAAGAGGCCAACGAAGTACCTCACAGGCAGGGTAGGGCTTGACCAGCCATTTCAGGCGGAAGAGCCTGGCCGCGCAAGCGGCGCTACTGTCACCTTTGAGCCGGGTGCACGAACTGCATGGCATACTCACCCGCTTGGGCAGACCTTGCTCGTGGTTTCGGGAGTGGGCTGGGTGCAACGGGAAGGCCAGAGCATTCAGGAGATCCACCCGGGAGACCACGTCTGGTCTGGTCCAGGCGAAAAGCACTGGCGCGGCGCGACACCCACCACGGCAATGAGTCACATCGCCGTTGCCGAGAAGCTCAACGGCAAAGCCGTCGAGTGGATGGAGCAGGTGAGCGAGGCAGAGTATGCAAAGTAAAGAGCGCAGCGCATTGCGGGTGTTGGTTGTTGGGGCTACCGGAAGCATCGGCAAGCTGGTCGTCGTGGAAGCGCTGAGCCAAGGCCACACCTTGCGGGCTCTCGTGCGAGATGGGAGAAAAAGCGCGTTCGTTCCCCGCTGGCGTACAGGTTGTGATCGGGGATCTCACACAGCCGGACTCCCCGGTCGGGGCAGTCCATAGCGTGGATGCGGTTGTGTTCACGCACGGTTCCGACGGCAGCGGGAAGCAGGGCGCGGAGCTTGTGGACTACGGCGGTGTCCGTAACGTGCTCCAGGCTCTCGGCGGTAAGAAGGTCCGCATCGCGCTCATGACAGCGATCGGCGTTACCTATCGCGAGGGTTCCTATAGCGACTCGACACATGCGCACGATTGGAAGCGGCGCTCCGAACGGCTCGTACGTTCCAGCGGGTGCGAATACACCATCGTGCGCCCAGGCTGGTTCGACTACAACAAAGCAGATGAGCACAAGCTTGTCCTTATCCAGGGTGACACTCGACGCGCAGGTACTTCCGCGGATGGTGTCATCGCTCGGCAGCAGCTTGCAGAGGTGCTGGTAGCGAGTCTTACGTCAGCCGCCGCTTCGGGAAAAACATTTGAGTTGGTGGCCGCAAACGGCCCGGCACAGGCCGATCTGGAGCCGCTCTTTGCTACTCTCGATGGCGACTCACCAGGGGGCGTTGACGGGGTACGAGACGAGCCAAACCAGCCTCTGGAAAGGGAACCCCAGCGGGTTCTGGACGACCTTCGCACAGTAGCTCACCGGGCCTAGCCGATTGGGGCGATGCAGGAGTATTGACAATGAAAAGCGTGATCGTTGTGATCGGGGCAGGTTCGATAGGACAAGCGATTGCCAGGCGTGTATCGGCTGGCAAGCACGTTCTGCTCGCCGACATTGGGAGAGAGAACGCAGATGCCGCGGCAAAGGTGCTGATGGATGCGGGATTTTCCGTCACCACGAGCGTCGTCGATGTCTCCTCCCGGGAGTCCGTTCAAGCTCTTATTGAATCAGCGACCCAGCTGGGAGAGGTGTCCGGGCTCATTCACGCTGCGGGCGTATCGCCTTCGCAAGCTCCGCCGGAGACGATTCTCAGAGTTGACCTTTATGGGACCGCCCTCGTCCTGGAAGAGTTCGGGAATGTCATCGCAAGCGGCGGCTCTGGAGTAGTCATCGCTTCGCAGTCTGGACACCGTTTGCCTCCGCTCACGACGGAGCAGAATGCAAGCCTTGCCACAAACCCGTAGAAGAACTGCTCAGCCTGCCCATGCTCCAGTCGGACCAGGTGAAGGACTCCTTGCACGCTTATCAGCTTTCGAAACGCGGCAACTCACTCCGGGTCATGGCAGAGGCCGTCCGCTGGGGAAAGCGCGGAGCCAGGGTGAACACAATCAGCCCCGGTATCATCATCACGCCGCTCGCAAACGACGAACTGAAAGGCCCCCGCGGCCCGGCGTATCGGCGCATGTTGGAGATCTCTGCTGCGGGACGGGCCGGGACGCCTGACGAGGTCGGGAACGTCGGTGCGCTGCTCATGGGATCCGACGGAGCGTTCATTACCGGCAGCGATTTCCTGATGGACGGAGGAGTCACAGCGGCGTACTGGTTCGGGGAGCTTGCCCCGCAGTAGCTTCTCCCGCTGACGATCCCTTGGTGGCACTCTAAGCGGGAAGTCGTGAAATCGGTGAGATCGGTAACGACAGTCGGCTTGTGGGAACCAGTCCGGGCATGTGTCCGTCAGACGGTCTACACGTACAGTTGGTCCGGACTGGTCTCCAGAAGTTCCGAGGGCATCGCTCGGTGGGTCGGAGATCCGGAAACGACGACGCGTCCAGCCACTGCCGGGGCCCCCTCCAAGGGCATATCCAGGTACCGCCCATGTCTCTGCTCGGCATCGTACCAGTGACCGTACGTACTGCGGCTTGCACAGGACCGGAGCATGCGTCGGTCTCTATACAACAAAAGTGGGTTCCGCAGACCACCTCCGTAGGGTTCTGCTGTCCAGAGTCGCTAACTATCATCACCGCATGGCGCTTACTCCTCGACTACTCGGACAGCATGAGACAGTACGCTCCCGCAAACGGCTCCGTTTGAATCTTCCGGTATGTCTGGTCATACCGCTGCCGAACAGGGTGCAGCTGGTGGACGCCCGGCTTCGCGATATTAGCGCGGATGGTGCGGCCGTCTTTGCTGGAGTCGAACTCACCGTCGATGGCGAGATTCAGATGGAATTTACGCCGCCTCGTGAGGGTCCTCTGCGGGTACGTGCCGTGGTGCGGAACCGTCGTAAGTATGTGTATGGGATTGAGTTCCTCCCCCGCAATGGTCAGGAAGAACTTCATCTTGCAGCATTAAAAGCAATGCTTCTCCCTGCCGGAACCGATGCTGGCGGCAGCGTCGATGATCGCCGCTGGGAGTATTGACGAGAACATCCGCAGACAGCTCAGCCCGGCTACGCCTCCGCGACCCGACTGGACCTCCCAAGCTTTCATGAGCGTTTGGGCCTAAGCGCGACCACTTTGAGGGACGGGCCATTTGGGACGCCCGCAAGACGTTCTCTTGCCGCACCCGGTTTGACAGTCCTGCAACTCGTAAACACGGCGATGCCGGGATAATGACCTAATTGCTTCCTGAGTAGTACGCCGTACGGAGAAAGTGCAGACAACGAATACCGGACGCGCCAGCGGGCGCGGACGCAAAGTCGGCATCTCGGGAGGTTGGACGGACCACACCAACGCACTGGTAAACAGGATCCCACAAGCGTACGACAAGACCGTGTCTCGGACACCTGCCTGCGCCGGGCAAGCCTTTGCGGACCGATTCTAAGGCTTCCCGTCCGAAAGAAGCTCCTCACTGAGGAGCTTCTTGATCGGGGAACAACTGGAGTGCGGTACAGCACGGGCGGTCGAATGCGTTTTGCCACTATGCGGTGGGACTGTACCCCCGATACCTGGACACACAACTTCGCGGCTTAGGACAAGAGAGAACCGGCGCGGGTGGTAGCCAGGAACGGCTAAGGGTCAGTCGGGAACATTCTCTACCTCTGAAAGGCGTTTGCTAGTGATGGCCCTCCCATCCATTCCCCCAGGCTTACCAGCCATCGCCTTTTCGGGGCGGCCAGCATTGTCTTCGGCCCGTGCACGCAAGCGAGCCTGAATCCTAACCCTGAGTTGTGGCTTCTAGCGTTTCGATGTTGGCTCTTCCTCCGGCACAGGCGCTTTCGGCTCTCTAAGAAATAAAGCAAGCGAAAGCCGTCATCAATGGCGCTGGACACTAAAGTGTCCTCAACAGATGAACTCTTATTTACGATCCTATTCCTGAGCTTCCAGAACTGAGCGAGCGCCTCAATCAACGGTTGGCTTAAACGCTGCGCCTTATTCAACATGTCCAACGCGAATGAGAAAGAGGTGACCTGTTCCATCTCTGGAGGCTTAATAGCCGTAGCCATTCTTATAATGTCTTGTTCGACGGCAGCCGCCAATCTCACAAGCCCCGCCTTCGGACTCACAGTTCCGAGTTGATCCACTTCGTACCGCAACGCGGTCATTTCATCAAAGTCCAACCTGAAAAAGCGGGAGCGGTTGTTCCAGGGGTCAACCTTCGCGTCGGTCTCTTTAGGTTTGGCTTCGGTGTGATCGAGAACTTTTGATTGCGGCCCATTTTCCGCAGCCTTGTCTTCAGTCTGAGCCGCAATAGCTTTGTTACTGACTGAGAGTTGATTGTCGACCTCTGCTTTAGCGACTTTCTGTGACAAGGCATCTGTATCTTTCCGAAACTCGAATTCAACTCCGCCTACCTTCAACTTCAGCAGGTTCGCTGCTATCTCGCGAAGAGGAAGCATCAATAAAGCCACACCTGTGATCAGCAACGTTGTTGTTGGCCAGTCCAACGTAAACTTATCCCGTCCAAAGACATGCAATATACCTACGAGGATAAGTAGCAACGGCGCGGCGATGCTGATGACGCGCAACCCTAGCCCCTTTTGCTGATCATGTTCGTTCGCACTGGCGTGACTTGCGCGGCTTTTAGGCAGGTCCACCGTTATAACCTCTCAGGGAGCTTTGGCGTGTAATTGAACTCATAACACTCCAGGCTCAAGAGACGTATGCGCACCGTGTCTAATGAAGCAAACCAGGTATGGGCGGTTCCGGCTTTGCCGCCAGTGGATTCATCTGGCATATGTCCATGTGATCGTCGTCTAGGATCCACATCAGGTGTACCGGCGGTCTTTCGCTGGCGGAGAGCCACTCGTCAAATTCACAAACGCGTGCACTCCAGAACGGATAATGCACCTCTGTGGGCGAGAAGTCGGCTGAGCGGGCATGTGCCATGTAAACGTTCTACGAAGCGTTTCAGGGGCCCACAAGGCAGAAACAGCCCGCAAGCGCGGATTCGGACCATTGTGGTTACCGCCTGAGATTCGAATTCCTTTAATGATGATTAACATCGGTAGATAGAGCTTTATCAAGGGGACAACGCGGATAGGTGGTCCCTTTCAAATGCATTCGTTTCATTGCTGCCGCAAAATACAATGAGTCGAGTTCTATTCCTATCCAGCGGCGGCCGAGCGATTGTCCCGCTACCAAGCTTGAACCTGAACCTTCGAACGGATCAAGTACAAGCCCAGCTACCGGGCAGAATGCTTCGATGAGTTTCCTCAAGGCATCGACGGGCTTTTGCGTCGGATGGGCTAGCTCGACCATAAGACATCAGAGTTGTTTCGGCTGCTCGGGCTGCATCACTGGATCACTTTGACAATCACGAGCAACTCATCCTTGACGCGCTGGCACTATATCTATTGCCCAATCGGGCGAAGCACCGTGATTGAAAACACGGTCGTGAGACGCGCAAAGATAAACAGGAGACGGCACGCGGCGGCAGTACTTGCACCTGAGCCTGCGAAGCACATCACTACGCTTGAAGGACATGCAGAGTCGTCAGGGCGTGATCCATTTTCGCATCAAGGGCAAGTGTGACAATATTCGTTTCGTGCCAATTCATCCCCATGTGTCGCGGCTGATTGCGGAGTACATCGAATTTGGGAAGCGCGGCGGGGGATAGTGTTTGATCTTGATGGTCCGCTCTTCCGGCCGGTTGCAAACAATAGAACCGGGGCGCTCGATAAGCGTTTGTTTCCGGGGTTGCTTTATTACAACGTCGTGATCAAGTATGCGAAGGCGGCGGATATCAGTGCGGAAGCCATTGGGGTACGCGTGCATTCCATGTGCGCGACTGCGCTATCAAACGAGGCGGACATAGCCAAGGTGCAGGAGTGGCTCGGTCAAAGACTGGCGGCCAAATGGTGCCAGAGCGGAAGCGCATCTACACACCCGCTGAGCATGAGCGGCACTACGCACCATCGAACCGGGGGCTGCATCCCGGCGATGCAAGCCAGTTCGGGTGGAAGGCAGAAAACGACACCGTTCAGAGCTACCAGCACATTGCTACCAAACGGCACATCCACATCGACGGGTTAACAGGCCAGTTCTATGACCAGCGAAGGACTCCCATCGCTCAGGACGATGCGATGGAGAGGGCGATGGGGTCGGGTAAGCACCATCGCACCGAACAGACGCATGGAGCCGAGGTCGGCAACCGGAAAGCCAGAGTCCAGACAGCCTTCGGTTTCAGCTTGTAAGGTGCCGTTACACTTGCTCAGCGACGCAAAGAGTTTTGGACCTATTTGTGCCTGCATCAGTTCGCCGTGTTTGCTGAGGTACATGTTGTCGGATGTCCGCCATGAATGGTCCGCAACTACGTTCCTTCCGATAAGTAGTTTAGAACTCCAGGCGAAGACCAAGGCGGAAGAAGCGCTGATCGATTCCTTCCTGGTCTCGCGAATTGACAGACGTGAGCTGGCCAAATCCATTCAGATTCGCGACGGTGTGATCAGGGTTGAATGCCCCCATTTGACATGTTGGTGTCTAGAGGGTTCCCAAAGTGTGGGGTATTGATGACGTTGAATGCTGTCAGCCCTGAAGTCGAGGCCGAAGGAAGAGGTCGGCATCCTGAATCGTCTTTCGGAGAAGCTCTCCTCCCCTTCGGTCGCCTATGCCGGCCCCCCCAAACGGGGCATGAAGAAAACTTCGCGCTTGGTAAATGGGCTATTTGTAATAGAAACTCTTGTATTTTGACTGTTCCGCCGTCTCCACTATCGATGGGAAGTTGCGCATCCACTGAATTGCTTCGCATTGCCGGGCACGATCTCCATTACGCGGCGACTCCAGGGCGTCCCGGAAGTGCTCAGCTTGTCGACTGAGAGTGCGGCGTTGGTCGTCCCATCCCGCTCAACAGCTATATAATCCGGCGAGTTAGGGCTGATAAGGGGAGATTCCCGCTAATGACGGTTTTGTCTGCTTCGACTGCGCTTCTGGTCCTTGGAAGCGCGATTTCGCTATGGGCGCAACAGGCCCCCGTGTTCTTCAGTGTGCCGCCGGCTGATGCGCCAGAACTCGCACCCCGAGGCGGATATTCCGTCGGGGTCCGCACCATCGATCTTCGCAATCCTGGTCAGCCGGACATTCTGAATTTCGATAAGGCAACCGGAAAGGCACCCCTTTACGACCGGCCCCTAAAAACTGAAATCTGGTACCCGGCCGTCCTTCCCCACGGCACGGTCGAACGCACAGACTATGAGATGAAAATACCCTCCCCGGCTGCTAACAAGAACGCTTCAGGCAAACCTCAAACCATCACCGTTGCTGGCAAAGCCCTTCGTGATGCGCCGCCCGCACAAGGAAAGCTCTTTCCTCTCGTCATCGTCTCGCACGGCTATCCGGGCTCGCGATATTTTCTGAGCTATCTATCAGAGAACCTGGCCTCCAAAGGATATGTAGTGGCGGCCATCGACCACACGGATTCTGTCTTTGGCGAGGAAAAGGCCTTCCAAAGCACCCTCCTGAACCGCGCCAACGACCAGCTCTTCACCATCGCCGCCATCCTGGATTTGGCAGCACGCCCTGGTCATTTTCTCGAGGGAATCGTCGACCCCGCCCGTGTGGGACTCATCGGCTACTCCATGGGAGGCTACGGCGCGCTGGCTTCCGCCGGTGCCGGTTACAGCGCCAAATCGATGGGCCACGGATTCGTGCAGGGTGGATACTTCCAGGCATGGGAAGCCGGCAGCCCTCAGTATCAGGCACGGCTGCGCAAGGAACTCAAGGCTGTCGTGGCCATCTCGCCCTGGGGTGCGCAGCCGCCTAATAACTTCTGGGACGCCGACGGCCTCGCGGGCATCCATATCCCACTGTTGATGATCGCCGGCGACCAGGACGACGTCTCCGACTTTCAGGCTGGTATTAAGCCCGCCTTTGAAAAAGCCATCCATTCCGACCGATGTCTTCTGGTCTACCAGAACGCCCGCCACAACGTCGGCGGCAATCCGCCACCGCGCGACCTGCCCCCTTCCTTCAGCCTCTACGAGTTCTTTGACGAGCCCGTCTGGCGCAAAGATCGAATCATGGCCATCAATCAGCACTTCATCACCGCCTTCCTTGACCTCAACCTCAAGGGGGATGAGAGTAAGCGGAGCTACCTTGAAGTCACGCCCGCCCTTTCGAACGACGGAAAATGGCCTCTGCCTCCGGGTGCATCGGTAGGAGACAAGTTCAGCGATGGAACGAACTACTGGAAGGGTTTTCAGCGGCGTTGGGCGCTCGGCACGAGCATGAAGTGTACGGCGGCGATTCCATGAAGACAATTACTTTCGTTTTTGCTTTCTTCTCCTGCAACCTGCTGGCGCAAACTCCGGTTCTGCCGACGCACGAGAGGCATGACGGAAGGTAGCGTGGAAGTGTAGGAAACCGTATCTTGTGTTTCCTTCGATGGGCGGGATCGAGACGGCCTGCATCTCCGAGATCACGCTTCAAGATGTTGAGGACCATCTGTCCAGCCTAAACTTGGCTGGCGTCAAGTTCCGCACGCTTGCTTCTTCATGGCAATCATTGCGGGCGTTCTATCTACTCGGAACGAGAACGGCTGCTGCAAAGAGGGTTTGCGCCGGGATTCAACGCCTCCATTTCGGCGATACGATTCAGGGACACTCCGTATGACTCGATTGCGGTTGGCCCAACCTACACTCTCGTGCATAGTTGGCTGACTCTACACTCTCGAGCAACAGAGGAATGACCACTCTAAACTCCTATGCCTTGAATTCCTTCATGCGCAGGGCACTATCTGACCCCGCCGCATCACGCGAGGCTGATCTTCAACGCCGCAGCGTAGTCGCTCGCCGGATGATACTGCCGCGGCAACTCCACACTCAAGCCGGCTTGAGTCTGCTTCCACGTCACCTTCTCCTGCGTACCCAGCAAGCTGACGTTCACGACTTTGCCCGGGTTGGTTGATGGGACTGCGTTTGTATTTCGGACTCGCTCCTATTCCCGCCTATTGGCATATATCAGTTGGGCGCCGTGGCAAACCTATCTTTTCTGAAGCCGACCGCAGGGCGAGAAGCACTAAGCTGTGAAAGTATCGAACAAGTAACACGCTTAGTGGCGCTTGCCGAATCAGCAGCTTCGCAGGTTCTGGCAGGAAATGAGCTGCAGATAAAAACTACTCGTTCTTACAATGGATTCTGAACCACAATCAGTTTGCCCTTGCAGGAAATGTGTCCATTCTTCTAAGGCCAGACGATAGTGATGTTCCGTTGTCCAAAGTGAAGGCTGCTATCGGAACCCGCAGCGCCCATTACTACATGGGAAATGACGGCCATTAGAACGTTTGCGAATAAGGGAACATGCCTGCTCTCGATTGCTCAGAACAATCCTCCGCGATCCGTTCAGCTTAATCAGGTCACACAGACGTTGAGATTCCGCAAGTTCCCGACTCTGTGCAAGTCGTCCGAATCTTTGGTCCTCAGGATCTGACATCGAAGGAAGTCTCCGTCCTCGTCAGAATCGCATCCATTTGGAGGGGAAACTATCTGATCTCCGATGTTGAGCCCATCCTTGCCGAAATCTCTCACAATGTGTTGGTTTATCCGCAAAAGCATGGGGAATAGCTGACGATTTATATCGCGTGGTCAGGGCCTTTTGCCGGAAACTGTATGTGCCCGGCTCCATCTCAGTGACCTTTGCAGTCGCGGGTGCGCTTTCAGCTTGTATCCCCTCGCGCTCAGGTACTCCGCGATGATGGCAAGCTGGCGTTTCTCCTGGGCCTTCCTGACGATGGGTTCGGCAACAGCTCCGCAGAGCCGGTCGGCGACGATGGTCGATGAGCGGTAACGCTCTTCTTCGGTCGGGCGGCGTTTCTCCGCGAGCCACGGGAAAATATCCACGTCGAGCATCTTGGCGAAAATGCCGGAGATTTTCGCAAGGTGCTCCTTGAGGAGCGTTTCTGAAAGCCTCGGCGGAACGCCGTTTTCTTCCAAGGTTCCCACGACATTCTTGGTGGAATCGGCCAAGCCAATCAGCCGGTCCCGCGCCAATGGCGGGCAGGAAGACATGCGCAACATCGGAAGAATTCCGGGGTGAGCCCTGATGACATCAGCGTTGATAGCCGTCAGTCCTGCGTGAGCTTGAGGCCCTCTTCGACATTGTCAATGGTCTGCTTGCGGGTGTCACGGTAGGCTTTCGGCGCAAGGAGCATGAACCATTAATTGAATTGGTCAACCGATGCTCTGGTGTCCGCCTTCCACAGGTGAGGCTTATCGGAATTTATGGGCATACGTTAACCTAGCAATCGCTGCAATGATTGCAACTGTCCATCTCCTTATCAATTCAACAAGTTGGATTGTATCCTCAATTGATCTTAGGCATGTCTCACCAGGCTGGCAGATGCGTTAACTCCTGCCCGTCCGTTGACCTTTTCGCTCGACTGCTGCAGCAGCATTTTGGGCCGTCAGGGCAGCATAGCGCGGACCATTCTCTTTCGCCTTGTCGCTCACCTCCATGAGCTTGCTCGCGGTTTCATCCGTGCTAAAACCCCAGTCCTGCGCCGTCATGCACCAGGTAGAGTCAGCGCGGCTGGTGTCGGGTCCGGTATTGCTGTGATTCGGAGGCGCACTCTGCAGGCAGCGTCCATAGTCGGGCCATTTTCTGGCGCGAATGGCCGCCTCGCTTCTGCGAGACACGGGCCGGGGTGATTTCCGGGAGGACTGCAGGTTCCGGCGCTGCCACGAGATGGAGGGATTCGAGCTGGTCGGACGTCATGATACGGCCGGGGAAAATATCTCTGATGGCAACAGGGGGAAGTCCGGCTCGTATTTGCGTTTGAAGCTGTCATTGCAGGATCGCCGCGTCATGAATGTTCTCTATGCAAACTCTGGCACAAAAATTTGCGATGACACCAGCCATGTAATAGGCATTGCGGAGCTGCGCGGCGCACATAAGGGAGGAGAGTGAGTAAAGCACTCGATACTCCGGCTAATGAAAACCGTCGTTGAAGTGCCAACCAAAGATAGTAATGGCGCACCCGCGACGAAGCTCGTTCAAATCCTTTCCGACACTACGGTGAGTGATGATGACAATAACCCTGCAGGGCAAGTCGTCTACAGCTTCTCCAGGGGTATGCGCGAAAGCATCAAGGACTCAACGCTGTGGGGCCGCGTCCGAAGCGCCGTGGTATTTGCGTTCACATCGACATACGCACTGGCCCTGTATGAGCTGATTACGGCGCGTATCAATTTGAAGCATGTCTGGCAGGAGGAATTCGGCGTCGACATTTTCGTGCACTCCTCGGATTTCCAGAAGGAAAGCTGGAACGTATTCCGAACCTCTTACAACGAGTGATCCAGCCTGCAGCGTTAGAGGTCAACGGACTGGCAGACTTTGGAGTGCAGATTGAGCCTATACGTAGGGGCTGCCAGCAGCGCGGATTGGTGACTGGATTCCGTGTGGCATAGTGGCGCAAGGATATCCCGGACGTCCAAGCCGCGCATCATGAGTTGAAACGTGTAAAGACAGGGCGTCTTGCGCGATTGCGTGGAAAGGTCGATTCCGTCGGCCCGTTCGGTCAAAACGATCCCTCCTCTTCCAGGAATGCACAGATAATGGCAACTGCGGAAGCGATGCGTCTTGGAGGTGCCTTTGAGGCTGACATCGACGAATTCATAGAAGGACAAGCTCGTAGCATTAGAGCCAGCCCCCTACCCTACTTTACTTTTTCGATTTGGAGTTCGCGTTGCAGAGCTTCCATCGCGCGTTGCAGGGTATAACCCAAGACCCAGCCTTGATCGTCGGTTATGGCATAAAAGATATCCACCATTTCGAAGAGCGCTTTAACACTCAACTGAACATTCCGTCCTGTTCGATATTGCCGTATAGGACGACTTCTCCCTTAGTGGGCTTGGGGGTTAGCAGATTCGGGGCTAGGGAAGTTTGCCGCCTGAGCCACCGCCCTCACCTGCTCTGCCGGGGGAGCTTTCACATCAGGCACAGACTTCGGAGCAAAGCTTCCTATGTCGCGAGCCGTGGTCTCGTCACCACCAAAGATGCTGGCGCGGGTTTTCGACATCAGGCGACCTCCTCTTGCTTCTGCACGTCAGCATTGGCCTTGAGGATTTCAATCACCTCGCCCGCGAACGTTCGAGCGTTCAGCTTGGCGGCGGGAAGATTTGCCACTTGGGCCGGATCGAGACCAGACAGCGGGCCACAGAAAGCAAAGACAGCTCTATAGGCTTCGCGCTCATGAATCTGTGCGCCGAACATAGGAATACTATTCTTGGCGAATTCCGCTTCCACGCTCTGCAGCGTTCGCGTTCCGATTGCCGGGCTCGTTCGAGTGAACAAAACACAAAAAGGAATTTTTTTCTGGAAAGCGTTTTCCTGACTCTTCACAAGGCGGATAGCTTTGACTGCTTCGGTAGCATCCAGGTGTGAACCCTGAACGGGAATAATCACAAGATCCGCACGGCTCATTGCGTAGCCAGCCATCATGGGAGCGGTGCCCTCAAAGTCCACAATGACGAAGGTGCAATGCATAGCAGCCGTCTCAATCGTATCGATGATCGACTCTTCTGTTGCTGAATCGATGACCGCCAACTTTTCAGGTTTCCCCGGTAATGTCGCCCACTGACTTAGAGGGCGATTGGGATCGGCGTCAATCATCGTTACCGTGCCGCCGTGGCTTGCAAGCTCGCTGGCAAGCAGCACCGCCGCTGTAGATTTACCGACGCCGCCTTCAGGGCTTGCGAACACTATGGGTTGGCATATACGCTCCGCAATCACTACAAAATCTGGTGAACCCTAGCGGAAAGCCAACGGATACTCAAGCCAAATACGAAGGCTGACGGAAGTCGAGAGGAAGTCCATCAGACTTCTATGCGGAGTCGGTAGGCCGTCCGACTTCCTACGGGTATCGGATGGCAGACGGTTATCCTTCGGGATGCAATAAGGCTTCGGACGACCACCGGTCGGCGGTCTGACTTCCATTGAGCAAATGCTTCGTAGCAAAAAGCGTCCGCGCCTTCAAACAGGCGGATCCCTCCGTGCCAATTGGAATGAAAACGCGTACTGACGGTTTTGTAAGTTGTTGAAAGAGTGGTGGCCAGAGACGGGATCGAACCGCCGACGCCGGCCTTTTCAGGGCCGCGCTCTACCACTGAGCTATCTGGCCTTGGCATACAACCGCGAAGATTCGGGACAGCCAAGAGCCCGGACGCGTGTTGACCGAATGAGCTCGCGAACAGGCATCGGCCAACCTGATCCGCACACAGGACGTCTGTTTTCTTTACGGGGAAAGATGCAGAGCGCCCGCCCAGGGTCAATCGGGAATGCAAACAAACACTGCAAACCGCCGACCTTCAGGCTTGTCGACAAGTATAGCAATCCTGCACGCTGCGGCAAAGCGCAGCCCCATCGAACACCTTTCCGGCTCACCGGTTCACCTGCAGACCCGTCCAATCGAACGCATCACATGTACAGCCGAGCGGGACCAAGGTGTCGCGGAGCAGGAGACAGCATCTATGCCCGCGAACACATCCATCCGCACCACACGTCCCGCTCCCGTCCGCGCCTCCAACCCCGCGGCAGGCCTGCTCCTTGCGCCCATCCTCGCCCTCAGCGGCTGCGGCTGGTTCGGCTCCGGCTCCACCCCAACGCACCGCGCCCTCTGCCTCCCCCTTCACCAACGTCGTCTTCGTCGGCGACTCCCTCACCGCCGGCTTCCAGAACGGCTCTCTGCTCGACACCCAGCAGCCCAACGGCTACGCCAACCTCATCGCCACCCAGGCCAAGTTCTCCATCACCCTGCCGCTGATCGCCGCTCCCGGCGCGCCCGCCGTCCTGCGTCTCGTCAGCCTCGGTCCGCCGCCCGTCACCGCCACCGCCAGCGGCACCTCCACCGGCCGCGACAACGTCAGCCGCCCAGCCCACCGACCTCGCCGTCCCCGGCCACTACTCCACGACCTCCTCGCCTACACCCCGCCCGCTCGTCCCCACCTCCAGCGAGGACATCATCACCCAGCTCGTCCTAGGCTTCCCCGTCAGCAACACCAAGGCCCAGGCCGATGAAGCCATCGCCCTCAAGCCCTCAACCATCTTCGTCTGGGCCGGCAATAACGACGCCCTCAGCGCCGACCAGACCGGCATGCCCTCCAGCATGACCTCCCTCGCGAGCTTCACCACCGACTTCACCACCCTCCTCGCAAAGCTCAAGGCGTCCGGGGCCAACCTGATCGTCGCCAACATCCCCGACGTCACCGCCATCCCTTACCTCACCCCGGCCTCCACCATCGTCTCGGAGATCGCTGCCGCCTCCGGTGCACCCGCCGCCTCTGTCGCCACCGGCCTCGGCCTTAAAACGGGCGACCTCGTCAATCCGCAAGGCCTCACCGACGCAGAAGCCGAAGTCAAAACCGTCCAGGGTGGAGGCAAGTTCACCCCGCTTCCCGACGCCGACGTCCTCACCGCCGCGGAAGTCGCCACTACCCAGGCCACCATCAACGCCTACAACTCGTCATCCAGCAGGAGGTCTCCGCCGTCGGCGGCACCCTTGTCGACATCCACGCCTACTTCGCCACCCAGGCAGCCGGCATCTCCATCAACGGAGTCACCGCGAACAACGCCTTCCTCGGCGGCCTCTTCTCCCTTGATGGCATCCACCCCACCAACACCGGCTACGCCCTAATCGCGAACCAGTTTATCGCCGCGCTCAACACCCGCTTCTCACTCACCATCCCCACTGTCAGCGCCTCCGCCGTCGCCGCAAACGATCCCTACTTCGGCGCCAACATCAAACCCACCGGCAAGTCGCGCATCCCCACCGCTACCGCCATGCAGGCCCAGCAGGCCCTCCAGAACCTCCTCAGCCGCCCCGTAAATTAACCACCCGACCCTGTGAAGTGAACGCAAATCCAACCCCGCGGCGCTTCGGACACAACACGGAAAACGTGGGAGGCCGCCATTGGCCCGGCAACGTGTCGCGTTACCCTGCCGCAGATCGTTGTCGGCATCAAACGAGCATGGTGGTGAACGCCGTTCCTTCCGCATTCATAATGACGGGTCATGAAGGTGGTGGGAGCTCCCGAGTTGAAGTGTAAGAAGCTAATCAGGCCGCTTAAATGGTGTTGAAGTTAGATTAATCATGATCATGCCTGACGGGATGTTGGCACTTGGCGTAATCGGTATACGTATTCCTGTGGCGACTTCGAGTCCGCGATGCAGCGATTCCACCTCGGGAGATTGGCTGTCGGTCTCCATCTCGATCGCACTTCCCCTGCGATAGTCGCCCCCTACTCCTGAGCGGCTATACGCGTGCCACCCGGCGCTCGACAGCGGGGAAACTAAATCGAAATATAGTTGTTTGGCATCGGAGTCGTTCTCGTCAAACGTGAACGTTACGGATTTCTCGCCGATAAGACACCGCCTAAACGCCTCAAGTTTCGACATGCTCAGCGCCGGCAAGGCTGTCGTGTTCGAGTAGTTGACACTATTGCCGTTACCGACGATGGCAGGGCTGTTAGGACCGCTTGTGCTCTGCTCTATTACCCCTTGGTGTCGGAAAGGGTTTTGGGGCATTGATCTTCTCGGTAGAGTCCTTGGCTGCTGGATCATCTGAGCAGCACCCGAAATAGATGTAACTGAGGAACTAACTGGCTTTACATCCACTCTAGGCGTGGTAGTGCTGCCAGGCCAGATTTTCCAACCAAAGGTTCCTATGAGAGCTTAAGCGATAAGCAACACAAGTATCCGTCTGCTATACCGGGAAGCAAAGTGGATCACTGGATAAACCACCAACCCGCTCATGAACGTAATCGTGATGCCCGCCCATAGGGGAGTCTTATCTACCCAGTAGAGAACTAGCGACATGATGGCCGCCAGACAAGCCAACGCAATTGCGAGCTTGTCGCTCCAAGAGCATGTTCGAATTTGCATGGCCCCATAGTTTCATCGGGCGCCACCTTGCGGCAAGGTCATAAAGTCTCCACAACCTTTCCGGATCTAACGCCATCCCTCCACCTCTGTAAGCCTCCCACGGTATGCTGGTACCTCATCCCAACAGCTCCCAAGGAGCCAGCATGTTCGGTCCCCCGCGCGCATGGAACCCCCACACCGCAGCCCTGCTACTCGCCCTATGCGCCCCCTCCGGCCTCCACGCGCAAAAGCCGGCCTCCCGCGCCACCCCCGAGCAGCAGGCCGCCGTCGCCTTTGACCGCGCCAGGTCCAGTAAAGCCAGCGCCCTCGAGCTCGAAGCCTTCCTCCGCCGCATGCCCAAAGGCGCGGACCTCCACATGCACCTCTCCGGCGCCATCTACGCCGAAACCTTCCTCAGAGACGCCGCCGCCGACCGCCTCTGCATCGACCCCCAAGCCCTGCGCCTCGCTCAAGCCCACCGGCCCAGCCGCCCCCGCCTGCCCCGCGGGCGATCTCCCCGTCGGCGGACGTCTTCACCGACCAGCCGCTCTACGACGCCCTGATCGACTCGCTTCTCCATGCGCAGCTTCGTCCCACTCCAGGCATCAGCGGCCACGACCAGTTCTTCGCCACCTTTGACCGCTTCGGCGGCATCGACAAGTCCCACACCGGCGAGTGGCTCGACGAGGTCGCCACCCGCGCCGCCGCCCAGAACGAGCAGTACCTCGAAATCATGATCACCCCCAGCTTCTGCCAGCTCGCGCCGCTCTGGACACAAGCTCGGCTGGCCCGCCACCCCCGCCGGACGCCCCGCCCGACCCCCAGGGCGACACCACCGGCACCTCACCCCGCCGAGCTCGCCGCCCTCCGCACCCAGCTCCTCGCCGGCGGCCTCCGCGACCAGGTCGACCGCGACGCCAGCGAGCTCGACCGAGGCCCTCGCCTCCCGCGACGCCCTCGAGCACTGCGGCCAGCCCAACGCCGCCGCCGGCTGCTCCGTTACGCATCCGCTTCCTCTACCAGGTCCTCCGCGCCAACCCGCCCCAGCAGGTCTTCGCCCAGACCCTGCTCGGCTTCGAGGTCGCCATCGGCAGACCCACAAGTCGTCGGCCTCAACTTCGTCCAGCCCGAAGACGCCTACCTCGCCATGTCCGAGTACAACCGCCAGATGCACATGCTGGACTACCTCCACACCGTCTACCCCCGCGTCCACATCTCGCTCCACGCCGGCGAGCTCGCGCCCGGCCTCGTCCCCCCCGCCGGCCTGCGCTTCCACATCCGCGAAGCCGTCGACCTCGGCCACGCCGAGCGCATCGGCCACGGCGTCGACGTCATGCACGAAGACGACCCCCGCGCCCTCCTCAAGGAACTCGCCGACCGCCACATCTCCGTCGAAATCAACCTCACCTCCAACGACGTCATCCTCGGCGTCGTCCCGCCCAGCCACCCCCTCCCCGCCTACCGCGCCGCCCACGTCCCCGTCTCGCTCTCCACCGACGACGAAGGCGTCTCCCGCATCGACCTCACCCACGAGTACGTCCGCGCCGCGCTCGACTACGGCCTCACCTACCTCGACCTCAAGACCATGGCCCGCGCCTCCCTCGAACACACCTTCCTCCCCGGCGAAAGCCTCTGGGCCACACCCGACGACTTCACCCGCACCCGCGCCGCCTGCGCCGCCCAGAAGCCCGGCTCCGCCGTCCCCACCGCCGACTGCCTCGCCCTCCTCAAATCCAGCGAAAAAGCCGCCCAGCAATGGGAGCTCGAACACCGCTTCACCACATTCGAATCCACCCCGCAATAGGCCCGCCGTCGATTCCACCCACACTCGTTATCTCGACCGGGAGCACCCACGGCAGAGACCCGCGCAATTGTCCTCCTCCCCACCCACCCCAGCATCGTCATCTCGATGGAGCGCGCAGCGCGCAGTGGCGAGCCCCCATGTATCGCCGCCCCCACTTCCCAGAAGCACCCCAAGCCCTATACTTCTCGAATCATCCCCACACCCATGAAGAACGTCCTCCTTACCCTCCTCCAGTTCCTCCTCTTCATCCTCACCTTCGCCGCCGGCAGCTTCCTCACGCCCCTCCACATCCGGCAGGTCCTTTCCGTCTCCCCTGACGGCACCCGCGTCTTTATCTGGGACGGCTTCCTCCTGATGACCCTCCTCTTCGCCATCATCCTGCTGCTCGAACAGGCCCGCCGCCTCCTCCGCACCGCCGGCCGTTGGACGGTCGCCGCCTATCTCCTCGCGGCGCTCGCCGGCCTCGCCCTCAAGCTCGGCTTCATGACCCTCTAAGCCCCTCGCGCATGCCCATCAACCCCGCACCCGCCGACTTCCTCACCCGCCTCGCGCGAAGCCCAGCAGCGCCTCGACGCCGGCTTCGCCCACCTCCCCCCCGCACCCGAGCCCCCGCTCGGCGAAGCGCCGCCGCCATCCTCTCCGAGGCCGCCGCGCCGCATGCACGACAACTACCCCTACGCCCACCCTCTCTACGCCGGCCAGATGCTCAAGCCGCCCCACCCCATCGCCCGCGCCGCCTACGCCCTGGCGATGTCCGTCAACCCCAACAACCACGCGCTCGACGGCGGCCGCGCCAGCTCCGCCATGGAGCTCGAAGCCGTCGCCGCCCTCGCCGCCATGTTCGGCTGGCCGGCGTTCCGGACCACCTCGCCGCCATCTCGGCCACTCCAGCGCGGCACCTTCGCCAACCTCGAAGCCCTCTGGGTCGCCGGCCAGCTCGCCCCCGGCAAGGCCATCGCCGCATCCGACCAGGCCCACTACACCCACGCCCGCATCTCCGGCCGTCCTCGGCCTGCCCTTCGTCGCCATCCCCTCCGACAACACCGGCCGCATGGACCTCCACGCCCTCGAGCACGCGCTCGAAACCACAACCATCGGCACCGTCGTCGCCACCCTCGGCACCACCGCCATCGGCGCGGTCGATCCCCTCGACCAGATCCTCCGGCTCCAATCCCGTTACGGCTTCCGCATCCACGTCGACGCAGCCTACGGCGGCTACTTCACCCTCTGCCGCAACCTCACCCCCGAGGCCCGCGCCGCCTTCGACGCCATCCCCCAGGCCGACTCCCTCGTCGTCGACCCCCACAAGCACGGCCTGCAGCCCTATGGCTGCGGCGCCGTCCTCTTCCGCGACCCCACCGTCGGCCGCTTCTACAAGCACGACTCGCCCTACACCTACTTCACCTCCGCAGACCTCCACCTCGGCGAGATCTCCCTCGAGTGCTCCCGCGCCGGAGCCTCCGCCGTCGCCCTCTGGGCCACCCAGCGCCTTCTCCCCTACATCCCCGGCGGCAGTTCGCCCTCGGCCTCGAATCCGGCCGCGACGCCGCCCTCGCCCTGCACGCCCGCCTCGCAGCCGACGCAGTCCATTCGGCCCACCCCCGCTTCCTCCTCCCCACCTCCGAGCCCAGCTCGACATCCTCTTCTGGGCCGTCGCCGCCCCCTCCCTCGCCGAGTCCTCCCGCCTCGCCCAGGCCATCTTCGACGAGGCCGCCCGCCGCGATCTCTACCTCGCCCTCGCCACTCTCCCCGCCCGCTTCTTCCCCGCCAAACACCTGGCCCGATGCCCCCTCCGACACCGACGCAACGGTCACCTGCCTCCGCTCCGTCCTGATGAAGCCCGAACACCTCGCCTGGGGCCCCGAGATCTGGACCCGCCTCGACGCAGCCGCCTCCGCCGTCCTCCCCCCGCTCCTCTAACGCCGACAGCGCGAAAACCGCGCCGCCGCCCAAAAGTTCACCTCAAAGGTTGCAGATATAGGTCCCCGGCTGCCCAGACCCTCTTGGTACACTGGTGATTCACGCGGAACGCATCCAACACCGCACGGTGCCCGACATACCGGCCGATAGTCTCGGCAGAACCGCCTCACGGGGATGGAAAAGCCCATCCCAGATATTCGCCCAAAGGATCTTCCCCGAATGACGCCCCCGATGAGCCAGCCGACCGGTACCCCCGCCTCCGCCGCCCCCGTCGCCTCCGCGGCCAGCCTCGAGCTCACCGAGCGCCGCATCGCCTACTTCTCCATGGAGATCGCGCTCTCCCCCGCCCTGCCCACCTACTCGGGCGGCCTCGGCATGCTCGCCGGCGATACCCTCCGCTCCGCGGCCGACACCGAAGCGCCCATGGTCGCCGTCTCGCTCGTCCATCGCCGCGGATACTTCCGCCAGCACCTCGACTCCGTCGGCCAGCAGACCGAATCCGACGTGCCCTGGTCGCCCGAGACCACTCTTCCCTCCGCCGGCCAGACCGTCACCATCGCCATGCAGGGCCGCGACGTCCAGGTCTGCGCCTGGCGCTTCGACGTCGTCGGCGTCTCCGGCCACATCATCCCCGTCTTCCTGCTCGATACCGACATCGAAGGCAACGATCCCTACGACCGCACCCTCACCGACCACCTCTACGGCGGCGACACCTACTACCGCCTCTGTCAGGAGACCGTGCTCGGCCTCGGCGGCATCGCCATGCTGCAGGCCGCTCGGCATCAAGCCCGAGGTCTACCACATGAACGAGGGCCACGCCGCCCTGCTCGCCATCGGCCTGCTCGAAGAGCGCCTCGGCGGCGCGCCCGCTCGACGCCGCCACCGAAGACGACGTCCAGGCCGTCGCCCAGCCAGTGCGTCTTCACCACCCACACCCCCGTGCCCGCCGGCCACGACCAGTTCGGCCTCGACCAGATGTACACCGTCCTCGGCAAGGAGCGCGGCGCCGCCATCGAGCGCTTCGGCGCCTGCACAACGCGCTGCTCAACATGACCTACCTCGCCCTGCGCTTCTCGCGCTACGTCAACGGCGTCGCCATGATGCACGGCAAGGTCTCGCAGCAGATGTTCCCCGACTACAACGTCCACTCCATCACCAACGGCGTCCACGCCGCCACCTGGCTCTCCGCGCCCGATGCAGGCCCTGCTCGACAAGGAGATCCCCGAGCTGGCGCCACGATAACCAGTACTTCCGCTCCATCTACGGCGTCGAGCCCGGCCAAGATCGCCAACTGCCACTCCGAAACCAAGCAGCGCCTCCTCGCCGAGGTCGCCCGCCGCACCGGCCAGCAGTTCAATCCCAAGATCCTCACCCTCGGCTTCGCCCGCCGCGTCGCCACCTACAAGCGCGCCAGCCTCCTCTTCCACGATCCCAAGCGCCTCGCCAAGATCGCCAAGAAGATCGGCGGCCTGCAGATCCTCTTCGCCGGCAAGGCCCACCCCGCCGACGTCGCCGGCAAGGGCCTCATCAAGCGAAGTCTTCGCCGCCGCCGCCAGCCTCGAGGCCTCCGGCGTCCACATCGTCTACCTCGAAAACTACGACTGGGAGCTCGGCGCCATGCTCACCCAGGGCGTCGACGTCTGGGTCAACACCCCCCGCCGCCCCTACGAAGCCTCCGGCACCTCCGGCATGAAGGCCGCCCTCAACGGCGTGCCCTCCCTCTCCGTGCTCGACGGCTGGTGGATCGAAGGCTGCGCCGAAAACGTCACCGGCTGGGCCATCGACGACGCCGAAGACGAGGACGCCGAAGCCGCCAGCCTCTACGACAAGCTCGAGAACTCAGATCGCCCCGCTCTACGCCCGGCCCAGCGCCTGGGCCCGCATGCAGCAGCACTGCATCGGCATGAACGGCACCTTCTTCAACACCCACCGCATGCTCGGCCAGTACTTCAACAACGCCTACTTCCCCCAGATGCCCGAGGAAGAAGCCATCCCCCTCGCCAGCCGACCTGCTCTCCGGCGAAGCCACCATCCTCGCCAAAGACCCAGTCCTGGTCTAACGCAGCACACCTGCGCGCTGTGGTGCGTTCCTCCTGCCCGCTGCTCCTCCTCCGGGGCGGAACATACGCAACAGCGAATCGCCCCGGCAGGCGACGCACCCGCTTGGCAGCGGTCAATCTCCGTCGGGAATCAGTGCAAGCTCTTCCGCATCGGCGAGGTTGCGCAACCGGCCGACCTGTCGCTTGTTGGCGATCAGGTCAGCTTTCGAGATGAACGGAATCGACAAGCCATCCACCTCCGCCTCGACACGGTTCCTCCACACCTGTTCAAACGGCATCTCTCCGATTGAGGGGAGGATGTCGATGTGGTCCTCCTCCGGACCGAATCGAAGGTTCTCTTCTTCCACCAGCAGGTCGTTCGGTTCAATCCCGCTCAGCGGGACGCCCAACGCAAGAAGCGCACGATAGGCGGCACGGGCGTTTTCCTCGGTGGGCCGAATGAACAGGTCCAGGTCGTGCGTGGCCCGAACATAGCCATGCATGTTCACCGCCACTCCGCCCACAACCGCGTACTCAACTCCGGCGTCGGCGAATGCGGCGAGGAGCGAAATCTGCTTTTCGTTCATCGAGGTTCACTCCCCGCATCCTACACAGCCGCCTCGTCAGCTCCGTGCACGCAGCGAGCCGCTCCGCAACGCTCTTGCGGCTCCAATAGAGGTGCTGCTCCATGCGCGCCTGCACGTGCGTGAGCCTCCTGGGCGTCATGTCCGCACCCGGCCGTAAACTCGCGTCCGCGTGCAGGCAATCGTCCTTCATCGAGTTCTCCTTGCCGGGAACCCGCACCGAGCCAAGCGCGCTATCGAGTGCCCGCCATCCCACTCTCCTGTTGTACCATCGAGGACGGAATGAACACCCAACCTACCACCCAGCCAGCATTCCTCTTCCCCGGCCAGGGCTCGCAATCCGTCGGCATGGGCCGCGACCTCTACGACCAGTACCCCGCCGCCCGCGCCGTCTTCGAGGAGGCCGACGCCGCCCTCGGCTTCAAGCTCTCGCAGCTCATCTTCGAAGGCCCGGAAGACCCCTCAAGCTCACCGAGCACACCCAGCCCGCCATCCTCACCGTCTCCGTCGCCGCCTGCCCGCGTGCTCGCCGAACACGGCATCCCGCCCGCCTTCGCCGCCGGCCACTCCCTCGGCGAGTACTCCGCCCACGTCGCCGCCGGCACCCTCTCCTTCGCCGACGCCGTCCGCACCGTGCGCCTCCGCGGCCGCTACATGCAGCAGGCCGTTCCCCCGGGCGAAGGCGCCATGGCCGCCATCCTCGGCCTCTCCGCCTGAACTCGTCAACGAGATCTGCGGCCGAGATCGAGACGACATCCGTCGACCCGCCCTGCCCGGCTCGCACCGAAGCCCTCGAACGACTCCGATCCCCGCGCCCACGTCGCTGCCGTCGTCTCCCCCGCCAACCTCAACTCCCCCGAGCAGACCGTCATCTCCGGCGCCACAGCCGCTGTCGAGCGCGCCGCCGACCTCTGTAAAGCGGCCGGCGCCAAACGCACCGTCATGCTCGCCGTCTCCGCCCCCTTCCACTGCGCCCTCATGCTGCCCGCGCGGCCTCAAGCTCGCCGCTGATCTCGCCAATCTCGCCTTCCACGACCCCGCCATCCCCGTCGCCTCAAACTTCGACGCCCGCCTGCTCGCCACGGCGCGCCGACGCCCGCGTCACCCTCATCCGCCAGGTCACCGCCCCCGTCCGCTGGGTCGAGTGCATCCAGCTCCTCGTCGCCCGCGGCGCCACCCACCTGATCGAGGTCGGCCCTGGTCGCGTGCTGACGGGACTCACCCGCCAGATCCTTGGCAAAGGTGTCGATTCCCCCGTCAGCCTCAACGTAGAAGACGCCGCCTCCCTCGAGAAGACCCTCGCCGCTCTCACCGCGTAGCCCTCCCCTCAGACCCACATCCATCCCGCACTCAACCCGCGCCCCGCCACTCGGGTGCCCACCTCAGGAAGTCCCATAGTCTGAGGTGGGATCCTCGCTCTTCAGCCGCGGCCGTAAATAACGTGTCAAGCCCCCCAAAATCGCAAGCCCCACAAAACAAAGCGAATAAAGTCAAAAATAACTGGCAGTTTAGTTTGTGCCAGCTTGGTATACTTTATGTTAATCCTCTAAACTTCGGCCGAATTCTGAACTCACAGCGAACGCGCGTGTCTTCCTATGCCCGCGCATATTCCTGTCACGTTCTTGTATCCACCGTTATCGTCTTTGTTTTCTTATATTTGCCTGTAACTAATCTAGAATCAGATATTTGCGGGCATGCCATGAACGCATCTATAGCATAATAAGCCACTTAGCCATACCACCCCCCGGGGGGAGGGGGTACCCACAGGACGACACAGCGCACCTATAGGTTAAAAAAAACGGCCCCTCACGCGAGGGGCCAATCTGCCTTGGTTCTCTCTGGTAAGGAGAGCTTGTTTGCGGTCGCGCTCTGCTATCGGCTGCGTACCGCGAATCTTGGGTCCTGCTCTCGCTCGCCTGCCGGAGCGGCCTTGCCATTACAGCTGCGGCGGGGAGTCTCAGACTCCCCGCCGCACAGTAGGGAGGGCTACTGATTGATACCGGCTGGGCCGTGCTCTGACCCGTCGTGCCGGTGCTGCCGGTGTGCTGTTCGAAGCCGAAGCGCCATTCATCGACGCAAGGCTGTTGTGGAGCAGGGTCACGCGAACGCCGTTCACGATCGCCTCCTGCCCGTCGGTCGCGGTAGTCGCGGTGGCCTTGCCCAGACCCGAGCGGTAGATGCGGTAGATCGGCACCTGGTGCTCGGTTACGAGGTAGCGAACGACGGAGTCGGCCATCGCCTGCGAGCTCTGCACGCCGGCGCGGCTGTAGCCCTGCACTTCGATGATGTAGCCCTTCTCGCCCGCCAGCTTGGTCGCCATATCGTCGAGCTCAGACTTCGCCGTCCTTGCCCAGCGTGGTGCGGCCCTTCGGGAACTTGACTGCGGTCGAGGTGACAGCTGGTACTGGTCAAGATTCTGCACAGTGCCGTTCAGAGCCTCGGTGCGGGTGCTTGCCCCGGTCGCCGTCGTCTGAGCGGAGTTGGCACGGTTAGCTGCATCGGCCGCATGCTGGTCGGCAGTGTTCGCCGCCATCATCGCCTGGCTGATGCCCGCCTGTGCGCGCTTGTCCACGTCTTTGATGTCGTTCGCGTTCTTGGACTGAAGCTGATCCAGCTCGTTCGTACGGTCGCGGATCGGATCGACGCTGCGCTTTACCCACTTCTTGCGCGCCATCGGATTCATGTGGCCCCAGAAACCTTCCTTCGACTGGGGCTGAAGAGGCTGGCCGGTAGCGTAGGTGGAGGAATCTTGCGGCCGGCTGGCTGCGTGGAGCTTACGGTCGCCGCGGCGGTGCCAGTCGGCGCACTCGTGTCCGCCGGTGTGGCTTGGGCGAATGCAACGGCGCTCATCGTCCTCCTAGAACCAGAGTGGAAAGACCGAGACCTTTTGGAAGATTTTTCATGGCGTTTTCTCCTCGACGAATGCCGCACGGAACAGGCTTCCGTCTACCTCGCATATTGCAAGACGCATGCCAAACTCGCATGGTCCACGTAACTCGTATCAATTCAGATCCTTATCGGCGTAGGGCGCACCGACAACCTCCGAGGCAGGATATTTGCCGGAAGCCACTCCACCGGTAAGAATTACTCGCCGCCCGGGATCCCGGCGCACGCGGCTAAGTTGTTACCGCCTAGCGCAGCTGCGTATGGATGATCCGGACCTGCGGCATCTGCGTGTTCCAGTTCTGCGGAACCGACTCGAAGATCAGCCGAAACTCGCGATCGTCCCCCGGCTTCAGCGGATCGGCCGAGATCGGCTCGGTGTCGACATACGGCTGCCGCGTGCGGATCACCGTCAGCGGTTGAGTGTCGATCTGCGGCGGCATCGCCTCATCGTTCGCGAAGACCACCTGCACCGTCGCCTCGGTCACGGTACGCTGGCCCGTATTGTGCATATGCCCATCGAGATACGTCACCTTGGTGCCGGACAGGCTCTCCGACTCGCTCATCGCAAGCTGCGAAAGCGGCAGGCTCGCCCCGTAGGCGTCCTCCGGATGCAGAGGTCGGCGGTGCCGGCGCCGGTTTCTCCGCCCGGACAACAGCAGCGCGACGACCACCAGCAGCACGATCGAAGCCGCAGCCGCCCACGCCGCAGGAGGCAGCCCCGAACGCTCCGGCCGCCCCGCTCCGAAGATCCGCGGCGTCCCCGCGCAGGCGTCTCCTGCTGTCCCGCTGGTGTCTGCGAGTTCGCTCATCTTCCCGCGATTCTATACCGCACCGGACCCAGAGAAGATCCGCCGTTGTTAGGTACGCCCGTAATAACACGATCGTTGGATTTCCACAGCCCCCGCTCACACGTAGCGTGAGGTTGCTGGCACGGGTCAAGCCAGCGGGGCCAGAGAGATAGCAGCGGAAATCGCTCAGCAAGGATGGAACCTCAGCATGACGACTCACACACACTCCGCCACAATCCACAGCAACTCTCCCGCCGTCAGCGACGGCCTGATCGCCCGCTACCGCGCTTTGTACAGCCGTTCTGAAACCAGAAGCTCACCGGCCCGCCTGCCCCACCCTGGAGACATCCTCTACTGGGTCGGCTGCGTCGGCGCGATCAGCGCCCTGCTCTTCGTAGCCACCCGCTAGTAGCCACCCGCTATCGGAACCACGCCCGCAGCCAGACGATCAGCATCAGGCGCACCAGTCCAGGCCTCGGAAAGGTACTCCGAGCAGACTCGGCCCGTTCCACCATCACGCAAAGCTGGCCCGCTTGAGCTTCTGGCGGAAGTCTTCGCCGTGCATCTCCACCACCACGCACATCTCCTGCAGCCGCGACCGCATGCGTTCCCCGATGCGGTCGCCCAGCGTCTCCTCCCGCATCGCGCGCCTTGGCTGACGACGGCTCCGACCCCAACGGCGCCGCGTTCGAGTAATTCGTCGTGATGATCGTGGTCCGGCGGTCGTTATACCGCGTGTTCAGGATGTGCGCGACCGTGTCCCACACCCAGTCCGTCGGCTTGGCCGCGCCCAGTTCATCCAGCACCAGCACCTCCGCTTCGAACACCGGCCGCAGGATCTGCAGCTCTGTCGCGGCCACCGCCGGGTTGTAGCTGTTCTGCACCTGCTTCAGCAGATCGCGGTAGTCGTAAAACAGCCCTGTAGCGCCGCGTTCCGTCACCAGCGCCTGCAGAATCGCCACGCGCCAGGTGCGTCTTGCCGACGCCGATCGATCCGGTCAGCAGAAGCCCCGTGCCGGCCGTCTCCACCGGGTAGCCTTCCACAAACTTCCGCGCCCGCAGGTGGGCCGCGCTCAAGCGACCGGTGCGCTCCGCGAAAGCCGCTCTCGTAGCTATCCAGCGTGCAGTGCTCATAGCGCCGCGGGATGCGGGCGCGACTCCAGCCGCCGCGACGTCCTGCGCTCCACGCCGGCACTCGCACGTGCGGGCCACCTGCCGGCCGTCCTCCTGGACAATGCGCAGCCCGGAACCCTCGCAGATCGTGCAGATGTCTTCCATGTCATTGCCTCGCGGCTCCGTCTCGTCCAGTATCGCAGCCGCGGACGCTCACGCGGTTGAATCCAATTGCCCGGTGTGGGAATCCAAGTTAGACTGAGGAGAAGCGAGTCCCCAATGCCAGTGCGCCCCTGGATCCAGCCGATCGGGCTCCGTGTGGGCGGCGCGACAGGCCAATCGATGTGACGGTGAACGCACCCGCTGCAAGCGAACCGCGAGCCCGGGCAACATCCTAGAGAGAAAAGAGTTCAAGGCCATGCCGAAGGAAGCGATCCACCCGAAGTACGACAAGATCAACGTCAAGTGCGCCTGCGGAAACACGTTCGAGACCCGCTCCACCCACAAGGGCGACATCGTCGTTGAAATCTGCGCCGCCTGCCACCCATTCTTTACCGGCAAGCAGAAGCTGGTCGACACCGCAGGCCGCGTCGAGCGGTTCCGCCGCAAAATCGCCACGGCCGACGCCACCAAGGCGAAGGCCGCCGAAACCGCCAAGAAGTAGCCCGAGCGCAACCCACAATAAGGCCTCCGCTCCGGCGGGGGCCTTTTGCTTTGACAGACGCACCCTATGAAGAAGCGCTACACCCTCGAGCAGAAGAAGTGGGACTCGCCCGCTGGAGCACGCGATGCCCGCGCACACCCGCGTGCCCGCAAGCTTCTCCATCGGCACGGTCGAGATCGCCCCAGCCACCGTCCTCGCCCCCATGGCCGGCGTCACCGACACCGTCTTCCGCCGCTTCATCAAGAACGCCAGCGTCTTCAGCCGCCACCGAGGCCCCGTCCTCCGCCTCTGAGACTGGGATCCAACCACCGCAGGCGTCGACACCGCCACCATCGAACCAGCAGTCCGGCTGCGGCCTCATCATGACGGAGTTCACCTCCGCCGACGGCCTCTCCCGCATGCGCGAGACCAAGCGCAAGCGCTACCTCACCTACTACGACGACGAGCACCCCATCTCCGCCCAGCTCTTCGGCTCCAATCCCGACACCCTCGCCGACTCCGCCCGCATCGTGCAGGACGCCGGCTTCGACCTCGTCGACCTGAACCTCGGCTGCCCCGCCAAGCGCGTCGTCGCCTGCAACGGAGGCTCCGGCCTGCTCAAAGACCTGCCGCAGATCGAGCGCATCTTCAAGGCCATCCGCGCCGCCGTCTCCATCCCGTTTACGGTCAAGTTCCGCATGGGCTGGAACGACCACCACATCGTCTGTGTCGAGCTCGCAAAGATGGCGCGAAGACTGCGGCCTCAACGCCGTCGCCCTCCACGCCCGCACCCGCGAAGATGGCTACACCGGCCAGGCCCGCTGGGAGTACATCGCCGCCGTAAAGGACGCCGTCAGCATCCCCGTCATCGGCAACGGCGACATCCGCACCCCCGAGGACGCCGCCGCCATGGTCGACGCCACCCACTGCGACGCCGTGATGATCGGCCGCGCCGCGCCGGCCAACCCGTGGATCTTCCGCCAGATCGCGCAGTACACCGCGACCAAGGAGGCGTCCGGCCGCGGGACATACGACATGCCCACCGACCTCGACCGCTACCGCATGATCCGCACCTACTTCCAGATGCTGGTCGACGAGATCGCCCTCGACGAAGCGGCCGAAGCCGCCCGCGCCGCCGCCATCATCGCCTCCGGTCAGATCGCGCGCGACCAGCGCCACCGCGACGCCGTCGGCAAGATGAAGCAGTTCGCCGCCTGGTTTACCCACGGCGTACCCGGCGGCGGAGCCCTGCGCAAGCAGATCTTCGACGCGAAGAACGGCCACGCGGTGCTGGACGCCGTCGAGGCATTCTTCACCGCCCGAGAGTCGGCCCCCGATCAGGTCCACCTCGAAGAGCCAGCGCAGGATTCCCTCACTCTTGAAGCTGTCGGCGCTGCCTGCGACTAACCCGTCCGCCGGCCCGCGCCGCACCCCCACGCGCCCGCTACCCCATTGACCCATCGCACCTTGCTCCCATACAGTTGCCAGCCATGAGACGAATCGTCGCCGCCGCGTGCCTGTTCGCCGCCAGCCTCGCCGGGACCGCTCAGCAGCCCGCACGACCAGCCATCACAGGTATCGCCTTTGCCCGCTTCTACACGACCAATCCCTCTGCCGCGCAGCAGTTCTACAGCACCACCCTCGGTTATCAACGCAAGGAGGCAGGCGGCACGTGGATCTACCCGGTAAACCGCTCGCAGTGGATCGAACTCCTGACCACGGCACCTCCGCCGCAGCCTAACGTCCGCATGGCCGCCGTCGGATTCACCACCCGCGATGCCAAGGCCCTGGAACAATATCTCCAGGCTAAGGGCATCAAGCCCGAGCTGCCTCTCAGCAACGGCCGCTTTGCCGTGCGCGATCCCGAAAGCAACCTCGTCTTCTTCGTCCAGACAGCCGCGGAGAAGGCCGTCTCCACCGCCGCGCCCTCCCCCGCCGCAACCAGCACACGCATCATCCACGTCGGCTTCATCGTGCACAACAGCGACAGCGAGAACGCCTTCTGGCAAGACATCCTCGGCTTCAGGCCGCTCTGGCACGGCGGCCACACCGACGACGTCACCGATTGGATCAGCCTGCAGGTTCCCGAAGGCACCGACTGGCTGGAGTACATGCTCAACCCGGCCCGCCGCCCCCACCCTCAAGCAGGCCGGCGTCTCCGACCACTTCTCGCTCGGCACCGCCCACATGCAGGACGTCGTCGACGGCCCTCGCCCGCAATCACTGCGAAGGCGCCAACTGCACCAAAACCCAGCTCGGCCGCGACGGCAAGATCCAGCTCAACCTCTTCGACCCCGATCTCACCCGGGTGGAGTTCATGGAGTTCGCGCCGATCCATGAGCCCTGCTGCTCCCCCTTTACCGGCCCCAACCCCACGGCCGAGGAGAACAAATAGACCATGCCCACCCGCCGCACATTCCTTCAGCTCTCAGCCGCCGCCTCCGTGGCACCCTTTCTCACCCGCAGTCTCTGGGCGGACATTCCCGGCATGACCTACGGCGTCCAGATGTTTATGGTGCGCCGCCAGGCCGCCACCGACCTCGCCGGAGCCCTGCACGCCATCCATGACGCCGGCTTCCCACAGGTGGAGCTCTACCCCATCGCGTACAACCGCCCCGCCGCAGAGCTGCGCCGCATGCTGGCCGATGCCGGCCTGCAAAGCGCAGCCGCTGCACTTCGACTACGAGGGTCTGGAAAGCAAAGTCGAGTACGCCCACGCCCTCGGCATCAAGTACATGGTCTGCCCCATGCTCCCCAGGGATCAATGGAACACCCTGCAGGGCTTTCGCAGTGCGGCCTCGTTGTTCAACAAGGTTGGCGCGGCCGCGCGTTCGGCCGGTATGGAGTTCGTCTTCCACAACCACGACTACGAGTTCAAGCCGATCGACGGCAGCAACGGCTTCACCGAGTTGATGAAGCATAGCGACGCCGCCCTGGTGAAACTCGAGCTCGACGTCTACTGGCTCACCCAGGCCGGGCAGGATCCCCTCGCCGTCCTGAAGGCGCACAGCGACCGCGTTCGCCTGATCCATCTCAAAGACCGGCTCGCCAACTCGCCCACCAGCTTCACCACCGACCCACCGCAGCACTTCACCGAGCTGGGCCACGGCACCATCGACTGGCGCGCCATCTTCCGCCAGGCCCGCGCACAAGGCATCCAGTACGCCTTCGTGGACCAGGACGAGACCTCACTCTCCGTGCCCGAAAGCATGAAGATCAACCGCGAATACCTCCGCAAGCTGACTCTCTAGAACCCGCCCGAGCGCTTGCGCCACACCACCTTCACCTGCTCGCGCCAGCGCTCATCGAGCGCCGCGAGCTCCCACTCCACGCGCGGAGACAGGTGCCGCAGCACCGTCTCCGTCGCCGGATGAATGCGCAGCGCCGGCGCCACCAGATACAGCTTCGGCGGCTGCTCCGAAAGCGGCACACCCGCGAAGTAGCCATGCCTCTGGAACTCACCCAGTCCAAACTGCGGTCGGCTTGCCGACCCCGCCGTCTGCATGTGGTGCCATCGCACGCGCACCCAGTAATCCAGCCCCTGCAGCGCCAGGTGCATGTCTTCCTCTGCCTTCAGTTCGATGACCGCGAGCCGCCCATCCGCCAGCACCGAAAGCAGGTCCAGCATTCCGCGGTCAGACCCCGCGAAGGCCGGCACCTGCGTGTACGCATGTGTCGGCGTTCAGGTGCGCGTCCAGCAGCATCAGATCCTGCCGCAACACACTCTCCAGCCAGCTCTCCGTCTGCGTCCGGAACAGCGGGTCCCGCGCTGTCGCCGTCCGCGCGTCGTCGCGCAAACAGCGTAGCCAGCCGGCGCGCGCAACTCACCCGTATTGGCGTCTGTAAGCGGCGTCTCGTTCGGGCCCGCACCCACCGTAATCTCGGCCGTCTGCTGGAAGCTCTGGCCCGCATAGCCCGATCGCACACGCGCAAACTCCAGCCCATGCAGCAGAAAGGCCAACTCCGCGCCGCTGCGGACCCGCTGGTCCACAACAGCCCGGTAGGCTTCCGGCACAAGCTCCATCACCTCCGCCGCCGGCGCGGCAAAGCGCTCCCGTACGGCCGTCTCATTCGTCGCCTGAACCAAGTGGGTCTGCAGATTGCCGGCGTCGCCCGCGTCGCGCTGCTCCAGCTCCTCTGTGCGCTCGTCAAACTCCCACAACTCCCACTGAGCCGCGTCCTCGTTCATCCACGCCATGCGCGAGACGGTAAGCGCGCGCCATCCCCTTCGGCACCAGCATGCGAAGCCCGCGCACCACGCGCCGTCCAGCAGCGCGCTCCCGGCACTCGGCCAGCCATAACACCCCAACCGTGAGGATCCCATCCACCGTCGTCTGGGTCTCCGCCGCGTTCACCGCGATCACGGCCCACGCCTGCTGCCCCTGCACCAGCATCCCGCGCGCATACGCCGGCCCAAAGCTCTTCTCCAGGTCCATCGCTGTGCGGAAGCCCTCCGGCGTCCACTCCGGGAAGAGCCGCGCCAGCATCCGCGCAAGCACCACCAGGAACCTCGTCCGCGCGGTCTCACGCGAGCTCGGAATCCGCCGTTCGATATCGCCCGCAAGCTCCAGCGTCGCCGGCTTGGTCTGACCGAAGCGCTGTGTGCTTAGCCTCAGAATCGATTCCGCGGTCGTCAGTCCCGACCACCCGGCGGACAAGGTTCCGCTCCTCGCTCCACAGCTGCAGCGTGCACCTGCCGTACTCGGTCGAAAGCGAGTACTTCGCGCTCCGCATGTCGAAGAGAACCTTGCCGTCTTCCGACACCACCGCCTTTGGATACTCCACAAGAAAGCTCTCAACCGCAGCGGCAATCCCCTCCGGTGTCTGCTTCCGCACCACTACCCGGCTTGCTCCGCGAAACTCTGCCTGGCCCCATACGCAGCCAAAGTCTAGCACCCCGGAGACCCGGCCTTCAGGCTCACTCATTTCGCATCCACCCACATAGCCTGTGTGCCTTTCTCCGTATGCGCTGTGATCCTCTTTGGTTCTTGAACGTGCTTGCTATACCTAGCGACGCAAGGTATAGTCCTCCACATGCCGACGCGCGAGTCCAACCCGAACTTCATGAACGGAGTTCCCGAGCTCCTCCTCCTGCAGCTCCTCGCTGCCGGTGAGATGTACGGCTACGAGCTCGTCCAGGCCATCCACGAACGCACCACGGCCGCCATCACACTCAGCGAAGGTGTCGTCTATCCCGTCCTGCACAGTCTGGAAGACGCGGGCGCCCTCAAATCCCGCCGCAAAACCGTGAACGGGCGCAGCCGAATCTACTACAGCCTCACCCGCGCCGGCAGCCGCCGCCTCGCCACGCTCTCGAGCGAATGGGCGAATCTGACGGACGCAATCCAGAAGATGCTCACAGGAGCACACCATGTCGAAACCGTTTGACGAACTCCGCGAGCGTCTTCTGCGCAACGGCATCGCCCCGCGCCACGTGCAGCGATACCTCCGCGAACTCCATGACCACCACGAGGACCTCACCGCCGAAGAGCAACGCTCCGGCCGCACCCGCACAGAGGCCGAAGCCGCCGCTCTCGGCCGCCTCGGCTCGCTCGATCAACTCACCCGCGCCATGACGGACCAACCCCAGCTCCGTGCCTGGTCCGCCCGCGCACCCTGGCTCGCCTTTGGCATAGCGCCTCTGCTCGCCCTCGCCGCCGCATACTCGATCGCCTTATTCCTGCTCTGGTCAGGATGGCACCTCTTTCTCGCCGACCACAGCACTCCGTTCGTCCCCGTTCGCGGAGCAGCCATCCCATACTTCGGCTTGGGCCGCCTGCTCTACTTCACCGGACCTTTGCTCGTGGGCTGGACGGTCGCAGTCCTCGCAGCGCGCCAGCGCCTGCGCGCGGCGTGGCCCTCGATCGCGCTCGTCCTCCTCGCCGTCTTCGGCGCTCTCGCACAGGTACGCGCAGTGCAGACCGTAAGCTCGACCGGAGCGCGCGCATTTCACGTGGGCATGCGGTTAGCCTTCACCAACGAGCCCGGCTTCAGCGGCCACACCCTCGCCTACAACGTAGTGACGCACACAGCCATCCACGCCTTCGCGCTGCTCGCATTGACCCTGCTACCCTACGCCGCATGGAAGCAGCGGCAGCACAATCTCCGTGGCCACCCGTGACAGCACCCCCACAAGCCATACACCCCGGCGCAGCACCCTCTGTGTCCTCTGTGCCGTTCTCTGCGTCTTCTGTGATTCGCTCTCGCCTTCGCCCTAAAGCTTCTTCGCGAAGTGGAACGCCGTCACCCGCATCCGCTCGCGGAAATAAAACGCATGCGCCTCCTGCCGCTGCGTGCCCGAGTCCAGGCTGAAGGTCTCGCAGCCCGCCTCGCGCGCATACTCCTGCAAGCCAGTCCAGCATCGTCTTCCCGTGCCCGTGGGAGCGCGCTGCCACTCGTCCGTCACCAGGTCATCCACATACATCGTCCGGCCTGAGCTCAGCATCTCCGTCATGCGAAAGCCCGCCACCGCCACGACCTGCGCCTCATCGTTCCAGGTATGCGAGCCGATATCCCTGCGCCTGCTGCGCCTGCACCCGCGCCACGAACTCGCCTCCACCAGGTACGGCCGCAGGTGCGACATCACCTCGTAGCAGCGCGCAATCGTCCTCCGCACTCTCCGCCAGCCTCGCACCCATCGCCCTTACCAGCCCTCGCGCTGCGCGAAGATGCGTGATGTGCGCGACATGATGGCGCGAGTGCCACGCATACAGCAGCGTAGCCATCCTCACGGTCAATCGGACCCATCTCCGGATGCTTGAACCCGCACTTCCATTCGTCCTCGCTGAGCGACTGCAGCAGCATCACCCACCGCGCATGCAGGCTTTCAATCAGTTCCAGCGACCACTCCACCGGCGCCGCGTAGTCCGGCATCATCGCCCACGCCTTCTCGTCATACGCGTGATCGTCGGCCAGTTCTCCGTCAGCGCCAGCCGCACGCGCAGGATCGCATTCATGTGGCTGTCCGCGACGTGATGCACCAGCTGCCGCACCGTCCAGCCGCCCTCGCGATACGGCGTGTCCAACTGCTCTTCATCCAGATCGTCCACGGCATTGCGCAGGTGGGTCGGCAGCTCTGCCAGTGCGAGGATCGCGTGCTGCGGTCTGCGGAGTGATCGCGTCCGGCCGCATGAACGCGCCGATCGGATAGCGCTGATCCTCTGTCGTCTGGCCGGCCGAAGCACTGACTGGGGGCATGGTGGCAAGGTAGCACACGAATTGGCAATCTTCGCGCGCATCCTTTCTGCGGCCTGACACTTTCGGGTCAGAGGCCACGAGACAGCCGCCAGCCGTCGATCGCGAGCCCACGCATCATACTCAGTCGATGCGATCTGTTGTCATCAGGACTACCGCGGCTTTGGCGGCTTTTGTGCTCTGGTCCAGCGGCATCAAAGCCCAGACTCAGCCCCGGCGCCGCCCGTCTACGCCGGCTTCGACCGCAACGTGTACCCCGGCGACGCCGCCCTTCCCGAGCCCTGCACAGCCACTTCGCCTTCACCGGATTCTGGCTCACCAATCCGCCCGGAGAGACCCGGAACACGTGGGCGGCAAAGCGCGACGCTCCTCCGGCAGGCCGGCTTCGGGTTCCTGGTCCTCGCCAACGGCAAGCTCGACAAGGAGATCCTGGCGGCCGCCAGGTCGGGCACCACGCCCGCCCGGCTCGGCCAAAGGGACGCTGCGGCCGCGGTCGCCGCAGCCCGCCGGGAGGGCTTCCCCCCGCAGACCATCCTCTTTCTCGACCAGGAGGAGGGCGGCCGCATGCTTCCCGAACAGACCGCCTACCTGCTTGCGTGGACTGAAGCTGTCGCCACCACCGCATTCCGCCCAGGGGTCTACGCGAGCGGCCAGCCCGTCCCGGACGGCACCGGCCCCAACGGCAGGCCCGTCACCATCACCACCGTAGAGGACCTTCGCGCCCACGTAGCCGCCGGGCGGCTCCATCCCATCGCGTTCTGGGCCGCGCAGGACGCCTGCCCTCCCGCACCCGGTTGCGTGCTTCAACCACCTCCCCTCGCGGCCAGCGGAACCGTGGTCCTCAACTCCGGCGGAGATCTCGTCGCCTGGCAGTACGCGCAGTCCCCGCGCCGCCCGGACATCACCCGCGCCTGCGCCGCCACCTACGCCGCCGACGGCAACTGCTACTCCCCCGCCCCCGCGCGCTTCTTTATCGACCTGAGCTCCTCCGCCTCGCCCGACCCCTCCCATGGCCGCTAGGTTGCCGCATGGCAGCGCGGGTGGCTCCGGTAAACTCGAGCCGTGAGGGCACCGGCATGAACCTGCAATCCGCAGCACTGGCGCTTTGCTGTCTTGCGGGGCTCACCGCCAGCGCTGGTCTGGCCGCCGCGCAGTCCCCCGCCCCGCCCACCCCCACCATCACCACCCGCTCCACCCTGGTCGTGGTGCCGGCGCTGGTGCGCGACAAGTCCGGCGAGCTCATCTTCACGCTCAAAGCAGACGACTTCACCCTCACCGACGACGGCGTACCCCAGGTCCTCCACCTCGAAGAGGACTCCGGCGGCGAGCCCCTCGCCCTCGTCATCCTGATCGAGGCCGGCGGCGACGGCGTCCGCGAGCTCAGCAAATACATGGCCCTCCCCGCCATGCTTGACTCCGTCATCGGCGGGGTGCCGCACCGCGTCGCCGTCGTCGCCTTCGACAGTGCCCCTGAACTCGAGCAGGACTTTACCTCGAACACCGACGCGGCCGCCGCGATCATCCCTCAGCTAGCCGAAGCCGACTCCGGCGACAAAGGCGCCGCCATCCTCGACGCCCTCAGCTTCTCCATCGACCTTCTCCGCAAGCAGCCGCCGGAGTACCGCCGCGCCATCCTCATGTTCACCGAAACACGAGACCGCGGCAGCCGGACCTCGCTCGACGCCGCCCTCCGCGCCGTCTCCGACACCAACACCTCCATCTACGCCGTCGGCTTTTCTTCCGCCAAATCGGACGTCGCCCACGAAGCCTCGAAGATCTCTTCCACGAGCCCGGTCCCGCCGGCGGCTGTATGGCCCGCGATCACAAGGACGATCCCACCACCAGCGACAACCCGTTCGTCCAGGCCTGGGACTGCCTCAGCCTGCTTGCTCCTCCGCTGCGGCTCATCAAGATGGCGGCGCTCGCAACCGAAGGACTGCGCCGCAACGTCCCCGAAACCGTCGCCCGCATCACCGGCGGCGAGTACTTCAAGATGGGCAACAACAAGAGCCTCGAGCGCACGCTGCAGACCGTCTCCAACCACATCCCGAACCGCTATATCCTCAGCTTCCAGCCACCGCAGCCACACCCGGGGCTGCACCTGCTCAACCTCGAGCTGAAGGACTACCCCCAGCTCAAAGTAACCGCACGCACCAGCTACTGGGTCGGTCCGTAGACCGTGGCACTCATAGCGCAAAGAGAGACCCGCATGAACTACGAACCCATCAACCTCGCGGCGAAACTAGCCCGGATCAGCGAGCCCTGGTCCCCCAGGGTCATCGCCGAGATGAACGACTACCAGTTCAAGCTCGTCAAGCTCCAGGGCGACTTCATCTGGCACGCGCATAACGACACCGACGAGACCTTCCTCGTCCTCGAAGGCACTCTCCGCATCGACTTCCGCGATGGCAGCGTGAGCCTCAGCCCCGGAGAGCTATACGTAGTCCCGAAGACCGTCGAGCACAAGCCCTTCGCCGAACACGAGGTCAAGCTGCTGCTGATTGAACCTCGCGGCGTCGTAAATACCGGCGGCGCAGGAGGCCATCGAACCGCTCCCAACGATCTCTGGATCTAACCCCGCAGCGATACACCAGGGTCGACAACGAGGTTCCTCCATGAGGCGCTCCGCTCCGTTCTCTTTAGTCTGCGGCGGCGCCATTGTCCTGGCCGCCTCGCACCCTCACTGACGAACCCGGCCCATTGAACGCGGCTTGAGTGTCACCCGCATAAAACGCCGACCCGCGAACTCCGTCCACGCCATCGCAACTCGCGGTTCATATCGCGCCAGAAGGCTTGCGAATGTACCACGTTGCGGCCGGTGCATCTCCGAAATCGTTTGCCGGAACCCATGTAGAGGCCTAGAATGAGAATTGTGACCCTCCCGCACCGACACTTCCAGGACCGACCACAAACGATATTTCATTGATATCTCTAGGGGTCTCGGAACGCCTCATGGAGCGCTGCCTCGGCGAGGCGCTCTCCGCCGGCGGCGACTACGCCGACCTTTACTTCGAGTCGGTCACCTCCACCTCGCTCGGCATCGACGAGTCGCTCGTCAAGACCGCCTCCCAGGGCATCAGCGTAGGCTGCGGCATCCGCGTCCTCTCCGGCGAGCGCACCGGCTACGCCTACACCGACGACCTCTCGCCCGAGCGCCTGCTGCATGCCGCCCGCACCGCGGCCCTGATCGCCAGCGGCCCCGCGAAGGAGCAGATGCACGGCTTCCGCAAGCCGGACGACGCCCACAGCCTCTACCCCATCACCGGCGCAGCAGCCGACGCCGAGATCGCCGCCAAGCTCGCGCTGATCCAGCGCGCCGACAAGGCCGCCCGCGCCTTCGACTCCCGCATCACCCAGGTTCGCGCCGGCTTCAACGACGAGCTCCGCCGCATCCTGGTCGCCGCCTCCGACGGCACCTTCGCCTCCGACACCCAGCCGCTCGCCCGCCTCAACGTCTTCGTCATCGCCAAGGACTGCGCAGGGCACCGCCCGCGGCACCTCCGGCGGCGGCGGCCGCGTCACCCTGGACTTCTTCGAAGGCGCACAAGTCTCCCGAGCACTTCGCCCGCGAGGCCGCCCGCACCGCCATCCTGCAACTCGGCGCCGTCGCAGCTCCCGCCGGCGAGATGCCCGTCGTCCTCGGCCCCGGCTGGCCCGGCGTCCTGCTCCATGAAGCCGTCGGCCACGGCCTCGAAGCCGACTTCAACCGCAAGAAGACCTCCGCCTTCGCCGGCCTGATCGGCCAGAAGGTCGCCAGCGAAAAGGTCACGGTCGTCGACAACGGCCTGATGCCGAACCGCCGCGGCTCCATCAACATGGACGACGAAGGCAATCCCACCCAGGAGACCGTGCTGATCGAAAACGGCATCCTCAAGGGCTTCCTCTCCGACAAGCTCAACGCCCGCCTGATGGGCATGCCCAACACCGGCTCCGGCCGCCGCGAAAGCTACCACCACATCCCCATGCCGCGCATGACCAACACCTACATGCTGAACGGCGAGGACATGCCGGAGGACATCATCAAGTCCGTCTCGCGCGGCCTCTACGCCGTCAACTTCGGCGGCGGGCAGGTCGACATCACCAACGGCAAGTTCGTCTTCTCCGCCTCCGAGGCCTACCTGATCGAAGACGGCAAGGTCACGCGCCCGGTCAAGGGCGCAACCCTGATCGGCAACGGCCCTGAAGCGCTCAAGTACGTCTCGCATGGTCGGCAACGACCTGGCCCTGGACGAAGGAATTGGCACCTGCGGCAAGGCCGGACAGTCCGTTCCGGTCGGCGTAGGCATGCCCACAATCAGGCTCGACCGGATGACGGTCGGGGGAACAGGACAATAAACCATGGCAGCGGAACGCGAAACAAAGCTGTACGAATGTGAAGTCAAGCGCCGCCGCGTGAAGGCCGGCGGAGGCTACGAGCCCTTCTGGAAGGTAAAGCCCGTCGCCGAGGCGCTCGTGGACGCCGACACCGAGTTCCGCTGCAAGGACTGCGGCGGCGAGGTCAAGCTCTTCCGCACCCACAAGGCCGGCGGCCCTGCCCCCCACGCCGAGCACAAGCGTCGCGAAGATTCCGAATACTGTCCCTCTGGACTGCACTTCAAGAAGGCCACCGATGGCCGCGAACCGCGTCCCTCCTCCAACCCAGTTGAATAACTCAACACGCTTCTCGAAAGGCAACCACCATGACCTCCGAATCCGAAAAGATCTACGAGTGCCAGGCCAAGCGTCGCCGCTTGAAGACCGGTGGTGGGTATGAGCCATTCTGGAAGCTGAAGTCAGTCGCTGAAGCCGTGACCGACGCGGACGCCGAACTTCGCTGCCCCGACTGCACCGGGGCGGTCAAGCTCCACCGCCGTCACATCGCCGATGCGCCACCGCCGCACATCGCCCACAAACTCAAGACCGACTCCGAGTACTGCCCCGCTGGCATCCACTTCCGCAAATCCACAGACGGACGCCAGCCCCGCATGTCAGAGCACCCGGTCCGCTAAGCTGCACGGGTCTCTCCCATAAGATCGCATTTCTCTCAGGGTGAACGGCTCAGCCGTTCACCCTGAGCTTTGCCGCCGCACCGATCTCCCACCCCAGTCCTCCCTCAGACCAGGCGATCCGCCCGGAAGCTCCGCCCGTTCTATCCGCCCCGGTTCCGCGCAACAGCAGAGTTGTCCCTCGGAACGCATCGTATGGATATGAACTGGGCACACGCCGGACCCTCCCTGCTGGCCAGCTTCCTTGCCTCCCTCGTGGAGTGCGTCGAAGCCCTTACTGTAGTGCTCGCCGTCGGCAGTACACGAGGCTGGAAGAGCGCCCTCGGTGGCAGCGCCGCTGCACTCGCCGTCCTGCTTGTTCTGATCGCCGGCCTGGGCCGGGCCCTCACCCGCGTCCCTCTCCACACCCTGCAACTCGTGGTCGGAGTGCTGCTTCTCCTCTTCGGCCTGCGTTGGCTGCGCAAGGCAATCCTGCGCTCCGCCGGGCAAATCCCGCTCCATGATGAAGCAGCCGCCTTCGCAAAGAACGCGGCATCGCTCCAGCCGACGGGCAGGATCACCGGCTTGGACCGCATAGCCTTCGCGACCGCATTCAACATCGTCATGCTCGAAGGCACCGAGGTCGTGTTCATCGTCGTGGCGATCGGCGCCGGCGGGGTCGGTCTTCTCAGGCCCGCAAGCCTGGGCGCAGTCGCAGCCCTCGTCCTCGTGTCTGCCTTGGGAGTCGCCCTTCACCGTCCCCTCGCCACCGTGCCCGAGAACATGCTCAAGTTCATCGTCGGCGTGCTGCTCTCGGCCTTCGGTACCTTCTGGGTCGGCGAGGGAGCGGACTTCGTCTGGCCCGGCGGAGACTGGTCGATCCTGGGGCTCGTTCTCGGGTATCTCGCCGCGGCGCTTGTCACCGCTGCCGTCTGCCGCAGCCTCGCGCGATCCATGCGCCCGGCGCTACCCACCCGGGCGGCGGTGAGCCGATGAACTGGCTCCGGACCATCGCGCGGGAAGTCTTTGGCCTCTTTGTCGACGACGGCAGCTTCGCGCTGCTCATACTCGCCTGGATCGGCTTCACCGCATACGTGCTGCCCCGCCTGGGCTGGCTGCCCAGAGGTCGGGGAGTGCTTCTCTTCGCGGGTCTTGCGATCATTCTGGTCGAGAGTGCGATCCGGTACACCCGCCGCAAGCAGGGCTGAGAGCTTCGACCCTGAGCTCGGTGAACAGCACCCCCATAAGAAAGCCGATCGGCACTCCACGGGCGCGTGCCCAAACGGTAAAGATTCACCAACTGCACCGGGGCCAGTTACCAAAGTTTTCGGCAAGCCCATCCGCTCTTTGGTAGCGTTAGGCGCAGTTCCAGCAGCGCGCCCACACTGCCCCAGGGCGGACACGCGAGGGCTCGTGCGCGTCGCAGCATCCCGGCCCCGGGTCCCCGAAACACAAAGACATCGCACCAACTCCTTCCAGGCCCATGTGTGCCCGCGGTCTCCAAATCGCACTCAAACCGGAGGATCTCCTATGCCGTTCGCCAAGCTTGCCCTTTTTTCGCTGTTCGCCATCACCCCGCTCGCCTTTGCCGACAGCTTTCCCAGCGGCGGGTATTACTTCGACGCCAAGCCCGGCACCGGGATCCACCTCAGCAATGGCTCCCTCACCGGCTTCATCAACTTCGACGCCAGCCACAACGTAAGCGCCGCCAACATCTTCTTCCAGGATGCCGACACTCACCTCGTCTACCAATTCACCCAGGTCGGTCCAACCGACTACGAACCCGGCAACCACACCCTCTCCGCCAAAATCACCGACGCAGCCATGCCCGCCGACTATTACTTGTTCAGTATCTCGACCGGCGCCGTCTTCCCCGGCGGTCTCTTCCACCTGACCTGCGGCACAGACTGTGACACCTTCGTGTCCCTGCCCGGCGCCTTCAACTCGTATGAGGAGTTCGCCGGTTCGATCGTTCCCACGCCCGAACCTTCCTCGCTGCTCCTGCTCGGCACCGGAGTCCTGGGTCTCGCCCAGGCGGCCCGCCGTCGCGTCTTTCACGCCCGAGGGTAGCTCGGCTCGGCGACTGGATGAGCGCACTGTGGGGAGTCTCCGGCTCCCCGCACCCCGCTCTTCATCAGCCGTCCGCCCGCCGCATCCCGCCGCCCATCCCTGACCTCCCGCCAGGACTCCGCCGTCCGAAGCGCGTCGAGACCCGGCCCCGCAGGTGCCGCCCCCTCGCCTCCCTCCGGAAGCTTGTCAAGCCCTCAAACCCTGTCCAGATCGTCCAACCGCAACAAACGGCACGACATATGTCCTAAAGAAAGTTGGCTGTTTAGTTTGGTCCAATCCGGTAAAATAGAAACATAAGGGAAATCGCAATGGCCCGGCACTCAGCCGGGCCATTGCTGTTTAACCAACAAGGGGGCGCGTCGCCATCGAAGTCCAGACCTAACCCCTTGCCACACTAGACTTTGAACACAAAAGGTACCGGGGGGAGGGGCGGCCCACGGACGGGTAGCCCGACGCAATCCGCGAAGCGCACGACAACGCATCAGAAGCCCGGAACTCTGAAGGCAGCACGCAACTGCGCCGACACACGCAGGCTAGCTCGAGTCGCCCGGACAACAGCCTCCGACCACCTTCCACGTCAGGCAAGCGCGACCCTGACCGGATGGAACCGTCGGACGCCGAGGGTGCCGATCACCGCGAACACCACAAGGTTGAGAACCTGGGCGATCAGGATGGGCGGCTCGTTGCCGGCCGGCGCGAGAGCGTGCAGGGCAGGAACCTTCTGGAAGGACTGCGTGATCAGCACAAGCACGTTGAGGTACAAGGCAACAATCGCCCCGACAACATACACGGCGCGCCAGTGGCCAGCCATGTGGAAGGTATAGCGGCCGAAGATCACAGGCAGAAGCACCGCAATCGAAACGATCCCCAGAATAATGCCCGGAGTGACGCCATGGAAGGGGAAGAAGAATCCGGTGACGCTGGTGAGCAGGGTAGTGACGAGGAAGGTGGCGGTCAATGCCTCCAGCCGCAACGAGCCGAGCATCGCCAGGGCAACGATGATCCCCGAGCCAATGGCAACCAGGCTGATGATCACATGAAGGGTCGTAAACGCGGACACAGACATTCCCAGAACCATAAGGGGTTCCTTTCAGAGAAAAGTCACAGGCCCGAAGCCTACACAATAGCACGCCGTGGCGGGTGGAGTTCTTCGATGAACCCGCCCCAGCGGAGCTAGCACGGGGCACCCGATTTGTATGACACGTGCAGTGGGTGCCCCATCCAAGCTCTGCTTGGGTGGGTTTGGGGCTAACACTATCGTTGTCTGTTCCTATAGCCGGAGAGGTGATGCTGGATGGGTGCCTTGGGGATTACGCAGAGTTCAGCAGGCGAACGACTCCCACTTCGTCACCTTCAGCTGCTAGGCCCGGAAGCCTAAGCTCGGGCTCCCCGAGAGCCGCGATGTGTTTGAAGATTCGCTCGAGAAGGTTCGGCGGCAGTATGGGATTTATGTGGCCGGTTTGTAGTAATGCCAGAGCATGTGCATGTGCTGGTAAGTGGAACCTGAGCGCGAGTTGCTGTCGAAGGCGCTGCAGTCTTTGAAGAAGTCGGTGTCGCGTAGGCTGGCGCTGCGGGCGCCGGGGCCTTTCTGGGTGGAACGTTACTACGACTTCAATGTGTTCTCGGAAAAGAAGCGGGTGGAGAAGCTGCGGTATATGCACCGGAATCCCGTGGTGCGCGGGTTAGTGAGTAAGCCGGCGGAGTGGCCTTGGAGTAGCTTTCGACACTACTCGACTGGGGTAAAGGGAGTGGTTGAGATTGAGTCGCATTGGACGGCGGGCAGGAGGGAGCGGGAGGGGGTGGTTGCGCCGGAGCTGAGGTTCCCTGGTGGGAACCCGCCCTGGCGGAGCTAGGACGGGGCACCCAGGTTTGTGGTGGGAAAGGGTCTGCGGTGGGCGCGATTTGAACTGGGTGCCCCATCCAAGCTCTGCTTGGGTGGGTGACTTGCCACTGAGAGTCCGGGCGGGCCACCCGCCCAGCGAGATGTGAGTGGGTCATGGTACCTGAGTTGTCGGGTGAGATGAATCGGAGAGTGCGGGTGGGCTACCCGCGCCCTACTCGTCTAACATCCTTTCGTACATGTACTGACAATACCCACAAAACGGAGAAAACATTAGCTCGCTTGCCGGAAAATTGTTTCCGCACCTCGCGCAGCCGTGCTGCGCTTCCGCATCGCAATTCGCGCACTTGCGTTCTGACATTACTGCAAGATGGCGGTGCCGGGTAGGGTTGTGTGTTCTGGGCGATGCGGGCTTGCCATTCGGCGGGGCCGGTGGTGTGGACGCTGGTGCCGTTGGCGTCGACGGCTACGGTGACGGGCATGTCCTGGACTTCGAACTCGTAGATGGCTTCCATGCCGAGGTCTGCGAAAGGCGAGGACTGCGACGCTCTTGATGGCTTTGGAGACGAGGTAGGCGGCGCCGCCGACGGCCATGAGGTAGACGGCCTGGTTGTCGCGGATGGCGTCGATGGCGGCGGCGCCGCGCTCGGCTTTGCCGATCATGCCGAGCAGGCCGGTTTCGGCGAGCATCTGGCGGGTGAACTTGTCCATGCGGGTGGCGGTGGTGGGGCCGGCGGGGCCGACGGCTTCGTCGCGGACGGCGTCGACGGGGCCGACGTAGTAGATGAAGCGGTTGCGGAAGTCGACGGGGAGGGTTTCGCCGCGGTTGAGCATGTCGGTCAGGCGCTTGTGGGCGGCGTCGCGGCCGGTGAGGAGCTTGCCGGAGAGCAGGACGACTTCGCCGGGCTTCCAGGTGCTGGATGTCGTCGCGGGTGACGGTGTCGAGGTCGACGCGGCGGGCGTTCGTGGGCGCGTAGGTGAGGCTGAGGCCAGAGGTCGAGAGCGGGCGGGGCGACGGCGACGGGGCCGGAGCCGTCGAGGTGGAAGTGGAGGTGGCGGGTGGCGGCGCAGTTGGGGATCATGGCGACGGGGAGGTTGGCGGCGTGGGTGGGGAAGTCGAGGATCTTGACGTCGAGCACGGTGGTGAGGCCGCCGAGGCCCTGGGCGCCGATGCCGAGGGCGTTGACCTTGTCGTAGAGCTCGATGCGGAGCTTTTCGATGTTGGTCGAGGGTGGCGCCCGCGTCTTGGCGGCTGCTGATGAGCTCCTGCATGTCGATGGGGTCCATGAGGGACTCCTTGGCGAGCGTCATGGCCTTTTCGGCGGTGCCGCCGATGCCGATGCCGAGCATGCCGGGGGGGCACCAGCCGGCGCCCATGGTGGGGACGGTTTTGAGGACCCAGTCGACGATGGAGTCGGACGGGTTGAGCATGGCGAACTTGGATTTGGCTTCGGAGCCGCCGCCCTTGGCGGCGACGGTGATGTCGACGCCGGCGCCGGCGACGAGCTCGGTGACGACCATGGCGGGGGTGTTGTCGCCGGTGTTCTTGCGGGAGAAGGCGGGGTCGGCGAGGATGGAGCCGCGGAGGACGTTGTCGGGGTTGAGCCAGGCCTCGCGGACGCCCTGGTCGATCATCTGCTGCATGGACATCATGCCGTGGGTGGCGGAGGGCTCCCACTGGACCTCCATGCCGACCTTGACGAAGGCGGTGACGATGCCGGTGTCCTGGCAGATGGGGCGGTGGCCTTCGGCGCACATGCGGGAGTTGATGAGGATCTGGGCGATGGCGTCTTTGGCGGCGGGGGACTGCTCGGTCTCGTAGGCGCGGGCGAGGTTGGTGATGTAGTCGACGGGGTGGTAGAAGCTGATGTACTGGAGGGCGTCGGCTACGGAGTGGATGAGGTCGTCCTGCTGGATGATGGTCATGGGGTCTGCTTTGAGTCTACCGTCGGCGGGGCTGAGGCTGCCTGCAGTACGGCGGGCAGCCGTGGCGGATGTCGGTTTTGCGGGGAGGCGTTCGGGGCGAGCGGTGTTCGGGAGAAGAGGAACCGAGTGCCCGGGGGAGGGCGGGCACCCGGTGCTGTGCTGCTGGTTTAGGGGGTGATGAGCTGGGTGGAGTGTGCTCCGTTGGCGACCACGGCCACGCACGTAGGGGAACCGGAGCCGAGGAATGGCGAGTTCTGAACTCCGGCGACGCCGCCTGTCCCCGGGGTAATCTTTTCCGCCGTGAGGGTGTTGTCAAGATTGTTTGAGGTGTAGAGGTACACGCCCAGCGCGGGATCGATCGTGACGCAGGTTGGGCCTGTGCCGGTGGCGGTGGCGAAGGCGCCGACCGCGCCGGACGGGGTGCCGGTGGCGGTGTCGATCGCGTAGCCCTGGACGGTGTTGGCGTTGTAGTTCACCACGTACAGCAGGCGGCCGCGGGGATCGACGGTCAGGTTGATGGGGAAGAGTCCGGTGGCGAAGGGGCCGTTGACCATCGGGACCAGGGCGCCGTTGTTCTGCACGACGTAGCCGATCAGCTGGTTGGCGGCCTGGTCGGTGACATAGACGAAGCGGGCAGTCGGCTCTTCCGCGATGGCGGAGGGAACGACGCCTGCGGGATAGCCGGTGGCGGCGGTCTTGCCGGCGACGGTGGCGATGGTGGTGCCGGGGATCGGCGTGAGCGCGCCGGTCGAGGTGTTCTGCGCAAAGCCGAGGATTGTCGCGTTGGGCGACGCTTCCTGGTCGAGCACGTAGACGAAGTGGTTGTAGTAGCTCGCGACCACGCCGACAGGGTTATTGCCTACGTTCACCGTGGAGACGGCGCCGAGCGAGTGATCGGCGTTCACGGGGAAGATGGCGACTCCGCCGGGCCCGGGCGTCGCCGGCTGAGTAGCCGGTCTGGTAGGTGAAGGTGACGTAGAGGAACTTGCCCGCAGGATCGATGGCGGCTGCCGTCGGGGAGGAGCCGTTGATCTTGTAGGTGTTCTGCGACTTCAGCGACCCGTCGCTCTGGACTCCGAACTCCTGCACGGAGGAGTCGCCCTTGTTGATGACGTAGACGAAGAGCCCGTCGGGCGAGGGCACGCAGGGTGACCGGGTTATTGCCCGCGGCAACCGGAGTGCCGATCTGCGTCAGCGCGCCGGACTGGTAGTCGACCGCGTACTGGTTGACCAGGCCGGGGTTGCTCTTCGCGGTGGTCATGTACACGTAGGCGACGGTGTAGTCGCGCGTGCAGGCGGTGAGGCCCAGCATGAGGCAAGCGAGGCTGTCAGTGCCGTTGCGATGCGTCCGATCTGATTCCGGTGATTCATGCGTTTCCTTGTCTTCCAATGCTGGTTCGGGCGACCTTCTCTGCCGCTCATTCAATCCGTTTGCATCGGGCACGGCACACAGACACGCGCCCGGGTGAATCCGACTCTTAGCGCAGCGGCAGAGCGGGCACTGTCACCAGGCAGCTCGGCAGCGTGCTGCCGCCAAATGGTGTGCCCTGGATCTGTTCGAGGCTGCCGTCGCTCTGGTTGACCTGCTCGCCGGACAGGTTGTTGCTCAGCGAGTTCGAAATGTACATGTACTCCCCGTGGGTTGGGTTTGCGCTGCGCGGGGCGCCGATGACGGACACGCAGGTGGGTCCGGTTCCGGTCTGCACGGCCGATGTTCCGCCCGCGCGGGTAAGCGAGCCGTTCGCGCCCACCGTGAAGCGGTTGATCGTGTTCGAGGCGGCGTTCACAACATAAAGATACTTGCCCGGCGTGCTCAGGTCGAACGTCATGCCCTGCGGACCCACGTCGGTTCCAACGGTACCGGTCAGGGATGGGACACCGTTTGCGGCGATTGTGTAGGCACTGATCGTATTTGCCACCTGGTCGGTGACATACAGGTGGGTAGCCGTCGTATCCTCGAGCAGGCCGATGGGCGAGGTGCCGACGGGATATCCGGTGGACGCCGTGTTGCCGGGGTTGATCGTTTCGCCCGGAAGCGGAGTCAGGGCGCCCGTGGATGTGTTCTCGGCAAAGCCCAGCAGGTTCGCCGTAGTGGTTGCGTCCTGCTCCACCACATACACAAAGCCGGTGACTGGGCTGGTGAGGACACCGACGGGGTTGCGGCCGACGTTGACCGTAGAGGGCGTGCCGAGCGAGTTGTCGGCGTTGATCGGGAAGATCGTGACCCCGCCCGGTCCAGGATTCGCCGGGGTGTAGAGCTGCTGCCCGTTGGCACCGTTCTGGTAGGTAAAGGTTACATACAGAAACTTGCCTTGCGCGTCGATTGCGGCGGCGGTAGCGAAGCTTCCGGTGATGTTGTAGGTGTTCTCGGGATAGAGCTTGCCGTCGGTGCCGATGGCGAACTGCACCACGTCGGAGTCGTCGCGGTTCACGGTGTAGAGCGACAGGTTGTTCGGCGCGGCGACGAGCCCTACCGTGTTGCGGCCGCCGGCATCGACTGGTGAATCGGCGAGCGAGTAGAGAAAGCCGGACTGGTAGTCCACCTGGTAGGCGTTGATCAGGCCGTGCGGCAGAGTCTTGGCCGTTGTCATGTACACGTACGCGACCGTGTAGTCGTTTGAGCACGACGTGGCCCCGAGCATCACGCCGAGAGACAACAGCGAGGCCGTAACAGCGCGGCCGATAGATCTACCCTTCATGCGTTCCAAAGCTCCGCAGCAAGCTGTCCGCGCCGCCGTAAACCGACGTGCTACCGGGCGGCTCCCCGTATGCCCGCGCCGCTAATCGACGTTTCCACTGATCGCAAGGCAGGTTTCAAGCCCAGTACCGGCGAACACGGAGCCGCGGGTCAGGCCGGAAAGCTGTCCCGTGTTCTGGTTCAGCAGTTTGCCGGTGATCGTCCCGTCCAGCCCGCTCGCTACGTAGAAGTACTGGTTAGACGGATCTTCCGTCATGCAGAACGGTCCGTTGCCAACCGAGTAGGGGTTCTGGCTGTCCGAGAGGGCCTGGAGCCGGCCGGTCGAGGGATCGATCGTGAAAGCCGAGATCGAGCTGTTCGTGGTGGCCGTGTTGCTGTTGGTGTTCTTCTGATTGACGACGTACAGGTACTTGTTCTTGGAGTCGGTAACGCTGTAGACCGGGTTTGCAGTTCCCGCGAGATTGTTTACCGGGCCGTCGGCCTGGACGCTGAGCGAACAGTTGCTGCCGGTGGTAAAGGGAATGATGGTTCCGCCAGGGGAGGTGGGCGTCGGGCCCGCGTCCGTGACGTAGAAGTTGCTGCCCGACACATTAATAGACGTCATGTTAGCCGTGCCGGTCGGGATCGTCGAGTTCGCTTCGAGCGTCAACTGGCCACCGCTGCCTACGCCGTACGGAAAGACCGTCTGGTCGCCGGCGTCAAGGGTAAACAGGCAGGTGCCGCTGTAGCGCACCATCGTGGGATTCTTGCCCACTTCAAAGTAGTTGAGCTGCTGACCCGCAGCGTTCTTGATGCCCTGGTTCGGCACCAGCTGCAGGCGACCCGTGTTGCCGTCGATGGCAAACACCGTGACGTCCCCGTCAAGCGCATGGTTGGGATCGTTCTTCGCGTCGCGGTTCGGAGCAAGCTGATCGAGCACGTAGAGGTAGTTGCCGGTGCCGTCGGTTGCAGCCCAGACGGGCGTGTTGCCGGCGGTGGCATAGCTCTCCTGGAAGGTGAGGATGCCGTCGTTGCCGACCGCGAATACGGCGACATTGCCATCGCCATTGCCTGTGCCCTTGTTGACGACGTAGACGTAGCGTCCGCCGGTGCGCACCGCAATGGACACAGGAGTTTTACCGCCCGAAGCATAGGGCGAGTTCACCGTCTGGGTCAGGTTGCCGGTGTACTGATCGATCTTGAAGCCGACGATCTGGTTGTACTGCGTGCCCAGCACCCACATGAAGCCAATGGTGCCGCCACCGCACGCAGTCATGCCCAACCCTACTGCCACAGATGCTACCAAGGCCCGTGTAATCCGGCCGATCCTGCTCAACGTCATGCGCTTCCTTAAGTCTCGCGTACTGGCGCACAAAGGCACCTTCGGGGCGAGCAAATCCTGGGAGTACAGATACTCCCGTTATTGTAGAAGGAGCGCGTGGTTTGCGCCACTTTCGGGCATACGCAGTAGCCTCTGAACAGGGTGCATGCCGCGTCGGCGACACCTGCGGCACGGTCCGTGACCAGCATCCGCAGCGCTTCAGCAACAGCCGCAGCGCTGCTCCCGCCACGCACTACGTCCTTCCTGGACGAGAAGAGGAATCGCAAGTAGACCTGCCGCGGGATCAGCCCACGCCAGGTGGAAGATTGCCCGGACCGCCAGCCCGAGCAGCGTGATCAAGGCAAGATAGGCGCATGTGGCAGACTGGGCCGCATCCGCCGCCAGCGCCACGTTTCCAATGCGGCCGGCCTCCCGCCGCTTGGCCCACGCGAGACTCGGCATCACCAGCAGCGCAGCCACGACGATAGCCATCCCGGCGCGGCTCTCCGCGGGAACCAGGTGCAGCGCCAGGGCCGAAAGCGAGGTCGCGGCCACCACGGCAGCCAGCACGAACAGCAGCACCGCGGCCACTCGCGCAGAGGTGCGCTCGGAGATCCGGCCGCGCCGTGTGAACTGCAGAAGCACCACGACCCCGGAGAGTAGCTCCACAAAGCTGTCGGAGCCGAAGGCCGCCAGCGCGGGGCTGTGCGCTCGCAGTGCCGCGTAGGCGGCCACGCCGAACTCGACCGACATCCATCCCAGGGTGATGCCCTGAAGCCAGAAGACCCTCCGCGGGTTGCGCAGAGGGTCGGCTGGGTTTGCAATGTCTGCCCCGGGCTGGACGCCGGCTGTCATTGCTGGTTTCCCTAGCGCGCTACCAGACGCGGCAGGAATTCACCGGCATCATGGGCTGTCCCGCTTTACAGGAGAAGGCTTTGCCGAACTCGTCGAAGTTCTGGACCGCGCCCTTCACCCGCCACTCGCCGGAGCTGTGGGGATCAGTCTTGGCGAGAACGCGGGCGTTGGCTTCGCGAACGTTTTCGCACCAGACCTGCGCGAAGCCGATGAAGTACCGCTGCTCCGGCGTGTAGCCGTCGCGCTTGCCGTCCGTATAGCCCGGCTCCGCGGCTGCTTTGTCCTGGGCCAGCGTCTCTTCGAGGGCACGGAAGGCGATGCGCAGCCCGCCGTTGTCGGCTGTGTTCTCGCCCAGAGTCAGCCGGCCGTTCAGGTTCTGCCCGGACGCCACTTCGAAGCCGGAGTACTCGTCCGCGACGCACTTGGTGCGGTCGTTGAACTGCTTCAGATCGTCCGGCGTGAACCAGTTGCGCTGGTTGCCCAGCTGGTCGAACTTCGCGCCCTGGTCGTCGAAGCCGTGCGTCATCTCGTGGCCGATAACTACGCCGATGGCGCCGTAGTTCACCGCGGGATCAATCTTGGCGTCGAAGAAGGGCGGCTGGAGGATGCCGGCCGGGAAGTTGATGTTCACCTCGCTGCCCGAGTAGTACGCATTCACGGTCGGCGGAGTCATGCCCCACTCGGTCTTGTCGACGGGCTTGCCGAGCTTGGCCAGGTTGCGCGCGCGCTCGAAGCGGTCCGCACGCTCCTCGTTGCCGACGGCGTCGTCACGGCTCACGGTCGAGCGTGGAGTAGTCGCGCCAGTGCTCGGGGTAGCCGATCTTGCGCTGCATCGCGGCGAGCTTGGCCTCGGCCTCCTTCTTGGTCGGCTCGCTCATCCAGGGCAGCGCCTGGATGTCTTCGCCGAGCGCTTTGTCGAGCGCGGTCACAAGCTTCTCCATGCTGGCCTTGGAGGCAGGCGGGAAAGTTCTGCTTGACCCAGTCCTGCCCGACCGCTTCGCCAAGCGCCGAGTCGGTCAGACGTGTGCAGCGCTTCCAGCGCGGAGTCTGTTCCTCCTGGCCGTTGAGCGTCTTCTGGAAGAAGTTGAAGTTCTCGGTCGCGAAGGGCTCCGCCAGCAGCGCCGCCATGCGGATGGACCGCGTGCCAGCGCATGTAGTGTTTGATGGCTTCGAGGTTTTCGCCCTGGATCACCGCGCCCACGGCCTTGATGTATCCGGGCGAGGTAACGTCGATGGTCGGCACGCTGGCGAGGTTTTCGCCCGCAAGGAACTGCCGCCAGTCGTAGGCGGGCGAGAGCGACTGAAGATCGGCCACCGAGAGGATGTGGTAGCGGTTCTCCGGATTGCGCATCTCCACGCGCGACATCGAGCCCTGGGCCAGCGCCGTCTCGATTCGCAGGACGTCGGCGGCTTCTATTCTGGCCTGCTCCGGGGTGTCCTTCAGCAGGGTGAACATGGCCGTGAGGTGTGCCAGGTACTGTTCGCGGATGGTCTTGTAGCGCGGCTCGTCCAGCAGGTAATAGTCGCGGTCGGGCAGCGAGATTCCACCCTGCCCCGTGGCCAGGATCTGCTTGGTCGCATCCTTCTGATCCTGCGTCACGCCGACGCCAAACAGCAGCGGTCCGCGGAACTCCTTGGCGGCTTTCACATCGAACGCGGCCAGTTGCTTCTTGTCGCCGATTGCCGCGATCGCGGCCAGTTCCGGCTCGATCGGCGCGGCGCCCTGCTTATTCGCGAGGTCTACGTTCATGCACGCGGCGAAGAAGTCACCATACTTCTTGGCCAGCGGAGTCTTCGGCGCGTCGGCCCCCGCCTTCAGATCCTGGTACAGAAGATAGTCATTGCGATCGCGCAGGAGATCGAACTGGCCCCACCGGGTCTTATCGGCCGGGATGGGATTCGCCTTCTTCCAGTTGCCGCAGGCGTACTGATAGAAGTCCGTGCACGGATCGACGGAGGTGTTCATCGCCGAGACGTCAAAACTCACCGGCTGCTTGGGCGGTCCCGCTGGCCCGTCGGCTCCTCCCTGCGCCACCGCAGATGACGCGGAAAGTGTAAGGAGGGAGGCGAAAAACACAGACAACGACGCGCGAACACAACGGGGCATGAAACTCCTTGAGATCGGACGTGAAAAGGCGCACACCATTGGCTCGGCAGCGGCCCCGCACCCTACCAGCCTAAAAGATCTTCAAATGAATTGTGAGATATTTTTTCGGGTCCTGGCGAATGGCCGTCGTCAGCGCGGTGCTCTCCGTCAGCAGCTTGTTCAGGTTCGCGTAGGCCGCATCGTCCGTAGCCAGCTTGCCGAGGGTACCTTTGCCTTCGCTGATGCCGGTCACCAGGGCGTTGGCTTTGGTCACCGTCTCGTTCAGATTTCTGGCAAAGGTCGGATCCTTGACCAGCATGCCGACTGAGCCCTTGCCCGAGTCCGCGTCGGCGAGAATCGAATTCAGGTGCGCCACGGACGAGTTCAGGTTGTTATAGAGAACATCGTCCTTCAATGCCTTGCCCGCGGTTCCCTTGCCGGCCTGCAGATCGCTCATGATGGTGTCGAGCTTCGCCAGCGCGTTGTTCACGTGGTTGTACATCTGGCCGTTATCGTTCATGAACTTGCCAGCCGTGTTCTGATCGCTGTTCAACTTCACCGTGATCTGGTGGACTTCATCGACCGTGGCATTGGCCTTGTTATAGAGGTCGGGATTATTGATGAGCTGGCCGATCGACCCCTTACCCGCCTGCAGGTTATCCACCACCGAGTTCAACTTCGACAGGATGACGTTGAGGCTTTCGATGGTGCCCTGGCTCGCCTTGACGACATCCTGCACGGTCGGCGTTTCGAGCGTCTTGAGTTCGTCGCCGTCCTGGATCGGCGGCCCGGAGGCGACCTGGCTGTTGAGTCCACGACCGTGTCGCCGAGCACACCCACCGTGGTCAGCGCCGCGGTTGAATCCTTATGGATGCCGGGCTGGAACTTGCTGTCCACCTTCATCACCACCTGCACAGGAGTAAGCTTGCGGTCGATGGCGTTGGTGACGATGACGCTCTTCACGGTTCCAACAGTGACGCCCTCGAGGTTTACTGCGGCGCCCGTCTTTAGGCCGGCAGAGTTCTCAAAGTAGGTGGTCAGGGTCATCTTGTGCGAGAAGAAGCCAAGCCCGGTCGAACTGGTCATCAGGAACAGCAGGCTGGTCAGAAGGATGACCGAGATCAGTACAATGACGCCGATTTTCAGCTGTGACCATCGGACCTCCTGCTGACTGGGCATAGCTCTCCTCGAAAAGTGTTCAGGGCAGACAGCCGGGCTGCTTGCGCGGCGCCATCCTCGCGCAACACGGGCAAGCGCCTGCTCCGAGGGTACCATTCCTCAAATGACGCTCGACTCATGCAGAACGATACAGAGATGGATGCCGAAGCCGCCGCACAGGTTTCAAAACGGCTCGGCACGGGACCGTCAGGCCACCGCCGTGCTGCCCGGGCACAACTCACGTACGCAAGCCCTGAACTCAAGCGCAGTGTGCGTACAGCGGCGTTGTCAGGATCCCTGCGGCACCCAATCAGGCTTCCAGAATCACCACCGCGAACGCGACATCCCGGCTATGGGTAAGGCTCAACACGCTCCCCGTGACCCCGAGTCGTGCCGCTAGTTCGGCCGCGTTTCCGGTGAGGCGCAACTGCGGCGCGGCTCCCGCCGCTCGCACGACCTCCAGCTCCAGCCAACTCACGCCACGGCTGATCCCCGTCCCGAGAGCTTTGGCCGCCGCCTCCTTGGCGGCGAACCGAGCCGCGAGGCTCTCCGCCGAAGCCTTCTTGCGCATGCAGTACGCAATCTCAGCAGGCGTATAGACCCGCTGCAGGAAGCGCTCTCCAAAGCGCTCTACGCTACCCGCAATGCGCGCGATCTCGATCAGGTCCGTGCCAAGCCCAACCACCATATCGGCAATTCTACCCAGCCCCGCTGCGTGACCCGCCAATCCAGAGTTTCCCTCCGCCGGCCGCGAGGGTCACGTGACTCCCGTGCCCGCGACGCCGTAGCGACGCGGCCGTCCCAGCCGATGAACAGACCAGCTAACTTCCCTGCACGGAACAGGCAATGACTCAGACGGAGCGAAACCCCACCCATGCCGATACACCACGTCCACGCCTTCTCGTACGAACTCCGCGAGGGGCTGGTTGCAAGGCTCACCCGCATGCTGACCGCCTGTGGCGCGTGGGTGGCTGACCAGAATACCCTCTCCGACTCCGCCATTGAGCTCCTCCTGGAGATCCGTGTGGGTGCTGCCCTTGATCTGTATGTAGCGCTGGCGAAAGCCGGCGTCGAACTCACGCTATCCGGCCAGCAGAGCCTGACGCTGCTCTGCTCAAAGGCCCGCTACCCGCAGCTGCGCCGCGTGGGGGAGGTGGTCACGATACGCCTGGAGCTGCGTTTCCTGGAGGATGCCTCGCTCCAATCACTGCTTACGCCCTGCGCCAGTATGGCCTGACTCCGGGTACGCGCGGGCTTCCGGCCTGACTCCAGGTGGTAGCATCAACCCTTGGAGCGAATCGCCCCCAGGGCCCCTCCCCACACACCGCACATGGACCCTAGCCACATCCGCAACTTCGCCATCATCGCCCACATCGATCATGGCAAATCCACACTCTCCGACCGGCTCCTCGAGCTCACCGGCTCCGTCACCGCGCGCGAGATGCACGCGCAGGTCCTCGACGCCATGGACCTCGAACGCGAGCGCGGCATCACCATCAAGGCCCACACCGTCCGCATGATGTACAAAGCGCACGACGGCGAAACCTACCAGCTCAACCTGATCGACACCCCAGGCCACGTCGACTTCTCCTACGAGGTCTCCCGCTCCCTCGCCTCCTGCGAAGGCGCCCTGCTCGTCGTCGACGCCTCGCAGGGCGTCGAGGCCCAGACCCTCGCCAACGCCTATCTCGCCATCTCGAACGGCCTCGAGATCCTCCCCATCATCAACAAGATCGATCTCCCGTCAGCCGACATCGTCCGCACCAAGGAGATGATCGAAAAATCCGTAGGCCTCCCCGCGTCAGACGCCATCGCCGTCTCCGCCAAGACCGGCCTCAACGTAGCCGACATCCTCGAAGCCGTCGTCACCCTCCTCCCCCCGCCCGCCGGCGACCCCGAAGCCCCGCTCCAGGCCCTCATCTTCGATTCCTGGTTCGACGCCTACCGCGGCGTCATCGTCCTCGCCCGCATCGTCAACGGCCGCCTCCGCAAAGGCATGAAGATCAAGGTCATGTCCAACGGCAAGCAGTTCGACGTCGAATCCATGGGCGTCATGACCCCCAAGCCCCTCGAACTCGCCGAGCTCTCCGCCGGCGAAGTCGGCTTCTTCGTCGCCACCATCAAAAACGTGGCCGACACCAAGGTCGGCGACACCCTCACCTCCGTCGAACGCCCCTGCGCCGAAGCCCTCCCCGGCTTCGAAGACATCAAGTCCATGGTCTTCGCCGGCCTCTACACCGTAGACTCGCACGAGCACGCCCTCCTCCGCGACGCACTCGAAAAACTTCGCCTCAACGACGCCTCCTTCACCTTCGAGCCCGAGTCCTCCGTCGCCCTCGGCTTCGGCTTCCGCTGCGGCTTCCTCGGCCTCCTCCACCTCGAAATCATCCAGGAACGCCTCGAGCGCGAGTACTCCCTCGACCTCATCACCACCGCCCCCGGTGTGCGCTATGACATCAAGCTCACCGACGGCACGGCGATCGAGGTCGACAACCCCTCCCGCTGGCCCGACCCCTCCAACATCGAGTCCATCGAAGAGCCCGTCATCCTCGCCAAAATCCTCACCAACGAGGAGTACGTCGGCGGCATCCTCAAGCTCGTCGAAGACAAGCGCGGCCGCCAGGTCAACTTCGAGTACGTCTCCGAGACCCGCGTCATGCTCACCTACGAGCTCCCCCTGAACGAAATCGTCCTCGACTTCTATGACCGCCTGAAGTCCGTCTCCCGCGGCTACGCCTCACTCGATTACCACATGCACGGCCACTGGACCTCCCCCATGGTCAAGATGGACATCCTGATCGGCGGCGATCCCGTCGACGCCCTGTCCGTCATCGTCCATCGCGACGCGGCCTACGAACGCGGCAAGGCCCTCGTCAGCAAAATGCGCGAGCTCATCCCGCGCCAGATGTTCGAGGTCGCAATCCAGGCCGCCATCGGCTCCAAGATCATCGCCCGCGAAACCGTAACCGCCATCCGCAAAAACGTCATCGCCAAGTGCTACGGCGGCGACATCAGCCGCAAGCGCAAGCTCCTCGAGAAACAAAAGGAAGGCAAAAAGCGCATGAAGCGCATCGGCAAAGTAGACATCCCCCAGGAAGCCTTCCTCGCCGTCCTAAAAGTCGGCGAAGAATAACCCACCGCACCCCGCCACACGGGAGGGACCAGCAGGCTTCAACCGGGAGGAAGCAGCAGGCTTCAACCGGAGGAAGCAGCGGGCTTTAGCCCGCTGAATCCGCTCAGCCCTCAGGGGAGCGGCTCCAGCCCCGGTTTGCTCCCCAAACCGCCCGCTCAACCTTACCCAACGCCTCGCCACAAAGGAGGGAGCAGCGCGCTTCAACCGGGAGGGAGCAGCGCGCGTCAACCAGGAGGGAGCAGCGCGCGTCAACCAGGAGGGAGCAGCGCGCTTCAACCGGGAGGGAGCAGCGGGCTTTAGCCCGCTGAAACGCGCCCGCCCCTCAGGAGAGGGGCTTTAGCCCCGGTTTGCTCCCCCAAAACCGCCCGTTCAACCTCACCCAACGCCTAGCCACACAGGAGGGAGCAGCGCGCTTCAACCGGGAGGGAGCAGCGGGCTTTAGCCCGCTGAATCAGCCCGCCCTAAGGAGAGGGGCTTTAGCCCCGGGCCCTATCAAACCACTCCGGCCGCGCATCGACATCGCCAATCCTCCCGGCAGAAGAATACGGATACTCCGCAGCCTCCCGTACCATCCCCTTCCGTACCGGATTTTGTTCGATATATCCGCGAAACGCCTCAAACTGATCCACCGCCTTCACCTGCACTTCGTTATAACCGCGCTCCCATACATCGACCTTGCTCTTCAACCGGTACGAGAAGCCGCCCTTGATGAACTGCACAGCCTTCTCCAGAGAAACATCCTCGGCCGGAATCAGCAGCAGATGCACATGGTCCGGCATAATCACGAAGCCATACAGCGCAAACCGTTTCTTCTCACGGCTCTCCTGAAGATGTGCCACCATGAGCTGCGCATTCTCGCAAACCTGGAACAGGCGGCGCCGCTGCGCTGTCACAAAGGTCAAAAAATAGGTGCGAGTCTCCTGTGGTGCTCTGAACATGACAAAGAGAATAACCCCAAGGAAGCACCGACCTTCACCCTCCTAAATCCACCGCCCGCATCAACCTCTATCCAGGGCATTCACGGTTCTTAGGAGGAAGCAGCCACCCAACCCAACGCATCGACGGTTCTTGGTGGAAGCAGCGACCTTCAGCCCCCGAATCCAGCGCATCGACGGTTCTTCGGAGGAAACCCGCCTTGAGCCCACAATCCAACGCATCGCCGGCTCTTAGGAGGGAGCAGCGGGCTTTAGCCCCGGGCACCCCGCGGGTGCCCACCCCAGAGAAAAGAAAAAAGCTCTACTACAGCGACAGAACCTGAATTCCGACCCGGACCACACCGACGAATACCTGCGTGTCTTGCCGGAGGACCCCACCGACGCGAAACCTCCAAATTCCGGAAGGAACCGGACGCGCCCCGCAGCGTATGGGGTGGCGCTCCACCACTCCGGGGACCCGTTCAAACTCCACACGATTGAGCCAGCCCTCCATGTTTCTAAAAAAACTGGCCTGAGCCGCACTGGAACTTGCTTACCCTGGTCGGCTCGCTCCCAGTGCGTCGCGGCCCCCCAAAACAGACCCGCCCACTCTCGCCCAAGCCATATGTGGTCACAGAGAACACGCTCGAACTTCAGGAAGCCCAGAAGCTGAACCCCCGGCCGCTAAACACCGTATCTCCGCCGGTCTCGCCATCTCACCCCCGCAAATCCTGTCAAGCCCCCTGGCCCGCGCAAAAGCTCGTAACCTCAACAATCCATGCGGGAAAAATCCCAAAAATAGTTGGCCGTTTAGTTTAGGTCCAAACCATATAATGGAAATAGACAACGAAACCAAAAGCCCGTGCGCCCGCGCCGGGCTTTTCCTTTTTCCCTATGAGCCTCCTGTTATTACCCAATCCGTCACTCCCCTCTGCTAACCCCCACAGAATCAACAAACCGTGGTTAACCGAAACGTCACTCCCCTCCCGTAACCTCAATCATTGCCACACAATCGCAATTGAACCCCCGGGGGGCATCCCCCGTGTATCGTTAGTCGGTCAGCGGTGCACACCGCTACCAAGGACCCGAACGTGAAGCCGAAAACCATTCTGGCGCTGATCGGCCTCACGACCGGCGCCGCGCTCGCACAAGCGACTTCAGCGACCCTCGCCGCCACCCCGCCCATGGGCTGGAACCGTGGGACAGCTACGGCCTCACCATAACCGAGCCCCAGTTCCGCGACAACGTCAAAGTCCTCGCCACGCAACTCAAACCCTTAGGCTGGAACTACGCCGTCATCGACGAAGGCTGGTTCTTCGCGAACCCACAGGACCGATCGCACGAAGAGAAGCTCATCTACGCGCTCGACGCCAACGGCCGCTACGTCCCTGTGCCCGAGCGCTTTCCCTCCGCGGGGCGCCTGATCGCCACACCGGCGGGCATCGCCGAGCCAGGACCCGGACCCGACGCACCCAGACTCCCCGTGATCTTCGCCGACACGAACTTCACGGCACTCGGCGAGTGGGTCCATGCGCAGGGGCTGAAGTTCGGCATCCACATCGTCCGCGGAATCCCCCGCGCCTCCGTCGAGCGCAACCTCCCCATCGCAGGCAGCGCCTTCCACGCCAAGGACGCAGCCGACACCGACCGACGCCTGCCCCTGGGATCCCACCAACTGGGGCCTCAAGGACACGCCCGCCGGCCAGGCCTGGTACGACTCGCTGCATCACCCAGTACGCCGCCTGGGGCGTCGACTTCCTGAAGGTGGACTGCATCTCCGTCGCACCCGTACAAGGCCGACGAGATCCGCATGATCCGCCGCGCGATCGACAAGACCACCGCGAAGACTGGCCATCCCATGGTCCTCTCCCTCTCGCCCGGGCCTACGTCGCTCGATAACGCCGCCGAAGTTGGGCAGCTCGCCCAGATGTGGCGCATCTCCGACGACTTCTGGGATTACTGGGTCAGCCCGCACCCGGACCGGACCTTCCCGAAGAGCCTTACGTCGCAATTCGCCACAGCAGCCTCCTGGGCCAGATACGCAAAGCCCGGCAACTGGCCCGATGCGGACATGCTCCCCCTCGGCCACCTCGGCCCGCATCCCGGGGAAGGTCGCGAGCGCGACACACGCTTCACGCCTGACGAACAGCGCACGCTGCTCTCCTTATGGTCTATGGCGCGTTCGCCGCTGATCCTCGGCGCCAACCTCACCCAACTCGCTGACGCCACCGCCGCGCTTCTCACCAACCGCGACGTCATCGCCATCGACCAGACCGCCACCGCCAGCCGTGAAGCTCTCCACTCCGGCAGACGTGATCGCCTGGACCGCCGACCTGCCCGCGGGCTTTCCCGGAGGCTTCACCTCTGCTCTCGCGCTCTTCAACACGGGGGACGCCGCGACCACGGTCAACTCGAGCTTCGAAGCCTTCAATCTCCCCGTGACAACCTATACTGGCCGCGACGCGTGGACGGGCAAGTCCCTGGGCAAGCTGAAGTCCATCGAAAACCTGTCACTGGCCCCGCACGCCTCCACGGTGCTGCTGCTGCGCCATTAGAACTATTTCCTCGGCCCGCACGTATTCCAGAACGCACACAAGGAGACCCACCATGGTCTGCCAGTCCTGCGGATCCCCCGTCGCCGGTCCCGGCGCTTTTTGCACGCGCTGCGGCGTCCAGGCGCCATTTGTAGCCTCACCAGGCGCCCCACCCTATCCACCACCTGCAGCATATGCGCCTCCGCGCGCCTATCCACCACCGATTTACACACGAGTCACGCGCCACCTCCAGGCCCTCGGCATCCTGTGGTTCGTCTACGGAGCCTACCGCGCAGCATCAGGCCTCTTTGGAGCCCTTGTGCTTGCCGGCCTTTCATCGCGCACCGGGATCGAGCGCTGGGGACTCCCGGGGCGCATGTGGGGCTTCCCGCACGGACCTATGCTTGGAGCGATGGCCGGCTTCGTGATCGTCTACACCGGCATCAGCGCCGCGCTGGCCTTTGTCACCGGATACGGCCTCTCCACCCGCAGCTCCTGGGCACGGATTCTCGCGATCGTCGCTGGTGTCCTTGCACTCTTTCATCCGATATCAGGTACGGCTCTCGGGATCTATACGCTGTGGGTTCTCGCACCCAACACCTCGGGCGCCGAATACACCGCCATAGCCGAGCAGCCCTGAACGCAAAAAATGGGACGATCCGACATGAGAGTTAAGAGCTTGGCCGGGCTGCGTCGACAAGATAAAATTCGCGCTACCAGGAGCCCGTTCCGATGCGACTCTCACGCCTGTTGTGTGTCACCCTGCTGTTCACCTCCTCCGCAGTGCTCGCCGATAGCAAGAATCCCGCCGACTACCCGATGCGGATTCACATCTTCAATCGCAGCGAGACGACCTTCTACCACAACCGTTTTGCTGAAGAAACCAAGGGGGAAGGGCGCGCGAATCTATTCGCGAATGGAGACGTGCGCGGTGTGGATTTCACGTTCGACTGCGACCAGAAGTTGAAGGCGTCTTTTGGATATGAGACCTACCCGGCGCGGTGGAAGAAGCAGGATCGCGAGATGACCATCCTTATGCCGGTGTTTGGGAAATCGGGCTCCTTCTGGACGTGCACCGTCAAGACGGACGTGAAGGACTATGCATACCTGGCCCACGACGGCAGGCTCAGTTCGGAGCCACCGGCCGAGTTCAAGGCGTGGATGTCGCGCCACGACTACGACCCCGAGCACGGCAAGAACACCCCAGCCAGACTGAATCAGCAGCCAGGAGCTCCCGCGCCAGCAGCCCAGCCGGTGTCCGAGCCAACCGCGCCTTAGCCTGCTCTTCCGGCGCATCCCTGCATCCCTGGATCCTCGAGCCCAGCCGATCGCGCCGTAAACTAACTCCATGAACTTCCCTGCCGTCCGGCATCCGCCGCACACGCCGCACCGAGGCCCTGCGCTCGCTCGTCCGCGAGACCCGACTCAGCCCGCGCAGCTCATCCGCCCGCTCTTCATCTGCCCTGGCGAGGGTGTCCGCAAGCCGATCTCCTCCATGCCCGGCGTGTTCAATCTCTCGATCGACGAAGCCCTCAAAGAAGCCGAGGCCGCGGCAAAGCTGGGCATTGGCGGCGTTCTCTTCTTCGGGCTGCCGGAGTCCAAGGACGAAGAAGGGTCCGGCGCCTACAGACGACGACGGCATCGTCCAGCGCGCGCTGCGCGCCTTCAAAGCCAACTCGCGCGCTACAACTCCCTAGTCCTCATCGCCGACGTCTGCCTCTGCGAATACACCTCCCACGGCCACTGCGGCATCGTCAGCGCGCGACGGCGAAGGCACGTCGGCAGCCTACGACATCCAGAACGACGCCACCCTCGAGCTCCTCGCCCGCTCCGCCGTCTCGCTCGCCCGCGCCGGGGCCGACATCGTCGCGCCATCCGACATGATGGATGGCGCGCGTCGCCGCTATCCGCGAAGCCCTCGACCGCTTTGCTCCCGATCAGCCTCGCCACGAAGGATCGAGCCCCTCGCCAACGTCCCCATCCTCTCCTACGCGGCCAAGTTCGCCTCCGCCTTCTACGGACCCTTCCGCGAGGCGGCCGACTCCGCTCCCCAGTTTGGCGATCGCCGCTCGTACCAGATGGACGCGGCCAACCCCCGCGAAGCTATGCGCGAGATCGAGCAGGACCTGCTCGAAGGCGCCGACATGATCCTGATGAAGCCGGCCCTGCCCTACCTGGACATCCTCCACGCCGCTCGCGAACGCTTCGACGTGCCCCTCGGCGCCTACCAGGTCTCTGGCGAATACGCCATGCTGCAGGCCGCCTTCGCCAAGGGCTGGCTCGAGCCCGACCGCGCCACCCTCGAGTCCCTGCTCGGCATTCGCCGCGCCGGCGCCGACTTCATCGTCACCTACTTCGCCCAGCACGCGGCCAAGCGTCTCGGCTCAGCCGTGACACGGCGAGTAGGTGTGGCGACACGGTCAGGCGGCCAGAGTCTCGCCCGATCGCGACAATCGAGTGATCGCGAGAGATACCGAGGCCATCCTCGACATCAACCACCTGGCGCGCTGTCACACGGACCATCGAGACGATCGATTTCCCAGGTTTTGTACAACCGGTCAACGCGCGTAGATCGGCGACGATCGCAGATTCGCGTAGCATCACGGCCCGACGCCAACGTTAGCGTGGCTGCTTCGCTGAGCGAGGCAACGTACCGGGACAATACTCAAGCTGTAACTGTGGCTCGGCAGGCTCATAGCAGCAGCGTCGAACGCTCTCACGGGACTGTGATTCGACCGCAGAGCCAATCTGCCTCTGATAAAGTGTCCTCACCATGAAATTCACCCGCCGGGCCGCCCTCAAAAGCTCGACTCTCGCCGCCGCCGCGCTCGCCCTACGCGCTCCCCGCGCTCTTCTCGCAGCCATCCACCCAGGTCGACGCGTACATCGACATCGTTCCCGGCGAGCCCATCGCGACCATCTCGCCCGAGATCTACTCGCACTTCATCGAGCACCTCGGCGGAGTCATCTACGACGGCGTCTGGGTCGGCGAAGGCTCGAAGATCCCAAACACCGGCGGCATCCGCCAGGCCTTCATCGACACCATGAAGGCCATCCAGGCGCCCGTCCTGCGCTGGCCCGGCGGCTGCTTCGCCGACTCCTACAACTGGCGCGACGGCATCGGCCCGCGCGCACAAGCGCCCCGCCCGCACCGCCTTCTGGGGCCAGCAGGAGACCAACGAGTACGGCCTGCACGAGTTCATGCACACCTGCCGCGCGATCGGCTGCAAGCCCTACCTCGCCGCCGACATGCGCTCCCTCCCCGCGCGTCGACTTCTACCAGGAGATCGAGTACTGCAACGCCCCCGCCGGCGACCTTCCCTCGAACTCCGCCGCGCCCGCGCGGCCGAACGCCCTGGCCGCTCGAACGCGCCGCCAACGGCGACCCCGAACCCTTCAACGTCGACCTGTGGGGCGTAGGCAACGAGAGCTGGGGCTGCGGCGGCAACCTCACACCGGAGGAATACGCCGCCGAGTTCCGCCGCTACACCGCATGGACGCCCGAACTACACCGGCGTCACGCCGCGCTTCGTCGCCGTCGGGCCCCAACGGCGACGACACCGACTGGACCCACCGCCTCTTCCGCGCGCTCTACGCAAACGGCGAGCGCCGCCACCTCTGGGGACTCTCGGTCCACTACTACACCTCGGGCTCGCCCTACGAAGTTCGCCGCAGGCGATGCACTCGCCTTCTCGCAACGACGAGTACTACGACCTGCTCACCCGCGCCTCCATCATGGAGCGCGTCGTCACCGACCACTTCTCGGCGATGACGCAGGACCAGCCGAACGCCCAGGGCCAGCCGCACGTAAAGCTCGTCGTCGACGAGTGGGGCGCGTGGTACGGCAAGGGCACGGAGCTCGCGCCCGAGTACAACCTGTCGCAGCAGTCCACCATGCGCGATGCCCTGCTCACCGGCATCACGCTGGACATCTTCCAGCGCCACGCCGACAAAGTCGCCATGGCCAACGTCGCGCAGTCGATCAACTGCATCCACTCGCTAATGCTCGCCCAGGGCGACAAGTTCACCGTCACCCCGGCATACCACGTCTTCAAGATGTATCTGCCGCATCGCGGCGCAACGGCCGTGCGCGCGGAGTTCTCCTCCGCCGCGATCCCCAACCCGATGGCCAACGCCCCGATCCCCGTTGGTGGCAACAGCTACACCGGCTCGCTTGAGGCGGTGAAGACGCTGGCCGGTCTCTCCGGCTCGGCGTCGATCTCAGCGACAGACCCGAAACGCCTCACGCTGACCGTCGTGAACCCGCACCTCGACGCACCCGTCATCACTGAGGTCGCCATCGCCGGCGCAGTCATTGCCTCTGCCGCGGGCGAGACGCTCCACTCCGCCGACGTCCACGACCACAACACCTTCGCGCAGCCGAACGTTGTGCATCCGATTGCAGCCACAGTCGGCAGCATCGCAGCCGGCCGCCTGCATCACACGTTCCCGCCCGCCAGCGTCACCACGCTCCGGCTATCGCTTGCATAGCCGGCTCTAGCCTATCCGGCACAGAAGAGGGCATGCGCAGACCATCACGCATCCCCTTCCGTCCTCTGATCCGTACGTAGCCTTTGCAGAAACGCCTAGCTCAGCGTCTCCATCAGCTTGTTCACGGTCTGGTTCAGATGCGCGATCGTTGCGGCGCTGCTCATCGATCTTCGAGATGGAGTGCATCACGGTGGTGTGGTGCTTGCCGCCGAACTGCCGCCCAATCTCCGGCAGCGACGCCTCGGTCAACTGCTTGGCCAGGTACATCGCGATCTGCCGCGGCACCACTATCTGGCGCGAGTTGTTCTTCTGCTTCAGCTCCGCCACCCGCATCCCGAAGCTCTCTGCCACCGCCCGCTGGATCGCCTCGATGGTGATCTTGCGCACCTGCGTGTCGATGAACTGCTTCAGGCACTGCTGCGCGACCGCAAGCGTGATCTCCACGCCATGCATGGAGCACCACGCAATCAGCCGCACCAGCGCGCCCTCGAGCTCGCGCACATTGGTCCGCACATTCGAAGCGATGAACAGCGCCACATCCGTGGGCAGCTGCGTCTGCTCGCTCTCCGCCTTCTTCTGCAGGATCGCGACCTTGGTCTCGAGATCGGGCGGCTGAATGTCCGCAATCAGCCCCCACTCGAAGCGCGAGCGCAGACCGGTCCTCGAAGTCCTGCAGCTCTTTCGGCGGACGATCGCGACGCAATCACGATCTGCTTCATCGCTCTCGTGCAGCGTGTTGAAGGTGTGGAAGAACTCTTCCTGCGTCCGCTCCTTGCCCGCGAGGAACTGGATGTCGTCGATCAGCAGCACGTCCACATTGCGGAACTTGTCGCGGAAACTCGTCATCTTGTCGTAGCGGACCGAGTTGATCATCTCGTTGGTGAACTTCTCGCCGGACACGTAGCAGATCGCCGCATGCGGCAGACGCCGCTTCACCTCATGGCCGATCGCATGCATCAGGTGCGTCTTGCCCATGCCCACGCCGCCATACAGGAACAGCGGGTTGTAGGCCTTGCGAAGGCCGCTCGGCGACGGCCTTGCGACGCGGCCGCGGCAAACTGGTTCCCGGAGCCGATCACGAATGCGTCGAACTGGTACCGCGGGTTGAGTTGCGATGCGCTCGACCAGTCAAAGCGCGCCTGCTCGGGCCCCGGCGCCAACGGCGCGTGGCTGCTGCCTGGCGCGGCCTGCGGCGCGTTCGGGCTATGGCTCGGCTGCGGAGCGAAGCCGCCATCCTCCCGCACCCGCGGCGCCGGTCCTGCGGCGGAGGCGTGAAACACTACCGTCTCAATGTCCAGGCCAAGCTTCTCGATCGCCTCGCCGATCAGGTCCGTATACCGCTCGCACACGTCCTCGAACTCCGGTTCGGGTATGCGCACGTAGAGCGTCTTGCCCTGCGATGTGCGAGAAGCGCGTTGGTTTGAACCACGTCTCATACGACTGGCGATTGATCTTCTTCTCAAGCGCACCCAGGATACGTACCCAGTGGTTCAACACGGCGGAGGCCGTCGGAACGAATGACATGCTTTCAATTCCTTCTTGGATCTCGTTTTCCAAGTTTTTCTCGCAAAATCTGGTAAGCAGGGCCGCGGTAAATGAAACGGTCTCAGCAGAAAACAAGAACAGCAACTCCCCAACCCGCAAAGTGTGGCGAGTGAGAACAGCGCCTGATGAATGGAGGCCTTCGCTCGGTGACGATCACGCCACTGCGAAAGAAGAATCGTCAGAAGCAAACCTAAGGATTCGTTAGTCCAAGGGAAGCGAAAACATCCTTGGGAAACGGGTTTGATAGTAGCACGTAAAAGAGGGCGGTCGTTCAAGGTCCTCGACGACAATAATTGCGGTTGCACCATCCGTTGTGAAGCCGCATCTGACGGGCCGAAACGTGCATCTCAGATGAAAATATTTGCATGTGACTGCGGCTCTAGCTAACCGCCTTTCTTTCCACGCCCGCTTGGGACTTCATCGGCGCATGAGCTATACTCAGAGACTGCCGCGGCACTGCAAGTGCGCGAGCCGGATCTGCTGGCCGAATCGCTCGTAACACACGGCGTCGCATTCCACCGAGCCCATCGCAAGCTTCGTACGACACGTCAGAGTCACACACCACCAGGAGTTCAGTTCCATGCCCAAGCGCACCTTCCAACCCAACCGCCGCAGCCGCTCGAAGACTCACGGTTTTCTTACCCGCATGAAGACCAAGGCTGGAGCCGCCGTCCTCAACCGCCGCCGCGCCAAGGGCCGTCACAAGATCGCCGTCTCCGCCGGCTACCGCGACTAGTTCACGGCCCGGAACCAGCCGTCGCTGTACTTCGCGCAAAATATCCAGTCCGCGACCGAACCTTCCAGTCAGGGTGATCCGACGTAATGGTCACCTTGCGGAAGGTGTTGTCGCGTGCGCGATTCGTCGAGTAGTACGCAAGCTCATAGGAACTCCGCAACTCCTCCCCGATCTGGCGGAAGTAGCTTCCGGGATCCACCCTACTCGCATCAATCGCCAGGCTCCCCGTTTCGAGCGCAATCCTGTTCATCACGCTTTGGCCATAGCGGCTGCGCGGTTTCAAGCCTTCACCGTGATGCTCGGTGTAGCGCACCGTGTAGACCTGCACGTTCGCCCGCTGCGCTTCTTCGATCGTGTCCATCATGTCGTGCGAACTGGCATTGTCCTCGCCGTCGCTAAAGACGACAAGCGCGCGCTTCCCCTCAGCTCCGGCTAGCCTCTCCGTAACCGAGTAGAAGATCGCATCGTAGAACGCGGTGCCCTCCTCGCGCTTCTCTTTCGGGACCAAGCTCGGGCATTCCGCCTCCGCCGTACTTGCCGAATCGCTGCAGTCCCCACAGGACGTCCGCAGCTGAGTCCGTCCGGTCGCTGGCCAGCCGCAGATGGTTCCCAAAGCACACCAGGAAGACCCTGTCCTGCGGCCGCAGCACATCCCTCAAAAAGGCTTCGAGATCGCGCGCGTGCTGCTTCACAAAGTGATCCTGGCTGCCGCTGACATCGACGATCAATCCCAGCGTAAGCGGTACACCCTGCGACTTCGAGAAGTGCGCGATCTTCTGCGCGGCACCGTCTTCGAGCACCTGCACCTGGTCGTGCGTCACTCCATCCACCAGCGCTCCAGACGCGTCGCGCACCGTAAACGCGACGCTGACGAGGTTTACCTGTACCCGCAGCGGATCCTGCGCCGCGCCATGCAGGCCCAGCAGCCCAGACAGCAACACCGCCAACACCCTTGACCGCATACCCACACACCTTTGCGCGCGCTCCCGCTCTCCGGAGCGCCGCGCCACAGAATACGGGCAGGCACGCACGGTGGTTCAATCCGCCCGCGCGCGAAGTCTCAAATGCCGCATCCGCGGCCCGTCGGAACTACACTGGAGTTCTACGAACCTGCACTCCATGCCGCCACCCGCCCCCATCTTCCGCCTGCGCAAACACGCCGACTACCAGCGCGTCTACAAAGCCTCGCGCAAGCAGTTCACCAGGGAGATGGCCTACTTTTCCGCGCTTCGCCCGGCCGCCGGACCGGACGGCGCGCCTCTCCGCAACGCCTCACCGCACACCCCGCGGGTAGGCCTCACCGTCCCCAAGGCGCTTGGCAAGGCCGTGGATCGCAATCGCATCAAGCGCCGCATGCGCGAAGCCGTCCGCCACAACCTTGGCGAACTCACCCTCGTCAGTCGACGTGATCCTGCACCCCCGGCGCACGGTCCTGACCCAGCCTCTCCCCGAACTCGAACGCGAGATCGCCTCCATCTTCCGCACCATCCAGCGCACCGCCGCGAAAGCCTCCCGGTGACCGTCGCACCCGAACCCCAACCAGGCACACCCGAGCCTGAACCAAGCCGAGCCAGCACCGCCCTCTTCACCGTCTACACCCGCATCCTGTCGCCGCTTCTCCATGCGCTCAGTCCATCCCAGTGCCTCTACCGGCCCACCTGCTCGGAGTACGCGTACGTTGCCCTCGCGCGCTTCGGGCCGGTAAAAGGATCTACCCTCGCGCTTGCCCGCCTCCTCCGCTGCCATCCCTGGGCACGCGGCGGCTTTGATCCCGTCCCAAATCCCCGCCGGTGAAACCCGGCGCGCCCGCTGACCGTTTACCATAGAGAAGACTGGGTGCCCAGCCCGTCGCACGTTCCATCCGAGCACCTCGCATCTCAGCACCTCGCACCACAGATAGGAAGCCCTCACTTGGCAGAGTTCTCGAACCCAAATCAATCAGGCGCCGGCGGACAGGACAACAAGTCCTTGATCGTCATGATGGGCGTCATGGTCGTCGTCTTCTTCGGCCTGCAGGCCTACCGCGCAAAGACGAACCCCGCAACCGTGCCGCCTGCCTCCGCAGCCTTGAGTAAATCAGGCGCCCCGCCCGCAGCCACGCCCGCGCCCTCCGCTGCCGGCCCCATCGCCGCCTCCTCGCCCATCTCCTCCGCAGCGCCCGCGGGAACCACCGCCTCCCCCGCCGTCCAGGCGTCTGCCGAGCAGACTACGACCATCGAGAACGAGCTGTACCGGATCACCTTCACCAACCGCGGCGCGCAGGTCACCTCCTGGATCCTGAAGACCCAGAACGACTCTCAGGGCCACCCGCAGGACATGGTTCATCGCCAGGCGGCGCTGCGCTTCGGGGCGCCACTCTCGCTCTACACCTACGACCCCGCCACCGCCGCTGCGCTCAACCAGGCGCTCTGGGTACCCTCCGCCGCACCGGGTTCCGCAGGCCCCGTCTCCTCAGCCGCCGCTGTCGTCGCCGCGCCCGCTACCCTTAGCTTCCACTACTCGGCAGGCGGGCTCGAAGCTACCAAGACCTTCTCCTTCGACCAGACCTACGTCCTGCACGCCGACGTCTCGGTCACCCGCGGCGGCGCTCCCGTGCGCGCGCTACTCGCCTGGCCCGGCGGCTTCGGCGATCAGGACAACGCCTCCGCCTACAACGGTGCCCAGCTCGACCTCGACCGCAACGGCTCCGACGACCACCTCGCGCCCAAGAAGGTCTCGGGTGGCGACACGCTCAACGGCCCCATCGACTGGGCCGGCGTCTCCGACCCCTTCTTTGCCGCCGTCTTCCTCCCCGACTCCCCCGCGACTGCCTCCGTCGCCACGCTCCACAACGAGCTCGACGTGAAAAAGGCAAGCAGCGGCCGCGGCTCGGCCGGTGCCTACCTCGGCCTCGGCCCCGCGGAACCCGGCAAGGGCGACCTCAAAGTTCCGCTCCTCGGCCTTGCACTGGGCGACACCTCGGGTCACACCGCCGGCCGCATCTTCGTCGGACCCAAGGCCATCTCAGTCCTCAAAAGCATCCACTCGGCTGATCCCAAGGTCACGCTCGAGCCTCTGCTGGAGTTCGGCTTCTGGGGCCTGATCGGCAAATACCTCTTCCTGGCGCTCCAGTTCATCCACGCCCACCTCGCCTCGAACTGGGGCTGGGCCATCGTCATCCTCACCGTCCTGATCAACATCCTCACGCTGCCGTTCAAGATCAAGACCATGCAGTCCGCGCTCAAGATGCAGCGCATCCAGCCCCAGATGGACGCCATCAAGGAGCGCTACAAGAAGTACAAGGTCACTGACCCCAAACGCAACGACATGAACGCCGAGATCATGCAGCTCCAGAAAGACAACGGCGTCAACATGTTCGGCGGCTGCATCCCCACCCTCATCACCCTGCCGCTGCTCTGGGCCTTCTTCACCATGCTCCCGCGCGTGGTGGAGCTACGCCACGCCCACTGGCTATGGCTGCCCGATCTCCAGGCGCCCGACCCCTTCCACATCCTGCCCATCCTGATGGTTCTGTCCATGTTCCTGATGCAGTACTACACGCCCTCGCCGGGCGTGGACCCGCAGCAGCAGAAGATGATGGCTTTCATGATGCCCGCGGTCTCCGGCTACTTCACGTGGAACTACGGCTCCGGCCTCGCTCTCTACTGGGCCGTCGGCAACCTCATCGGCATCGCCCAGCAGCTCATCATGAACCGCACGTCCCTCGGTCGCGAAATGCGCGAGATCGCCGCCAAACGCGCCCGCCGTAAGAACTCCGCCCCGGTGATCCAGGCCCGACGCTAACGTGTACGGCAGCCACGGTATTCCACGTCAGCCAGTGTGTTACCCCAGCAACAATCGTTCAGCCACGTAGCAGCTTACGGGCCAAAAGTCCTGCCCAATCGCGAGTTTCCACTCCCCGCGAATGTATGATCGTAAAGAGGCTTAAAAAAACTTTTGCAGGGTGAACACGCACCATGAATCAACCGGCCCAGGCAGCACAAAGCATCGCGAAGTTTCTTCAGACCTTCACCACTAACGGCAATCTCAAGTTGCGGTTCCGGGTGAAACTTCGCGGGGCGGGATCCGGTGGCGCCTCACAGGCCGACCCCTCGCGCAACACAGATAATGAGAACGATCTGCTGGTCGAGTTCAGCGGGCCGGACACGCCCATCCTTATCGCGCGCAACGGCGAAGTACTCAACGCGCTCGAGCATATCGCCAGTAAGATCCTTCGTCTCGAACCCGAAGAGCATCACCGCATCTCCTTCGATGCAGACCACTTCAAGGCGAACCGGGACCGCGAACTCCAGAGCCTCGCGTCTTCGGCCATCGAGCGAGTCCGTGCCACGGGCCGGCCCCACTCCTTCCCCCCGATGAGCTCCCGTGAGCGTCGCCAGTTGCATCTGCTGCTCGCCGAAGCCAGCCTTCCCACCGCCTCCTCAGGCGAAGGCCCGGGCCGCTTCGTCGTCCTCTACCCCGCCGGCGCAGAGGTGCTGGAGCCCATCCCGCCCCACCGTCCCGATCCCGAACACATTCGCCGCGCCTTCCGCCACCGCTAACATTGCCCCTCGGCGAGCCGGCGCAGCTTCCTGGGTCCCCGGGGAGCGCCGCACACGGACGGGACAGGAGCCCCGTCAGGCCATCAACAAGACCTTGCCGATTCCGCCCTTTTCAGCAGCCCCCTGCCCGTCCCCCGCTTCCTCCATCGGGATCATCCGGTCAATAGGAATCCTGAAGCGCCCGGCCTGCACATCCCGCGCAAGTGTCTCCAGTGCCGCCGCATCCGGCTCGGCCCGCACCGGTACCACACGTACCGTAGGGTGCAGCGCCGCGTTCGCCGGAGGTCCAAGCACCGAGGCAAACACCCCACCCTGCTTCACCTTACCCATCAACATCTGCGCTGTCTGGCCACCCACGGCGTCCGCCACAGCATCGACAAACCCCAGTTTGGCCACTGCGTCGCTGTCGTCAAGCGCAAGCACCTCATCCGCGCCCAACTCTGCGGCCTCCTTCAACTGCTTCTTGCGCACACCCGCGATCACGGTCGCTCCCGCCTTCTTCGCCACCCAGACCGCCGTCCTCCCCACTCCTCCCGCCGCGCCGGTCACCAGCACCGTCTCGCCGGCCTTCACCTGCACCCCGCGGGAGATCAGTTGCTCGCCCGTAAGCGTCACCAGAGGCAGCGCCGCCGCCTCTACCAGGTCCATCCCCTCCGGCAGCTTCGTCACATCCGCGGCCTTGACCACCACCAGCTCCGCGTACGTTTTCAGAGCCAGAGCAATCACCCTGTCGCCGGGCACAAACGCCGTCACGCCATCCCCCACAGCCTTCACCACCCCGGCAACATCGCGCCCCAGTATCCCTGGGAACTCCACTGGAAATCGCTCCTTCGCCTCACCCGACCGCATCTTCCAGTCCACCGGATTGATGCTCGTCGCCGACTGCCGCACCAATACCTCGCCCTCGCCGACCACCGGGTCAGGGATCTCCTCCCACTTCAACACCTCGGGCCCACCGTACTCATGCAGCACCACAGCCTTCATCGCGTCACCTCACCCCCTCTGATGCAGTGACTTGGCGCGACGAGGCAATATCTCTGGCGCTCGGGATGTCACCCGCGCCTGCGCTAGCGCCCTCCCATAGCATCACGGCAGATACTCGCGCCACCCCTCGCCCTCCGCGAGCCGCTTCAACAGCCGGAAGCGCTTCGCGAGGACAGCCCGAATGTACGGCACCATCACGCAGCGCCCAACCAACCACCCCGCCCAGCCAAACGGCAGCGAAAACCGGATCTCGTCCTCCAGCACCGTCCCGCCACCCTCCTCCCGAAACCTGTGGTCATGCTGAAAAAACCCGAACCGTCCCCCGATCATGGTGTCCTGAAAGAACCGCTCAGGCTCAAAAGCCGATATCAGAGACACATGCACCTGCGGCAGCCAAAACTTCCACCCCTTCCAGCGCACGCGGTCGCCGCCCTGCACCAGCCCCGACGTCCGATACGCCACGCCTGAGGCGCGATCCACACCCGCCACAGGCCGCATCTTCAGCTCCCGCTCCACAATCGCCAGCGAACACGACAACTCAAAGCACCGTCCCACCGGCGCCCCAATCCTGACCGCATCCCGAACTACAAACATGTTTCCAGCCTAACGCCGGCACGTCCACTGAAGAAAGGCCCGCATCGCGGCGGGTCAAACTCCTCAGCAGCACGTTTCATTCACGCAATGTTTCGCCTAAAGTTTCATCGCTTGGAGGTGGCCCTGCTTACCGTAGGCAAGAAGCTGCCTATCTCGCGTCACGAGTGTCAACCCATGCTCACGGGCTGTCGCAACCAACATCCGGTCAGCAGGATTCCGGTGCAGATCTCCCGGCAGCCGCGCAGATTCGATCAAAATCAGCGTACTAAGGGGAACCAATTGCAGACCACCCGCCTCCAAACCCGCCTCCAGAAACGCATCGACGGAGCCTGTGAGCTCCAGGTGACCATCCGAGACGAGACGAGCCACCTCCCAGACCGACACCGCTCAAAGCATCAGCAGTCCCTTGAGTTGAGCCTCAAGTAAGTGATCTTGGGCCTCAGGTCCAATCCTCTGCGCGTCGCCTCTCTGCAACCAGAGCCAGTAATGCGTGTCCAGCAACAGCGGCTTCACTTGGCTTTCTTCCGCTTGCCGCCAGGATTGCCATTCACCCGGGTCCACTTCTGCACGGGGTCGGCCCACTCTGCCGGTTGCATGATGTCCCCGACAATCCTCACACTTGGGCTCCTGCCCCACAACGGACGGAAGGTTACCGCGTTAGCGATTGGCGCGGAGGCTTGCATGATCGGCTTGCCCCGCTTCGTGATGATCAGGGTCAGCTTCTTCTCCTTCACCTCATCCATCAACCGCAGACACTTCGCCTTGAACTCACCCGCGGCGATCGTCCGCGTCTCGGGCACCGCATCCGCCTCGTAACGTTTACGCGCCTTCATGACCATAGTCTATGACCATAGGCATGGCGCCGCAACGGAAAACGGCGCGCTACAACTCCATGGAATGCGTCACTGACTAGCCCCGTCGCCCGCTCCAAAAACGCCTCCAACCCTAAACTCCCCTGGTCCCCAATCCCCCGCGTCCGCACACTTACCGATGCCGTATTCATCTCCTTGTCCCCCAGCACAAGGATGAACGGCACCTTCTGCAGCCCGAACTCGCGGATCTTTGCATTCATCTTCTCGTTGCGCGCATCGATCTCAACCCGCAGCCCTGCAGCCTCGAGCTTCGCCTTCACCTCTTCGGCATAGCCCATGTGCTTCTCGCTCGAGATCGGCACCAGCCCCACCTGCACCGGCGCGAGCCACAGCGGGAACGACCCCGCATAGTGCTCGATCAACACCCCGAAGAACCGCTCCACCGAACCGAACAGCGCCCGATGCACCATTACCGGCTGATGCAGCTCCCCGTCCTCGCCCTTGTACGTCAGCTCAAACCGAGCCGGCAGGTTGAAGTCGAACTGCACGGTAGACAGCTGCCAGAGCCGCCCAAGCACGTCCACCAGCTTGATATCGATCTTCGGCCCATAGAAGGCGGCCTCACCCGGGATCGTGCGATATGAAATCCCACGCCGGTCAAGTGCCGTCCTCAAACTCCCAACCGCAGTCTCCCAGTGCTCCGCGGATCCTGTGTAATCCGCCGGCTTGCTCGGGTCCCACGTCGACAGTTCAACCTTGAACTCCGTGAAGCCGAACGTCTTCAGCACCGCCTCCGCGAAGTCGATGCACGCGACGATCTCATCCTCAATCTGCCCCGGCGTACAGAAGATATGCGCGTCATCCTGCGTGAACCCACGCACGCGCAACAATCCGTGCATCGTGCCAGAGCGTTCGTAGCGATAAACATTACCTAACTCCGCATACCGCTGCGGCAGGTCGCGATAGCTCTTCGGGCTGCTCTTGTAAATAAGGATGTGACCCGGACAATTCATCGGCTTCAGCCGGTACTCCGCATCATCAAGCTCCATCGGAGGATACATATTGTCCGAGTAATATCCCTCATGTCCGCTGATCTTCCACAGCTCCCGCCGCATAATATGCGGGGTAAACACCATATTGTAACCACGCCGGATACATTCTTCGCGCATCCAGTCTTCCATCGTCTTCCGGATCAGCCCGCCCTTGGGATGCCAGAAGATCAGCCCCGCGCCCGCCACCTCCTGGATCGAAAACAGGTCGAGCTGCTTGCCCAGCACGCGATGGTCCCGCGCCTTGATCTCCTCCAGCCGCTTGAAGTGCGCATCCAGATCCTTCGCGTTGAAAAACGCCGTCCCATAGATCCGCTGCAGCTGCTGGTTCTTCTCATCGCCCAGCCAGTACGCGCCCGCAATCGACGTCACCTTGAACGCCTTCACCCGCCCCGTCGAAGGCACATGCGGCCCGCGGCAAAAGTCCACAAACTCGCCGTTCTTGTACAACGACACCTCATCGCCCGGCTGCGTGAACCGCTCGATGAAGTGGAACTTCATGAAGTCGCCCTGCTCCGCATACTCGCTCAGCGCCTTCTCGCGAGACTCATGCACCCGCACAAACTTCTCGTCGCGCGCCACCACCTCGCGCCATCCTCGCTTCGATCGCCGCCAGGTCCGCCTCCGTAAACGGCGTCTCCCGATACACGTCGTAGAAAAACCCATTCTCCGTCGCCGGCCCATGCCCCAGCTTCGTCTCCGGAAACAGCTCCATCACCGCCGTCGCCATCACGTGTGCGGCCGAGTGTCGCAGCACCTTCAGCGCCGCCTCATCCTGCTCCTTCAGCAGCCAAAGCTCCACATCCTCCTTCAGCGGCGCCGACAGGTCCACTACCCGCGACCCATCCCCCTCGGCCGCCCGCGCCCGCATACATCGCCGCCTCAGAGGTCTCAAGCGCCTGCTCGCCGCCACCCGGCGCCACGCCTCTCCGTGCCGCCGCCCGCCCGGCTGCCGGAAGACGCCAGAGGCCGCACCCGCGCCACCACTACCGCACTCGCCAGCCGCGGCGAAATCGCCTCAGCAATCTGCAAAGGCGTCGTTCCCCGCGCAACCTCGCGCACCGACCCATCCGGAAGCTGTACTCGAATCGTATCCATACTCACGCTCTCCAGAATACTTCCTCCGCCATCCAGCGCCCCGATGGCCTCCCACCACACCCGATAATCCCCTGCACCGCAACACACCCCAATCCCATCTACTCCTTCTGGGCGTCCGCCCTCGGCGGACGCACCCAAGTCTCGAGGAGCCCCATCTATGCCCACACTTCTCAAGATTGACGTCAGCCCACGCGGCGAACACTCCATCTCCCGCCACCTCGGCCAAGCCTTCGCCGACGCATGGCTCACCGCGCACACGGGCGGCACCATCACCACCCGCGATCTCGCCCACACCCACCTACCCTTCATCGAGATGCCCTGGATCCTTGGCGCCTACTCCGACCCCGCCGGCCACACCGCCGAGCAGAAGGAAGCCCTCGCCATTGGCGACCAGATGATTCGAGGAACTCCAGGCCGCCGACCACATTCTCATCTCTACCCCCATGTACAACTTCGCGATCCCCGCCAAACTGAAGGCTTGGGTGGATCACGTCGTCCGCTCCGGTAAGACCTTCCGCGTCAACCAGGACGGCTCCTACACAGGTCTCCTCACCGGCAAGAAGGCCACTATCATCCAGGCCAGCATGGGCATCTATCTGCCCGGCACGCCCGCGGAGTCCTACGACGCCGAGACCCCGTACCTCCGCCAGATCCTCGGCTTCATCGGCGTCACTGATGTGACCATCGTCCAGGCGGGTGGCACCTATAAGGTCGACCGTGGCATGGAATCGCGCGAAGCCTTCCTCCAGGAGTTTCAGGCCCAGGTAGCCGTGGCCGCCCGTTAACCCGCGTCAACAGGCACAGCAGCGCGCGGAAGTCCGCAGATGTGCTCTGCCCGACAGAGAAAACGGCCAGCCCACCAGGGCTGGCCGTCCCTCGTACGTGTCCACAAAATCCCTAAGCCACCTGACCGGTCTGCTCCGCCTCCACCGCAGGCTTCTGCAGCACCAGACCCTTCGACTTCGCCCAAACATGTCCCCGCCAAATCCCAATCAGGGGAGCAAACGCAATAATCACAAACGCCAAGGCAAGAGCATTCCGCATATTTTAACTTCTCCTTAGGACTTGCGCCCTTACCTCGGGCGGCCCAGTCATTCGGTGAGCAAAATGGTGCATGCTACCAGCGCCCGAGCTCACCAACCGGGCACATGTCCAATATCCTCCCGGGGAACCCAACTCACTATCCCACGTTCGCAGCAGTTACCAACTCCGCAGGCGGGCCATTACCTCACCACTCGCCCCGCTCGCCTACAATCAGTGCATGTCCTTCGCCGCGGCGCTCGACCAGCTCCATGCCCTGGGCGCAGAACTCGCCTCCCCCAACGCCCCACGTCGCAAGTTCGAGCTCGACCACATGCGCGTCCTCACCCAGGCGCTCGGCACCCCACAATCCCGCTTCCGCTCCATCCTCATCGCCGGCACCAACGGCAAGGGCTCCACGGCCGCCACCCTCGCCCATATCCTCGCCGCCGCCGGCACTCCGCACCGCCCTGTACACCTCCCCCCACCTCACCCGCGTCACCGAGCGCATCCGCACCAACACCGCGCCCGCAGCGAGCCAGACTCTCGTCCCCTACTCTCCTACTCCCACCCTGCACGAGATCCCCGAAGAGACCTTCGCCCGCCTCTTCTTCCAGGTAGACGAAGCCGCCCGCCAGCTCGTAGCCGCAGGAACCCTCCCTCACCGCCCCTCCTACTTCGAAACCCTCACCGCTCTCGCCTTCCTCTACTTCGCCGAGCAGAAGATCGAACTCGCCGTCCTCGAAGTAGGCCTCGGGGGCCGGCTCGACGCCACCAACATCGTCGACCCGCTCCTCTCCATCCTCACCGACATCTCCCTCGACCACCAGGACTACCTCGGCAACACCATCACCGCCATCGCCCGCGAAAAAGCCGGCATCCTCCGCCCCCACGGCACCCTCATCACCCTCCCGCAACATCCCGAGGCCAACCAGGCCATCGGCGAAGCCGCCGTCTCTCTCGAAGTCCGCGCCATCAACGCCGCCGACCACCTTCCCGGCCGCGACTTCACCTCCTCCCAGGAGCCCGCATCCACTGCCCCGAAACCCGCCGTGGCCGCCGTCAGCGTCTCGCGCACTCACCTCCCAAGTGGCTCATCGCAGACCGAGCAAAGCGAGTTCAAGGTGGAGGCGCCGCCAATCCCCGCCAATCCCGCCTGCGCGCTCCCCCGCAACACCTACACCCTCACCCTGGACAGCGCACCCCTCCACGTCCCCTCCCCCCTCCTCGGCCAGCACCAGCAGCGCAACATCGCCCTCGCCATCGCCGCCGCCGCCGAACTCCGCCACACCCACGGCTACACCATCCCAAACTCCGCCATCGAAGCCGGCATCGCCAACACCGCCTGGCCCGGCCGCCTCGAGTTCCTCCCGCCCAACCTCCTCCTCGACGTCGCCCACAACCCCGCCGGCGCCTGGACCCTCCGCGCCGCCCTCGCGCACTCCCCGAATCCCAGCCCCGCACCCTCCTCTTCTCCTGCCTCCGCGACAAGGACCTCCGCGAGATCGCCCAGATCCTCTTCCCTCTCTTCGACTCCACCGCCGGTCCGGCCCGCGCGCCGAGCAGCCGCCACAGCACCACATCATCCTCACCCCCATCGACAACCCCCGCGCCGCCTCCCTCGAAGACCTCGCTCGCCACCGCCGCCGCCCTCGACATCCCCGCCCACACCGCCCCCACCCCCGCCGAAGCCCTCGCTCTCGCCCGCACCCTCACCCCGCCCGACGGCCTCATCGTCGCCACCGGCTCCATCTACCTCGTGGGATCGATCCGCACCCTTGCGACCGCTCCCTGAGCCTGCTGGAGGGACACTGCACTCCCATGGCGCGCCAGCCAGTGTTTCCTTTCGTCCGCTACTGGATTGCCGCGTTGATCATCTTGACCCGCTCCGCCACAGTTCCTCGCTCGATGGAGACCAGTTCGAAGTCAAGGTTGCGGTATGTTTCTTCGTGAATCGCCTCAAAACGCAACGCGTCCTCGAGAGAAATCCGGCGGGCCTGGGTGGGTGTAATAAATCCGAGGTTCCGGATAAAAAAGACGCGGTTCTCGAAGATCGCTTCGTTGCGAATGCGTTCTAATTCCCCAGCAACAAAAGGAGGAAGGTCGTACCCGAGATGGGTCGCCAACGCCGCGGTACACACGACGCACCGATCGTGAAACTGAATCTCATCCGGCTGGTAACTCGCTCGAATCTGACGTTCCCTTTGCAGCCGCGCGATGGCATCGATGAACGCGTGGATCCTTCCACGGTTCAGCCTTTCCCTGCGCATGCGCGGCCGCGATAACGTCGGTGGCCGCCTCTTCAACGACGCTGAAGCCATCGAGCTCCAACTGTCGCAGGACCGCCGTCTTCCCCGCACCCGGCGCGCCAGTGATGATGAAGCGTCTCATGCCCCCGTCCAGGACTACGTGTGACCAACCCACCCGTACAATAAACCCAACCCCGATGCCCACCCAGCAGGCCCCACCGGAAACCCTCGCTCCGACGCACCACATACCCCCACCGCCCGGCTCTACACCTAGCTCATCGCCATCCCCCTCATGGCGCTCATCACCGCCTTCTTCGGCACCCTGGCACTCGTCGCCTCGCTATGGGACGCTACAGGCCGCCAGCAGCACGCCATCGCCCGCACCTGGGCCCGGCTCTTCCTCCGCATCACCCGATCGCCCGTCGCCGTCGTCAACCCCAAAAAGTTCCGCCCCAAACCGTCGCCGTCTACGCCTGTAACCACCTCAGTTACATGGATACCCCTACCCTCTTCGCCACCATCCCCTTCCAGTTCCGCATCCTCGCCAAGCACGACCTGTGGCAGATCCCCTTTGTCGGCTGGTACCTCAAGCGCTCCGGACAGGTCCCCATCGACCAGGGCTCCGTCCGCTCCGCCATCGCCGGTCTCCTCCGCGGAGTCGCCACCCTCAAAGCCGGCATGTCGGTCTTCGTCTTCCCCGAAGGCTCCCGCTCGCCCGACGGCCGCCTGCTCCCGGCCGCCTCCGGAGCCGCCTTCATGGCCATCCGGGCCGGCGTTCCCGTCATCCCCCTCGCCCTCGTCGGCACCTATGAGCTTCTCCCCATCCACACCTACTCCCTGCGCCCCCGCCCACTCAAGCTCATCGTTGGCGACCCCATCCCCACGACCGGCCTCACCACCCGCGACGCCGAAGCCCTCACCACCCAACTCTTCGCCACCATAGCCGACATGTACTACCCCCAAGCCGATATCTCTCCCCCACCCGCCGAGCTGGACGAAGCATAGCCGCCGGAGCCTGGCCGCACACCCCATCCCCGCTCAACGCTTCCGCATCCGCAGACTCTCCCAGCTTCCATCCGCCGTCCACCCGCCATCCACCGTCAGCGCGTGCCCATTCACAAAACCGCTCCTCCGCCCATCCGCCAGAAATAGAATCGCCTCCGCAATCTCCCCCGGGGCGGCGAACCGCCCCATCGGCACCCGTCCCATAACGTCCGCGTCGACATACCCCCCGCCCGCCTGGTCGGACAGATCCATCTCCGTCTTCACCCATCCCGGACACACCGCATTCACGCGCACGCCCCGGCCTCCCCACTCCGCCGCCAGCGTCCTCGTCAGCCCCACCAGGCCATGCTTCGACGCGTTATACGCTGCCCGATCGCTCACCCCCACCAACCCGGCGATCGAAGCCACATTAACGACCGCGCCCTCGCGCTGTTCCAGCATCATCCGCCCAAAGCTCTTCGCCAGCAGAAATGGCGCCACCAGGTTCACCTCCAGCACCCTCCGAAACGTCGTCGCCTCGGTCAGCTCCGCCGGCGCAATCGAGCTGATCCCCGCGTTGTTCACCAGCGCATCCACCCGGCCCCATCGCCGCGTCGCAAGCTCCACCCCGCGCGCCACCGTCTCCTCCGCCGTAAGATCCCCAACCACCTCCTCAACCGCAGCACCCAGATCCCGGCAGGCGCCCCCCGTCGCCCCACACGGCTGCAGATCCATCAGCAGGACACCCCACCCCTCCCGCGCAAATGTCTTCGCCGTCTCTCGCCCGATCCCCTGCGCCGCCCCCGTCACTACCGCAATCCGCATCCCGAGAGCCTACCAGCCCGCCGCCGCCTCCCCACAAACCGCAGCCGACCCCAGCACAAGACCTCCTCGGCGACCAGCCCAGCCCCCTCGGCGACCAGCCCGCCGGTCTCAGCCCAGCCGGTCTGCGTCCGGCACCAGTCTCGCCTCCTCCTCCACCGCAATCTGTGCCACGGCATGGGCATTCCCATTCACATGAGCCGCAAGCGCATGACCCGCAGCCACCGCGAGAATGCAAAGACTTACCGACGCAACCACGTTGATCACCGCGCGAACCGCCCCTCCGTTTCGCAGCAGCTCAAACGTCTGCAGGCTGAAGGAAGAAAACGTAGTGAACCCCCCGCATACCCCGACCATCACCAGCAGCCGCAGATTCTCCGACACCGGAAATCGCCCGCTCGCCAGCGTCAGCGTGCCGAAGAACCCGATCAAAAATGATCCGGCAATATTAATGGCAATCGTGCTCCAGGGCAGCTCCGTCGGCGTGCTGCTCGCCATCGCCGAGATCACATACCGCAGCAACGTCCCGAAAGCGCCGCCGGCCATCACCAGCAAGCAGGAAGTCAAAGACATCAAAGCTCCTCCGCAGTTATCACCACCAAAACGCCACATCGTGCCGGCCCCCGGCTTACCCACGGCCTTTGTAAAACGAAACCCCGAGCATCAGCCGGAACCCCACAGCCCTGTCCCGTTTACCGCCATACGAAAACAGGGCCCGGCTCCACCAGGCTGTTTCAACGGAGCTGTCCAATCGACCAATCCGGGCAACGGACCTCCTGACCGATACAGGAGTCACACCCGCCGACGCAAAGCCGGGCACGGTCGCGAACTCCATCGCCACAATTGTAGGGAGAGGATACCAGCCGCCCTGCGCACACCAAACCGCAGCGCGCGCCCCGGATCCACCAGCCCAACCCACGCTCTCACCCCCACCGCCCCGCTACAATCAACACAGCCGCCATGAAGCCCCGCATCGCCATCCCTATCCCCACCTCGTTCGATCCCGAATACAACGACCGCTCCTGGCCCCAGTATGGCCGCGCCGTCGAACTCTCCGGCGGCACCCCCGTCCCCGTCCCGCTCAACCAGCCGCCCGCCGATACCGCCCGCCTGGCCGCCTCCTGCTCCGCCATTCTCCTCCCCGGCTCCGGCGCCGACGTCAATCCGCAAAAGTACGGCCAGGCCCTCGACCCCCCTCCGCCCCCGCCGATCCCGCCCGCGAAAATGTCGACGAGCTCCTCCTCCAGGACGCCCACAACATGGGCAAACCCCTCCTCGCCATCTGCTTCGGCACCCAGATCCTCAACGTCTGGCGCGGCGGCTCCCTCATCCAGGACCTCGCAACCGCCCCGCCTCCGCCCTCGCCCAGGCCCCCATCGACCACAAAGCCGGCCGCAACGTCCTCGACGCCCACACCGTCGAAATTGCCGCCCGACACCATCCTCGGCCGCCTCGTAGCCGAGTCCGAGCCCACCGCCCACCGCGCGCCCACAAACGATTGTCATCCTGAGCAAAGCGAAGGACCCGCTTCCCCCACCACCTTCGTTCTCAAAGTAAACTCCAGCCACCACCAGGCCATCGCCAACCCCGGCGACGGCCTCCGCATCTCCGCGCGCAGCCCCGAAGACAACGTCATCGAAGCCGTCGAAGGCATCCCGCCCACCGAATCCGCCGCCCCCGGATCACCCGCCTGGAACCCCTTCATCCTAGGCGTCCAATGGCACCCCGAGCGCACCTTCGACCACAGCGCCACCTCTCGCGCCCTCTTCGCCCGCCTCGTCACCCAAGCCCAGGCCTGGACCCCGCGCCAGCCCACCACCGCCGCCCAAACCCCTCAGCCACACCTCGTACCCGCGGACCAGACGCCCTAAGCCGCGTCCCCCGCGACCACGCCCGAAGACCACGCCCACTGGAAGTTGTACCCGCCCAGCCACCCGGTCACATCCACCACCTCCCCTATAAAGAACAGCCCCGGCACCCGCCGCGCCTCCATCGTTCGCGGGTCCAGCTCGCCGGTCGACACCCCGCCCGCCGTAACCTCCGCCTTGGCAAAGCCCTCCGTCCCCGCCGGCACCACGCGCCACGCATGCAGCCCATGCTTCCAGCGCCGCCAGTACCGCATTCGAACAGTCTCCGCGCTTCCCCGTCAAGATTCGTCGGCTCAGCCCAACGCTCCGCCAGCCGCCCCGGCAGCACCCCGCGCACCGCCGCTCGCACCGCCGCCGCATCCCGCCGCCCATTCGCGCCACCCATCCCTCCAGCACCTCCCGCCCCGGCGCCAGGTCGAACTCCACCGCCTCCCCCGGCCGCCAGTAGGACGACACCTGCAGCATCGCCGGCCCGCTCAGCCCCCGATGCGTGATCAGCAGCTTCTCCCGAAACCCGCCGCCGCTCCCGCCCTTCCGCCGCCCCCCTGCGACGCCCACCGCCACCACGGCCTCCGCCGAAAGCCCCGCAAGATCGCACCACCGCGCCTGATCCTCCGCCCCAAACACCAGCGGAACCAGCCCCGGCCGCGGCTCGACAATCGCCAGCCCAAACTGCCGCGCCAAGCTCATATCCAAACCCCGTCGCCCCCATCTTCGGAATCGAAAGCCCGCCCGTCGCCACCACCACCGAAGCCGCCCGCACCACCCCACCCGAGGTCTCCACCCGAAAACCGCCCGCCCTCCTGCCGCCTCACGCTGATGCCACTCGCGTCCCCAGCTGAATCCGCACCTCCGCCTGAGCACACTCCCGCAAGCAGCAGGTTCAGAATCTCGTGCGCCGACCGGTCGCAAAACAACTGCCCCAGCGTCTTCTCGTGCCACGGAATCCCATGCGCCTCCACCAGCGCCAAGAAATCCGCCGCCGTATACCGCGCCAGCGCCGACCGCGCAAAGTGCGGGTTCTCCGAAAGGAAGTTCTCCGCCCGGCGTTGATATTAGTGAAGTTGCACCGGCCCCCACCCGAGATCAGGATCTTCTTCCCCGGCTTGTCCGCGTGGTCCAGCACCAGCACCCGCCGCCCCCGCGCCCCGGCCCGCGCCGCGCACATCAGCCCCGCCGCCCCGCGCCCAGCACCACCACATCCACCGTGTTCTCAGCCGGCCCGTCCGCCCGCGTCAGTTCTGGAGATGTGGCCATCACAGTCCCTCTCAGGATCTGTCAAACCAAGGTCAATCCGATGCCCGCCACACCCGTCACCCAAGAACCCGCGCGCCCGCACCGCCCAGATCACCCGCCGCGCCGCCGACCGCCTGCGCGCCGGCCACCTCTGGGTCTACCGCTCCGACGTCGCACCCCGCAGCCCGGCGCCCCGCCGCGAACCCGCCCCCCGGCGCCGCTCGTCACCGTCATCGACTCCGCGCGGCATCCCGCTCGGCTCCGCCCTCTACTCGCTCCGCCTCGCAGATCGCCCTCCGCCTGGTCTCCCCCCAGCCCGGCGCTCACCCGCGCCGCCTACCTCGCCGACCTGCGCACCCGCCTCCAGACCGCACTCCGCCTCCGTCGCAACCTCGTCCCCGAGGCCGATTGGCTCGCCCCCTGCACCCGACCCCAGAGCGGCCCCGCCACCAACGCCTGCCGCCTCATCTTCTCCGAAGCCGACAGCCTCCCCGGCATCGTCGCCGACCGCTACGACGACCTCGCTCATCCTGCAACTCCTCACCCAGGGCACCGCCCAGGACGACGTCCGCGCCGCCCTCGCCGAAATCCTCTCCGCCGAAGCCCTGGGCCGCACACCACTCGTCGAGCGCCCCGACCCCCGCATCCGGGAACTCGAAGCAGCTCGACACCCCCGCCGCCCAGATCCTCTGGTCCCGCAGCCGCGCAGCCGAGCCCCGGCCTCCAGACCACCTTCACCATCAACGGCCTCCGCTTCGCCTTCGACGCCGCCGCCGGCCAGAAGACCGGCGCCTTCCTCGACCAGCGCCTCAACTACGCCGCCGCCGCCCACAGCGCCCAGTCGCTCGGCCGCACAGGCCGCGCGCTCGACATCTGCACCTACCAGGGCGGCTTCGCCCTGCACCTCGCCCACGTCTGCGACCGCGTCACCGGCGTCGACGCCAGCCGCGCCGCGCTCGAAGTCGCCGACGCAACCTCGCACCCAACCGCACCCCTCCTCCGCGCCGCAGTCGACTGGATCGAAGCCGACGCCTTCGAACTCCTCCGCGACTGGCAGAAGCGCCGGCCAGCGCTTCGACACCATCGTCCTCGACCCACCCGCCTTCGCCAAATCCAAACGCGCCGCCGAAGGCGCCCTGCGCGGCTACAAGGAGCTCAACCTCCGCGCCATGCGCATGCTCTCCCCCGGCGGCCTGCTCGTCACCTGCTCCTGCTCCTTCCACGTCAGCCCCGAGGAGTTCACGGAGGTCCTCCGCGCCTCCGCAGCCGACGCCGGCCGCCGCGTCCAGCTCCTCGAAACCCGCGGCGCAGCCCCCGATCACCCCGCCATCCTCACCCTCCCCGAGACCCGCTACCTCAAATGCCTCATCTGTCACATCGCGTAGCAATCACCAGAGAGTGGCATTGCGTGATCCGATCAACACCAGTTTCACTGTCAGAGAAACGGTTTAGAAACCACTCGAACCCTCAGCCCGTTTCGGCTTGAGGCCGGGTTCTCCGTCGGTATACTGGGCCACATTGGTACGGCCAGTTCGCGTCACGAGGCTCTTACTGATGTTCAGCAACACGTCCCTGATGCCGCATGCTGTGTGCTGGGCAGCGGCTCCCCGGCTCGTCTGGACCATGGTCGTCACCAACGCGATCACCTTCCTCAGCTACGTCACCATCTGCCTTACCCTCCTCGGGCTCGCACGACGGACTCGCCGCGTCATCGCCCGCGACTGGGCCTACTTCCTCGTCGGCTTCGCCCTCTTCATCGTGGCCTGCGGGTCCACCCACCTGCTTGAAGTCATCACCACCTGGAACCCCATCTTCTGGGTCGACGCCGCCACCAACATCCTCACCGCCGTGCTCTCCGCCTGGGTTGCCATCACCTTCATGCGTCGCGTCGGCACCATCGGCTTCGGCGTCAACGACTACGCGGCTCGCCTCGCCAGCACCGAACGCGAAAAGCAGCGCGTAGAAGAAAGCCTCATCGCCGCCCAGCGCCTGGAGGAGTGGAGCCGCCTCTCCACCCTCATGGCGCACGAGATCAGCAGCCCGCTCGAGGCCATCCAGAACACCCTCTATCTTCTTCGCACCACCCAGGGCGTCCTGCCAGAGGTGGCCGAACTCACCCGCAGCGCCGAGCAGGAGGCCGCCCGCGTCATCGAGATCTCCCGCTCCACCCTCGGCTTCTTCCGCCAAAGCGCCACTCCCGAACTGGTCGACCTCGCCGCCGCCGCAGACTCCGTCCGCTTTCTCGTCGCCCCCATCCTGACCCACCGCGGCGTCAGCCTCCACGTCTCCCGCACCGGCGACGTGGCCGTAGCCGCCTTCTCCGGAGAGGTCCGCCAGGTCCTGCTCAACCTCGTCCGCAATGCGTGCGAAGCCACTGACAGCATGGGAACCCGCGTCACCATCGAACTCACCGGCAAGCCCAGCGGCGTTGAAATCGTCGTCGCCGACCAGGGCTCCGGCATCCCCCCCACCCTCCTCCCCACCCTCTTCCAGTTCGGCGCCAGCACCAAAGGAGAGCGCGGCAATGGCATGGGCCTTTGGGCCGTCAAACACATCCTGCAGCGCCATGGCGGAACCATCCGCGCCGAATCCAAAGTAGGCGAAGGCACTCGCTTCCTGCTCTTCTGGCCCCGAGAGTTCCCGCAGGTCCAGCACGACCAGCCCGAACTGCGCGAAGCCCCGATCCATCTCGTCGGCGCGCGCGCCTGATCCCTTACAACCCGTGAATCCCATCGACAACGCCTCCCATCTCGAGCCCACCGCCCGCGTGTCCCAGACCCCGGAACTTGTTTGCCAATTGAATTGCCCGCTGCGTATAGTTGGCTGGTCTACGAACGTAGGGCCGGCCCAGCCCGCAACCGCGCGCCGCAGGCCCAGGCCGTAACACCCGCTCCACCTACAGCCCGGAGAGCCCATGACCGTCACCGCCTCTTCCTCCTCGAACACCACCCCGCGCACCCGGGGAGTGCTCCGCCTCCTCGCCCTGGCCCTGCTGGCGTTCTTCTTCGTCACCGCCGCCACGGATACCGCGGCCGCCCAGACCCTCCTTGTCCTTCGCCCGGTAGCCCCGAGCAGCAAGAAGGATAAAAAGAAGAAGTCGGCCGAAGTCATCACCACGCAGCTTCAGAAGGCCGACATCGGCGAAATCAAGCTAGGCGGCAAGCCCGCCGAGGTCGCCAGCCTCACCCCGCTTCTCGGCGGCGACTACGGCCTCCAGTTCATGGTCCTGATCGACTCCATGGAGCAGATCGGCATCAACGAGCAGTTCGACGACATCCGCAAGCTCTTCGACCACATGCCCAAAAACGTCGAGATCTCCGTCGGCTACATGCTCCAGGGCAAGGTCCGCCTCGCCCAGGACTTCACCACCGACCGCAAACTCGCCGGCGACGCCCTCAAAGTCCCGCAGGACACCACCTCCCCCAAGAACGACAACGGCGGCCCATACAACTGCCTCAAATACCTCGCCAACCACTGGCCCCAGCCCGACCCCAAAAAGCTCCGCGCCGTCCTCATGATCACCGACGGCGTCAACCGCTATAACTCCTTCCAGGGCGGCGATCAGGACGACCCCGACGTCGTCTCCTCCGCCGCACTGCTCGTCCGCGCCGGCATCATGCCCTTCCCCTTCTTCTACCTCGACCCCGTCACCCCGCAGGGCCGCAACGAAGGCGGCCAGATGGAAGGCCAGGCCAACTTCGACCTCCTCGCCTCCACCACCCAGGGCGCCGCAATCTACCAGGGCATGTACGCCCCCGCCACCTTCGACCCTCTACTGCAGCGCCTCTTCTCCATCCTCAACAGCATGTCCGTCGCCACCATCAACACCTCCGGCAACGGCTTCAAACAGGTCGACGTCAAACCAAGCCGGGAAGACATCGGCATCAATGCACCGGACGGTGTCACCTTAGGCAACGTCCTCAAATCCAGCAAGTAAAACCAGCAGCCCTCCCCCCGGCCCGCGCCCTCAAAAAAGGCGCGGGCCTTCACTTTCCTCCTACCCTTCCCCGCCCAACCCCAATGCCGCCGTCATCCTGAACCCGCAGCCCCCCGCCCGCCGTCATCCTGAACACAGGGAGGTACCCCTGTATTGGTCCCTGCCCGCGCCCCTGCCAGCCCCTTCGACGCCCCATGCGATACTGATCCTGACATGTACAAGAGAGTCCTCCTCAAAATCTCCGGCGAAGCGCTGGCCGCCGGCACCGGCTTCGGCATCGACGCCGTCTTCATCCACAAAGTCGCCGCCGAAATCGCCGCCATCCACGCCCTCGGCATGCGAGATCGGCATCGTCGTCGGCGGCGGAAACTTCTTCCGCGGCGTCGCCCAGCAGGCCATCGACATGGACCGCGTCGCCGCCGACCACATGGGCATGCTCTCCACCGTCATCAACGCCATCGCCCTCCAGGACGCCATCGAAAAGCTCGGCATCTTCTGCCGCGTCATGTCCGCCATCGAGATGCACCAGGTCGCCGAGCCCTACATCCGCCGCCGCGCCATCCGCCACCTCGAAAAGGGCCGCGTCATCATCTTCGCCGCCGGCACCGGCAACCCCTACTTCTCCACCGACACCGCCGCCAGCCTCCGCGCCATGGAGATCAAGGCCGACATCCTCCTCAAAGCCACCTCCGTCGACGGCATCTACACCGCCGACCCCAAAAAAGACCCCGCCGCCACCAAGTTCCCCCAGCATCTCCTACTCCGAGATCCTCCGCCTCAACCTCAAAGTCATGGACACCACCGCCGTCTCCCTCTGCCGCGACAACAACATGCCCATGATGGTCTTCTCCATGCGCGAGCCCGGCAACATCGTCCGCGTCATCCAGGGCGAAGAACTCGGCTCCCTCGTAACCCCCTGATCCGGGTACTCCCCACCCCCACAACCGCACACCCATCCCACCGAAACAGCGCGGCGCAGGCGAGGTGCTGCATCTGACATAGCACAGGTCTCGTCAGGGCTCCCCATTTGAACGCCGCCATCGCTCAACCCGCCCCCACCCGCACGCCAGACACCCCAGCCCCCGCATCCCCAAACGCACCAGGCACCTCCACCGGCGATCCCACGCCCACCCGCAAGCCGCCGCTCCCCGCCCTCACCGGCCTCCGCACCCTGCTCGCCCTCAACATCGTCTTCTTCCACTTCACCCCGCCGCACATGCGGTATCTCTACCCCCTCATCGACGCCTCCTACGTCTTCGTCGGCTTCTTCTTCCTGCTCTCCGGCTACATCCTCGCCTACAACTACGCCGACCGCCCACTCGCTCGATCGTCCGCCGACTTCTGCCTCGCCCGCTTCGCCCGGCTCTACCCTGTCTACCTCCTCTCCCTCGTCGTCTCCTTCCGCATGCTGCAGGCCGAGTGGCACGCCGCGCTCGCCCACGAGTTCTGGCCGGTCTGCTCCTCACCCCCCTCCTCCTCCAGGGCTGGAGCCCCTCCCTCGCCACCTTCTGGAACACCGTCGCCTGGACCCTCTCCGCCGAGCTCTTCCTCTACGCCGCCTTCCCCTACCTCCTCCGCCTGCCCCACCCCCGCGCCCAGCCCGAGCCCGCATCGGCCGCGCCACCCAAGCCCAACCACCGCACCGCCCTCCGCCTCGTCGCCCTCCTCCTCGCCGTCTGGGCCATCGGCCTCATCCCCCACACCCTCTACCTCGTTCTCAACCCCGACCACCTCGCCGGCCCCGCCGACCGCTACTCCTACGGCTCCTGGCTCCGCACCCTCAAGTACACGCCGCTCGCCTACGTCTGCACCTTCCTCGCCGGAATCACCCTCGCCCGCCTCCACACCGCCCTCCCCCTCACCCCCCGCCAGCGCGCCTCGGCTCGCCGCCGTCAGCCTCGCCGCCCTCGTCGTCTTCTTCGCCACCGCTCGTCACACGCATCCCCTACATCCTCATTCACGGCGGCCTCCTCGTCCCCCTCTTCTCCCTCCTCATCCTCGGCCTCAGCGGCCAGCACTCGATCGCCTCCGCTCTTCTCCTTCCGCCCCCTCGTCCTGCTCGGCCAGACCACCTTCTGCCTCTACCTCCTCCACTTCAACACCATCAACCTCATCCGCGACACCCACCTCCCCGAGCGCCTCCACCTCGCCGCCCTCGACCCCTGGATCTCCTACGCGGCCGCCCTCGCCATAGCCGCCGCCGCCACCTTCTACATAGAACGCCCAGCCCGCACCTGGCTCCTCCAACAAACCCTGAGGCCCACCCCCACCCCCTAGCCGCACCCTCGGCCGTTGCCGTTGCCCGCTCTCTTGCTTGTCATCCCGCAGCGAAGCGAAGTGACCTGCTGCTGCCCTTTATTACCCACGCACGATTCCCGGCGCCTCTTTGCCGGTGGGTTCCGGCTCTGCCGGAAGGGTGAGTTGTCGTTTGCGGCGGATCAGGCACTACAGTAGACAAAACCCCAGATGAGCCTCTTCCCCCTGAAACCCAGCCGCAAGCCCGTCAAGGACTACTACGCCGCCCTGGCTCAATTCCAACTCCACACCACCGAAGGCAACACCCGCTCCGCCTTCGCCGACCTTCTCAAGCGCTGCTGCCCTCCCTACGGCTGGCACCTCGTCGAGGAGTACGCCTTCAAAGGCACGGCAAGCAACCCCTCCGCGCCGACGGAGCCCTCGTCGACGACCTCACCCTCGTCCACGGCCTCTGGGAAGCGAAAGACTCCGACGACGACGTCAACGCCGAGATCAAGGAAAAGTTCGCCAGCGGATACCCTCTCACCAACATCCTCTTCCAGTCCCCCACCCACGCCGTCCTCTACCAGGGCAGCCGCAAACCCTTCGACGGCCCCATCACAGAGCCCGGAAGCCCTGATCGAAATCCTCGAACTCTTCTTCGAACACCGCCAGGCGCATGAACTCGACTGGGAAGAAGCCGTCGACAAGTTCGCGGAGAAGATCCCCGACCTCGCCCGCGGCGTCACGGCAATACTCGAGAAGGAGACAAAAGAATCCCGCCTTCCGCGAAAACTTCCAGTCCTTCGCCGAACTTTGCCGCCAGTCCATCAACCCCGACCTCACCTACGACGCCATCCGCAAGATGCTCGTCCAGCACCTCCTCACCGAGCGCATCTTCCGCAAGGTCTTCAACAACCAGGAATTCCTCTCAGCGCAACGTAATCGCCGCCGAAATCGAGAAGGTCATCCGCTCCATCACCGCCCGCCACTTCTCCCGCGACGAGTTCCTCAAGCCCCTCGACCGCTTCTACACCGCCATCGAGAAGGCCGCCGAGTCCAGAGCAGCTACACCGAAAAGCAGCACTTCCCTCAACGCCTTCGTGAAAACTCTTCTTCAGGCGACACAGACACGGCCGAACATAACGAATCATGTTGAAATTGGTACAAGTAAACTCAGCAATTCGGAGGGTCAGCGTTCTTGGTTGATGAAGAGAAATACGGGTCGCCATGGCGTAGCGATGAACTGGACGCCATTGTCGAAGACTACTTTGCCATGTTGGCGGATGAGATTGCTGGTGTTCCCTACGTCAAATCTGCTCACAGCTCAGCTTTGATGGGATTGATCGGCAGATCACATCGCTCTGTAGAGTTCAAGCACCAGAACATCTCGGCGGTGTTGGATGCACTTGGCCTACCCTGGATCAGGGGCTATCGCCCGAAGTGTAATTATCAAAATGCGATCATCGACGCTATTGACCGGTTTCTATCCGGAAATACGAAGGCGCTGGAGTTCATATCAGAACCGCACAGTGTGCCAACAGCGAACGAAGCAGTTCTAGTGCAAGCGCCGACCATATCTTCTGAACCTGAAAAGTCGAACCGGCGCCTTAATCGTCTGGTTCGCAAGTTTGACCCACTTGAACGCGATTACCGTAACCGACAACTGGGCAAAGCGGGAGAGGCGTTCGTCGTTCAGTTCGAGCGTAGGAGGCTTCTTCAGGAAAATCGTGCAGATCTTGCGGGACGAATCCGATGGACAGCGAAGGAGGATGGCGATGGTGCAGGCTACGATGTCCACTCCTACACCGTCGCGGGAACCGAACTGCTGATCGAGGTGAAGACCACACATGGCTCCGCAAGGACGCCCTTCTTTCTCACCCGCAACGAGGTAGAAACTGCAAGTGAATTTCGTGACAACTGGCGGATTTACAGGGTTCATTTGTTCTATGAATCACCTCGCATCTTTACTGTCGCGCCGCCGCTTGAAAATGCGCTCATAATGAGACCCGAGGCTTGGAAGGCGAGCTTCTAGCCGCAAGCAGAGTCGTTGCTTGTTCCATCAAGGCTTCCAAGCTCCATAAGGAGGTTCGAACTCTTGCAACACCTAGAAAATCGCCAGCGCGCCTTCGCCGCGGAATCAGCATTGAAAACCTTTGCCGAAATCCGTGGTGAAACTGATTTACTTGGGGGTATTGGGACTCTTGCCGAGCAAAACGTCATAGATCTTTTGACTGATCTTGCTCACTTCTGCGATGCGCAAAATATCCCGATGGAGAGGTGCCTTTGGCTAGCACAGATGCACTACATGCAGGAACGGGCACCGGAAGCACCCTGTTCTTGAACTCGCGAGTATGTAGATACTGGCCGATTGCGACGGGCAGGTTCATGTAAGCAGGTGGCCCGTCACGTCCGCGAACTTCGAGGACGAGAACTGGGCGATACTGATTCACAACGACAACGCAGGGCTGCAAGCCGGGCAATACCTATCGAAGGAAGCACCCGCTCCGAAAAGAATAGGGCTGAAGTCCGCTCGTGGCATGGCTGCGAAGGTTCGTGCAGGTGTGCTGGACCGCAATGGCTCGCCATGCCACATATGCGGGCTAACTTCGGCTTATATACACTCTGCAACACGCAAAAGAGTAAGACTCCACATCGGCGCATCCTAGATGAGAATCTAGGTGGCAGGGACGAACTGTCGAATCTTTCGCACTCTTTGTTCGAACTGCAATCAAGGCGCGAAGAACACAACACTTGAGAAACACAACCGGCATTTGGCTGCTCTCCCAGATCCGAAGAGCCACCAAGGATGATCAGCGCGCTGCGCTCGAGTGGCTACGGGGAAATTCGGGAATGTCTGAAACCGGAATTCGCCGGACCTCAGAGTAGGCTTGCGTCGTTCTCCACCACCACCAGTACCAATTCGTTTAGAGGCGCGAACTCCCCCGCATCCCATTCCCACGCGACCTCCACGCCTTCGCAGCCGCCGGAAAGCGCCTCATGGAACTCCACATTGTCTACGAAAAGCAACCCGAGTACCCGCTCGAAGAGATCGAATCCCCAACCGCCGAGGTCACCTTCCGCGTCACCCGCATGAAGCTCTCCAAAGACAAATCCGAACTCCGCTATAACGACTTCCTCACCCTGCGCGGCATCCCGGCCGCCGCCTTCGACTACCGCCTCGGCAACCGCTCCGCCCTCGAGTGGGTCATCGACCAGTATCGCGTCTCCACCGACCCCCGCTCCGGCATCACCAACGACCCCAACCGCCCAGACGACCCGCACTACATCCTCCGCCTCATCGGCCAGGTCATCACCGTCTCCCTGGAAACTCAGCAGATCATCGCCGCACTACCTTCCCTGAATCTCGCCACTTAGCCAAGCAGGAACGTCCACTGCCAACCATCAGTCTGGTTCCCTCCCGAAAGGCACGAAGAACGCGGGTGTACCTGCTGCGACCGACCTCGGCTATCGGTGCTCAAAACCATCTATCGAATCCCGAAATGCTGGAAATAGGCCGAAAACAGCATGTCAAGCCCCCCACGACCCGCACACGGGCTTCAAACCACGCCGAATGAATAACTTACGCCGAAAAAATAGTTGGCCGTTTAGTTTTGCCCAAACCCGTACAATTAAAGAAGTAGAACCAAACACAACCGCCTACACCGACCCAGGGCGACACGACGGGAAGACGCGACTCAGCGAAGCCAAGCCGATGCTACAGCTCAGTAACTGAACCGTCACTCCCCTCAGCTAACCCGAGCAGCATCAACAAAACGGACTGTGACACCCCCCGGGGGGGGTATCACCCGAGTTACCTGCCACCCTCCGTCGACCGGATGAACGCCGCAACGTCCGCGTGGAACTGCTTCAGCACATCCTCATTCACATACACCATGTGTCCGCTCTGGTAGTAGTGGTAACTGATGTTGGCCTGCAGCTTCTCAGGAATTGGCAGGTGATGCATCTCGTACATCCCCTCGAAGAACGGCGTCGCCAGATCGTAGTACCCGCCCGCCAGCATCACCTTCATCGCAGGATTCGACTTCATCGTGAACGCCAGGTCCGGCATCACATTCGTCGGCGTACCAAAACTCTGCGCCGCCGGCGGCCCCCCAGGAACCTGGTGCCGGAAGTCCCACGCAAAGGTCGGGTCGCTGTACGCCCCCGGCTTGTATGTCTCCTGCGTCCCGTACTTCAGATCCTTACGGAGATAGCTGTTGATCGCCGTCGTATACGCCGCCGAGATTGCATTGCTCTGCGGGTCGTACTCCGCCTCCTCGCTGAACGGATCGAGATCCGGTCCCTTGTACCGCGAGTCCAGCCGCCCGGTCGTCGTCCCCTCCTCCAGCTGCAGACTCTTCGAGAACATCCCACCCGAGATCCGAAGGTTCGCCTTCACCAGCATCGCAACCGGCAGCCCTGTATAACCATGCAGTTTCTCTGCGAGCTCCTGCTTCCGCCCCGCGCTCAACTGGCTGCCCTGTAACAGCCCCGCCATATAATCGCCCAGCGCAAACTGCTCCACCTCCGCCAGAAACGGCTCGAGTGCCGCCGGCTGGCTCGCCAGCTTCTTGTGGTAGAACGCCGTCGCCGCATACGTCGGCAGCGCCAATGCATACGCCTGGTCGGTGCCAGGATTGAACCGCGGCGTGTCCGCGCTGTTGTCAAACCCAAGAATTTGGGACAGCAGCACGATCCCGTTCAGGTCCACATTCTGCAGCGCCGCGCTAAGCACCGCGGAGCGCGGCGTTCCATAGCTTTCGCCAAGGAGGTACTTCGGCGAGTTCCACCGCTCGTTCTTCGTCAGGAACTTCCGGATGAACCGCTCAAACGCATGCGCATCCTGGTCCACGCCCCAGAACGCCTTCTCCTTCTCCTTACCAAAGATCCTGCTGAATCCTGTTCCCGGCGCGTCAATGAACACCAGGTCCGCCACATCCAGCAGGCTGTACTCATTGTTGACGATCTTGTACGGCGCTGCCTCCTGGTGCTCCGTGTCGGGAACAACAACACGCCTCGGCCCGAACGATCCCATATGCAGCCACATCGTCGCCGATCCCGGGCCGCCGTTGTAAAGGAAGACCACCGGGCGCTGCTCCGCAACAGCATCCTTCTTGAAGTACGCCACGTAGAACATCCGCGCGGTCGGAAGTCTGCTCCTCAGGCTTGTCTTTATCCAAAGGTTTTTGCCCCGAGTCCCCGAGCAGCTTGCCCTGGAAGTCAAGTGTCGCGTCCTGCTCGTCGGTCGATCCAACCGTTATCGTCCCCGCCACCGCGCGGTACGCAATCGTCTGCCCTCCGACCATCACCGCGCCCTCGGTCGTAGAGTCGGGCAGCACCTGGGGCGCCGGCGTCTCGGGAGCTCCGGTCACCACCACCTTCTCATCCTTCTTCGCCGCCGCGGCCCGATCCTGCTTCTCCTGTGCCCACCCCGCCTGCGCGGCCAGCATCCATACCAATGTCGCCACAGTTATAACGTGCATCTTCTTAGAAACGGTCAATCAAGCCTCCAAAGTCTCTGCCCTGCGATACGCGTAGTATATCCACCTGGTTCCACGCGGCTGAGTCACACCCGCTCCCGAGACTACCTCCGACCGCGCCATTCAAGCCCCGGCGCCCATTTGTCTAGACCACACCCGCGCGAGCTTCTACCATAGCCCCAAGGAGATTCATGCCCTCACCCGAAAGCTATCAACTGCTCCTGGCCGCCGCGGCGGCCTGCGAAGACAAAAAGGCGGAAGACATCTGCATCCTCGGGCTCGATCCCACCGAGAGCGGACTGACCGACTACTTCCTTATCTGCAACGGCACAAACGAGCGCCAGAACGTCGCCATCTCGGACGAGATCGAGATCCGCCTCAAGCGCGACTTCGCAACCTACCCCAACTCCGTCGAGGGCCGCCGCGTCGCGGACTGGATCCTCATGGACTACGTCGACTTCATCGTCCACATCTTTCCCCCGAGAAGCGCGCCTTCTACGGCCTGGAGCGCCTGCGCAAATCCGCCACCACCCTGTCGGTCGCCGACTTGAACGCAGAGCTGAAATCCGCGATCGCCTCCACACGCGCCAAAACGGGTGCGGCGGGAAAGAAGGCAGCAAAGAAGCCTGCCAGGAAGGCAGCGGCCGAAACTACTGTCCCCGCGACAAAGGCGAAGCCGTCGAAGACCGCCGCCAAAGGCGCAGCCAAGCCACCCAGGAGCGCGAAGTCGCCCTCCAAAACAGCCCGCAAGAAGACGACTGTCAAGAAGTAGAAGAAGCGCGACCGAAGTCAGGCTGAGCAGCCAAGTCACAGCGGATCTTCGAGGCACCCCTCGAACCAACAGCAAGAGGGGCATCCGGCCTGGATGCCCCTCCTGTTGGACGATGCGTGAAGCCGTGCAAGCTAGAAGATCAGCTTGCCCGCAAGTTGCAACTGCCGATTCAGAGTTCCGGAGTATCCATTGTTTTTGTAGCTCTGGATGTATGGAGTGCTGGAAACATCGTTCACCGCGCCACCAAGTACCAGGTACGAGTTGGCGTGATTGAGAACGTTGTACAGTTCGGCGCGTAGCTGCAGGCCTACCCTCTCCGTTACCTTGAAGTTTTTGTTCAAGTCGGCGTTGAAGGTCATGACGCCGGGACCGCGGAACGTGTTTCGTGCGCTCATGCCAGGGAAGGTGTCGATCCCGTTGATGATGGTGGGAAGATCACCCGCTCCCACGCCCGCGGTAGTGAGGACCTTGGGATCCCGGTACAGGGTGTAGTTAGACGAGTTATAGGCTGGGAAGTCCATGTAATCGAAGGTGTCAGGCGAACCCGCGATCGGCTTGGAATTGCCAGTCCGCTGGAAGCTGGGAGGGTTGCGGAAGAATGCACGTGGGCAGGCGGTGATGTCGTTGCCGCCGCAGTCATACATCGAGAAAGGCGTTCCGGTCGAAGCGGAGAAGATGCCGCCGAACTCCCACCCACCGAGTGCGAGCCGCTCCACGTAGTTCGAGCGGTCGAAATAGGGAGGAGCCCACAGAAGCCCGACACTGATCCGGTGCTTTACATCGAAGTCGGAGTTGCCGTGATCCAGACCGTGATTGAACGGATCGAGATATGCGACGCCGCCCACACCGCCGTTTGACTGCCCGTCCGTAAACGTCGAACTGGTGTTGTCCGTGGAGTGCGAGTAGGTGTAGTTAGTCGTAAGCGTCACGCCCTGGTGGTACAGGTTTGCGGCGCGGGCAGAGACGTTGAGGCCGTTGTAGTAGCTGTCACCATCTGCACCACGAACGTTGATGGACGTGAACTGCGGGTTGAGCCGGTTCGTGTTCACCGCATTGGACGGCTGGTACCTGGTGGGATCGTTCTCGTACAACTGGCCATAGTAGCTCCGATTGTAGTTCGCGATCGAGTAGTTGTGGATGCCACGGGTACCGGTGTAGGTCAGGCCGAGAGCAAACGTTTGGCTCACCTGGTGCTCAAGCGCCAAGGTGTAGAACTGACTGTACGCAGGCTTGATCCGGGGATCGACGGCACGTACAGTGCCCGGCGAAATAGCCTTCTGGACCGACGGACCAGTGGACTGGCTGAACGTCCCAAGGGCGCCGGTGCTGATCGGGATCGGGGCACCTACGTCCACATTGGTGAAGCTGATCGCAAGTTGCGACGGTGGGTTCAGGGCCACGTTGTAGGTCACATTGCCAAAGTTGCGCTCGTAGCTGATCCCATAGCCGCCCCGCAGGCTGGTGCGGCCATCACCGAACACGTCAAAGGCGAAGCCTACGCGAGGTGCGAACTGCTTCTTGTTGACGTTCCAAAGTTTTCCGCCAGGGTTCTGCACACCAGCGGGAGCCGGGCTGTTGACCTGCAGAATCTTGCCGGCGCGAATGCGATCTTGCAGCGTGCCGCTCGTGCCGAAGTAGAAGTTCGAGTCCAGGGCGGCATTCTTGTTGTGCTGCGTGCCGAACAACTCGTACCGCAGGCCAGCGTTCAAGGTGAGCCGCGGTGTTGCCTTCCAGCTATCGTTGAAGTAGCCAGCACCCTCGTTGTAGCGATTGGATCGGCTGAAGTTCGGCTGGTTGATCGGGGTATTAAGCGTGCAGCTCGGGTCGAACGGCTGGCCGCCGATGCCGGGGGTCAAACCGGTTACCAGGTTCTTCGTGCAAGGGAACTTGCCCTGGGGATCGAGGTTCGCCTGGAAAAAGTTGAAGACTCCAGCCTGGAAATTAGCCAGTGCGCCGCTGGTGCCGGCCGATACCAGGCTCTCCTGGGCGTTCTCATAGATAGCAAACGTATGGTTGTCCCGGATGTAGGTGTACTGTCCACCGAACGTCATCGTGTGACGGCCCTTGGTATACGAGAAGACGGGGCTGATCACGATGTTGTTCTGAGGACCGCCGGAAGGAATGCCGTTACCCGCGTTGTTCGCGCTGTATCCCGGGAAGACCGTCAAGTTGCTTCCGATCGCGGGGGCGGCGCCCGAGTTGATGAACAAGGTAGGACCGGCCGGGTTCGCGCCAAGGGGAGCCAGGCTGTTCACTCGCAGGCCGCCAAGGGTCAGCTGCGAAGTAAGCTGGGGGGTGAAGGTGTGGGTGAGGCCGAACAGGACGTCCTGCGCCTTATACGAGGGCGCCGTGCTGTACCCGGCATAAGGGCTGACGTTACCAGCCCCGAGCGGCTGAACCTGGTTCTGAAGCACATATTGCGCGTAGACCTGCGTGCGTGCGGTCGGGTTGAAGTCCATGCGCTCGATCGTGTCGTACTGGTTCTGAGGGATTCCACCGCCCGCATCGGCCGGCGTGGTGACAGAGACCTGCTGGAAGATCGGCGTCTGTTCCGTAAAGCCCTTCGTCAGAAGGGTCGCCGAATCGCTTTTGAAGCCGGCGTACAGGAACGGCGTGGAGGTGCCGTCAAGCTGTGACAACGTGTACACAACCCCGGTGGGCGTACCAGAGACTTTACCGAAGGCGCTGAAGAACGCCTGAGTCGCTGGCGCGGACAGGGCGATGAATTGCGACGTAGGAATGTTGAACAGGGTCACGTTGCTGCTGCGGACCCGCAGCCACTCTGTGCTCGAGTATGCGAAGAGCTTGTCATGAATAATGGGCAGCCCGATCGAGTAGCCGAACGCATTTCGTACGAAGCGGCCCTGCTTAATGCCGTTCGCATTGTTGTAGTAGCTATTCGCCGCGAAAGTCGAAGGCCGGTAAAACTCCCATGCCGATCCATGGATCGAGTTTGTACCCGACTTCGTCACGAGGTTCACAACGCCGCCGGAAGCGCGGCCATACTCCGGTCCGTAGTTCGAGGTGATGACTCGATACTCCTGCACAGCGTCCACAGGGACCTGAACCGCAGGGCTCACCGAAAACAGGAACGTGTTCTCAATTCCATTAAGAAGGATTTCAGTGGAGGCCGAACGTGCGCCGCCAATGTTGAATCCGACGCCGCGGTTGGTGGCAGTAGGGTCAGACGACACACTGCCGGACAACGCTACAAAGTCATACGGGTTGCGGGTCTCCGTGGGGAATTCCGTAACCTGCGCCGTGTTTACAACCTGCGAATTTTCAGCGTTCTCCAGGTTGATGCCTGCAAGCGAATTCGCGGCCACTTCAATCGTCTGCTCGCCACCCGCTGCAGACAGCTTCACGTTGATCGTATTCGCCGAGCCAACCGAAACATTCAAGGTCGCCGTGCTCGCGGCAAATCCCGCCGACACTACACTCACCTTGTAATCCTGAGGAGGAAGCTGCTGCACCGTGTAGTCGCCCGCACCCGTCGTCACCGTCGTGCGCACAGCACCCGTCTGGACACTCGTCACCGTGACCTGAGCCCCTGGAACCACCGCTCCCGAGACGTCCGTCACCACACCTGAAATGCTGCCGTTCTGAGACTGGGCAAAACCAGCAGAGCCGCATACCAGCACCAGAGCGGCAAGAATTCCACCTAACACTACCTTCTTCATTGAGTCTCCTTGGGCCACATCGGCTCGCCAGCACGCGGCGGGTCGGCCCACTGAAATCGAGCAAATGTTTCTGTGCCATAACATGTAGCAATCAGGGTGCCAAACTTTCAGGTGACGACGTCACGCCAAAGTGCAGTAATTCAGCCGTAAACTTCGCCATATCTGAAAAACAGCAGATGCTTCCTCCCGAAAATGGGGGGTGGCTCCCAAATTTCATATTCGGGGCCGGCGCATCGTAAACTCTTTCCTGCCAATGAAGCTCACCCTCGCAGCTATAAAACCCGCGCGTGGCTCCCACAAGTCGGCCGCAGCCGAGTCTCTCGCCGCCGACTATCTCGCTCGCGCCGCACGCTACCTGCCCTGCGTTGCCGAATCCTTCCCCTCCGAAGCCGCCTTCCTCGCTGCCATGGACCCGCGGCGCCACTCCAACCGCACCACGCCGCACCTCATCCTGCTCGATCCCCGAGGCAAGGCACTCACCTCGGAGGCCTTCGCAGCCCACCTGGGAGCCATCCGGGACGCAGGCGCCCAGACCGTCGTCCTGGCCATCGGGCCCGCGGACGGCTGGTCCCCCGAAGCCCGCACCCGGGCCTCCCTTGTCCTCTCGCTAGGTCCCTTCACCCTGCCGCACGAACTCGCCCGGGTGGTCGTCGCCGAGCAGATCTACCGCGCCCTCACCATCCTCGCTCGCCATCCCTACCACTCAGGCCACTAGGCGGCGGCTATGCTTCGCCCGTCATTCGCGATCCAGCGCATCCGCACCGCTCCGCGCCGATGTATAGATAGACCTATGACTAACTCCACCTCGCCTTCCGCCGAGCCCGCCGGCCACACCTCTCGCCGGGGCCTGATCCTGATCAACACCGGCGCCGGCAAGGGAAAAACCACGGCAGCCCTCGGCACCGCCTTCCGCGCCGCAGGCAACGGCATGCGTGTCCTGTTCCTCCAGTTCCTCAAAGGCTCCTGGCACTACGGCGAGCTCGACGCCGCCCGCGCGCTGGACTCTGCCCTCAATCCTCCCGCCGCGCCCGCCGGCTCCCTGGCCTCCCTGCTCGAGCCCGACCCCACCCCGGCTCCGCGCTCTCGCCCTCGATCGACGCCTATCTCCCCGCCAATTCCAGCTTCATCATCAAGCAGCTTGGCAGAGGCTTCGTGAAAGTCGGCGGCGCCGAAACCGACCCCGAAGACCTCCGCCTCGTCGAAGCAGCCTGGGCCGAGTCCGCCAAGGCCATCCTCTCCGGCGACTGGGACCTCGTCGTCCTCGACGAGATCAACTACGCCATCGGTTACAGCATGCTCGACGCCGAAACCGTCGCCGAAACCCTGCGCCGAAGCCAGAGATGCTCCACGTCATCCTCACCGGCCGCAACGCCCACCCCTACTCGTCGAACTCGCCGACACCGTCACCGAGATGCGCGAAGTGAAGCACGCCTACAGAAAGGCATCCTGGCCCAGCGCGGCATCGAGTTCTAGTGAGAAGCTGCGACGAAGAGCTGGTGTTCCGGAGCCGGAACCCCCCTGCTCCCGCCGGCATCCCTCCACGGTTCGGCCGCGCGTGTGACCTCAAGCATGCTGCCCACGGATCGACCGCCATTGGCCTTAGCTTGAACCCTCGTGCCGACATCCGATCCTGGATATCCATATTCGCAGTCCCCGTGAAGTTCAGCAGGAAGTAATCGTGGGTCGCGAGGAAGTGGTCAAAGTCGTCAAAGTGCAGCGGCAGGTACGGAGCCTCGGAGATCATCGCCTCCTCCACAATCACGTGCCCCCTGCTGATCGCCGCGGGCTTGTCTTTAGATAGATAAGCCGCGCCCTCACCGGACCGCTCGCGTACCACCACATCGGCAGAAAACGATACGGATCATTCACCACCACCGGCAGGTCCGATCGGTAGTTGTAGACCAGCCGATCCACAGGCAGTTCAGGGCGATGCTCCCACAAGGCCCGAACCGTCCACGCAAAGTACACCATCAGCATGCCGGAGATCACCAGCGGAACTACGACGTCCGACCCTCGAGAGCGCCGCGTCAGCAGGCACGTCAGAATCGCGAGCCCGGCCACCGTCCCAATCCCATACCGGCACAGGTAGTAGCCCGAGGTCATCATCATTACCAGCCACGTCGCCGGCAGCAGGCACACACATCCAACGGTGGCCGCCAACACAGGCACTCTCAGCTCACGGTCGCCGCAGTTCCCACCAGCCGTCGGATCACTGCGTCCGCTCCGCCACCAGCTCAGCGCCACAAGCGCGAGCATCGTCAGCGCCAGCGACCCACTCAGAACGCCCGACAGGCTCTGCCTGGAATCGCAAAGCCGTAATGCTTGAACTTCGCCCACGTCAGCGGATGGAGGTAGTTGTGCTGATACTGCAGCAGAAGCGCACTCGTCCGGCGCGCCAGCGGCAGCGTAAACGCCAGTGCGGGAACAGCTACCAGACCCACACTCCATAGCGCCCAGTCCACCCGCCGCCGCACCGCTGTGCGCGCCACCTCGCCTGCGAGCAGCGGAAGGCCCACCATCACCACGCCCAGGTTGTGGCTCAGGATGCCGCCCACGAGCGCCGTCGCAATCCCCAGCAACGGAAGCCCTCGCCCGCCGTCTGACGCTCGCCGAATGGCAGTCTGCCAGCTCACCAGCCCCAGCATGATCCACCCTAGCATCAGCGCGTACGGCCGCGCCTCGTACGAGTACATCCACCCCAGCTCGGCGATCACAAATGCCGCGGCCAGTACCCCGTAAGCGGACCCGCATCTCGGCGCACAAACACATACACCCCAACCAGCGCTGCCAGGAAACCCGCCAGCGACGGCAGCCGCACCGAAAAATCGGAGCTCCCGAACAACGCCATACAAAATTTCGTCAGCAGCGGATATAGTGGCGGGTTCCCATCTCCGGCCATCGCGCCCCGCATGGCATGCCAGCTCGGCTGCCTCGCCACAATCACGGAAAACAACTCGTCATACCAGAGCGGTTTGCCAGATCCCAGCAGGTGCGCGGCCCCCACCAACGCCGCCAACAGAACCCCCACCAACGCTGCACCCCAACGATCGACCCACCCGCGTAGCGCCGCCTCCGTGTCGCCGCCGGCTGCAGGATCCCCGGCGACATAGCTCATCTGATCGCTCGCCATCATCTCCCCAAACAGGCCCAGGCACGCAGGTAAACATCGCCCGCCGCGCCAATGTCTTGCCTGATTGTAAGGGCCTGCTGATAAACTCGCAGGTGACCTAAGAACTCCGATCCAGGCTCACCCTCACCACGGAATCATGTTCGTGGTCCTGTTCGCGACCAACGACCAAAGAGGATGACACAATGCGAATCCTCGTGACCGGGGGCAGCGGCACACTGGGCTACAACATCATCGCCCGCCTTGTTGCCGATCCGCGACATACACGTCATCGCCCCTGTCCGCAGCCTGGACTCCACGTCGTCCTGCCCTTCAAGGACAAAGTCCAGTTCATCGAACACGAACTCAGTGACGCCATCCACACCGCCCAGATCTTCGAGCGCGCCAACCCTGACGTCATCGTTCACTGCGCCGCCAGCGGACTGCGCCCGCCGCGCGCCTCATGGTTCGACCTCATGCACTTCAACGTCGAATCCACCATGCGGCTCTTCCAGATGAACTGCCGCTTCGACCACCACTCCCGCTTCATCTACATCAGCACCGGCCTGGTCTACCGCGAGCAGGGTCGTCCCCTCACCGAAGACGACCCCATCGAGACCCTGCATCCTTACGGCGCCAGCAAAGCCGCCGGGCGATGCCATGCTGCAGGCCGCCGCGGCCGAATTCAAACGCCCGCTCACCATCATCCGTCCCTTCGCATTCACCGGCCCACACGACGGCGGACGCCGCCTCTTCCCCCTAATCCTCGACGCAGCCGTACACCGCCGAACCCAGGACCTCACCGCAGGAACCCAGATACGCGACTTCTGCGCTGTCAGCGACATCGCCAGACGCGGTCGTCCGCAGCATCGAGAAGGAGCAGGGAACCCTTATCGAGAAATACAATCTCGGCAGCGGACGAGCTCTGCCCCTCAAGGACCTCATCCTGGAGGTCTGCAACGAGCTCCACCTCAAGGTTGACCTGAACTTCGGCCCAATCGCCATGCATCCGTACGAGCCGCACCACTCCGTCGCAGATACCCACCACGCCGCCGACCAACTGGATTGGAGAGCCACGCACCCGCCTCTCCCACGCCGTCTGGGAACTCGCCGCGCACATTCGCGCCGTCACTCGAACTCCGGCCGCCCGAAAGGTCTCATGCCACCTGAACTCTCCGTCGTCATGCCCGCCTATCGCGAAGCTGACTCTCTGCGACACTTGCTGCCCGTACTTGTTCCCGCCATCCGCGCGCTCTCCCCGGAGTTCGAGATCATCGTCTCCGACTCGCTCGAGCCTCTCGACGACACCGCCGCCGTCTGCGCACAGCACGGCGTAAAACACATGCATCGCACCGGCGGAAATGCCTACGGTGACGCCGTCCGCACTGGTATCCGCGCTTCCACCGGCACGCGCGTCCTCCTTATGGACGCTGACGGCTCGCACAACCCCAAGGACATCGCCAGGCTCTGGAACGCACGCAATCGCTGGGACATCGTCATCGGCTCCCGCTACGTCAAAGGCGGCCATACAGAGAATCCTGCTCTTCTGATCGGGATGAGCCGCGCACTCAATTACATGTACAAGTTCGCGTTTAGCCTCCCCGTGAACGACGTCAGCAACAGCTTCCGCCTCTACCAGGGCGATCAGCTTCGCAGCCTCACCCTCTACTCGCCCGACTTCGACATCGTGGAGGAGATCCTCATCCGCCTGACCTACGGCGTAGCCCACGCCTCTGTAGGGGAGGTCCCCGTCACCTTCGAGCAACGTAAGGCCGGAGAAAGCAAACGCAACCTCCCCGCCTTCATGCTCAGCTACATGAAATCGATCCGCACCATGAAGCGCTTTATCGCCGAAGAGAAAAGCCGGCAAAAGATAGCCGCCCTCCGACTGCGTCATTCTGAACCGAAGGGTCAGAATCTCTGCAGTCGATCTCAGAGCCGGCGCAGCCTGAAACAGCGCCGCCAACCATCAGGAGTTTCCCCTTTGGCATACCTCATCACCGGCGGCTGCGGATTCGTAGGCAGCAACCTAGCCGCTGAACTCATCCGCCGCAACGCCGACGTCCTCATCCTCGATAACCTCGCCCGCCCCGGCACGCCCATCAATCTCAACTGGCTCCGCACCCTCGGCAAGTTCGAGTTCTTCCACGCCGACACGCGCAACGGCTTCGACCTCGAACCCATCTTCCGCAAATACCCCATCGAGTGCGTCTTCCACCTCGCCGGCCAGGTCGCCATGACCACCTCGCTCGAGAACCCCCGCCGCGACTTCGAAGTCAACGTCCTCGGCTCCATCAACATCCTCGAGGCCGTCCGCCTCCACGCCCCCAGGGCCACCGTCGTCTACGCCTCCTCCAACAAGGTCTACGGCGAGCTCGACGAAGCCTCCCTCGTCGAACTTCCCACCCGCTACGAGCCCTCCGGCAAAAAAGAAATCGACGAGCGCGCCCGCCTCGAGTTCTTCACCCCCTACGGCTGCAGCAAAGGCGCCGCCGATCAATATATGCAGGAGTACGCCCGCAACTTCGGCCTCAACACCGTCGTCTTCCGCCACTCCACCATCTACGGCGGACGCCAGATCTCCACCTTCGACCAGGGCTGGGTCGGCTGGTTCTGCCAGCAGGCGCTCGACACCCTCCAGAACCCCGCCCACACCTTCACCATCAACGGCGACGGCAAGCAGGTCCGCGATCTCCTCCACGTCTCAGACGCCGTAGCCTGCTACCTCGCCGCCCACGAGCACGTCGCCACCGGCCGCGGACAGGCCTTCAACATCGGCGGCGGCTACGAGAACAGCATGAGCCTCCGCGAGCTCTTCGCCCACCTCGAACACGAGCTCAACGTGAAGATGAACCCCCAACCCCTCCCCTGGCGCGCCAACGACCAGAAGTACTTCGTCGCCGACAACGCCAAGGCCGGCCGGCTCATCCAGTGGTCCCCTAAAACCACCAAGCAGCAGGGCATCGCCGACGCCATCGCCTGGGAGAAGTCCCGCCGCACCCTCTAACCGCACCGCGCGCCATGGTTGACACACCTGCCGCGGCCGCAATGGCAGTCACCCTTGCCCTGTTCTTGCCGCTGCGGTTGCCCTCCCCACCCCAAAAAATCGCCATCTCGACCGGAGGTGGCGCTTCTGCCACCGCAGCGGAGAGACCCCCGCATTTCGCCTTCGTTGTTGCTGTTGCTCTGCCGCGCCATCCGCAAACCTACTTCATCTCCTCCACCATCACCTCTACATCCACATGCCGCACACTGTTCGGAATATCCAGCGAACTGAGAATCGCGGGCTTTCCAAGAACCACCACCGGGCTTCCCTCATACGAGGTCTGCCGCACAATCGGATCCTGCGCACGGAACCCGGACTTGTCCTCCGCCAGGCTCGACTGCTCCACCTTCGACTTCAGCAGCCCGCCGCCCGCAGTCTCCGTAAACGTCACGTCGAAGTTCATCCCCACATCCAGATACTGATACTGCGTCTGTGTCGCACCCGCTGCACCCGACGTACCTGTAGCGATCGGCACCTTGCTCCCCTCCTTCACCGTCACCCGCTGCCCATTCGAGACCACCAGCGAATAGTGCTGCGTTCCCACCCGTTTGCCACTATCGAGCTCTGTAAACGTGTAACTCACCCGGTAACCTTTCCTCGGCCGATCCAGATCGTGGACCACCCTCGCCGCCAGCGTCTGCTGCTCCGGAGAACCGCACACCATAAGCGCACTCTGACTCGGAACGAAGTAGATCCTCACTCCTTCAGGAGGAAGCAGGTTCCGAAGCGCGGTTTGAATCTCGTTCCCGTCGTTCGGCTGACTTGCATTCGCCAGGTAGTACGTATGCACCGACTCCGTCGTCACAGGCGTACAAAACTGCGCATGTCGCGCTTTGTCTGCATCTGCAGGTGCCTGGGCTCTCGCCATAGACACCATCAAACCCAACCCCAAACATCCCCCGACCAACACGCTCGTGCGCTTCATCATCCGTCTTCCTTCCCCTCGAAAACCGTTACCTACTCTGCATTCGCGCCCGCATCCATCCCCGCGAACACCCCTCGACCGAACGCCGCAAACAGCTCATGCACCTCCCCCTGCCGCTTCACCTGCGCCGCAAGCAAAGCGGCATCGGCCTCCGGATCAGACTCCGCCAGCGCGGATACACCCGGCGCCCGCCCCGCGCGCAGCAGCAATCTTTCCTGCGCGGTAAGCGGCTCCGCCGGGGCCGGCAAGCTCGGAGCCCGCATCTCGCTCACCGCAATGTCATCCATGGCATCCCCGCCGCCCTGCACGTCCAACCGAACCGCACCGCCCCCAACAATCTCCGCACCGGGCGAGCGCCCCCGGCCAGGGCCGCCCGGCCGTCTCATCAACCGAGCATCCCAAGGAAAATCCGGAGAGCGAAGCCGAAGGCTGTCGCGCCCGTCCCCGGGGTGATGGAACTCCTGCCGTTGTGCCAGACCCGCCTCCCGGGACTGCCCAACGCCAGGCGCCCGGGCCGCCCGATCCGTCCGCACCACCGACACCCCAACCACCGCCACCACCACACCCACGCACCCACACACCACCAGCCGGCGCACCCACGCACCCCGCGAGCCACCACCCGCACGCCCCTCAGCCGCTCGCACCTCCGCCAACCGCGCAAGCACCCGCCCCTCCAGCCCTGCCGGGGCCTCCGCAGCTCCCGTCTCCGCCAGCACGCGGTCGATCCTCTCCTCCACACTCATCACCATCACAAAACCTCCCCTCCCAGCCGCTCTTTCAAACGCGCCCGCGCCCGAAACAGCAGCGACCGCACACTCGATTCGCTCTTGCCCAACACCGCCGCAATCTCCCGCGTCGTCAACTCCTCCATCGCACTCAGCAGCAGCGCCTCACGCTCCCGCTTCGGCAGCCGATCCATGGCAGCCAGGACCTGCTCCATCCGGCCCCTCTCTGCCAGCGCCACATCCGCCGGCAACTCCCGGCCTACCAGACGTCCGGCAAACTCCTCGTCCATCTGCACCGAACGGCGCCGCCGCCGCCGATCGAGCGCCAGGTTCCACGCGATCCGCACCAGCCACGCGCCGCATCTCCACCACGCCGGCAAGCTTTCCCTGCTGCTGCAGCACCCGCACAAACGCATCCTGCACTACATCCTCGGCCTCGCTGCGATTCCGCACCACCGAGTACGCCACGCGAAACAGCAGCCCCGTATGCTCCCGCACCAGGGCCGCGACCGAAGGCGCATCCACCACCTCGTCCGCCCCAAACCACCCCAAGGCCTGTTCCTCAAACGCCGCCATATGCTTGTCGTCTTACCTCAAAGACGCGCCTCCCCCCGTTCCGCTCGACTTCTTAAATCCGACAACCCGTGCACACACGCAATCGGCCCGCCCCGCCCACCCGCCGTCCCCACCCAACAGCAATCTCACTCCGCCACTCGGACCGCAATCCTACGCGCATACCGCAGCCCCGCCGTATGCTTCAAAACATGTATCGTAAAGCGATATAATATCCGTATGGTCACCGATCAACCCCGCACCACCGGTGCACGCCCTCTCAGCAGCGGCCCCGCAGCGCGGCTCAACCGCACCGACCGCACACGCGCACTCGCCGAATTCCGTTACAACCTCCGCCGCTTCCTCCACTTCAGCGAAGAAGCCGCAGAGCGCGCCGGCCTCACCCCGCAACAGCATCAGCTCCTCCTCCAGGTCGCAGGCGCCCCGCCAGAACGCCATCAACACCATCGGCTATCTCGCCGCCCGCCTCGCCCTCCGTCATCACAGCCTCGTCGAACTCGCCACCCGCTGCGAAGAGGCCGGCTGGCTCGTCCGCAGGCCCGGTACCCTCGACCGCCGTATCGTCGTCCTCCATCTCACGCCCGCCGGCAGCCGCATCCTCCACGAGCTCTCCGAAGACCACGAGCAGGAGCTGCACGAGCTCGCCCCGCAACTCATCGAGGCGCTCAGCGCCTTTACCCGCCGCCCCGGCGCCAGGGCACAACCGTAAGTGGAAACTCTGACTGCCGACCCCACTCCCACCGCGCCGGCCCCACACCGAACCACCAGTGACGCGCACTCGGCCGTACAAGCTCCCACGCCAGCACCCATCTCAGAAAAGGAAGGCACACCCTTGAAGTCCGAGCCCTCAGTCCTCCGGGATTTCACCGTCGACAGACGAGTCTGTCTGCTCTCCGGCGTCGCCGTCGGCATCGGCATCTGCGCCACGCTGCTCGCCGTCATACTGCTGCGCTGCATCGCCTTCTCCACCAACCTCTTCTACTACCACCGCGCTCAGCACCGCCTCCGTCTCCCCCGCCGGGAGCCCCCTCGGCCACTGGATGGTGATCGTTCCCGTCGTCGGCGGCCTGCTGGTCGGCCTCATGGCCCGCTTCGGTTCAGACAAGATCCGCGGCCACGGCATCCCGGAAGCGATCGAAGCCATCCTCCTCCACCGCGCCAAAGTCGACCCCAGGATCGCCATCCTCAAGCCCGTCTCCGCCGCAATCGCCATCGGCTCCGGCGGCCCCTTCGGCGCGGAAGGCCCCATCATCATGACCGGCGGCGCCGTGGGATCGCTCATCGGGCAGTGGATGCACGTCACCGACGCCGAACGCACCACCCTGCTCGTCGCCGGCGCCGCCGCAGGCATGTCCGCGACCTTCGCTACACCCGTCGCCGCCATCCTCCTCGCCGTCGAACTCCTTCTCTTCGAATGGCGCCCCCGCAGCCTCGTTCCCGTAGCCATCGCCAGCGCCACAGCCGGCGCTCCTCCGTGTCTTCTGGCTCGGCGCCGGACCCCTCTTCGGCATGCCCACCCCTGGCGCGACCCATCACCTCTCCTTCGCCGTCGCCGCCCTCTTCCTCGGCGCTCTCGTGGGCCTCGATCGCTGCCGGCATGAGCCGCATGATGTACGCCTTCGAAGATCTCTTCGAGCACCTGCACATCCACTGGATGTGGTGGCCCGCCATCGGCGGCATCGGCATCGGCGTCGGCGGCCTGTTCTTCCCCCGAGGCCTCGGCGTCGGCTACGACAACATCGCCGAACTGCTCCACGGCAACGCCCCGCTCAAGCTCATCGTCGGCATCCTGCATCGCAAAGTCGCTCATGTGGGCCTTCTCCCTCGGATCCGGAACCTCCGGCGGTGTGCTCGCCCCGCTGCTCATGATCGGCGGAGCCGTCGGCGCACTCGCAGGCCACCTCGCCCACGCTCCGGCCGAGATGCAGGCCTTCTGGGCCCTCATCGGCATGGGCTCCATGCTCGCCGGCTCGCTCGGCGTCCCTCTCACTGCTATCCTCTTCAGCCTGGAAGTCACCCACTGCCTGCCCGCGCTGCTTCCGCTCGCCGTCGCCTGCATCGCGTCCTACCTGGTCACCGCGCTCATCATGCCGCGCTCCATCCTCACGGAGAAGCTGAGCCGCCGCGGCTACCACCTCACCCGCGAATACGGCGTCGACCCGCTCGAACTCGTCCTCGTCCGCGAAGTAATGTCGCCCCTCGCCCCCGGCGCACCCTCCAAACCCGTCGCCCCCTTCTTCACCTACGCCGACTCCACCACCCGCGCCGCAGCCGAGATCATGGCCACCGAAGGCCTCGACAGCATGCCCGTCGTCGACCGCGCCACCGGCTTCGCAGCCGGCGTCCTCTCCCTCAAAGATCTCCTGCGCGGCCGCGAACGGTCCTCCGAACGCGAAAGCGAACGCCTCCGCCTCTTCGGCTACGTCCCCCCGGAACAAGGCGGCCACAACTAACCACCGGCACCGGCGACCGCTGCACGACCGCTGCGGGACCGGTGCCCACTCGCCTGCCGTCTTCCCACACCCCACACCTACTCAAAACTCGTCATCTCGACCGAAGCGGAGAGACCCCCCATTCGCCCGTGCTCCCCCCACCCAACCTCATCCACCACCGGCCCAGTACAATAGCCCAGGTACCCGGAGAGGCAAAGCCGCATGAGTTGGTTCAAGCGCGAGGACAGTGGATTCGGCAACAACGACTCCGAAAAAACCGTACGCACCGAAGGCCTCTGGATCAAGTGCCCCAGCTGCCAGCAGGCCATCTTCAAGAAGGATCTGGAAGCCAACCGCTTCGTCTGCCCCATCCCCACCTGTGGCCACCACTTCCGCATCTCCGCGCGCGAACGCATCGACCTCCTCCTCGAGCCCGGCTATGAGCTCGTCGATGGCGAACTCCGCTCGACCGACCCACTCGACTTCACCGACCTCAAGCGCTACAAGCACCGCCTCGCCGCCGCCCAGAAGTCCACCGGCCTCAACGACGCCATCATCAACGCCCTCGGCTTCATCGGCACCCAGCCCGTCGTCCTTTCCGTCATGGAATACGGCTTCATCGGAGGTTCGATGGGAGCCGTCGTCGGCGAAACCATCGCCCGCGCCGTCGACCGCTCCCTCGCCACCCGAAATCCCCTCATCATCGTCTCGGCCTCCGGCGGCGCCCGCATGATGGAAGGCATCGTCAGCCTCCTCCAGCTCGCAAAGATCTCCTCCGCGCTTGGCCGCCTCGACGACGCCAAAATCCCCTACATCTCCCTCATGACCGACCCGACCACCGGCGGCGTCACCGCCTCCTTCGCCATGCTCGGCGACCTCAACATCGCCGAACCCGGAGCCCTCATCGGCTTTGCCGGCCCCCGCGTCATCGAGCAAACCACCCGCCAGAAGCTCCCCGAAGGCTTCCAGCGCTCCGAGTTCCTCCTCGAGCACGGCTTCCTCGACGCCATCGTCCCCCGCAAAGACCTCAAGTCCTACCTCGCCCAATCCCTAAGCTGGCTCACCAACACCGCCGCTCCAATCCCCACCCAAACGTTCTAAGAACTCGCGCACCACCCCGTCTCAGTCCCGAAGGGTACCCGCGTCCCCATTCCTCCCACGCCCGCGTCCCCATTCCTCCCACGCCCGGGTCCCCCATTCACGACACTTCCATCGTCCTGGGTGGCGTGACAGCAGCCACAACCTGCCGTTCCCAGCGCAACCAACCAATCAGAAGCCAACCAGACAAGCCCCGCCGCAGCCACCGCTCGGTGTCCTCTCTCCTCCCCTCCGTGTCCTCTGTGATTCGCCTTCGCCCGCCGCCCGCTAAACTCCCCTCATGCAGGACACCCCATCCCGCACAGCCCTCCGCGTAGCCCTCCGCCGAGCCGCCCACCAGCTCTACGATGCCCCACCCCTCGTCTTCGAGGACCCCCTCGCCGTCCGCATCCTGGGCTCCCACGCCGCCGAACTCACCCGCACCCCCGGCCTCAACCTGGGCCGCCGCCCGTCCCAGCGAGACCGTACCCACTCCTCCGGCCTTCGCGCCTTCCTCGTCGCCCGCTCCCGCTACACCGAGGACACGCTCGCCCAGGCAGTCGCCCACGGCACCCGCCAGTACGTTCTCCTCGGCGCCGGGCTGGACACCTTCGCCCACCGCAACCCCCACCCCGGCCTTCGCGTCTTCGAGCTCGACCACCCCGCCACCCAGGCCTGGAAGCGAGACCTCCTCGCTCAGGCCGATCTCCCGCACCCTCCCCGCCTCCACTACGCCCCCATCGACTTCCAAACCCAGACCCTCGCCGAAGCCCTCCGCGCCGCCGGCTTCGACCCCACGCAACCCACCCTCTTCGCCGCTCTCGGCGTCGTGCCCTACCTTACCCCCGACGCCTTCCGCGCCACCCTGGCCTTCGTCGCCGGCCAGCCCCCGGGCTCCGCCCTCCTGTTCGACTACGCCCAACCCGCCGTGTCCCTCCCCGCCCCAGACCGCCTCGCCCTCGAATCTCTCTCGGCCCGGGTCGAAGCCGCCGGCGAACCCTTCCGCCTCTTCTTCACCCCGCCCCAGCTCCACACCGAACTGGCCACCCACCACCTGCACGTCGCCGACGATCTGGACTTCGACGCCCTCAACACCCGTTACTTCACCGACCGCCCAGACACCCTCCGCCTCATCAGCCAGGCAGGCCGCCTCCTCCACGCCGAAACCTTTGCCGCAACTCGCTAGTCGGGCAAACCGTGCGGCATACTAGGGCCATGGCGAGCGCAGACCTTGTCCCGCTCCAGGAGTACCTCTCCAGCGTCTACGAGCCGGACTGCGACTTCGTCGACGGCGAACTCCAGGAGAGAAATGTGGGAGAACGCCCGCACAGCTTAGTGCAATTCATCCTGGCTGCAATCTTCAACGCCAACCGCCGCACTTGGGGAGTCCTCGCGGTCCCAGAGCTCCGCGTGCAAACGAGCCACCGCCGCTACCGCGTACCCGACGTCACCGTCATGCGCCGCTCCGACCCCGCCGACAACATCGTCCAGACCGCCCCCCTCATCTGCATCGAAATCCTCTCCCCCGAAGACCGCATCAGCCGCATGCAGGAGCGCTTCACCGACTACTTCCGCATGGGCGTCGAACACGTCTGGATGATCGACCCCATCGCCCGCAACGCCTGGGTCGCCACACCCGACGGCTCCCACCAGCACGTCTCCGCACTCAGCGTCCCGGGAACGCCGATCCAGGTCTCCCTAACCGAAGTATGGGCGGAGCTCGACGACATGCAGACCCCGGGATAAAGATCCCGATCCACGCCTACACGTCGCCAAAGGCCCCAAATCCACGCCCCAAAGCTCTTCGCCGGCGGAACCGCTTACCGCCCCACCCGCCGCAGCCGAAGCGTACCCAGAAACCCGACCGACACCACCAGCACCAGCAAACCCACCGGCAGCCCCACCCGCTTGTACGCCCAGGAGAAATCCAGCCCCGCATGCCCCAGGGCATTCGCAAACCCAATCCCCACAATCCCAAGAAACGTCGCCGCAAAGAAAGCCGCAAACCCAGCCGCCGTCCCCATCAGCATCGTCTGGAACCAACCCAGCCCGCCGATCGGGAAACCAAACAAATACGTCTCCCCCGGAACCTTCCCCCGGCCAGCATCTCTCGGTTCAATCCGCGTCATACAGGTAGAATACCGGTTTATGCCAGAGGCCGCAGGCACCATGTCCCAGTCCACCCCGCCAGACACCGCACAAGACGCGCTCATCCCGGCCATCGAAGTCGCCCGCCAGACACCGCCGCAGGAAGCCCCGAACGGCATCCGCTTCGCCGCCTTTTCCGACACCGGGGTCGAACCCGACGAACTCGCCCGCCTCGTCCAGGCCATCCCCGCCTCCATCGCGGCCGCTCTCAGCGGCATCGTCTACTACTTCGTCCCACTCGCCATGGCAGAAACGCGCGACATCCGCCGCACCGCCGATCCCGCCACGCCGGCCGACACCCTCATCGCCCCCGCCTTCACCCCCGAACTCGCCGAGTTCGCCATCTGCCACCGCAACGTTCCGCTCGATCCCGTCTCCAGCGAGACCACACGCGACGGCGTCTTCATCTCCACCCGCCTGCTCTCCGACCGCTTCTCCCTCGCATTCGAACTCTTCATCAACGCGGGCCACGCCTTCGTCGACATCGCCGGCGTCCCCGCCCCCTTCTCCGAACTCGTCTGGGCCCAGGCCATCGCCGACGTCCGCGGCGAAACCTCGCAGGACGCCTGGGATCACCGCGCCGCCGCCCTCCAGCCCCGCCGCTCCGGCGCCCACTCCAGCAATCAGCCCGGCGGAAGCGAGCCGGACGAGCAGGCCAAATCCGCCTTCCTGCAGGCCGCCTTCTCCGACGCCGTCGCCATCTACCTCCTCTCCCTGGCCACCGACTTCGACTACGCCGAACTCCGCGAGCGCGACTACCCCCTCCTCGCCCCGCAGGCCCTCGCCGATCGCCTCCGCCACATCAATCGCCTCTTCCCCGCCAACCCGGGATACGAGTTCGCCATCCGCTACCGCCGCCGCGCCTGACCACAACCTGCCACTGAAATCGTCATCTCGACCGAAGGCGGTGCCCCTGCGCCGCAGCGGAGAGACTCCCGTATTTGCCTGTGCACTTGTGTCTGATCCGCACAAACAAGAAGGTGCCCGCAGACAAGGCCCATCCAGCAGCCTTGCGCACGGGCACTCCAGACAGGGCTCTGGACCTAACGCTTCGGACTCAAGCCAAATGTAACAGTCAGTGTCACACTCCGCGGAGGCAACAGCGTTAGATTGTCATTTGGGCCAGGCATATACGTGTTCGCCTTGGCAGCCTGCGCGATTCCCACTGTGTTGTCCGAGTTGAATAGGTTGTTGAAGCTCAGCTTCAACTTCGTCTGGTCCAGGCGAGAACCGTTACGGATCGTGTAGTTGATGAAAAAATTCGTTACGTTGAACGGATCAATCGGGATCACCTGGTTCACTGTCCCCGCTGTTCCCTTCACATCGTTCCACAGTGGGCCGACCCGCTTGTTGAAGATGCCCACATCGAAGTACTTCTGCTGGTAGGTCATACCCAGCGACTCCGTGTTGGACGGCGTATTCGCTACCCACCTCTGGTAATTCGTGTTTGTCGCTCCGTTGATCGTCTGCGACACATAACGAGCCGACCCGGCAGTTCCATTCCCATAGAAGCTGAGCCCGTGCCCAAGGTACACATTCGCCTCGGCTTCAAATCCCTTCGACACCGAATCTCCACCCTGCTGATACACCGTCGCCGATGTGTTGTTCGGGTCAGGACTCGAAACATAGGTGTTCTGGAAATGCGTGTAAAACAAATCCGCATCCACCGTCATGCGCCGGAATTTAAGTACCGAGCCGGTCTGATACGTCTTTGCTGTGGTCGGCGCAGGCAGCAGTGTCACCACAGAACCAGTTACGTCGAACACACTGCTTGGCGGGATCACGCTGCCGGTTGCGAACTGGCCATATGCCGTCCAGTTCGTCTTGATGCGAAAGTGTGCACTCGCAGAAGGGAGCCAGGTGCCGTAGCCGCCATAGTTGCGGACAAACGCAGTGCCACCCGTAAGGCCCGTAGTGACTCCGCCCGAAGATACCGGCGTGCCGCCGAGTAGCCCGACCGTCTTGCCGTTGTCCGCCAACTGCTTCAGATCCTGGTTGAATCGCGCATACTTGATGCCGCCAGTCACGTCCAGCCGCTTCGTCGCGTGGAACTGGTACTCGGCATAAGGATTGTAGGAATTGGTCCAGAATTTCTCGTGAAAGTTCGGCAGCGCGTCATCCGTTCTCTGAAATGGAGTGGACGGTGTCTGGAACCGGTCAGTCGCTGCCCATTCGTACCAAAGACCCGTGCGCAGGATGCCAAACCGCGAAACCTGCGTGGCGCGGGTATTTCCGCCATATTTGCGATACGTGTTCGTCTTGTTCGTGGCGCAGGGCGAGACCAGCACCTTGTATTTGTTGGCCACAGGCACGCAATTCGCGGCCGTTACTACGCCGCCCAGCGTGGAGGGAGCGTTCGCAAAATATTGCGCGTTGTTGTACGACATCGTGTACGGTCTCACGTCGATGTCCCATCCCCTGCCCATCTGGCTGCGATACTGCACATACTCAAAGTCCGTAGGCACGTGGTAGCTGTTGTACCCGCTGTACAGCGAGTTTGTCGGATCGCTGCTCAACAGGTAATTTCTGCCATAGAGCGCTATGTTGCCGCGCGTGGGCGTCTTCGCATCCGGTGTGTTCGTGTCCAGCAGCAGCACGCCTGCGAACCCCGTCAGCGCCGCTTTATCTGACAGCCGCAACCGGTACTTTAGCGACCCGCCAATGCGCTGCTGCGCGTTGAACGTCTGGTATCCGTCCGACGTCAACTCGTGCACGTCGACAAACAGATTGTTCCGCTTCGTCGCCCCCCCGAAATTTCCCGCGTCGTACTGGAAGTCACGCAGAAGCGTGTTGAACGAGCCGTACGAGATACTCGCCCGGAGGTTCTGCTGCGTCGACAACTCGTGCGACAGCAGGTTAATCGATCCGCCGTATGGAGCCGGTCCGATCGTAGTCGCATCCCCCGGCGAACGGTCGAAATCCACTCCGCCAATCCACGGCGACGGAAAGAAGGCCCAGGAGTGATGCGTCGGATCGTTGGTATCGTTGAACGGAATTCCGTCAAACGTGATGTCGTACCCACCATCTGCGAACCCGCGAAAGTACGTCTTGGAGTCGCCCAGGCCTACCCCGTTCGAGTTCACCGAAAATGTACCCGGCGCCTGCTGGATCAACTCGCTGAAGTCCGCAATCGGCGAGGTGAAGTTCTGAATAAACGCGCTGCTCACCTCGGTTCGTGCGGAGGTCGCCTCTAGCAGCGCATCCATCGGCGCGAGGGCCGCAGCGATCGAGCCCGCTTCGCTCGCTTCAACCGTCACCTGCTGGGCTACGTTTCCCAGTGCCAGCGAGATCGCAATATCCTGAGTACGTCCATCCGAAACCTGTACATGCGTCCGCAGTGAGGTCATGAATCCGGGCGCGTCCACCTGGATGGAGTACCGTCCGTTCGCAAGATTCGCGGCCGAATAGTGACCCTGCGCGTCGGAGCTCACCTTCCGGATCGCGCCCGTCGCCTCGTCGCGAATCAGTAGAGCCGCACCCGGCAACGGCGCGCCGCTCGGATCAAAGATCGTTCCCGTGATCCCAGCCGCCCCGGACGTACTCTGCGCAGCCATATCAGCCCCGGCAGTCAGTAGAAATGCAAGGGACAGCGTGGCGCACGCGGCAAGGCGCGCAAGGCAAAACCTGCGGGTAGTCATAAGCATCAACGTCCCTTCGTAAAAGAGCGAGCACTCCGGTTGCTGGGGAGTAACCGGTTGGAAAATGTCGTAGTGCTCTGAGTCTTACGTCTTCGCGTCAAAGCACGATGACGGATGTGTTGCAATTCGGTTACAAATTGCAGGTCTCGGCTCGACAACCCGGCCGGCCCACACCTGAACCACAGACCCGCTGCCGATCGATCGCGAACCGCGTGGCGCTGCAATCCAGCGGGTCCGCCCACCCCGCAGGTACGTGGTCCTCCGCGTACAATCACACGCAGCATGATTGCCCACCTCCGCGGCCCCATCCTCACCAAGTCCCCCAACCAGGTCACCGTGGAGTGCGCGGGCGTCGGCTATGACGTCATCATCTCCGTCGCCACCTACTCCGCCCTTCCGCCCGAAGGCGCCGAGACCCGCCTCCACATCCACACCCACGTCCGCGAAGATCAGATCGCCCTCTTCGGCTTCTCCGAAATCGCCGAAAAGCGTCTCTTCGAGAAGCTCCTCACCATCTCCGGCATCGGCCCCAAGCTCGCCATCACCGTGCTCTCCGGCATTGACGCCGCCCGCCTCGTCACCGCCATCCGCGCAGCCGATCACGCCTCGCTCACCCGTATCCCCGGCATCGGCAAGAAGACCGCCGAGCGCGTCGTCCTCGAGCTCAAAGACAAGCTCGACGACCTCGCCGCCGCCACCGGCAACACCCTCCGACCCCCGGCGCCCCCGCCCTCGGCTCCATCGGCGAAGACGCCCTCTCAGCGCTCATCAACCTCGGCTACCAGCGCCCCATCGCCCAGCGCGCCATCGAGTCCGCACTCGCCAAACAACCCGCGCCCGCCGAAGACTTCGAACACCTCTTCCGCGCCGCGCTGGCCACCATCCGCTGACCGCCACCCAAAACAAAGGCCGCCCCCGAAGGAACGGCCCCTACACAATCCACCCACTTAGAACGTCAGCCGAAGCGACATCTGCACCTGCCGCGGGCTTCCGATCGTATGCGTCACAACCCCCAGCCCGAACGGGCAGTTATAGAAGCTGCCCTCCACCGTGCCCTGGCCCGATGCATTGCACGTCCCCGGCGAAACCGGCGTCCCGGCAAACGGCACGTTGTTGTAGTTCTGGTTCTGCGATACCTCATTCCCCGGCACATCGAAGCTCGACGATGTTCGTCAGGTTGTACACATCGAGCGTGTACTTCAACGTGTACCGCTCCGTGAAGCTCAGCCGTCTTCACCAGCGACGCATCCGCCCGCTTCTGGAACGCCTGCCGGAAGATGTTCCGCTGCCCGGTCGTAAACGCCGTCTCATACGGATCGTTCGAAGGCGTACCGCACCGCGCAGACCCCGCCGGAATCAGCAGCGGGATCGTGAAGCAGGTCGCCTTCAGCGCCGCGTATTCCCCGCCAAACGCACCCGAGCTGCCCGTCTTGCGCGTTCTTCGCCGTGCATCCCGGAGCCAGCGGCACGATCGGATTCGTGATGCCGTTTGCAGTCGAGTAGTAGATGCTCGCCGATCGCGCCCGTAAAGTCGATCACCGAGTACGGCTGCCCGCTCTGCAGCACCGTCAGCCCCACCAACTGCCATCCGTTCAACAGCGAGCCTTCAAGCGAGTGCGCCTTGATCAGGTTCGGCAGCTGAGCACATAGTTGAAGTTCAGCACGTGCGTCCGGTCGAAGTCCGCCGACGCATAGCCATCCCGCAGGTTCAGCGGATTGTTGCCGTTGTAGAACAGCCCAATCCCCGACTGCTCATCCAGCGCATGCGAGTACGTGTACGACGCTCCCACCTGCACCCCGTGGCTCATGCGCTTCTCCACGTGCGCGTCAGCGCGTTATACGCATCCACACCCGCGGCCTTGTAGTCGATCGACTCCGCCGCATACCCGATGTACGGCACCCGCATGATCCACGTTGCCGCCCTCGTAGTTCGCCTGGTACGGCTGTCCGTTCGGCAGTTCACGCGTCAAGGTGCCGGATCCTCACCGTGATACCCATACGAGTAGTTCTGCTGGTACGCTCCGCCCTTCAACGTCGGCGCCGAAGCGTTCGCCATGCACCGGCTGGTTGAACGGCACCGGAATCACCTGGTGCCGGCCCAGGTTGCCCACATAGCCCAGCTCGATCGCCAGGTCGTTGCGCGGCTGCCACTGAATATCCAGCGTGTAGTTAACGTGTACGGCAGCTTGTTCTTCCGGTCGTACACTCCCAGCGAGATCGGCTGCCCGTTAGTCACACCGGGTTACCCGTATCGCATTCACATGCTGACGATTCGGCAGGTAGTTGCTCAGGTCCGAGGACTTCGGGATTCGTCGGCGCCGGCCTGCGCAACCGATGCCATACGGATTCGCCAGGTTGCCCGTCGCGCCGTGGCGATCGGTCGGCAGCCGTCGTCGGAGGGGCACCTCCGCCATTGCCGCCGCACGTCGGAATGTAGATAGTTATACAAGACTGCGTCGCCGTCGGGCAGCTCTGCAGCATTCACAAACGGCAACTGCTGGTTCACCCCAAACGGCCCGCCCGTCACCGTGCCGATCGCATACCCCGGCGAAAAGTAGCTGAACAGCTCGCCGCGGTCGTAGTACATGCCCGACGCCCGCGCGCACCACCACCTTGTTCGTTGAACATCCGCCGGCTGCCACGCCGCGCCCAGCCGCGGCCCAATGCCCCACTGCCGCCCCGTCAGCGTCGTCGGACTTACGCCCGAAGTCCCGTTCGCATTGTTGCCCGCGATGATGAATCCCGGATTCGTAATCGTGTCCGAAGCCACGTTGTACTGATACAAGCGACGGGTCGAAGTTGAAGATCCGCCCATACTTCTCCGTCAGCCCGCCATCCCAGTCATACCGCACGCCCGCCGTCAGACGACAGCGTCGGCGTCACCTGGAACTTGTCCTGCACATACATCCCCACCTGGTTCGCCCGATAGTACCGGCTCGCATTGCCCTGCAGGAACGACGTCACATAGAACCCCGTCGACGAGCTGCCCGGCGTCACATATCCCTGCGCAAACGCGCTCAGGTCGTCCGTCGCGATCGTGCCCGCGCCCGTGCGCTTGTCGATCGTATTCAGTTGCGTATAGCTGTAGCTTGCGCCGAAGCTGAGGGTGTGCTTGCCCAGCGTCCAGACCGCATTCCCCGAAGGCTGCACCGGTTCTGAAACACGCCCGGTATTCGAGCTCTGCCCTTCCGCATTCGGTCCGATATTCAGAATCCCCGCCGCCAACGCCCGCTTCGCATACGCCCGCGCTTCCCCAGCACGTTCAAAATCGAAACCCCGGAAAGTAGTTCGACCCAAACGTATTGATCGCCGCCGTCCCATAGCGATCCCGCCCGGAATCGACTGCGGCCCAAACGGCTGCTCGTTGTCCGCATACGTCTTCTCCCGCAGAAACCCCAGCGTCTCCGTCGTGCTCAGGTTCGGCTTGATCAGGTACGCAGTTGATGATCGAAAACACCTGCGCGCCCGAATCCAGGTGCTCCGTAAACCCGGCACGCTCGAGTACGCATACGGCGCCAGAGTCGGATCATGCTGGTAGTAAGTACTTCAACGAAAGCGTGTCCTTCGCCGTCGCGTTGTAGTCCAGATTCGCCACCAGCCTGGTCCGCCTTGAACCGCCCCGTCCCCGGCAACAAACGCATCAACGGATGCGCGCGGCGCCAGCCCGCAGAACTCGGATCATTCGGGATCAGCCACTTCCCCGGCTCCCCCGCCACCGCCGGCGAGTTGAACAGCTGCACCACGCGTCGGATCAATGTCCGACGGCTGGAACGGATCGCCCGCCACATTCGGTCTCGCACCGGAAACGTGCTTGTTCAAGATCCCGCGCCAGCCCCGCCGCCGTCCGCGTCGTATCCGAAAGCCCCACCGGCACATTCAGGAAGAGCTCGCCCCGATCTCCTGGTCCGACACATGCAGATGCTGGTAGCTCACAAACCCGAACAGCTTGTCCTTGATGATCGGCCCGCCAAACGTCCCGCCCACGCTGTACCGGTGCAGCTGCGGATTCTTCATGCTCTTCGGCACATCCGCATCCTGCTTGAAGAAAAACGGCGCCGCATTGATCCAGTCCGTCCCGCGCTGCCCATACACCGACCCATGAAACGCATTTGTGCCCGTCGACGTGCTCATCTCAATATGCGCGCCCGACGTCGAACCCTGCGACGCGTCATACATCGACGCATTCACATGCACCTCTTCAATCGTCTCCGGCGCCGGCGTCGGAATCGCATTGCCGATCGAAAGATAAATCGAAGCCGTCGACTGGATCACGCCCGCCCGCGCCCCGGCTCGTCGACACGCCCGTCGAATTGATCACCCGCGCCGACCCCACCTCGCTCGTGCTCTTGCCGTTGAACAGGTTGCTCGCATCCACCCCGTTCAGCACGAAAACTGTTCGACGTATCCCGCTGCCCGTTCGCCCAGATCGGCGGATTCCCCAGCCCGCTCACCGCGCCCGTGCCGCTCGACAACTCCGCATTCACGCCCGGCGTCAGCACCGCCGCCTGCAGCGGCGTCCCGTTCGGCAGCGGAATCGACTCGATCTGCGCCTTGTCCAGCGTGTACCCGTTCGTCGTGTCCACCGCGTTCATCAGCGGCACCGCCTCCACCGTCACCGAGGTCGACACCGCGCCCACCGTCAGCGTCGCATTCACCGTCGCCGTCCGGTCCGCCTGCACCACGATCCCCGGAAACACCTCGTCTGAAATCCCTCATGCGTCACCGTCATCGTGTACGGCCCGATCGGCAGGTTCACAAAGCTGTAGAACCCGTTCGACCCCGTAGCCTGCGTCCGCGTCAGGCCCGTCTGCTCGCCCTTCACCGTCACCGTAGCGCCCGGTCACATGCTGCCCTGCGGATCCGTCACCAGCCCCGTGATCCCTCCCAGCGTCTGCTGCGCCAGCCCCACAGGAGCAAGCACAAGACAAAGGACAACAGCGACGACAATGCGAAGACACATGTGCCTGGACATACAGTTCTCTCCGAAAAAATCTCTCTCGTGTAGCCCGACAACAAACAGCGAGTACGCGCAGACCGACGCTCGGAGGGAAAAGGGATTAGATCTGCGCCACAACAGAAATCGGATCCGAAACCACGCTGAGCCGAACTACGGGAAGTCCTTCGCCTGAACCGGGCAAAGGAGCTTGGCCTCGCGAACAAGGCGCAAAAAGGGGTCGAGCTGAAGGCGAGGAGCCTTCAACGACGCTGCTTCATCAATTCCGGTTGCTCAATTCGAAATGTACTCCATCAGCGCACAATTCGCTACAAATTAATCGGACCGATCCGCAGTCCACGCCCTCCACCCGCAACCGAAAAGTGTTCACTTTCCGATACAGAATCGCGAAAATACCAGCCGCAGCACATCCTCCGTCGTCGTCGCGCCAGTCAGCGCATCCAGCCCGCGCAAAGCCTCATACAAATCCACCAGCACCACCTCGTGCGGAAGCCTTGCCTCCACCGCGGCCAACCCACTGCGCAGCCCCAGCACCGCCGCCTCCACCGCCCCATGTTGCCGCAGATTCGTCAGCACCCCGCTCTCCCCCGCCGCCCCCGCGCCCACTGCCTCCACAATCGCCGCCCGCAACTCCGCTATACCCTCTCCCGTGACCGCCGAGGTGCGCACCTCCACCAGGGGTCCCGCGTCCCCACGGCCCGGAGCCGCCACCTGTGCCCGATCCGCATCCAGCAGGTCCCACTTATTCCAGGCCACCAACACCGGCCGCCCCACCAGCCCCTCCACCACACGCCCGTCCTCATCCGCCCACCCACCCACCGCATCCACCACCAGCACCACCACATCCGCCTCCGCCATCGCCTCCCGCGACCGCGCAATGCCCATCCGCTCCGCCTCGTCCTCCGTCTCGCGCAGCCCCGCCGTATCGATCAGCTCCACCGGAATCCCCCCCAGCGACACCCGCTCCGTCACCGTATCCCGCGTCGTCCCCGGGTTCGCCGTCACAATCGCGCGCTCCCGCTCCACCAGCCGGTTGAACAAGCTCGACTTGCCCGCATTCGGCCTCCCCACAATCGCCAGCCGCAGCCCATCCCGCACCACCCGCCCGCGCGCAAAGCTCGCCAGCAGCCCCTCCAGGGGCGCACGCACCTCCCCAATCGCCGCGGCAATCTCCGCCCCCGGCATCACGTCGATATCGTCCTCCGCAAAATCAATCCCGGCCTCAAGCCCCGCAATCAGCCCCACCAGCCGCTCCTTCACAGGACCCACAGCCCGCGCCAGCTCCCCACCCATCTGCCGCGCCGCCAGCCGAGCCTGCTCCAGCGTCGACGAAGCAATCAGGTCATCCACCGCCTCCGCCTGCGTCAGATCGATCCGCCCCGCCAGAAACGCCCGCTCCGTAAACTCCCCCGGCTCGCGCCAGCCGCGCCCCCGCCGCGCAACACTGCCGCACCACCTGCTCCAGCAGCACAGGAGACCCATGCAGCGCCACCTCCACCACATCCTCCCCCGTATAACTCCTGGGCGCCGCCCAAAACGTAACCACCGCCTGATCCAACACCCGAGCCGCCCCAACCCCCGCCGTCTCGCCCGTGTCCGGATCAGCCGCCCGCCCGCCCTTCGCCGTCATCCTGAGCGGAGCGAAGGACCCCTGTATTGGACCTTGCCCTTCCCCGGCGACGCCCCCCACGCCAACCTCCAACACCTCCGCAAACCGAGCCCGCCCAGCCTCCCACTCCCCCCGAAGCCGCACCATCCCCCCAACCACCGCGCGAGCCGCCCCGCCGGACACCCGCACCACCCCAATCCCCCCACGCCCCACCGGCGTCGAGATCGCCACAATCGTCTCCTGCTCCACCATCCCCATCCACAGCCTAAACGCCCGCCCCTTCCTACTTGCCGTTGCTGGCCATTGCCGCTGCGAGCCAGGCCCTTGTCTGCCCCCTTGCCATCCCGCAGCGAAGGGGAGGACCTGCTGTTGCATTGAACGGACGCTCCCTCACCCCAGGTACTGCCGTCATCCTGAACGCAGTGAAGGATCCCGGTCTTTCATTTGCCCGTAGAGCCGCTGCGGCCCGGGCTGCACACTCGCCGCCGGATGCTACACTCCACGGAAATCGCAAACGTACCTGGCTCCCAGGTGACCCGTGCCCGCAAAGGCCTTCTCCCGAATACGCGACCTTATCGCTCAGCCGGCCGGCGACGAGCCCCCTGGCTCCCCTTAGGGGCCACCATACTCCTCGCGATCGCCGTCGTCCTGGTGCTGTGGAAGCTGCCATCCTGGCAGGCCACTCACACCCCTGGTACCACCGCGCAGAACCGATTCGATCGCGAAGACAAAGCCCGCAAGACCCTCGCCCAGATCATCGGCGGCGGCGTCCTGCTCGCCGGCCTCTATATGTCCGCCAAGACCTTTGGTCTCTCCCGCGAAGGCCAGATCACCGACCGCTTCACAAAGGCCATCACCCAACTCGGGACCGTCAAACGGCGACAAGCCGGCTATCGAAGTCCGCCTGGGCGCCATCTACGCCCTCGAACGCATCGCCCTCGACTCCCCCCGCGACCACTGGACCATCATGGAGGTCCTCACCGCCTACGTCCGCGAAAACGCTCCCCTCAACCCCGCCCGGCCCTACATCAAAGACGAAGCACCCCGCACCGACATCCAGGCCATCCTCACCGTCATCGCTCGCCGCCGCACCGGCCCCAAACGCGAACAGCCCCGAACACCGCCTCGACCTCTCGCACAGTCGCCTTTGCGGCGTCGACCTCGACAAAGCCAAGCTCCACGGCGTCAAGCTCCTCGCTGTTCACATGCAAGGGGCATCCCTCGTCGACGCACACCTGGAGGGAGCAAACCTCATGTATGCACACCTGGAAGGGGCATTCCTCAGGGGCGCACACCTGGAAGGGGCCTCTGGCGATGCACACTCTTAAGGAGGCACACTGTGGAGACCGAGCAAACATCATCTCGGCGCGAACCTGGAAGGGGCACACCTCGGTGACGCACACCTGGAAGGGGCATTCCTCGGCGGCGCTCACCTCGAAGAGGGCAAGTCTTCGTCAAGCCCACCTTAACGGGTCATACCTCCGTCGCGCCGACCTCCAACAGGCAGACCTCCGCAATGCGCACCTGGCAGAGACCGATCTCCAGAACGCTAACCTCAAGACGCCCACGTGGAACCCGAGCGGATCAGATCGGCCAGGAACTGGCAAACCGCAAATTACTCCCCCGAATTCGGCAAAGCCCTCGGCCTCCCCCAGACACCCGCCGAACGCAAGATTGCGGCTGCTCGCCCACGGACCCACCCTAGGCCTCGTCCACGCCATACAGCCTGAAACGTCGACCGCACCGGAATCGCACGCACCCGACCCCACTTGACGCCACTCCCACCATCCTCTCTAACGTCATGCTTCTGCGGCCATATCATGACCCGTGACCCAGCCCCTCCGCCGCACCTTCCTCGCGCAATCCGCCGCCACCCTCGCCCTCACTCGCCTCGCGGCCGCGTCCCCGGCCCACCTCTCGCCCGGGCAGCCCAGCCCCCTCGACGTCCAGCCCGTCACCCGCCATCCCCGCAACCCAGCCCCCTCGGCGCCGTCCACCTCCCTCCCACCTCCGACCTCGCCCACCGCACCGCCCAGAACTTCACCCGCCTCCAGGACCCCATCTACCGCCCGCCCCTCCTCTTCCGCCAGACCAACTGGCAGTCCTGGCCCGGCGACTTCGAAGGCCGCGCTCTCCTCGCCGACACCCTCCTCGCCCGCGCCACCGGCACCCCACCGCCCTACCTCGCCGACATGGCCGCCGCCTACGCCGCCCAGCTCAACCCCGACGGCTACTTCGGCCCGCGCCTCGACCTCCACGCCATCAACGAGCAGCAGCTCTCCGGCCACGGCTGGTATCTCCGCGCCCTCTGCGAATACCACGACTACCAGGCCACCACGCTGAACCAACCAGCCGCCGCTGCCGAAACCCTCACCCACATCCGGGAGATCATCCGCAACCTCGCCCTTCCCCTCCGCGGCCACTACGCCACCTACCCCATCGATCCCGAACTCCGCGCCAGGGCCGCCGCCCCCACCAACCCCGGATCCGTCGACGGCCACCTCTCCGGCCAGCATGGCGACTGGGCCGTCTCCTCCGACACCGGCTGCGCATTCATCTTCCTCGACGGCCTCACCCACGCCTGGGTCCTCCTCCGCGCCGCCGACGCCCCCGAAGCCCCGCCCCTCAAAGCCCTCATCGACGAAGCCATCGCCCGCTTTGCGCAAGTCGACCTCGTCGCCATCAAAGCCCAGACCCACGCCACACTCACCGCCCTCCGCGCCGTCATACGCATCTACGAGCAGACCGGCGACCCCACCCTCCTCGCACTCGTGCGCGATCGCTACGCGCTCTACCGCACCACCGGCATGACCGAGCACTACGCCAACACCAACTGGTTCGGCCGCCCGGAATCCTGGACCGAGCCCTGCGCCATCATCGACTCCTTCATGGTCGCCACCGCGCTCTGGCAGCACACCGCCAACCCCGCGTTCCTCGAGGACGCCCACCGCATCTGGTTCAACGGCATAGGCCGCGGCCTCCGCGCCAACGGCGGCTTCGGCACAGACACCTGCCCCGGCCACACCCCCTTCGTCCGGGTCCGCTCCTACGAGGCCTACTTCTGCTGCACCATGCGCGGTGGCGAAGGCCACGCCCGAGCCGCCCAATACCTCTACTTCACACGCTCGGCGGCGATCACCTCCACACACCTCGTCGCCAAACCGGACCGCTCAGCTCCCGCCATCGAGATCACCGTCCCCTTCTTCGCAGACTCGACCGTGGACCTGCCCATCACGCGATCCGGCAGCGCTCTGCCGTCCACGCTCTCCATCCGCCAGACCACCGCCTACCCCTACACCGGCGACGTCACCCTCGAGTTCACCTCCGTCCCCGCGACCCCCATCACCCTCCGTCTCTTCGCTCCCCAGTGGACCGCCAACCACCGCCTCACCCTCAACACCCACCCCGTCTCCCACACCCCCGTCCCCCACACCTTGGACAACGGCTTCCTCACCCTCCACCTCACCCCCCGCCCCGGCGACACCCTCACCCTCCACCAGACCCTCCGCGTAGCCCCGCGCGACCCCATCACCGCCACCACCCCTGCCGGCTCCTACGCCTTCGAGGCCGGCCCGCTGCTCCTCGCCTACAACCCCACCCCGAACCCGCCTGCCAACGCCACCCTCCGCTCCCCCGACCCCACCCCCATCACCCTCCCCCGCAACGCCACCCTCGACCCCAACGGCCACCCCCGGCACCTACCGGGTCGCCGCCACAGCCGCCCACCCCGAGATCCTCCTCTCCCCCATCAACGACCTCAACACCACCCCCGACCCCAACCCCAGGCTCCCCCACCCCCGCCAACTCCTCTTCCGCGAAGCCTGAACGCCAAGCCCGATCCCCGGCACCCGATACACTCGTTCCATGCTGAACGTCAGCGTCGCCCAGGCCGGCAGCGTTCTCTTCGACACCCCCGCCACGCTGGCCCGAATCGAAGACCTCTGCCGCAGAGCCGCCGCGCACAACGCCCAGCTCCTCGTCCTCCCCGAGGCCATGCTCGGCGGCTACCCCAAGGGCCTCACCTTCGGCGCAACCCTGGGCAATCGCACCGACGAAGGCCGCCAGCTCTTCCTGCGCTACAGCAACGCCGCCATCCAGTGCCCCGGGCCCGAAACAGAACACCTCGCCGCCCTCGCCCGCGAGCTCAACCTCCATATCGTCCTCGGCGCCATCGAACGCCACGGCGACACCCTCTATTGCACCGCGCTCGTCGTCGCACCCCACCGCGGCCTCATCCTCAAACATCGCAAGCTCGTCCCCACCGGCACCGAGCGCCTCATCTGGGGCCAGGGCGACGGCTCCACCATGCAGGTCGTCGACACCGACATAGGCCGCATCGGCACCGCCATCTGCTGGGAAAACTACATCCCCCTCTACCGCCAGCACCTCTACAACCAGGGTGTCCAGCTCTACTGCGCGCCCACCGTCGACGCCCGCGAGATCTGGCAGACCAGCATGCGCCACATCGCGTGTGAAGGCCGCTGCTTCGTCCTCAGCGCCTGCCAGCAACTCCGCCCCACCGACTGGCCACCGGACCTCCGCAGCAGCAGCAGCGGCTCGGCCGGCGGCGGCTCGATCGACGGCCGCAGCCTGATCGTCGCGCCCGACGGCACCCTCCTCGCCGGCCCCGCCGCAGAGCCCGACCTCCTGTTCGCCCAGCTTGACCTCGACGACATTACCCGCGGCAAGTTCGACCTCGACGTCGCCGGCCACTACAGCCGCGCCGACATCTTCCACTTCCACGCCGTCCAGCTCCAGGCCCGCTAACCGACTCGCGCCGCCACCCGACCCCATGCCCACCCACTACACCCCCCAAGCCCTCAAGTTCCTCCGCTCCCTCGCCCGCCACAACGACCGCGCCTGGTTCGACCCCCGCAAGCCCATCTTCGAACGCGAGCTCAAAGCCCCCACCCTCGCCCTCATCGAAGAGGTCAACGAGGCCCTCCTCCGCTTCGCCCCCCACCACATCCGCCCCGCGCAAAAGATCATGATGCGCATCTACCGCGACACTCGCTTCGACGCCTCCCGCGGCACCGAGCCCCGCCCCTACAAGACCCAGGTCGCCGCCTGGTGGGGCTACAACGGCCCCGGCCCCAAGGTCGCCAAAACCTCCGGCGCCGGCTTCTACTTCCACTTCTCCGCGAAGGAAGTCACCATCGCCGCCGGCTGCTACATGCCCGGCCCCGACCAGCTCCTCGCCATCCGCCGCTTCCTCGTCCAGCACCACGCCGAGCTACGCCGCTACCTTGCCAACCCAAAGCTCGAAAGCCGCCATGAACGAGTTCGAAGGCGCCCGCCTCACCCGCCCCCCGCGCGGCTTCACGCCCGACACCCCCGGCCTCGACCTCATCCAGTGCCGCCAGTGGGGCGTCGGCACCCAGCTCCCACCCGAAGCCGCCCTCGCCCCTACCCTCGCGCGCGAGATCGCCTCCCGCTTCAAGCTCGCCGCACCCATCGTCCACCTGCTCAACACCGCAATCGTCGGCGAATCCACCCCCTGAGCCGCGCTGGCACGCATTCCGAAGACGACCCTGCGCACGCCTCTCACCGGCCTCCGCGGCCCCAAAGCCGCATCGAAATCAGCGAAATCACGCATAAAACCGCAGGAAACCCGAAGAAATCGGTACATTCCCTGTAAAAGCCATTGACACGACGGCCTCCAAGGGTCGAAGGTGGATTGCGGTACGGTCTTCGGACCCGCATAAACACCGGCGATTTCGCACCTCGCGACCCGCACGGGCGGCCTCGAAACTGATCGGGATCCACGCAGCACATTCAGATACTAAGGAGCAACACAATGGCAAAAGGAATGACCAAGACCGCGCTCGTACGCGCCATGGCAGAAAAGATGGAACTCACCAACAAGCAGGCCTCCAGCTTCTTCGAGACCCTCGCCGAGACCGCCGTCAAGGAAACCAAGAAGAACGGCGAGTTCACCATCCCCGGCATCGGAAAACTCGTCAAGGCAGAGCGCAAGGCCCGCCTCGGCCGCAACCCCCAGACCGGAGAAACCATCAAGATCAAGGCCCGCACCGTCGTCAAATTCCGCGTAGCCAAGGCCGCCAAGGACACCATCGCCCCACCCAAGAAGTAAGGGCGGCAAAAGCGCTTCGCTCCGGCAACCACCCCGGGTGCCCCATGTCAGACGTCAGACGCCAGACGCGCTCCATCGTCTGACGTGGGGTTTGCAGTCCCTCATACCCGCCGCTCCACAAAATTCCCGTCACCCGGCGGCAGGCTCAACCTCACTTCCGCCCACCAACCCACGCACCACCAGCCCCACCCCTGCCGACACCAGCACACACCGCACCAGCAGCCCCGCGTTGTACCCCCACCCCGCCGCCGCAAAGCTCCCCGCCACTCCCCAGAAGTAGATCTCCAGCAACACCGCCCGCCCCCAGCCCACCTCATCGACCCCGCCGCGCAGCACCCAGGCCAGCCCCGCTACCAGCACCGCCGCAAACACCGCACCGCTCACCGGCATCAGCAGGCACAGTGCCAGCACATGCAGCACCGTCCCGGCATACCGCGCGCGCTCACCCCCGAGCGCCGACGCCCGTGTCCGCAGAAACGCCCCGGCCAGCGCAAACACGATCCCAACCGCAAGCACCACCTCAAACGCCACACCAATCCCCACCACTCCGCTCTTCGACAGCGCAACCGACAGCACCCCCCAAAGATGCGCATTCGGCCCAGCCCCGTCCAAATGCAAGATGAAGTTCCACGGCGCCAGCCATCCCAGCACACACACCGCACCCAGCACCACCCCGCGCAACCGCATTCCTGACCCCAACACCCCTCCTCGTTGTACGGAGCGCAATCTACCCGGCGAACCTGCAGTAGCAGCCCATATCCAGTAAACCAGAACCGGCCCCCGCCAGGCCCTCCGAGCGTCTGGCCACCCCCGATCTCTGCCCCAAACGTGCCATTTCAGCCCCCATCCCCACCCGCTACAGTCTGCACAGAAGCAAACACTTGTTGGGCCATCCATGCTGCGTTTCTTCGCTCGTTCTTCTGTCCGTCTCCGTCTTGCGCTCCTCCTGTCCACCCTTTCCGTTGCGGTCGTGCCCGTCCACGGCTCCTGGTCCCCCCGCGGCCGCCACACCGAAGCCGTAACCCTCCCGCTCCCCCCGTTGCCCAGCCAGTTCTTCTCCGCCGGCAACGAGGAGCCCTACTCCACCTACCAGATGTCCGGCGACGGCGACCTCTGGCCCACCTGCTGGGCCGATGATGACAACCTCTACGCCGCCAACGGCGATGGCAGCGCTTTCACCGGCTTGACCGACCGCCCCGACCTCCATCCGGACCTCCGCCCCGATATCCAGATCAGCCGCATCAGCGGCGCGCCCCCGCACCTCACCGGCGCCTCGCTGGCCGCCAACGTAGGCACCAACTGGAGCGGCCCCGGCTTCAACCGCAAGCCCACCGGCATGCTCTGCCGGCGCGGCACCCTCTACCTCGCCTTTCAGAACCTCGAGATGCACGGCTTCAATTCTGCCCCCGCCGCCTCCATCGCCCGCTCTACCGACCACGGCGCCACCTGGCAGTGGAACTCCGCCGCTCCCATGTTCGGCGGCCCCAACCAGCCGCCCCTCTTCACCACCGTCTTCTTCCTGGACTTCGGCCGCGACTCCGCCAACGCCATCGACCGCTTCGTCTACGCCTACGGCCTCGACTACAACTGGCGCGGACAGCAGGCCCTCTACCTCGCCCGCGTCCCCGCCGCAAGCATCATGAAGCGCTCCGCCTGGCAGTTCTTTGCCGGCACCAAAGCCGGCGGCGCGCCCATCTGGGATCGCCGGATCGAACACAAGGTCCCCGCACTCCTCGACGCCCGCCGCACCGCCCCCCAGACCGCCGGCACCATCTGCCCCGCCACTGACTCCGTCATCGCGCAGGGCGGCGTCGTCTACGACAAGCCCCTCAAGCGCTTCCTCTACACCTCGTGGTCCTGCTCCACCCACGAGTTCTACGAGGCCCCCACACCCTGGGGCCCCTGGCGCCACGTCCTCTCGCACGACTTCGGCTCGCAGTGGTCCGCTCACAACCGGGGCCAGTACGGCACCACCATCCCCTCCAAATTCATCAGCCCCGACGGCACCCGCTTCTTCCTCCAAAGCAACGTCTGCTGCGCCGGCGACGCCTACACCTTCTCCCTCCGCGCCGTCCAGCTCGACCTCGCCCATCCGGCCTCAAGCGAGCCCGACCCACACCACCGCGCCGCCCTCACCTCAACCAGCCCCCTCCCGCTCGGCCCTGAAAAGTAGCTTCGCCGTTTCTGCCTAACCCCCAAAACCGCGCGAAATCCCACCCCGCCTCCTCATGACTCCGTATAAGCGTGCCCACGGCTCAAGCTGACCGGGGAGTGGAAGCGCTGCCTGTACTGTGTCGGTGCCAGCCCAAAGTGCCGCTCAAACGCCCGCCGAAACGAGTCGTCGCTCTGGAACCCCACCGAACGCGCAATGCTCTCGACACTCAGGTGAAACTCAGCCAGCCTCTCCCGCGCCGCATCCAGTCTCGCCCTCTCCACAAACTGCGCCGGCGTCACATGGAACGCCGATAGAAACCTCCGGCTGAACTGCCGCTCCGACAAGCAGCTTCTGTACGCTAGCTCCTGCACCGAAAGATCCTCCGTGAGGTGCCCGCCGATCCACTGCGCGACCTCCGCAATCGCATCGCCCGAATCCGTCTGAAACTTCAGCGGCTCGGAGTACTGCGCCTGCCCTCCCGCCCGCTTCGTATAGACCACCAGCTCCCGCGCCACCGACAGCGCCACCTTCCGCCCCAGATCCTCTTCAATCATCGCCAGCGACAAGTCGATCCCCGACGTCACACCCGCCGACGTATAAAACTTCCCATCCTTCAGGAAAATGGCGTCATCATTCACGTTCAACCGCGGATATCGGCTCGCCAGATCCGCCGCAAAACGCCAGTGCGTCGTAACCTTGCGCTCGTTCAACAGCCCCGTCTGCGCCAGCCCGTAGATCCCCGTGCACACCGACGCAATCCTCCGAAACCGCGGCTCATTCGCCTTGATCCATTGCGTAATCGGCGCGCTCTGTGCGGGATCCCGTAGCGCCGCCCCGCCCGGCACAAACACCGTATCCAGCTCGCCGCACTCCGCAAAGCTCCTCGCCGGCTGCACCACCATCCCCGACTCCGAGGTAACCGGTCTCTTGTACTTCGCCACGGTAAACACCTCGTAGCACGAACCCGTCTGGTCGCCGTCCAGGCCGCCAGCCGCCGCAAAGCTGTCCATCGGCCCAGTCACGTCCAGCGCGCTGAATCCATCGAAAACAATAATCCCAACCTGTATGCGCTTCACCGGCACTCCCCAACTCAGAAGCCCACTATACCCCTCGTGCCACATGTCGGATCGGACATACCTCCGACAATTCCAGACATCCTCACCGCAACACCAATCCAGCCTGCGAGCGGCTATTCCCCGCGTCCCGAAGCAGCCTCGCTGCCCCCCTGTAACCCTCCCGTAAGAGCCACAGTTCTGCTCGGATACAGGTAGTTGTCATTCTTCGACCGCACCCTGAGGTACTCATGGACCGGGTGAACCTCAACCCACTGCACCGCCTCCTTCGTCACTCGGTCCCGGTCCGCTTCCGACAGATGCTCCTTGAACCCCGCCCACGACCCAGACAGCAGTTGTTTCGCTTTGTCCCCGCCCCGATCCGCAGCCACCTGGAACCAGAAGAATGCCGCCGCCAAATCCCGCGGCACCAGTTGCCCATCGCGCGTCATCGAACCAAGCGCGACCGCTGACCGCCAGTTGCCCTCCTCCGCAGCCGTGCGAAGAAGACCCAACGCCTCACCCGTCTGCTGTTGCAACTCGGGGTGGTTGGCCAGCAGCAATCCCAGCGAGTGCCGCGCTGGACTATACCCACCCGCCAACGACTGCCGCAGGTAAGCCGCCGCCTTCTCATAGTTCCGCTCATGCCCAGTCTGCACCGAAAGCAGCGTCGCCAGGTTGTAAGCCGCAACCGGATTACCCTTGGCCGCCGCACTGCGATACATACCCTCGGCCTTCCCCGCGTCCGCCGCCGTTCCAATCCCCAGGAAGTACAGATTCCCCAGGTACGCCTCGGCAAATTCATTCTCCTTCTCTGCCGCCCTGGCGATTAGCGCAAAGCCACGGTCCACATCCTTCGGCACGCCCATTCCAGACAGGTAGCAGATCCCAAGATCCATCAACCCTGTACTATCTCCCTGGCTCGAAGCAAGCAGATACCACCGCGCAGCCGCAGCCGCATCCTTCGCGACCCCAAGCCCAACCTCATACCGGAACCCCACCTCGACCTGGGCCGGCGCAATCCCTCGCTCCGCGGCCTTCTCGTACCAGTAGGTCGCAGTCGCCTGGTCTTCCTCCACCCCGCGCCCCATCGCATAGCGCGCCGCCACCTCGATCTCCGCCTTCGGATCCCCGCGCAACGCCTTCCTGCTCACGCCCATCAATGCGGCCGGCACGTCTGCGGACACGCCATCCATCGTCAGCGAAGCCCCGGCCAACGGCTGGGCAAACCCCACGCACGAAAGCAGCAGCCAGAAGCAGAACGTAATAACTAGCTCACAGGCGAGATAATTCCTGGCATTTACCTGATAACTCATAACTGGCACTCCTCACCACTGAGCCCAATCTAAGTTCCAGGAAGACATGCCATACGACGTTGATCCGACAATTTCGGACGTTTTGCTAACTACCTAAAACGCATCCAGCACACCATGCACTTTTCCGGACCCATCCACCGGCACGGTCCCCACCACCCCCTCAGCCACCAGTTTGTCCACCACCCCCGGCGCCGCCTCGTCCTTGTAGATCACCCCGCCCTTCATCACAAACTTCACCCGCTGCAGGGTCGCCACATCCGTCAGCGGATCCCCCTCCACCGCAATCACGTCCGCCCACTTCCCCTTCTCGAGCGACCCCACCTTATCCGTCCACCCCATCAGGTCCGCCGCATTCAACGTGCCCGCCTGGATCGCCGCCAGCGGAGTCATCCCGTAGTCCTTCACATACACTTCAACCTCGTGCGCATTCAGCCCATGCGGATACACCGCCGCATCCGTCCCCAACGCAACCTTCACCCCCGCCGCAATCGCACGCTTATGGTTGGCGCGCATCGATGACCCCACATCCGTCATCTTCTGCTGATAGATCGCCGGCAGTTTCATATTCGCCTGCATCCAGTCCACCAGGTACGAAGTCGGCACCAGGTACGTCCCCTTCTTCTTCATCATCGCGATGCCCGCCTCATCGATGTAGCTTCCATGCTCAATCGAATCCACACCAGCCTCGCTCGCCCAAAGAATCGCCTGCGCTCCATGCGCATGCGCCGCCACCTTCCGCCCCAGCCGGTGCGCATCCGCCACAATCGCCTGCATCTCTTCAAGCGTATATTGCGAAGCCTGCGGATCGTCGCCCTTCGACAGCACGCCCCCGCTGGCCCCAATCTTGATCACATCCGCGCCATACTTTATGTTCTGACGCACCATGTGCTGCACCGCCGCGATTCCATCCGCCACACCCGCCCCTACAGTGTGATACTGCTCCGGTAACAAATTCTCATCCATGTGCCCGCCCGTAATCCCCAGCGGCGGCCCGCTCACCTGCATACGCGGCCCCGGCACATGCCCCTCGTTGATCTCATCCCTCAACGCCACATCAGTCCACGCATCCGCACCCACATTGCGCACCGTCGTGAACCCCGCCTCCAGCGTCGTCTTCGCATTCTCTACCCCGATGATCGCCTCCTTCCCCGGCGTCATGGTCAGCCCGTAATACGGATCAAAGTTCGTCGCCATCGTCATGTGCGTATGGACATCGATCAGCCCTGGCAATACTGTGTAACCGGAAAGGTCCACCACACGATCCCCAGCCCCCGCCGGCGTCTGTGCCGTAGGCGCGACTCCCACAAGCGTCTCCCCCTGCACAATCACCGTCTGCGCTGCCGCCTCCTTCCCCGTCCGCACATCCAGCACCTTGCCCGCCCGCAGCAGCGTCCGCCCCGCCGGCGCCTTGTACACCATCTGCGCCCCAGCCGCGCTCGCCATCAAAGCCGCCACCACCCCTAACTTCGCAAACCGCAAACGTCCCATCGCCTGTAGCTCCTTTATCTCGTCCGCAATTGAGTTACAACCATCACAAATTTTGCCGGAACTACCTACTTCTTCTCCGACTGCGCCATCAACTCCGCCAGGTATCCCTTCCAAACCGCCGCCACCGTATGCGTGCCATGCCCACGCGTCGCATCAGAGATCGGAATCAGCACAAACCGCGCCTTCGGCATCCGTCCCACCATCCGCTCCGCAATTCCTAACTCCGGCGGATTAATAAAGTCATCGGCCGAATTAATCCAAAGCACCGGCACCGTAATCTTCTCGAGCTTCCCACTCGGGTCATAATTCCGGCTCGCATTCACGTAATAAATCAAATTATTCGCATCGGTAACGGCCAACGTCTGCGCCACCTTGTCATCCACATACTTCTCGACAGCCGCCCGCGTCGGATAATTCTTCTGCATCTGCAGCGGCGCCGCACCCGCGATCATCGAAAGCTCGTTCGCAAACGTCAGCCCCTCCTTCGGCTCCGTCGTGTACTCCCCGCCCATCCATGCCGGATCGTTCTTGATCGCCTGGATCGCCATATACCGCCACATCCTGTTGCGTCCCGCCAGCGGCACAGGATTGCATGCGAACGGCGCCAGAGCATCCGCAAACCCCGGATACGTCTCCCCCCACACAAAGCTCTGCATGCATCCCATCGACGTGCCCAGAATCAGCCGCAGATGGTCCACACCCATCCCCGCCAGCATCTCCTTCTGCGACCGCACCATGTCGTCGTAGTCATACGCGGGAAACCGCATATGCATCCCATCGCTAGGCTTCGACGACTGCCCCTGCCCAATATCATCCGGCAATATCAGGAAGTATTTCGCAATATCCAGCAACTGCCCCGTCCCAAACAGCTCATCCGCAAACACCGGATTCAGCAGCGTGCTCGCATTTCCCCCCGTGCCATGCAGCAGCAGCACCGCGTTATCCGCATGCCCCTGCGTATCGCGATGCAGCGTGCCCAGCGTCAGGTAATGCAGATGCAGCGTGGGCAGCGTCTCGCCCGTACCAAATCGAAAGTTCGCAATGTCATAGGACCCATCCTTCGCAGGCCACTTCTTCTCCTGCGACTGCGCACCCGCGGACAGCCCAATCACCGCCAGAACAAATACAAACACAAGACGTAGCATGCGAGCAGTCTACGTCCCCTTCCCCACCGAGTCATCTCCCACCCGAGTCACCACCCAACATGCGTCAGGTGCTCGTGCTCCCATTGCTCGCTGACTCGCTTATTGCCAACGGTCCGCAAACAGGCTTCACGTACTCTTTGCGGTGGCGTCACTCGCCTGGCGGGGTTCAAGTCTACGATATGCCGACTTCGCGGCTGCTTGAGAAAAGCATAGGACCTGTTTACTGAAGCAGCTATCATCCAGCCGCCAATGCTCCGGGACTAACTGGTCTCAAGCCCGGTCCCACGATGTGGCACGTAAAGGGAGACTTGTTCCACACTCCACAGGAGTGGAGCAGCCACCCGAGGCCGGATGATCGTAGGACCGTGTGAGGGTCGCAACGTCCCTCTTCTGATCGGCGATGCGCATCCCACTCTAACCACCCGCTCCCCTCAACCCTCCCCGCCCAAGGCCCCCAGGATCGCGTCGAAATCATCCACCCCCGAATAATCAATAATCACGCGGCCTTTTCCCTTCTTGTCCTCGATCCGCACCCGCAGCCCCAGCGCCCGCTGCAATCGCTCCTGCGCCTCGCGCACATTCGGATCCTGCGCCCGCTCCGATGCCGCAGCCTTCGCCGCCCGCTTCTGCTTCGCCTCGGGATTCAGCTGGTCCTGCACAAACAGCTCCGCGTTCCGCACAGACATCGCGCCCGCCACCATAAACTGCGCCGACGCCTCCATCCGCTGCACGGAATCCAGCGCCAGCAGCGCCCGCCCGTGCCCAAACGTCAACTCCCCCGCCTCGATAAAGTCCTGCACCATCTTCGGCAGTCGCAGCAGCCGCATAAAGTTCCCGATGCTCGCCCGGTCTTTCCCTGTCCGCTCCGCCATCTGCTCCTGCGTCATCCGGAACTCGTGGCCGAGCCGGTTGAACGCACGAGCCTGCTCCATCGGGTTCAGGTCCTCCCGCTGCAGGTTTTCCACGATGGTCATCTCCATCGCCTGCTCGTCACTCACCTGCCGCACAATCGCAGGAATCGTGGCGACACCCGCAAGCTTCGAAGCCCGCCACCGCCGCTCTCCGGCAATCAGCTGGTACCGTCCCGCGGTAAGCTCCCGCACCACGATTGGCTGGTGCACCCCGCTCGCCCGGATAGAGACCGCAAGCTCTCCCAGCTTCTTCTCGTCGAAGTGCGTGCGGGTCTGAAAGGGATTCCGCTCAATCGCCTCGAGCGCCAGCTCCAGGGGCCGCCCCGTCGTCTTCTCAGCCTTCTCCGCGTTGCTCGCATCCGCACTCGCCGCGAGGCGCCCTACGCTCCCGGCCGCTCCACCACCTCCAACGGACGACGCGCGAGGCGGCCCCAACAAAGACTCCAGGCCCTTCCCTAAAGCCGTCCGCCGCTTCCCTTCACCCGCCCCATTGACCGCCTTAGCTGCTGAATCCAAGTGACTTACCTTTCTAAATTCCTCTATTGAAACACGACCACTCCCACTGCAAACGAGCTGCGCTACCGACCTGACATTCGCATTGTTCCACGTGGAACAGTTACGAAATCCGAAAATCTATCTCAAACATGGCCATACATGAGCAACTACCCGACCCGCAACAAGAGCACACGAATTGTTCCACGTGGAACAATTCACTTGTTATAAGGCCAGAACCGCGGGGCCGGCTTTCCATTGGCACTCTCCGCAATCGGGGCTACCTTAGGTGCCTTGGGTTTAGCGATCCCGTTGCGCTTCAACAGCTCCTCCGCGAGCGCGTTATACGCCTCCGCCCCGCGCGACCGCCCATCGTACAGTTGCACCGGCTTTCCATGACTCGGCGCCTCGGCCAGCCGTATGTTACGTGGAACAACGGACTTCAGCAGCTTGTCGCCAAAGAAATCCTGGAGGTTCTTCGTCACCTGCTGCGACAGGTTCGTGCGATCGTCATACATCGTGAGCAGGACGCCTTCCAGCCCAAGCGCCGGGTTGAACGCCTGCGACACCTGGTCCAGCGTTCCCATCAGCTGCGTGATGCCCTCCAGCGCGAAGTATTCTGCCTGCATCGGCACAAGCAGCCCGTCCGCAGCCACCAGCGCATTCAGCGTCAGCAGATCCAGCGCGGGCGGACAATCCAGGATGATGAATCGGTAGTCCGCGCGGACTGGTGCAATTGCTTCACGTAACCGAAACTCCCGCCGTTCCTGGGACACGAGCTCCAGATTGGCGCCAATCATGTTCTTGCTTCCCGGCACGAGCTTCAACCCTGCGACCACGGTATCCACCAGCGCCTCAGCGACGGTCGCGTCCCCAACCAGAACGTCATAGACGCTGAGTCGCTCCTCGTCGCGGCCCAAGCCCAGACCGCCGGTGGCGTTGGCTTGCGGGTCGCAGTCGATCAGAAGCACCGGCAGGCCGGAGAGCGCGAGCGCCGCAGCCAGGTTGATCGCTGTCGTGGTCTTACCCACCCCGCCCTTCTGATTGACCACCGCCAGAACTTTGCCAGCCACATGCGCAGGCACCGGGGAAGCGGTGTCCGTCAAGCCGGTCGAATCGGAAGGCGCATCATGCGGCGCACTGCCGTCGTTCTCGAGCAACTGGCTGCGTCGCCCGTTCTCATCGGACGCCGCAATTGTTCCACGTGGAACAATTAGGCTCGGCTCAGCGGCGGTGTCCATAGGTGATTGTTCCTGCGCGGCGGAAGGATTGATTTTTAGGGTCACAGTGTTCTACGAAGAGCGTAGTGACCCAGCGCCTCGGACGCAACCAGGTCAGGCTGTGCAGAAGCGGCGGGATTGTGGATTATCAGGTTTCAAGCGCCTATGTTCCTGAATTCACACGCCTCCAGGAACCCTGGTGTGGAAAAGATCTACTCGGTCCCACATACCTGCGATTGTTCCACGTGGAACAAACCAGGATGTTCGGCCCCAAATCCACCATTCGCAGACTAACGCTCAACCGCGGCACACCGTATATAGAGACGGAAGCTGCAGTGTTGAGAGAACTGCAGAACCTAATTGTTCCACGTGGAACAATCCCAATACTCCGCCGCGCTACAGAGGAAGCCGCGCATCAAGTTGACGTCGAAGACGCGAACCCATTCGGGCAACACCATTTATTCCAGGTCACAGGTGCGGTCGCCGCGGCCGAGGATCGTCGAAGGTGCAGTGGCAATTGTTCCACGTGGAACAATTTGCTCTAGCTAAAAGTCGACGGTAGCAGAGGGGCCAATTACGCGGATTGTTCCACGTGGAACAATTCGACGCATTGAAGACTTTAGTCTGTAGCGAATGGGCTCACTCGGGGATGGGCGGCTTGTCTGGATTGTTCCACGTGGAACAATCTGGTGGAGGCGATCACCACGCTTCCTCCCGGCTGATTTTGCGGCTTGATGGCGTGGTGGCGGAGCGGGACGGGGAGGGGTCGACTTGGTGGGAAAGCGGAGGGGCCGCTATGACTCGGGCCGGATGCACCATCTCCGTGCATTCCTTCCCCGGCATCTCGGCAGATGCGGCGGGGCCCGTCGGCTCTTTGAAACGGCACTTCGCTTAGATTGTTCCACGTGGAACAATTTGGCGGCTGGCGATTAGCAGGATCCTTGACTTAGTTTCGGGGATCGCGATGGATCTGGTTGTGAAGCCGGGAAGTACGGGGAGTGAGGCGACCTGTTCGGTTGGGGTGGGAAGGTCTCTTACGAGCGAGGTTCCGCGACGGGCGGGGAGGTCAGTCGCGAATCGTGTTCGCTGCGGGGCCGTGGGATCGGCCGCTTGGGTCTCCGTGGGACGGCGGGTTGGGGCGGGGTTGGGGGCGGAGGGATCGGTGGCGCGGGTAGTCAGGATCAGGAGGTGGGCGGTGGAGCGGACGGAGGCCTGCTGGAGGGCGGACTGCATGTTGTCTACGGCCCGGAGGGTGACGCAGTCGAAGAGGCGGGTGGCAGGCATCTCTTCGACGCGGCGCGGCCAGATTTCGGTGGGAAGGTCTAGAGCTCGGTTAACTTCGCGGAGGAAGGCCGACTTTTTGCCTTGCGATTCGGCGAGTGTCACGTGGAGCTTTGGATGGAGGAGCTGGATTGGGATGCCGGGGAAGCCAGCGCCGGACCCGAAGTCCAGGAGGGAAGTGGTCAGACCAATTGGCGCGGTTTGGGCGGCGCGGGCCGCGCCCTCGGCAGATCCGTCGGTCGGACGACTTGCGGTGGCAGGCAGGTGGAGTGCCGCGAAGAGGCTTTCTCCAAAGTGGCGTTGGACGATCTGGATCGGGTCGCGGACCGCGGTCAGGTTGGTGCGTGCGTTCCACTTGAGGAGAAGTTCGAGGTAGATGGCCAGGCGCTGGTAGAGGTCGGACCAATCTCGGTCCTGCGGGAGATAAGGGATGAGGAGATCGGCGATTTGGGATAGGGGAAGCATGTGGCGGTTAAAGGAGGAACGCTTCGGTGCTTGCGCCTTTGACGGAGGGTAGCAAAGGCGTAAGTTGGGGGCAAATGGGACGGGGTGGGACCGCTGGTGGGCACGTCGCTGGGGCGGGTTTACTGGACGATCAGGGTGAGCGTAACGGCCCGGGTGAGGCCTGCGTTGGTGCCGGTTACGGTGAGGTTGTAAGCGGCGGGCGGTGTGGGTGCGGTTGGGTCTGGGCCGGCGGGGCTGGAACCGCTGCCGGGGATGATGCGGGAGGCGGAACATCCGACAAGGAGGAAGAGGCACCAGAGCGTGGCGGCTCCTGCCAGGCTGCGACGGGTGCCGGCGGTGAAGCGGCGGCGGCGCGCGGCGGTCAGGCCGATGGGCAGGACCGCGGCGAGCAGGGCGGTGAGGGCGTTGCGGGTGCCGGGGACTGAATCGCGATGGAAGTTGAAGGGCCAGTGGAGTTCGGCGCCGGTGACTGAGGTGGCTACCGTGACGATGATGTTGGTGGTGCCGCCGAGCGGGGCGGGCGTGGGGTTGACGAAGCAGGTGGCGTGCGCGGGAATCGGGCTGCAGGTGAATGATACGGATCCGGAGAGGTCCGCCGAGGAGGAGAGCAGGAGTGGAAAGACGGCCTGCTGGCCGGCGGTGATGGTGATGGAGGTGGGGCCGTTGGGTGCCAGGGCGAAGTCGACCGCGGTGCCGCTGAGCGTGACGGCCTGAGGAGAGCCGGCGGCGTTGTCGGTGACGGAGACGGTGCCGGTCCGGAGGCCGGGGGCGCTCGGGGAGAAGACGACCTGGAGGGTGCAGGCGGAGGAGGGCGCGAGGGTGGCGCCGCAGGTGTTGGCGGCGATAGCGAAGTCGCCGGTGATGAGAAAGCGCTGCAGGGCGAGGGGGACACCGCCGTTGTTGGTGAGGGTGAGGGTCTGGGCGGTGGAGGAGGCGCCGACGCCGGTGGGGGCGAACGAGACCGTTGCAAATGGCGTGAGGGAGACGCCGGGGGGAGCTAGTCCTGTTCCGCTAAGTGTAATGGTTTGTGTGCGGTACTGATCGGAGAGGACGACTGTGCCGGACTGGGGACCGATCGATCTGGGGACAAAGGCGAACTGGAGAGTGCAGGAGGCGTGGCCGTTGAGGGAGTTGCCGCAGGTGTTGGTGACGGTGAAGTCCCCGGCGGTGACGGAGGCGGCGATGAGTTGGAGGGGGAGGTCGCCGGAGTTGGTCAGGGTGATGGTCTGGGGAGTGCTGGCGGTGTTGAGTTGCGCGGGGGAGAAGGCGAGGTTCGTCGTGGAGAGGGCGTCGGTGGCGGGCAGGGTGCCGGAGCCGGAGAGCGTCGCGGACTGCGCGCCTACCGAGGCGGGAACGGTGAACGTGCCGGTGCGCGTGCCGGAGGTGGAGGGTTTGAACGCCAGGGAGACTGTGCATCCGGTGCCTGGGGGGAGGGTGGCGGCGCAGGTGTTGGCGGTGATGGCAAAGTCGCCGGTGACGGTGGGAGTGCTGAGGGTTGCCGGGGCGGCACCGGTGTTCGAGATGGTGATGTTTTGTACGGGGCTCGCGGCGCCGACGATGGTGGAGGCGAAGGTGAGTTGCGTGGGAGTGAGGATGATGGTGGCCGGGACGACGCCGGTGCCTGACAGGGGGACGGTGGACTGACCGGCGGCGGTGCTGGGGATGGTGAGGGTGCCGGGGCGCGCGCCGGTGGATGTGGGCCGAAAGCTGATGGAGATGCTGCAGGAGGAGTTGGCGGCGAGGGAGAGGCCGCAGCCGTTGGCGCCGAGGGCGTAATCCCCGGTGAGGGTGGGGGTCTGGAGGGCGGCGGGAAGGCCGCCTGTGTTGGAGAGAATGACGGTTTGCGGGGGGCTTGGGGAGCCGATGGTGGTGTCGGGGAAGGTGAGCTGGGCAGGGGTGAGCGAGAGCGCGGCGGGGGTGCTCCCGGCGCCGGAGAGGGCGGCGGAGAGTGTGGTTACGCCGGTGGGGAGGGTAAGGGTTCCGGTGCGGGTTCCAGGGGCGGTGGGCGCGAAGGTGGCGGCCAGGCTGCAGGTAGCGCCAGGGGCTAAGGTGGTGCCGCAGGTGCTGTTGGCGAGGTTGAAATCGCCTGAAACGGCGGGCGCGCCGAGGGTGGTAGAGAAACCTCCGGTGTTGGTGACGGTGAGGGTCTGGGGGGTGCTGGTGCTGGCGACGAGGGTGGAGGGAAAGCTGAGGAAGACGGGGTTGAGGACTACGGCGGCGGGAGGCGCTCCGCTGCCGGAGAGCTGGACGGTGGTCTGGCTGGTTGCGGCGTTCGAGTAAACGGTGAGGAGGCCGGTGCGGGTGCCGGTGGACGTGGGAAGAAAGGTTATAGAGACGGTGCAGGATGCGCCCGGGCGGAGGGGTGCGGGGGTGCAGGAGGAGGTGCGGGCGAAGTCTCCAGAGGTGCTGGTCTGGGAGATGGTGAGGGGGGTTGATCCGGAGTTGGTGAGGGTGAGGGTCTGGGCGGAAGAGGCGGAAGATACGGCCTGGATGGCGAAGTTGAGGGAGCCGGGGGTGATGGAGAGGGAGGGGGCGACGGCGACAATGGCGTTGAGCAGGGGGACGGACCAGATGCCGCGGCCGTAGGTGGCGGCGCGGAGCATGCCGATACGGCCGTCGCCGGTGGGCATGGCTGGAGCGGCCTGGAGGTCGACGACGGGGGCGTTGGGAAGCGCGGTGCCGTAGATGCTCCAGCAGTTGGCGGTGGGGCAGGAGGAGACGGCGGAGGTGACGTAGACGCCGGTGTCGAGCGCGACGTAGACGGTGTTGGGGGTGTATGGGTCGACGACGATCTTGTTGGCGGGCGCATTGGGGAGGTTGGCGGAGATGTTGGTCCAGTGGGCGCCGGCGTCGTTGGAGGTGTAGAGGTGAGGGGCGTTGATGCCGTTGCCGGAGAAGCCCATGACGGTGGCGTAGAGGGTTTGGCCGGTGCTGTCGTGGGGATCGACGACGACGGAGGAGATGTCGAAGCCGCCGGCGTTGAAGATGCCGCCGTGGGCGAGATCGTTGGGGACGGGGTTGCGGGCTATGTCGGTCCAGGAGGTGGAGGAGGAGGCGGTGCTGCCGGCGGAGGTGGCGAAGATGTGGCCGCCTGCGGCGTTGCCGCCTCCGTCGAGGCGGCCGGCCAGACCGGCGTAGAGGATGGTGGAGCCGGCGTTGCGGGGGACCGCGGAGCCGGAGGAGGGGCCACCTGCGGCGAGGCTGCGGACGAAGCCGTTGGTGGAGGGGTTGCAGGCGGTGTTCTGGGCGCCGGAGAAGAGGGTGGAGAGGGCGTTGGAACCGGGCCAGGTGGATCCGTCCTGCGCTGGGCCGCGCCAGACACGGCAGGTGCCGATGAGGATGTCGGAGGTGAAGCCGGGGTCGAGGAGGAAGGGAGCGGCGATGAGAGAGGCGTCGTTGGCGACCTGGGGGTAGCCGAGGGTGGGGGTGCCGGCGAAGTCGGCCGCGGTGCAGGCGGAGCCTTTATTGCAGGCGGTCAGGCTGACGCCGGCTTCTGTGGAGAGGAACCAGTTGGCAGGGTTGGCGGGGTCGATGGCGACGGTGCCGCCTTCGCCGGGGGAGAGCTGGGGCCAGGCGTTGGGGGTGGAGGCGGAGGAGGTGGCGGCGGTGCCGTTGGAGCCGAGGGCGGCGAGGAGGGTGTTGGGGTCGGTGGCGTCCTGGGCGAAGGAGACGATCTCGGCGAGGGAGCCGAGGGCGGGGTTGAGGTTCTGGAAGTGGGTGGCGTCGTCGGAGGAGCAGGGGGTGGCCTGCTGGTTGACGCCGTCGAGGGAGCGCCAGAGGCCGCCGTCGTTGCCGAAGAAGAGGAGTGGGGTGCCGGCCGAGGCGCCGGCTCCGGCGAGGGCCGCGAGGGCGTGCTGGGCCGGGGCGACCTGGGCGGGAGCGCCGCAGCCGTTCTGGGCGTTGGTGGTGTTGCGGAGGGTGCAGCCGGAGCCGAGGGTGCAGCGGAAGAGGTCGACGGTGCCGGCGTAGGAGGAGGGTGTCGGCGGAGGTACCGGAGCCGATGGGGACGGCGGCGAGGGCTAGGTTGTAGTCGGCCTGGGGGATGGCGGAGCTGGTGGGCGAGGCTTCGAGCGGGGTGGAGGGGAGGCGGGTGGCGAAGTTGACGGCCGGGGTGGGGCAGGCGGCGCCGTTGCCGGGGCCTCCGCAGACATCCTGCCAGAGGCCCTGGTCGAGGTTGTTGCTGTCGACGGTGAGGGCGAAGGTGTCGCCGGTGGCGGGCTGGACGGCGAGGGCTCCGCGGAAGATGGGGCAGGAGACGAAGCCGGTGCCGCCGGGGTTGGTCGGGCAGGCGGCGGGGGTGAGGCCGGTGCCGGGCTGGTGGGCGAGGCGGGTCCAGGTGACGCCGTCGACGCTCTCGTAGAAGCCGTGGTAGCGGACGGCGGCGTAGAAGCGGCCGCGCTGGGCGTTCCAGACGACGGCGGTGGCGGCGTTTCCGCCGAGGTTGCCGCCGGTGGGGTGGGGGCTCTGGATGACCTGGTTGCCGTCCTCGATGGTGGCCATCTGCCAGGTGACGCCGGCGTCGCTCGAGAAGTAGAGGCCCATGACGGAGTTGGCGGTGCTGGGGGCGTTGGTGAGGGTGCCTTCGACGGACTGGGAGAGGGCGGCGACGACGAGGGTGGGGGTGGTGGAGCTCCAGGCGAAGCCGGCGACGCCGAGGCCGACGAAGGAGTGGTTGCCGCCGATGCCGTCGAATGAGCCCTGGGCGAGGGTCCAGGTGAGGCCGCCGTCGGTGGAGCGGAGGATGCCCTCGCCGTAGTAGGAGTCGAGGGCGTCGTTGGGGTCGCCGGTGCCGGCGAGGAGGACTCCGGGGCCGGCGGAGAGGGCTCCGATGCTGAGGGAGGGCAGGACGACGGTGCCGCCGTTGGGGCTGAAGACGGGGAGGGTGTCGGTGAGGGGGGTGAAGGAGACGGCAGCGGCGGGGCCGGCGGCGTTGGTGGACTTCCAGACGCCGCCTCCGGTGGAGCCGACGAAGACGGTGTTGCCGGATGGGTCGGAGGGATCGATCGCGATGGAGGTGATGCGGCCGGTTACGGCGCCGTAGGCTGGGGGTGATGACCTGGTTGGGGCCGAGGGGCTTCCAGGCGGTGGAGAGGGGGGTGATGCGGGGGCGGGCTTGATTGGCGTGGACGGCGGGGGCCGGCTGGCTGGGGGACAGGAGGTCGAGGTGGGTGTGGCGGGCCTGGACGAGGGCGGACGCGGCTGGGGTGTTGTCGGGGGTGGTGCGGCCGGCGAGGAAGCGGCGGGCCCTGGTCTGGGCGCTGGTTTGGGAAGGCGATTCGGATTGGGGCTGTGGGGTGGGGTTTGGGTTGAGGTCGCTGTCGGCGGGGGCTTCGAGCGTGGTGCTGGAGGGCGTTTGGAGGCCTGTCTGGGCGAGCGTCCCGGTGGTGTACGCAAGGGCGGTGAGCAGGAGGAGGATGAGCCTGAGAGTACGGCGGGGCGAGGACAAGCGGGCCTTTGGAGTCACACTGGTGGAGTCGGAGGCGTGCCCTGGGTGTGACTCGGCGGGTGGAACCGGGAGTGCCTCTTCCGTGTTTATCGGCGCGTGGCTTGGCTCTCTTTACGGGCGGGGATTGGCGCGTCTAGCGCGGTGATTCAGCAACGAGTGATGTTTGGCGAGTCGATTCCTCGCGTTGCGTTTCTTGAATCTACGACCAGCTTTGCGGAGGCAACAATGGACCGGTAGTTGTAGACGGAGTGGTCGGTGAGGATCACGACGCAGTCGAACCGGGGGATTTCGGCGAGGGGGGTGGACTGCATATCGAGGTGGTAGTGGCGGCCGCGGCCTACCTCAGGGAAGAAGGGATCGTTGTAGGCGACGCGGGCTCCGGCGCGCTGGAGGAGTTCGATGACGACGAGGGCGGGGGACTCGCGGAGGTCGTCGACGTCTCGTTTGTAGGCGACGCCGAGGACGAGGATGCTGGCTCCGGCGAGGGGTTTGGGGTCGGCGGACTGGGCGAGGGCATAGGTGATGGCGTCGACGACGACGCGGGGCATGGCTTCGTTGATCTCGCCGGCGAGCTCGATGAAGCGGGCGGAGAAGCCGAACTGCTGGGCCTTCCAGCTGAGGTAGAAGGGGTCGACCGGGATGCAGTGGCCGCCGACGCCGGGGCCGGGGTAGAAGGCCTGGAAGCCGAAGGGCTTGGTGCGGGCGGCGTCGATGACCTCCCAGATATCGACGCCGAGGCGGGTGGCAGAGCTGCTTCATCTCGTTGACGAGGGCGATGTTGACGTTGCGGTAGATGTTTTCGAGGAGCTTGGTCATCTCGGCTGCGGCGGGGGAGCTGACGGGGACGGTCTGGTGGAAGACGGTGCCGTAGAGGGCGCAGGCGGCGGCGGAGGCGCGGCGATCGATGCCGCCGATGACCTTGGGGATCTCGCGGCGCGGGGACGACCGTGTTGCCGGGGTCTTCGCGCTCGGGGGAGAAGGCTACAAGGATGCCGGGGAGGTCGGGGTGGGGCTCGGCGGCCGCGGTGCCGTCGGCCTGGTTGCGGAGGACGGTGTGGCCGTGGCGCTCGATCGTAGAGGCGACGATCTCTTCGGTGGTGCCGGGGTAGGTGGTGCTTTCGAGGACGACGAGCTGGCCGGGGTGGAGGTGGGGGGCGATGGCGGCCATGGTGCCCTCGACGTAGCTCATGTCGGGGGTGTGGCCGTGGTCCTTGAGGGGTGTGGGGACGCAGATGAGGATGGCGTCGAGCTCGGCGATGCGGGTGAAGTCTGCGGTGGCCGCGAAGCCGTGGGCGTGGGCGGCGGCGATGTCGGCTGCGGGGATGCGGAAGATGTAGCTTTCGCGGCGGGTGAGTCTGGCGACCTTGTCGGAGTCGATGTCGAAGCCGAGGACGGGGAAGCCGGAGAGGGAGAATTCGAGTGCGAGGGGGAGGCCGACGTAGCCGAGGCCGATGATGCCGATGCGGGAGCGGCGCTGGTCTACGCGGGCGATCCAGTCTTCGAGGGTCACTTGCTCTCCAACGAACTGCGATACCACTCGACCGTGCAGGCGAGGCCTTCGGTGAAGGAGACTTCGGGGGCGTAGCTGAGGGCTTGACGGGCGGCGGAGATGTCGGCGTGGGAGTCGCGGACATCTCCGGCGCGGGCCGGGGCGTAAACCGGAGGCCGCGAGAAGCCGGTGAGGTGGGCGAGTTCGCGGAAGAGTTCGTTGAGGGTGTGGCGCTCGCCGCAGGCGATGTTGAAGACGCGACCGGCGGCCTGGTCTGCGGGGGCGGCGGCGGCGAGGAGGTTGGCTCGGACTACGTCGGCGACGAAGGTGAAGTCGCGGCCCTGCTCGCCGTCGCCGAAGATGGTGGGCGGGCGGGCGGGGTCGGGGTGGAGCATGTCGGCGGTCCAGCGGGCGATGACGCCGGAGTATTGGGATGCGGCGTCCTGGCGGGGGCCGAAGACGTTGAAGTAGCGCAGGGCTACGGTTTCGAGGCCGTAGACGCGGAAGTAGGAGTGGAGGTAGAACTCGCCCGCGAGCTTTTGGACCGCATAGGGGGAGAGGGGTTGGGGGGTCATGGACTCGATGCGCGGGAAGCCGGGCTGGTTGCCGTAGGCGGAGGTGGAGGCGGCGTAGACGACGCGGCGGACACCGGAGGCGCGGGCGGCCTCGAGGAGGTTCTGGGTGCCGTTGAGGTTGACGGCGTGGCTGGTGGCGGGGTCCTTGACGGAGCGGGGGACGGAGGGGAGGGCGGCCTGGTGGAAGATGGTGTCGATGCCGTGGCAGGCGGCGCGGAGGGCTGCGGGGTCGCGGAGGTCGCCTTCGAGGAAGGTGAAGTTTGGGTTTGGGGCGGGGAGGTTTTCGATTTTGCCGGTGGCGAAGTTGTCGAAGCCTCGGACCTGGTTGCCGCGGGCGATGAGGGCCTGGGCGAGGTGCGATCCGATGAAGCCTGCTGCGCCTGTGATGAGGAAGCGTGCCAAGCGTTTAGGGTATCAGCGACGATACGCGTGAGGTACGATCAGCAAGAGGAAGCCACCTATGCGCCCTGGGCAGATCAACGTCTCCGATCTTCCGATGCCGGTGATCCTGCGGCCGAGTGCGGCGATCAGTGATGAAGAGCTGATGCGCTTCTCGGAGCAAAACAAGCCGTTTCAAATCGAGCGGAACAAGAATGGCGAGCTGATTGTTAAGACCCCAGTGGGTGGGATCGGCGGTACTCAGGAATTCTACGTTGCGTCCATGCTCTTTGCGTGGATTGAGCGGGATGGGCGTGGAATTGGATTCGGACCGAACACCGGGTTTGCGCTGCACGATGGCTCGTGTGTTTCGCCCGATGCCGCGTGGCTTTCGCGGAAGCGCTGGGATGCATTGACGGCAGAGCAACAGGCGGGCTATCCGCCGGTGTGCCCGGAGTTCATCGTTGAGATTCGATCGCGTACCGATCCGCGGCGCCTGATTGAGACCAAGATGCAGTTGTGGATGGAGAATGGGGCGAGCCTGGCGTGGCTGCTCGATCCTATCGACGGTGCGGTGACGATCTATCGTCCTGCCCGTGTTCCGGAGACTCTGGTACGGCCGGAGGTCGTTCGGGGCGAAGGTCCTGTTGAGGGATGGGAGTTGCCTTGCGGTCGGCTCTGGTCGGGCGATCCGGCTGGACGATAGGTTGGCCGGTAGGCTGGACGGCATTGCACACCAAGTTGTTTTCGAGGAGCTTGAAGGATGCGACAACGTTATACCCGGGTGATTTTAGCGGCTTTGTGCCTGGTTCCTTTGCTGGCGTTTGCGGCTCGGCAGGCTGCGCCGCCGGTTGCGGGCGGGGGTGGGACTGGAGCGGGGGTGGCGGCTCAGGATCCGCGGGCTCGGGAGAAGGAGTTGGGGCTGACCGGGCCGACGAACCCTAAGCTGCCTTCGCTGATCCTGGTGGGGGACTCGACGGTGCGGAACGGGCACGGCGCGGGCTCGGACGGGCTTTGGGGGTGGGGTGCGCCGATTGCGGAGCTGTTCGATCCGGAGAAGATCAACGTGGTGAACCGGGCGATTGGGGGGCTGGCGAGCCACAGCTATATCTCGCAGGGGCACTGGGAGTCGACGCTGGAGATGGTGAAGCCGGGCGACTTTGTGGTGATCCAGTTTGGGCACAACGATGGCGGGATCAACCTGCCGGGCGCGGCACCGGTTCCGGACCAGGGGCTGCTGCCGGGGCAGGTGGCGCCGACCCCACCGGCGGGTGCGCGAGCGCGAGGGCCGAATGTGGGCGGAAGCCTGCCGGGGATCGGGGAGGAGACGCTTGAGGTGGAGAATCCGCGGACGCATGTGACCGAGACGGTGCATACGTTTGGGTGGTATCTGCGGAAGTATGTGGCGGATACGAAGGCGAAGGGCGCGACGCCAATCCTGTGCTCACTGGTGCCGCGCAAGCTTTGGATGGATGGGCATGTGATCCGGAACACGAGCACGTACAGGGGATGGACGCAGGCGGTGGCGGTGGCGGCGGGTGTGGGGTTTGTGGATTTGAACGAGATTATTGCCCGGCGGTATGACGCGTTGGGGCAGGCGGCGGTGGATCCGCTGTTTGGGGATCCGCATACGCATACGACGATGGCGGGGGCGGTGTTGAATGCGGAGTGCGTGGTGAGTGGGTTGCGGGGGTTGCCGGGGCATCCGCTGGATGGGTATTTGTCGGCAAAGGGGCGGGCTGTGGCGGCTTATACGGGTTAGGTGGGGTGGGGTGATCCGTTTGGCGCGCGGGTTGATGTTTCCGAAAGCGTAAGAGCAACAGCAACGGCAACGGCGAAATGCGGTGGTCTCTCCGCTGCGGCGGCAGAAGCGCCGCCTTCGGTCGAGATGACGATCTTTTTGGGTGGGGCGGATGCAAGAGCAACGGCAACGGCAACAGCAACAGCAAGGGCAGAGGCGCAAAGGCAAGGTGATTTGTTGCTGGTGGGGATCGGGGCGGGTGTCAGCGGGGGCTTTGGGGTGCGGGGATGTCGGCGGGATCGGGACTGTTGGCGGGCTCGGGTGAGTGCTCGTCGGGGTGGGGCGGGGTTGCGGCTTCGAGGGTTACGGTGATGGTGCTGCCGGGGTCGAGGTCCTTCATCCACTCTTCGACGTCTTCGAGGAGTTCGCGGTCGGGAGATTCGTAGCGGATGTTGAGGTTGGCGATCTTCTCTGCGGGGAGGTAGAAGTTGGCGCCGGGGATCTCGGTCCAGTAGTCGCGGCTGTCGGGGGCGAGGCCGGCTTTGAGATCTTCTTCGAGCTTGTTGAATTTGAAACGCTCGACGTCGCTGAGGAGGAGGCCGCTGAGTTCGCCGTCGGCGCGGAGGAAGAAGTCGGCTACGGTGCCGGCGTAGAGGTGGTTGTCGGTGGTGAGGGCGTCGACGGCGACTGCGGGGCGGTGCTTGGGGGGGAAGGTGAAGGCGGTGAGGAGGACCTCCCAGTGGGATGCGCGGCGGAGGAAGAGCCGGCCGAGGGTGCGCCGGTACCAGGCGTACTGGCTGAGGGCTCCGAAGTAGTGGGTGAGCAGGATGACGGCGGCGGTCTGGAGCAGAAGGGCGAGGTACATCCAGGTGAGGAAGCGGGCCTGGTAGAGGCGGATGTGCGACCAGGCGCGCCACGTGGCGTCGATGTGTTCGCGGAAGAAGGTTTCGCTGTAGAGGGCGGTGACGACGGTGCGGTAGTCGGCGTACTTGGCGTTTACGTCGCCCTGGACGGGGAAGGGCCAGTGGCCGACGAACCAGAACCAGCGGGAGGCGAAGTAGGTGGCGACGAAGGGGAGAAGGCCTACCGCGGCGCTGGCGAGCACGTCGGCGTAGCGGCCGAGGGGGACGCGGTTGACCTTGCGGAAATTGAAGGCGAGGGTGGTGAAGAGGAACTCGGGCAGGAAGACGTACAGGACAAGAACGAGCGACCCGAGAATCGCGATCATTGCCGGAGGCTACGCGGTCTTTTTGGTGGAGCGGATGACGATGGTGCCGCGGCGGGTGGGGATGCGGTATTCGCCGGAGCGGGTGAGGGACTCGCGGATGGCGCCTGAGTTCTGCTCGAGCTGCTGGCGCAGGTGGGACTCTTCACTTCCGCGGTTCAGGGCGTCTCTGAGTCTCAGGATGTCGTTGGTCATGCTGTTGTCCGTCTCCACACTATAGATGCGGCGACGGCCGCGCAAGAACTTCTGCGCGGCCGTTGTCTTAATTGGTTACCTGTTGTGCGGGGGTGGTGGTTAGTTGCGGCGCTGGAGTTTGGAGAGAAGGCGCAGCATCTCCAGGTAGAGCCAGACGAGGGTGACCATGATGGAGAAGGCGCCGTACCACTCCATGTATTTGGGGGCGCCGAACTGGACGCCCTTCTCGATGAAGTCGAAGTCGAGGACGAGGTTGAGTGCGGCGACTCCGACGACGATGAGGCGAGAAGCCGATGCCGATGGGGCCGGAGCCGTTGATGGTGTTGAAGTGCATGCCGAAGAATCCGAGCACCATCTCCGAGCAGGTAGAAGACCGCGATGCCACCGGTGGCGGCGATGATGCCGAGGCGCATCTTGTCGGTGACCTTGATCAGGCCGGAGCGGTAGGCGAGCAGCAGGACGGCGAGCGTGCCGAAGGTGAGGCCGACGGCCTGCATGGGGAGTCCGGGGTAGCGGAGTTCAAAGGTGGCGGAGATGCCGCCGAGGGCGAGGCCTTCGAGCAGGGCGTAGAGCGGCGCGGTGATCGGGGCGGCGGTGGGCTTGAAGATGGTGATCATCGCGACGATGAGGCCGCCGAAGAGGCCAAGCATCATGAGCGGGCCGACCGAGGCGATGTCGTGGCGTGTTGAGGAAGCGGTACCAGGTCCAGCAGGCGGAGGCGGCGGCGCAGAAGAAGCAGGACGCCGGTCTTGTTGACGGTGCCGGAGAGGGTCATGCGCTCGGCGGCGCCGGAGAAGCCACCGTAGATGGCGCCGGCGGGGCGGAAGGTCTTGTCGTTGAGTGCGGGGTTTGCGGTCTTCATGAGTGGCATTGCGATTTACGTCTCCCTCGAGGTTGCCGCGGGCGGCCGGAGTGGGCTTGGTGCGGGCCTCGTGTCTCTAGATTAGACGCAGTGTGGGGTGGGAGGACTCCGAGGTGAGGGGTGGACTCGGGCGGGTGGCTATCGTCGGGTGGGCTCTTCAGGGGGTCGGGTTCCCGGATAGCATGGAGGGATGAGTCTGGTTGCGGTGGTTCCGGGGAGGTTGCGGGAGTCGAGTGCGGAGGCGTTGGGGTGGCCGGCGCTGCGGGAGCATGTGGCGGGGCGATGCTCGTCGCCGCTGGGGCGGGAGTGGACGCTGGCGCTGGAGCCTTCGTCGGACCCGGGTGGATTGCGGCGCAGCAGGGGCGGACGGAGGAGGTGCGCGGGAGCTGCTGCGGGGTGGGGTGGTGTTTTCGTTTGCGGGGCTGTTCGATCCGACGGAGCTGCTGGAGAAGGCGCGGGTGGAGGGGGCGGCGCTGGAGGGGGGGGAGATTCTGCAGGTGCTGCTGCTGGCGGAGCGGGTGGCGGCGTGGCGGGCGTTGTTGGATCCGGACGCGCCCGCAGCATAGCGCGCGGCTCGGATGCGGGTGGTCAGGGTGGACTTGGGCGGGAGTGCGGGAGCTGTCGGCGAGGGGTGGTGGCGCATGACTGGGGTGTGCTGCTGCGGGCGCTGGGGGGAAAGATTGAGCCGGACGGGACGCTGTCGGATGAGGCGAGCCCGGAGCTGCGGCGGATTCGGCGGGCGATGGAGCGGCAGCACCGGGTGATTGAGGAGGTGCTGCGGAAGACGCTGCGGAGCTTGTCGGCGGAGGGAGCGGCGCAGGACGAGTTGATCACGGTGCGGAATGAGCGGTTCGTGATTCCGGTGAAGACGGAGTTTCGGCGGCGGGTGCCGGGGGTGGTGCATGGGGGGTCGTCGTCGGGGCAGACGGTGTTTGTGGAGCCGCTGGAGGCGATGGAGCAGAACAACGAGCTGATCCGGCTGCTGGATGAGGAGCAGGGGGAGATCCACCGGATTCTGCGGGCGCTGACGGCGGCGATGGGGGAGGAGGCGGAGGTGTTGCTGGCGGGGGCGGGGGTGCTGGCGGAGGTGGAGAGCCACTTTGCGCGGGCGCGGTTTGCGGAGGAGTTTGGGTGTGTGCGGCCGGTGTTTGCGGATTCAACTCGTAGCGGTGAAGCTGCGGGGAATGGGGTACCTGGGTCTGTGGCGGGGACAAGCCCACCCAAGCGGCGCTTGGATGGGGCACCCGATCTGTCGGTTCGGCCGGAGATCCGGGTGCGCCGATCGGAGGGGACAGAAGCAGGTACAAGTGTCACGGATAGATCGCCCGGATGGAGCTGGTGGAGGCTCGGCATCCGCTGCTGGAGTTGCGGATGCGGCGTAGCGGGCAGGGTGGGCCGGTGCCGTTGACGGTGGCGCTCGAGGATGAGGCGCGGCAGTTGATTGTGTCGGGGCCGAATACAGGCGGCAAGACGGTGACGCTGAAGACGGTGGGGCTGCTGGCGCTGATGGCGCAGGCGGGGATGCCGGTGCCGGCGGAGCGGGCGGTGCTGCCGGTGTTTCGATTCGGTGTATGCGGATATTGGGGATGCGCAGTCGATCGAGCAGAATTTGTCATCGTTTTCGTCACATATTGTGAATGTGAACCGGATTGCGCGGGAGGCGGATGCGGGGTCGCTGGTGCTGCTGGATGAGCTGGGGTCGGCTACGGACCCGGAGGAGGGTGCGGCGCTGGCGGTGGCGATTGCGGGGCACTTTCTGGAGCTGCGGGCGTGGACGGTGATCACGACGCATCTGACGAGTTTGAAGGTGTATGCGGCGAGCCGGCCGGGGGTGTTGAACGCGGCGGTAGGGTTCGATCCGGCGACGCTGGCGCCGACGTACCGGCTGCGGCTGGGTGTGCCGGGGGCTTCGGCGGGGATCAACATTGCGGAGCGGCTGGGGCTGGATGCGGGGATTGTGTGCGACGGCGCGCGGCGCAGATGACGACGCAGACGGCGGATATCGCGGCGCTGCTGGACTCGCTGCATGATCAGCTTGCGGCTGTGGGGGCGGAGCGCGAGGCGATTGCGGCTGCGGGAGCGGGAGCTGGCAGCGGGAGCGGCTGCGGCTGGAGATGGAGGGCCGGGCGGAGCAGAAGGCGCGGACGAGGAGCTGGAGGCGAAGCTGGACTCGCTGCTGGACGATTCGGGGGCAGGTCCGGGAGATCGTGAAGGGGATCGGGGACAAGAGCCTGGCGCAGCGGATTCAGCGGGATGCGCTGACGCGGAAGGCGCGGGCGAAGCGCGAGGTTACGGAGGAGTTCCGGGCGACGGTGGTGGCGCATAACACGGGCGCGGATAAGGGCGATCCGAATGGCGGCCAGGGCTGCAGCGACGCTGGCGAAGGCGGCGAGACGCTGGCCGCGCGGGTGGCGGCGGTGAAGGCGGGGGACACCGTGACGGTGAAGAGCCTGGGGCGGCAGGCGCGGGTGGAGCGGGTGTTTGAGGGAAAGGGTGCGGGCGGGGGCGGGAGTTTGAGGTATCGGCGGGGTTGATGAAGATGCGGGTGGGGGCGGCGGATATTTCGGAGGTGTGCGGCGCAGGCTGCCGCAGGCGGCGACGCCGTTGCAGGAGGCGCGGCGCAGGGGTGGGGTGACGGTGCAGACGGCGCAGGAGCCGGACGACGTGGCGATGGAGATCAACGTGATCGGCAGGACGGCGGACGAGGCGCATGACGAGGTGGCGCGGTTTGTGGACCAGGCGTTCCTGGCGGGGCTGCCGGGGGTGCGGATTGTGCATGGGACGGGGATGGGGGTGCTGCGGCGGACGATCCGGGAGTATTCTGCGGCGGCATCCGAATGTGGCGGAGGTGACGGAGCCTCCGTATTATGCGGGTGGGCAGGGGGCTACTGAGGTGAAGCTGAAGCAGTAGGTGGCGACCGTCAGGCTTGCGTTTGCATCTCTTCGAGTTCGGCGAAGATGTCCGCCAGGAGGATGCGAATAGGGGTGCCTGGAATGAAGAGCACGGTTGCGGTGTGTTGCAAAGAGCGGTCCGGCTGAACGATCCATGCCTCCCGGTTGGCAGGATCGATGAGCCACACGTTGGGGACGCCCATACGGAAGTAGTCGGCGAAGCGCTCGTGCATCCGCGAGATGCGGTCCTCGGGAGACAGAACTTCGATGCAGATGAGAGGCGCGTTGCGGACAATGGGGGTCTTCGGGTCCGAGCGGAGTAGAACGGTTACGTCCGGCACACGAAAGTGATCTTCAGCCGTCTGGACGCGGAGTTCGGGATAGGCCACGATGCCCCAGCTTTGACGGTTGGCGTTGAAGATACGCGCAAGGATGAATTGAATTGCACTGTGGTCGGATTCCCCCAAGTTTCTCTCCTCGAGACGGCCTTCGATGTAGTCGCAGTCCGGCCGGTAGACGGTGGAGAGGTACTCCTGCACGGGGATGAGGGCTGCGGTGGACATGGGGATAGTATGCACTCGCAGTGCCGGGGCTGGAAGGGGAAGCCCATATCGGCCGCGGTGGTGGCTGACATGGGCGTTGGGGTTGGGTCGGTTATCGGAGGTTAGCTTTTTACGGGCTAGTTCTTCACGGTCATGGCGTCTGAGTTGACTGCCTTCCTGCCGGTGATGCCTTCGAGGGCGGTGAGTTCGCCGCGGTAGTCGTTCTTGTCGCACTGCATGGCGAAGCCGCCCTTCTTGTCTCCATCGGCCCAGGTGAGACCGATGTAGTGCTTCTTGGATTTGGAGAACGCCATGAGGGCCCCAACTCCGAGAGAGATCACTGCAAGGCCGATCGCGGTGCCGATCCGGCGGTGGACGTCTTCTCCGTACGAGATTTCAGTGATGGAAGAGGCCGGTATCGTGGTCAGCTCTTCTTTGCCGCGAACGATGTGGACTTTGTCGGTGTCGATGATGAGTTCGACGCCGGCTCCGGCCTTGAGGTTCTGGAGGGAACCGCCGTCGTACTGGACTTTATAGCTGTTGGCGTCGGCGGCGAATGCGGTGGCAGGCAGGGACAGGCAGAGAAACAGGGCGGTGCGTTTCATTCATGAACTCCTTCGATGTAGGCCTTTATAGCGGGCGCATCTCAAGGAGCCAATTACCTTTACGGGGGATTTACGTGCTGGGTTTCAAGGTGGGAAATGGTCTATGGAGAAGCACCGCAGAGGCGGCGCTACGGAATGACGGCGGCTTGGAGGGGTGCTGGTTACGGACTTCCACTCCAGCAAAGGTGAAACGCCCGGGCGGGGTCTACGGGCGTTGGTCTGCTGTGTGTGTCTTCTCTGTTTGTGCTTTAGCGCGGGCGCTTTTTGCCGTGCGCGCAGGAGCTCAGATGCGCATGGGCATGAGGATGTAGCGGTACTTGACGTCTTCGTTGCCGTCTTCGGGGCGCATCTGGCCGGCGGACTGGGCGTCCTTGAACTCGAGGCGGACTTCGCCGGTGGTGCCGGTGGCTTTGAGGAAGTCGATCAGGTACTGGGAGTTGAAGCCTACGACGAGGGGGTCGTAGTTGTAGGGGGTTTCGATGGTGTCTTCGGATTCGCCGGCGTCGGTGGACTGGGAGGAGAGGCTTGAGCTCGTTCTGTTCGAGGCGGATCTTGATGGCGCCGGAGCGCTCGTCGGCGAACTGCGCGACGCGCTGGATGGAACCCATCAGGTCTTCCGAGCGGACGATGACGAACTTGTTGTTGTCGCGCGGGAGGACGGCCTCGTAGTTGGGGAACTGGCCGGTGAGCTTGCGGCAGGTGAGGACGCGGCCGCCGACGCGGAAGAAGAGGGTCTGGTCGTCGTCGGCGAAGTCGAGGGTCTGGACTCTTTGTCGAAGATCTTGGGGGCGTCGGCGGAGCTGAGCAGCGAGTTGAGCTCGGCGAGCGCCTTGCGGGGGATGAGGGTCTTCTTTTCGCCGGAGATGCCTTCGAGGGCTTCGCCGAGCTTTTCGACGTGGGCGAGGCGGTGGCCGTCGGTGGCGACCATGGCCATGGATTCGGACCTTGAGCACCAGCAGGGCGCCGTTGAGGGTGTAGCGGGACTCCTCGTTCGAGATGGCGAAGATGGTCTTCGAGATCATGTTCTTGAGCGAGGCGGCGGAGATGCTGAAGGCGCCGGAGGCGGGGAACTCGGGGACGGCGGGGAAGTTGGCGCGGGCCATGCCGACCATCTTGGTGTTGGAGCGGCCGGCGCGGATCTGGACCCAGTGGTTGTCCATGAGCTTGATGGAGATGTCGCCCTCGGGGAGGAGCTTGATGTAGTCGTACAGCTTGCGGGCGGGGATGGTGCAGGCGCCGGGCTTTTTGACCTTGGCGGGGCAGGAGGTGCGGACGGACTGGTCGAGGTCGGTGGCGGTGATGGTGAGGGTGCCGGGTGCGCCGTCGACGCCTGGGTGGCTTCGAAGAGGAAGTTCGAGAGGATGGGGATGGTGGTTTTGCGTTCGACGACGGACTGGGCGGCGGTGAGTTCGCGCAGGAGCTCGGCGCGGGAGACGGTGATCTCGAGATTGCCGGTGGGCGCGGGGTGGGGTGTCATGGCGTGCTCCTGATTTGGGACGGTCGCTGTGCTCACGGCTGGTGTGTCTCCAATGCTGGCTGTGGTGTGGCGCGGCCTGAAGCGAAAGAGTACACCGAACCCGCGCTCCGGTGCACTTGCAGGGTTGATTCTACGGAGCGGGAGGGTTGCGGGCGAGTGTTTTCTTTGTGGGAAAGGAGCGGGGTTCTGTGGGAGGCGTGGGTTGAGGGTGAGGGCGGTGGGCAGGTGCGACTAGAGGCTTCTATAGAACAGACATAAAAAGGGTAAAGATAAGTAGCCGTAGTACTCGTTTGCGCTGGAAATGTGGAATTTTGAGGTATGTGCGGGCGGGTGAGCGGGTTGCGAGGGCGGCGCGATTTCTATAACGCGGAGGGGTGAGACGAAGAAGACGGAAGAGGGATTGAAAACTCTTCGGGATGGCCTGAGTTTTGGGGGTTGTTCACAGCGGATCGCCGGAGACAGGCTAAACGGGAGGGGAGATGAGTGGGAAACAGGGGTATGTGGCGGTGCTGCTTGAGTTGCGGAGTGCGGGTTTTTAACAGGGTGGAGGGTTGGCGGTTGGATAAGTGGGTTTGGGCGGAGCGCGGGCTTAGGGAGATCAGGTGCGGAAGCGGGCGCCTATGGCGGCTCCGAGGATGATGCCCATGGCCCAGCCGCTGAGGATCAGGAGCCAGCGGAGGGAGACTAGGGGGCAACAGCCGTAAGCGGGCGTCGGTAATTCCTAGTGCGTCACGTGAAATATGTCGTTGACGAATGCCCCATGAGTCAGTTCTTCCATAGGCCTCTGGCAGAGTTGACCATGCATCGCCGGTGAATCCGGCCCTGACTGCCATGGTTCTTTGACTGCATAGCAACCATGGGCGTCCGGTTCGGCGCGGGTCGAGATATAGAAATCCACCCCATAGCTCTTCAGCACATCAGGCAGGTTGCGCTCCATCCGTATGTTGTCGAGGAATGGCTTGTCCATCATCAGCCCTTCGATCTGGAGGATAGGAGCATCGACCAGGTAGCCGACGGCCCCGGAGCGATCACCCATGGCGTACCGCCCGGGATGTTGTTCAGCGAAGTTCTTTATCTCAAGCGCGGCCACGTAGGGTAAGTCGTGGGCGGGGTTGGAAGAATGAACGATGAGCGCCGCGTACGTGAGCACAAAGACAAGCACCAACGCGAATGCAGGAGTGGCGAGTCGGTTGGAAGCGTTCGAGAAGAGTAGAACCGCTGCGAGTGCACCACAGAGTACCCAGGGGTACAGGTACCAGGGCCAGAGTTGCCAATCGCTGAGGGAGACCGTTACCAGAAGCTGCACGATGGGAAACAGCAGCGCAGCCCAAAACACGCCCTGAGATCCACGAGCCGCTTCCCGGTTGCGGCTGGCCAATTGTAGGATGCCGACCAGCACCAAGACAACGCAGGGGAGCAGCAGGGGCGAACCGGCGGCGGTGAAAAAACCGAAGAACGCCTGCAAAGGCCGCAGGGCAGGAAGGTGATGATGCCGCAATTGCTTGGCCATCCCGGAGATCGGGAGCAGAGTGCCAAAGACGATCTTGTTCATCATGACGTAGAGCGCGATCGGAAACATCCCCAAGGCGAACGCGAGCGCGGTGCGGTAACGCCGGTCGGGTCCCTTGTACGTCCGCGGCAGCACATCCAGGACGAAGAGCAGGAACACGAATAGGATGGCGTCGAGTCTTGACAGGACCATTGTGCTTGCCAGAATGCCGTAGGCGAGCCCTCTTTCGGGGGACCATCGGAACGCGGGGCGAAGCCGAAACCAGAGCAACGCGGACCCGAGAAAGATCGTCAGGCCGACTTCCATCCCGGTTCGGAGCAAGACCATCGTGAAGCTGGCCGTGAGGAGCTGGATGCATGCGCTGGTTGTCTCCGAACAGTGGATACGCGATACGCGGTACACAAACCACGATGTACCCGCAAGGATCGCGAACTGGACCGTCTCAAGGGCCACGGCGAAGGGCAGGACTGTCTTCGGGTGAAAGACACCTTCGACACCCGTCAGCCACGTGAACGCGGTCAGGACAAACAGCCAGAGCGGGTGGTAGCCGTTGGTCAGGTGGATCCCGTCGAAGGTGGATTGCCCGTAGCGGACCAGATTGCGCGCAACCTGCGCATAGTAGAAGAAGTCATCCTCATACCCGACCCCCAGAACAGCGGAGCCGAATCTCAGGTTGCTGAAGAATACTGCGCCAGCAGAAAAGAAGATGACTATCCATGAGAGCGTCTGCACGCGCCTCGCTTGAGCCTCGGAATGCGACAAAGCTGGGTCTCCCGGTGGTTACGGAAATGCTAGTTGAAGTTGACAGTCTCCCGGAGATGCAGAGATGGGTGTTGCCACCTTCGGGGGAATTGTTCTGATTGGCGTCTCCGCGTCGTTGGTGGGGACGGGAGGTGCGGTTGAAGCCACTGCGCTCCAGGACGAAGTTTCGGCTAGTCACCTGCTTACGGCCGGCTTGACCGACTCTCTGCCTATGAGCGTTGCGGTGCGGGTGCGACGACAACATCCTATCGCATGGGCGGGACCAACCGAAGCAGAGCCAGGATGGAACGCTTGGCATGGGTAGGAGGCCCACCCAGGCAGAGCCCGGATGGGCCACCCAACCCGGTGCGGCGGCGAGGGTCGATCGGGATGGGTGTGGTGTGGTTGGCTGGTGGTCGGATATCGGGTGGGGGTTGAAGGGGGGCGTGGTGCGGCGGCGTAAGATTGTGATGTTGCGGATTTTATTTTCGAACAGGTGGAGCAAACGTTGGCTGACACGATCTTTGATGTGGTGGTGATGGGCGGAGGCCCTGCGGGGTATACGTGTGCGATTCGCGCGGCGCAGTATGGGCTGAAGGTCGGCGCTGATCGATGCGAATGAGCGGCTGGGCGGGACGTGTCTGCTTTGGGGCTGCATTCCGACGAAGGCGATGCTGTTTTCGGCCGAGGTGTGGGACCACATGAAGCATGCGGGGAGCTACGGGATCGATGCGCCGGCGGCGACTTTGAACTGGGGCAACCTGATCGCGCGCAAGGATGACGTGATCATGCGGCACACCAAGGGTCTTGATTTTCTGATGAAGAAGAACAAGGTGACGGTGTTCAAGGGCTACGGGCGGATGACCGGGCCGGCGAAGGACGGCGTGCATACGGTTGATGTGACGCTTTCGGCTGGGGGCAAGAAGGAGACGTTGAAGGGCAAGAAGCTGGTGCTGGCGACGGGCTCGGATGCGCGGATGCTGCCGGGGTATACGCCGGACGAGACGATTATGACGAACATCGAGATCCTGAAGACGGACCACATGCCGAAGTCGCTGGTGGTGGTGGGCTCGGGTGCGGTGGGCGTGGAGTTTGCGTCGGTGTTCAAGAGCTTTGGTGCGGAGGTGACGATTCTTGAGGCGCTGCCGCGGATTGTGAATGCGGAGGACGAGGACATCTCGAAGGAGCTTCTGCGGCTGTATAAGAAGCGCGGGATCGATGTGCATGTGGGCGCCAAGGTCGACAAGATCGAGAAGAATGCGGATGGGGCGCTGGTGCACTTCACCAAGTCCGACGGCAAGGGCGAGACCAAGCAGGCGGAGAAGGTGCTGGTGGCGGTGGGACGTGCGCCGCGGACGTATGACATTGGGCTGGAGAAGGTGAACATCACGCCGGACCGCGGCTTCATCATGACGAATGAGTGGCACGAGACGACGGAGCCGGGGATCTTTGCGATCGGCGATATCGTGGGCGGGCTGCCGCAGTTGGCGCACGTGGGCGGGATGGCGGGTTTGATTGTGGCCGCGCGGATTGCGGGCAAGTATGCGAAGCCGATTGCGCGCAACCGCATTCCGGGCTGCACGTACTGCGAGCCGCAGATCGGGAGTGTAGGTCTGACGGAGGCGCAGGCGAAGGCGAAGGGTCTGAGCGTGAAGGTCGGCAAGTTCCCGTTTGTGGGGAACTCGAAGGCGACGATCCTGGACTCGCACGATGGCTTTGTGAAGGTGGTTGCGGACACGAAGTACGGAGAGATCCTGGGTGTTCACATCATCGGTCCGGCGGCTACGGAGATCATTGCGGAGTGTGTGACTGCGATTGAACTGGAAGCGACGGTGGAGGAGATGATGAACACGATCCATGCGCATCCGACGGTGGCTGAGGCCCTGCTGGACGGGTTCAGCAGCGTGGAGGGGAAGGCGATTAACGTTTAGGGTTATTGCGAATAACTCGTACGGAGTGAAGGGGCAGGGTCGGCGGTGTAAGCCATCGACGCTGCTCTCCTCCTTTTGTAGAGGCTTTGTGGAGCGTGCCCGGTCCGGGGGTGCGGCGGTCTCTGCAGGCCGGGTGGGGGCGCCTCTCGTTAGACGGAAGAGGTTGCGTTGACATCATGATGTCCGAGTGAGAGCATCATGATGTGCGGACGACACTCACTCTCGATGAGGATGTAGCGCTGCTGCTGCGCAAGGAACTTCGCCGCTCCGGCGAGCCGCTGAAGCAGACCGTGAATCGCTGTCTGCGGGCAGCTCTCGCGCCTTCCGGGACGCGGCCGAAACCCAAGCCGTTCAAGGTCACCCCGATCAAGATGAGGTTCCCCGAAGGGGTAAATCTCGACAAGACATCGGCAATCCTTGAGGCGCTTGAAGGTCCGCTGTACCGATGATTGTGATCGACGTAAACCTTTTGTTGTATGCGCATGTGACGTCGTCACCGCAGCACAAGAAGGCTCGCGCCTGGTTTGAAGCCACACTGTCTTCCGAGCAGGTAGGCATTCCGCTGCAGTGTGCGATGGCATTTCTCCGGATTACGACCAACAAGAAGGTGGCGCTCGGCGGCCTGAATGTAGAGTCCGCGTTGGCGATCGTGGAGGGGTGGCTGCAACAGGAGAATGTCCGTTTTCTCTATGCGGGTGAGGATCACTGGAGGGTCTTTCGCCGCATGCTTCTGGAAGGAAGCGCGTCGGGCGACATAGGCACAGACGCGCACCTCGCCGCGCTTACCATTGAAAGCGGCGGCACACTGTTCACGACAGACTCCGACTTCAAGCGGTTCCGTGGGCTGCGGTGGCAGAATCCGCTGGCGGCGGCGTGATGCATATCCATCTTCTTCATGTTGGGCGGGTGGGGTATGCGGAGGGGCTTGCGGTGCAGGAGCGTGTGGTGGCGGCGCGTAAGGCGGGCGCGATCGGGGATACGCTGCTGCTGCTGGAGCATCCGCCGGTGATTACGCTGGGGCGGAATGCTTCGCGGGCGAATGTGGTCGCGAGTGATGAGTTCCTGGCGAGGCGCGGGCGTGGAGCTGCATGAGATCAACCGGGGCGGGGATGTGACGTATCACGGGCCGGGTCAGTTGGTGGGGTACCCGGTGGTGGATCTGCGGGGGGACTGGCCGGGGAAGAAGGGTCCGTTTCTGGGGCCGGTGGATTTTGTGCGGTTGCTGGAGGAGGCGCTGATCCGGGTGTGTGGGGACTTTGGCGTGATGGCGAAGCGGATTCCGAAGTGTACGGGGGTGTGGACGTTTGGGGGTGGGGAGTCTGTGGCAGAACCCGCCCAAGCGGAGCCTGGAGGGGACACCCGGTGTATGACCGGGACCGAGCGGAAGCTGGCGGCGATCGGGGTGCATGTGTCGCAGGGGGTGACGTCGCATGGGTTTGCGCTGAATGTGACGACGGATCTGCGGGAGTTTGGGTGGATTGTGCCGTGCGGCATTACGGACCGAGGGGTGACGAGCCTGGAGGTGGAGGCTCCGGACGGGACGGAGGTCACGATGGAGGCTGCGGTGAATGCAACGGCACGGCAGTTCGGGCGGGTGTTTGGGCGGCAGGTGCTTTGGGGCGAGTCGGTGGAGGCTTTGCTCGAACCGGGGAAGTCGGGCGGGTAGCGGTGTGGCTTGCTGATTCCGCCCTGCGTGACAAAAGGACGGAGTTCCGCACGCGCGGTGGCGTTGTGCGGTAAACGGGCGGGGCGGGCATGGGTCCGGGGTTGCGCCGTATAATCCTGAGGCGAACGGAACTGCCGGAATCGGCGGTCCAAGTGTGAACACGGGGATGGAAACTGATGCCGACTGATGTTGTTATGCCGCAGATGGGTGAGTCAATCACCGAGGGGACGCTGACCAAGTGGCTGAAGAAGGTGGGCGATTCGGTCGCGCGGGATGAACCTCTGTTTGAGATCTCGACCGACAAGGTGGACGCGGAGATCCCGTCGCCGGTGGCGGGCGTGCTGTCCGAGATCAAGACGCAAGAGGGCGCCACGGTCCAGGTGAACACGATTGTTGCGGTGATTGGCGGCGAAGGCGCGGCTTCGGGCGCGGCGGAGACGGCTGCGGCTCCTGCTGTGGATTCGGTGACACCGGCTGCGGTGGATTCGCCGGCGGCGAACGAAAAGCCGGAGGAGCCTTCGGCGATGTTGTCTGGAGGTGCCGGTGCTGGGGCGGCTGGCGGTGGTGCGGCGGCGCCCGGCACGGATGTGCCGATGCCGCAGATGGGCGAGTCGATCACCGAAGGAACGATTACGAAGTGGCTGAAGAAGGTCGGAGACACGGTCTCGCGCGACGAGCCGATTTTCGAGATTTCGACCGACAAGGTGGACGCGGAGATTCCGTCTCCGATGGCTGGCGTGCTGAGCGAGATCAAGGTGCCGGAGGGCTCGACCGTCCAGGTGAATACGGTGGTTGCGGTGATTGGCGGAGGGGCGGCCAAGGCTGCTGCGGCTCCTGCTCCTGCTCTCGGCTGCCTGCTCCTGCTTCTTCCGGGGCGGCAAAGGGCGATCTTGGTCCGGGAAGTGCCGTATCCGGTGCTGCGGCACAAGGGTCAGCGGCTTCTGTCGGCGAACGGGCGCGGTCTTCGCCACTGGTGCGCAAGATTGCGAGGGAGAACAATGTCGATCTGACGCAGGTGCCGGGAACGGGCTCGGCGGGGCGGATCACGAAGGACGACATCCTGGGGCATCTGGAGAAGCCTGCGGCTGCTGCCGTCTGCGCCTGCTGCCTCTGCGCCTGCTGCTCCCGCAGCAAGTGCGGCTCCGGCGAAGGCTGCCGCGCCCGCGCCGATGCCGGGCGAGCTGGTGCCGATGACGCAAGATGCGCAGCGATCATCGCGCAAGCGAATGGTCGAGTCGAAGCAGACCAGCCCGCATGTCCACACGGTCTTCAAGGTGGACATGACGCGGATCGTGAAGCTGCGCGAGAAGGAGAAGTCCAAGTACGAGCAGCGTAACGGCGTGAAGTTGACCTATATGCCGTTCGTCACGCGGGCCGCGGTGGTGGCGCTGCGGAAGCATCCGATCGTGAATGGCGCGATCGAAGGCGACGCAATCCGTTACAACAAGAACATCAATATCGGGATCGCGGTGGCGCTCGACTGGGGCCTGATTGTGCCGGTGATCAAGCAGTGCGAGGAGAAGAATTTCCTCGGCATCGCGCGCGGCGATTGTGGATATTGCGGAGCGCGCGCGGGCCAAGAAGCTGGCTCCGGATGAGATCTCGGGCGGCACGTTTACGCTGACCAACGCGGGCATCTTCGGCGAGCAGTTCGGCACGCCGATCATCAACCAGCCGCAGGCGGCGATCCTGGGCATCGGCGGCCTGAACAAAGAGGCCGAGGTGCTGACCGATAAGGATGGCAATGACTCGATTGCGATCCGGTCGATTCAGCGGTTTACGCTGGGCTTCGATCACCGCATTGTGGACGGCGCGGATGCCGGCAAGTTCATGTCGGACTTCAAGGCGTACCTGGAGAACTGGGCCGAAGATATCGGCTAGTTTGCGCGGGGCGATGTCACACGAAAGGGATCCTTGCGGATCCCTTTTGTTTTCACGTGGGGCTGTGGGCGCGCAGGCTTAGGTAGTGTGGTCGACGACGATCTTCCAGCCGTCGGTGGTCTTTTGCAGGACGACGGAGAAGAGGCCATCGGCGGTGCCGCCTTCTTTCTTGCTGCGGTCCAGGTGGTAGTGGCCGATGCAGGCGGCGAAGGTATCGCTGAGGGAATGGACTTCGAGTTCGGAGTAGCCGAGGGTGCCCATGGAGTTGCGGTTCGGGTAGTCGTGCTTGTACTCGGCGAGAATCTCGGCGTAGCCTTTGGAGACCTGGCGGCCGATGAAGAGGGTCTCCGGGGAGTTTTTGTAACCCTCGACGAAGCTGTCGATGTCGCCCTTGTTCCAGGCCTTCTCCTGCGCGAGAAGAACCTTGATGACGTCGAGCTCGTCGCGGGATGCGGTGTGGAGCGGATTGTCCGCCGGGCTGCGCGCGGGGGGCTGGGCGGAGGTGGGGCCCGCGAGGCCGAAGATCAGCAGCGCCACGAGGCATGCGGCAGCGGCGATCGTGCCCAGGGAGGTGGTAGGAGTGCCAGTGGTTTGAGTGCAGCCCAACATCGCTCGAGTCACCTCGTGTGCGATGAGTGTAAATGGTCGGGTGCAAGTCGCATGTCAGGGGAGTGTCACGCGCGTGGCTAGGCGAGGCCGGTGGATTGGGCTTGCTCCTGGGCGTGGTAGCTGGAGCGGACGAGCGGGCCGGATTCGACGTGGCGGAAGCCGAGCGCGAGGGCTTCATGCTTGAGGAAGGCGAACTCTTCGGGGGTGTAGAAGCGCTGCATGACGAGGTGGTCGCGGGAGGGCCGGAGGTACTGGCCGATGGTGAGGATGTCGACCTTGCGGTCGGCGAGGTCCCGGAAGACGGCGAGGAGTTCGTGGATCTCTTCGCCGAGACCGACGATGATGCCGGTCTTGGTGACCTGCTCGGGACAGAGCTCCTTGGCGCGGCGCAGGAACTCGAGGGAGCGCGGGTAGCGACCGCCGGACTTGGCGATCTTGTAGAGGCGGGGTACGGTTTCGATGTTGTGGTTGAGGATCTCAGGGCGGGCGTCCACGACCATGCGCAGGGATTCGTCGTTGCCCTGGAAGTCGGGGGTGAGGACTTCTACGCGCGTGGCGGGAGACTGCAGGCGGATTTGCTGGATTACAGAGACAAAAGCCTGCGCTGCTCCCAGGTTGTCGTCGTCGCGATTGACGCTGGTGATGACCGCGTGCGCGAGGCCAAGCTGCGCGACTGCGAAGGCTACGCGGCGTGGCTCGTCGATGTCGATCGGCTCGGGCTTGCCTTTGGGGACGGCGCAGAAGCCGCAGCGGCGGGTGCACAGGTTGCCGAGCATCATGAAGGTTGCGGCCTTCTGATTCCAGCACTCACCGATGTTGGGGCACTGCGCGGACTCGCACACGGTGTGGAGGTTGAGGTCGCGGGCGAGCTTCTTGAGGTTGTGAAAGGTTTCGCCGCCGGGAGCCCTGGCCTTGAGCCACTCGGGCTTGCGCACGGGTCTGCGGGGGGCGAGGTCGATCTGGATCAGATCGGAGACGGCTGTGGCCGGCGGAGTCATCCCCCTGATTGTATCCATTTGCGGGGACAAGCCGCTTCGGCTGGCGGCATTTGGCCGACGCTCCCGGCGAGGCGGATCCAAGCTAGAATTCGCGGTATGAAGCCACCTGCTGCCCGTGCGCTTGCCGACCTCTGCCTGACGGAGGACAACTACAAGCCGGACTTCGAGATGACAGCGAAGTACCAGGCGTTTTCCGGCGAGATTTTGCGTATCTCGTTACTGGGGATCGGACTGTATGGATTTCTGCTGTCGCATGGAGGCGGCGTCGGCACTGTCGGGAAGATTGTGGATGCGACGATATCCCATCGAATCTTGATCGCGGTATCGCTGGTGCTGTTCGGGTGTGCGGCAGTGTGTTCGCTGGCGCACAGCCATTACACCAGCACGTGCCTGGGGTACCAGCTTCATATCGCGCGATATCTCAAGCGGCTCGATCTGGACCATTGGAACGAGAAGGAGAAAAGCGACGTCAGAGAGTATCTGGTGGTGTTGCAGCAACAGCAGAGCGTGGTCCTGAGGAAGGGCCTGCGATTTATCTTTCTGGCCGCTGTCAGCCTGGGTGTAGCGGCCGGGCTCGTCGCGCTGTGCTTCGCGCTGTCGCTATTCTCACTTTGACGCGGAAAGGCGGCGCTCCTGCGAGGGTACGATCTCTTGGAACAGGCTGGGGACGTGGCCCTTGCTAGCGGAGGTGGTCGCGGGTTTCGGGGCGGACCAGGTAGAGGAAGAAGACGAGGGTGAGGAGGCCGCGCACGAGGAAGAATGCGGCGTGGGTGCGGGTGAAGTAGACGAGGTCTCCGGTGGCGAGCAGGAGGCAGCCCGCGGTGACCAGCGCCCAGCCCCACTTGGTGAGGCGGATGAGGCCGAGGATCCCGATGGCGAGGAGTGTGCAGAGGGCGAGGATGCCGACCCTGGCGCGGCCGAGGCCGTAGGTGCCGGTGAGCGCGGCGTAGACGTTCAGGATGGTGGAGATGATGAGGAAGAGGCAGATCATTGCGATGCCGGGGAGCATCTGCGGTGCGCGGCGGGGGGTGGGTTGGGCAAGGGCGGTCGGTTCGGGCCGGGCGGCTGGCCTGGTGGCCGCGGTTGGATCGGGGTAGGCCGTTGGTTGGTTGGGGTCTCGGGCGGCTGCGGTGGAGGGGCGGTCTTGGGCTGCCATATGTTGTTTGGACGATACCTTGCGCACGGGTGGTTTAGAGGGTGTGGAGGTAGGCGAGGAGGTCGGTGAGGTCGTCCTGATCGATGGAGTTGCCGAGGGCGGGCATGAGGTTGTGGCCGTGGACGACCGTTGCGGAGACGCGGTCGTCGTTGGCTGGGGCTCCGCTGGGGAGGGCGGACTTGTGGAAGAGGCTGAGGAGGGAGGGGCCGTGGAGCGGGGCGTCGCGGCGGTCGTAGTGGCAGGCGGCGCAGCGGCTTTGGTAGACGGCGTGTCCGCGAGCCTGCTGGGGGTTGAGCTGGTCGAGCGGCGTGGGGGGCGGGAAGCGGTGGCAGCCGGAGAGTGTGGCGGCGAGGAGGGTGGAGCCGAGCCAGAGGGCTGCGCGGGCGGCGGAGGGCATTGCTTTATCTTCGCATCTGGATCCGGCTCGATGGTGCGTGGCGGGCTGACGGGGGCGTCAGGAGTAGGGGCAGTGGCGGCAGCCGGAGTTGCAGCAGAAGCCTCGGCGGAGGAGGTACTGGGCGGTGAAGACCAGGTACGGGCCTTCGAGGTAGGCGTCGCCGGGTTGGAGGGCGTTGCCGTCGAGATCGGTGGGTGGGCTGGCGGCGGCGGGTGGGGTGGGGTTAGATGTCATCGTGGGTGCCCCCTCCCCCTGTTTGTGGCCAAAGTCTAGAGAGAATTGGATTTAGGTTCGGACTTCGACCCTAAAGTATGGAAAACATTGAGCGCTGCACGCAGAGCAGGTAACTGAATGGTTTAGCTGGCCAGGCGCAGTGCGAGTGGTTCGGGCCGTCCGCTTGCGACCTGCAGTTAACCCCTACTTCTATTTTACGGGATTGGGGAGGGGTAGATGGCCAACTATATTCGCTTTAGTTTGTGTGACTTATCGCGAATGGGGGCTTGACATGCGATTTTTGGGGCAAATACGCGAATTTTATTTTCCGCGTGCTGCGCCTTTGCGCTTGCGCGCGAAGAACCGAGTGTTTCCGGTGAAGGGGCTACCTGGGGTTTGTTGCGGGTTCGTTGGAAAAGCAGGTCCTTCGCTTTGCTCAGGATGACAATGTAGTGATGGTCGGGGTGGTGGGGGTGGGGGGTGAAAGGGCTGGGTTGGCGAGATGTGAGTGAATTATCATCACATTTTCTGCAACCTTTTCTGCACATCTGCGTCTATACTGGTGCACGGGGTTGCTGGTGTGCGCGGTACCCCGAATGCAGGTTGTGTGACTACCTTTGAACCTTGAGGAGATTGTGCGATGACTACGTTGACCCGTTTCGTTCCGTTCCGCTCGCCGCTGGCTGATGTGGCTGTTCTGCAGAACCGTTTGAATTCGATCTTCAGCGAGTTTGCCCGTCCCGAAGGCGAGACCGAGAGCCTGGCGATGGGGAGTTTTGTGCCGCCGGTGGATATCTATGAAGACCAGCACAGCCTGGTGTTGAAGCTGGAGGTTCCGGGGATCCGGCAGGAGGATCTGGATGTCCGGGTGGAGAACCAGACGCTGACGGTGAAGGGTGAGCGGAAGTTCGAGAAGGAGGAGAAGGAGGAGAACTTCCACCGGATCGAGCGGCGCTATGGCAGCTTTTCGCGGAGCTTTACCCTGCCGCAGACGGTGGATGCGGGCGCGGTGAAGGCGAGCTATGAGCATGGCGTGCTGGCGATCTCGCTGGCGAAGAAAGAGGCTGCGAAGCCGAAGCAGGTGAAGGTGGAGATCGGCGGCGGGACGACGCAGGCTCAGCCGAAGCAGGTGGAGGGGGCGACGGCGTAAACCCTTCGCGCTATGATTTGGGCCACCCGATGCGGGTGGCCCTATTTGCGTGTGCGGCGATCCAGAACAACGCGCCCGATCTACCACTGGCTGAGGGCCGCAGCACAGATAGCCCCAGCGCGGCTGCGGGACCTATTCACCTGCACCAGTACTTCTCGTGCTGTCCGGTGGACCTGGAATGGACTGCAGCTTCCCGTAAATCCTGAGTTGGGATACGATGTCGCATCGCAGTAACCCGAACTGATGGAGGGCTACACACATGGACATCAGCTTCAGTGGAAAAGTCGGTCTCCTTTGGGCTGTCGTAATTGCTATCACACTAGCTTCTGCGACCTTTGGCTTACGCGCCACTTTGGATTCAACAGCGAAGATCGTCGTCGCAATCATAGGTGCATCTGCGATTCTTATGGGTGCGATCTTAAGCCATGTATTCACGGCAGCCCGGGAGCAGCAACTGGAACGCCAGCGGCGTGTGCAGGAAAACTACAAAGCACTTGTCTCTAAGTTGACGCCCTTTGTGAGGAGCCCTAAGGCACAACTGGACGAGATTACATCGATCTACTTCGACTGTTGTGTGATTGGATCAGCGGAGGTCATCAGACTCACGGCGTCATTCTTGAAAACCCGGTCACGAAGGGATCTCGGAGAGATGCTTACAGCTATGAGGTTGGACATAGGCCTTCCCGAAGCAAAGCTCGATCTAAGTACAGCTCTCCCGGCACCAGAGAGCGGGGGATCTCTGAATGACTGACCGCTCTGATGCGGCGAAGCGCTTTCGCCCGCGCAAGTCCTGAGCACGTATCGTGAGTTAATTGATGCCCATGGGGCTGAAGCCGATCATTACTGCCCGAGGCTGCAAAGCCGAAGCAGGCGGAGGGGGCCACGGCCAGCTAAGCGTGCGTGGGGGTGGGCTGCAGGTGTGTGTTGTGCCCACTGGACGACGATCTAATCCATTTGTAAGTTGGAAGGCCCGGCGAGTGCGCCGGGCCTTTCTTGTGCCTGTTTTTCTGGGGGGGCTGGGAATCGGGCACACCCGCTGGACTGCGTTGTTGGGATTCAGGCGGGCTTCGGTTTGTTATGCGTTTGTGGTCGTGAGCCGCCGTCCGGAGTGGCCTTTTGAAAGGACTTCGTCGAAGGAGGATGGGAAGGGATACCGGAGAGCGATCACCACGAGGATGAGAAGGGCGAGGCATTTGATCTGACCGCCGATGGGGTGTTTCGGGATCGGCAGGGCGTTCTCGGGGCTAAGGGCTATCGCCAAGCAGATCATCGCTGCCATAAGGCCGGGTGCTTTCTTTCCGCATAGCTCGACCGCGAAGAGGATCAACATGACGAGGGGAGCATACAGCTCGATCAAGGTGTAGTCGTACGATACGGGCGGAATCAGCACTGCGGCGGCGAGGAGGAACAACACCTGGTTGGTGACGGGCAGGTGGCGTGCGAGTTTGAAATAGAGAGACGTTCCGAGTACCGCCATAACGGGCAGGTAGATACGGAGCATGGCGGCGACTGTTTCTGGCGTGGCGGGAATTGACACGTGGAGGAGCGCCATTTTGAGGCCGGCGAAGATGGAGTGATCGAAGCCGACTCCATGGAAGTGCAGAACGAAGTAATTGTTAAAGTTCTGCAAGCCGGCGCGAACTCCGCGGATAGACGCTCCCAACTGGGGGCACAGAAGCCAAAGTGAGACGATGGTAGACGCGATCGCAACAACAATCCCAAGCACCACCTGGCGATAACGTTTTGCGGAGACGAAGAGGGCAAGCAGGATGATCGGGTAGAACTTTAGAGAAGCGGCTAGACCAAAGCAGCTTGCGGCGACGTTGTCTCGGCGGGCGAAGAAGGCGTACAGGCCGGCGACCGTAAAGACCCAGACTACGATCTCCAGGTTTGCGCGTTCGAAGAGGATGTCCCAGGCCCAGGCGAACGACATCCCCAGAGCCAGCAGGACTGCAATTTGTTGGAGCGGAACGCGTCGTTTCAGCAAAGCGCGCCCGACAAGAACGCTTGCGATCATGAAGCAAACGATGATGCCCCGGAGAAATATCCCGGTGGAGTTCTGCGGAACGTACAGGATGCGGGAGACTACGGCCAGTGGCGCTGGGTAGTTGAAGGGCCAGTCCTTGGACTCAAAGAATTTGGCGCTATGGAAGAGCGCGTAACGGGCTTTGTAGGGGTAGAAGTCCGTGTACTGGTCCGGTGCGACGTGAGGATATGGCCAGAAGTGGAGTCGAACGAGCGGTGCGAACCCGGGGATGCGGAGGGTAAACCAGGCGTTGAGGGCTGTCAGGCATCCGGAGATGAGGAGGAAGATCCAGACCGCCCGGGGAATCCGGCTACCGGATACGGCGCTGCTTTCCTGTGTGGGGAGGTACTGCGCTGGCAATCGGTGACTCCGGACCCTGGGAAGTTTTCGCTCGATGGTAGCACGCCGTGCCGCAGGGTTGGGGCCGGTGCGGTGCTGCCGTTGGTCAGGGCTGGGTAGGGTTTGTTGCGGCTGCGGGGGTGGCGGGATTCCAGATGCGCCAGTAGGGGCTGGGCTGCGGGGGGCCGGGGACGTAGGCGCGGATGAAGTAGCCCGTAGTGGACGCGACCGGAGGAGTCCGGGTAGCCTTTCGCTGGTGAACCCGAAGGAGGCGTTCTAGATGCGTGCGGGTTCCAACTGGGGGTGACCCAGGGCGGAGGCTTTTTGAAAGCTCCGGCCGTTAGTGGCGTTCCGGCTTCAGGGCTCGCTCTTGGCAGATGGTACCCAGCTGATGATTCGGGTTATTGAAACCGGAGCACCATCGAGAGATCTCACGCGCACAGTTATGGTGGAATCTGGCCTGAGAACTGCATTCATTCCAAGTTCAATTATTCCCGAAACACGATCGATTTTTCTTGGTGATGGACTAGAGGTTCCCGACTGACTGGCCCAGCCCTGCGTGACCGCGCACGGGCGGTCACACGTCACTTTGAATGCAGCGTTAGGGAAGTCTTCACTAACTTTGAAGACTGCCTCACTACCAGGTGTGCGTCGACAGGGCCGCCAACGTAGCTACCCCGTCTTTCAGGGCTACGGGAGGCGCGGGCTCTATGTTTAGGTCCGTAACGCGAGGGGGTGGTCTAGATACTCCATAGTTCATTGTTGCGTGCGAGTTTGGCCCCTGGCGCATGCACTGCCCTCGCACTGCTGTTGATATGTCGGCTGCGGAGCGCTCGCGGGGGAGTTGGGCGCAATTGGTTTGGCTACGGTTTGCGCTACACGAGGCAACCGAGCATCCACCTTTGGAAGCTTATATCTCAGCGACTCGGCGGTCGGCTAATGGATCCCGGGGTAACGGAGGTGGAGCAGGCGAGGGCGTAGCAACTTGCCGGAAGGGTGCCGTGTTTTGACGCGTACCAGGTAAATACCTGTACCTAGCGTAGAGCGCAGGACAACGCGAATCGGACAGCATAGGCGAGGGGAAGATGTAGGGCTTACACGAAATCCTATGCTTTGAATGTGGAAAATCGCGCACGAGGACAAAGAGCACGATGACAAATAGCGCGGAGCCGATGACTCCAGGGGCAGAGAACAGAACTGCCCACCTCAGTAGCACAAGCGCAAATACGAATGGGGCTAAACCTGCTTTCCAAAGGCCTCGCTTTGCAATCTGCAAATCGACCATGCGCTATTATCGTCGACAACGCGCGTACGAGTCGGTCTCGTTGAGGGCCCGGCGGCCGAATCGGGGGCGTTTGGGGAGGTTAGAAGGCGGGGACGCCTTCGTCGGTGACTAGCTGGTCGACGCTGATGTTGAGGGCTTCGCCGAGGCGGTTGAAGCCTTCGAGCCAGTCGGCGGACCAGTAGTCCTGGCCGTCGCGGCGGAAGAGGTCGTTCCAGATGTTCTGCGCCTGCCAGAGGTTGACTTCGAAGGGCAGGTTGCGGAGGCTGTCGGCGATGGCGAGGGCGGCGTGGAGGGCGGGGTCGGGGTTGCGGCCGGCGTCGACGGCGGATTCGAGCTTGACCATGGCCCGCTTCATGCGCTGGCCGGCGGCGAAGGCGAGGTTGGTGGTGTCGAGGGTGACCTGGTCGGCTGGCGGCGCGGGCGAGGAGGGCGGCGACTTCGGCGGGGTCGAAGGTTTCGGCTTCGAGGGCGCGGCGGAGGCTGGCGTTGATGGCGAAGCTGGCGGCGAGGGCGAGGGCGGGCGGGGCGGCCATGCCGGATTCGGTGAGGAAGTGCAGCAGCGAGGCGTGGTCCTCGTAGATCTTGCGCAGGGAGTCTTCCATCTCGGCGAGGGTGCGGTCGAGGATGGTGCGGAGGATGCGGTGCTGCTCGTCGGAGAAGAGCGAGGTGAGCGAGTAGGCGAGGGTTGCCGAAGAAGCGGTCGATGAGGCGGATGACTTCGGGCAGGTTGGCGCGGCGGATGGCGGTGCGGATGTCGGAGGAGAAGTTGGCGAAGGCTTCGAGGTCTGCGGTGGAGGTCGGCGGTCGTAGCGGCGGACGGCGGCGGAGAGGTTCTGGTCGCCGAGGTGGAGGACGGCGAAGCAGATGTCTTCGGTCTCCTCGGTGATGCGGGAGCGGATGCGGGCGCGGCCGAGGGCGACGCGGCCGCGGCCGGAGGTGAAGACTTCGTGGGAGTCGCGGTGGAGGTCGAAGCAGAAGAGCTCGCCGTCGTCGGGGTAGCTGCGGAAGATGGAGGAGATGGCGTAGTGGGCGCCGACCTGTTCGAGGCCGATGCGGCAGCGGTGACGTAGCGGCGGTAGATTTCGGCGCCGTCGCCGAGCTCGGGGACGTTGGATTTGGCGCGGGCGAGGATGGCGAGGAACTCGGCTTCGAGGGCGGCGTGCCGGCGGGTCGCCGAAGAGCTTGGCGGCGAGCTGCAGGACGCGGCCGGCGTAGGCGATGATCTGGACGGTTTCGATGCCGGAGATCTCGTCGAAGAACCAGCCGCAGGAGGTGTACATGAGCTGGGTGTGGCGTTCGAGCTCCAGGAGTTCGAGCACGGTGGTGCGCTCGGCGGGGGTGAGCGGGTGCGTGGCGTGCGCGTCGAAGAAGCGGTCGGTGGAGTCGGCGGAGCGGTCGAGCACGACGTGGATGTAGGCGTCGCGGGCGGCCCAGAGGTCTTTGAGCAGGGCCTGCGGCGAGCGTTTCGGCGAGGGGGGCGGTGGCGTCGCGGAGGAAGTCGAGGGCGTCGCGCAGGGGGCCGCGCCACTCCTGGTTCCAGCCGGGCTTGCCGCCGTTGCAGCCGCAGTTGGAGCGCCAGCGCTCGACGCCGTGGGCGCAGGACCAGGAGGTGTTTTCGGCGACTTCGGCTTCCTAGTGCGGGCGGGAAGTGCTCGAGGAACTCGCCGTAGTTGGTGAGGCGTGGCGAGGCCTTGGTCTTCGATCCAGTGCATGGCGTAGGAGAGCGCCATTTCGCCGTGCTTGTGGTGGTGGCCGTAGGATTCGCCGTCGGTGGCGACGTGGGCGAGCTGGGGCTGGCCGGAGTCGGCGGTCGGACGTGAGGCCGGCGAGCAGGCGGCGGCCGAAGTCTTCGCCGGAGTTGAGCAGGCCTTCGAAGGCGATGGCGCGGGAGACGGGGCCGTCGTAGAAGAAGACGGCGATGGAGCGGCCTTCGTCGAGGCGGACGAGGTAGGGGTGGGTGGGGTCGACGGAGGCGTTGGGGGTGGCGGTCCAAGGCTCGGTTGCCGGATGCGGGATCGTCCTGGCGGGAGCGAGCCTGGCGGAACGCGGGCGCACTGGTTGGGCGCGAGGATGGTGAAGCGGATGCCTTCGGCGGCCATCAGGTCGAGGACTTCGCGATTGACGGCGGTTTCGGCGAGCCACATGCCTTCGGGCTTGCGGCCGAAGCGGTGTTCGAAGTCGGCGATGCCCCAGCGGATCTGGGTGAGGGCGTCGCGGCGGCTGGCGAGCGGCATGATGATGTGGTTGTAGACCTGGGCGATGGCGGAGCCGTGGCCGCTGTAGCGCTGGGCGCTGGCGCGGTCGGCGTCGAGGATCATGCGGTAGGTGCGGGGGGCCTTGTCGGCAGCCAGGAGAGCAGCGTGGGGCCGAAGTTGAAGCTCATGCGGGCGTAGTTGTTGACGATGCGGACGATCTCGTCCTGCTTGTTGCTGATGCGGGAGGCGCCGTTGGGGGCGTAGCACTCGGCGGTGATGCGGTCGTTCCAGTCGTGGTAGGGCGCGGCGGAGTCCTGGACTTCGACGGTTTCGAGCCAGGGGTTCTCGCGGGGCGGCTGGTAGAAGTGGCCGTGGACGCAGATGTAGGGTTGGGCTGTGGCTTCGGAGGCGGCTGCGCGGCGTTCGGTTCGGGGAGTGCGGGGTTTGGCGGCCATTCGTTACTTTGATGTTACCGGAAGCTCATCGCGCAACCACTACCACTTGCGTTTATGCGCGACGGACTGTTTCAGGGGATCACGGACAGGACTCCGGCGACACTGAGTGCCCGGGTATCCGGGTATTCCGCTTTGTGGGCGTGGCCGGGAGCCGTGTCGCTGAACGTTTGGCTGTGCCAGCAGACGCTGCTTTGCGAAAGCGCTGTGCGGCTGGCGCGATCCGTTTGGCTGCCGGTGCGGTCCAGTCGGTCGGGGAAAGGCTGACAACGTTGACTCTTATAGCCTTGCCGAGTGCCCGCATGGCGAAGTCGATGCCGTCGATCTTGGAGGCGTGGCGGAGGTTGGTCAGGCGGGTTACTTCCTGCGGGGTGGTATGGAGGCGGCGTGCGAGTTCGGCCGGCCGAACCTTCTGGCGGACCATTTCGTTGAGCAAAAGGACCTTTGCCGAGAGGCTGGCAGGCAGCTCGACACTTTCGCCGGCCCGCTTGACGGGGGATGGAGGGGGAACCTCCCGGCCATCCTCAAAGTAGAAGTCGAGTGCCGTTTCGAGCGCGGCGCGGGCTGCGGTCCGAGGTTCATCGAGGGTTTCGCCCTGGGTGATGGCCTCCGGGATGTCGGGAAATTGAACGAGGAAGAATTTGCCGTCGCGGGTGATTGTGGTGGGGTAGCGCATGGGTGTTGCTCTCCGTTTGCCGGCTTGGGACCGGGTGACGCATGGCGTAGTACCGCATGGGCACTAGTTGAGCCCGAGTTGCTTTTTGATAGCAGCGACCAGACCAGTGCCGAGTTCTTTGTTGTGCATGGGGAGTACGGATTGGGTGACCTTGAGATGCGAGCCCTTGCCCGGCACGAACGTCGCACCCTGTTTGGTGAGCCAGCGTTTGAACTCCGTGCTCTTCATTGAAAGTAAGAGTAAGCATAAATGCTTACTATGTAAACACAATTGTTTACTAGTCCGCCGCCTTCGGTCGAGATGACGAGGTTTTTTTGGGGGGCGGTTCGTGCGGGGGCGACGGCAGCGGCAACGGCAAGGGCAAGGACAAAGGCAACGGCAGCGGCAACAGCAAGGACGAATACGGGGGTCTCTCCGCTGCGGCGGCAGGTGCGCCGCCTCCGGTCGCGATGACGAGCTTTTCGGGGGGGCGCTTCGTGCGGGGGCAAGGCAACAGCAAGGGCAGCGGCAACAGCAACAGCAGCGGCAACGGCGACAGCAAGGGCAGCGGCAACGGCAAGGGCAAGGACAAAGGCAGCGGCAACGGCAACAGCAAGGGCAACGGCAGCGGCAACAGCAAGGACGAATACGGGGGGTCTCTCCGCTGCGGCGGCAGGTGCGCCGCCTCCGGTCGACATGACGAGGTTTTTTGAGGGGCGGTTCGTGCGGGGGCGAGAGCAAGGGCAGGGATTGGTGTCCGGCGCTTGCCAGGCGCGCGATGCCTGGGAAGGCCTGTGTTGAAGCGCGGAGAAATCCAGGCTGCGGGCATTCTCATCGTCGACGACACTCCATGCGTTCTTCTTTCGGGGCCTTTGCCTGGGTTTGGGCGCGCCCGTGGTGGTCCGAAAAAAAGCTTGGCGATTCGGGTACCCGGTCGGCATCCTATGGTTTGTCAGCCATACGGGAAGAATCGGCACGCATGAACTTGATCGGGGTCGTGGAGCACCACGGGTACGCGGTGGTGGCAGGTGGGATGCTTCTGACGGCGGCGGGAATCCCGCTGCCTGCTTCTGTGCTTCTGCTGGCTGCGGGGGCGGCGGCGCATCCTACACCCGGGCACCACGGCGTGATGACGCAGGGACTGAACCTAGGGCTGGTGATTCTGCTCGCGTGGGCTGGTGCGTCGATTGGGGATACGCTGCTGTACCTGGGCGGGCGGTGGACGGGGTGGTGGCTGCTGGCAGGCATGTGCCGTGTTTCGGTTGACCCGGAGAACTGCATCTTCCGGTCTTCGGATTACTTTTACAAGCGCGGGCCGCGCACACTGCTGTTTGCGAAGTTCGTGCCGGGGCTGGCGAGCATGGCGGCTCCGCTGGCGGGCTCGCTGAACATGCGCTTCTGGCGGTTTGTGCGGCTGGATATGCTGGGCGCGCTGGGCTATGTGGCGGCCTGGACGCTGACGGGGTACCTGTTCAGCCGCTGGATTCAGGACATTGTGTGGTGGGTGCAGCAGGTGGGGCACGCGATGTTGTTTGTGCTGCTGGCGGTGGTGGTGGGGTATGTGGCGATGTACCTGGTGTCGTTGTGGCGGGCGCGGGAATACCGCAGGGTCCCGAAGGTGAGTGCTTTGAGCCTGACTGAACGGCTGAAGAATTTCGACCCGAACCGCCTGGTGGTGATTGCGGATGTGCGGAGCCATGGGTACTACGATCCGGGGATGCAGCGGATCAAGAACTCGATCCGGGTGGAGCCGAACCGGCTGAAGGAAGAGCTGGTGGCGCTGCGCGAGTTTATGGCCCCGGAGTGCGAGATTTATTTGTACTGCTCGTGCGTGCGGGATACGACGAGCAAGCGGGTGGCGCACATGCTGGAGAAGGAGAACTGCCGGACCACGGTGATTGAAGGTGGGTTGAAGGCGTGGGTGAAGGCGGGCGGGGATCTGGAGTCTGTTCCGGAAGAAGATCTCAGGAAGCTGCCGCAGTTCGACTGAGGCGTGTGCGGTGACAGCTTACTTCTTCGCATCTGGAAGGGTTGCTAGAAAGGTCAGGATTGCCTGCTCGAGAGCGATGCGGTGGTCTGAGTAGGAGTGGTCGGTGGCGAAGTGGACCTCGCTGAGGCGGGTTCCTCCGGCCTTGCGGATTGCGGCTGAGACGGCGGCGTTTGAAGGGGTGAGGCCGTCGTCGGAGGTGATGACGAGCAGCGGGCGGGAGGCCAGCGCAGGGCCCAGGGCCGGGAGGTTCCAGGCGTCGGCGTGGGCGATGACCTCGGCGGCGAGGGACTGGGGCGTGACGCCGGCGAGGGGGTACATGCCTTCGGCCGCGAGGTGCTCGGCGAGGGGGGCGGCGGCGCGATCCCGGTATGCGGCGGGGATGGCTTCGATGCGGTCATTGCCCATGTCGGCTGCGGAGATGAGGACGGCGGCCCGAATGGCGGGATCGTGTGCGGCGGCGTAGCGGGCAAGGAAGCCGCCCATGGAGTGGCCCATGAGGATGATGCTGGCGGGGTCGGCGCGGAGGCGCTGGGCGTTCTTCGGGTCGCGGAGGTAGGCGATGGCGGCGTCGGTGTCCTCGATGCAGTGGGTGAGCGAAAAGTCGCCGGGTGTACCCCAGGAGCCGCGGTAGTCGAAGAAGAGGACGTCGTAGCCGGCACGGCGAAGGGTTTGGGCGAGGTCGAGGTTGCGCTCGTTGCCGGGGAATCCGTGAAGCAGGACGACTGCGGGGTGCGGGCCTGCGCCGGGGGCCACGTAGACGAGAGCGTTGAGGAGCGCGCCGTGGCTGGGAAGCTGAAAGGTTTCCATGGCGGCGGGATGGGCTTTGTCGGCGGGCGGATCCTGGGTGATGGCTCCGGCGGGCTGGACGAGATTCCGGCTGGGAGCCTGGGCGCGCAGTGCGGGCGCAAGGGCTGCGGCGCAGGCGAGTGCAGCGAGGGCGAGAACTCTCACGGGGAACCTTTCCTGTGGGACAGAACGTTGGGTGCGGGTGCCTGGAGTTGGTGTGAGAGTCGAGTGTAGCGTGTGTCAGGCGGCGGGAGGCGGAAGGGGCTGAAGGGAGGGAGTCTGGCCGGGGTCGCCTGCAGCGGTGGGATTCGGGGAGTCAGTTGAACGGGCGGTGAAGCGGGTGGTGGGGAAGGCTTCGGGGTAGTGCTGCTGGATGTAGGCGGTCATGTGTTCGCGGACGTTGCAGCGGAGATCGAAGCTTTTGCTGGAGTTTTCGGAGCTCATGAGGCAGCGGAGTTCCATGGTGCGTTCGGAGAGATTGGTGACCTGGAGGCCCAGGACCTCCCCGTCCCAGAGCGGGTCGGTTTTGACGATGCGGTTGAGTTCCTGCCGGAGTTCTTCGACGGGGACGGAGTAGTCGACGTAGAGGAAGGAGGTGCCGAGGATCTGGGAGGAGTTGCGGGTCCAGTTCACGATGGGGTTTTCGATGAAATAGGAGAGGGGGACGATCATGGAGCGGAGGTCCCAGATCTTGACGACGACGTAGGCGGAGGTGATCTCCTCGATGCGGCCCCACTCGTTGTTGATGACGACGACGTCGTCGATGCGGATGGGTTCGGTGAAGGCGATCTGGATGCCGGCGAGGAGGTTGGCGGCGGTGGACTTGGCGGCCGAGGCGATGATGAGGGAGGCGATGCCGGCGGAGGCGAGCAGGCCGGAGCCGTAGTGCCAGATGCGTGGGTCGTTGAAGGTCCAGAGGAGCGCGCCGGCGGTGATGACGAAGATGAAGCCGATGAGCAGGCGGCGGAATACCTGGAACTGGGTGTGGATGCGGCGGGCGCGGATGTTGTCTGCGGCTTTGAGGTCGTACTTGCGGAGGATGCCGGCCTGGACGACGTAGACGAGGCCGACGGCGAACCAGCCGAGGACGCCGACGATGGCCATGGCGATCCAATGGCGGATGGTGGCTTCGAGGTCGTCGGGCAGGCCGGGGACGACGGGCAGGGCGATGAGGGCGCAGGTGAGGATGAAGATGGCGCGGCTGGGATGTCCGAGGTAGCGCTGGATGCCCCAGCCGGGCGTGGTGCCGAGGGCTTCCTTGCGGCGGAGGATGCGGAACAGAAACCAGTGGACGAGGTTGAAGAGCACCAGGGCCGCGGAGAACAGGAAGATGGCGAGATACCAGCCGTGGCGGACGTGGTGGAGGTTCTGCTGCATGTGCGGTGTTTCTCCGTCGTGGGGGCTAGGAGTTGGATGCGCGGAGGTGTGCGGGGTGGTGGAGGGTAGGGTTCCGGCAACGACAAGGGCAACGGCGAGGGCGAATGCGGGGGTCTCTCCACTGCGCTTCGCTTCGGTCGAGATGACGGTGTTTCGTTGGGGGTGTGAGAAGGGGAACGGCGAGGGCAAGGGCAACGGCAAGGGCGGATGCGGGGGTCTCTCCACTTCGCTTCGCTTCGGTCGAGATGACGGTGTCTATTTGGGGTGTGAGAAGGGGGAACGGGGCAAGGGCAACGGCAACGGCGAGGGCACGCGGCAGGCGCGCGGGGGCGGAGGGTCAGGGAGAGGGCAGCCGGCCGCGGCGCGGCGACTGCAGGCCGATGTTTGGGTGGGGTCAGGCGATCAGGGTGGTGCCTATCTGGTAGGCGGCGGTGAAGCGGTCGAGGCCGTTGGATCCTCCGTTGACGAGGCGGCGGGCGTGGGCGAGGTCGTTGTCGGCGATGGCCTGGCGGATCTGCGTAGCGCGGTCGGAGAGGAAGCGGGCGAGGATCTGCGCGGCGACGGCGGGGTTGTTCGCGATGTCGGGGTGGTTGACGAGGTCCTGCCCGATTTCGGCGGCGTAGCGGGTGTAGTTGGCGCGCCCGGTGAGCTGAACGAAGCCGCGTCCGCAGAATGCGGCGCCGTCGGGGGCGCCCTGGTTGCCGAGGTCCTTGCGGTTGTCGTAGAGGTCGAAGGGGTGGCCCGCGGGCGAGGTGTTGAAGCGGGACTCGCCTTCGCAGAGCGGCTTGAAGGATTCAGTCTCCGCGCGGATTGTGCCGAGGGCCATCAGCACCATGCACTTGTCGGCGAGGCTTGCAGTGACGAGCGCGCTGAGGACCGTGGGGAGGTTGGCGGAGATGTTGCCGATGGGGGTCATGGGAAACATCTGGGAGACGACCTGCGTGGTGACGCCGGCGATGACGGAGGGAAGGTCGGGTACCTCGTCGAGGCCCAATGCGTGGGCGGTGGCGTTGCCGGCGATGCCGTCGGCGACGAAGCCTTCGGAGCGCTGGAAGGCGAGGATCGCGGCTTCGGTGCCGGTGCCGAAGCTGCCGTCGATGGCTCCGGGGTTGAAGCCTTTGTTTAGCAGGGCTTGTTGGAGCGCTTTGACGGAATCGCCGGTGCTGCCAAATTGAAGCGGGCTACTCATGGACAAACCTCCGTTGGGGCCCTGGATTTTGTGGAGCTGGTGCGTGGTTGTCTTTGCCTGTCCCGATGGGAGGTTGAGTATCTCCCGAATCGCCCTGGGCTGCAAGCGGGGAGCTCGGGGCCGGCGGTGAGGACCTGGGTTACGGAACGGCCGTGTGCTCTGACAGGGAGAGGATATTGTCGTCCGGATCGTTGAACCAGGCGACGCGTGCTGCACCTCCGGGGGCGGTCCAGACGCCGTTTGGGCTCTGCTGGAGAAAGGAGTAGCGGGCGAACTGAACGCCTTTGGCGGAGAGTTCGGCGACGGCGGCATCGATGTCGGGGACGTCCCAGCCGAGGAGGGTGAAGGGATGGGGTTTGAAGTCCGGGGCGCGCACGATGCGGACGCTGGTGCCGTTGGATTCCATGGCAAGGGCAAAGCCGTCGTCGTGGAGGAAGTGGAGCTGGAGGGTGTCTTCGTAGAAGATGCGCGCTCGGGCGGCATCGCGGGTGGGGATGAAGGCGACGAGTTTTGCGGCGGTGAGCATGGAGGGCTCCTTGGGGACGCAAGTGTAGCGGCAGTGGTGGAGTGCTGGGTACCTCCGTGTGGGATCGCGGATGAATTTTGTTGGGGCTGCAATCTTCGGCGGGTAGGGTGGCGGTATGGCTACGCCGATCCTGTCGTTTGTTGTGCCGGCTTACAACGAGGAGGCGTACCTTTCCGCCTGCCTTGAGTCGATTCTCGAACAGACGCGGGAGCTGGAGCTCGCGGCCGAGATCGTGGTGGTCAACAATGCGTCGACAGATCGGACGCGCGAGGTGGCGCTGCGCTTTGCGGGCGTGACGGTGGTGGACGAGCCACGCAAGGGGCTGACGTATGCGCGGCAGGCGGGCTTCGCAGCCACGCGCGGTTTGCTGATTGCGAATGTGGATGCGGACTCGCGGCTGACGCCGGGCTGGGTGGCGCAGGTTCTGCGGACGTTTGCGCGGGAGCCCGGACTGGCCGCGCTTTCGGGGCCGCTGGTGTATTACGATCTTCCGCCGGGGCAGCGCAGGCAGGTGCGGGTGTTTTACGGGATTGCGTTTGCGACGTATGCGATCAATCGCTGGGTGCTGCGTGTGGGGTCGATGGTGCAGGGCGGGAACTTTGTGGTGTCGCGCACGGCGCTTGAGGCCATTGGGGGATTCAACACGGCGATTGCGTTCTATGGCGAAGATACGGACCTGGCGCGGCGGCTGCACAAGGTTGGGCCGACGCGGTTTACGTTTGCGTTGAAGATGAACTCGTCGGCGCGGCGCTTGAAGCATGAGGGGCTGTTCACGATGGCGGGGCGGTACTCGATGAACTACCTGTGGACGACGTTTTTCGCGCGGCCGTTTACGGAGAAGTATGTGGATGTGCGCGAGGGATAGGTCCCGGGGACGCAACTGGGCGGCGGGGAGTTGAACCGTACCTTGTCTCGGGGGTGTGCGCCGGGCTGTGGCGACCGATTCACTTCCGGGTGAGGAAGGGTTTCTTCAGGTGATCGGGCGAAAGCGATATACGGAGATTCTGGCGCTTCGCGCCAGGATGACGGCGTTGAAGGGTGTGCTTCAGCGGCAGATGACGGCACAACGCGATCCAGCCTAGAGGCTTTCGGGTTCTATGCCGAGGCGGTTGACTCCGGGGAAGGCGAGGCGGAGGGGTGCGGCCATCAGCGGGTTGCGGCCGAGGCGGACTGCGTGGATGGCGGCGCGGAGAGCGAGGGGGGCGTGGCCGTCGCCCCAGAGTTCTCGGAGGGTGCGCATGCGGCCGTCGGGGCCGGGGTGGAAGGCTCGCTCGTCCCAGTGCTGCCAGCCGGGGACGAACTCGGGGAAGTCGGTGATGGCGTCGAGCGTGGAGTGGAGGATGCGGTGCTGCCAGGGGGTGCGGTACTGGTTGAGGAAGAGGATGTGGGAGCGGCGATCGACGCGTAGCTCCTCGACGAACTCTGTGAAGGTGGAGGCGTTGGTGAGATTGATATTGGCGTTGGGTTCGAGGCCGTGACGGTCGCCGCCGGAGAGGAGCAGGTGGCCGGTCTCCTGCGCGAGGCGGGTGACGTGGCGGTTCTCCGCGGCGTGGCGGAGGCCGTTGAGTTCGAGCGCGTGGATCGTGGGGCCGGCCTGCGCAAGGAAGCGGCGCAGTTCGGCAAGATGGAGGGCGGCGCCGACCTTGTGGAGGTCCCATACCGGGTGGTTGCAGACGATGAGGACCTGCGGGATGGCGTGGAGTTCTTCGAGCATGGCGAAGAGTTTGCGGTCGGAGGTGGTGGTGTCCGGGGCGGCGGCCGGGGTTTGTGCAGGGCGGGTCCTCAGGGCTTCGGCCTCGCGGGTGTATGCGGTGAAGCGGCGCATCCAGGCGGCGCCCTGCGGGGAGGGGAGGTTGTGGATGCCGAGGTGGAAGACGGTGCGGCCGAAGGGGGCGCTCCACTCGGTGGACATGGGGATGTGGCGGCTGGAGGGGAGGGTGCGCAGCAGGAGCGGGGCCTCCATGCAGTCGTGGTCGGTGAGGGAGACGAGCGGGGTGAGGTGGAGCTGCTGGATCTGGCAGGACTCGATGTTGTAGGCCATGCGGGGCTGGAGCGGAGGACGCCAGCAGGCGCGGCGCAGGTCGAGGGTGACGCCGTGGCGCTGGTGGGCGAGCCGTTCGTACCGGCGGAGAATGGTGCGGAAGCCGGGGATCCAGGCGCAGGCGGCTGAGACGAAGTCGAGTGTCTCCTCGGAGAAGGAGGTGTGGCTGTGGAGCGAGACGCCGGTGAGGTAGGGAGAGTGGGCGCGGGGCTCTTTCCAGCGGGCGGAGATGAGGCTCTGGGGCGTGGCGGAGCGCATCGGGGAACCTCCAGGGCAGGACGTTCCGTTTGGCTCCTACCCCTTGCAGGATGCGGGGTGAGTGCGAATGCTGTGTGAGGTTTGTGCGAACAGGCGTTGAATCCGGGGGGTCGGGATCAAGGTTGGCACGGGTGGTGCGGTTTGGAGGGGCTTGGGGTTGTGGCGGTAGCCACTGGTGGAGCCATCCGCTGCCGGGTGTGCATCGCGCGGTTTGCGGATTGACCGGGCAGCTTTGGCGGGCCGGAGACGTTGGGGCGAGGGTATGATTAAGTATGGCGGGCACTTTCAAATCTCGGTGGCGGCGGCGGCGCGAGATCGCGTTACGCGCGGGGTCGATGAAGGCTATCTGAGGAACAGGAGGCTGACGATTTGGGGTCCGCCGACACGTTGATTGCGGCGACGGCTTTGTTGCGTGGAGACGCAGTGGCGAGTTTGAAGCGGAAGCATTTTCGGGCGGTATCGGGGTTGGATGTGCTGGAGTTGTGATGGCGTTTACCGAAGAGTTCGATGTGGTGGTGGTGGGGGCCGGGCATGCGGGGTGTGAGGCCGCGATGGCGGCGGCGCGCATGGGGCTGCGGACGGCTATCTTCACGCTGAATTTGGATCTGATTGCGCAGATGAGCTGCAACCCGGCGATTGGCGGGATCGCGAAGGGGCACCTGGTGCGCGAGGTGGATGCGCTGGGCGGGGTGATGGGTGAGGTGGCGGATGCGTGCGGGATACAGTTCCGGTTGTTGAATACGTCGCGTGGGCCGGCGGTTTGGAGTCCGCGGGCGCAGTGCGACAAGGCACTGTACCGGGTGAAGATGCGCGAGGTGCTGGAGGGGCAGACGGGGCTGTTCATCAAGCAGGCCGAGGTGGTGGGGCTGGTTGTGGAGGGTGTGGGCGGGATACATCCCACCCGTGACGGTGAGGCTGTCACGGATGGGGCACCCGGACCGGGTGGGCTGGAGGAGGAAAAGCAGGTCCTTCGCTCCGCTCAGGATGACAATGGTGGGGTGGGGTTTGAGGGCACGGAGGGAGAGCAGGTCCTTCGCTTTGCTCAGGATAACGGTGCCCCTTGTGGAAGCGGCGCTGTGGCTCGCGTCACGGGCGTGCGGCTGCGGGATGGGCGGGTGGTGAAGGCGCGCGCCGTGGTGGTGACTACGGGGACGTTTTTGAATGGGCTGATTCATTGCGGGGAGCAGCAGTATGCCGCGGGGCGCAGCGGGGAGCCGGCGAGTGTGTTGCTGGGGGAGGCGCTGAAGGGGCTGGGGCTGCGGGAGTGCCGGTTGAAGACGGGGACACCGCCGCGGCTGGATGGGCGGACGATCGACTGGACGAGGTTTGAGGAGCAGCCCGGGGATGCGGATCCTACGCCGTTCAGCTTTCGGTCGGTGGGGGAGAAGCAGGTCCTTCGCTGTGCTCAGGATGACAATGTAGGTGGGGGTAGTGCGCCGGGGGATTCCGATGGGCGGGGTGCGGCGAATGCGTCGGGCGCCTGGGTGCCTCCGCTGCGGCAGGTGAGTTGTTATATTGCGACGACGACGCCGGAGACGCTGCGGTTGATCCGGGAGAATGTGCACCGGTCGCCGATGTACTCGGGGCAGATTGCGGCGGTGGGGCCGCGGTATTGCCCGTCGATCGAGGACAAGGTCGTGCGGTTTCCGGAGAAGACGCAGCACCAGTTTTTCCTGGAGCCGGAGGGCCTGAACACGCACGAGGTCTACATCAACGGCATGTCGACGAGCCTGCCGATGGAGGTGCAGGCGGCGATGGTGCGGTCGATCCCCGGGCTGGAGAACGCGGAGATGCTGCGGCCGGGGTATGCGATTGAGTACGACGCGATCGATCCGACGGAGCTGGACCGGACGCTGGGGGTGAAGAAGTATCCGGGGCTGTATCTCGCGGGGCAGATCAATGGGACGAGCGGGTATGAGGAGGCGGCGTGCCAGGGGTTGATGGCGGGGATCAATGCGGCGTTGTGGGCGCGGTGGGAGCGGGAGGGTGCGGGCGGTGTACATCCCACCCAAGACGGTGAGGCTGTCATGGATGGGGCACCCGGGGGTTCCTCGAACGGTGCGGGGCCGGAGCGGTTCACGCTGGATCGGACGGAAGGGTATACCGGGATCCTGATCGACGATTTGATCTCCAAGGGGACCAATGAGCCGTATCGGATGTTTACGTCGCGGGCGGAGTTCCGGCTGCATCTGCGGATCGACAATGCGGACCGGCGGCTGACTCCGCTATGGGCGGCGGCTGGGGCTGATCGAGGATGAGGCGTGGGCGGCGTTTGAGGCGAAGATACGGCGGGCCGAGGTGTTCCGGGAGGTGCTGGAGAAGACGCGGGTGGATGTGGATGGGCTTCCGGCGGGGTACGTATCAGGGCTGCGCGGCGAGGCTGCGGGGCTGCGGGGGCAGACGTATGCGGCTATGCTGCGGCGGCCTGAGGTGTCGATTGAGGAGTTGGTGCCGGTGTTGCTGCCCGCGATGGAGTTGCTGGCGGAGCTGGGGGTTTGGGTGGAGGCTTTGCATGGCGCCGGTGGTACGGCGAAGAAGCAGGTCCTTCGCTCCGCTCAGGATGACAATTCTGGCGGGGCTGGCGGGGCTGGCGGTACCGCCGGGGCTGCCGGTTCCGCCGGTTCCGCTGAGGCTGGGTCGACTTTTGGAGCGGCGCTGCCGGCCTGGGTGCGGAACGAGATGAAGACGGTGGAGACGGAGATCAAGTTCGCGGGGTACCTCCAGCAGCAGAAGCGCTCGATGGAGCGGCTGAAGCGGGATGAGGGGCGTGTGATTCCGGAGTGGTTCGACTATGCGGCGTGCTCCGGGCTGAGCCGGGAGATGGTGCAGAAGCTGGGGCGCGTGCGGCCGGCGACGCTGGGGCAGGCGAGCCGGATCCAGGGAGTTACGCCGGCGGCGGTGAGCCTGGTGAACTGCTTTATCGAGATCCAGGGGCAGCGGCGGTCGGCCTAAAACCCCGCGCAGACACCCGTTTGGGCAGCAAAAGCCCGCGGCACCGGTTTGGCCAGCAAAAAATGATTTACGTCCGAGGTGAGCCGGGGTGCGTCCATTAGTCAGCGGCTGACATACGGGCCTGGGAGAGTTTATGGTGTCTGCGAAGTTGGGTACAGGGTTGGTGGGCGCGCTGCTGGTTGTGCTGGTGTTGGCGATCGGGGTGAGGACGATGGTCTTTGGTCAGGAACGGACGGAGAAGCTTCCGGCGCCTGCAGTGGATGAGGCGGCGGGCGCAGGGCATACGGAGACCGCGGTGTTTGCGGGCGGATGCTTCTGGGGTGTGCAGACGACCTTTCAGCGGATCAAGGGCGTGACCGCGACGACGGCGGGCTACTCGGGCGGGACAAAGGAGACGGCGAATTACCGCGCGGTTTCGAGCGAACGCACACGAGCACGCGGAGGCGGTGAAGGTGGTGTACGACCCGTCGACGCATCAGCTATGGGACGCTGCTGCGGGTGTTCTTTTCGGTGGTGCACGATCCGACGCAGTTGAATCGGCAGGGGCCGGACGTGGGGACAAGTTACCGGTCGGCGATCTTTTATACGACGCCGGAGCAGGAGAAGATCGCGCGGGCATACATTGCGCAGTTGGACGGGGCGAAGGCGTTTGCGCACCCGATTGTGACGCAGGTGGTGCCGCTGCAGGCGTTCTATGACGGCGAAGGAGTACCACCAGGATTATGCGGAGAAGAATCCGAACAACCCGTATATCCAGGTGTGCGATGTGCCGAAGGTGAAGGCGCTGAAGGCGCAGTTTCCGGAGCTGTTCCAGGAGTATCACGCGAAGTAGCGGAGCTGCCTCTTCCGGGGGCCGTGCCAGATTGGAACGACTGGCCGCACTTCGGTCCGATGCGATCGGAACTTGCGGGCCTCGTAGTAGGATTCGGCCATTGAGTCTTGCCATGGTGTGTGGGTTTGGGTCGGGGTTGAGGGTGGTTGCGGTGCTGTTGGCTGCTGCAGTGGTTGGGCTGGCGCCATGGCGGCAGGCGGTCGCCCAGGCTGACGACCAGCCGTTTACGCTGTCCGTCCAGGCGCAGGTTGTAACGGTTCCGGTGACAGTGCGGGATGCCAAGGGCAAGCTGCTCGATGGGCTGACGAAAGAGGACTTCACGCTGCTTGAAGATGGGCAGCCGCAGACGATTCGGCGGCTATCGGTGGATCGCGACCGTGCGTTGACGGTAGGGCTGCTGATCGACACGAGCGGCAGCCAGAAGGAGTACATCGCAAAGGAGCGGGCGGCCGCCAACGAGTTCCTGACGCTGATGCTGACGAGGCCGGATGACCAGGCGTTCCTGGTGCGGTTCGACAATGCGATCACGATGATGCAGAAGCCTACCGCTCAGAAGGAGGAGCTGAAGACGGCGCTGACGCACCTGGAGGACAAGCACGAACGGCGGCTGAGCCCACCGGGCGGCACGCTGTTGTACGACGCGCTGGACCTGACATGCGAAAAGGTGACGCGCGAGGTGGAGGGCCGCAACGCCGTGATCGTGCTGACGGACGGGCGGGACAACGGGAGCGTGTTGACGCTGGACGCCGCGGTGCAGGCGGCGCAGGTGTCGAACACGGTGATCTATTCGATCCTCTACACGGATGAACAGCCGGGGTGGCTGGCCCCGAAAGAGCCCGGCGTCCTGAGCGGCAAGGACGTGCTGCAGCGGCTGGCGAACGAGACGGGCGGACATATGTACCAGGTGTCCAGGAGTGAGGGGCTGGACAAGATCTTCGGGGCGATCGCGGAGGAGATGCGGATGCAGTACGTGCTGTCGTACTCGCCCGCGAAGCATGGGCCGGGCTATGGCTTTCGTGCGATTGAGCTCAAGGGGCGGGACAAGAGCTGGAAGATCCAGACGCGGAAGGGCTACTTCTATTCAGGGGTGGACGACGCGGGGGGCGCTTAGCGGCGCTGCGGGTGCAGGCGGGATGGCGTGCGGTATAGTGGCGGACGGTGCGGAGGTGTGCGTTGCGTGTAGCTCGGGCGTTATGGATGGGATGGTTGCTGGGTGCGGTGGTGGCTTCGGGGTTAGGGGTGGCGCGGGCGCAGGCTGCTCCCGGGGGACGGCGCCGGTTGCCATGCCGCATGCGGCCGTGCCGCTATGGGCCGGAGGAGCTCCGGGGTCTGAGGGCAAGAGCGCACTCGAGGTAGTGGTCGCGGATGGCGAAGGTGAGCGCCACGTTTCGAGTGTGAATATTCCGTCGATCGCGCCGTACCTGGTGCGTGTGCCGGGTGGCGGCAAGGGTGCGCCGACGGCGGCGGTGATCATCGCGCCGGGCGGCGGGCACTCCCTGCTTTCGATCGATCACGAGGGCTATGACGTTGCGAAGTACCTGAGCGGGCATGGCGTGGCGGCGTTTGTGCTGAAGTATCGACTGGCGCGGGAGAAGGGCTCGACGTATACGGTGGAGGGCGATGAGGTGCGGGACGTGCAGCGGGCGATCCGAATGGTGAAGAGCAGGGCTGCGGAGTGGAATATCGATTCGGCGCGGGTGGGTGTGATGGGGTTCTCCGCGGGCGGGGAGCTGGCGGTGCGGGTGTCGGAGTTGGGAGAGGCGAGTCCTGCGGGGGCGGCGGGGACACCGGACAGCATCGATAAGGAGAGTGCGCGGCCGGCGTTCGAGGTGCTGATGTATCCGGGAGGGCTTACGCCGGAGATCATCGGCAAGGTGACGAAGGAGATGCCGCCGGCATTTCTGCTCTGCGGCGCAGACGACCGGGAGACGATCTCGCAGATGCTGCCGGAGCTGTTTGTGGCGCTGCGGAAGGCGGGCGTCTCGGCCGAGCTGCACGAGTACGCGGGGGTGGGGCATGGATTCGGCCTGCGACTGAACCAGCGGGGTGGGGTGGCGGAGTGGCCCTCGGTGCTGGTGCAGTGGATGGATACGAAGGGGTTTCTCCGGGGGAAGTAGCGGCATCCAGATGCGGCGGCTGCCTAACTGGTCGAGTCTGGCCATCTTTGCTGAGGATCGGGACTTCCAGGTCGAGGGCTTGAGCCGCGATCATGCGGTCGACGGGGTCGCCGTGGCTGGCGGTAAGCCGTCGGACGCGCAGGGCGGTGGCGGGCTCAATCGGCAGCAGCGTGTACCCTGTCTCCGCCAAAGACGATTCGAGACGGGCTTCGAGCTCCTTGGCTTCGGGGAGCTTTCCAAGGCGCACTCCGGTGGCAATCTCCCACGTAGAGGCTGCGGATATCACCTGACGCAGAACTGCGTAGGCGTGCTCGTACTTGTTTGATTGCGTGCGTTCTATCGGGGGCCGGAGCGGAAGTAGAAAGACGCGCTGGTGGACGAATTCCTCAAGACAGCTACTTTTTTTTGCGAATTGCACCGGATATGGGGAGCGATCGGACGATTTTCTTCGGTTTCGATTATGCCTGGTCGAATCATTGCCCGAATGTGCGAACTCAGGCTGGTGCATGCTGAAAGCACTGACCAGCTATTCTGTTCCCAGTCCACCCAACAAGAGATCCCGCCGGCAGAATCCTCTCAATGGAGAAGTCGCATGCTTCGCATCCGCAGACTGGCCTTATCCCTTTCCCTCGCCTGTGCCACCGCGATGGCAACTGCGCAGCAGGACGCCTTACACCCTCATTCGATGTACGAGCCGCCTGCAGCCAAGGCCGCTGCTTCGCTCGTGGCCAGCCGCGCGAATGTTCCAGAGGACCTTCTAACCACTGGGGAGAAGACGGGCTGGCGCCAAACGGGCGTCTACGCCGAATCCGTGGCTCTTATGCGCAGTATGGAGAGGATGTCGCCTTCCGTGAAGGTGATGCAGTTTGGCACAACGCTCACAGGGCCGCCCGATGTATGCATTGATCGTGTCCTCCGACCACGCGTTCACGCCGGCCGCCGCGGCGAAGACCAATAAGGCGATCATCCTGATTCAAAGCGGCATTCATTCCGGCGAGATCATGGGCAAGGATGTCGCACTCATGCTGGTGCGCGATATGGTCATCACCAGGCGTCGGCATGAGGCAGCGTGGCTCAACAACGCGATCTTTGTTGTCATTCCAGTCTTCAACGTCGACGGACACGAATCGCGCAGCCCGTTTAATCGTGCCAATCAGAATGGACCGGAGCTTACCGGAACTCGGTCCCAGGCTCAGTTGATCAACCTGAACCGCGACTACATCAAGGCAGCGACGCCTGAGATGCAAGGCTGGCTCAAGCTCTACCACGCCTGGATGCCGGACTTCATGTTCGACAATCACGTGACGGACGGTGCTGACTACCAGTATGACGTGACCTGGGACATGGCGCACCACGGGGACATGGGCGAACCTACCCGCGACTGGGTGAATGACCGCTACATTCCGGAGTTGAACAAACGCATGGAGGCTCTTGGCCATCTCGTGTCCCCATACGGGGCTCTGCGCACCATGCCCAATGGAAGCCGTGAGTTCTTCGTCGAGGTCTTCTCTCCGCGCTACTCCCATCTGTACGCCGCTGCCCTCAACCGCCCTTGCCTGCTGGTGGAGACCCATAGCCTGAAGGACATGAAGACGCGCGCGTGGTCGGATTACGACATCATGGTGAGTTCGATCGATATTGTGACCGAAGACCCGCAGACATTGCGCAAGGCAGTCCGGGCCGCAGACGCAACGTACGCAGCCATGGCAGGTGACCGCAATGCGCCGCCGATCTACCTGGCTGGTAAGACCAGCACCGCCTCGCACCCCCTGGAATACCATTCCTTGAAATCCGCACCGTTCCTCTCCGAGATTACCGGCACGATGGTTCCCAGCTTCACTGCCGAGAAGGATGACTTCACTACGGTTACGCACGATGGCGTGGACACAACGGCAGAAGCGCAGGAACCGCTTGGCTTTCTTATCCCGATCGAATGGAAGGAAATAGCCGACGAACTCAAACTGCACGGGGTAGAGATGGAACTCACGACCAGGCCGCTCGATCAGGAGTTCGACACCTGGCGCTTTACGGATGTGAAGTATGCGCCGGCCGCATCCGAAGGTGGCTTGATGACCGATTACACGATGCACCCGGTTCATGAAAGAGTCGAGGTGCCCGCCGGCTCTTACTGGGTTCCCATGCACCAGCAGCGTGCGCGCCTGATTATGGCTTTGCTCCATCCCGCCGCACCGGATGCACTCATCCGATGGGGCTTTGCAGCGTCGGTCTTCCAGAGCATGGGCAGGATCGGTGCCCGACCGTATCTTTCCGTACCCATCGCCAACAAGGTTGCTGAAGAACACCCCGAGATGATGAAGGAGTTTCAGGCCAAGCTGAAGGTGGATCCAGCCTTCGCCGGAGACCCGCAAGCCCGCCTGGACTGGTGGATAAGCCGCTCGAGCTATCAGCCTTCGGCGGTAAATCGCTACCCACTGCTCGAGGTTTGGGACAAAAACTGGTAACTCCCGCCGCAGGCACGACGTGCACGTAAGTGATAGAACCGCACAGCTTATACGTCCATACTCTCCCGTCTACACTTCACCTGCCTTTGAAAGCCCGCGAACGATGCGGGAACGGAAAGGTACCCTTGGCGCTGGGGAGGGCTGGACCCTGGGACCCAAGAAGTTTTGCGGGAATGTTCGTATCTATCATTGTTACTTTTTAACTTTTCCGGTACTCTCTTATTCATTCAGCCAAACCAACGTCAAGGAAGTTTTATATTCCTGGACTTTGCATAGACCGGCACCCCAAAGGCGCCGCCCCCCTTGCGCATCCGACGCTGCATTCGTGCCTTTCTGACGCTCTGTTGACCGGTCGAAAGATGTTCGCGGGCCCCCTCCTCAAGTTCTGCAAGTAAGTGTGCTTCTGCCTCTGTCCATCAGTCTATGCAGCAACGCTGTCTCTAACTCCAGGAGCATGCCTTATGCGCATCACCCGCTGGGTACGAAGCATCACTTTACCCCTGTACCTTCTCTTGATTGCGCTGCCGTTGAGCGCGCAGACCTATCGCGGCGGCATCGGTGGGACCGTAGTTGACCCGACAGGAGCATCTATTCCCAATGCCAGAGTGAGGTTGACCAGTACCGATACCGGGGCGATTCGAGAAACAAATACCACCTCTGACGGCGGGTACGTGTTTCAGGACCTGCAGCTTGGCACTTACTCTGTCTCCGTTGCGGCGACGGGTTTTGGTGAAGCGCTCCTGAAGGATATCGCTGTAAATCCCGGTGCTGTCACTCCGGTGAATCCCAAGCTGTCGGTGTCCGGAACACAAGAGATTGTCGAAGTAAGAACCGATACAACGTCAGAGATCCAGACCCAGTCGTCTTCAAACAATGCTGTGATCGGCCAGAAAGCCGTGTCGGACATTCCTCTGAACGGACGCAGCTTCACGCAATTACTTCAGCTGACACCCGGCATGAATTCCTCCGGTTCACTGAACGGGTCTCGCAGCAACCAACTCAACTACCAGATCGATGGTGCTGACAACAACGACATATGGCAGGGGTCAACTGCCGCCAACCAGGGCGGCGTCGGCCCGATCGCAGGCGTCACTCTTCCTATCGAGGCAATCGACCAGTTCTCGGTACAGTCGTCCGGCAATGCGGAAGAAGGACACAGCGCGGGCGGTCTCGTCTCCGTGGGCCTTAAGACCGGTACGAACGATTTCCATGGCTCCGCGTACTTCTATGGACGCAGCGAGTTCTTCGCCGCCCGTGACTTCTTCTCGATCGACACGGCGCGGAAACAGAAGGTCCGCAATCAGCAGTTCGGCGGTTCGCTCGGCGGCCCCATCCTCAAGGAGAAGCTGTTCTTCTACACCAACTACGAACGGCAGGTGTACAACATTCAGCTGTCCAGTTCTGCTGACACGGAACCCGGTGCGGCCTATGTCACAGAGGCCACGCAGCTGCTGCAGCGCCACGGCATCACGACGATAAACCCGCTCTCCCCTGTTCTGCTGAGCGCGCTTTGGCCGGGGGGTAACGCCACGGGGCTGGGCGCGAATCTCAGCAACTACGTCGAGACGCACCAACGGCATGGTTACAGTGACAATGTTGTTGGCAATCTCAACTACATCCTGTCGCCCATGCAAACCATCCGCTTGCAGGCATTCATCGGCACCGGCCGGCAGGCTGAGCCTGTCGGCGCCACCGCGACCTACCCGTACTTTCAGGTAGCACCGGATATTACCCAGAGCTTCTCGCTATCCCACAACTGGGCGCCCACAGAGCACCTCACAAATCAGTTACTGATTGCCACTGGCGTCTTCAACCAGACGTTTAATGACCTGAATCATAGCTACAATATGCCCGCTTTGGGGCTGAATACCGGAGTCGCAAACCCCGCGCTTTTCGGCGCTCCCACCATTACCCTGAGCGGCTTTGATGGCGTCGGCATCACCCAGCCCCTCGGCCGAAAGGACTACACCGGCCATATCACTGACGCCGCTACCTGGGTGCACGGAAGACATGAAATCCGCTTCGGCGGCGAGTTCCGACGGAGCTACATCGACCTGCAGTACCAGGCGGGCACACGCGGTACCTTTGCTTTCACGGGGTATTCTTCCGGCAATACGACCTTGCCGGCCGGCGCAAGTCCCTGGTCTGAATCCACAACGAAAGCTCAAGTCTGCGGAACAACAACGCCCCTGCCGGCTGCTTGTAAAGGAGTCAACGACCTCGCCATAATCGGACTCCATCCAGAAGTACTTGCGCTCGCCGACTACCTGACGGGCACCTACAACTCAGCATCCTTTACTGCCGGTAATGTGCGTCGCGACCTGTATCGCACGGATATGGACTTTTTTATTCAGGACCAGCAGAAAGTGCTTCCAAGGTTGGTGCTGAACTATGGCCTTCGCCATGACTTCTTCGGCGATCTTTCCACGACTGGTCCCTGGTCTGAGTTCCGCCCCGGCGCCATGGGAGCGGATGCGAACGGTCTTATCCAGGTCGGCACACCTGGAGCCCCACCGACCTACAAGCCCAGCAAGTTGCACTTCTCTCCCCGTGTAGGATTTGCCTGGAACCCAATCGACAGGGTGGCTCTACGTGGCAGCTACGGTCTCTACTTCGACTCGGCGCCCTTCAATGGCTTCGGCAATAACAGTGTCTCGTTTGCAACCGGAGCAAACGCAACCGGGTTGCAGGCCAACCCCTTCGGCGGCGTCCAGAACGTATCGCTCTCCGTCGGCCAGTGGCAGCCAAATCAGTATGTCTTCCAAGGTGCTAAAGGAGCCTCAACGTACGGTCTGTTTTCCGTAGACCCGAACCTGAAGACCGCATACGCCCACGATTACAACCTGGCTGCCGAGTATCAGGTCAGCCGAAAGAGTGTATTCACGCTGGCCTACGCCGGGTCCACGGGGGTGCATCTCTACATACTCGAGGACGCTAACCAGGCTGCTCCCTGGACACCATCTGCTCCTCAGAATCCGAACTTTCCCACAACAAACTGCCAACTCGCAACGAACGGTTCAAGCGCGAACTGCTTGCTCGTCAGACGTCCTGTTTACCTGAACAAGTCTGTCGCGAACTACCAATCCGTCGGTGCGGTCGTGCAGGTAACAAGCAATGCCGCTTCAAACTACAATTCACTTCAGGCTACGATCAAGGCCAGCGGCTATCACGGACTTACAGGTCAGCTCGCATGGACCTATGGGCACTCTCTCGACAACGGCTCGGGTTTTCGCAGCACCGGACCGACCGACTCGAACAATCTGCGCCTAGACTACGGAAACGCCACCTTCGATATTCGCCATACCCTAAATGGATATCTTGTCTGGGAGGCGCCGCAGATGGGTCACCGGTTCGCTGCGCTCACCAGGGGATGGCAGGCTACCGGGTTTGCGAAATTCAACACGTCCGCCCCCTTCTCGATCACGATCGGTGATAACACCGGCATCGGGATGAACAAGGACCGTATCAACTACTCAGGCGCGAGTTACAAGACCGGCAGCACGACGATCCAGACAAACCCGAGCACCGGGGTTAAATTCATCCAATATTGGAATGCTTCGCCGACCGGCATCTTCAGTAATCCTGCGTACGGATCACAGGGCAATACGGCCCGCAATCAATTCCGCGGACCTCACTTCTTCGACATCGATTCTTCCCTGGTGAAAAATACGCGGATCTACGAGGGCGTGAACCTTCAATTCCGTGCTGATCTCTTCAACATCTTCAACATCGTGAATCCTGGTACTCCGGCCACAGGCATCACCAGTTCTACCTTCGGTCAACTGACCAGTGCACCGACCGGGATCTCGTCCGGCGCGCCGTTCAACGTCCAATTTGCCGGGAAGATCATCTTCTAACTCACTGCATTATTCGAAAGCGGGATTTGATGAAGATACTCCGCCTCAGGAACGCCGCTGTTACCTGTGCCGCCCTGCTGCTTGTCGCGAGCTCACCTGCGCAGGACACGCCTGGCGACAAAGTGGATCTGGATGTTCTCAGCCAGATCAAGACGGAGGCCTTCCAACACTCGCAAGTGATGGAGAATCTCTTCTACATATCCGAGGTATACGGCCCCCGCGTGAACAACAGCCGCAATCACCGCGCGGCCGCAGAATGGGCGATGGAGCAGATGAAAGAGTGGGGCCTTCAGAACGTCCATCTCGAAAAGTGGCCCTTCGGCTACGGCTGGCAGATCAAGAAGTATTACGGCGCGCTCGAATCTCCTGCTTACGCGGCGATTCCCGGTTTCCCGCTGGCGTGGACTCCCGGCACCGACGGCCCGATCACCGCCGACGCCATGTGGGCGCCTATCCACTCGAAGGAAGACTTCCCGAAGTACAGAGGCAAGTTGAAGGGCAAGATCGTCCTCATCTTCGATCCAGCCCCACTTCGGCTGCACACAACGGCAGATGCGCGCCCTCCCCAACGGATGAGCAGATTCTTGAGCGCGCCAGCTCACCACGTGGCGGCGGATACGGCGGTCGTGGACCCGGCAGCCCCGGCGCTGCAGGAGCGCCCGGTGCTCCCGGAACCGAACGCGATCCCAGCGGCCGAGGCCGACCCGGAGAAGGCGCCTGGGAATACACGCCCACCTCGCTGGCTCTCTCATCAGAGAAGAATCAGGCTCTTCGTAACGAGCTGAACGCCTTCCTCAAGGAAGAGGGCTCCCGCCGTGGTACTTACGCCGGGTTACAACGGAGACGGTGGCACGATCTTCTCCACCTACGGCGGCTCGCAAAATCCCAAGGACCCGATCCCGCCGCCCATCGTGGCCATCGGGGCCGAGCAGTACAACCGCAGTCGTCCGTCTGCTGCAGCACGGCCTTACGCCCAAGCTCACCTTCGACGTCCAGGTGGAGTACCAGAAGGATGACCAGATGGCTTTCAACGTCATCGGCGAGATTCCCGGTACCACCAAACCGGATGAGGTCGTGATGCTGGGCGGTCACTTCGACAGCTGGCAGGGCGGCACCGGTGCAACCGACAACGGCACAGGTTCCTCGGTCGCGATGGAGGCTGTGCGTATTCTGGCTACGCTGCACAAGCCCATGGCTCGCACGGTCCGCGTTGCGCTGTGGGGCGGCGAGGAAGAAGGTGTTTACGGTTCGATCGCCTACGTGCAGCAGCACTTCGCGCCGCGCGACACCATGAAGAAGACTCCCGAGTACGACAAGCTGGACGTCTACTTCAACGACGACGGCGGCTCGGGCAGGTTTCGGGGCGTATCAGCCGGCGGCAGCCCGCAGATAGCGAGCCATCTTCAAGTCCTGGATTGAGCCCATCAAGGACCAGCACATCGTTGCTGTCTCCGGCACTGAATTCAGGCCCACACCCGCGCCCGGCGGCACCGACTCGACCGCCTTTTCGTGGATCGGTCTGAACGGCATCGGCTTCCAGCAGGACACGTTAGAGTACGGCACGCGGACCCACCACTCGAATGCGGACACCTATGACCGGGTCCAAAAAGACGACGTGATGCAGGGCTCCATGATCGAAGCATGGTTTGCCTACAATGCGGCCACGCGTGCTGAGATGTTGCCCCGCATCCCAACCCCTGCGCCGCTGACGACTTCCCGATAGTCCCTAGAGAGGGGGAAGGAACGCCGTCCCGCATCAGGAGGCCTGCCCAGACCGGAGCTGTTGGTTCCGGTGGTGGGGCCCTTGCGGCGGCTCAGGCAGGCGATACGGCAGCAGTGGCGGACCTGGCAGCCGGGCTCGAGAAGAGCTCCCGCACGCCGCATTTCTACAGAGATTGAGGCCACGCAATCCGAGCAGCCATGGCGGTGTAGGGTAACGATCTGCCGCGGGCTGTGGAATGATTGCAGCAGATCGACACTATAGAACCAGCTTGCTTTGGACGTATGCGCCCAATCGCCCCGCTTCGAACAGGAGCGTACGTGTCGGGTCCGTTGATGCGTGAAAGAACTTAACCGTCGCAAGGGTTTGCGCCGATCAGCAATGGGTGACGAGCTGATCGAGCAGCGCCCTTGAAGGTTCCCATTCCCCGATCGGGGGATAGAGCAACATGGCTTTGCGGGCGAGCAGATCCGAGTCCTCGACGGCTGCCTGAATCGCTACGCGCTCGTATGCTTTCACGGCAAGCACCAGACCGCGCACCGCTTCGGGCAGAGCGCCGCAGGGCTCAGGCACGATGCTGTCCCGGTCGATCCACGAGGACACCTCGACGATGTCGCCACCATCGATGTCGTCGATGGCGCCACCGTTCACCGTGTTAACGACGATGCGTCCCGGAGCGACTCCGGCCAGCGCGTTCATGACATCGAGTGCAATGCGATGGTAGCCGCTCGCCGCCCGGAACGGGTCTTCCTGGGTGGCCTGTTCGCGGCTGAAGGCGGAGCCGGCAGACCCTTCGAGCTTCATATAGGAGCCCGAGCGCGTGTTGAGGTAATCGACGTAGGTTTGAATGGCGGCGGATCCGTGGCCTGCGGCGAGCTGCTCGTTGAGCGTGCGAATCAGGTTGCCGGTGAGTTGTTCGACCTCGGCGCCCCTGGTGGAACCTTGCTTGCGCTGGTTGTGGAGTGCACGCCGGCGCGAGTAGAAGAAGAAGAGGTACTCGGTGGGGATGAGTCCAAGGGCGCGGATCATGTCGTGGTCGAACAGAGGAACAGAATAGAGCTGCGCGAGAAAGCTGTTGTCGTCGAGCAACCTGGCGGTGATGTCTTCTCCGCGGAGGGAGATCTTACGGATCCAGCCGAGGTGATTGAGACCCATGTACTCGCAACGGACGTCGGATGCCGGGGCGCTCAAGGCTGTGTTGATGCGGTGGAGCATCTCTGTCGGAGTGTCGCAGATGCCAACGATTTTGGCTCCGGTCTGGTGGCGAATTGCCTGCGTGATCAGGCCGGCGGGGTTTGTGAAGTTGATGAGCCAGGCGTTGGGGGCGAGGCGTTCGACCAGGCGTGCCTGCTCGATGGCGACGCGCACCGTGCGCAGGGCCATGGCGATCCCGGCGGGACCAGTAGTCTCCTGGCCCGGATAGCCCTGTTCGATGGAGGTTCTCTCGTCGCGGGCGCGCGCCTGGCTGCCACCAACGCGGATGCTGTTGAGGACGAAGTCTGACCCGTCGATTGCGTCTTCGATGGACGATGCCTGACGGACGCGCAGGGATCCGCCTTCACGGGAGACTACGGCGCGACCGAGTTCTGTCATGATGCGGGCCCTCGCAGCATCGGGGTCGAACAGCACTAACTCTTCGACACCGGCGGCGGCCGCTGCTTCATTGACTCCGAAGACGACAAGCGGCGTGCGCACACCGCCGCCGCCGATAAAGGCTACCTTACGAGGCGTAGGTCCGTTCATAGAGCCTTTCTATCTGATCTCTGGATGGAAGTCCGCCCAGCGCTCCGGCGACCTCTGTGGAGAGACCGCCACAGAGGCAGGCCCGGCGAAGAAGGTCGGCCGGTCCGGCTCCATCGAGCAGAGCGTCGATGAAGCCGGCGTCGAAGGCGTCCCCTGCGCCGGTGGTATCCACGACGCGGACGGCGGGTGGCGGCACCTGCAGGCGACGCCCCGCATGGGACATGGCGGCGCCTCGTGAACCGAGCTTGAGAACGGCCGGCGAGAGCCCCTGCGCATGGGCGAACGACAGGTAGTCCGCGGCATTCGTGCAGCAGAGCAGGGCAGCTTCGCGCTCGTTTGGGAGGAAGTAGTCAGCGGCGCGGCAGACCTGGAGGCTCTCGGGATTGCCCAGCCATTCGGGCTGGAATCCGACGTCGAGTGAGGTGGTGCAGCCAGCCTCGCGCAGTTCCGGGAGAAGATGGGTGGCTGTTTGTGGATCAAGCGGCAAGGCGAAGTGCACGTGGCGCGAGAGCTTCATTCGGGCCACGATGTCCGGGTCGCGCAGCATCGCCGGAACCGCACTGTTTGCGCCGACAAAGGTGAAGAAAGAACGGTCTTCCCTGGTGGAGACGCTGACGGTCACCCCCGTGCGTTCGTGAGAGAGCAGGAGCGAATCGCTGATCACACCGAACTCGTCAAGCCGGGAGCGGAACCACGGCGCATCTACCGCTGCAATGGCCCCGACGAGGCGAACGGATCGGCCCAGGCGCGCGAGACCGCACGCGGTGTTGCCCGCGCCCCCGCCTATCTCCTGGACGTATTCGCGGGTGAAGACCTCTTCCCCGGGTTTAGGCCAGGAGGTGAAGCCGGTGAACACGTGGTCGATGTAGATTTCTCCGACGACAGTTACATCAAAGGGTTGCATGAGCGTTAAAGGGCCACTCCTCTCGTCGCTTTGCCTGCAGGAGAAAGAAGCCGGCGCCGACGGCAGCCATCGCCACGCCGATGAAGATGTGCAGCGGCTTCCCGCTGAGTACGATGTAGATCCAACCCAGCAGGGCGACCAGGGCTGGGAGAGGGTACAGGGGCATGCGGTAGCCGCCGGGAACTGGCTCGCCACGCCTGCGTAGAAGGACGACTGCGACACACTGGGCAGCGAACTGAAACATGGTCTGGACCACGATGAGAACAGAGATAAGGTCTGCCAGCGAGAACAGGCACGCAACGGCAGAGAGCCCACCCATCACCAGCAGCGAGGTAGTGGGGAAGTGTCCTCTTGGATGCAGACGCGCGAAGATGGGAAAGAAGCGGCCATCCACGGCGGCCGTGTAGGGTACCCGCGAAAATCCGAGCAGGATGGCGTACACCGAACCGAACGAAGCCACCAGGATGAGCACCGAGACGAGAACGCCGCCGCGGTGGCCGTAGAGTGTCTGCATGTAATCTGCCACGACCGCACGCGAGTGCTCGGCCTGCCGCCAAGGAACGGTGCCGAGGATCGAGAAGTTCATCGCCAGATAGAGGATGGCGACGAGCACGATGGACCACAGCACCGCCTGGGGAATGGTTCGGCGCGGTGATTCGAATCTCTTCGCCGATCAGACAGACATTGTTGTATCCACCGTAGTCGTAGACGCCGATGAGAGTAGCGGCACCGAGGCCGCTCCAGAAGGCGCGGGAGGAGTTGAAGGCATGAGGCGGCAGGTCGAACGCGATCGCCGGATGGAAGTGCATCGCGCCGCTGACAACGATCCAGACGCAAGTGCCAAGAACTGCTGCTGTAACGACGAGCGAGAGGGCCGCGATGGACTTGATGGAGCGGTAGAGCAGGGCTGTTGTGAGCAGGCAGATCGCCATCGCAAGCATCACGAGCTGGGCATGCCGCAGACCGGGCGCTATAAAGCTGGCATAGTCGCTCAGGCCGACGGCCCCGCCGGCGATTGAAATGGGTCCGATGAGCAGGGATTGCCACAGGTAGACGAAGCTGAAGAGTCGCCCCCAGGTGTGCGGACCGAAGCCGTGCAGCAGGTAGTGATACGGTCCGCCGGATTGCGGAAACTGCGACCCGAGCTCCGCCCACACCATTCCGTCGCACATGCAGAGAAGCGCGCCAAGAACCCAGCCGGCCATCGCCTGGGGTCCGCCCATCGCCGCAAGTGCGAGCGGGATCGTAAGGAACGGACCGACGCCCACCATGTTGAGGATGTTCGCTGAGAGCGCGCCCCACAGGCCCATGCCGCGTTCGAGTTGGGAGCCGTCATGCTGCACGGCAACAGGTGCGTTCACCATAGGTTCAATCAGCAGACAGGCAGGTCGCACAACCGAAGGCGAGACTGCAAAGAGGAGACAGCGATCTTGCCTGGTGCGCTTTGCAGCACGCCAGGAGGGAGAGGTCGCTTCAATGACGAGCCTGGAAGGCCGGGTTTTTGGGCAGGCTGATCATGTTGGCGAACAGGCGATACGCGCCGGGCACGCCGAGCGGAAGTTGACGGTAGAAGGCGTAGGCGTTGTAGATGTACGCGCCCTTGCCGTACCGCGCGTAGATAAGCCCGCCGTTCTGTTCGGGCTGTCCCTCATCGTGAGTCTCCAGCAGCGGGGTGTACCTGGGATCCCACGTTTGCAGAAACTTCGAGCCTCGCTCTTCAATCCAGCCATCGAAGTCCTTCTCCGAGATCCGATTGGGCCATGTAAAAAGCGGGTTGGCGGGGTCCAGGATCTTCACGGCCGAGTGTTCGTCGGTGACTTCCTCAGGATCGCCGGACATGACGTACGGATAGGGGCCGAAGTTGTGATCGAACTCGGGCGTGTTGTATTGGACCATGACTACGCCCCCCTTGCTGACGTAGTCGAGCAGACGGGCATTGTTGGTCACGAGGTCAGGCCGAACGGCATACGCGCGCACACCGACCAGAATCGTGTCGTACTTGTTGAGGTCGCCCGTGGCGAGATCCTGCGCGGACAGGAACGAAACGTGAACGCCGAGGGCCGCAAGCGAGGCTGGCACATCGTCGCCGCTGCCTTCGATGTACGCGATTCTCTGCCCCGGGGCCATCTTCACGTCAGACGCGCTGGTGCGGTAACGAGCGGGGCTGTAGAGAAAATATGGGCGCAGGCCGGTGTAGCCGGTGACCACATATCCCTCTGTGTAGGACTTCCCGGCGAGGTCCGCAACGGCCGTTATCTCGTACGTGCTCCCCAGCTTTGCTTTCGGGTACACGGTGAAGGCGACGGTCTGCTGTTCACCCAGTTGGCTGAAGCTCACTGGCAGGGTCGCGGGCTCTACGCGCCAGCCCTCCGGAACGCTGAGGTGGACAGTCTCGACTGCCTTGCCTTCGAGGTTGTTCAGCAGTTGAACACTGACGGGGAAGGAGGAAAGGTCCGCAGGCAGAACGCCCGCGCTCGGACTCAGGGCAACCGATACGGCTGGTCCGACGGGCATGGGGTAGCGGAGAACACCCGGACCTTCCAGCCGGCTGACGACCTGCACGACTTTCGAGAGGCTAAGCGTGAGGCCGCTGTACTCGATCTCCGCACGGGCCTCCAGCGGATAAGGGGCAAGCGGCAGGCCGCTGTCGTCTTTCACCGACAGGTTGTAGCGAGACTCCCCGAGGTTGGCGCGGCTGAAGTAGGGCCTGGTGTATGGCTCATCTGCTGGAACCGTGGCGTTGAAACGGAGGTCGAGGCTCTTGCCGCCTTCGAGAGTGCCTGGCTTTGCGCTGCCTTCGGGGCCCGCCTTCCAGTTTTTGCCGGAGCTTGGGAGGAGAACGAGGCTCTTCACGGCGACGGGGAGCTTGCCGCCTTCGAAGAGGTGAACGCCGACGTGTACGTCCTTGCCGGGCGTTGCCATCTGGAAGGTGGTCTGCGTGCGGCGGAACTCGGGCGGCATGCCGTCGCCGTGCGGGGCTGGAACCACGTCAGCCTCCATACTGAGACCGAGTGCGGAGACCAGAGCGTCGTTGAACTGCCGCTGCTTCACGCGGAGTTCGAACAGAACGTTGTACCTGGCCGCGGGATCGAGCGAACTGCTCTCAACGGCCGAGATGAGTTTCTCGGTCGCACGCATGCCGTCGGCCAGCGGAGGCGCGATCGCCGAGGTGTCCTGTGCCGCGAATGCCCTGATTGCCGCCTCCACAGAGCTGTTGATGGAGGCGAGGCCGCTGCTCAGAAATGCCGGAGGAGTCGAACCGGCGAGCGTGGCGATGCCGGCGAGCGAAGTGTCGATGCCGTCGAAGAAGGTCTCCTCCTTCTCCTTCGCATCGATGTGCGAACCGAAGCGGTGGTACACGCCTCCCTGGGGCCCTGGCAACGGGATCTCGCCGCCACCGTTCTGTGACTTCTGGTATCCGAGCCCCTCGCGCGCTACCTGAACGTACGTTAGGCCGAGGAGGTCGTCGTATGTCCCGACCGGCACGGAGAGCGTGGTTGCGACCGGGCCCGGCTCCCATTGGCCAGTCACGTGATTAGTAACGCCCACAGGACCCCACCGGTGATTGGCATAGTCGTACGATCCCTTTTCGGAGGTGCGCAAGAAGGGGACGCGAGCATAGACCTTGACCGGCTCCCACGGCTGCAGACCTTCGGCGATCTGCTCAGGAAACATAGCAGGATCGCCCGCGGCCTTGAAGACCTCCTGTGCCATCATGCCCGCCGTGGCATGGTTGCCGTGGCCGTCGGTGGGGCCGCCCACGAAAACGGAAGAGACGATAAGGGGCCGGCTCAAACGCACGATGCGCACGGCCTCGGCGAGTTCGCGGTCGTGGCCCCACTGATCCAGTGCCTCTTTGAGCGACTTGGAAAAGCCATAGTCAGTGGCAGTGGTGAAGTACTGCCGATCGATGCCGTAGAAGCGGCCCGCCTGCAGTAGCTCCTCCGTGCGCACCAGGCCCAGGGCGTCCCAGAGATCGGTCGACATCACGTTGGCGCCGCCTTCGCCGCGATTCAGTTGCAGCAGGTCTGTACGCACACCGAGTCCCCGGCTCTCGTAGGCGAGCGTGGCTCCGTCCTCATCGTCCGGATGCGCCACGATCATCAGCATGCTGGCACGTGTGTGTAGCTTTTTGATGAGCTGCCATGTGCCTGCGGCGCCTCGGTCAGGCGGGATCGGGTTGGCATCGGTGACCTGCGGGGCTGGCGGAGGGGCAGCGGAACCGCTCGCTGCAATCCCTGATACCGCGGCTGTTACAAAAACCACGCGCAGCCAACGTCGCAACTGCTTGTCTCGTCATCATCTCAATCTTTCCTCGCCGATCGAGTAAGGCGGTCCCGCGACTACGGTATCGCAGCCGCGGGATGCCGGCTTGTCAGAAGTAGAATTTACCCGCCATTTGGAGCTGCCGCGGGTCGTTCACAACGCTCGTGATCTGGCCAAAAGTTGCCGCGTTTGTCACCGAAGCCGCAGGTGCGCCGAAGTTTGCGTGGTTGAAGGCGTTGAATGCTTCGAACCGAAGCTCAATCTGGCGGACCTCGCCCAGGCGGAACTGCTTGAAGACGCTGAGGTCCACGTTTTCCCGTCCGGGACCGTGATACATGCGTGGCCGGCAGGACCCAAAGGTGCCGGCACCCGGCTGCGAGAACGCGCCTACACGTATAAACCTGCTGGGTCGTTCGGGTCAGTGGCCTGTGTCCGGTCGCTTGTAGCTCCAATAAAGGGATTGCTCAGGCAGTTGGCATACGCCGCATGGTTGCCGCCGGTCTGGCTGCTATCAGACGCCGTAACATTGAACGGATTGCCGGTCTGCAACGTCACAATCGTATTCAGTTGCCAGCCACCCAGCAGACGCGACGCGACGGAGTCGTTGTTCAGCAGCAGACCGCCCTTCCCGACGGGCAGCTTCCAGGCGGCAGCGGCCACAAACCGGTGGCGTTGATCGAAGGGGGAGTTGGAGTGCTCGTGAGCATAGTCGTAGGCGTTCTGCGGTGTTGAACCGGCGGTCAGGTTGTCGGCGAAATCGGACATAGCGTGGGCCCACGTGTAGCTGATCTGGTATGAGAGCCCGTTGCGTCATATTGCGGCGCGCAGCTCAGCTCCAACCCGTTATAGCTGGTATTGCCGTCGTTTGTCGCGTATTCGAGAAAGGCGTGGGTGCCGGCGCCAGCCACGGTTGTTGTCGCTGTGTTCAGGTTGGCGTACGGGAACTGAACGATAGCCTGCGTTGGGGGGCGTATCCGGTGACGACGCCCTGGTTGGCATTGCGCAGGCGGTTCATCTTCTGGCCCCAGTTCCCGACGTAGGTCAGCTCGACGACGGTGGAGCGCGAAAGCTGTATCTGCGGGCCGAAGCTCGCCTGCTGCACGTAGCTGGTCCGCTGGTTGGGGTCCTGCCAGTTGTTCTTCTGCAAGGTGAGAGGAACGTTGCTGGCGGCATAGCTTGCGCCCGGGAAGCCATTCTTCAAGATAAAGACGGGCGTGACGCTGCCGGATGTCTGGCTGGTCTGCACGGCTTTCAGGAACGGCTGATTGAGGGTCAGCGCAGACTCGGACCCGATGCGATTGATGAACTGATAGAAAATGCCATATCCGCCACGGAAGACAACGTTGGGCGGCCGACTGGAACGAAAATCCGACTCGCGGCGCGAGGTTGTTCTTGTCAGGGTTGATCAGCGACCGGCATCCCCAGTCGCCTGCGTTCGCGGCAGCCGCGACCAGGGTCCCGCCGTTTGCCGGAGAGAAGTTCGAAAGGGAATTGGTGCGGTTCAGCACCGGTGCGAAGAGTTCGTACCGTGCACCGTAGGTAGCTGTCAGCCTGGGCGCCACGCGCCAGGTATCCTGCGCGAAGAAGGAATGGCCCGGCTCGAAGTTGTGGACGGAGAGAGGCGTGTTGTAGATGGTGGAGGCCACATCGCCCAGCAGGAAATCCGCGAAGCCAAAGCCAGACTTGTTGCTATAGATCCCCGTGCTCTGGATGAATCCCTGCGGTGCCTGCAGGTCGAGGAAGTTATCGGCGTTGCGGTGGTACTCATAGCCGGCCATCACGCTGTGGTTCCCAACTGAGCTTGTTGAATGTGTCCACGAACTGGTAGACGGTGGCCACCTGGAACTGCGGGACGGAACCGGTCTGTTCCCAGAGTCACAAGGCCGGAGATGTAGAAAGGCGGGATGCCCGCTGTGTAGGGCGAAGCGGGTATGCCCGTCAGCCCATAGTCGCTGGCATTAGACGTTCCGAGCGCGAGACCGATCGGGCCGCTGACAGCGTTATCGCGCGAGAAGCCGAAGCGTGCCTGGTTGACGGTAGTCGATGAAAAGATGTGCGTCTCGCCGATCGCGAGCCCCTGGTTGCGGATGCGGTAATCCGTTGCGAAGCCGCCATTGCCGGCGATGGGGTTCGAGGTCCACGGAGCGTCCTGCCGATGCTGATTGAGGAAGCTGTAACGGGCGAAGACCGAATCTTTCTGGTTGATCTTGTGATCGACTGCTGGCGTCGGTGGAATTCACCTGTTGAGGAATGTTGTAGACGAAGTTGTAGTTCGTTGCACCGGTCCAGATGGGCACCGCGGGATCGTTCGGATCGGGGAACAGAGCCGCGAGCTTAAGCGCGACGGGATCCAGGCAGTTCGCATTGATTACCATGCCGGTAAAGCAGTTTGCCTGGCCGGTAGCCAAACCTTTGAACGGATACGACGCAGGGTTGAGCTCGCTGAAATCTCCGGTCTTCATCTTTGCTGAAGGCACGGTAGACGACTTGGTCGTGCCTTGTGCGCTACGCAGCCCCTGGTAGTCAGCGAAGAAGAATGTGCGATCGTGCAGTATCGGGCCGCCGAGTCGTGCCACCAAACTGATTCTGGCTGAAGTTTCCTTTGGCAATGTTCTTCTGCCGGTTCAGAAACGTATTGGAATCAAACACGCTGTTGCGCGCGTACTCCCAGGCGTTTCCGTGGAACTTGTTTGTGCCGCTCTTGATGGAGGCGTTGATGACTGCGCCGGCGGAGGTGCCGAACTCCGTCGAGTAGGTGCGGGTCTGTACCCGGAACTCCTGGATCGCGTCGGGCGGGGGCTGCACGTTCTGCACGGAGCCTTCCTGCAGGTTGGTTGAGCCGGAGTTATTATCCACGCCGTCCAGGGCGAAGTAGTTCTGCGTCTCGGAGTTGCCGTTGGAGCTGAAGCGGTCAGGAGCAGCGTTCGCGACAACTGGATTTTTGAAGATGCCGGGGGACAGAAGCGCCAGGTCCGCATAGCGTCTTGCATTCAACGGAAGATCGTTGATCTGAGTCGTTCCGATGGTGGTCCCGACGTCTGCCGACTGGGTCTGCAAAGTCGCCGCGCTCTCCCTGACCTCTATCTGTTCTGTTCGCGAACCGACCTGCAGGGTGAGGTCTACCTCCGCGCGGCTCTTTACGTGAATCTCGACCTCAGGAGTCTTCGCGTTGCCGAACCCGGGAGCTGACGCCTCGACGGAATAGGTGCCGGGATTCAACGCAAGCACCTGGTACGTGCCATCGCTATTTGTCGTCACCCTGGTGGAGACCCCGGTGGCGATATTGAGAACCGTGACGGTGGCGTTTGCCAGCACAGCGCCCGCCTGATCGCGCAGTGTTCCGGTGATTGCCCCCTTGTCCAACTGCGCCTGTGCGGTGGCTGCGAGCAGCACAACGATCGCCAGGGAGAGAACATGAACGAGGCGATGCGGTAGATAGATCCGAAACCTGGTGCCAGACTTAGCGACATTCATGTGCCGAAACCTCCTACGACTGAGCCGGGTGGCAGGGCTGACCCGTGCTGGTCTCACGCTCGAATTTGTGGGCCTGGCGGCATCCCACAGGGAGATCTGCAGGATTCCGTTATCGGTAACGGAGACGCGTGGTCTAGAGCTTGCCGCCAGGTGAACGAGATGTCAATAAGAAAATGACGAATCTCTCAATCGGAGCTGGCGCCGGGGTGTAAGAGGCCGTTCGGGCGCTGGGACTCGGCCGCCGCGCGCCCGGGCAGAACCCGTGTGGGGGCGCACTCAGGCGCTTTCAACCCGCATGCTTTCCAGGTGCCGTTGAAACTGCCGTTGTGAGGGGAGGGCCTGCGATCCGCCCGCAGCCGAGACCGCCATGCCGCCGCAGATATTGCCGCCGCGCAGGCAATCGTCCCAGCTGCAGCCGCTGAGGAACGCGTGAAGGAAGCCGCCGTTGAAGGCGTCTCCGGCGCCAGTCGCATCGACCAGCATCTGTTTCAGTGCGGGCTGCCTGTGAATCCTGCCGTCCGCCAGCAACAACGATCCGCGGCTGCCGAGTGTGACTACGGGGACCCGCACCCACTCTCCCAGCTTCTTGAGCGCGCTGGTTGTGCTCCTCGCGCCGGTGATCGCGCGCGCCTCATGTTCGTTCGGAAACGCGAGATCAACATGTTGAAGGATAGAGCTGATCTCCGCAACAGAGACCTCTGGGTTCCAGCCGAAGTCGGCCGAGGTGGTGATGCCTTCGCTGCGCAACAACTTCAGCCACGGAATCCACTTCCTTGGACGCCGCAGGGCGCACGCGAGGTGCACATGGCGCGCTTGGCACAGCTTTCGCTGAACCTTTGGCTGCTCAAGCAGGTTCTCGAGATTGCGGTGGACGGGCTCGTGCGTCACCATCATGCGATCTGCGTTGAACGCGACGCAGACGGTCAGGGCTGTGGGATGGGTGCGGCTGACCTCGCATGCGCTCACATCCAGGCCTTGCGCGAGCAACTCGGTCCAGGTCGGTAGAGAACTTGCGTCCGCGCCCACGCGGGTAATGATGGCCGTCGATGTTCCAAGGCGGCTTGCGGCCTGCGCCGTGGTCGCCAGGCCTCCCGGCGCGATAAGAAACGAATCGGTCTTGATCTCTTCGCCTAGACGCGGGCGCCCGGGAAGGTTGTAGAAGATCATGTCGGAGAAGAACTCCCCAAACACAACCAGGTCGATTTGTTTGCGAGACGTGCGCTTCCTCATCAGGTTCCTTTTGTGCCTCAAACGGGTTAGTTGCGACGTGTTCAACGTTTCGTCGAGTCGCGTACTTCCAGGCTCGGGGAGACGACGGCACTGCGAACCTCGGACGTGCCGTCACGCAACAAAAGCTTCAAGGCCAGCTTCGCGGCACGCTGACCCAGCTTCGCCGCGGAGAGATCGATGCTTGAAAGAGAAAGGTCCATGTGACAGATTTCGACCGAGTTTCCGCAACCTACTACAGCGAGGTCCCGCGGCACATCGAGGCCCGCCGCGGCTGCCACGTCTATCACCCCGAGAGCGATCAAATCACTGTGACAGACAACTCCGTCCGGAACTACCGGGCCGGCCAACAGCCGCTGCGCTGCGTGGCGGCCGCGCCGGTATTCGCTCCCGTCTTCCTCGTTGGTTTCGGTGACCAGCTCCGGACGGAAGCGCTGCCCCGCGTCAGCAAGCGCCGAACGGAAGCCCCTGAACCGGATGTCCGTGGTCGCGGACCGCGGACCGCGGACGTTGGCGATCCTGCGGCAGCCAATTGCGGCCAGGTGGCTTGCAGCCATGTAACCCACGTCACGTTCCCGCAGCTCGACCGCGTTGAATCGCGGCGATGATGGGCCCGAGTGGATCAATATGAGCGGCTTCTCCCAGCCTCCAGCCGAGTCCCGAAGCTCGTCCGGCGCCTGCCGCGAGGCGAGGATCAGGGCATCTACCTGCCACGGCAGATGTTGCTCGATTTCGCTTCGCTCTGACCGGGGCTCCCCCTCAGATGAGGAGAGGAGGACGCTGTACTCCGCCGAGCGCATGGCCTGCACAATAGCCGTCGCGATAGTGGCGAAGAACGGATCCGCCAGCGACGGAACAACCACCCCGACGCTCAGCGTGCGTCCCGTGCGGAGGCTTCGGGCGGAGCTGTTGGGACGGTAGTTGAGCTCTTTGACTCGCTGCAGGACGCGCGCTTTCGTGTGCGCGCTGATATCGGTCTGTCCCCGCAGAACCTTGGAGATCGTCATCTTCGAGAGATTCAGGTCGGTGGCGATATCCTTCAGGCGCACCGCCATCTCTCACCTCACCGATCGATCTCAAGAAAATCCGTCTCATTCTTACACGGTGTGCAGAGTTGACGTTGCGAAGCATCGGTCGGGCCAACTCCCCCAACCCGGCTCGAACACTTCGGCAAGAGCGGGGGTCCATGTTCGTCGAAGAGAGCACTCTTGCAGTAATAGATGGAGCGGGCAGTGTTCTCTGCTCCCCTCTGTTCGGGTGGTAGACGGCTACTTATTGCGGGGGATCGGCTGGGGAACTCTATAGACAGGCAGCTTCAGGTGGGGAGTTGGACGCGCTTCCAGGATGCGGCTTCTACGATGGGCTTTCGAGAAGGTAGCCGCAGTGATTCTCCGAAACGCGGATGAAAAACTCGGCTGTTCAACCACTTGCTCGCCCGAATCGAGCGCATCTCAACCCGACACCGTCGGCGCATTCAAAGGACGTCGTCGAAGCCGCCCGCGGGGGCTCTTCATCTATTCCTTGTCAGCTTGGCCTTAAAAACTATGCCAGTTATTTGCACTCTCCTCGTACCACATTGCGCCTGAACATCAGGTGCGGCAAACGCGATATTTCCGCGGATGATCCTGCACGAAAGCTTGCGCTTGAAGTCCATTGCCACTGCACGTATCACCGGCGCAGAGCCTTTGAGTAGCTCCTCAGCGGCCTTGCCGACCAGCCTTCCGTCCGTACTATTCAGAATCAATGAGGAACCCGGAAGCGCCTTTTTCAAGAGCTTCCTTCCGGTCGGATTGTTGAGCAGTTTCTGCACGAGATCCGAAATCGGCATGGATGTAATGGCGGCCTCGATCTTCGGTCCCACTGTCTTGTCGATGTCCTCATCTACTACGTCCCATCCGCGAGAAAGCTTACCGTTCAGGAACGCGTTCACCTTTCCCTGGTCTCTTGCCGTGCACACAAACAGGTCCCGATCCTGATCCCTTAGCGCCCGATAGGCTAAGAGGCCCGGCACGCACCAGCGGAGTGTCACCGGCTCGTCCGTGACACCCGCACGTATATGGCTCGACGCATACCGGCTGGGGGGCATCTCCACAAACTTGTCAACGCCGAGATTTGCGCGCAACTCGTCATTGCCATAACTGTTGCCTGCATCTATATAGTTTCTCAGTTGACCCAAGCCGTCCTGAAGTTTTATGAAATCATCGCCATGCTTTAGCTCCATCACCTCCAGCACAGGCGGTTTTTTGACAAAAACATCTATCCGGCCCGTCCCACTCCCCAACCACCAAGGTTCATATTTCTTGTTGAGACGTTGACCTGTGTAGCTTGAATCTGGCACGGGGAGTTCCTTACCTGAGCCGGGAATCTGGGCTACGAGTGCGTCCTGCACCTCACTCTCGGTCACCCGTGCCGACTCCTTCAGCGCCGGATCCTTGAAGTCCTCGCAGCCGGGTGCACTATGTACCACGCTTCGGCTGTTGTCTTCTCCGAGCGACGTCTCACCCCCGTGGTGCGGCGGCGATATAGGACTTGCACTTTGCTGAATGGCATGCGCCAACTCGTGCGCCAGTAGACGCCGGCCGGCTTCCTCTCCCGGCCTATACTCACCGTTCGGAATTGTGTACCTGGGTTTTTCGCGGCCACTGCCGGTGTTCGTCGGACATCAGGAGATCGGCGACTGCATTATGACGTCACGGGCATAATGGGTTCGATGATGTTTGCTCTTGTACTACTCAGCTGCGTCGCGTGGATGATGCTGATCCTAGGGCGCGGCAGGTTCTGGCAGTCCGGGCCTGTGCTGGGGCGAACGCGCGCGGCAAAAGGCTTGAAGGTCGCGGTGGTGATCCCGGCGCGGGATGAAGCTGAACATATTGGCGACACGCTCCGGTCGCTATTGGCCCAGACAGTCGGAGACGATTTGCGGGTTCTCGTTGTAGACGACAGCAGCGCGGATGCGACAGGGGCGATTGCGCTGGAACTAGCTGAAGCCGACGAGAGGCTGCGCGTGCTCAAGGGTGCGCCGTTGGAGACCGGATGGAGTGGCAAGATGTGGGCAGTGTCGCAGGGACTGGCGCAGCCGGAGGCATTGGCTGCGGATTATGTGCTGCTGACGGATGCAGACATTGTGCACGGTCCTGGGCACGTGGCATCGTTGCTGGCGCACGCGGAGGAGGGAGGATATGGGCTCGTTTCAGAGATGGTGCGCTTGCGGTGCGAGGACCTGGCGGAGCGGGCCATGCTTCCGGCCTTCGTCTTCTTTTTCCAAATGCTCTATCCGTTCCGCTGGGTGAACGATGCGCACAAGCGGACGGCTGCAGCTGCGGGCGGCACCATGCTGGTTTCACGCGCCGCAATCCGCAGTGCGGATGGTGTAACCCGGATTCGCGCGGCACTGATCGACGATGTAGCGCTGGCGCGTGAGATCAAGGGGAAGGGATACCGCATCTGGCTGGGTCACGGCGAGGAAGTGGTCAGCGACCGCCGGTATGCGCACCTCGGCGAGGTCTGGAATATGATCGCGCGCACCGCGTATGTGCAACTGGGATTCTCGCCGTTGATGCTGCTCGGAACCTGCCTGGGGATGTTGATACTTTATGTGGAGCCGCTACTGGCGAGCCTGTTTGCGGTCGGCTCAACGCGGTGGTTGGGGATGGCGTGCTGGGCTGCGATGGGCATTGCATTTCAGCCGACACTAGGACGATACCGCCGGTCGTCGTTGTGGGGTGTCGTCCTTCCGGCTATCGCGTTCTTCTATCTGCTGGCGACCATCGCTTCCGCGGTTCGATTCCACATGGGCGAGGGTGGCGGATGGAAGGGCCGCGTCTATGAGGCGGAGCGGTGAACAGGGGAATCCGCCTGCGAGCTATAACGTAACGCATTTGCGAGCGGCACTTTAACTTTCCACAGGATTGCGCCGCCCCCAATGTGTGGCCACTTCCCCGGACAATGCTCACGTACGAGAAGAGGGGCTTAGCCCTGCATCAAGACAGGCGCCGACGGTGACTATCGTTTGCCAGCGCTAGTGTGCTCTCAACTCATCCCGCGCTTCGATAAACTTCTCCACCGCAAACGCAAGGTCTTCGCGGGAGTGGGCCGCGGATACCTGAGTGCGAATGCGAGCCTTTCCATGCGGGACAACAGGATAGGAGAACGCAACGACGTAGACGCCCTTCTTTAGCAGCAACTCAGCCATGCCCGACGCGGCGACCGCATCACCAAACATTACAGGAACTATCGGATGATCCCCGGGTAAGATGTCGAAGCCGGCTCGAAGCATCTGATCACGGAAGAAGCGCGTGTTCTCACGTAGTCGTTCGCGTAAGTCGCCCGACTGCTGCAGCACATCAAGCACCTTGAGCGACGCAGCGACGATGGGCGGTGCTACGGAATTCGAGAAGAGATACGGCCGGGAACGCTGACGAAGCAGCTCGATGATCTCCTTGCGACCGCTGGTGTACCCACCGCTGGCTCCGCCAAGCGCCTTGCCCAACGTACCAGTGATGATGTCGACCTGATCCTTCACGCCGCAGAGTTCCGGCGTCCCTCGCCCCTGGTCTCCGATAAAACCCACGGCATGCGAGTCATCTACCATCACCAGCGCGTCGTACTTCTCGGCCAACTCGCAGATCGCATCGAGTTTGGCAAAGAAACCGTCCATGGAAAAAACGCCATCCGTTGCGATCATGCGGTGTCGAGCGGAAGCCGATTCCTTGAGATTGTCCTCCAGATCATTCATATCGCCATTGCGGTAGCGATACCGCGCGGCCTTCGAGAGCCGAATACCGTCGATGATGCTCGCGTGATTCAACTCGTCGGAGATGATGGCGTCCTCTGCCTCCAGCAACGTCTCGAACAGGCCGCCATTCGCATCGAAACAAGAGCTGTAGAGGATTGTGTCTTCAGTTCCAAGGAATTCGCTGATACGTGCCTCAAGCTCTTTGTGGATGACCTGCGTGCCACAGATGAAGCGCACGCTCGCGAGACCGTATCCCCATCGCTCCAACGCGTCGTGTGCCGCTTGCACGATGGCAGGGTGGTTGGCGAGGCCAAGATAGTTATTCGCACACAGGTTTAGGACTGAACCCGTTGCTACGGGGATTTCGGCCTGCTGCGGCCCTTCGATCACGCGTTCGCGCTTATAAAGGCCAGCTTGTGCGATACCGTCTATCTTCTCCCGCAGGTACTGCTGCGTCTTCCCGTACATGTTGCTCCTTGACTCTATAGCAGGCTCGTCCAATCAAGGATGACCTTGCCCGTCTGGCCTGAGATCATCGCGTCGAAACCTTGTTGAAAATCGCTGAATGCAAATCGGTGTGTGATAACTGGTGAAATGTCCACGCCGGATTGCAGAAGTACCGTCATCTTGTACCAGGTCTCATACATCTCTCGCCCATAGATCCCTTTGATCGTAAGCATATTGAAGATGACTTGACGCCAGTCCATCGGCGTCTCTTTCGACGGGATTCCGAGCATGGCGATCTTTCCGCCGTGGCTCATGTTCGCAATCATGTCGCGCAACGCCAGCGGGTTTCCCGACATTTCAAGTCCGACATCGAAGCCTTCCAGCATTCCAAGTTGAGTCTGGACTTCAGCTATCGAGGTTTCGTTCGGATTCACTGCCAAGGTTGCGCCCATCTTGCGCGCGAGAGCGAGCCGATACGGATTCATATCGGTAATGACAATGTGCCGCGCACCCGCGTGACGAACCACGGGAATGGCCATGATACCGATGGGGCCGGCCCCCGTAATTAGAACGTCCTCGCCCAGCACGGAAAACGAGAGAGCGGTGTGAACGGCGTTGCCGAACGGGTCGAAGATCGCCGCAACCTCCTGATTGATGTGGGGGTCGTGGCGCCAGATATTCGTCATCGGAAGCGAGATGTACTCCGCAAACGCGCCGGGCCGATTTACTCCAACACCAAGCGTATGCGCGCAGAGATGACGCCGACCCGCGAGACAGTTGCGGCAACGCCCGCACACCACGTGACCTTCACCACTGACGATATCGCCGGGAAAGAAGTCATTGACGTTGGCACCCACTTCAACAATCTCACCGACGAACTCATGCCCGATCGCCATTGGCACAGGGATAGTTTTCTGGGCCCACTCATCCCATTGGTAGATGTGAACATCCGTGCCGCAGATACCGGTATACCGAACCCGGATCAACACATCATTGATGCCGATTGACGGCTTCGGAATGTCTTCGAGCCGCAGACCTCGCTCCGCTCTACTCTTTACCAGCGCCTTCATTCCTTTGGTCGTCTCGCTATCGTTAAGATCTGGCATCTCCAGCAACTCATTCGCCATGGAGGCCCATCAGCGATTCTACGCGCGCGGGTCCGCCGTAGAGGACCTGCCGGCCAGGATAGGACTACTTTCTTACGATCGGTGACTTGCCTTTTACGCAACGACCCACAACTTTCCAATGAGTCAACAAGGCGCTGCTAAGGAGCGGTCAGTCCATTAGCGTGGCGCCTTCTGGGTTTCCCGCGGTGCACCCACGCGATCGTAGATGTACGGGATGTTCAGGCTCGGCTTGGTCGCCATCGATCATTGACCAACTATAGACGTCGGGTCCGGAAACTTTGCCTGGAAGTCATCGCGGGAACCCCCTAAAGGCTCCCGAAAGAGTCGGTCAAGGTTTGCCTCGGCTCTCATTGTGCCGCCCGTCAGCGTAAACAGTCCATCGCAATCGTGCGCTACATCCCACGTGTAGGTCCAGCCGTTGTTCCCGTTGTAATACTGTCGCCTGCCAAGCCACGTCCAAATCCAGGATCCAGGGGCAGGATCCACTGCCCCGGCTCTCCTTCCGCTACATAGGTGATTTGTGGGTGCAATCCATGTTCCCACGCTGTAGCTTGAAGCGCGATTTGGGGTAGGTTTGTCCATTGCATGTTGAAGTGTGCCGAGTCCCAGCATGACCGCCGACAAGACTGTCTCTAACCTGCCTCGACGCTATCCGCCGACAAGCTGGCGTCCTTGAGCCCAGAAAGGGTGGCGGCGGTACATAAGAAGCCCCCGAACCACGCAAAAACCGAAAGGTAACCGGAAAACGTTACTCGGATAACCAGCGACAATCTGTACCAGGCATAACCAAGATAACTCGACAGTAGCGGCCATCCGGTCCAAAGCCGAGTCTGGAATTCAGCAGATCTACTCAAGGCGGTGGAAACAAATGTCTTAACCCAACCAGACCCTTCGTTATTCGCTGGTTACGATCAATATTTACCTGTTCATTTGAGATGTACAACGTTGTGATGCTGCTCCTACTCGAATAGCTATGAACCGAAAGCCCATATGTGCCGGCTAAGTCCGGATACCTAGGGGCCTTGTTTAGCAACATGTTTGTATCCGGATACGAGCGCAGAACATGTCGCGCAGACCCGAAAAAAAATAGCTTCACTGTCACCCCAGGAGCCCTTCACATGAAGTACATTGCAAAATTCGTTGCCTTCGGACTATTCGCCGCTTCGACCACTCTCGCCGCTCATGCAACCCCCATCAATGGCGCTATCGGCGCCAACGATGCGGTTGGAAGCTTCAACAATGCAGCCGGCACACTTAGTTTCGGCGCCACCGGCGTAGTCTCTTCCGTCGCCGGCCCAACCATTACTCCTTATTTCGCCCCCCTCAACATCATGACCTTCAGCCCCACCACATTTGTATATAGCCCCACGGTCGGCACGACACTGACCCTTCCCGGCTCTACAGCCACGAGCGGCGGTGCTCCGGTGTTCTCAGTTAGTAACAGCGGCGAGGTTCTGACCTACTACGTAACGTCAGACACTACGGATCCCGGCACATTTTGCGGGGTTCCGGGAAATTCGTCGGCTTGCTACCTCAACTTGAACGGGACGGGGTATTTCACTGAGACTGGGGTCGTGAACTACGACATCACGCCATCTCTTTTCACGCTGCAAGGTAACACCTCCGACAAGGTCGTCTTTGCGATCGGTGGGACCGCGTTTACCACGACCACAGCTGCGACTCCCGAACCCAGCAGCTTGATCCTGCTCGGCACCGGTCTCCTCGGTGCAGCACGCATGGTCACTCGCAAGCGTGGCTCAGTCGTCTAACTTGTAACAAGAACGGCAAGATTAAGCTGAGAGGGCCCCGCGAGAGCGGGGCCTTTTGCTTTTCTTGGATGATCCACATCGAAGACTTAGAAAGGCGCGGCCGAGTTCAAGCGATAGCTCCGGTGTCTCCGCGTGCTCCAACAGGCCTGATCTCAGCCAGCACGGACGTCACGCACGGGCACAACAGGCAATCACTAAATGTGCGCCAGAACCAATTTCGACTTGGTTCCGACAAGATGCGAAGGTGGGCGCGAAGGTAGCGACCTCCACACTATCCGGGAGCGCGCCACGAATTCTCACATCGGGACCTGGTCGCGGCTGGATATCGAGCGGCTCTTCGCGATCCGAGCCACAGTCCCGACTCTGATTGGGGGCCATCGGGGGGGTCGAGAGCATGGGCGGCGCCCTTTTCGCCGAGTTGGCCCGCCCCTCCCTGCTCGGCTTCCTGGACGAGATGATCGTCGCGCCGTCCGTTGGGGCGGCATCTGCGTGGCACGTGATGGAGCTGAGCACCAAACCAGCAAAAGCAATCTCGACATGGCGAGTCCTCATCGGGTCACGCGGGTACAGACTAGATTTGCCGCGGAATGATGGGGTGTCGGCGTCAGCTGCCGGCTATCGTCATGCCTTCAATGCGCAGGGTGGGGGCGGCGGCGGCGGAGCGGAAGGTGAGGTCGTTGCCGATGGCGACGATGTTCTGGTACATGTCCCTGAGGTTGCCGGCGATGGTGATCTCTTCGACGGGGAAGGCGAGTTCGCCGTTCTCAATCCACAGGCCTGCCGCGCCCTGGGAGTAGTCGCCGGTGACGAGGTTGACGCCGAAGCCCATGGTTTCGGTGACGTAGAGGCCGGAGCGGACGTCGCCGATGATCTGCTCGGGGGTGAGGGTGCCGGGCTCGAGGAAGAAGTTGTGCGCGCCGATGCCGGGCGCTCCGGCGAGGCCGCGGGAGGCTGAGCCCGTGGAGGTCATGCCCAGCTTGCGCGCGGTGTAGGTGTTGAGGACGTAGCTCTTCAGGATGCCGCGTTCGACGAGGACGGTGCGGCGGGTGGGGAGGCCTTCGGCGTCGAAGGGCGCGGTGCCAAAGCCGCCGGTGTGGATGGTGGTGCCGTCGGCGAGGGTGTGCCGGAAGATGATGGTGCCGTCGTCGATCACGGTGATGTTTTCGCCAGCGACGCGTTCGCCCAGCTTGTCGGCGAAGAAGGTGGCGTGGCGGTAGATGGCGTCGCCGTTTGCGGCGTCGAAGATGTTGCCGATGATACCGCGGGCGATCTCGGGCGAGAAGACGACGGGGGCCTGCTGGGTCTTCACCTGGCGGGCTCCGAGGCGGCGGAGCGTGCGGCGTGCGGCTTCGTGGCCGATGGCCTCGGGGTCCTCGAGCAGGCGTGTGGTGCGGGCGCTCGAGTACCAGTAGTTGCGCTGCATCTTGCCGTCGCTATCGTGCGCGATGGGCGCGGCGGAGAAGCCGCAGTAGGAGCGGCGATACTCCCCGGTGAAGCCGCGCGAGTTGAGGAGGATGCGATGGGAGGTGGCGGTGTCGAAGTCGCCGCCGCCGGAGTTCTGGATGCGGGTGTCGTAGGCCATGGCCGCAGCCTCGACCTCGCGCGCGATGCGGATGCGCTCGGCCGGGGGCTGCTGGTTTACGTCCTCAAAGAAGAGGCGCTGGGCGGAGGCGTCGTGCTGGCCGAACTCATGCGCCTCGGGCAGGCCGGCGAAGGGGTCTTCGCTGGTGATGCGGGCCAGCGAGACGGCGCCGTGGACCAGGCGACGCAACGCGGCGGGCGAGAGATCGGAGGAGGAGGTGCTGGCGGTCTTCTGCCCGAGAAAGACGCGCAGGCCGATTGCGCGCGAGCCTGACTCTTTCAGCTGCTCGACCTGCCCGAGGCGTACCAGGGTAGAGAACTCGTCGCCTTCGGAGACGACCACCTCGGCGTCAGAGGCGCCGGCTCTGCGGGCGTCTGCGAGTACATCGGCGGCGATGGATTTCAGGTCGGTCGAAGTGTGCTGTTCGGTCGGCAAAGCTGGGCCTCTTGGGTTGTGTGTATCGCGTGTGCGGAGTTACTTGCGGCGGATGGTGAGCAGCGCGGTCTGGTACGGCTTGAGTGCGAGCGTGACCGTGACCGCTCCGGCCCCTCCAGTCGATTTTACGGGAGAGACCGCGCCGGTCTCCGGGTTCCAGGCTTCGACGGTGTCGCCGGCGGTTTTGAGCGTGACTGTGTGGCGCGCTGGGCTCGGGGCCTTCGTTGAAGAACAGGAAGACGTCTGCGTCCTTCAGGCGGCGGGTGCTTACTTTGAGCGCGGTGTCGGGCTTGTCCAGCGTGACGGTGCGCGGGCCGACCGCGGTGTTCAGGGCTGTCTCGATCGCCGGCGGAACAAGCTGCGGTGCGGGCGGCGCGGCGGGTGGCTGACCCGGGGGAGTAGGCGTAGGCGGAAGCTGCGCGGACGCCTCGACGGCGGCAAAGGCGAAATCGGATGGGGTGGCTGCGCGGGCTTCGCGGATGCTGCGGGTGTAGATGAGCGCGGGCGTGCGGCCGATAAAGAGCACCTTGCCGCCGCCGCTGGCGAATGCCTTGAGCCGGTCGACCTCGGCCTGCGAGAGGACGGCGAGTGAGGGGAAGATCAACGTGCGATAGCGATTTCCGCTGAGAGTTTCGAACGTACCCGGGCCGGCCTTGAGGTCGGTCGCGACGGCGTCCAGGCTGATGATGTCGAAGTCGATTTGCCGCTCCGAAAGCATCTGCTCGGCTGCCACAAAGGCGACGTCGGCGGCGGAGTCGCCCAGCCACAGCGAACTGGACGGCAGGTACAGGGCGACCGAGGCGGCGGGGCGGCCCATGCTCATGATGTAGCTGAGGCGCCGGACGTGGTCCATCAACACGGGCCAGCCTGGGTCTGCCATGGCTGCGGGCATGCGCGGGTGGGGCGGGGTGGCGGCGGCGGGCTGTGATATGGACGAGCCGAAGGACATGCCCTCTGTGAGGTTGATACCACGCACGATCTGTTCGTCGAAGACATAGCGGGCCATGGCGAGATCGGGCGCGGGCCGGTATGCGCCGAAGCTCTCGGTAAACGAGCGCGGATGGCCGTAGATGTGGGCGGCGCTCGAGGCCAGGCGCGGGTAGTCGGCGATGGTGTCGGTCCAGACCTGGTGCCAGATTGCGTCGATGCCCGGCACCTGCACGTACTTCATGTCGCGGAAGAATTCGCCCTCGGAGTGGACAAGCTGCATCTCCATCTCTTCGTGGTTGAGGTGGACCTGGTACTCGATGCCGTGGGCGGCGCACCAGTCGGCCTGAGGCTTGAAGAAGCCGTCGCGGAAGAGCTGCGAGAAGACGTCGTAGAAGTCGGCGCGGGCGCGAAGCTCCTCCGAGGTGAGCGGGACGGCGGGCTCAGCTGCGACTGCCGGTAGCCAGCAGCATGGCGGCGAGGTAGGGGCGCACGTCGTAGCCTTTGGTTTGTTGGAAGCGCGCGAAGAACGCGGGTGTCCACGGCAGGCCTGCGATGGAGTAGTCGGGCTCGTCCCCGCGGAAGCCAATGATGGTCTTGCCGAAGTCTTGCGGCATCGCGTTGTAGTAGCCCTCGTGCGTGAAGTGGAGCCAGGCCTGCGTGGCCACGGGATCCATGTAGTCTTCGAGTGCCTGCGTGTCGTCCTTCTTGCGCGTGAGGTTGGTCGCGCTTGCGGTGGGGGAGGTGCGGAAGACGTGATCGACGAGGAGAACGGTCCAGTCCGAGCCTGATGGGGCGGACCAGGTGATCGATCCTACGGGCCCCGTCAGTGAAATCGGGACGGCGACGCGCTCGCCCGTGGCGTTGATCGCGGTGGCAGCGACCGTAGCGGCGTCCGTTGCCTGGTGCAGCGTCTCTCCCGCCTTCACGGAGATGCGCTGCGCGATGGTGAGAGCCTGCATGCGCAGCTCCGGCTTCTGCGCGGAGATGAGACCCCCGGCAAAGCCGCTCGGGTAGCCTGCGTCGTCGATGATCCAGATGCGGAGGTCGCGCTTGCGGGCCTCTTCCACCAACTGGCGGAAGAAGGCGAAGTACTCGGGCGAAAGATATGCGTTGGCCATGCCGCGGCCGGGCTGCACGGTCACTGCGTGGAAGCCGAGCGCCTTCGCGGTGTCGAGATCGCGCGCGACGTCTTCGATCGTCGCCGGGCCGTTCAGGCTGTAATAGGGCTCGGGCCCGTACTCCGGCGGCGGGGCAAGCCATGTGCTCTTTACCTGGGCGGCTGTGGGCATCTGCATCGTCTGCCAGGGATGCTGCGCGGCAGGAGTCTTGGCGGCGCGGAGCTGCGCAACGCCGGTCTGGCAGAACAGTAGGCCAAAGCATGAAATTGCAACGGTTACATATAGGGGTCGCCAAAATTGAGTATAGGAACTTCGCGGGGCGCAGCGCTTCTTGAGAAGGGAGACAAGGTCGGTCATGGGCACCTGGGGTACGCACCCCAGTCTACGCAAAGCTTTGGGGGGGCGGCCAGTCAGCTTAGGGGTAAGGCAGCCGCGTGCTACTTCGCCGTGGGTGCGCCCAGCGTGGCATCCACGGCGCCGATTCTGCCCGAGGCCGTGACGCGTACCGTGAACCGCGCGCGCACGGCCTTCGGATTGTGAACGAGGTGGTACTTCACATCCACTGCGCGCTCAAGACGTCCGGTGGGCGCAACGTCCGCAGTGGCCCCAATCTTGAAGGTGCGCGCGTCGCGAATCAACTCCACACCTTTCTTGTCGAACGTGGAGACCATAAGGATGAAGTCCGTATGCCGCGCCTCGGTGTCCGTGGCAGGGGTCCAAAAGAGGCCCTGCGGGTCGAGGTGCACTAAAAACTGATCCGGATCGTCGGCGGACGGGGTGACGGTCATCGGCACGCCGTCGTAGGTCATCCTGCTTGTGTCCGCCGCTAGCAGATCACTCACCAGCCGCAGCGAAGGCTTGGTGGGATCCACCCTGCCGGGCCCGTACTGCAGGTAGTAGCCTTCCCGCGTCAGTACCTTCAGCCCGGGCCGGTCCAGCGTTACTTCGATTTTGCGGAACTTCTGCGGATCGCGCGAGGAGTTCGTCGGCCGATAGGTGAGGGTGTAGAAGCTTGAGCCGTCCTGGATGGCTGTGCCGATCTCCGCATCCACATCGTTGCGGCCATAGAGGGCGGTGCCTCCGGTTGCCTTCGCCAGCTTGCTGAACTGGTATTCGCCGCCGAACGGATCGTTGAATGCGGCCGCGCTTGCCATACTTGCCCGGGATCGACCATTACGCCGGCGGGATCGATCGTATAGAGCGTGATTCGGGCGTCGCGCAGCACGTTCACGCACTCCTGCACCGCGGTGTTCACGCGGCGCTCTGCGTCGACCGGGCGCATTCGCGAAGTTGAACGGCGGAAATCCGCGGCCGATCCAGATCATGTTCTTGTGCCCGGGATGGCCCATCACCGCCTGCGCGACGCGCCGCAGGGTGATGAAGGCCGTGGCGTATCGCTCCTGGACCCACCCGTACTGGTGCACCTGCCATGGGTACGCGGCGAAGTGGTTGTCGAGCGATTGGATCAGCGCCTTTTTGTCCTGCGTGTAGTCGTGCAGCACGGTGAAGTGCTGCAGGTCGACGGCGATCAGGATCGTGGGTGTGCTCAGCTTGTCGGGCTGCTTCTGCAGAAACTTCTTGAGCGAGTAGCGGGCAAAGGCCATGTCCTCGAACCGCGTGTTGAACTCGTCGAGCACGACGATCTGCACGGGCGCGCGGGGGGCCAGGCGGTCGAGTTCGGCCGTCGAGTTTACCGTGACCGAAGCGTCGGGGATGCGCGAGCCGGCTTCTTCGAAGTTCTGAATGGTCTGCGGCTCCCCGGCCTCCTTCACGGCGAAATCTGCCTGCGTCAGGTTGCGGACCGGGATGCCCTTGCTATCGGTCACCACCACATCGAGGATGACGAGCGGAACCGTGCTGCGCAGCGTGTACACGCCGCCGGGGCTTTGGGGCGTCTGCGGGGCTGGGTCGGGCTGAGGAGCAGACAGTGGCGCGGCTGCCGCTGCCGGCGGCTGCGCTGGCGCTGTGTGCCCGGCGGTGGGCGGTTCTGCTGCCTGGGTCGTCGCACCAGCACCGGCAGCAGTGCGCTGTGCCGCCGCCAAGCTCACCGCGAATAGCATTGCCAATCCACATGCTGCAATCTTCATCGTGCATTCCACTCCCGGCGCCTTGGCCTGCCTGCTGGTACTTTCTGACGCCATGTACGTGCGAACACGCAGTTCAGCGCTACCACTCGCAGTATGCGTTGTTTCCTTCTCAAAGCGCGGAGATGTCTGCGGATCGAGGTTTTCTTATGCTGTCGCGAGTGCTTCGACCGCGTGGAGGCGCTCGCGCTCGCCCATCAGGATCAGGAAGTCGCCCGCCGCTACCTGCACGTCAAACGCGGGATTGAAGATCGTCTCGCCCTCCGCCCGCTTCAGCGCGAGCACGATCACGCCGGTCATGCGTTCGCCCAGCAGCTCTCCCAGCCTTCGGCCGCCGGTGGCGACCCGCACCTGCTCCATCGTGATTCCCGGCCCGATCCGGCTGCGTGCAAAGTCAACGAACTCGAGCACCTGCGGGCGCAGCAGCACATCCGCGAGCTGCCGCCCCGCAATCGCATAGGGCGTGAAGACTGTGTCGGCACCAGCGCGCCGCAGCTTCTCGCCGGCCTCTTCTTCGGAGGCCCGGGTGACCACGGTCAGCCCGGGGTTCAGCGCCTTCGCCGAAAGGATCACAAACAGGTTCTCCGCATCGGTAGGTAGCGCTGCGATCAGGCCCTTGGCGCGCAGAACGCCCGCCTGGCGCAGGCTGTCGTCCTGGGTGGCATCCGCCACCAGCCCCAGCGCGCCGGATGCGTTCACCTTCGCCACCCGGGCGGCGTCGCGATCGAGCACCAGGAACCGGGCCTCTGCGCGCTGCAACTCATACGACGCGTTCCGCCCCACACGCCCGTACCCGCACACGATGATGTGGTCTTTGAGGCTCTCGATCATCCGCCGCCTCCCGCGCCTGCCATAGCCATCCTCAAGTTCGAGCTCGATGATAGTCTGCGTCATCGCGCCTACTGCAAGGAACACCGCGGTGACGCCGAACAAAATAACCAGCGCATTGAAGACGCGCCCGGCATGGTTCAGCGGCTGCGCCTGCGCATCTCCCACGGTCGTGATCGTGGTCACGGTGCGATAGAAGGCCTCAAACCATGTGTAGCCCTCCATCAGCCGGAACCCCACCGTGCCGACCGCCAGCGTGCAGAACAGCAGCCCGGCAATCAACACCACACGGCGAACCAGACGCACCTTCATCCCGCACCAGCCTCCGGATTCTCCGAGGTGCCAGATTGTAACCTGCACCGGTGCCGCGTCGGCACCATCTAACTCACTGCGTGTCTTCGACCATCGTCACCCTCCGCCTGGATCCTGCTTCGCAAGCCACTTTTGAGGCCTTGCGTCGCCTGCACTTCCCGCCCGAGCGCAACCACATCCCGGCGCACCTCACCCTGTTCCACACGCTCCCCGACACCGCCGAGATCTCGGCCGCTCTGCACCGGGCGGCGTGCGGGCGCACCGCCTTTCGGCTCGCCGTGACCGGGGTCCGCTCGCTGGGCCGCGGAGTGGCGTACACGCTCCACGCCGTGGAGCTTCTCGCGCTTCACCATAGCCTCGCGGATACCTTCGGTCCGCATCTGTCGGCGCAGGATCGCCAGCCCCTTCGCCCGCACATCGTGGTCCAGAACAAGACCACGCCCGACCAGGCGCGCAGCCTGCTGGCCGCGCTGCAGGCCGGGCCGCTTCCCGCCCCTGCAGAGGCCATCGGCCTTGACCTGTGGCTTTACCTCGGAGGGCCATGGCAGCATCGTCAAACCTTCCCGTTCGCCGCCTCCCTATAATCAACGTTCGAGGTCTCGACACCGATGGCGCAGCGCGACAGCAAAAAACGGCTCGGCAAAAAGCACCGCCAGGCCGCCACTCGCCCCAAGAAGGGCCGAGCCCCCAAGGTCACTCCCACTACGGGAGCGGTCGACCCGCGCAAGCGCAAGTCCATCGCCGCCAAGCGCGCCGAAGCTGACCGGAAGAAGCGCACCCCAACGCGCTCGCCGGACCGCGAATCCGCCAAGCCGATCTCACCAAGCGCGCGTGGCACGTCGGACCGGGCCCGAGGCACGTCCGACGGGACCCGCAGCACGCCGGCGCGCAACCGCCGCCCCTCCACGACGCGCCCTGCCGACCGGCTGCTCGGCCGTACTGCGCCAGACTCTCCTGCGGAGGACACCGCGGCCTGGCGCGAAGCCGAGATCCTCGCCGCACAGATGCAAACCGGGGCGCTGCCCAGCGGCACACGGCGCCGGGAGACCGACGCGGAGCACCTGACGCACCTACCCCTCATCGCCATCTGCGGCCGGCCCAACGTGGGCAAATCCACGCTCTTCAATCGCCTCACAGGTTCGCGCCGCTCGATCGTGGGCGACGAACCGGGCATTACTCGGGACCGCATCTACGGCGTGATCGACTGGCTCAACCAGCCGGCGCGACTCGTGGATACGGGGGGCGTCGTTCCGGACGACCCAGAACTCATCCCGGGCGAGATCTTCCGGCAGGCCCAGACGGCGCTCAGTGAAGCGGACGCCATCGTCATGGTTGTGGACGGGCGGACCCACCTGGCGTCGCCCGACCTCGACCTTGCGCGCCTGCTGCTGCGGGCCGGCAAGCCCTGTTTTCTCGCTGTCAACAAGATCGACACCGCGGCTCTCCAGGCCTCCGCTGAGGAGTTCCGCAGCCTTGGCTTCCGGAACACCTTCGCCATCTCCGCCGAACACGGCAACGGCATCGGGGACCTGCTTGACGCCGTGTTCGAGACGCTGCCCGAAACCCACGGAGCCGATCGTCGCGCCCGAGGCCTTCCTCACCGCCGAAGACGAGATGGCCGAAGACGAAGACGGGCCCGACTTCACGCCGCCCGCTGGCGCCGACTCGCTCGACGAACTGGCGGCCGGGGACGCGCGTGACGACTCCGGCGAGGACGTAGAGGAAGGCGCTCCGGGCGAAGATCCGGAGCAGCCCCGCCGCCTGCGGTCCCACGGCGACTACAACGAGACAGAAACCCGGATCGCCATCATCGGCCGCCCTAACGTCGGCAAATCCACCCTGCTCAATGCGCTGACCGGCACCGAGCGCGCCATCGTCAGCCCCATCGCCGGCACCACGCGCGATGCTGTCGACGAGGTGGTGACGCGCGACGACCACGACTTCCGCTTCGTGGACACCGCGGGCATCCGCCGCAAGGGCAAGACCAAGCTCATGGCGGAGAAGCTCTCCGTCATCATGGCCCGCAAGCACCTGGAAGCCGCGGACATCGCGCTGCTGGTGCTGGATGCGACCGAAGGCGTCCACGCGCTGGATGCCAACATTGGGGGCTACGCGCATGAGTCAGCGGCGAAGCGTGATCATCGTGGTGAACAAGTGGGACCTACTCACGAACCCGCCCAAGGCGGACGGGACCGACTCTGCTCCGCAACCGTCATCACCAAAATCCTCCGCGTCCAAGTCAAGCCGGGGAACTCCGGAGATGACCTTCCGGTCCGAGCGCACCGACTCCGAGCCCGCGCCAAAGCCGGATCAGAAGATCTACGAGCAGGCCGTCCGCGACAAGCTGAAGTACCTGGACTACGCCCCGCTCGTCTTCCTGTCTGCGGCCAAGGGCAAAGGCATCGACGCGCTGTACAAGAAGATCGAACTCGTCGCCCGCGAGCGCCGCAAGCGCGTGACCACCGGCCAGATGAATCGCTTCCTCGCGCGCGTTGACTTCCAGAAGGCCGGCGTGCCCACGAACCGCCGCGTGCGGATCTACTACATGACGCAGGCCGCCGTCGCGCCGCCGACCTTCGTCCTCTTCACCGACCGCGACATCCCGCTCCACTTCTCCTACGAGCGCTTCCTCGCCAACCAGATCCGCGAACCTTCCGCTTCATCGGCACGCCCATCTGGTTCAAGACGCGGCCGCGGAACAAGAAGAAAGAAGAGTAGCGGTTGCGCGATAGTTCGGGAGACCACTTAGGTGGAGTTACTTCGCTTCTTTTGAATATCATGTGCAGCAAACGGTTAACCACCTGTGAGGATGCGGGGGAGTTATGTACAGAATTGCAAAGCACGCCATTCTTCTGCTCGCGGGCGCGATCTGTTCTGCGACCTTGCACGCGCAACCAGGAGTAGCACCTTCGCCTGAGCCCTCGGCGGCGACCGTGCCCACGAAGCAGACACTCCATATCTACCTTTTGATGGGCCAGTCGAACATGGTTGGCCGGGACACGCGAAGCCTCGGCGCGCAGATCGACAATCCGCGCGTGCTTGCGTTCACCAACGACGGTCGCTGGGTTGTTGCAAGGGAGCCGATCCACGCGGATGAGCGCATTCCCGTGGGGCAGGGACCCGGCATCCCGTTTGCGGTCGAGATGCTCAAGGACCATCCGAACGAGACGATCGGCCTGGTGCCCTGCGCCGTAGGAGGAACTCCTCTGCGGCGCTGGGTGAAGGGTGCCGATCTCTATGACAACTGTTTAGCGAAGGTGAAGATCGCAGAGCAGACCGGCGTCATCGCGGGAGTCCTGTGGCACCAGGGCGAAGCAGATACGACGGTCCAAGCCGATGCGGAAACGTATAAGGAGCGGCTCACGCAGATGTTCAGGGATCTGCGCGAAGACTTAGGGAGCCCGCAACTGCCCATCGTTGTTGGACAACTTGGCACTTTTCTAACGCCTGAAAAGTATCCGTATGTCGATATCGTGCACGCCGCGATCGAACACATGCCGGAGGCGTTGCCGCATGTTGGCTACGCCGATTCGGCAGGCCTGGGCGACAAGGGCGACAGGCTGCACTTCAGCGCCGACGCGCAGACGGTGTTCGGTGCGCGCTACGCCGTGGCCATGCAGCAAGCTACGAGCGGAAAGTCTGTCGGGAAATAGCAGCCGTGTCGAATATTTTTTGCTCTGAGCCGCTACGTCACGTGGTTGCAGTCGTCGTTGTCCGCCGTGATTACACTCGGCCAATCAGACGGATGCTGACCCAGCGTTTGCCGCGTGCCTGCGGTGGACCTATCGTTGGGTTCAGAACAGCGTTCTCTTCCAAGCACGTTGACATACGCCCGAAGGCACGCGCTATGCGGAATAGGCGTTGATGGCCCTTCTCTGGGATGCAAACGAGATAGGACCTACTCCATGTCGCGCCAGTTCGGTCCCACGCCAACCTCCGCGACGATAGGCACCGTAAACTCCGCGACGCCTTCCATCTCTCGCCGGACGAGTTCGCTGCAGCTCGTCGGCCTCATCGGGCATGACGTCGAAGAGCAGCTCGTCGTGGACCTGCAGGGTCATCGGCGAGCGCAGCTTGAGCGCGCGTCATCTCGCGATCGATCGCGATCATGGCCAGCTTGATCAGGTCCGCGGCCGTGCCCTGCAGCGGCGTGTTGACCGCGGTGCGCTCGGCAAAGCCGCGCATGTTCGGGTTGCGCGAGCCGATATCCGGAATCGGCCGCACCCGTCCGAAGTGGGTGCGCACGGCCTGCTCGCGCCGGACCGTGTCGAGCGTCTGCATCGATGAATCGCCGCACGCCCGCATAGCGATCGAAGTAGCGCTCGATGTATACCTTCGCTTCGCGCTGATCGATGCCCAGTTGCGCCGCCAGCCCGAACGGCGAAATGCCGTAGACGATGCCGAAGTTCACCGCCTTGGCCCGCGCCGCGTCTCCTTCGACATGGTCGCCGCGATCGACGCCGAAGACCTCGGCCGCGGTCAGCGTGTGGATGTCTTCGCCCGTCCGATAGGCGTCCAACAGCAGCGGATCTTCTGAGAAATGCGCCATCAGCCGCAGCTCAATCTGCGAGTAGTCGGCGGACATCAGCACGTTCCCTGGCGCCGCAATAAATGCCGCACGAATCTCGCGCCCAAGCGCCGTGCGAATGGGAATGTTCTGCAGATTCGGGTTCGTCGAGAAAGCCGTCCCGTCGCCGTGCCGACCTGGTTGAACGTCGTGTGGATGCGGCCGCTCGGCATCCGCCAGCTGCGGCAGCGCGTCGAGATACGTGGACCTCAGCTTCTGCGAGCTGCCGATGCTCAAGCACACGCGCCGCAACGGGATGCTCCTCGGCAAGCTCTTCGAGCACATCCTGCGCGGTCGAGACCACCTTGCCTTTGCCATACTTCATCGGCTTCGGCAGACCCATCTCGTTGAACAGCACCTCGCCCAGCTGCTTGGGCGAGTTGATATTGAACGATGCCCGGCGTCCGCATAGATGCTCTCCGCCAGCGTGTCCATCTCACCGCCAGCCGTGCGCTCATCTCGCTTAAGAACGCTGCCGTCGATCCGCACGCCCGCCTCTTCCATGCGCAGCAGCACCGGACACCAGCGGCAGATCGATGCGGTGATACACGTCCAATAGCGGCGCCGCACCGCAACGTTCCTGGCCGCAGCAGGCGGAGCCGCTCTTCTCGCGTGCGCCTGGACGCTGCTCCGCAAACAACATCTCCGTCGTCATCGCGCCGCCGAGTCCGGGCTCATCCTTCGGGATATGGTGCTCGACGGGGCCCGCCTCTGCAACCTGCGTGCTGAGCATCTGCCGCAAGTCGCGCAACTGCCGACGCAGCCTCCGCCAGCCGCTTCGGATCGCTGGGATTGGTCTTGGTCCACTGGTGCTCGCAGCGCGCGGCTCGCCGTGCGCGCAGCGATATCCGGCAGCGTATGCGAGCCGTGGGTCGGGTTCACCAGGTAGCTCAGCAGCATCACGTCGTAGCGCACCCCGGCGAACGCTCACGCCATGTGGAGCAAGGCCCGCAGCACGGCCTTCAGGTCATGCACATCCTTCGGCAGCGCGGCGTCCTGCAAGCGCCTCCTGCAGGCCCGGCATGTCCAGCCCCACCTCGAGCGCAGCGCCGCCGATAACGACCAAGCCCGATGCCGGCACGCGGGATCGACTGCGGGAGCCGCGATCGTCGGCGCTGCGACCTCAGCTGCGTTCGCGGAGCCGAACAGGCTCATCGTCTCTGCGGGCGGCGGCTCGGGCTCCGCACTCGGTATCTTCGACGGCTCCGCTGCAATCTCTTCGGAGAGCGCACGTGCATCCTCAAAGATCGCCACGGCGAGGCCGCGCAGACCGCCGTCTGCGGCGGGCATCTGCGGGCCTGTGCGCAGACAGCGCGGCTAATCTCGTCCGTCGCCCGCTGCAGGTTCAACGTCGACGGCTGCGTTGTCCGCGGCGGGGGCAAGCTCCTTCAGCAGCGTCGTAAATTCCAGCTCGGTGAACAACTGGCGGCATGCCGCATTGTCGACCGGCTGCGTCCGCATGCCTCCAGATCTGGATCAATCGGCACGCTGGTGTGGATCGTCACCAGTTCCTTCGAGAGCAGAATGTTGTCGCGATTGTTCTGCAACGACTCGCGATACGTTTTCTTCTTCACCTCATCCGCACGGTCCAGCGCGGCCTCCACCGTGCCGAACTGCTGGATCAGCTCAACCGAACCTTTGTCGCCGATGCCCGGCGCGCCCGGGATGTTGTCGATCGAATCGCCACGCAGCGCCATCACATCGATCACGCGCTCGGGCGGCACACCCAGCACGTCTTCTCACGCCCGCCGCGATCCAGAATCAGGTTGTCCTTCGTCGGGTTCAGGATGGAGACGTTGCTGTTCACCAGCTGCATCATGTCCTTGTCGCTGACACCACATACACGTGGTGCCCCATGGCGGCGATCTTGTGGCTGAGCGTGCCGATCACGTCGTCGGCCTCAAATCCCTCGTAGTACACGATCGGGATGCGAAACGCCTCGAGCGCCCGCCGGATGTAAGGCTGCTGCTGGATCAGGTCAGGCGGCGTCTCCACGCGATTCGCCTTGTAGCCGCCGTACTCGATGGTCTCGAATGCCTGCGTCTTGATGTTGAACTTCTTCACATCCTTCATCTGCGCGGCCATCTCGTTGCGATGTACGGGCGCGCCCACGTCATACACCGCCGCCAGATACTCCGGCGCAAAGTCCTTGCGCAGCTTGTTGATCATGTTGACGAACACATACGTCGCCGCCGTAGGTATGCCCGTGCGCGTCGACATGGGCCGCTAGCGCTGCATGGCATGGTAGGCCCGAAAGATAAACGCCATCGAGTCCAGCAGATATACTGGGGGCTTGCCGGAGGGGGATTTCGGGTCTTTGGGCTTGTCACTCATCGCCCCACGAGGATACCAACTTCAGCGAGGCGTGACGGCACGCCAGGGGCGGGCGGCGAGGCGTTCCCGGAGCAGTCGGGTGGCTTCGCGGTGGCAGGCAACGCACAGGGTGCGCAGGTTGTCGAGGTCGCATTGGCCGCCGCCTTCGGCCACAGGGAGGATGTGGTCTGCGTCCCAGAGGGAGCGGCGGCTGGTGATGCGTCTTCATCCCGTAGAAGCGAGGCCGGCCTCGCGCGCGGCTGCCGCGGGCGCGTTTGAGGGCGGCGAAGATGCGACGGTATCCGCATCGCAGACGGCGCAGACGCCGCGTCGCGGGCGAAGACGCGGTCGCGGAGGTAGCCGGGATCGGTGCGGAGGCGCCACTGATGCGACGCAGTAGTCGGAGCAGAAGGTGCGGCGGCGTTTGGCGAGGATTTCGAGGTCGCACCAGCGGCAGAGTGGCAAGTCCGTTCGCTCCGAGGGCGAGGGTGGAGGCTTTGACTCGGCCGCCGTGCATGGTGCGGGGAACAAGCGCGCGGGATGGGGCGGGACTTCCGGTAGCGCCGTGCTCAGTTGGGGTCGCTCATGCTATTCAGTCAGGATAGCTGCGGGTTTTGCGATGCGAGCAGCTATACCGCTTACTATGCGGATGCCTGGCGCTCTCCGCGGCCTGCGACACGGGCTGGACAAGGGACGCGATATTCTGGATACGGCCGTCAGAATCGTCCCCATGCCGGAAGTCACGCAAACATCGCACTATCGCGCCGGGCTCGCCATTGCGCGGAGCCTGCGCGCCGCCGGACATCAGGCCTTCTTTGCCGGGGGATGCGTGCGCGACCTGCTGCTCGGCCTGACGCCGAAGGATGTGGACGTTGCTACCTCTGCAACGCCGGATGAGATCATCGCGCTGTTTCCGAAGACCTTTGCGGTTGGAGCGCACTTCGGGGTCGTGCTGGTGTGCCAGCGGAATGCAGAGGACGGTAAGCCAGGGGAGATCGCCGTCGAGGTCGCCACCTTTCGCCACGATGGAGCGTACTCGGACGGGCGCCGTCCTGATGCGGTTCGCTTTTCGACTTCGCCCGAGGACGACATGCGGCGCCGCGATTTCACCATCAACGGCATGCTGCTGGACCCGCTCGTGTTTGAGACTTATCCGGACCTGGCGGATCGTGACAATCCGGCCCTGCTCGACCTGGTGGGTGGACGCGACGATCTGGCGGCGCGGGCGGTCCGCGCGATCGGCGATCCGTGCTTGCGCTTTGCGGAAGACAAGCTGCGCATGCTGCGTGCGGTGCGCTTTGCCGCACGGCTTGGCTTCTGCGATCGAGCCCGGGACGGGTGCGCGCGATTCAGCACCATGCCGCCGACGATCCGGTCCGGTATCTGCGGAGCGCATTCGCGACGAGCTTACGCGGATGCTTACCGAAGGCGGCGCGCGGCGCGGCTTTGAGCTGCTCGACCAGCTTGGGCTGCTGGCGCAGGTGCTGCCGGAGGTCGACGCGCATGAAGGGCGTGGAGCAGCCGCCGGAGTATCCACCCGGAAGGGGACGTGTGGGTCCACACGCTGCTGCTGCTGGAGAAGCTGCCGCCGCGATCCGCTCGGTGACGCTGGCCTGGGCGGCGCTGCTGCACGACATCGGCAAGCCCGCTACCTTTCAGCCGCCGGATCCGGGCTGTGCCTGGCGACCGCATCCGCTTCAACGGCCACGTGGAGGTCGGCGTTCGGATCGCCGAGGTCATCCTCGAGCGGCTGCGCTTTTCGAACGACGACACCGCGCAGATCCTGGCGCTGGTTAAGAATCACATGCGCTTCGGCGACATTCTGCACATGAAGCAGTCGACGCTCCGCCGCTTCCTTCGGCTGCCGCGCTTTGACGAGCACCTGGCGCTGCACTGGCTTGACGTCACCTCCGCGCATGGCGACCTCGGCCTCTACGACTTCGCGCGCGCGCAGTACGAGGCGGAGGAGCCGCCGCGATCTTCGCGCCGCCCCGCTGCTTACCGGGCGCGATCTTCTCGCGGCGGGCTACCCGGCGTCGCCGCAGTTCAAGCCCATGCTTACTCTGGCTGAAGACGCTCAGCTTGAGGGCACGATCCATACGACGGACGAAGCGCTGACGCTTGTCCGGAACCACTTCCCTGCGCCGATGCCTGCGTGGAAGACCGCCTAAGCACACGTCGAACGGCAGATCAGCCGGCAGCCAAATTCAGCCTCGGGAGTAAGTTTGCAACTTCGCCGCATCATGTCGAGTGGAACCTGGATTCCGCAGATCGATGGTCTGCGGTTCATGGCGATCTGCTCCGTGCTGCTGTTCCACATCTTCGGGCAGTTGCAGGCGCGTTCGGGGCACGTTCTGCTGATTCAGCCGCGCTACCGGCTGATTGCTTACCTGGCGAGTAACGGCGATCGCGGTGTGCTGCTGTTCTTTGTGATCAGCGGCTACATTCTGGCGCGACCTTTTCTGCGGGAGCATCGTTTACGGGGTAAGCGCGTGTCGCTTGGGCACTATTACCTGCGCCGTGTGACGCGTCTGGAGCCGCCGTACATTCTGTCTCTTCTGCTGTACACAACGTGCGTTCTGGGCCTTTGGGCTGGCGCTTCGGCCGATGCTGCCGCACCTGCTGGCGAGCATGTTCTACGTGCACGACTTTGTGTACAACGGCGTCAGCACGATCAACTTCGTGACGTGGAGCCTGGAGATGGAGGTGCAGTTTTACCTTGTTGCGCCTCTGCTTGGTCTGCTCTACCTGATCGGCAATACTGGCTTGAGGCGTGCGACGCTGGTTGCGCTGATCGCCGCGGCGGGCGCGTTTACGCTGGTGGCTGCGCATCATGGCGGGGCGTTGTGGCACTGGACGCTGCTCAATACCCTGCAGTACTTCCTTTGCGGGTTTCTGCTGGCGGACATCGTGGAGGGGCACCAGAGCCAGCCGCTGCGCAGCCGGGTGTGGGATGTCGTGTCGCTCGTTCTCTGGCCTACGATCTTTCTGCTCCCACATACGGACACGACCATTGCGTGGGCGCCCCTGCTGATTTTGCCGCTGTATCTTGCCGCTTTCTTTGGCCCGGTGTCGAATGCGTTCTTCCGGCTGCCGTTTGTCGCGCTGGCTGGAGGGATGTGCTATTCGCTCTACCTAATGCATATGTTGATTATCTCGATCGCGTTCAAGGGCACGCGTCATCTGGAGGTATCCAGATGATTTTCTCGTCAACTATGCGCTTCAGATTGTCAGCCTCGGCTGCGCGATTGCCTTGTTCGGGACCGCGTTCTATGTGGTGGTGGAGCGACCGTGCATGGATCCAAATTGGCCGCGCAAGCTCTGGGCGCGGTTGGCCGCTCGGTGACTCCGCAGCAGGCACGGCCGGGCAAGCGCGGCTGGTCGGTGGGCGGAGAGTGTAGGTCGACCTTCTGCAGTTCTCCGGGTAGATTGGACAATCATGTTCCGTACTTTCGCGTTGCTGGTCTGTTTCGCGGCTATCCCCTTCCCCAATTCCGTATGTGCCGAAGTCGTGGGCACCAGCGTTCCGGCTCAGGCGCTTACCCGGGCTCGCATCCAGACGACATTACCGCCGCGCGAACGCCGTGCGTGGCTTGATTATCTGGACCGCTCCGAGCGCCAGCGGGCGGCGGACCGGCGCTGTGCTGGCGGCGGAGCGCAAGGGGCTTGCCGCGGTTCCTCCGGTTCCGGTGGAGAGCAACTCGGCGCGTTCGATTCCGGTTGACCGCGAGCCGGCGTGGTATCGAAGTCCCGAAGCGCTTCAGTCGCAGATGTGTTGTTTCCTTCCAGACGCCTGCGGGCGGCTGGTCGAAGAACCTCGACTTCTCCGGCGCGCCGAGGGCACGCGGCCAGAGCTTTGCGCCCGACAATCTTTCGAGGCACCCGAGCGCCGGGGATTTCGACGCTCCGGCGGATCCTTCGTGGAATTACGTTGGGACGCTGGATAACGACGCGACAACAACGCAGCTCCGCTTCCTGGCGCAGATCTGCGCGCAAGTTCCGGAGCACGAAGCTAGTCGCTATCGCAAGGCATTTTTGCGCGGCATCGACTACCTTTTGAACGCGCAGTACCCCAATGGGGGCTGGCCGCAGGTTTGGCCGCTGGAGGGGGGATACCACGACGCGATCACGTTCAATGACAATGCGGTGACCCAGGCTGATGCGGTGCTGACGCAGGTCGCAGCCCATCGGTTTCCCTGGGCGTGCCAGGAGGACCGCGAGCTGTGTGCGCGGGCTTCGGGTGCGGTGACGCGGGCTTTGAACGTGATTCTGGCGTCGCAGGTTCGCGTGGACGGGAAGCTCACCGCGTGGGCTCAGCAGCATGATCCCCTTAAAGTTGGCACCGGTGGCGGGGCGCAACTACGAGCCTGCGGCGTTATCTACCGGCGAGTCGGCCAGCGTGCTGCTCTACCTGATGTCGATGCCTGAGCCTGGCGCGGCCGTGCGGACGGCGGTGGACTCGGCAGCCGCGTGGCTCAAGGCCACGGAGATCTCGGGGTACACCTTCTCTGGCGGTCGCGCGGACGCGGGCGGGCGAACGCTTCGGGCTACGCCGGGAGCGGGGCCGCTGTGGCCGCGCTTTGTGTCGCTCTCTACGGGAAAGGCGATCTTTGGGGATCGGGACAAGACGATTCACGACACCGTGACCGAACTCTCCCCCGAGCGCCGCAACGGCTATGCGTGGTACAGCCCGGGGCCGCAGGCGGCGCTGGATGCGTATGCCACGTGGTCGGCCCGATACGGCCATTGATGGTCTCGCGTGGCGCGTGTTCTGGTTGAGCGTGAGGACGTTCTTTCTGCATCAACTTCAGCTGTGAGACGCAGGTGGAGCGCGGGTTACAGGGGGGTTACGGGCTGACGGGAAACTGCCCTACACGTTTTATGAGGCCGAGGGCGTCGAAGGGGGCTCGGACCTTGGCGTCGTTGTCGAAGTAGACATACACATCCCGGGGGCGCACCTCGGCGCACTCTTCGGTAGCGCAGCGGGCGTTGCCCTCGCGATCGCGCGGTGTCTGGCCAATTGCCCAGGCCTTTATGCGGCTGGCCCAGAGGTCGAGAGCGACGTCCTCGTATCCGCTCACATAGAGCTGCTCGGAGCCGTGGAGGCGCACGTAGACGAAGTCCGCGGTGACGTCCATGAGCAGAGGCCACTCGACGGTGTCGGCGACCACCAGACCAATGTTGTGTTGCCGCAGGACGTCTACAAACTCTGGCACCGCAAAGCTTTCGTGGCGGATCTCGACGCAGTGCCGTACGGGCATCTCCACCTGCGCTTCGAGGCAGGAGCGTGCGAAGACTTTTTCGCTGCAGCCCAGGGCGAGCCTGGCGGCCTCTCCTGTGGTGCGAGGCAAGAGGCGGAAGAAGGTTTCGAACCGCTCCCGGTCCCAGCGGAGCTGCGGGGGAAATTGCCACAGGATCGGGCCCATCTTGGCGCCCAGGGCGAGCGGTCCGCTGGCGAAGTAGTTGGCCAGCGCGCCTTCGGCACCGCGCAGCTTCAGCATGTGGGTGATGAAGCGGCCGCCTTTGAGTGCGAAGAGGAAGTCGTCCGGGGTCTCTGCCGCCCAGGCGGCGAAGTACTCGGGCCGTTGCAGGGAGTAGAACGTGCCGTTGATCTCGATGGAATTGAACTGGCGCGAGGCGTACTCCAGTTCCCGCCGCTGGGCGAGGCCCTTGGGATAGAACACACCTCGCCATCCCTTGTACCGCCAGCCTGAGATTCCGATGCGCACGCGCCCGTTCATCGCACCTGCTTGGATGCGCCGAGGGGAGAATCATGCTGGAGGCGCCCGCTAAGGTCTGGAAGGGCTGCCGATAAGGGTTGTGTCCCCGTGGTGCCGTTTAGGGCCAGAAACGCCTCCCGGGAGCGGGGCCGTACTGCCGCCCAAAGCCACGGGAACACAGTTCCGCCTAACCGAGACCTGTGTGCGGTACCTGCTCGGACTTCGCGAACCGATTGCGGGGGAGTATCATCAAATAGAGCGAGGGCTTCGATATGGCTTATAGCGACAAGGTAGTGGACCACTACGAGAATCCGCGAAATGTGGGTACGTTGGACAAGAGTTCGGCCGAGGTTGGGACGGGGCTCGTCGGCGCGCCTGAGTGCGGCGACGTAATGCGCCTGCAGATCAAGGTGAATCCTGAGACCCAGGTGATTGAGGATGCCAAGTTCAAGACGTTCGGCTGCGGATCCGCGATTGCTTCCAGTTCGCTCGCGACCGAGTGGGTGAAGGGCAAGACGGTTTCCGAGGCGCTGACGATCACGAACACTGACATTGTGAAGGAGCTGGCACTTCCGCCGGTGAAGATCCACTGTTCCGTGCTGGCTGAGGATGCGATCCGGGCGGCAATCGGCGACTGGAAAAAGAAGAACGGCGTCACCGAAGAGGCTGGCATTGCGGTTGGGGCTTCCCACTAAACCGTCATGGCGATGGTGACTCTGCAGACCGAGACCCCGACTGGCGCTGTCGCGGCCCAGTCCGCCCCGGCTGCGCCCGCGCCTGGACAGGCTGTGCTCACGGCTGACGGCGAGGGGCCGGGTGCGAAAGGTATCCAGGTGACTCTCCGGGCCCTGAAGCGCATCCGGGTCGCGATGGCAAAGGAGAACATCACGCCTGAAGCCGGTGGCCTGCGGGTCGGCATCACCGGGGGCGGATGTTCGGGATTGAGCTACAACATCCGGTTCGACACGCAGCCTCGGGAGCGTGATCGTGTGTATGCGTTTGCGCAGACCCATCTCGACCCTGCGGCTCCTGTCGACGCGCCGCAGATTCGCATCTTCGTCGACCCGAAGAGCTTCATCTATTTGCACGGCATGATCCTGGACTACGAAGAGACGCTGATGCGGCAGGGGTTCAACTTCATCAATCCGCATTCGACGAAGAGTTGCGGGTGTGGGTCGAGCTTTTCGGCCTAACGCGTCACGATTCTCGGCGAATTCGAACGGCGCGGCTTCGGCTGCGCCGTTTCCTTTGGGCTCACACCTGGCGGGGGTGCCTGGCAGAGAATCTGGAGGTCTAGCGCGCTACCAAAGGCCTGGCCCGCGGCAGTGTTGTCGAAGATGACCCAGATGTCGCGACCAGTGGGTCGTTCAGAGATCACGGCCGCGAGGGCGGCGAGGTACTCCGGCGTGTAGGCCGAGTAGTACATGCGGGGCGAACCGTGCAGGCGGAAGTACGCGAGCTCAGGAGAGCCTCCGGGACGGGGTGGGACGTCCGGCTTGCCGCTCGGGTCCCGGACGGGATCGGCGGCGACGCGAGCGATTCTGTGCTGCTCCAGCAGCTCTTCGGCGTCTCGGGCGAACCAGGAGCGATGTCGCGGCTCAAGGGCAAGGCTGCCGGGGAAGCGCTCGCGAAGAGCTTCGAAGAACTCGGCCGCTGGGCAGTCGTCGAAGGCGAGGCTCGGCGGAAGCTGCACCAGGACGACTCCAAGCTTTTCTCCCAGTGCGGCGGTCTCCTCGACAAATGGATCGAAGGCGCTGGAGTCGACGACCAGCTTTGCGACGTGGGTGATGGCTTTGGGCAGCTTTACGGAGAACCGGAACTCATGCGGGGTGGACGCAGCCCAGCGCTCCCAAGTGCTGATTCGGTGAGAGCGGTGAAAGCTGGAGTTGATCTCGGCGCAGGGCAACGCGCGGGCATATCGCTCGAGGTGCGCGCCCTCGCCGGGAGCACGTCGGGCTTCACCTGGGGGGATGGTCCATCCGGCCGTTCCGATACGCAGCATACAGCTTCGATGCGGGGCGATGGCTAGAATGAAGGCTATGACTTACTTCGAGATTCTTTCGCTTGCCCCCAAGCTTCGCGTTGACACGGCGGCGCTCGAAAAGCAGTTCTATGCTCTTAGCCGGCGCCTGCACCCGGACCGGTTTGCGTCGCGCCCCGTGGAGGAGCAGGCGGCTGCCCTGGGGGAGAGCTCGCGCCTGAACGACGCCTACCGTACGCTTAAGGATCCGATCGCGCGCACGGAGTACCTTCTGAAGCTCGAAGGGATTGAGTTGGAGGAGCAGTCCCGGGCGGCGACGGACGCGGCGAAGGCGAGCGGGGGTACGAAGAAGCAGATCGTACCTCCGGATCTGCTGGAAGAGGCATTCGAGTTGAATATGCAGCTTGAGGAGATGCGGATGGCGAAGAAGATGGGGGAAGATGACCCCCAGCTTCGCCGCGATCTGGCTGCGGCAAAGGCTATTTTTGACGCCAAGATGGCGGAGACACAGGCGGATCTGGAATCTCTGTGGGCCCGCTGGGATGGGGCCGTAGATGCTGATGATCCAGCGGCGAAGACGTCTGCGCGGGATGGGATGGTGGCGTTGCTCAACCGACGGAGCTATCTGCGCAACCTGGTACGCGACGTCAACGAGGCGCTTGATCTGTAACCGGTAGAGCCATCCGCTCCAACTGGCCGAGATGGTTGATGTCGTGTCCGGCCATGGTTTCGGCGATGGTGCGCACGGTCATCGTGCCGCGCTCGGGGTGGTTTGTCTGCCGCGCCCACTCCTCTGGGGTCAATTGCTGGAACAGGAGGAGGTTCCACTGTCTCGCCGCGGAAAACATCTGCAGGGCGGTGCCGATGTCGAAATTCTCGTACCGCTCTGCCCAGCGAGCCTGGTCAAAGGGCTGGATGACAGGCTCATGCTCGGAGAGAGCCTGTCGTACGCGGAAGCCGAAGACAAGCTCACAATCGGCCAGGTGCACGACGATCTCACGAGCGGACCATTTGCCTTCCGGTCGGCGCAGCGCAAGCTGGTTCTCCGGCAGCCGATCGGCTAGTTTGGTCAGGCTGGCAGAGGTTCCTTGGAGGACGGCGATGGGGTCTTGATCGCCGAGAAACTTTGCGTAGGGGTTCAGCTCCATGGCTTCAACCGTAGCACGGGATTTGGTGATCTTTGCCGAGTCTCGCGCCAGTGGTGGGATTACTGCTGAGGGGGTTGCGACCAGGGATCGTACTCGCCCAACGACCAGAGGTGGCCTTCGGGGTCGCGGCAGGTAAATGCCTTGCCGCCGTACTCTTTATCTTCGAGTTCAAGAACGATGGAGGCGCCGGCAGCTTTGACTCGGTCGTAGATGGGGGTGCAGTCGTCGACGATCAGGTATGGGCTCTGGGTCTCGAATCCAGTGTCTGCCGGTTGCCGGATGAGTTCGGAGTAGGGGGTGTTGTTGGTGACGGACCCGATCATGATCATGCCGTTGCCGAGGGTGAGTTCAGCGTGCGCCACAGTCCGGTCATCGGCCATGTAGACGCAGCGGCGTTCGAAGCCAAGCACGCGGCAGAGCCAGTCGATGGCGGCAGGGGCGTCCCGGTACCGGAGTGCCGGGATGACGGTGGACGCGCCGTGCTGCGGGGTGGAATTCATGGGTAGAAGCATGCCACAACGTTGTGTATAGGACAATAAGATGCGGGCGGTTGCGCGGACCGAAGAGGCGCAAGCGAACATCCAACCGGTAGGCAGTTGGGGGATTTACGCCAGCCGCGGGCCGCAGAGAAGCGAATGTGAGGGATGGGCGAACCATGGCAGCAGAGACACAGGCACGCGTGGTCGGGATCGATCTGGGAACCACTAACTCGTTAGTCGCATTCATGCAGGGCGAGACGCCGACGATCATCCCGGGGGAGGATGGGGACCGGCTTGTCCCTTCGGTGGTGGCGTTCGATGAGGCTCGGGGTTTTGTGGTGGGAAACGCGGCTCGGGCTACGTTGCTGGCGGATCCTTCCGCGGCGGTCTATTCCGCCAAACGCCTGATGGGACGCGGTGTAGAGGACGTGCAAGAGGAGTTGAAGCTGTTTCCATTCCAGCTTGCCGAAGGCGGGCAGGCCGGGGAGGTGCTGAAGCTGCAGGTGGGCGGGCTCACGCTCACGCCGCCGGAGATCTCCGCTTACGTGCTGCTGCAGTTGAAACGCAACGCGGAGCGCTTCTTCGGTGCTCCTGTGACGAAGGCCGTGATTACAGTGCCTGCCTACTTCAACGATGCGCAGCGCCAGGCCACCAAGGATGCCGGGCGGATCGCGGGTCTCGAGGTTCTGCGACTGGTGAATGAGCCCACCGCTGCGGCGCTCGCGTATGGGCTGGACAAGAAGGCTGTGGCCGGAGGAGATGGAACGGCCGTAGGTCCGAACGCAAAAGACGGCCTGATTGCAGTGTATGACTTTGGCGGCGGTACGTTCGACATCTCGATTCTGAAGCTGCATGAGGGGATCTTCGAGGTGGTGGCTACCGGGGGAGATACGCACCTGGGCGGCGATGACATCGACAACCTGTTGATTGCGATCGCGCTAGACGACATCGCCGGCGACACTGAGCTTGGTATGGGAACGGAGGTTCGCGCGGATCGCGAGGTGGTACAGGCGGTGCGCAAGGCTGTGATTGATGCGAAGATCGCGCTGTCTACGGAAGAGACCGCGAAGCTCAGCGTGATGCTGCCGGGGGGAGCGCGCTACGCGCGGGAGATCACCCGAACGCAGTTTGAAGAGATCATTGCACCGGTGATTGCGCGGACCGCGGCTCCAGTCAAGCAGGCGCTGAAGGATGCCGGACTGGCCCCGGACGCCATTGGCGAGGTGGTGATGGTCGGCGGTTCGACTCGGATACCTGCGGTGCGGGCGCTGGTGTCGGAGCTGTTTGGTTTGGAAGCGCGACGTAAGGCGCTGCATACGGAGTTGAACCCCGACGAGGTGGTGGCGCTGGGCGCGGCCGTGCAGGCGCAGATCCTCTCCGGGGAGTCTGCCGTGGGGTCCGCGCTCGAGGATTTGCTGCTGCTGGACGTGACCCCGCTGTCGCTGGGCATCGAGGCGCTCGGCGGCGTGGTCGCCAAGATCATCGATCGCAACTCAACCATTCCTGCGAGCGCAACGGAGCACTTCACGACGGGGGTTGATGGGCAGACGAACGTCGCGATTCACGTGGTGCAAGGGGAGCGGGAGCTCGCGAAGGACTGCCGTTCCCTTGCGCGCTTCGATCTGAAGGGGATTCCGCCGATGGTGGCGGGGCTGCCGCGGATCGAGGTCAAGTTTCTGATTGATGCCAACGGGATTCTGCATGTGTCCGCGCGCGAGCAGCGCAGCGGCAAAGAGGCGGAGATTGAGGTCAAGCCAACGTACGGGCTGACGGATGAACAGGTGGAATCCATGATTCTGGCCTCGTTTGATAATGCAGAAGCGGATATAGAGGAGCGACAGGTAATCGAAGCGCGCAACGAGGCCGAAACGATTCTGAGTGCCGTTGAGAAGGGCCAAAAACATGAGGCCTGGCAGCATTTGAGTTCCGACGAGGTTCGCACCATCAAGGCCGCCGTGGAAGAACTGAAGGCTTCGTTGAAGGGTGGAGATCGTAAGATCATCCGTCAGGGCATTGATGGGCTTGATAAGGCGACCCGCCGGTTCGCCGAGGTAATGATGGATCTCGACGTGACCGGGGCGATGCGCGGTAAGACGATGCAAGCCGCGGGAGAGACGGTGGCCGGGACCGGTGCGGCTCCTACGGCGCCGCATGCCTTTGCGCCTGCCCAGTTTGAGAGCGCGCCAGCCGATCCGATCGTTGACGCGGAGAATGATCCCGAAACCCCCGGGGAGTCGAGAGAAGATTAGGCTGGGTGGGGTCGGCCTCTCGGGGTGTAGGTGAAGGTGTGGCGTGGGGATCTCCGGGGCGCGTTCTGCGCGGACGCTCACATCGCACTACACTGGAAGCAGACATGTCAGAACAAGAACGTACTGCGCAACCTGAAGTCGATTTGAGCCAGCCCCCGGGTCGGGAGATGGTCCGGGTCACGTTTCTGCCGGAGAACCGCACGGTGGAGTTTCCATTCGGGTCATTGCCCTACGAGGGCCACGGCGAACCCATGAGCTTTCTGGATGTGGCCGAGAACTACAACATCTTTCTGGATCACGCGTGCGGCGGGGTGTGCGCGTGCACCACGTGCCATCTGCACGTCAGGAAAGGCACCGAAGGCATCAGCGAGGCGGAAGACAAGGAACTTGACCGGATGGAGACCGCCGCCGGGATCGAACTCAATTCCCGGCTGGGCTGCCAGGCCGTGATTGAAAAGCCGGGCACGTACGTGGTCGAGATTCCCAAGTGGAACCGCAACTATGTGCAGGAAGGTAAGCCCTCCCACGGGCCGGGTAGCTAGAGGCGACCGCCTGAGGGCACATGCCCGGCGAACCGGCCGGATCACCAGAGCACCGCATCCGACAGGCTGCTTCAGAGCAGTCTGCTAGCGGAGCCGTGACCCTGTTCGGGTGCCTGCTTGGGCTTTCTGCGGCTGAGCACGCTGGGCCGGCGAGTTCGGGCCCTTTCGGCGGCGTGATCGATCTTCTTCCAGAAACCAACGAAGTAATCGACGGCGGAGATGATGGAGACTACGGTCATCCACCAGATTGCCCACAGCGCAATCATGTGCACGGCGACTACGAAGCCGTTACCGGCTCGCGGGAACCAGACCCAGTAGTTCCAGCGGTGGGCGAAGATTGCCGCCACGACGGAGACGATCTGGATGACTGTCTTCAGCTTGCCAATCTCGCTGGCCTCGATCGTGAAGCCTTCGCTGGCCGCGATGGAGCGCAGGCCCGAGACGAGGAACTCCCGGCCGATGATGATCACGGCGATCCAGGGCGGCACGATGGACGGCGTGTAGGCGACCAGGATGATGTACGCGGCCGTCACCATCAATTTGTCAGCAAGGGGATCGAGGAGCATGCCGAGCGTTGTGATCTGTGAGCGGCGCCGGGCGAGGTAGCCGTCAAGGCCATCTGTGATCGAGGCGAGAACGAAGACTGCGGCGGCGATACACTCCTGCGCTCCCCCGGCGAGTCCGTGCGTGGCTCCATGGGCCGGGCCTCCCCAAGGGAAGGCGGGAGACAGGATCCAGATCAGGACCGGCACCGTAGCGATGCGGCTGATCGTGATGGAGTTGGGAAGATTCATAGGCCTTCGCAGCCGGTATAGGCGCGTGCAGAGAGAGTCTGCGCCTGGGACGTCTTTTGGCCGTCCCCGAAGAGTGCAGCCAAGGTGCAGACACTAGCATTCTGCCATACCTGGAGGGAAGCAGGGACGGAACGTACTGTGCAGGGGGTGAGCGCGCTCTAACGGGTGATTCCGTTCCCGGAGTCGCATGGTAGATTTGGGTGCAGCCCCACAGCCTTTTTCATCGTTCTTACCGGTATCCCCATGTTTCGCTACAGTCGCGTCCTTCGGATCGGTGTCAGCGTGCTGCTGGCGATCGGCTCCGCGAGCATGGCGCGTGCCCAGGACAAAGCGCAGTTCGTCCAGCCGCTTGTGGAGAGCACGGGCGGGCGCGTGACTGCTATTGTTCCCGGCACCTTTCAGCCGTCACAAGGATCGCCCGATCTGCTGTATGTGAGCGCCCCAAAGCTGACGGGTTCAGCGATAAGCGTGACGGCCGGGCTGCTACTGAACAAGCAGGGCTTTACAAACCTTATAGAAAACCAGATCAGCTTTCAGAATGTGCTCGGAGTAGCCGCCGGGCTGGCAGATTTGAATCAGGACAATTTCACGGACCTGATCTTCGGGTTGCAGCCCCTGAGCGCGAGCGCCCCGAACTTTTGTGTGTACTACGGTACGGGGGGTGCGATCCCTAATCCCGAGTTTCTGCCCGTTGGACAGCTGAGCGGATGCATGACCCTGCCGACAGCGGGCACGGTGCCGAGCTTTGCCTGGCTGGCCGCAGCGCCATTTACCAACGGCGCGCTAACGCAGGTGTTTCTGGTGGACCGGGCGAACAACCTGATCTATGTGGTCGGCAACAATGCCTCGCCGACGAACTCGGGCGTGCTTACCGGGTTTCATGTAACCACCACCATACACATACCTCCGGCGGATGGGGCGGGGCCTATCTACGCGGCAGATTTGAACGGCGACGGAAAGACCGACCTTGTTCTGAATAACCAGACGGGTGCCGTGGCCACGGTCTACCTGGGCAATGGGGACGGCAGCTTTGCGACGCCGACGCGGTACCCCTTTGACCATCATGTGCATTCGCTTCTGCTGCACGACATGAACGGCGATGGCCGCCTGGACATGATTGTGGAAGGGGACGGCGGCGGGATTGAGATCTTCGCCGGCAGGGGGGACGGAACCTTCGGACCGGGTGCGATCGGCGCGTTTCCCCCTGGCGGCGCTGCGACGGGCGCCGGCGGGCACCTGGCCGCAATTGGCGATGTGAACAAGGACGGTGTGGCCGATATTCTTGCCGCGACGCCTGCGGGTCTGAGCGTCCTGCTGGGACACGCCGGTCTGCAATTCACTCTGAAGGGCATCTACAATATCGGACCGGGCCGCGCGTCATTTGCCCTGGCGGATTTCGACGGGGACGGCAACGTGGATGTTGGGGTCGATTCGGCCGAAGGGGTGGCCATCCTGCTGGGTAATGGCGACGGCAGCTTTCGCAGTTCGCTGGCGTACCCCGTCGGTGCACCTGCGCTAAACGCGGTTTTGGGCAACTTTCGCGATGCAGCGCACAACCCTGCCGGCAATCTGGATGTAGTGGTCGCCACGTCATTGAACCAGGCTCAACTGCTCACCGGCGACGGAGCCGGTGGGTTCGCGGCGATCCCGGGCCGGGTCAACTCTCAGCCTCCAGCGTGCGTGACTGCCGGGAACTGTACGCTCTGGTCGAATCTGCTGACAGGGGACTTCGACGGCGACGGCATACCCGACCTGCTGTTTTCTATGACGGGGCTGCCGCTTCCGACGCCCGGCGTTACTCCGGGATCCGGCCTCGCGATTGCTTACGGTCGTGGCGACGGAACCTTCTCTGCTTTGCAGGATGCCGCTCCGGGCAATGCTCCCGGTTCCAACAACTTCGCCGGGGAGACGGTGGTAGCCGACCTGAACGGGGACGGTGTCGTGGACATCGCCAATATCGACGCCAATTACTACGACACGCTGCTCTCTCGCCCCGGCACCCGGAACGGGTTCACCCTCGCATTCAGCTTCAATGAGGATGTGGGCCAGCCCGACAGCGAGGACCTGGACAGCTTTTCGCAGGTCGCAGTGGGAAGCATCGTCAACGGGGCGGATCTTCTGTTTCAGGACGATTCGAACCTGATTCCTTTCCTGAACTCCGGGGACGGGGTCCACTTCACGGAGAAGAGCCCGCTGCCGAACCCGCCGTCAGAGAACCGCTATTACGAAGGTACGGTGCTGATCGCCGATATCGACGGCGACGGACACGGGGACGTGATTGTTCCGTACCACAGCCTGGGATCGGACCCGTCAAACCCCAATCCTGTCTTTCAGAACCTGCTCTACATCTGGTACGGCAACGGGGATGGGACATTCTCCCAGCCGACGATCCTGACGCTCAGCCGGAACTTTCATCTCGCGCAGATCGCGGACATGGATAACAACGGGACTCCCGATCTGGTTCTATCCGATGGGTTCGTGGTCGGCATCCTGTACAACAACGGGAGCCGCAGCTTTGGCGTGACAGATTCGAAGTCGCGGATTACGGCGACGCACGATTTCCTTGCTGGGCAGGGAATCAACTCGATCTCGATCGCGGACGTGAATAATGATGGCGCGTTGGACCTGGTGGTCACAAACGGTGGCGAGACGATCTCCGCGCCGGTAGTGGTCGGCGGCTTGAGTCAGAGTTCGATAGCACTGACGCCGAACCCGAACGGGTATACCGGCGCAATCACGGTGCTGCTCAACGCGATCCACACCACGCCGGTCACGGGGCTTCTGACCTCCGCGCCTAACCCCAGCAAGTTCCAGGCGGCGTTCGCCGCTACGCTGCGCCTCACGCCAAGCCCCGGTGTTCCGGTTCCTACCGGCACGGTGCAGTTCCTGGTGAACGGCACCCCGGTGGGTGGGCCCGTTCCGGTAGTTGCCGGGACGACTTCTTCCACCGCGACGTATACCGCGGCGGCGGGTAACTCCTACCAAGGGACGGCGGCGCTTTCGGCGACCTATAGCGGCGACGCGCGCAACTCGGCTGCTACTTTTTACGGGCAGCAGACGATTACAGGCAGCGCGACGACGACCAATCTAGCGCTATGCGTGGGGCCGAGCCCGACCTGTCCTATCACCTCGATTGTGATTCCGCCTTACGTTCCCTCGCTGCAGATGTACTTCGGGCAGGACTTTAACGGCAGTGCGTCCGCTTCCTCTGTGGACGGCAGCCAACTGGATCCGGCAAGCTCCATCGCGTTCAGCGATGCGTTCAACGGCGCGGCGCCGGTGACCCTCTGCACCCTTGGGGTCAGCTACGGCAGCGCGTGTCCTCCTGCTGTTGGGAGTACGGTGGGCACAGCGACGGGTACTCACGTGTTCACGGCAACTTACATAGGTGACGCGACGCATGCGGCCTCAACGTCTTTGCCGGTCACACTGCGCGTCCTGCCGGACGTGATCACGGCGTATACGCTTACGTCCTCGTCGAGCCCGTCGCCGGTGGGGCAGCCAGTTACATTTACCGCGACGATAACCGGCAACTTTGCCGCGCCGACGGGCACGTATCCCGTGCTGGACGGCGGGGCTGCCATTGGGACGCTCACCCTTTCCCCCAACGCAGGCACCAACACCAGCACGGGGACGTTTACGACCTCATCCCTGGCGGTCGGCACACACTCGATCAGCGCGCCGTATCCGGGTACGGCAAACTTTCAGCCGCTCGGCTCGCCAGTGATCGCCCAGGTGATCAACACGGCGGTGGCGACGGTCAGCCGGCTGGTGTCGAGCGTGAACCCCTCCGTGACCGGGCAGACAGTCACCTTCACCGATACGGTCTCCCTTGCCAGCGGAGCCGCGACACCCACGCCGACGGGATTGGTTACGTTCTACGACGGCAGCGTTGCGCTCGGAACGGCTCCGCTGAACGGGGCCGGCGTCGCGGCATTTTCGACTGCCACGCTGGGCGCGGGAACCCACACCATTACAGCGACTGGCAGCGGGGATGTGGCGACGGGGAGCAGTTCGGCAAGCCTGCTGCAGGTAGTCACGGCTCTTCCGCCTGCGGGCTCCGTGAACTTTTCGGTCACTGTCACACCCAATCCCGTGCAGGTCGGAGTAGGCAACGTTGCGACGCTCACGGTGACGGTCGGTCCTGTGGCGACCGGCTTTCCGGAGGCAGTCACGCTCTCGTGCTCCGGGCTGCCATATGAGTCCACTTGCCGTTTTACGAATCCCGTCATCCCCGCGGGTGGGGGCGCCACTACACTGTTTCTCGCCACTACCGCGCCCCACACCTGTGGGAGCACTGCACCGTACTTTGTGGCGGGCGCCGGCAGCTCGCCGTCGGGGCCGGCACCGCTTGTGCTGCCAACGCTTGCGGCAGTGCTCTCGCTCGGGCTGCCGGGCCGCAGACGCTGGATGCGCGCTTTGGTGGCCCTGGTAGCGGTTGCGAGCGCGATGCAGATTACGGCTTGTGGGACGTGTACCGACCTAGGCACCCGCCCCGCAGCCTACACAATGCGTGTGAGTGGTTCGTCTTCGGTGACCCCCGAGGTGGAAGGCACCGCTGTGTCGCTCAACGTTCACCTTTAGGGTGAACCGGTGGCCAGTGGCCCGGGGGCTCCTCTATTCCCTTGGACTGCGGGGATAGAGGAGCTGGAGGGTACGGCGGCGGGAGCGGCTAGGCGTAGAGTCCGCGCTGCTTGGTCGTGTACGCCACGCGATCCACTGCGAGCATGTAGGCGGCGATGCGGTTGTTTACGTTGTGCGCGCCAGCATAGGAGATGACATCTGAGAAGCTCTCCGCCATGATGCGATCCAGGCGATCGTTCACCTCTGCCTCGGTCCAGAAGTAGCCCATGCGGTCCTGCACCCACTCGAAGTAGCTGGCGGTAACCCCGCCGGCGTTTGCAAGAATGTCGGGCACAACGAAGACGTCTTTCTCGGCGAGGAGTTCGTCCGCTACGATGGTTGTGGGGCCGTTTGCCCCCTCGACCAGGATGCGGCACTGCAGGGCTGAGGCGTTGCGGCTGGTGATTACGTTCTCCGTTGCGGCCGGGATCAGGATCTCGCAAGGCCGGGTGAGGAGTTCCATGGGATCGACGGGTTCGGCACCCGGGAAGCCGTTGTTTGTGGCAGCCTGAGTGCGGTGGCGCAGGAGCGCGTTGATGTCGATACCGGCCGGATTCCAAAGCCCGCCGTCATATTCCGCGATGCCGACAACGGTGTATCCCTTTTCGGACAGGAGTTTGGCCGCGTTTGAGCCGACGTTGCCGAAGCCCTGGACGATGACGCGACACCCGGCGATCGGAATGCCGAGGAACTCAGTGGCCTTGTCGCACATGACGGAGATGCCACGTCCGGTGGCTTCGCGGCGCCCTCGCGAGCCCCCGATGTTTACTGGTTTTCCCGTGACGACGGAGGTCACGGTCTGACGCATGTGCATGGAATACGTGTCCATGATCCAGGCCATGGTTTGTTCGTTGGTGCCTACATCCGGGGCGGGAACGTCTTTTTCGGGGCCAATGAACTCGATCAACTCGGCGGTGTACCTGCGGGTGACGCGTTCGAGTTCTCCCTGGGACATGCTCCTGGGGTCGCAAATAACGCCGCCCTTTGCGCCACCGAACGGGATGTTGACCACGGCGCACTTCCAGGTCATCCACGAGGCGAGCGCGCGCACCTCGTCGAGTGAGACGTCGGGGGCATACCGGATACCGCCCTTGGCAGGGCCGCGGGCGATGGAGTGCTGAACACGGTAGCCGGTGAAGACCTCGATCCTGCCATCGTCCATGGCGACGGGGAAGTGGACGATGAGTTCACGGGCGGGATCGCGGAGGACCTTCCAGATGCCGTCGTCGAGGTTAAGTTTGCGAGCCGCAAAGTCGAAGCGGGCTTCCTGAGCCAGCCAGGGATTAAGCTCCTGATCGAGCGGCATGGTTTGAGTTGCTGCAGTAGCCATACTGATTTTGAAACCTTCTGTTCTGCCGGAGAGTGGATTCATAGGTTTGGGCTCGGCGGACCCGCACGAGTGTATCGAAGTTGCCCGCGCGTAGCGAGGCCAAATCCGGTTCGCGCGATCTGATGAGACTCGCCTTGGGCGGCAAGGTCAACTACACATACGATGCAGATGGGGGCGCGGTGGGGTGCGGGAGGTGACTGCGGAACACATAGGTCAGTGGCTTTGGTGGTCCGATGGCGTGACCGGCCCGGGGTCATGGAGTCTGGCGGGTATCATCTAGGGTGACAGTTATGGACCGACCTTCCTTTCCTTCGGCTCGCGACTTTCGCGTGCTGGCGCGAACCCACACCCTTGTACCGGTGTACCGGACGCTTACGGCGGATCTGGAGACGCCTGTGTCCGCGTTCCTGCGGCTGACGCAGAGTACGCGCGGAAAGGCCGAACCGGAGGCCTTTCTGCTGGAGTCAGTGGAAGGCGGAGAGCATGTGGGCCGGTACACCTTCATCGGCATAGAACCGTACCGGAAGATCACGTCGCGGGGAACCACGATCACGGTCCAGGAAGCCAGCCGGAGGCGGACGTTTGCCGGCAACATCTTTGAGGAGTTGAAGACGGCACTGTCCGGACACACACCGGCGCGGTTGCCCGGTCTGCCCCCGTTCACTGCGGGAGCCGTCGGGTTCTTCGCGTACGACGTAGTCCGGCAGATCGAACGCCTGCCAAGCCTCGCGGAGGACGAACTGGGCCTGCCGGATGCCTGCCTGATGTTCTTCGACCAGGTGCTGGCGTTCGACCATGTGAAGAAGGAGATCCGGCTGATCGTAACGGCCGACGTAACCGGGGCTAACGGCGCCAGTGCGGGGCGAACCCTGGTTGAAGCAGCGTATGCGCGGGCGTTGAGGCGGCTGGACCGGCTGGAGCGACGGCTCGCCCAACCTCTGCCCAAGGCCGCTCGCAGAAGTGCCGGGGCGAAGACGAAACTTGCGCTGACACCTCGAACATCCAAGGCGGCGTTCCTGAAGGCGGTTGCGAAGACGAAGGACTATATTGCCTCGGGCGACGTGTTTCAGTGTGTGCTGTCGCAACGCTTCGATTGCTCGCCCGGAGTTGATCCATTCAGCATCTACCGTTCTCTGCGCATCGTAAACCCCTCACCGTACATGTACTTCCTGCGATTTGCGGAGGAGCCAGGCGCAGGCAGGAAGACGGCGACGGGCGCGCCTCTGCACATTGTGGGATCTTCGCCGGAGCTGCTGGTGCGTGTGCATGGCCGCGGCCTGGAGTACCGGCCCATCGCAGGCACAAGGCCGCGCTCGGAGGATGAAGAGCGCGACAGGGCCTTCGAGGCAGACCTTCGCGCGGACGAGAAGGAGATTGCGGAACACGTCATGCTGGTCGACCTGGGGCGCAACGATGTAGGCCGAGTGTCGGAGTTTGGGTCGGTGAAGGTGAAGGAGTTGATGGTGGTGGAGCGGTACTCCCACGTAATGCACCTGGTGAGTTCGCTCGAGGGCAAGCTGAAGGCGGACCTGGGTCCTATCGACGCCTTGAAGGCCTGTTTTCCGGCGGGGACACTTTCGGGCGCCCCCAAGATACGCGCGATGGAGATCATCGAGGAGATGGAGCCGGCCCGCCGGGGAGTGTACGGCGGCGCGGTGTTATACGCCGATTTTTCCGGCAACCTGGACTCGTGCATCGCTATTCGAACTCTGGTGATGCGCGGGCAGCAGGGCCATATCCAGGCGGGAGCGGGGATTGTGGCGGACTCCGTACCCGAAAAGGAATTTGAGGAGTGCGGCAACAAGGCAAGAGCCGTAGTCCGGGCGATCGAGCGAGCGCGGGAGCAATAAGGCGACGCCGCGGAGGAATAGACGCATCGAGGAGATGGGGAACGGCGTCTAAAAGGGACCAGGACGGCTGATGGCGACGACGAGCGTACCCAACCCGAAGACGGAACCGAGTTCGTTCGATCGCACGCTCGCGAGCGCCCGCTCCACGATGATGTTTCGCGAGGTGGTGGCCCTCGCGATCGACAGCTTCCGTGCGAGCAAGACGCGGTTTCTGCTTACTATGCTGGGCATGGTGATCGGCTCCGCCTCGATCATCCTGGTGGTTACGGTAGGGTTGACGGGCAAGCAGTTCGCGCTCGATACCATCTCGTCCCTGGGCCCAAACAAGGTGGAGATGATGTACTCGGGCGGCGAGGTGATGGGCCCCGACAACACCAGTTCGCCTGACTACATGACCCGCGAAGACATGCAGGCAGTGGTGGAGACTGTGCCGGGCATTACGGCCTCGTCCCCGATGCTTGAGTTTCACGACCGCATCAGCATGGGCGGCGGGCTGACCAAGGAGACGATGCTGCTGGGCGTCTCGCCCCAGTACAAGGACGTGCGCGGGCTGCGTGTCCTGGCGGGACGTTTCTTCGACGATCAGGACGCATCCAGCCACGCGCATGTGGCGGTGCTGGTGAAGCCGCTCGCGATTGAATTGTTCTCGTCGGCGCAGGCTGCCATCGACAAGACGATCTCCGTTCGGGGAATTCCGTTCACGATCATCGGAGTGTTTGCGGAAAGCATCGATACGTATGGGATCTCGGAGATCAGCGAACAGACCATTCTGGTTCCCTACGAAGTGGCCCGATACTTCACCGGTACGGACACGGTCAAGGAGATCTTCTTCAGCGTCAAAGATTCCTCGCTCGTGGAACCGGCGGCCAAACAAATCACCAGCCTGATCTCCAGCCGGCATCGGGCGTCCAGTGTCTACAAGGCTTCCACCTTGACCGGCATCCTCAGCACCATGGCGACGATCGCCAATATCCTTACGGTCGTACTGCTGTTTGCCGCGGCGATCACCTTGATTGTCTCCGGGGTTGGCATCATGAACAGCATGCTCGCCAACGTGCAGGCACGGGTGCGCGAGATCGGCATCCGCAAGGCGCTGGGGGCTACGCGTCGCGAGATCCAGATGCAGTTCCTCACGGAGGCTGTATTTCTGTCGCTTTCCGGCGGCATTATCGGGACGGTGCTGGGTCTTGGGCTTCCGCTTTCCGTGCGTCTGCTGACCCCCTACCAACTGCCCGTTGACTGGCGCTCTGCTGTGATCGCACTGGCCACCTCGGTCGTCGTCGGCGTCATCTTTGGCACCGTGCCGGCGAATCGAGCCGCGCGTCTTGATCCGGTAGAAACCCTAAAATACGAGTAGATGGGGAGATCGCTCGGATCCACGGCGACAAGGGGATCATTGAATCTTTTCACCTATGCCCTGCGTCTTCTCATGCAGCCGCGGTGATCCTGCCGCTCGTTGATCAAGGATGCTAACAAGGACCTGATCAAGAAACTGACTGCGGTTCTGCAACTATTCCTGCCCAGCTGTGTTTGTTTACGACACTGATGCAATTTGGCGCGACACCGCGTTGTGTCCGTCCAGCGCCGCCCTGCTGTTTGCCCGGCGGCTCTTGCGAACCGCAGAGGAAGGTTACTGATGAAGCGAGTTGCGTCTCTAGCGATTACTATTCTGATCGTGGGTTGTCTGATGGTCGCGTCGGAGCGGCGCGCCTGGGCGTACGTTGACCCGGGAACCGGGCTCATCGCACTCCAGACGTTTGCTTCGCTTCTAGCCGCGTACGCGTATATCGTTCGGCGCAAGATACGCGCATTTTTCATGCGGCGCCAGCCGAAGTCCGTGCCGATATCCATTCCGGCGGAGGCCTCGCGGCAACGCAAACCAGCATGAGCAATGAGTCACCCAGGGCTACCTTCCGTGATCCGGCAGGATCCCTCAGCTTCGCAGGAGATCAGGCGGTACGGAAGATCGGGGACGCGTCTCGACAGGAGGTGTTGGACTTCCTGCAGTCGGAGTTCTGCCGCCGCGCACAGACCCGAGGCGACCTCATCGCTGCGGAGATCCAGGATTCTCCGGAGAGCGGGCTGCGGCTTCTTCACCCCCGCATCCCGGTGCCGACTTATCCTTGGGAATGGACCCCGGGACAATGGCTTGCTGCGGCGGAACTGACTCTCTCCCTTGGCCGGGATGCAATTGCGGACGGATGGATCCTCAAGGATGCGACTCCGCTCAACGTTCTGTTTCAAGGCACACGCCCTCTGTTTGTAGACATCCTGTCGTTCGAGCGGCGCGCCCCGGAGACGTCCGTGTGGCTTGCGTACGGGCAGTACGTCCGAACGTTTCTTCTTCCTCTGCTCACGAATCGCCTGCTGCATTGGCCGCTTGCGCTTACCCTGTTCAAGCGCGATGGCTATGAGCCCGCCGATCTGTACCGTGCCCTCGGATGGCGACAGCGGCTGATGCCTTCTGCCTTGTGGCCCGTCACCCTGCCGGCACTGCTGGAGCGCCGAGGCACATCGACCGACCCTGCGAAGCGCCGCGCCGCCCGGTCTCAAGCCCCGGAGGTCGCGACTGCCGTGCTCACACGCACGATGAACGATCTGCTGCGTCGCACCCGGAAAGCGGTCACTGTGCCGCCCGTGTCGCAATGGAGCGACTATCCCTCGAACCTGACTCACTACACTGCGGAACAGAGCGCAGAAAAGGCTGCATGGGTACGGTCCCGACTCGAAGCTATCCGTCCTGTCCGTGTGCTCGACATTGGGGCCAACACGGGCGAGTTCAGCGCGCTGGCGGCCCAACTCGGGGCGGAGGTCGTGGCGCTGGAGCGTGATCAGGCTGCCGCTGAACGGATCTTCGCGAACTCCCGTGAGCGCAGCTTGGCCATCCTGCCCGTGAACGCCGACCTTGCTCGCCCAACGCCTGCCGTGGGTTGGGACAACTCAGAATCCACTGCGCTCCTCGCCCGCCTGGAAGGGCGCTTCGATGCAGTGCTGATGTTGGCGGTGATTCATCACCTGATCCTGATGGAGCAAATTCCCATTCCTGCGATTCTGACTCTGATTCACCGACTCACGCGAGGCCGCCTTCTGCTCGAGTGGGTGCCGGTTGAAGACCCGATGTTTCAATCGCTGATGCGGGGCCGCCATGCACTCTACGGGAGCCTAGCGGAGCGCGATCTGATCGACTCGTGCCAGGGTCTGTTCCACGTGCTCGATCGGCGCGTTCTGGGGAACGGACGCGTTTTGCTTGATCTCGGCAGAATCGGAGAGAACGAGACGACCGCCTAGGCCCGAATGACAAGCCCAGCCCGCCCAGATCGCTCATCTCCCCTGCGCCGCGCGGCTAAACGAGCCTGCCAGTGTCTCGGGCTCGCGTCGATGCTGCTGGTCGTGAATTACGGCGACCTGCTCGGCGGCGGATCGGACGTTCGCATGCACCGTCCCGACCCGCTTACGTCCATCTGCTATGCGCAGATTGCCGACATCCTGCTGGTCGCCGCCGTCTTGTTCGCGATCCTTATGGTTGCACGCCACACCCGGGTGTACTCCTGGGTGCGGCTGCTCTTCGCGATTGTGGTGCCGCCCTACCTGGTCCAGCGTACCCAGTCATTCTTTCCGTTCGACCTGATTGAAGGCGTTGTGACCGCGCTGCTGATTGCCTGGACGGCGCTGCTCCTGCTGCTGTTGATGCGCTTCCACCCCTGGTATCGAAGGGTTGTGCGCGTCGGCAGCGTGGTGGCCGCGGCGCTTGTGATCTTCGCACTCTCCAGCATCGCCCAGCTTCTCTGGGTAGGAACCTGGAAGCCTCTTCCGAACCACATCGAGGCTGCATGGAACACGCGGTCGTCTGCTCCGCGCCAGCATGCCCGCGTGGTGTGGATTGTGTTTGACGAGCTCTCCTACGACCAGGTGTTCGAGCACCGTGCACGAGACCTCACTCTCCCGAACTTTGACAGGCTGCGTGCGCAGTCCACCTTGTTCACCCAGACGCAGCCAGTGGGATACCACACCGTCAAGATCGTGCCTTCGCTCTTCACGGGCAAGGCCATAGACGGAATTCGTTACAACTTCCACAATCGTCTATGGGTGCGCGGTGAAAGCAATCATCGCTGGTGGCCACTCGACGGATCACAGACGGTCTTCGGAGACGCAGTAAAGGCTGGCTGGCGCACTGCGGCGGTGGGTTGGTACAACCCCTACTGCGGCGTCTACGGAGACGCTATCCAGCAGTGCTTCTGGACCAATCACGACATGTTCGATGGCCTTATGGCACAACGTGCCAGCCTTGCCAACAACATCTACACACCACTTAAGCAGGTGGTTCGCGAGATGAAGTCGCCGTCCCGCGCCGATCGCGATCTCTGCACCTTTGATGTCCGCCAACGCAATCACACCGAGGTAGACCTCCAGCAGCACGCGTTCGATCTGCTCCAGACGGACCAGGCAGATCTGGTCTTCGTTCACCTCGCGATTCCGCACTCGCCCAATATCTGGAGCCGCATCGATGACGATTACACGCAGTTCTGCGACAGCTCCTACCTGGACAATCTTGCGCTTGTCGATAAGGTACTGGGTCGCATCATGTCCATCCTTACCGCATCGCCGCGCTGGAATGACACAACATTGATCGTCCAGGGAGACCACGGATGGAGACTCGATGCATGGAACTGGCTGCCCGCCTGGACGCCGGAAGATGAAGCCGCCTCCCGAGGCGTTTTTGATCCCCGGCCTGCGCTGCTGATCCATGAGCCCGGACAGATGCAGCCCGGCACTGTCGACAAGCCATGGCCTGTCCTCCAGGTGCACTCGGTCGTCGAGAACACGATCCACGGTGCGGCCGCTCAGGCGTACTGACGCACCGGCTACTGTCCCTGCGTCACGGACAAGGACAGAAAACCCGCGGCACCCGCACTGAGCGCAAGATGGGTCACCTCCGCCTGCCCCGGCAATTGCAACGGAACTGCCTTGATCAGCCCGCTCGCGTCGGAGAGCAGCGTAGTGCTCGAAGACCCGAGGCCCTGCGGGATGGGGCACGCCCCGTGGTCCGGGCATTGCATCTGAATCTGGTCGACCGACTGATGGACCGTTACCGCAGCCCCCGCTACAGGATGGCCGGCTGCGTCCACCACCTGCACCACGACAGGATTGAAGCTTCCCGTCAACGGAATGGCCTGACCACCCCCGCTGAATAACAACAGCTTGAAGGCCGACGGATCGACGGCAACCGCAGTGAAGACCGCGCATAGTGTTGTGCTTACCGGACCTGTCCACGCGCAAACCTGTCCTCCGCGCTGTGCTCCGGAGGCCAGCGGCCCTACGGTGACCGCGCTCTGCGCGACGCCGTCCGCACTCGTCTGGATCGCTGAGGAAGCGACCGCGAAGCCGCTTGTGCCGGTCCACGACACCGGTATTCCGGGAGCGGGAACATTGTTCTCGAAGAGATCGGCCTGGGCGTTCCAGGTGAAGGTAGAACCGGTTGCGACGTATAACGTCTCCTGTGGTGCCACAATCGCGCGGGACACGGCGGTGAAGCTTGCGGATTGCGTGGCACCGCCCGCGGCAGCCGTAAGTGTGACGGCCCCGTATGCGGTCGGAGTGACCGTGACGCTTGCGACTCCGGTGGCGTCCGTTAGCGCGACGCAGGGTGATCCGCTGCAGCCTGCAAAGGATACGGCGGCTCCGCTGGCGGAAAAGATCATCGGCATGCCAGCAACCGGGGTGACGCCGTCATTCAGCAGCAGGCGTGCAGAGAATTGTCCTGCCGTGACGCCTGCCTGTACCGTTCCCGATGGAGCGGCCACCAACGTGATCACGTCACCTGCGATCGCCCCGTAGCTTAGCGCGCCAGCAAGAATCGAAGAGCCGCCTGTCTGCACATCCTGTACCTGGACCTCCACAGGACCGACCGGTGCTGCGCCAAATGTGCTGACCGGAGGAGCGACCGCCGTGAGGGTGTTCGCGGTCGCGTTCGCCACTGCGGCCGGAACCCCGTTGATGAGTACACGAAGACCTGGGCGGAAGCCCATACCACGAATTGTGATGAGGCTGCCCCCCTGGGAGGCCGTAGTGGGCTGTACCGAGTCGACATACAAAATCCGAGCACGGTAGTTGTAATCCGGCCGGCCATCGCCGCGGGAGTCCGCGAAGCCCAGGCGGAGAGCCGTGCCATCGCCCGTGAGTCGGAGGCCCGTTGTTCCCAGCGCGAACGTATTGAATGCTCCAGCCGTGTAATCCACGCTCGGCGACGTGCCCGTGGCGTCCGAAGCAGTCCATGCACCGATTACGGGTTGCGCCTTCGAGACCGTTGGAAGCCCGCTCTCATCGAGCGCCGTGATCTCTACCGTCGCCGTGTGGCCACTTGCTGGCGTGAAGCTCGTCCATGCGGCGTGGTTGTAACCGCACAGCCTATCCGTCCACCATCCCGTAGAAACTACGGGAGCAGGAGCTGACTCCACGCCCACGTTGCTGGCCGCGCATGTGTCCGTCGCTCCGCTGGGCGTGAAGGAAAGATCGTACGCGTACCCTGAACCGGGCGAGGGCCAGAGGCCCAGAATGATGATGGGAGACGGAGAACCGGACGGCGACACCCCGGTTGAAACATACGGCCCAACCGAATGGGCGCCGGTGTAGAGCGAGTTGATCGGCTCCCACGTGAGCTGAATGTTAACCCACGGGTCCTGGGGGTTCATCAGTGGCAGCCAGGGGAAATCAAAGTGCCCCTCGTACCCAGGATCGGTGGTGCCCATGCTCGAAGCGATGTCGGCGCTGCTTCCAGTGACCGGATTTCCGCTGGACTGCCGGTACGCAAAGCCGCTGACCCCGGAGACTTCCTGCCACGGCTCCATATTGGTGGAAAACATCTGGATGCGCTGCACCACTACATTGACGCCCTGCATGCCCTGCCCGTTTGGGAATGACATTGTGCCAAACGCGCGCGCGGCGCCGGAATAGCTTTGTACCTTGCCCGGAAGCCATTGGTTATAGCCGATCCATCCCAGCTGGGGGTTGTAGCCCAGTCGGTACAGAGCTGTGATCGAAGCGATGTCGTCGTCGCGCAGTGTGAACGGGTTTGGCAGGCACTGGTAGGTGTAGAGCCCGCACACAATGTCGATCGGATGCATGATGGGCCAGTGCTGCGCCTGGATCAGGCTGGGCGCCGGACTGCGTGTAAACACGTTGTCATTGTTCTGAGACCAACCCACCCCGAACACTCGCCCGAATGCGCGTTCCAGTTGATATCGCATCTGCAATTGCTGCTCCGGCGCGGGGCCCGTGCAACGTCCATTCAACACGATCACCGCATGCTGGATGAACCCGGATGTGGAAATGGAGTCCACGCTTTCGGTCACCGCATACTGCAGGCAGTCAATCGGCGAACTCGCACCGGAGCCGAGCAGCATGTCCGTCACCGATCCGTCGGTGTCATATACGACCGCGATCTGCACCGCGCTGTAGTTGCTGCTGTCGACATCCGCCGGGAACACCACGCCATCTGAGCCCGCGTAGGCGTTGGCGCCGCTCACGTGTTCCGCCAGAGTGCCGCCCTGGGCAATCGTAAAGTCCGCGGTCGGAACGTTCCACACGCTGGCCGCCGCAGCTACCAGCGCGTCTGCGGTGGCATGGTCCACAAAGGGGCTCAAGTCTCCCGGATCGGTGAAGTACATCGGCGTCCGCGTGTACCAGATCACCGGAACGCCGGGCTGCTGCGCATTGAAATACGGTGGGCCGGTAACCCATCGCGGATTGCTCGCGTGCGCTGCAGCACATCCCAGCGCAAGCGCCGCAAACATGAGCCAGATAGCCACCCGCGCAGCGTTGTAGAGGGCTTGAAATCCTAACGGGACAGCATTCGAAGGGCAGGACTCAGCGGCTCGCGACACGGGCAGCCTCCCACATGCGAAGATTTTGGGCCACAGCGCTGTACGGGGTTGCGCGGACTTCCTGCTGAACGGCACCCGGAATGCCGGGCGCGCCGCTTGCACTCGGCTCTGGCGAAGCCACTCCCCGAGCGCTGGCGTGGACCAGGATCGGATTTGCCCCCACGTCGTGCACCGCTGCGTACACGACCGGAACGGCTGCGTGCGTGGCCACCCAACCCAGATCCACCACCTCTGTAGACACGGCGGTGGCAGCTCCCAGGAAGGCGGCCCCCGCCATCCCGTTAGCCCGTGCTACAGCTCCCTCGGGCGTCGCAACAGGGCCGACCCCACGGACCGGAATCGCTCCATCCGCTCCGCCCACCGGTGAGCTCAGGCCGGCGGCATTCGGGGCGTGGAGCAGCATGAGGTAGCGCTGGCCTAGGCGCAGCGGCTGGTCGTTGGCCGCCCACAGACCGGCCCACTCGCGCAGCGTGTAGTTTGGTCCACTGACACCCCGAATAGAATCAGTAACCGCAAAGTCGATCTCCACCACACGCGCGGGCGAAGCGTCCGGCAATTGCGGGCGGCGAACAGCGGTAACAGTCCCCGTAAACACAACCCCGGCAGCGTCGGACATCGCGTGCAGCGCATCGTCCGCGCTTGCAGGTGGAGCCTGCGGTGCGCTTTGGGCGTGCGCAGCCCACACGCCCAGTGTCAATTCCGCGACTGCAGCCGCGTGCACGAACCCGTGTTTCCAATCCATCCCAGCCTCCTGCGTCCTCCTCCCTTTTCGTCAAAGGAGAACGCGCAGGCCACCATGTATCGTTCCTGTACACGGGTTGTTGCCGGATGGAACGCGTGACACCGAAGTCATGTGCCCGGCGTACTGCGTCCGGCCCGACGCAGCACCCTCAGTGCCGGAACCCCGACCCTGACTCCATCGAAGACGCTCGTATGGTCACGGAGGTTACGCGTCGCCGAGCCGGGGCAGCCCCCTGGGCTTCACAAGCGCTCAGATCTCGGGATAAAAGTCGAAGAAAGCGTCGATGCTCAGCCTTAGCTGGGCCTCAATCTGCTCCCGCGAGCCCTCAAGCACGTGCATCGTGACGCGCGCCTCGTTGCCGTTTTTCAATGTGATCGGCGCCTCGTCTACACTCGCCACTTCATCTGCCGGAAGCAGCCTCATGCCATATACCAATGTCAGATTCGCCATGCCTATCCTTCCCCTTGTGGGCCCAGCGAGAGACCCGGATGAAGATCATTCGCTGGAACCTTTCAGTTCAGGTACTTTGATGTCTGTTGGCCTCCAGCCGATCATGATTCTGTCGTTCTGCTCCAACCCCCTATCCAGTACCGGTGTTTTATAGGTGCTCTTCGACTGAAGGCCTCCTAACAAGACCAGCACCAGATTGCGCGACGGGCGAAGCCAAAGCTCGAAGGGGTTGTACCAGCCTGAATCCTTTCGTCCCACCTGCGCATTTACACTACATAGGTCCATCATGTCCGAACCCACCGCAACGTCCACTACACGCGATACAGTGATCCTCGGCTCCGGCTGCTCCGGCCTTACGGCCGCGATCTACGCCGCCCGCTCCAACCTCAAGCCACTGGTCCTCGAGGGGCACGAGCCCGGCGGCCAGCTCTCCATCACGACCCTGGTCGAGAACTTTCCCGGCTGGCCGCAGGGCGTCCAGGGCCCGGAGTTGATCGAGAACATGAAGCAGCAGGCAGTCCGCTTCGGGGCGGAACTGATGATGGCCCACCTCGTTTCGGTGGACCTGACCAGGCATCCCATCGAGCTGAACCTCGGCAGGGAGACGATCCACACACGGTCCCTCATCATTGCCTCCGGTGCCAGCACACGGTGGCTGAACCTGCCCAGCGAACAGGCGCTGATTGGGTACGGGGTGAGCTCCTGCGCGACCTGCGACGGCTTCTTTGCCTCAGGCAAAGAGATTGCCGTCATCGGCGGCGGCGACTCCGCTATGGAGGAGGCCCTTTTCCTCACCCGCTTCGCCACCAAGGTCACGATCGTCAACCGTAGCGAAACGTTTCGCGCGTCACGCATCATGCTGGACCGGGCCGTTGCGCACCCTCAAGTCAAATTCCTCTCGAATACGATCGTCGAAGAGGTGCTGGGCGTGGAAGAAAAGGACGTCAAGGGTCTTCGCCTGCGCAATCTCAAGTCTGGCGAGCAGACGGTGCTTCCCGTTTCGTTCATGTTCCTGGGCATTGGACACACGCCGAACGCCAGGATGTTCCACGGACAGCTCGATCTCGATCCAGACGGCTACATCCTCACGCACGGCAACGTCTTTCCAACGCGAGACGGGAAAGACATTCCCGGAGTCTTCGCCTGCGGAGACGTTCAGGACCGCCGGTATCGACAGGCCATCACCGCTGCTGGGACCGGCTGCATGGCGGCACTCGAAGTAGAAAAGTTCCTTGAAGAGCACGGCCGCTAGTTTGCGAAATCGACAAAACCCGGCTCTCACAAGTGACAACAAAGAAAGCCCGAGGCTATAGCCCCGGGCTTTTCTTTGCGAATCGATGTAGATCGTTCGTTTAGTGCGCGGCCCACTCGATCTTTGTCAGGTCGATGCCTTCCTTGACCATCTCGTACAGCGGGCTCAACTCGCGCAGCTTCTGCACCACGTCGATCAGTTTGTCTGCGACATAATCCACCTCGGCCTTGGTGTTGAAGCGCCCCAGGCCGAATCGAATCGAGGAGTGGGCAACCTCGTCGCCCAGTCCGAGCGCCTTCAACACGTAGCTCGGCTCAAGCGTAGCGGAGGTGCATGCCGAACCCGAGGAGACGGCGATGTCGTTGATTCCCATCAGCAGGCTCTCGCCCTCCACGTACACGAAGCTCATGTTCAGATTGCCGGGCAGATGGTGCTCCATGTTGCCGTTCACCTGCGTGTAGTCGAGCGCTGTCTCCAGCTTGTTCTTCAGGTAGTCGCGAAGCTCCGTCAGCCTCTTTGACTCGGATTCCATCTCCTCGCCCGCAATCTCGCAAGCTTTACCCAGTCCGACGATGCCCGGCACGTTCAGGGTGCCCGAACGCATGCCGCGCTCATGCCCGCCGCCGTTGATCTGCTCCGTGATCTGCACACGCGGATTGCGTCGCCGCACATACAGCGCGCCCACGCCCTTGGGCCCGTAGATCTTATGCGCCGTCAGGCTCATCACGTCAATGTTGTCCTTCTGCACATCGACAGGGATCTTGCCAACCGCCTGCACGCCGTCTGTGTGGAACAGGACTCCCTTTGCATGGCAAAGCTTGCCGATCTCTTCGACCGGCTGGATCACGCCGATTTCGTTGTTCGCGTACATGATCGTGACCAGGATCGTCTTGTGCGGCCCTTCGCTCACAATGGCCTGCTCAAGCTCCTGTATATCGATCAGGCCATCGGCCTTGGGCTGCAGGTACGTCACCAGGTAGCCCTGCTTCTCCAGCTTCTTGCAGGTATCGAGCACCGCCTTGTGCTCTGTCGCCTGCGTGATGATGTGGTTGCCCTTTTCGCGATACATCTCGGCAATGCCCTTGATCGCGAGATTGTTCGACTCGGTGGCGCCGGAGGTGAAGATAATCTCCTTGGCTGTCGCGCCGATCAGCTTGGCGATCTGGGCGCGCGCGGTCTCGACGGCTGCCTCAGCTTCCCAGCCGAAGGCATGATTGCGGCTCGCTGCGTTCCCGAACTTCACGGAGAAATACGGCAACATCGCTTCGAGCACACGCGCATCCATCGGCGTCGTGGCGTGGTTATCCATGTAGAGCGGAAGGTGAACGCCCTCCGGCAGCGGTCCCTTGGCCTGGCTGATGATCACGCCGGTGTCGCTCATGTCGCTGCCCGAACCGTTCAGGCTGATACCCAGATTATCTGTGCTCATCGTCATCTCACTCCTAGTCACGTTGTCAAACTGTTCCTAAACTTGTCGCCTAAACCAGAATACTGACCAGGCCGCCGCCAACCGGCGCACCTTCGTCGGCATGCCCTTCAATCTTCTCTGCCAGGTCGCTCACGCGTATGCCGCTCAGCAGATCCTTAATCGCGTCGTTCACCTTCCGCAGCGGTTCTTTGATGGTGCAGTGTCCCGCCAGGTCGCACGTCCCGTGGATCGTGATGCACGACGTGATAAACAACGGCCCGTCGATTGCGCGAATCGCTTCAAAAGCAGTGATTTCGGCCGCCGGGCGGGACAGCGCATACCCGCCGTTAGTGCCTGCATGACTCACCAGCAACCCCGCCCTCGCCAGCGTCTGAAGAATCTTGGCTAGCAGTGGCGGAGGGATGTGGTACGCCTCGGCGATCTCTTTTGCGCTCCGCGCACCACCGTCGGGCTGCTCGGCCAGGTACTTCAGCGCCATAAGCCCGTAGTCGGCTTTCTTGGTGAGACGGAGCATGTGTCTACCTTGACCCGCGGACCAGCCGTTGTATCACCAGCAGCTAATCCGACTAGAACGGTCCTATTTAGTGTAGGCTGTCCTTCGGCACCACGCAAGCGCAGAGTCCCTCTGCCGCGTGCCTTGGGCGTCCCGTCCCGGTTCAGGAGCAGGAACATGTCTACATTTCGCACCGTACCGCGGAGTTAATTCCCGAGAACATGCGATTCTGCCATTGACTTCCCCTTCGGGCAAAGGCAAACTCTGTACTCACTAAACCTCCCATGTCCGCCCTCTGCAAACACCCCCAGGTCCGCGTCGTTGCCCGCGAGGAAGACGCCGAGTTCGTCGAATGTCAGCTCTGCCGCGAAGTCTTCGACTCCTCCGAGTTCCCCGACATACTGAATGAGGAAGACCCAGTTGAGGCTGTACCGCTCGAAGAAGAGGCCTGAGCGGGCACCCTCAGCGGATGTCCTCTGTCGCGACAAGCGTCCCGGTGTCATGCGCGCTGATCCTGCGCGAGACAGCCCACGCGTAATGAGCGGCGGAGAGCGGCGCCAGCACGGCGATGGCGCGCACCAGCACCAGTCGAAGGCCGCCCGCGTGCGGTAGGGGCCACACCTGCCCAAACATGATCATCGTGACGCCCGCGATCTGCACCACCGTGTTCAGTTTGCCTGGAAGGCTGGGCCGGAAGTCTCGCAGTGTATTGGTAATAAACAGCACAATTGAGATTACCAGGATCCCCAGGTCGCGGCTGAACACCAGGATCGTGACGTAGCGCGGCACCAGGCCCACATGGGTGAGAACCAGAAAGAGCGTGCTCAGCATGAGCTTGTCAGCAATCGGGTCGAGATACTGGCCCAGCCGCGTCTTCTGGTCAAGCAGCCGCGCCAGAAGGCCATCCATGCCGTCGCTGAAACCGGCCAGCATGAAAAGCGAAAACGCCAACTCCCACCTCCCATCCAGAATCGCGATGACGAGAAAGGGCACAATGAACAGCCGCAGAAGCGTGAGCAGGTTGGGTGCGGCACGTAGCTGGGCAAGAAAACTCATAGATTCGGGGCCGTGACGCTCGAGGTAATCGTACTGTATTGGCGGTCCTCGACCCTTCTGAAGCCGGAGCTTAACTCGGTTCTTGTACCCCTAAGGTTTAGCCCCGACAGAGGTCAGATGACCAGCCGCCAGGATTCAAGAGGAGAACACAGGCTCTTTTCTTGCTCTCGAGGCCCACACCGTCTACACTGGGATGACGCACGCTCAGGCGCGTAGCTCAGTTGGTTAGAGCGCTACCTTGACACGGTAGAGGTCGTTGGTTCGAATCCAATCGTGCCTACCACTCTCCCCAGGCCCGGGTCGGTCGGGAGCAGTGGTTCTAGGGCGGTCTTCGGAGCGGAGTCGCACCGGACACACGCGAGCGTAGCAGGACCCCGCAGCCACATAAGCCTGCGATTACAAGTTTTGGAGAAGCACCATGGCAGCCAAATGTGAACTCTGCGGCAAAGGCCCGCAGTTCGGAAACAACATCTCGCACGCGAACAACACCACCCGCCGCCGCTGGAATGTAAACCTCCAGCCCGTCAAGGCACGCGTCGCCGGTGGTTCCAAGCGCATCCGCGTTTGCACCTCCTGCATCAAGACCGGCAAAGTAGTCAAAGGCTAACCAGCCAGCTCTTGCGAGCCCCGTAGCCCCGTCGCAGCCAAAGCGACCGGGGCTTTTGGTGCGTCCGCAGGTGTGAAGCGTTTGGCCGCGAATCCTCGGGGACAACCTTGGCTGTGGGGCCGACCCGCTACTTCTTCTCGAAAGCCAGGGAAGCCGAATTGATGCAGTATCGCTGCCCAGTGGGCTTCGGACCATCCGGGAATACGTGTCCCAGGTGCGCCCCGCAGTTCGCACAGGTCGCCTCTACCCGCCGCATTCCATACGACGTATCCTCGTGAGCCTCCACAGCGTCTGCGGAGACGGGTGTCCAGAAGCTGGGCCACCCGCTGCCGGACTCAAACTTGGTGTCTGACGTAAACAGCGGCGCATTGCAGGCGCCACAGCGATACACGCCATCGTCATGGTTGTTCACGAGCGCCCCGGAGAACGCCCGCTCCGTACCCTTCTCCCGCATGATGTGAAACTGCTCGGGCGTGAGCAGCTGGCGCCACTCCGCGTCCGTCTTGCGCACCTTGGTGCCCGAACTCTCTTTGCTGTCGCTCATGTCGTCCTCCGCGGCTGGTGGCCGCCTTCTACGGGTAGGATAACTGTCGCCAACCCTCAATGCGCTCCCGGCCAGCCAGAGGGAAGATCTCCTTCACGGCACCTAATCTGCACCGTGTCGGGGCTTAGCACCATGTCTTCTGCCAAGTGACGGTCCATCGGAACAGTCCAGTTATACGACCGCGGATTCGTAAGCCCGCTCCGGCCGCCGTCGGGACGCAGTCCGAGCCGGTCGTTCGCCAGGTAGACACCCGACGCGTTGTCATACACAAGGATCCGCTCCACCGCAGGAGCTTCCAACAGAACCATGGCAGGGTATGACAAACCGCCGCGGCAGTCTCGAAACAAAACAGTGCGCGCGCCCGGACTAGCAGCGATGCTCGCGTTCACCTCCCGCTCAAAGGCACGGTCGACATCGCTGCTAAACGTACCCCACACGTAGCCTCCGGAGGGAAGCAGCCCGGTCTGCTCCAGCCGAATCTCAGCGAAGCCGCTTAGAACCAGGACAAGAAGCAGGGTCCGGCCTCGGATCTGGCTGGCCTCCCCTTGTGGGGTTCCCGTGAACACGATCGCGAGACCGACGCTGATCCAGAACGCCGCCATTCCGCCGTAATACGCCGCTTGTCGTGTCTGCAGAAACACAAACAGCGACAGCGAGGCGAACGCAGCAGCCCCGGCAAAGACCACGTCGTGGGGGCGCTCTCCAAACCACGCACGGCGCCTCCACCACGCGACCACCACAGCGACGAACAGACTCAGGCCCAGGAGGGCAGAGATGAGCGACCCGTCCGGTATGCTGCTCGGAAACTGGAGCACGGCGAGGTAGCAGGTCAAGTACGAAAACGTGCCAAGAACGCTGCTCCACGTGAGTCCGATAGGGTAGGGGCTCGTAACGCCGTAGAGCGCCTTTGCATGCGCAAACACGGCCGCTGCCGTCGCGCCATAGACCGCCAGCGCCACTCCAGCCGATCTCACCCTGTACAGCGGACTCGCGGGCAGAGACTTGCCCGGCCGGATCAGAAGCAGAAGCGCAACCACCAGCGGAATCACAAACGCGCTCTGCTTCCCAAGCGTCGCCACGGCAAACACACACCACGCGCAGCCGTGCAGCAGAAGCACCTGCAGGCCGCGCACCCGCATCGAGCGCAGCACAAGCAACGACACGAGCCCACACAGCAGAAGAGCGATGCCGTCCCCCAGCGCCGCGCTCCACGCCACAATTGTGTACAGCAACCCGCGGGAAAGAAAAAGAAGCGAGGCCGCCCACGCGGTGACCGCGGGATACCCCAGCTCGAGTACAAACGCGTACGCCGTCAGGCTGCTGGCCAGGGTGAGTAGCAACGGACCCAGGCCGAAGATATGCGCACGCTCTCCAAACCAGCGCAGCGCGTACCCGAAGTAAAGAACTGTTCCCAGGGGCCGAAAGTTGCCGTCGACGGAATCAAGGGTCCAAAGACTTAGACTCGGGTGAACAAAGAGGACCTTCCGGATCGAAGCGGCCGCAAGCAGTCTCCAGTCGTCCTCGGCGAATCCACCGGCCATCCAGACCGGGACCCACACCGCGCAGAACACTCCAGTCAGTGCTGCCACAAGCCTTGCCGACGGCCTCTTCGCCGTCTCAGCCCATCCGTACACCCAGCCTAGAAGGGGCATCCCCAGACCCGCCATGCACGCAATCGCCAGGAGCGCGGCGGCGAGGTGGTTCATTCCGTACGAGATTCGCGCGCTTTGGACGGCAGGCGTATGGTGGTGCCAGACTAACGCCGCTACCCAGCACCCCACAAAGAAAAGCGCGATGGCGGAGAACAATCGCGTCTCCGATTGCACGTACCCGTCCCTCATCGCTCCACCTGCCCGCATCGCGGCACCCCGCCCACCAGCCACACACCCCGTCCGAGCAGCCGCGTACGACTCACCGGCCGCGCTGCCCGCAGGGGCGGGAACCCAACTGCCCGCTCACGCGCGAGCGCCAGCGTTGCCTGTCTGAGGAGCGGGTCCGTTTGCGATCACCTCAATCTCAACAAGGGAATCCTTCGGGAGTCGCGCCACTTCCACCGTCGACCGTGCTGGAGGCACCACCCCATCCCGAGCCAAATACCGGGCGTACACCTCATTCATCGCGCCGAAATCGGACATGCTCTTCAAATACACGGTAGTCTTCACGACATCGCCCATCCCAAGCCCCGCCGCGGTCAGCACAGCTGCGAGGTTCTCGAGCACGCGAACCGTCTGTTCTACGATGCCGCCCGTGACCATTGCACCGGTCCCGGGGTCCAACGCAATCTGCCCTGAAGTGAACACCATCGCCCCCAGGCGCACGGCCTGAGAGTAGGGCCCAATCGCCTCCGGGGCCCCCTTCGTCGCGACAGCTGTTTTTGCTTCGCCCATCATCATGTCCGTTCCTCGTCCTTGCCGGATTCCAGGCTCGATTGTCCCCCGCCACGCGGCCGGGCGCAAACCTTCCTGCGACGGATCAACATGATTTGCGCCCAACAGTAACCATCCGGTGAACATCGTGCAACGCACCGACAATTTTTCTCTTCTTACGTACAGGTGGTGGAAATGGGCCAAAAAAGCCGATTTGATGAAGTTGGGAGGGAATTCGGTGACCGGGTACCCAGGCAGAAGAGCCTTGCCGTAGCCTTGATGCAGGCTCTTCAAGGTTACTCTGGTGGCGTTCCCGGCGTGCTGGATAGCCTCCGCCGCAATGGACTCGCCGACCTCATCACAATCTGGGCCACCGGGCGGCAAAATACCGCCACCCCCCAGCAGGTGCATCAGGGACTGCACGGCATCGGTCTCATCGAAGGCACAGCCGAGCGAGCCGGAGTCTCGCACGATGCCGCAGCCGCGGCCATCGCCTCACTCCTTCCTGCACTGATTCGCCACTTCGCTCCGGGCGGTCACGCGCCCCAACCTGTGCGCGGCGATCAGTTGTTCATCCGTCCCCGCTAGCATCCCGCGCCCTTGTCTGTTCCTCGAAGGTAGCGGTACACATCCGATTCCAGCATCCAAACCGGCCCGTGACCACGGACCCAGGAGAACACCATGGCCGATCTCGACCAGCTTAAGCAGAAATACGCACCAGTCCTCGACACACTCAACGAGTTCGCCCCCTACGGGGCCAAGGTCGACGCGGTTGAACTCGCAGGCGAACAGCTGCACATCAAGGGTGAAGTCCCCTCGCAGGTTATTGCGAATCGTGTTTGGGATGCGATCAAGCAGGTCGACCCCGGCTATGCCGATCTGAAGCACGAGATTGCCACAACCGGCGGCGCCGAACAGCCCTACACGATCAAGGCCGGCGACAACCTCTCGAAGGTCAGCAAGCTCTTCTACGGCAACGCGAACAAGTACACGCACATTGCTGAGGCCAACAACCTCGAAAACCCGGACAAGATCCAGCCCGGCCAGACCATCAACGTCCCCGTCCTGGCATAACTCTCGACCACAACCGAAGCCCCAGCCCCATTTGTCTCGGCGCAGACCACGAGCGAATGGGGCTTCGTCGCTTTCCGTGAGACCGCTGCTCGTCGCCTGCCGCCCCTTTTTGATCCCACTCCGCTGCGACCAAGACGAGAAGCGCCGGGGACCTAAACCTCAGCCACAGGAAGCAGCACCTCGGAGCCTCTCGGGAAAACGCACCCGAACGTCCACTCTCCTGATAGCGTTCTTCTTACACCATGCGCGCACGCCTTCCTCCTTCCTCCATTCGTTCGGCCCACCGCGCGGAAAGTTCCGCCCTCCCCGTCATCACCTCCTTGCTTCTGCTCTTGCCCGTCCTGCCCTCCCCTATGACCCAGATCGTCGCACAAGCTCCCTCCCAGCCTCACCTCGCCTACCCCGCGGCACACACCGTGGATCAGGTTGACACCTACTTCGGCACCCGTGTCTCCGACCCGTACCGCTGGATGGAAGCCGTCGACTCGCCGGAGATCAAATCGTGGATCGACGCCGAGAACACCCTCACGCGGTCCGTTCTCGATCGTGTCCCGGCGCGCACCGCCATCCGAGACCGCATTCTCCACCTGAATTCATTTGAGCGGTATACCGTTCCCGAACGGCGCGGCAACCGGTACTTCTACACCCATAACGAAGGTCTCCAGAACCAGAACGTGGTCTTCTGGCAGGAGGGCCTGGACGGCACCCCTCACATCCTGCTCGACCCGAACACCATGAAAGCCGACGGCACAGTCGCGCTCGGCGGCATGGCGGTCACGGAAGACGGCACCCTTGCCGCCTATGCACTCACTGACGCCGGCTCCGACTGGCTCACCTGGCACGTTCGCGAAGTCGCCACCGGCCGGGACCTCCCGGATACCATCCAGTGGTCCAAGTTCTCGAACGCCTCCTGGATGCACGACAACTCAGGCTTCTTCTACTCCGCGTACCAGGCGCCGGACGAAGCCCATCGCGCCGAGTTCCTCAAGTCCACCAACTACTTCCACAAGCTGTTCTTTCACAAGCTGGGCACGCCTCAATCCGCCGACAAGCTCATCTTCGACCGCCCAGACGACCGCGAACTCAACCTCGGGGGCTCCGTCACCGACGACGGCCGTTACCTGCTGATCTACCAGTCCAAGGGAACCAGCCCCAATAACGAACTGGCCGTTCTCCCACTCACCGCCGCTGCCCTCGCTGCACCGCGCGCCCATATGATTCCCGTGGTCGCCAAGGGGGACGCCCAGTTCAGCGTGATCGACAACGACGGCGCGTTTCTCTGGATCCAGACCACCCTCGACGCCCCCAAAGGCAAGGTAATCGGGGTTGATCTGTCGCAGTCGAACCCGGCAGACCGTGCCGCCTGGAAGACGATCCTGCCCGAGACCGCCAACGCTCTCGATGCCGTCTCTATGGTGAATGACACCCTCATCGCGAGCTACCTCGCGGATGCGCAAAGCCTGGTCGAACTCCACGCGCGCGACGGCAAGCTCCTCCAGACCCTTCCGCTACCCGCCATCGGCACCACTGGCGGCTTCACAGGCCGCCGCACCGACCGCGAGACCTTCTTCTCCTTCACCAACTTCACGACCCCACCCACCATCTACCGGCTCGCCTTCGACTCCTCCGGGAAGGCGCCCGCCATCATCCCCTACCGCGAGCCCAAACTCCTCTTCCGCCCCTCCGACTTTGAAACCCACCAGGTCTTCGCCACCAGCAAGGACGGCACCCGCGTCCCCATCTTCCTGTCCTACAAAAAAGGCCTCAAGCTCGACGGCTCCAATCCCACCCTGCTCTACGCCTATGGCGGCTTCAACATCTCCCTCGTCCCGACCTTCGCGCCCAGCCGCGTCGCCTGGATGGAGCTTGGCGGCATCTATGCGCAGGCCGTCCTGCGCGGCGGCGGCGAGTACGGTGAAGCCTGGCATCTCGCCGGCACCGGCATCCACAAGCAAAACGTCTTCGACGACTTCATCGCCTCCGCGGAATACCTTATTGCCCACAAGTACACGTCCACGCCCAAACTCGCCATCCAGGGTGGGTCGAACGGTGGCCTCCTCATGGGCGCTGTTGAAACCCAGCGCCCGGAACTCTTCGGCGCCGTGCTCGCCGAGGTCGGCGTGATGGACATGCTCCGCTTCGACAAGTTCACCATCGGCTGGGCCTGGAAGCAGGACTATGGCGGGCCCTCAGACGACAAGGCCGCCTTCGATGCCATCTACAAATACTCGCCCCTCCATAACATCCGCCCCGGCGTAAAGTACCCCCCGACGCTCATCACCACGGGAGACCACGACGACCGCGTGTTCCCGGCCCACAGCTTCAAGTATGCTGCCGCCCTCCAGGCCGCCTGCTCGGCACCAGCCGGTCACAGTAGGGGCACACAGGCCGCCTCAGGAGCGTCCCGGCAGGCCGACGCCGACTGCGGGCCCATCCTGATCCGCATCGAGACCCGCGCGGGCCACGGGAGCGCCACTCCCCTCGCCAAACGCGTCGAAAGCGCCGCCGACCAGTTCGCCTTCCTCGTCCAACAACTGAAGGTTGATGCGCACCCCGCACCCTGAGCCACAGCAACACATAATCAGATCAGCGGGCCGCGAACTCCTGTCTCGGCCCGCGGGCGGCGCGCCGACCGGCCGGCCCTAGCTGCGCCAGTGCAGCGTGACCGGGCCTGACATCGGATGCTCGCCCGTGCCTTTCAGCCGGGCCTGCTTCAGCGCGAAGTACCACTTCGCCGGCTTGTCGGCATCATCGATCAGCATCAGTGCCGGCCCGAAGCGAAGGCCTTGCGCCTGCTCGATCATGGTCTCCTGGTCCTGCCGCACGAACTTCGCCCCGAAGAATCGAAGGATCGACGGCACAAACGGCACCCCGTACAACACGTTCCACGAAGCCGCGACGTCGATCCGGCACGTGGATGCGGTGACCGGCGTGACCGTCGTAAGGCTGGCAAACCACTTGTCACCGCAACGGATCGTCTCGTACCGGCGGTTCGGCATGACGAAGTCGATCGTCGTGGTCACGGGTTCTCCATAGACGCCGAGCAGCTTGTACGGCAGGCTGTTTCCGCTGGGCGCGTGGGCCGACATCCGAAAGCCCGCGTTGCGTCCGTTGTGTTCACGGTCCTCAAGCGGTTCGAAGAGCTTGGCCTTCTCATGAATGCTCGCAGCGGAGCGCCACCACCAGGCCTGGTGGACGAACGGGCCGTGTGCGGGGTCCATCAGCCCAATAATGCCGTGATCCACGTTGCACGGAAGATCGGCAGCGAGGTGCGCGGACCGGAAGCGCGCCGAAAACTTCGGCACCTCCGGCACGTCCGGCAGGGCAGTTGCCGCATTCAGCCGGCCAACGCCGGATTCAGGCAGGTAGACCCAGCAGTACCCGTCGCGCTCTTCGCACGGATAGGCGCCGGCGTAGATCTTCGTCGGATCGAGCGTGTCGGCGCTCGTCAGCGAAGGGATCTCCTCGCACCGCCCGGAGCAGGGGTCGAAGCGCCAGCCGTGGTACTTGCACATGACCGTCTCGCCGTCGAACCACCCCGCAGACAGCGGAATCCCGCGATGGGGACAAAGGTCGCGCATGGCGAACAGGCGGCCGTCACTGCGCCGCCCGACCAGAAGTGGAACACCCAGCAACAGCCGGCTCTGCGCCTCTCCCGCGCGTAGCGTGTCGGAGCGGCAGGCCGGGTACCAGTCTCCGAACACCAACTCGGCCGTTGGCGCCGGCGCTCCTCCGGCCGCAAGCTGTACCAGTTCCGCGCGTTGCTCGCCGCCGCCGATCGGCCGCATCTTCCGTTGTCCCGCAAGACCCATCGCCCCTGAGTGTACGCGAGCGGATGTGAGCCGGGACGCCTCGTACACTAGCCCCAATGCCCGAATCGCCCACACGCTCGCATTCGACGCTGCTCGCAATCGTCGCACTCTGGGCAGTCTTTTACGGCAGCTTCACCCTGCGCTACCCCGCATTGCTGGACGACGCAGACTCCGTCCACGCGGAGGTCGCGCGGGAGATGCTGCTGCGGCACGACTACGTCACGCTGTATGCGAACGGCATCCGGTATCTCGAAAAGGCCCCCCTGCTCTATTGGTCCATGGCCGTGTCCATGCGGTTCGCGCAGGTCCTTAGCCACACCTCGGCCCCGGCTCTCGCCATCGCCGCCCGCGTGCCAATGGCGCTCACGGTACTCGCACTCGCGCTTGTCATGGAGGCCTTTGCGCGCCGCGCCTTCGCCAGCGCATCGGCGGGGCTGTATGCCGCGCTGATTATGCTCTCCAGCCCCGGGATATTCCTCTTCACCCGCATCCTTCTGCCCGACGCGATGGTCTGCCTTTGGCTTGCGCTTGCCATCTTCGCCTTCTGGCGCACTGAGCAGGAGGAGCGGCCACGGCGGCCGCCCTGCTGGGCATTCGCAGGTGCCTGCGCACTTGGCGTGCTGACCAAAGGACTGATCGGCGTAGTCTTCCCGATCGCAGTTTCGGCGCTCTACCTGCTTCTAACGCGCGGCCTTCCCGGCACCTTTCGGCGCATGCGGGAACTGCACCCGCTGTCATCGCTTGCTATCTTCATAGCCATAGCTGCGCCGTGGCACGTGCTGGCTGCGCTCGCCAACCCGACGCAGGGCCACCCCGGAGGCGTAAGCTTCGCACTTCATCCTGCTGCAGGCCTCGGCCACTGGAACGTGCCTCTGCCGAGCGACGGCAACGTCCATGGCTGGGCCTGGTTCTACTTCGTCAACGAGCAGGTCTTGCGGTATCTCAACCTCCGAGTTCCCCGCGACTACGACACGGTTCCCCTGTGGCTCTTCTGGGGTCTATGCCTCGTCTGGCTGATGCCGTGGTCGGCCCTCATGTTCCACGCGGTCGCCCGCGGCATCCGCCGTGCGTGCGCCTCACGCCGGACCCCTCAACAAAGCAGCCCAACCCTGCTGCTTCTGCTATGGGCGGCCCTGCCGCTGCTGTTCTTCTCCGTCTCGACCCGGCAGGAGTACTACGTACTCCCCGCGCTGCCCGCATTGATCCTGCTCGTCGCCAGCTCCCTCGCGGACGCATCACGGTGGTGCAACCAGGCGGAGCTGCTACCGGGCCTGTCTCCGGAAATCACTCAAGTCTCATCCGCAGTCGGCCACGGCGCAGAGGAGTTAACGCAAACCATAAGTGCCGGCCGAGCAGCACAGCGCGCCACCGCCTGGCTGCTCGGGCTCGGTGCAGTATTCGCCGCCGCAGCCCTGACTCTGCTCCTGCATGCGGGTGCGCCCGCTCCAGGGACGGACCTCGCAGCCCTGCTGCAGCAGAACCCCGGCGACTATGCGATGAGCATGGGGCACTTCCTCGACCTCAACGCGCAGGCCCTTGGACTCTTTCGCCTGCCCCTGGCCATCGCGGCCGCAAGTCTGCTGTTTGGCCCGCTCGCCGCATACCTGCTGCGACGACGCGCAAGACCGCACACCGCCGTCCTGGCGCTATCCGCAGGAGCCTTCGGCTTTCTGCTCGCCGCGCACCTCGGCCTCCAAACGTTCGCGCCTGTGCTGAGTTCAGCGCACCTTGCAGACAGCATCGCGGCCCAGATAGCGCACGTCCCGGGGGCACCAGCCCCACTCGTGGTCATCCACCAGGAGTACGAGTTCGGCTCGACGCTGGGGTTCTACCTCCAGCGGCCGGAATATCTGGAGCAGGACGGGCGCTCAATAGCCGTCGATGCAATCCACATCCTCACCGAACCGGTGTACCGCGGCACGCCTGAGTATGGCCGCTCCTCCAACCTTTGGTACGGATCGTTCTTCCCCGATGCGCCCACGATCTTCGAGACAAAGGAGACCCTCGCAGCCAAGTGGAACGGACCGCAGCGCATCTTCCTCTGGCAGGATCTCGCAGCGCAGCCGAGCGGCACCCCGACCCTTCCCGGACCTGTTTACCTCGTGGCCAGATCTGGTGGCAAGGAGATCCTCAGCAACCAGCCAAACCGGTAGCTCGCCTGTGCGTTCTAGAACGAGCTGCCCAGCTTTCCCAGCAGCTTGCGAGCCCGGGCGCGCATGGCAGGTGTTCCGTTGGACACGAATTCCTGCAGGATGGGGCCAAGCCTCGACTGCAGGGCCCGGTCCCCCGCAGCCAGATCGCACAACGCGGTGAGCGCAAAGGTGCGCAGAAGCGCGCTCGAGCTTTGCAATTCTTCAAACAACAGGTCCACCGCGAGAGACTTTTCACGACTCAGCAGCGGAAGTGCGCCGATCACGATGGTCAGGTTCCATTGCGCTTCGAGTACCCCGCACTGAAGCGCAACGCGCAGAAGTCGTTTTGCATGCGGAGTGAGCAGCGCCGGTTGCCGCTCTTGAACCTTCTTGAGAGCATTCGCCGCGCGGGCCTGCACGTGGGCGCGCGGGTCTTCCAGAGCGTCGAGCAGCCCAAGCAGGGTGTCACTGTCACCGGACGCTTCGCGAGCAAGTGTCTCCGTGCACCCAAGCCCGCGCGGCGGGCCACTGGCCAGGCGTTCGGCGACTGCGTTCACCGATTTCATACAGGCGTAATCCGGCCACCCCGGAGGTGGAAGCGTTCGCCGCGCCACACGACCTGGTCCGAGGCAAAGCTCCACGCCCAGAAGAGCAATCCGAACGCATCACGCAACGGCAGCAGCCAAAGATCGCGCAGCACCTGGCCATCGTTCAACAGGCCAACGCCAACCGACAACGCCACCGCGACCCGCGCCAGCAACACGATGCTGAGCAGCGAAAAGCTCCACAACGCGAACCCGCTGGCCACGCAATTCAGCACCGCCCATGGGACGCAGTACGTGATGCCCAGGCCAAAGTACCCCCAGCGCCGCGAATCACGCGTCGACCGAGCCCAGCGCAACTGGTGCTGCCAGAACCCGCTGAACCTGTACGCGGGCACGGTGGTCTCCACTACCTCGGGAGAGAGCTCAACGCGGTACCCCGCAGCCGCGATGCGCGCGCCAAGCTCATAATCGTCAGCCAGACACTCAACCAGCCGTTCGAGACCACCCGCTGCCGTGAGGGCCACCCGCGAAACAGCCAGGGTCGAGCCAAGGCCAAAGCGGATGCCGCCTTCCAGCTTGCGCGCGGCGAGCACTCCAGGCATGAAGTCAGTCGCAATCCCAAGAGCCTCGAGCCGCGCCCAAAGCGTCAAAGGCTCGGCCGCGCGACCCAGATACGGAGCAGTGACCATACCTACCCGCTCGTCCGCAAAGGCGCGCATGATGCGGGTGAGATACTGCGGCGACACGCGGATATCGCTGTCGTTGATCAGCACATACCCGTACTGCGCCTCGCGCAGCGCCTGCACCAGATTGCTGACCTTCCCCGACGTCCCAAGCCGTTCCGTGCACTGGATCACGCGGATGCTGACCCCGGGAAACTCCGCCTGCAGCCGCTGTATCTCCGCCAGCGCGGGATCAGCAGGATCGTTAACGGCGAACAGGATCTCGAAGCGGCCGGCGTAGGTCTGCCTGCAGTGGCTCGCCAGGCCCACATACATTCGCGGGTCTACTCCCTTTACCGGCTTCAGGATCGTGACGTCCGGTGCGAAGCGCGGGCCGTCAATCTCGTCCGCCCGCATGCGTCTCGCCGCGTGGCTGAACTCTCGTGCGCCCCACAACGCAAGCAGCATGTAGAACAGCCCGCCAAACGTAAGCAGGGCTGTAACTACCTCGACAGCGGTCTCCATCGGATCAGTTTAGTAGATGGGTGTCCCAGTGTTACTACGATCGGTGACCCGATCGTGCCCGTGGTAACTCAAGCCGGTTTTCTGCTGTGCTGCTCCGCCCTTTTTGGTTATAGTGGGCTCCTCACGCGCCATGTACAGCGATCGATTTTGAACACCGGGGAGACTGCATGCCACACCTTTGTCTTGAGCTGCTGCGACACCAAGTGAGGCCTCGAATGAATAGGTTCTTTGGGATGGGGTCAACTGCTCGCACTCTAGGTAAGCTCGCGCTGCTCGCGTCCTTGGCCCTGGCTGGATCCACGCTGCACGCCTACGGGCAGCAGACTGAGAACCTGCTGCCCCGCAAGATGCAGGTGGATCCGCTGGGGACGCCGGCTCCCGCGCAGCCGCAACGGCCGCGGAAGCCGCCGGTCGCGAGCGAGATTGCCCAGACCACGATGGTGTCGTACGGAGACTACAGGGTGTTTGGCGCGACCGCCCGGTGCAACGTCTACACCTCAGGCATCGAGTACGACCGGAATAGCTGGGGACACTTTCTCAAGGCTCGAATCGATTACGTGGTGGAGGTCCTTCCGTGGGTGATTTTGAGGGAACCGGCGGCAGCGGATTTCTGGGGCAATCCCAAGAGCCCGGACCAGCAGACACTGCACGGGGTCGGCATCACGCCGTTCGGGTTTCGATTTCTGTGGAGAAGCAATGCGCGGGTGAAGCCATATATGACCGGTAAAGCCGGAGGCATCGTGTTCAACAAGAAGGCGATGTCACCCAGTTCGAGCTATGCAAACTTCAATTTCCAGGGGAACTTCGGGGTAGAGGTAAGGATGTCGCGCCGGTGGGAGCTCCGTGTAGAACCGCTCGAGTACTTCCACGTTTCGAATGGCTACCTTGCAGCGAGTAATCCGGGGATGGACGAGCTGGCCGCAAAGTTCGGCATGAGTTACCGGCTCGGTGAGCGGCGCGAGGAGTAGAGGTGAACGGCCAAACGCCTTCTAAAGAAGGTAGCCCCTGACGACCGCGCTTGGGGCTACGCCGGTGTGAGCTCTTGTTGGGCCGTGTTTATTCGTAGCGAAGCGCTTCGATCGGATCGAGATTCGCCGCCTTCCACGCGGGGTAGATCCCGAAGATCAGCCCGATCATGCAGGAGCACAGGAACGCCACCGCGATCCACATCGGAGACACCAGCGCCGGCATAAACAGCTTGATCACAAACGCGATGCCGCTGCCCAGCAGCACGCCAATCAGCCCGCCCACAGCGCACAGCGTAATCGCCTCAAGCGTAAACTGCGCAAGGATCGTTTGCTTGCTTGCACCAATCGCTTTGCGCACGCCGATCTCCCGCGTGCGCTCCGTAACGCTCACCAGCATGATGTTCATCACACCTACCCCGCCCACCAGCAGCGCCACACTCGAGAGCGAAAACAACAGCAGAAACAGACCGCCCGTGATCTGGTCCCAAAGACGTGTCAGCGAGTCCGTCCCGAAGATCGCGAAGTTGTCCGGCTTGTCGTTCAGCACCTTGCGGCGCCGCCGCAGCAGCTCCGTCAGCTCGTCTTCCACCAGCGGGCGGTTCTTGGGATCGTCGTACTTCAGTGTGATCCAGTAGTCCAGCTGCTCCGGATGCATGGAGTGGAACGTCGTGATGGGGAAGTAAGCCTGGTTGTCCTGCGGATTCTTGCCTCCGCCAAACGCCTGCTTCTGCTTGTCCAGAACCCCGATCACAGTAAACAACATCCCCGCGGCCTCGACCTCTTTGCCAACGGCGCTCTGCCCCGGAAAGAGCTGGTCCGCGGTGTCGAACCCGAGCACGGCCACACGTGCCGCCCGCTCCGTGTCGCTCTCGTTGAAGAAGCGTCCCTCAGTCAGGTTCAGCTCGGTCACGTCCTTCTGGTCCGGGGTGTTGCCCGCCAGAATCGTGTTCTCCATCTTGTGGCCGCCGCCCTTGATGGACGTCGTGCCCGAGCGGCCCGGAGCATTGTTGTCCGTGTACTGCAGCGCAGGCGAGACCGCCACCACATGCGGCAACGCCTTCATCGCCATAGCGTCGTCATAGGTGAGCTGCTTGCGGGTAAGCATCTCCGTCGTCGGCCTCTGCCCGAAGACCGGAAAGCGAAACACAAACAACACGTTCGACCCAAGCGACTCAACCAGCCCGGCCACGCTCGCGTTCAATCCGTTCACCACGGACGAAATCGTGATCACCGTCAATACGCCGATCACGATGCCGAGGATCGTCAAGCCACTGCGCAGCTTGTTGGCGCGCAACGTGTCGAGCGCCATCGTCACTGTCTCTTTGAAGTCACCGATCCTCATCGTCAAACCTCGTTCTGTTTCGCCTGCTGGAGAGAGCCCTGTTTGTTTTCGTCTTCTACATCTCGGACCGGAGCGCCACGATGGGATCAAGCGCCGCCGCCTTACGTGCCGGATACACACCGAAGAAGATGCCCGTCCCCGTCGCCATCAACAAGCCGACCAGCACACTCCACAACGCTACCGTCGACGGAAAGCCGAGAACCACCGTGACCAGCTGCGCCACAATCAACCCGCCCAGCACCCCGATCGCTCCGCCGACCAGCGCCATGGCACCCGATTCCACCAGGAATTGCAGCAGAATGTCGCGGCCCCTTGCGCCCAAAGCCTTGCGGATCCCGATCTCCCGCGTGCGCTCCGTCACGGACACCAGCATGATATTCATGATCACAATGCCGCCGACCACAAGCGAGATGAGCGCAATCGCCCCCGCCACCGCACCGAACGACCGCGTGATCGTCGAGAAGAAACCCACCAGCGTATTGTTGATGTCGAGCTCAAACGAATCCGGATTCCCCGGCAAGTCGTGCCGCCGCGACCGCATCAGCACCCGAACCTCGTCGGCTGCCTCTTCCAGCACCGGCCCCGCGGTTCCGGCCTTCACGTAAATGGTCAGCGACTTCGATGTACCGTAGCTCTTCTGATAGGCCGTCAGCGGAATCGCTACCCAGTTGTCCTGGCTGTTGCCGAACGTGCTGCCCTGCTTTTCGCTGATCCCGATGACCGTGTATGGCTGCCCATCCACCCGCAGCTCCTGCCCGAGCGGGTCTACGCCGCCGAACAGGTTGTCGCGTATGTCAGTCCCGATGATTGCCACGTGAGACGCATGCTGCTCGTCGGTCTCCGTGAACCCCCGGCCCTCCGCCATGTCCAGGTTCTGGAGCTGCGGCATCATCCACGTGTATCCCCGGATGGAGCAGTCCGTCACTGACTGCGTGCCCCGCACCACCTTCGCCGTGACCGCCTGCTGCGCGCCCAGCCCAACGCACTGCTTGCAGTTATCGTGGACGTAGAGGTAGTCGTCGTACAGGATGTTCTTGCGCCTCTGGAACCGCTGATAGTCCTCGGAGCTCGTGATGATCTGCGGCATCCGGGAGACCGTAAAAACGTCCGCTCCATAACGGGTAAATTTCGTCGTGACGTAGGTATTCGCCCCGTTCACCAGCGTCACCACCGCGATCACCGACGCGACGCCGATGACTACGCCCAGAAGCGTCAGAACAGTGCGCATCTTGTTCTGCCAAAGGGACTGCAACGCTAATTTGATTGCTTCCTGGAACTCCATCGCTCCCTGATTGTACGCAGGCCTACCCCGCGCGGTTCCCGCCGACCTGCCGCCGGAAGCCGCCGCCCCGCAGCCAGCGGCACCACGAAAGGTTCCCGCTGGCCACCCCAAACCTGTCCTGAGCATCCAATCCGCCACGATGGCGGTTTTGTCCACGAACGAAGAGATCGCGAGCCGCTTCGCGCCCTACCTCAAAGAACTGCAGGAAGTGTTCGCTCTCCACAGCGTCCCGTTTGGCACGCCGGCGGATCTGCCCGGCGCGGTGGATCGCCTCGAAAGAAGCGGGTCCTTCGCGGAGGACGTCAGCTCCATTCTCCGGTCCATGATCCTGCGCGAGGGTGGCACCGTGCCCCAGACGGAGCTTCTTGAGGTGCTCGCGCTCGCCGCCGCAGGTCCTTCGCTCGATCCTGCGCTCCCGGAGGTGCAACCCGCCTTCCGCGGAATGCTGTCCTTCGTCGGCAATCTGGTCCGCCGGCCCTGGAACGTACCCCCCGGAGAGATCGCGTCCGCGCCGCTCGCCACCGCCGAAACCGCGCCCGCGGCACCGCCCGAAGCCGCAGTCGCGTACGCCGCGCTGGCGGAACCCGAACAGCCGGCGGAAGCCGAACAGCCGGCGGAACCGTCGCAACCCGAACATCCCCCGTTGGCCGCGCCGCCCGAAGCCCCACAGCCCGCGCCCGCAGCAGAGCTCGTGCCTCCATCCCGCTCCTCCTCCCAATCCTCCCTGCCGCCCGGCTATCGACCCTTTGCGCCGCGGGTTCAAGCGGAAGAGCACGAGGCCCCCGCCTCCGCTGAAATTCCCCCACCCAGGCGGTCGCGCTCCGACCGCAACCCGGCCCGGGCGCTCTGGGTAGCAGCCGCCTGCGCTATCCTGGCGGTGCTCGCCCTCATCTTCTTCGATCGCACGCACTCCGCGCCAAACGCCTCTAATCCTGTAGTCTCTCCGCCCATCTCCGGGGCGTCGACGAACGCCGGGAACTCCGCAATCGGAGCAGTCCCCGACTCCACCAAGCGCGCCGCCGCTACCCCCTACGTAGCCGGACGCCAGGCCGCCGCCCCCGCCCGCGGGCAGAGATCCCTCCCGCCCGGAACCTATGGGAGCGCGCAGCCCAGCCAGGCCGGAACCTATCTCGGCCAGCCCGGTAGCCAGCCCGGTACTCAGCAAGCGAACCAGTCACGATCGGCCGAGTCCGCCCCCACGGCCGCCGGCCCCAGCACACCAGCAGCCCCACCCGCCTATTCCTCTCCGGCAAGTCCCTACCCGGGCACCCAGTCCTCGTCCCCGCCCACCCCGTCAGCCAGTACCCCCAGCTACATGCGTCACCCCGCCATCGCGCTACCTCGCCGCGACGGACACGGTGCCTACTTTCAGGTCTCCTCTGGCGTAATGGCCTCCCACCTCGTCCGCTCGGCAGATCCCGGATACCCAATCCTCGCCCGCGTCGCCCACATCCAGGGTCAGGTGATCCTCCAGGCGGTCATCTCAACCGAGGGCGAGGTGGTCGCCACCCACGTCCTCAGCGGACACCATCTCCTCCGCAGTGCCGCCGCCGCCGCCGTAAAGAAGTGGCGCTACCGCCCCTTCATGGTCGACGGCCGCCCCGTCAACGTCGCGACCATCGTCACCGTAGAATTCCACGACCAGCGCTGACTCCCCTGCTTCATCTCCGACCACTCAAATTCGGCCGGGCCCCCGACTCGCTTACTCTAGCCTGACGCCCCGACTAGCGCGGGAGAAGGGTTCCTGACGACAGCGCGCGGCGCTGCTACACTTGCCATGCAGGCGGCTGGATGATCGCTGCCTCCCGCGCCTGGCCATTTACCGGTCCAGACCCGTCGGGAGGGGGAGGAAAGTCCGGACTCCGCAGGGCAGTGTGCCGGATAACGTCCGGGATCTGTGCTTCAAGGCACAGAGACGGCCAGTGCAACAGAAAACAAACCGCCTTCGTCCGGATCGGCCGCGCAAGCGAACGATGCAAGCCGCCGGAGGTAAGGGTGAAAAGGTGCGGTAAGAGCGCACCGGACCTCCAGTAATGGAGGCCGCATGGTAAACCCCACACGGAGCAAGACCAAATAGGCAGGGATCGCGCCCGCCCTCTCCAGCGGGCGCGAGCGTATCGGCCCGATGCGCCCAGGCGGAGAGACGGTGCGGTTCGCCGCGTCAGCCGAAACCTGCGGGTAGGTTGCTCGAGCGGCGCGGCGACGCGTCGCCTAGAGGAATGATCGTCTAAAACAGAATCCGGCTTACGGGCCGCCTGCAGACCTCACTAGCCCCGGAGAGACGTCCCCGTCCTCCGGGCTCATCCTCCCGCGGATGCGTCACACCCCGTGGAGCACCCCTCGCGCGTAGTCGTCGAGCGAACGCAGACGAATCCCAAACTCCGTCTCCACCGGCGCCATCTGGATGTTGTCGCCCGCCGCATAGCCCAGCATCAGCGCCGCAAAGCTCTTCTGCATCGAATCCGTGGCCGCCGCAAACTGCGCCTGCAGCGCCTCCACCGGCACGTGCTCCACGACAAACGTCCTGCCCGCGAGCCGTTCGAACCGCCGCACCACCTCCAGCGGAGAGATCGGCTCGGGACCTCCAAACTCCAGCACCCGCCGCTCCGCAGTGCTATGCTCCAGCGCCAGAACGCACATCTCCGCCACATCCGCCGAGGCCACCCACGTGATCGGCGCCGTCCCCGGCCCATAGATCCGCGCCGTCCCCGCGCCATAATCAAACCCCATCCGCGGAGTCAGCCACACATCCATGAACCAGCTCGCCTGGATCGTGGTGAAGTTCATCCCCGCAATCGCCTCCTCCACATGGGCCTTGGCGTCCGCCAGCGGCACGCCCTGCCCCTCCTCCTTGCGGAACGAGACGAAGATGAAGCGCTTGATACCCGCAGCCTGCGCGGCCTCCACCAGGTTCAACTGCCCACGTTCGTCCACCGCCTCAATCGAATCTCCCGCAGTCTGCGAAGCCGTCGCCGTCGCCGTGGAGATCACAGCCTCCGCGCCCCGGCAGGCCGCCCGCAGCGTCCCCGGCTCCTTCAAATCCCCGATGCAAAGCTCCACGCCCGCAGCCCGCAGCGCTTCCACTCTGGCCGGATTGCTGGTCTCTCGCACCAGCGCGCGCACGCTCCGGCCGCGCTCCACGAGCCTCAAACAAACCTGCGACCCCACAAGCCCAGTAGCCCCGACAACAAGAACCATGGCAGCCCCCGTGCGCGCAGTGTAGCCCAATCCACTCCGCCGTGTACCGCTTTCCTTGTAATCTCGCTTCGCCGAGGCCCGCTAGTTCGTGATCACATGCGCCGCAAAGATCGCGCAAAGAATAGCGATCAAATCTTCCGGCACGGCGATCTTCCAGTCCGCGCAGTCAAACGTCGAGACAAGGTGCCGGCGCAACATAAACCCCACAAACGCGCCAATCGCCGCACCTACCACACCCAGCAGAACGCCTTCCAGACCCGGGCCCTCCAGCGCCAGCGCCGCGATCGCACCCACCAGACCACCGAACACCAGCCGCGCCACCAGAGGCCCCGGTGAGATGCGGCTCGGCGTCTTCGGCAGCTTGTCGCCGATCAACTCACCGAGCGCAAGCACGGTGAAGACCACCGCAGTCACCAGCTTTCCCGTCCAGAACGCCCACGTGCCCTGCACCGGAATCGCGCCCATCCACGCATACCAGCAGAGCACCGCCATCGGTGTCATCGTGCGCAGCCCGGTTGCGAATCCCAGCAGCGGAATCGCCAGCAGCCATGAAACCATCTGGGTCGCCATTCTGCAGTTCCCTTTGGAGTGGAATGTCTTCCCGTCGTCAGATGCGTGACACAGGCCCACTAACAAAAAACACAGGCATTCTCTACGCGCGTAGCCACGGATACAACGGAAATCGCTCCGCCATCTCCAGAACAGCCCCGCGAACCTGCTTCAACGCTGCCGGGTCAGCCCGGTTCTCAAGCGCACGCACGATCCATCCCGCAATCGTTCGCATCTCCGGCTCCTTCATCCCGCGCGTCGTCAGCGCCGGCGTGCCAATCCGAATCCCGCTCGGCTTCATCGGCGGATTCGTATCGTACGGAATCGCATTCTTGTTCACCGTGATGCCCGCCTCGCCCAGCGCGTGCTCCGCCTCCGCTGCCCAGCATGCCCTTCTGAAACACGTCGATCAGCATCACGTGCGTATCCGTCCCGCCCGAGATGATGCGGAAGCCCGCGCCCGCCAGCGCCTCCGCCAGCACCTTCGCGTTCGCCACCACCTGCGCCGCATACCCCGCGAACTCCGGCTGCAGCGCCTCGCGCGAACGCCACCGCCTTCGCCGCGATGATATGCATCAGCGGCCCGCCCTGCTGCCCCGGAAACACGCTGCGGTCGATCCCCGCGGCAAACTCCTGCCTGCACAGAATCAGCCCGGCCCGCGGCCCACGCAGCGTCTTGTGCGTCGTCGTCGTCACCACATGCGCATGCGGCACCGGCGAAGGATGCGCTCCGCCCGCCACCAGCCCGGCAAAGTGCGCCATGTCGACCAGCAGGTACGCGCCCACCTTGTCCGCAATCTGCCGCATGCGCGCAAAGTCGAACTGCCGCGGATACGCGCTGCCGCCGCCGACAATCATCTTCGGCTTCTCGCGCTCGGCAATCTGCTCCAGCTCGTCGTAGTCGATCGTCTCCGTATCGCGCCGCACCTGGTAGCCCGCGATGCGATACAGCTTGCCCGAAAAATTCAGCTTGTGCCCATGCGTCAGGTGTCCGCCATGCGCCAGGTCCAGCCCCAGGATCGTGTCGCCCGGCTGCAGCAGCGTCATGTACGCCGCCGCATTCGCCTGCGACCCCGAGTGCGGCTGCACATTCGCATGCTCCGCGCCAAACAGCTGCTTCGCGCGGTCGCGCGCCAGGTTCTCCACCACATCCGCAAACTCGCACCCGCCGTAGTACCGCTTGCCCGGATAGCCCTCGGCATACTTGTTGGTAAACACCGTCCCCGCCGCTTCCAGCACCGCGCGCGAAACGAAGTTCTCCGACGCGATCATCTCCAGCCCCTCATGCTGGCGGACAATCTCGTTCTCGAATCTGCTCCGCAATCTGCGGGTCGGCGGAGGCAAGGGAAGCACTCAGGTCAATCGGCATTCCCCCATCTTATGCCAACCACACCACCTCTTTATCGGCCGCCGAAGCCGCCAGCTTTATAGCACCGAAGTGGGATAGGCCGAACCGCCGCGCAGGTCGAATCTAGCTGCAGCAGGACGTCCCACCCGCCTGCCGAAAGCAGCCTCCCCACGATGTACAACGTCCTCTCCGCCATCCTCTTCGGCGCAATTGTCGTCGTTCCCTGCATCCTCGCAACCGTCTGCGGCCTTCAACGATCGCCAGAGCCCGGAAATCCCGACCCGCGCGACGCTGTCCGACCATCCCCCGCCACCGACAAACTCCCCGCCGCCCGCCCTGGCGCCACGCCCTTCTCCTCCGCCAAAGCACGGTACGCCCGGTAGACAAACGACCCCAGGTACCACCCATCCAGATACTTGTACGGCGTCTCGCCCGTCGTGTAGTGCCCGCACGGCAGCACCCGCGCCTCGTAGTCCACGCCCAGCCGCTCAAAGTTCTTCAACACGTCCAGCGAAAACTCGTTCAAAAACGTCAGGTCCCACGTCGCATGCACCACCAGCACCCGCTTCGGATGCGCCGCAAACTTGTCCATGAACGCCATAGGGCTGACCGCCAGGAACGCATCCCGCACCTGGTCCTGCGTCAGCCCGGCCTGCTCAAACGCCTCCCGCACATGCCGCGTGCTCTGCCCCGTCCACACCACGTCGCCGAACCACGTCGACGCATGATTGAACGCGCACACCCGCAGCCGCGCATCGTGCGCCGCCGCAATAAACGCGTAGCACGAGCCCAGGCTCGTTCCCAGCACGCCAAACTGCGTATACCCCTGCGTCTCCAGCCAGTCCATGCAGCTTCGGATATCCACCACCGCCTGCCGGCACGACGCAATCGTCCGCCCGATGTTCGAGCTCACCGCGTAGTCCGACCGCTCCAGCTCCGCCGGCCGCCGGATGTCGTGATACGGCTTCGACAGCCGCAGCGCCGAAATCCCAAACCGGTTGAAGATCTCGCACAGCGCATTGTGGCTGAACGCATCCGCATTCCACTGCGGCATCACGATAATCGCCTGCCTCGGCCGTGCCGTCTGGCCCGCCCGCGCAGCCTTCGCCACAGCCGGATACCACCGCGCATTCACCTGGTCATTCTCCGGGTAGCGCGTCCGCACCGGTGACGTAAACCGCAGAAACTCCGCCTTTTCCAGCTCCCCCGCCCGCGCCAGGCGCTTCATCTCCGCGTCCTGCGCCAGCGTCTCCGGCCGCACATTCGTCGGAAACAGCTCCGGATATCGCCGCTCCAGCCGGAAATCCCGCGGCGTCTCGTACCCGAAAAACTCGTCTGACCGCTCCGAAATCGCATGGCTCAACCGCGCCATCGCCTCCGGCCCCTCCGCTGAGGCGCCACCCGCGTCCCCGAACTCCCCCAGCCAGTCGAAGCCCCACTCCAGCGGCCGAACCACCCGGTTCGTATCCCGCGTCGTAAGCCTCGTCTCCCAGTCGATCATCCACTTTGCATATCGGCCAGAAAGCACACCCCAAGTGTACCAACCGCCCGCGGCGCCTGCAGTGCACCACACTTCCACACCGCGGCCCCCAGCCGCCGCCTAGAACTCCGCGATCACCAGGCACACCCGGCCCACGATGTAATCCGCCGGACTCTCGTGCGCTCCCAGCCCCAGAAGCTGCACCGGAAACATCATCGAAAGCGGCCGCAAAATCAGCTTGCCATCGTCGAACTCCACAAACCGCAGCGCCAGCGCCGCCCCGCTCCGCACCGCGAACATCGTCTTCTGGTGCGCCCGGTAGGGAGCCAGCGAGTTGTAGTGCCGGTCCAGCACCACCACCGCCCCCGGCCCCAGCATCGGGTCCATCGCCGCGGCCTGCTGCGCGTCCGCCCGGATCGCCACAAACCGCTGCCACTGCGCGCGCTTCGAGGACGCCCGCGGCCGATTGTCGTCCAGCCGCGACGCCACAATCTGCACCGTCTCAATCACCTCTTCCTCGCGCACCACCGCCTCGTCCATCGCCGTCGTCGACGACACCAGCGGAACCGATGTCACCAGCTCCGACAGCACCGGTGCGAAGTTGCCCTGCAGCTCCAGCGGCAGAATCTGCTCCACCGAAAGGTTCTGCGACGCCAGCACCCGATCCAGCCCTTCCAGCGACAACGAACGCTTGCGATTCAGAAAGTTAGAGATGTGCGCCTGTCGAAAGCCGGCCTGCCGCGCCAGCCCCGTCCCGGTCAGGCTGCCCCGCTCAATACGCCGCGCCAGTTCCTGCCGGAGCAGTTCGTGTAAATCCTGAAAGTTCATGTAGGGCATTGTCCCGGATGTTGCTATATCTTTTGGCAACACGAAGATACGGCGAAATATAACTGCTCAGCTCGGGAATATTGCACCTAAGCGTAAGAAGAACAGAGCAGTGGGTCATCTGGCTACCACATTAGTTGCGGATCTGTTGACACTGCATATTCCCGAAGCTATAAAACAGAAACTGTCTGTTGCTCTTCGGGGTAGTCCCAGGGGTCCGATCCGAGCTTTTCCTCGGCTCCTCGAAGAAATCACCAGACCGTATGAACGGGTGAAATTCGGCAATTCCTGGGTAACGCGTAGAACAACCTCAAAACAGGCGAACACGCCTGTCTCAGAGGAGCCGAAAGAGCTCCCGGGACCTGTGTCACGCCTCATAGCAGCCTGAGCGAGCCCTCCCGACCGCAGAAAAATGACCGAGGCTCGCTGGGGGATCCCATTCCTTGGAGACGAACGAAACATGATGTACTTGCGCTTGGAATTGAAGGTATGCGAAGGATGCGGCACTCTCTGGGTCCGCACCCCGCAGGGAAACAACGTCTACTGCACACGCTGCACCATCAGCCTGTCCAGCTTCCCCAAACGGCGCAAACACGCCGGTGGAAGACCCCGTGGCGTCCGCATGCCTGCCGCACACCCCTGCACCGTTACCGCGAACGGAGGTGCTCGATGAGCGCCGCCGCCCTCGTTCTCCCCAACGTCCGGGCCAGCCAGGCCCCCGAAGAGGTCTCTGCTCCCCTCGAAACCCAGCCCCAAACCGCCCCCGTCCAGCCGGAGATGGCCTTCTACCGCAAATACACCGAAGGCCTGCTTCGCCGGTATCTCCGCTGCTCCATGGAAGCCGGCAAGGTGCCCTCCCTGCTCGGCAAGGAGATGTTCCGCTCCAAGGTCTCCCACTACCGCATGGAAAGCTTCGAGGACATCATCATCTTCATCTGCGATGTAGAACGTTGCATCGCGCGCCTGGACCAGGACCAGCAGAACCTCATCGCCCGCATCGCCCTCCAGCAGTTCACCGTGGAGGAAACCGCCGACCTGCTCGGAATGCGCCCCAGAAGCGTCGTCCGGAGATACAGCGAAGCCATCGACCGGCTCACCCGCATCTTCCTGGCTGTGGAAATGCTGAAGCCCCAAAACCTTGTCAAGGGGTGAAAAGGACCGGTTTTCCCGTAACTACATCAAACGAAACGAGATAAAACTTGAAAATAGTTGGCAGTTTAGTTTTACTCCAACTGGTATTCTAGGAATGTAAGTCAGAGAAGCGGGAGGACGCCAGAACGGCGATCCTCCCGTTTCCCGTTTAACACCCACTCGGCGATGCGTGGCACACCCTGCCAGGCACGCCGGCAGATCCAGAAAACAACTCAACGAAGGAGGTGGCATGGGGTACGCTCAGGAGCTTCATCGGCACAGCGCGGTCAGCACAAGGGGCCGCATGGCCGCGAGAACGCTACGGCCAGAGCGCTCAGGCGATTTGGAAATGCGCGCCATGGCAGTCGAGTTTCCCGCAGTCCACGGGCATCCCAACCGGCTGCCGTTTGAAGGCGTCCTCACGCTGGTCGACGTCCCCAGCGACAAGGCTCCAAGCGGCGCCAAAGGACATCGCGTCGTCCTCACCCACGCCGCAGCCGAGGCCGCTCTGCCCAGTCTCATGGGCATGGCAATCGACTACAAAGACGGCTGGGACGGCCACGACGCGCGTCAGAAATGCGGCATCATCACCTCCGCCGAGCTCGAAGGCAAGCACCTGCGCGTCGCAGGCTTCGTCTTCAGCAAGGACTTCCCGGAGATCGAACAGCGGCTCGCCACGCCCGGCTCCATGGGCATGAGCTACGAGCTGGCCGACGCCCACGTAGCCGACATGCGCGCGCCCATCTGGACGCTCACCCGCGCAACGTTCACCGGCGCCGCCATCCTGCTGCGCGACAAAGCAGCCTACAGCGGCACCAGCTTCCACGTGCGTCGCCCGCCGGCCAACCAGCCGTCCATCGCCGCACGCCGCGCAGCAGCATTCTGCTAACCGGGCTGCCTCCAACCGCACTCACTTCGGAGGGAGCAGCGGGCTTCGGCCTGCGGTATAGCCAAAGGGAGCATTAGCCGCGGGCCGTTCTCAACGAACCACTCAACAGAAAGGACCACATGACGTTTACCGGTGTCTTGGATTCCATCGGAAAAGGCTTCGCCAAAGGCCTGCAATGGGCAGTCGCCTACGCCGTCCCCGTCGAGAAGCTCGCAGGGCTGCTCTTCCCCGCGATCGCGCCGGAAACAACCGCCCTCGTAGACGCCACCACCCTCATCCAGATGGCCGTCCTGCAGGTCGAGCAGAAGTTCGCAGCCGCCGGTACGCAAAACGGTACAGGCGCACAAAAGCTGTCCGAGGTCCTGCTGCTCGCCGGCCCTGCCGTCACCCAGCTGCTCAAGCAGGCGGGCGTCTCCGCGGAACCCAGCCTATATACAGAGCATAGTCTCCGCCGTAGTCGCCATCCTCAACGTCCAGGCCATGCCCACCGCAGCCAAGAGCTAAGAGCAAACAGCTCAGACCCAAAACAAAGAAGGAGAACCAATGGAGATGGAGTTCGCAACTCAGCTCGCCGCCACCGCCGAGCGTCTCGCAGCAGCAACCAGCCTGCTCGAGCAGACCCTGGACGGCTTCGCATCGCGCCTCGCCGCAAGCCACACCGAGCTTGCAGCCAGCGCCGAAACCCGCCCCGCGGAGAACCTGCCGTCCAGCCTCGATCGCATCGACCGCATCGTAGCCACGGTCGACTCGTCGCGCGACTCTGAACTCGTCGCCAAGCTCGCCGCGGCCGAACAGCGCATCGCGGAGCTTGAAGCCCGCGCCGCAGCGCCCGAAGCATCCACAGGCCGCAAGACCGTCCCCGCGTCCTCCGCAACCCTGTTCGGAAAACACGGCATGACCGCCGACTCCATTCAAGCCGGCGCACTCGACGCCGCGCTTGTGCACCTCAGCCTGGAGCAGCGCATCGCCGTCAAATCCGAGCTCCTGCGCGCAGGCATGATCGGCTAATCCGGCCCAAACCAGCCAGCCGCCCAAACCAGCCGGCCTAGCAAACCAGCGGGCCCTAGAAAACACATTGTCATCCTGAGCGCAGCGAAGGACCTGCTTTTCGCCTTCACCGCTCAGCAAGACAAACCACTTTCACCCGCAGGGCGCGACTCCGGTCGCGCCCTTCGCTTTTCCTAAAACCAAAAGGGGCATTCACGATGAACGCAAAGTTTACGGAGATCCACGCGGCTGCAGACTACATCGGACCTGGCGCAATTGAAGTTCCGCTCTACCAGACCGAGATCACCGATCTCGTCCGCCGCCGCGGCGTCTTCGGCCAGCGCATCAAGCAGGTGCCGGCCACCGGCCACCCGTCGCGCTTCTTTGAAGAGACCGCGATCCCCTCGCCCTCGGCGGCAGCGCGGCTTCGTCGATCCGCGCAACATCGTCGCGCCGCTGGTCAGCCCCACCCGCGTCGAGCGCAGCGTGCCCGCTCAAGGCCCTCGTCGCGCAGATCAACTACAACCTGTTCGATATCGAACTCGGCAAGCAGCAGTCGCCAGTTCGCCTACCTCCAGGCCAAGGACCTCGCCGACACCGTCGACGGCGTTCTGCGCACGCATGACGTCGCCCTCTGGAACGGCAACGACACCAGCCTCAGCTCGCCCACCACCGCGCAGTACTTCGGCGCGGCCGGCGCAGATCGCCGCCGGCGGCAACACCATCACCATCGGCACCGCGCAGAGCATCGTCGACGGCCTCAAGTCGCACCGTCGCGCAGATGGTCGTCGAACACCTCCTTCGGCGTCCGCCCCACCGCCATCTACGCCAACCCCGTCCTGCTCGACCTCATCGATCGCGAGATGAAGTCCGAGTTCAACGTCGTCCTCGGCTCCAAGGAGGTCACCTCCGGCTTCACCGTCAAGATGCTCTCCACGCAGGCCGGCGACTCCCGCTCATCCCCGAGTGGACGCTGCCCTACACCGGCACGCCCGGCTCCGGCTCCGCCGTGCTGCCCGCCTACATCGTCACCGAAGACCTGATCGAGTACCACTGGCTCGTCCGATCCCAACCCGCGCATCTTCCAGCTCGGCGTACCCGGCTCGCTGGCCTCGCAGTACGTCGTCGTCAAGTTCGGCGGCGTCGTGGTCAAGGGCGCGAACTACGCCCACTACCAGGTCCTCGTCGACCGCTAGACGCTTGTTGCAGGTTGGAGTTACTCCGGCGGCGTCTGCGGCATGCCGGGTGCCCCGTCCTAGCTCAGCTAGGGCGGGCCCGATCCCGGCGGTAACGCCTCCGCGCACCACCGAATCGCGCACTGTCCAAGCAAAGGGGACCGGGCGAAATTGCCCGGTCCCCTCTCTTTCCCCGAACGCAAGCCATGGAGGGCTGACACGCGATGGCATATCTTTCTCCCGCCGAGTACGTGCAATACGGACTTACGGCGGACACTACCGACGACTGGATCGCAATGGCGTCCGCGCTGATCGACGCGCACTGCCGCCGCCCCAGCCTCTTCGTCACGCAGTATGTGGAACGCATGCGCCTTACCGCGGGCTCGCAGTCCGTGCGCCTCAGCTATCTGCCTCTCGCCCCTCTCGGCTCTGCCGCGTCACCGCTGGTCGCCGTGCGTGTGCGCTACGGCCGGCCGCGCCGCGGTGAGCTGCAGGATCCCATGCTCGCGCAGGTCGCCTGGGCCTTCAGCCTGCCCGGAAGCTGGAGCACACTTCGACCTCAACCTGGTCGACCTCAACACTGCAACCGGAGATGTTACATTTCCCAGCAACGTCCTCGGCCTGAACTACAACGAAGTCGAGATCACCTACACCGCCGGCTTCACCTCCGCCCCCGCGCGCCGTCAAGGTCGCATGCGCGCAGATCGTCAAGAACGCGCAGGCCACTCCCGCAATGAACGTCAAGAGCAGCCGGCATGGACACACTCCAGACCCAGTACTTCGCCGGCTCGCTGATCGACGCCAACGTGCAGATGCTCCTGCGGCCATATCGTCGCGCAAAGGGTCGGGTGACCGCATGGGCGATACGTCATCCTCACCGTTTGGCTCGCAGCCCGCGCTGCTCCCCGCGACGGGAGCCGCGGCCCGCACCGCCGATGTGCTGCTGCGCATCGCCGGCGGCCGCAGCGTAATGCTGCGCGTGCCCGCGCCCGCAACCCCCGGCGATCCCTCCGAGCAGCTCGGCCTGGCCACGCCGCAGTTTCAGGACGTGCCCCTCGCGCCCGCGGTCTTCCGCAAGGCACGCGCGGTCGCCACCGTCGGCAAGGCCCCGCGGTGGGAGCTGCTTGTCTCCGCCTCCGCCGTCGTTCGCCTGGCCGGCTCGCAGGCCTTTGCCTCCGCCAGCGCGCTGTTCGCCGCTGCCTACGGCATCGTGTGCGATGACGTGCTCTTCGAGATCATCTCCTGCACCGAAGAGCAGGCCTTCGGCCAGCCCTATGTCTATCGGCTCATCCTTCGTGCCCCGCAGGCCGACACCGTCTAGCGCACCGGCCCCATCGAGTCACCATCAACCTGAGCGAGGAGTTCTATGCAGAACGCAAAAGATACCTTCTACCGGATGCTGCAGAGTCGCCTCGCAGCACTGAATCCGGCGCGCACCATCGTGCTGCGCGGAACCGTCCGGCCGGGCGTGCTGGTCGAAGAAAACGAACTCGCCACCGCCGCGCTGTGCCGCGGACACGTTTCGGCTGGACTGGACCGCGCTGCACATCGACGCCGCGCACGCTCTGCCGCTGGCCACAATGCAATGCGCCATCCACTATGCCACCGACGGAACCTCCGGCAACGCCGGAATGGACCGCGGCCGCGCGCTCTCCGCGATGGATGTCGGAGCTGGCCTCCGCCCTCTGCGCCGCTCCGCAGTCCATCGCCGAAGCAGAGCTTCGTCGGCCTCCCTGCAGGCGTGCCCCCAATCACCATGGCGACCAACATCGTTTGGGCCGACCCGGTCTTCGGCCCCTGCGAGATCAAGGGCGAGCGTCTCGCACGCACCGCAACCGTACAGGTACTCGCATACCGGGAAGCAGGTGAGCTGTGAGCGGAGCCAATGCATCTGTAACAGCCACGGTGGCAGTACCCCCGATCACCCGCCGTGTGCGCGCCTATCTTCGCGCCGGTGAATCGCACGACCGGCACGCCTGCTCTGTTCGATCCCGCACAGTCCGGCCGCTTCGCACTCGACGCGCCACCCGCGCCGTGGATCGACCTCGGCTGGATCGCGAAGTTCGCGCGCAAGAGCGGCACCAGGGTGGAGGCGCTGCGTGCCGGTTCGCCAGCTGCCGTCGCCACCCAGGTCCGCAACGAGATCGACGCCACCGTGTCGCTCGAGTTCGAGAGCTGGGGCAAGCTGCAGGCCGCACTGGCCTCGGGCTCGCAGCAGACGAACCTGCTGGTCACCGCTCCGAACGCCGCGCCGAACGGAAGCGGAGGCGCAGCCGCAGCTCCCGTGCCTCTTGTAACAACTACCGGCACAAGTCCTACGGCGTCCACGCTTAACGTGGGTTCTGCAGCGGTCACCTTCAATCCCGGCGATCTGGTAGCAGTCGATCTCGACTACACGGGTGACCACGGGCTACGTTGGCTCCGGTGCAAGCGCGGCGTATGTGCAGTCCGCCGCAGCAGTCGGCAACGACATCAACTACATCCGCCGCGTAACGCTGAACGTAGGCGTCGTCACCGCCGTCGCAAACGGCGTGCTTGCAACTCGGCGCAGCCGCTACTCGCAGGCTCCCCGGCCGATGGCATGCAGGTCAGCCGTATCGCGGGCTTCTGCGATCGCGAAGGCGCAAGCTTCTTTCCGGAGTGGTCCGCGCTGTTTGTGCTCGATGGCGAGCAGGGCGACCGCGTGATCTTTCACTATCCGCGTCTTCAGCCCATGCAGGGCTCTGCCGAGACCGAAGAGGCGCTCGCCGCACCGCTTATGCAGGTCCGCCTCGCCGCCGGCATTCCGCGCGCTTCCCGTGCGCGACGCCAACGATGGTGAGCCCGTGCTGTGCTTCCGCAGCTATCTGCCCGCGCCCATGCGGCAGATCTAAACGCACCCAACAAAGGCTTGCGGCAAACCCCGCGAACCGAACGAGGAGATAACGATGGGTTGGAAACCGAGAGAATGGATCCTGATCGGGATGCTGCTGAGTTGCATGTCTGCAGCGTCCGTCGCGCAGGTGACTACCACGCAGGTCGCCGATACGGTGTACCACGCCAACGGGACGCCGGCCAGCGGGACCGTGCTGATCAGCTGGCCCGACTTCACAACAGCTTCGGGCAACGCGATCGCCGGCGGAAGCACCTCCGCCACGATCGCCGCCAACGGCGCGCTGAGCGTAAACCTTACGCCCAACTCGGGCGCGATCCCGATCGGCAGCTACTACACGGTCGTCTTCCACCTGGATGATGGCTCGCGTCAACCGCGAGTACTGGGTGGTCCCGGCAAGCTCCACGCCGGTCAAGATCAGCGCCATCGAAAGCACCGTGCTGCCAACGTCCGTTGCGATGCAGACCGTAAGCAAGAGCTACGTCGACACCGCGATTGCAAGCGCCGCAGCCGGAAAGGCCTTCACCTCTACGCCCTATCTTCTGAAGAGTGGCGACGCTATGAATGGGCCACTCGCATTGGTAGGCGATCCCGTCGGGCCCCTGCAGGCAGCGGACAAGAATTACGTCGACGAGAACCTCGCGTCGCTTACCAGCGGGCTCAACCAGAAGGTAAGCACGCTTGCCACTGGGACACAGGTGATCGCCCAGCCGGTCGGCACCCAGCTTGCGGTCAATCAGCTGAACGACGTTGAGTACGCCAGCCAGTATGCCAACGGAGGCGTCTACAACGGCATCGCCAACGCGGCCAGCAGCCCCGATTGCACGACCGGCTGCGAGATCAAGGTTGATCAGCACTACGGGCCACGAGATCTACGCAACCAGCCGCGCTGAACGACGAAACTCACATCGTGGACGCGCGCGGCGGCGGGCAGGTGGACAGCTTCCTGAACCCGCGTGGCATCCACGGCACCGGTTCGGCGGCGGCTGAGACCATCGATGCGGTGAGCACGCTGGACACGGCGGCGCTGGTGCAGCAGACGGGCACCTCCACGCCGTATTCCATCGGTCTGAAGATCAGCCACACCGGCCTCGCAGGCGGCTCGAACCTGGCGCCCGGAGACTACCTCAACCTTCCCTACTTCAAGATGGGCTACAGCGCGCTCTTCCTGCAGGGGACCTACAACACCGAAGGCCAGCACGGCCTTATGCCGCAGGAGATTGATTGCTTCGGCGTAGGCGATTGCCTGCTCGGCTCGCGCTTTATCAAGGCCTCGGGCGGCTGGCGCGACGGCGCAGATGAAGGAGCGCACCTGTACGACACCGCTGTGCTTGAAGATTCGCGGGTCTTCGAAGGTACCTGCATCAGCGGCTGCACAACAGGATCGACCAGCATCCTGCTGCGCCAGGATGCGAACGGCGGCACGCAGGGCGATGGCCGCTTCCTCATCAACATGAACCCGGCGAAGATCATCTCGAGCGCAGTCACCGGCGGCTCAATCATCAGCGGCTCCTTCTCAGCCCCCCATGCCGGGGTGCAGTTCATCGGCACCAACTTTCCTGTCAGCGTCTTCCTCAGCACGGGCCAGGTAATTCCCGCGCAGAACAACAGGATGGCACCCGGAACGGTTACATTGTCAGATCGCGACCAGCGGCGCGCCTTCCGGGTTCGCCACCAACACGGCAGCCATCGGCAACTCCAGCGGCGTGGCATGCGTGGTCGATCAGAACACGCCGGCGGGACCGGACTACGAGATGGCGCCGTACACCGTGGTCGACGGCACGCACCTGCAGATGACCTTTGCCAAGCCGCACAACATGCTTGCGACGCTGTCGTTCGGCGGCCTGTGCGGCTACGGCATCGAGCAGACGGTGGACACGCTGAACGGCATTCGGCAGGTCTTCCCCGTCGTCGGAGCGTACACGCCCACCGCCATCTACTACGACAGCGAGCTAACCCCCGTGCTCGGCGCAACGAACCAGACCGACGGATTTGTCTCCGTCAACGTGGCGCTTGGCTCACTGGTCCGATCCGGCGGTGTGGTTACACTTTCGATTGCCGCCCCGCTGCCCTATGACCTTACAGGGCTGCGGGCGACCATCTCCGGCGCTGCGGATTCCAGCTTCAACGGAAGCTTCGTAGTGACGAAGACAAGCTCCGGAACCTTCACGTACGCGCAGGCCGGACCCGACGCCTCGACCAACGGCGGCTCCATCTCCTACCTCAACGGAGACTTCGTGCTGTATCCGATGGCGGAGGTGCTGAGCGTCTACAACCCGGCTACAAAGTACATCGACGGCACCATGAGGCTCGCGCCCAACAACGTAGCGTGGGCCAGCAACGATCCGGTCGAGCAGCCACACTTCTTCCAGGAATACATCTCGAACGACATCGAACAGTACGGCCAGACCGTGCCGCGGCCCACGATTACTGCGCGCTCGGGCAAGATGTACACGGGGGTCAACGCAGGCCCGTTCACGGGATGGTCGATCAACAACGCGAGCTCCCTCGGCCTCTATCTGGGTTATGGCGGCACGCATCCGGTTCCCGAAGCCGCGTACGAGTCGCTCGGCGCATGGCAGCACAACATGGATCTCACTGCCGGCGAGCAGTCGATCTTTACGATCAAGTGCAACCTCCATGGTTGCAATAACTGGAACTCCGGCTACGACCTGTTTCAGCTGCAGGACGCAACCGGGTACGGCCTGGTGCACTACGACACGCGGACGAGCAATCTTTCCGTCAACGTAAGGGGCTCAAACTACGCCTTCACGCCGGCCGGGTTTACCGCTGGAACGATCAACGCCGGAACGATCAATGCCTCTGCGCTTCCTCCCTTCCGAGCCTCGGGCCAGGCGCACGCATCGGGCGCTGTGCCCGATCCCGGAGCCGCTGCGGGGAGCTCACGCTTCCTGCGCGAAGATGGCCTGTGGGTTGCTCCCGCAGGCGGCACGACCGGTGGCGGAACTACCGGTGCGGCGTTGATCACAGGCGGCCAGATCGTCGGTTTCACGTCCGGCCAAAGCTCCGGCTCACCGGACGCGGCGCTTTCGCGGCCGACGCCGGGCAGCATCGCTGTGGGCAACGGCGCATTCGGCGATCACAGTGCGCAGCTTACCGCGGGAAGCTTTGTCGCTACGGGCAGCAGCACGCCGTGGAACTTCGCTACCTTTGCCGGCGCCTACGACTCCAACAACGGCTCAGCCGACAGCGGCGGTTGGCGCGGGTACTTCGCCAACAACCAGAACATCGGCTTCAACACCTCGAACTACGGCATTCCTACCACGTGCACTACGTCCGAGATCCTGCGCTTCGTGAAGGACTATGGCGAAGTGGGTGGCGCGGTGCTCGGCGGCATCGATCGCAACAGCAACGTGTGCGGCTGGAGCGGCTTCCTTATGCCTCCTTCGGGTCTGCTCGGGTGGAACAACGACACCGGTATAACGCGGATCTCCGCAGGCTCCGTGGCGATCGGCAACGGTGGCGTGGGCGATGCGAGCGGCTCGCTTTCGGCCGGGACGATCTCGGCCGGGACGGTCTCGGCCGCGCTCTACAAGGGGCCCGCAACGGCGCCGGCTGGAGCGTGCTCCAACGTCGGCTGGGCCTTCTCACAGGATGGCCACGCCACCTTCTGCAACGGCTCAACCTGGATCTCCAAGATCTAGGCGGCGCACGGATCCACCCCCGCCTGCGGCTCTCACAACAGCAGAGACGCAGGCGGGAGATTCGCAAAGGCGGTCTCCATGTACCTCTACGAAACACCCCATACGCTGGCGCAACTGCTTGAGCTCGGTGACGCTCTTCGCGGTGAGACGCCGGCGCAACCTTTCCTTTATGCCGCAGCCGCGGCCGATCTGCTGCAGATTCGGGATCGCAACGGCAGCTTTGCGGACATGCAACTCAATGCAGCACAAAGGCAGTTTGAGGAAAAGCACACGCAACGCAGCATCGTTCTGAAGGCCCGGCAGATGGGGATGACGACGTGGATCGCGGGCCGGTTCTTTTTGAAGACGATCACAACGGAGGGTGCGCTGACGGTGCAGGTGGCGCAGACGCGCGAGGCTGCCGAAGGCATCTTTCGCATGGTGCAGCGCATCTATGATCGGCTGCCCGACGATCTGCGCAAGGAGCTGCATCGCAGCCGCAACAACGTCGGCCAGATGGTCTTCTCGAAGCTGCGGGAGTCGAGTTCCGCGTGCTGAGCGCGGCGGACCGAAACGCCGGGCGCGGCATGACGATACAGAACCTCCACTGCTCGGAGCTTTCGCGCTGGCCGGGCGATGCGGCGGCGACGCTTGCGGGTCTGCGCGCGGCGCTTGTGCCCGGCCGGCGAGGTGGTGATGGAGTAGCACGCCCAACGGCGCGTGCGGGTGCTTCTACGAGGAGTGGATGCGTGCGGAAGAGGCCGGCGTGGTGCAGCACTTTCTTCCCTGGTGGAAGGAGGCGGCGTATGTCGCGGGGCCTGTTTCGATCTGCGCGACGACGAGCGCGAGCTGGTGGCGCGGCACGGCCTTACGCCGGAGCAGATCGGCTACCGGCGCGGGCTGGAGGCGAGCTACCGCACGCTGCGCGCGCAGGAGTTTGCCGAAGATGCGGAGACCTGCTTCCGCGCCTCGGGCGAGTGCTGCTTCGAGCTCGAGCCGATCTCGGATGCGCGGCTTGCAGAGGTGGCCGAGCCGGTGGAGCGGCGGCGCAACGGGCAGCTGCAGCTTTGGCTTCCGCCGCTGGCGGGGCGGACGTATATCGTCGCTGCGGACCCGGCGGGCGGCGGCGCGGACGGGGACTACTCGGCCGTGCAGGTGATCGACGCCGCCACCGGCATGCAGTGCGCGGAGCTGCGCGCGCACCTTGCGCCGCTCGAACTTGCCCACGCCTGTGAGGCGCTGGCGCGAGGAGTACAACGGTGCGCTGCTGGTGGTTGAGCGCAACAACCACGGCTCCGGCGTGATCGCGCACCTGGGCGGAGAATGCACGCTACGACAACCTCTACGAGCAGGAGCGGAAGCCGGCTGGCTGACTTCGTCGGAGTCGAAGCCCGAGATCGTAAGCCGCATGGGCGGCATGCTGGTGGAGTCGCCGGACCTGTTTCAAAGCGCGCGCCTGCTGGGTGAGTGCCGCAGCTTTGTGCGCCCTCGGGGCGGCGGGACGGGCGCGGCGTCGGTGCGCACGACGACCTGCTGATGGCGATGGCGATTGCGCAGGCGGTGCGTGCGGAGCCTGTGGTGCGGGCGGCCAGCGGACTTCGGAGCTAGTGCAGTATGCTCGAGAAGGCGGAGGGGCTCGGGCTTGGCGGTACTGGCGGTGCAGGCGATTCGGAGGATGCGCGGAGGCGCGCAGAGCCAGTTGATGCTGGGCTCCGACGGCAAGCTCTGGGTGGTGAAGTTTCAGAACAACCCGCAGCATCTGCGTGTGCTGGCCAACGAGCTGATCGCGACGCGGCTGGCGGAGGCGGTGGGGCTGACGGTGCCGCCGCACGGACGTGGTGGAGGTGACGGAGTGGCTGGTGCGGCAACACGGCGGCGCATGGAGGTCGATCTGCCGCGCGGCCAGCGCGGAGCGCTGCGGCGCGGGGCTGCAGTTCGGCAGCCAGTTTGTCGGCGGTCTGATGCCCGGGCAGGTGGTCGATTATCTGCCGGAGCAGCAGCTCGGCGAGGTGCGCAACCTCCACGAGTTTGCCGGCATGCTGGCGCTCGACAAGTGGACGGGCAACTGCAACGGCCGGCAGGCGGTGTTCGAACGCAGGCCGCGCGAACGCAAGTACAGGGCGACGTTTATCGACCAGGGCTTCTGCTTCAACGCGGGCGAGTGGACGTTTCCGGACTCGCCGCTGCGGGGTGTGTATGCGCGCAACCTGGTGTATGCGGGCGTGTACTGGATGGAAGAGCTTCGAGCCCTGGCTCAGCCGCATCGAGGAGTTTGACGCGACGCGCTGTGGCAAGATCGGCGGAGGTCGTTCCGCCGGAGTGGTACGGCGGCGATCCCGGCGCAGCTGGAGAGCCTGATGGAGAAGCTGCTGCGGCGGCGCGGGCGTGTGCGGGAGTTGATCGCGTCGTTTCGGGATTCGGATCGGGAGCCATTCCCGAACTGGAACAAACGGCCCGGTGTTTCGGTGCCGCAGCAGGTTTCCGGAGACACCGCTGGGCGGTCTTGTTATGTAGCATTTGGGTCACGGGCTGCAGGGAAGGTTCAGAGGGAAAGGAGGAGTTGCCAGAGCGTCTACCATGCGAGTTCTTCCTGATCCGGTACGTGCCGGACCCGGTGAAGGGCGAGTTCACCAATATCGGCGTGGTGCTGCGCGAGGCTGGCGCGCCCGGTGCGCGGTGCAGCAGACGCCGCGTGTGCGTTTTACCCGCGACTGGAGCCGTGTGCGCTGCATGGACGCGGACGCGGACACTGGCGCTGCTGGAGGCGCTGGAAGGCGAGCTGGAGCGCGGCGCGTGCGCACCCGGCGGGCGCGCGGAAGCAAGACCGATCCTCGAGGTTCTGGAGGATTCGCTGTCGAACTCGATCCAGATCTCGGAGCCGCGCGCATCGCTGGCGGAGAACATCGCCACCGAGATGGAGCTGCTGATGACGATGTACGTCGAGCCGATCAAGGTGAAGGAGGCGCGCCGGCGCACCGGCCGCGCGGCGATCGCAGGTGCCATGCGCACGCAGTTTGAGCGCGCCGGCGTGTGGCCGCTGATGCGCAAACGTATCGCTGCCTCCGCGTACACGCAGCCCGGCGATCCGATGAAGATCGATTGCGGATACCGCCCGAACGGCGTGATCCGGATGTTCCAGGCGGTGTCGCTCGAAGGCGATGTGGAAGCCGCCAAGGTGCTGGCCTACTCCGCGCCGCGGCTGCGCGAAGGCGTCGCGCGGGTGGAGTCCGCAACGCTGGATCTGGCGGCGGTGATCGAACCCATCCGCGAGGTGGCGGAGGCCGGCGACGATGACGGACGCGGAACGCGGGGCGAGGCGGTCGATCGCTACGCTTCGGCGTCGCCGCCATGGAAGAGCAAGGCATCCGCGTGGTCACGGTGAACGACCTGGCGCGGGTCGCGGCGACGGCGCGCACCGAACTTCGCGTGTAGTTCTTACCCGCTCACGCTTAGCGCCAACGCTTGTGGGTCTCGCTCGCATTTGGGGGAACACCTGCAGGCGCAAACCGTATTTGTAACTTCAAGCGACTATCGCCCTCCAGGCACAGCTTCCGGCTGTGCCTTTTTCTTTTGCCTTGAAACCGTCCACTTTGAAAGGGGTGACCAGCTTGACACTCACGAACACGACTTACCGAAGCATGGCAGAGTCTGACCGCAGTCGAGGCGGCAGCGGCCGCCCCCGCATCCGCAGCGGGCGCACGCAAGACCGCCGCGCTGCCTTCGATCCTCAGCCCGTACATGCCCGGCCGGGGCGCGGCAAACGCCGTGCCTAAGCCGACCGCGGTGAACCTGCGCAGGTTTGCGGAGACGCCGGTAGCGCGGCGCGCCATCAACCTGGTGAAGGACCGCATCGCGTCGCATGGACTGGCAGGTCCGCGTGCGCCGCGGCTACACGCCATGCCGAGGTTCCCGACGCGGCCGCCCGGCATGGCGGCGCTGCGCCGCTCGCTCGAGGAGCCCAACGCCGGCGACTCGCTTCCGCACGCGTCTTCGAGCAGGCGCTCGAGGACCTGCTGGTCGGCGGCTTCGGCGCGGTCGAGATGGAGGCCACGGGCGATCCCGGAGCGGCCCTTCCACCTGTGGGCGGTCGATGGCGCGGCCATCGAGATCGACACCAACTGGAACGGCGACCCGAGCACAGCCGCGGTATGCGCAGAACGTGGGCGGCATCGGGACGCGCAACGTGGTGCCGCTGCGCGACGACGAGCTGATGTACCTGCGGCTGAATCCGCGCTCGCACACCCCGTTCGGGCTGGGCCGGCTGGAGGTCGCGTTCGAGACGATCAACCAGTTCCTCAGCGCGCCAACAAGTACGCGGGCCGGCTGGCCTCGAACTCGGTCGTGCAGTACGCGCTGTGGCTGAACGAGGCCACGCCCGAGCAGCACGACCGCCTGATCCGCTGGTGGCAGGACGAGATCGAAGGCACCGGCCGCGTGCCCATCCTCTCTTGCGAGAAGAAGCCCGAGGTGATGCGCTTTGCCGGCGGCACCGATGCCGACCTGCGGCTGCGAGTGGCAGGAGTTCCTGATGCGCATGATCGCGAATGCGTTCGACCTGCCGCCGATGCTGCTGGGTTTGCAGTCGGACGTGAACAAGTCGACCGCGTCGCGAGCTGGCGGATGAGGCGTTCCAGTCCGCGATCGTGCCGGTGGCGAGGCTGCTGGCCGAGCACATCACGCGCGACCTGTTTTGCCAAGCGGCTGGGCTGGCGCGAGTTCGAGTTCTGCTTCAACGAGCTCGAAACGCGCAACGAGATGGAAGAGTTGCAGATCCAGACCGGGCTGCTGAAGGCCGGCGTGCTCACGGTGGACGAGGTGCGCGCGATGCGCGGTTTGCCGTCGCGTGCGGCGCTGCCGCCGGCTGCTGACGCACCGCAGGCCATGGCGCACCGCAGGCGCAGGAAGAGGTGTCCGCTTGATCCTTACCATCGACAACCTCGACGGGCAGGGCGCGCGAGATTATTCCGCCGCGCTCTGCCCGACGGCTCCGCGAGCTGACGCAAGCCGCTTACGATCGAGCGCACGCTGAATGCGCCGTCGCGCGCCTCGGGCACGCTGCTGCTCGGCGGGGAGCCCGGCACTGCCGCGCTGCCCGTACCGGCGCGCGCGGTCGCGTGGTGATCAGCTTCGGCGCGAACCGGCGCGGAGCTGTTCACCGGTTATCTTGCCACAGAACCCGTGGCAGTGTACGCCGGCGTCGGGCTCGCCGGGCCGGTCTTCCGGTATGAGTTCTCTGCGCTGTCGGACGAGTGGCTGCTGGACAAGCAGACGGCCACGTTGACAGCCAATGGGCTGGCGCTGCCCGCGGGCACGCTGCTCGCGAACCTGGCGGCGCGCACGGCGGCGGGCACGCTCAGCACGTCAGGGGTGAGCCCGGGCCACACCGTGGGCGTCTTTACGCCCGAGGCGGGGCAGAGCTGGTCTGGCAATGCGGCGGCCATAGCGAGCGCGGCTGGGTCGTCGTACCGGGCAATGAACGGGGCGCTGAGCCTGAATCCGATCGGGTCCACGACACATACGGTGGACTTCGATTCGCCCGCGGGCACGGGCACGCTGACGTCGGCTACGCTCGCGCACGTCGCTGGCGAAAGAGCTCGCCAACGACGTGACGCTGACGGGCGAGATCGAGCCGGCGGCCTATGTTACCGAGCTCTTCCAGGGCGACGGGACCACTGCGGAGTTCATTCTTTCGGAGCCGCCGTTCAAGCGGCCGTTGGCAAAGAACAAGCCGCTGATGGACAGCTTTTCGCACGGCACGTTGAATGCGCAGCTTTGGCAGAGCAGCGGACTCGGGCTCGCACCTTACGCTTGGGCGGGGGAGGGCTGATGCTCGGGGGAGGTACCGGGCTACGACGGCCAGACCACGCTGGCCGCGTGGGAACCGCTGGAGCTGGGCGGGCGCTGGTGCTGGAGGCGGCGGACGTGCAGCTGGACGCGCCTTCGGATGGCGTGCTGCTTGGGCCTGTACACGGGCGGGATGGATCGCGGCAACTGCGTGGCCGGCTTCAACATCCGGCAGAGCGGCGGGAACACGGTGCTGACGCCCTTCGTGAACGGCGCGGAGGTGGGCACCACGTTCACGATGCTCTCCGGGCATCGCTATACGCTGCGCCTGCGGTGTGCATTCGGTCGAGAGCAGCGCGTGCTGCAGACCTACTATGCGCGTGTGGATGGGGTGATCACAGCGTTCGGCGGCGGGCTGGTCGCAGGCGCGCGGCGCTGTGTCTGTTCGAGGTGGTGGACCTGGGAGATGCGTCGAACACGCCGGCGACGATGCTGTACGACGGCGTGCTCGCGGCTTCGCCCGCAAGCTGCACCTTTGCGCCGGTGAACAGCGTGGCGCTGACGGGTCGATCGGGTCGGTGACTGCGACGCAGGAGGGTTCGGCGTGGGTGGTTTCCACGCTGCCCGGGCGGCGCGACTGCAGACGCGGCTGATTGGGCTTGCGGGGCAGGGGGTGGACTGCACGCTGTCGCCGACGGGCAAGCTGACTTTCTTCGCCGGGCGCGTGCCGGTGGCGGGCGAGGTGGTCACGGTGCTGTACCGCACACGGAGCCGGGCGGTTGCGCGGCTGGAAGATCCGGCGTCTGTGGCGGCAGAGGCTGCGGGTGGCGTGCCGGGTACAGCGCGCTGGCTGGGCAAGGTGGTGCAGCCGGCGGCGCGCTGCTCGGCTGACTGCGAGGCCGCGGCACAGGCGGTGCTGGCGCTGGCCAGCAGCCGCGTCGGCGGCGCAGGCGGGCAGCTACACAATGCGTCGATCCCGGCGGACGATATCTGGCCGGGGGATGCGCTTGCGCTCACCTCCGGCGGGCAGACGCTCGAACGTGGTCGCGCGCAAGGTGGTCGATCGAGGACGGCAACGCCGCAGCCGGAGGTGCTGACGTATCGCGTAGCGTTTGCGAACGACTGGGCGGAGTCGCTGGGGATTACGTTGTCGGAGGCGGTGGCGCAGGATGCGGTGCTGCCGGTCGACGCGTCGTCGAAGCGGCGCCGGCAAGCGCGGTGCTTGCGGACCTGCCGCAGCTCGCGGTGGTGAGCACGACGGGCAACGCGCTGCAGATCGATGCAGGGATTGCGCCGCCGCCGGGCGGAGGGTTTGAGGTACGGCTGCGCGACTTCGCCTTCGGGCCGGGCGGCGGCCAGGACCTGGTGCTGCGCAGCCCGGTGCGCAGCTTTTCCGATTCCCGCGCGGCGCAGATCCAGCGCTTCTTTGTCCGCATGTATGACGCTTCCACGCCGCCGCTGTATTCGCGCCACTCAAGCGCCGTCTTTACGGACCTGCCACTCACGTAGTTACAGATCGTTCGGAGGCCAGGGACGAGGCACAGGCGCACACGCCTGTGCCTCCGCCCTTGCGCCCGAGCATTACAGGAGATTTTCCATGACTGAATTTGAAGGCCGGGTACTGGCCGACCTGAGCGTTTTGAAGAGCCAGATGCACGAGGTGCTCGGGCATAGGCCAGCCTGGCAGGCTGACCCAGCTTGAAGGCGCGGATGCAGGACCACGAACGGACGCTGCAGCGGTTCAAGGGCTTCGCCGGTGCCTTCGGCTGTGCTGACGGTGGCGCATTTTGCGATCGACCTTGTGGTGGGCAAGCACTAGCCGTATTTGCGACTGATGTCGTGCATCTACGCAAAACACTGTTCAGTCACTGAAACAACACAGCATGAAGGAGACACGTCCATGGACTTTTTGAAGATTTTCTCCGCGGGATCGCGCTCGTGCCCAGCCTGGTGCAGGGCTTGGAGTGCTGTACGGCGCGCAGACGCGGCACGCAGAAGAAGGATGCGGCGCTGGAGATTGTGTCGTCGTCGATCAACATGGCGGACGCGGTGAGCGCGAAGCATATAGCCGACGCGCCCGCGGTTTACCGAGGGCCTGAACATGATCATCGACGGGGTGGTGGAGTGCATGAACGCGAGCCTGTGGGCGAAGCCTGTAGGGGGCGCGCAAGGGCCGTGATAATCAGCGGAGGGTGCGGCTCTTATAATCACGCATGCCGCCACCCCAACCCGCTTGTCGGCGTCATTATGGGCAGCCGCAATGACTACGCGGTGATGCGGGCGGCGGTGGAGATCCTGCGCGAGTTCGGCGTGCCGTATGAGGCGCGCGTGGTCTCGGCCCACCGCACGCCGGAGCTGATGTTTGCTATGCGGAAGAGGCCGCCGGGCGCGGTTTGCGGGCGATTATCGCGGGGGCGGGCGGGGCGGCGCATCTGCCTGGGATGGTGGCGGCGCGAACGGTGGTGCCGGTGCTTGGGCGTGCCTATCCCGGCGACCGCGCTGCAGGGGATGGACTCGCTGCTCTCCATTGTGCAGATGCCGAAGGGCGTTCCGGTAGCGACGTTTGCGATTGGGGCGGCCGGGGCTGCGAATGCCGCGCTGTTTGCGGTGGCGATGCTCGCCGAGGGCGGACCCTGCGCTGCGCGAGAGGCTTGAACGCTGGCGCGATGCGCGGCGGGACGAGGTGCTCGGGCAGGCGCTCGCCGCATTCGTTGGACGAAGGCGCGAGTTCCCCGGAGGTTCGGTGAGCGTCATGTCGACACGTATCCTGCCCGGCGCGACCATTGGGATCTTTGGGGGAGGCCAGCTTGGGCGGCTGACGGCCATGGCGGCGCGCGGCATGGGATACCGGGTCCGCGTGCTCGATCCCGATCCCGCGTGTCCGGCGCGGTTTGTGGTCGACGAATGTATCGAGGCCGGTTGGGACGACGCGCATGAGGCGGCGAACCTGGCCCGCGGCTCGGATGTGGTGACGCTGGAGATCGAGCAGGTGGCGCTGACGAGCCTGGAGACCGCGGCGCGTTACGCGCCGGTGCGACCGGGCGCGGCGCTGCTGGGGGTGATCCAGGACCGCATCGTGCAGAAGAACTGGCTGCGCGATCACGGGTTCCCTATCGGCGAGTTCCGCGCGGTGGCGTCGCTGGATGAGCTGCGTGCCGCGGTATCGGAGATTGGGCCGCGGTGCTTCTGCAAGTCCGCGACGGGCGGATACGACGGGCGGGGGCAGGGCAAGGTAGGGTTTGCGGCGGCGGGCCCGGTTTCGGAGGCGGAGGTTATGGGCGCGTGGGAGGCCCTGGGCAAGGGGGCTGGGGTTGTCGAGCGCGCGGTGGATCTTGACCGGGAGATTTCGATCCTGGTGGCGCGTTCGCCTTCCGGTGAAATTCGCGTATATCCGCCGGCGCTGAATCACCATGAAAACCAGATCCTGGCGTGGAGCGTGATCCCGGCTCCGATTCCGGAGCCGCTGGCGCGCCGTGCCGCTGACCTGGCGGCGGGGATTGCGGAAGGGCTTGGGCTCGAGGGCATCCTGGCGGTGGAGATGTTTGTTGCGAAGGATGGCGAACTGCTGGTGAATGAGCTGGCGCCTCGGCCGCACAACAGCTACCACTCGAGCGAGCGGGCATGCGTGACGAGTCAGTTCGAGCAGCTTGTGCGGGCGGTGTGCGACCTGCCGCTGGGGGATCCGGCGGCCGTGCAGCCGGCGGCGATCGCCAACCTGTTGGGAGATCTTTGGCTTACGCCCTCGGGCAAGTCGCGGGTTCCGCAGTTTGATGCGGCGCTTGCCGTGCCGGGGGTTCGGCTGCACCTGTATGAGAAGCTGCGCCCACGGCCAGGGCGGAAGATGGGCCACCTGTCGGCTGTGGGTGCAACGCCGGAAGAGGCGGTGGAGCTGGTTCTTCGCGCGAGTTCTCTGCTTTAGGGTGGCGTGCGCAGAGACAGAAGGAGGAGGCCGGGTGGCCTCCTCCTTCTGTTGCGCTGCCTTAGAACTTACTTCTGGGGCGGTTTGGGGGTGGATGTGCTTGGGCGCGGGGTGGAGCCTGCGGGGGCCGAAGTGCGCGGGCGGCCTGCGGAGGGCGCGGACGGCGGCTGCGCGGCGACTCCTGAGCTGCTGTTGTAGGCGCCGACGACGGCTTCGGTGATGTCGGTCTGCTGATCTGCCCACATGACGTTGCTGGCCTGGTTGCCGACGTCGAGCACGAGGGTGTAGCCGTTCTGCTTGACGTACTGCTGCATCACGACGTTGACCTTCTGGGCGACCTTGCTGAGAGCCTCCTGCTGATCGGCCTGGTAGGTCTGCTGGGCATCTTCGGCGTCGCGCTGGAGCTGCTTTTCCTTGAGGTCGATGGTCTTGGCGCGGGAGGCGCGCTCATCGGCGGAGGTGGTGGCGGGGGCTGCCGTGAGCTGCTTTTTGAGGGAGTCGACTTCGGCGTTCAGGTCGTCGAGCTGCTTCTTCTTCGGCTCGTACTTCTTGTTCACCTCGCCCACCGCGCGCTGGCCCTCGTTGGTAGTGAGGACCGCGTTTTCGAACGCGATCAGCGCGATCTTGGCGGGGATGGCGGCGGGGGCCACGGCAGCAGCGGGGGTGGCGGTGGCGGGAGCGGCGGGCGTGGGAGAGACCTGGGCGACGGCAGCCACAGAAAATAGACCCGCGACCAGCGCGGTGGGAAGAACAAACTTGCGATTCATGCGGTGTGTAGAGCTCCTTGGTCGGTATGGAAAAGGTCGGTATGTACGAACGGGTGCGGGAAACGGAGAGGTTGATCGAACAAGCGGAAGGTTTGCTTCGGGATACGGAAGGCTCTGCGACCATGCCGCCGGCGGGGGATCTGCCCGGGGAATGCTTACCTGCCGCCCAGCGCGTGCCACGGAACAGAACCTTATAACCGCGCCGGTGCCACCCCTTGTGTTGAAGCTCACCTGCTGGTGACCGGCCGTGGAGTTTTGTGCCCTGGGCCGCCCAGTCGCGAGGCCCTCAACAGGGCATGCTGGATCATTCCAGATGATATCCGCTCGCAGGCGACGGGTCAACGCTGTGGCTTCCGAAAAGTGGAGGGAGGGGCGTGGGGACTCCCGAATTCTGTCACTCGGGGACGGGGTGGTGGCGGAATTCGGGCAAAATGGCGCTTCGCACTTTGGCATGGTGATTGCATGCAACGGAGGTATGGGTGATGCGCCTTTTTTGGGGCGCAAGGATTTCACGACGCCATCCCACCGGAAGAACGTGTTCCCAAAGAGAACACCTCCGGAGCAACACCTTCAGGAGGCCGTGACAGGCCATTGTCAGAGAGATCCGGGCGGGGGCGCAGCGGTGCACTGCCCGGGACACTCTCTTCTCTCTCCAAGGTTTTCTCTTGCCACACAGGCACATCCGCTGTACTATGAACTTGCTTTACGATCCGGCTGTGGGTGCTGGCCAGTGTGCAGGCCGCCGGGTGACTTTATCCAAGCAAGGTTTTTTGCTGTTTGCCGGTTGTGCGCGACTTTGCGTGTGCCGGACATGGAAACCCTGCAGGACGTTCGGGCTTCGAGTTTCATTCAGGCACCGAGTACCGAGCACCCCGGGAGGGGGTATTCGGAGTCGTGTGGAGCAGGGCAGTGGGATACGGAGCGCCATCGATGTGGCGATCCCGGTTGGGACCGAGCGGCGAATCGCGCGCTCGACGCAACCGATAGACGCAGTACAGACACGAAGTCCGAGTACAACTTGAGACGGTTCTTGCCGACGCCCGAAAGCCGGTTTTGTTTCTTCCCCGCGAGATTCGCGGAGCAGGACGACGTACGCCGGCGTGGGCAGGAGACCGAGATCTCCAACACGCAATAGGAAGTGGAAACATGAGTTCAGAACAGAACGTGCCCGAGGTGCAAGTGCACCAGGGTCCTCCGCCCGCCGCCCAGATGGGCCAGACTGGCTCGGGACAGGATGTTTCACACGGCATCGGCCACGGAATGGGCCAGTCCAAGAGCAGCCGCCGTCGCCGCCGCAAGCGGAAGACCAAGGGCATGGATGCGTCGCCCGCAACGCCGACCGGCGCGCAGGCTCCGCTGCAGTTTACGGGGGACATGCAGGCTTCGGCCGTGAGCGCGCCACAGGCCCAGCCGCAGAACGGCTTTCAGCAGGCCGGCGCGCAGCAGCAGTCCGGTGGGCAACAGCAGGCGGGGCAGGGTACCAAGCGCTGGAAGAAGAAGTTTCGCGACCGGGATCGGCGCAGCGCGGGTCCTGAGGGCTCTGGCGCGACGGCGAGCGGCGGCTACACGAATGGTGGTGGCGCAGCGGTGCATCGTGACCGCGATACGCACCAGCCGGGCAATACGACTGGCGGCTTCAAGCGCAAGGGTGGTGGGGGCGGCGGCAAGCAGCGGGATCGAGGTCCGCGTGGCTTTGTCGGTCCCATGGACCACAGCTACCGTGCGGTCAACGGCAACTTTGGCGATACGCCGCCTTCGACGATGGAGTCGCAGGGCTTCTTCGGGCGCGGCGGGAATGGCGGAGGCGGAGGCCGCTCCTATGTCGCCGATTCGCAGCCGATCGACTACTCGATCGGGCGGGCGATTCCGATCCCGGAAGATGCGCCGACGAAGATCTTCTTCTTTATCGAAGATCTGTTCTTCAACGCGAAGATCACCGAGACCGCGCGCAAGCTGGGCGTGAAGGTGGCGTTCGTGAAGAACGACAAGGAAGCGATTGCGGAGCTTACCTCCATGGCGGATGAGGCGGATCGTCCCGGGCTGATCGTGTTCGACCTGAACAATGCGAACGTGAAGCCGCTGACGCTGATTCCGAAGCTGAAGTCGAAGCTGAAGAAGAGCACCTCGATCATTGGCTTTCTGTCGCACATCCAGGGCGATCTGAAGGCCAAGGCGGTCGAAGCCGGCTGCGACACCGTGATGCCGCGGGCTGCATTTTCGCAGAACCTTCCTAATCTGCTGCGCCGTTACGGCCTGCATGAAGAGGAAGAGGACAATTTCAACCAGTAAAGCGGTAGTTGTAACACCTTTTGATCGCTATTCCGGTATCTTGCTACAACTTTGGTGGTATATACAGCTCAGCGGCGTTTGTGTGTACTGAATCCAGTTACAAATCGCCTGGAATGCGGCCCGCCTTGTGCGGGTCGCACTTTTTGCGGCTAGCCTCGTTGCACCGCCGCATGGACTGCCAGCAGTTCTTCGAGGACATCGCGGAGGCTGTCCAGATGGAGGGCGTTTGCGCCGTCGGACTTCGCCTTTGGCGGATTGTCGTGGACTTCGAGGAAGATGCCGTCTACCCCGGCCGCTACGGCGGCCCGCGCCAGGACGGGGATGAACTCCGGCTGGCCTCCTGAGACGCCGTTTCCTGCCGAGGGCGTTTGCACGGAGTGTGTGCCGTCGAAGACTACGGGGGCGAAGCCGCGCATGACGGGGAGCGAACGCATATCCACCACGAGGTTGTTGTAACCGAAGCTGGCGCCGCGTTCCGTCAGGAATATACGTGGGTTGCCGGACTCGCGGACTTTCTCGGCCGCGTGGCGCATGTCCCATGGGGCGACAAACTGGCCCTTTTTGACGTTGATGGCGCGGCGGGTTTCGGCGGCCGCGACGAGGAGGTCTGTCTGGCGGCAGAGGAACGCGGGAATCTGCAGGACGGCTTCGGCTTCGCCGAGCGCGTCTGACAGGCGCGCGCAATCTTCCGGGGTGTGGATGTCGGTGAGCACGGGGAGGCCGGTGTCGCGGGCGATGGCTCGCAGGATGCGCGCTCCTTCGACCAGGCCGGGGCCGCGGAAGCTGCGGATGCTGGTGCGGTTGGCTTTGTCGTAGCTTGCCTTGAAGATGTAGGGGACGGCGAGGTCGTGGGCGATACGGGCGATGCGGTCGGCCATGCTGCGGGCGTGCTCTTCGGACTCGATTACGCAGGGGCCGGCGATGAGAAACAACTTGCCGGCCCCGACGCGCACCGGCCCTACGTCAAACGTGTGTTCATAAGTTTTCACAGAGCTATTCTATGCAGCCTTACGTTCCATCCAGCGTGAGGCCTGCTATTGTGGGTCTGCGCTGCCGCGCCAACCGCCAATCCCCTGAGAGCGTATGCGTCTATTCATCCGATCGATTTGTGGCTTGTTGCTTTGGGTTTCGTTCTCGTCTGCACGGGCGGAGGTGAGTCTTCCGAAGATCCTGAGCGACAACATGGTGCTGCAACGGGACACGCCGGTGGCGGTGTGGGGAACGGCCTCGCCGGCGGAGAGGGTACGGGTGTCGTTCGGGGGAAAGCAGGCGACGGTCGCGGCAGATGCTGCGGGTGCGTGGCGGGTGCACCTGGGGCCGTTTGCGGCTTCAGCGGAGCCGCGCGATCTGCAGGTTGTGGGGACGAATACGCTGACGCTGCACAACATCCTTGTGGGCGAGGTGTGGCTTTGCTCCGGGCAATCCAATATGGAATACGCGCTGGGCTCGAACAACGAGCCGGTGACGACACCTGAGGGTGATTGGGCGCCGCCGCCGCCGGATCCGATGCATCGCCCGGCGTCGATGGCGGCGGATCTGGCCGCAGCGAACGATTCAGGGCTTCGCGTGTTTAAGCGGCTGAAGGCGCTGCGAAGCGAGGAGCGGCAGGGCGGCTGGCGTGTGTCCAATCCGCGTACGCTGTCGGATTTTTCCGCGGTTGCGTACTACTTCGGCGAGCGGCTGCGTAAGGAGTTGAAGGTTCCAGTGGGGCTGGTGGAGACCTCGTGGGGCGGGTCGCGGATTGAGCCTTGGACTCCGGCATCGGCCTATTCTGCGGTTCCGGCGTTCGCGGCGGAGACGTCGGCTGCGACCGCGTCGGGATTGCCGATCGAGATCGACGGGGTGCGTCCGGGGAACTACTGGGAGTCGATGGTTCGTCCGCTTGTGCCGTACACGGTGAAGGGATTTCTCTGGTACCAGGGCGAGTCCAACGTGATGCCGCCAAGCGGCGCTGGGCGGTACGCGGCCAAGATGCAGGCGCTGATTGCAAGCTGGCGCGCGGCGTTTGCGGACGGCACACGCGAGCCGGAGGCGCTTCCCTTCTACTACGTTCAGATTCCGCCGCTGTATTACTCGCGCAGGGCGGAGTATGCGCAGCACCCGCCGGAGGCGTTTGCGGAGTTACGCGAGCAGCAGACACTGGCTATGGCTATCCCGCACACGGGCATGATCGTGGCTACGGACCTTGCGGATAACCTGACGGACATTCATCCCAAGAACAAGGTGGACGTGGCTGACCGGCTGGCGCGCTGGGCGCTGTCCCATGACTACGGGCAAAAGGGGCTGGCGTATTCGGGCCCGGTGTTTCGGGGCATGACCGTGAGCGGCGCGACGGCCACGCTCAGCTTTGACCACGCTGAGGGGCTTGCGAGCCGGGACGGTGCGCCGCTTAACTGCTTCACGATTGCGGGGGCGGATGGCAGGTTTGTACCGGCAGAGGCGAAGATCGTTACAGGCGGGTATGGGCCGGCGATAGCTGTCAGCAGTGTGGAGGTGGCGTCGCCGACAGCGGTACGGTTTTCGTGGGGGGAGGTCGACCAGCCGAATCTGGTGAACGGCGCGGGGCTGCCGGCGATCCCGTTTCGCACGGATGGGGCGCCGCTTCCGAGTGGCATCTAGCGCGGGGCTGCGGGTCCCGCTGGCTCGCGTTCCGTCTAGTGGAGTGACTGGCCGAGGCCGCCGAGCATGGTGAGGAGAAACGAGAGGCCGCGGCGGGAGTCTTCGTTGTTGGCGCGGCGGATCAGCTTGAAGAGTGATGGCGGCTTCTCTTCCGCCTGGTGTTCGACGACGGCGGTGCGCAGGGTTTCGGACAGGGTGTCCAGGGTATCGGGGTCGAAGGATCCGAGGATCTTCACCATGGAGATCAGGTTGCGAATTACGGCGACGCCTTCGGGTAGCTTGGCGTAGTCGGCAAGTTTGCCGGCGATGGTGTCCTTAGCGGAGATCATGCCTTGCGCGAGGTCGAGGATTCCCTCGTCGTGGGCGGTCTGGAGGAGATCCCAGGCGACAAGGAGAGCCTCGGCGTGCTCGGTGGGCGCGGCTGCGAGGCGCCGGCTCAGTTCGGTCTTCGGATCGACGGGGATGGGCTTGAACTGGAGGGGATTCGCCATGGGGTCACTCTCCTTGCTTAGTTGTCAGGGTGCGGCGGCGCGTTGTGTGCGGCGAGCGGCTTCGTAATTCGCGGATCAGGGTGTGGTCAGGATGCGCATCACGGGGTCGGGCAGTTGCTGGTCTGCGTTCTTGAGGAGCAGAGAAACCTGCCACATCTGGGTGTCGCTGAGCAGGTGGTTGTAGGAGGGCATGCCGGTGAGCCGAATTCCGTTGGCTACCTTCCAGTAGGTTTCGCCGGTCTCGTCGTCACTCACGCCGACGACGTTGCCTTTGGCGTGCTTCTTCCAGAGCTGCGGGGCTGCGGGATACATGTACTTGGCGAAGCCGACGTCGTGCCCCGGAGTGCCGTGGCAGGCGGCGCATTGGGCATGGTAGACCTTGGCGCCGCCTTCGTACACGTCTTCGCTGACGCCGAATGGGCGGCTGCTTGACCTGCTTCTGGATGCGCGCATTTAGAGGCACGCTAACGATGGCCTTCTCAAAGGGAAACGGCTGTGTCGGCGGTGGCCACAGGGGGCGTTCCCCATTTCAGATAGGCTGCCACTCCGACCACCACGACTACGATGCCGAGCAGGAATCCGAGCAGCAGCTTGCCGGCTCCGCCGCTGTTTCCTCCACGTCCCTTCGCCATGCCAAAACCTCCGTATGCGCTGCGTTCGACGCAGCGGACTTCCTGTATGGTACGCGCTGGGATGCCCAACCTCCTCCCCGGATGTTCTAATGAAGAGGTCCGCAGGCTAGTCCTCCACGGTATCAAACTCAGCAGCACGCACGAGGAGTCGTCCTTTGTTCGTAACACAGCCCGAAACGCCGTTTGCAGCACAGCCGGGAGATCCCTCGGCGATACGCCGGTCCTCGAAGCGAGTGTCTTGCCGCTTTGTCCCCTGTGTGTGTGGCTTTGCACACGTGCGCGCAGCTTCTGCTTGCGGTGCTCGTGATGTACGCGGGATTTGCGCCGAGCGCGCAGGCGCAGACGCGCCGGCCGCGGCACGAGACGAACGCGAATCGCCAGGCGCGTATCGCCCGCACGATCGAAGAGACCTACACGCCATCGGTGGGAGGTCGCGCGGCGGCGGCGGGTTCCTGCGGTTCCGCTCCGGCCAGGCGCTGCAGAAGAACTCCGAGATCGCGTTCTTCTTCGACGGCACCTACTACCTGAATCAGAAGCTTGGCCTGACGGGCGAGATCCGCGGCGCGTACGGCAACGCCAAGATCGGCAACACGATCTTCAATATCCCGAATCCGCAGATCTCCGAGTACCCGTACCTGTTCGGCCCCACCTACCGCTTGTACGTGCGGGAAAGGTACGCGGTCAGCGGATTTGCGCTGGGCGGTGCGGCGATCGGCAAGTTTGATTCCGACACCAAGGGCATTCCGGCTCAGAATCTTGGGCTGTGGCCGTCAACTTCGGCGCACGCCGGCGTTTTCGCTCGGCGCGAATCTCGATCTCAACGTGTATCCGAACATTGCGTTCCGTATCGCGCCAAACTACACGGGGACGACGTTCGGCGGCACACTCCAGAACAACTTCGGGTTCAATATGGGCATGGTGTACCGGTTCGGTCGCCAGAAGTAGTTCGCGGGAGGGTTCCGCGATGTGGCCGATGGGGGAGGCCGGTGGCGCATTTTTCCTGCGCGCCCGGCGTGTGGTGAGTGGTCGTCCGTGCGGCAGATAACGGAGGCGCAACTCTTGCGCCGCCAGGGGGTTACTGCGGCGTCACCACGGGCGCGAAACGCCTTGACAGTCCTTGCGCGATTGTTTGAACCTTTCGTGCCGTGTAATCCCACATGTTTTCAGCGGCCAACCTGCGGACTGGATTGCGGCTCGACCGCTGTTCCTCCTCCGGTTGCGGGATCCAAACTTTCGGAGGACCACATGCGATTCAATCTCTTCAAGCGCGCCCAAGGCGCAGCGGCCCCGGGCCGCACACATCAACCGCGCGGGTGTTCCCGGAGCCGTGGCGGCGGTGCTGTTCAGTATGGTGATGCTCCTGTTCTGCGGGGCGACCACGCTTTACGCACAGACCTCTCTCGGCCAGATTGCCGGGACCGTCACCGACGCGACCGGCGCGGTGATTCCCGGAGCCACCGTGACCCTCACCGAGGTCAGCACCGGGAACGTCCACACCGTCACGACGGACGGAAGCGGCTTCTACATTGCCACCAACCTGCCCATCGGCCAGTACACGGTGCAGGCGGTAGGAACGGGCTACCGCAGCGAAAAGCGCTCCGGCCTGACCATCACCGCCGATGCCAAGCTCACGGCCGACTTCCAGCTGCAGGTCGGCGGCGCCACCGAGGTGGTCACCGTAGAAGCCGTGCAGGGCGAGCAGATCAACACCACCTCCGGCGAACTCGCCCACGTCATCGACACGCGCGAGGTCGAAACGCTGCCGCTCAACGGCCGCAACTACACCCAGGTGCTTACGCTGATCCCGGGCGCGGTCGTGACCAACCCCGACATCTTCGCCATCACCACCGGCCTGAACTCCAACAACCAGGTCATCAACGGCAACCGCGTCCGACTCCGCCAACCTCACCGTGGACGGCGCATTCAACCAGGCCTCCGGCTCGAACGGATCGCTGATCAACAACGTGGGTCCCGACTTCATCCAGGAAGTCAAGATCGCAACCTCCAACTTCTCCGCTGAGTACGGCCGCACCTCCGGCCCGGCCTTCAACATCGTCACCAAGGGCGGCACCAACCAGTGGCACGGCTCGGCGTTCGAGTTCATCCGCAACAACTACTTCGACGCGCGCCCGTTCTTCTCCGCCGCCAAGACCCATCTGCGCTTCAACGACTTCGGCTTCGGCGTTGGCGGCCCGATCGTCCAGGACCGGCTCTTCTTCTTCGTCGGCGAGGAGTACAAGCGCCTGCGCCAGCAGAACGCGCCTACGCTGTTCACCGTGCCCAGCACTGCGCTGCTCAACGGCGACTTCAGCGGCCTGCCGCAGCTGTACATGCCGGGTACCTTCAAGCACCACCAAGGTGCCCATTCCCGGCAACAACATCTCCGCCCTCATCACGCCGGACGGCAAGGCCATCGCCAATGTCTACCGCGTGATGGAAGGCCTGGGCGCCTTCACAGACGCATCCGGCGTGTCAGCACTGCCCACCAACAACCTCAGCATCTCGCCGACCAACCCGCTCGATTTCCGCGAAGACTTCGTCCGGCTCGACTTCAAGATCAACGAGCGGAACAACATCTTCGGCCGCTGGCTCAGCGACCACAACTGCTCTGATCGATCCCTTCGGCACCTTCGCCACCGGCGGCACATCTGCCCACCGTACCCACGCACGCGCAACCGCCCGGGCCAGAGCTATCTGGCTTCGGAGACCTTTACCTTCCGGCCCAACATCATCAACCAGGCGACCGCGAACTTCTCTTTCGTCTCGCAGCACATTCCGCCGTATGGCGTGAACTACCTGCGCTCCACGTACGGCTTCCAGTACACCAAGCTCTTCCCGACCGCGGGCCAGTACCCGAACGGCATCCCGTCCGTCAGCATCACCAACTATGCGCCGTTCACCGGCCCTTACTTCCCGCTCAACTCGCCCACCACCGACATCCAGGTGGGCGACACGATCTCGATCGTCAAGGGCAACCACCTGATCAAGTTCGGCGGCGTCTACATCCGCGACCGCATCGACCAGAACGGCCGCCCCAACTACAACGGCAACGTCAACTTCAACATCAGCGAACAACCCGAACACCACCGGCAATGCGCCTGGCGGACGCACTGCTCGGCAACTTCCAGAGCTACCAGGAAGCCAACGCCGACCCCGTCGGCCACTTCCGCTTCTCCCAGCCCGAAGTCTTTGTGCAGGACACCTGGAAGGCCACCCGCAACCTGAGCGTGGAGTTCGGCGTCCGCTGGCAGGACATCCTTCCGCTCTACGCGCAGGGCAACAACTACGGCAACTTCGATCCGGCCTACTACAACCCCGCGAATGCCATCACGGTCACCACGGCCGGCAAGGTCAGTCCCGGGTAGCGGCAACCCCTTCAACGGTCTGGTCCGCACTGCCGATCCCATCCCGGCCGACCAGGTCGATCGCATTCCGAACATCAACACCGCCGCCTACCCGCAGATCCCGGCAGGTCGCATCCGCGCGGGCTGTACAAGATGAACGGCGCGCTTCGGCCCGCGCGTCGGTTTCGCCTACGCGCCGGACGAGAAGACCTCCATCCGCGGCGGCTTCGGCATCTTCTACTACCGGCCTGAAGGCAACGTCGGCTTCAGCCAGGTCAACATTCAGCCCTTCCTGCAGAACATCGAGTTCGACAACGCCAACCTCGGCAACATCACCGCCGGCACGCCCGAACAACACCGGCCTCCAGGGCGGCATCAGCGCCATCGATCCCAACCTGAAGAACCCGTACATCGAGCAGTACTCGCTCGGCGTTCCAGCGGGAACTGCCCTTCGGCATGCTGCTGGAAACCACCTACGTCGGCAACGTCGGGCCATCACCTGCTGCGCTCAGCCCAACATCAACACGCCGCCGCATTGCGCTGCGTTGGCCTGCGCAACCCTGCCGAATCAACGCCAACTTCTACAACCCGTACAAGGGCTTCACCTCCATCGGCCAGAACCGCAGCGACTCCAACACCAACTACAACGCGCTGCAGGTCTACCTCTCCAAGCGCAAGGGAGCTCTCACCTTCACCGTCAGCTACACCTTCGCGAAGGCGCTCGGCGACTCCTCCTCCAACAACGGCGACCTGGCCAACTGGCAGGACCTCAACTACAACTACGGCGAGCTCAACATCGACCGCAAGCACGCCTTTGTTACGACTGTGAACTACCAGCTCCCGACCTTCCAGGGCCACAACATGCTGCTCCGCGAGGCCGTGGGCGGGTTCATGGTCACCGGCGTGTTCCGTGCCCAGACGCGGCCCGTTCTACACCATCAATGCCACTGCCCCGACTCTTGGCACCCGTCGCGCCAGCTACGTCCCCGGGTCAGCGACGTGTACGCGCAGGGCCCGTGCTGCACGCTTCCCGGGCACGTGAAGCAGTGGCTCAACCCGGCCGCCTTTACGCGCGCCGCCTGCGAGGCTCGTTCGGCAACTCCGGCGTGGGCCAGGTCGTTCTTCCCGGCCTGCAGCAGCTCGACGCCAACCTCGCGAAGAACTTCAACATTCACGAGCGGCTCGGGCTTCCGGCATTCAGGCGGACTTCTTCAACGTCCTGAACCACACCAACTACAGCTCGCTGGGAACCACGGCCACCAGCGGCGCCTCGTTCGGCCGGCTGAACGGAGCGTACCCGCCGCGGCAGATGCAGTTCGGCGGCAAGTTCACCTTCTAACTCGTCGGTTAGAGATGAATAGAGAACAAGCTGCCCGCGCCGATCCACCGGATGCGGGCAGCTGTGCTTTTTGTGGTGCGTAGACGTAAGCTGAGGTCCGGGTAAACGGCGTGGAGGAAGCAGTGGAGAGGCGAGAGTTTGTGAAGTCGGCGCTGGTGAGTGCGGGGGCAGGTCTGGCGGCGAGTCCGCAGGCCAAAGCGGTTGATGCGGCGGTGGCACGGCCGATGCAGGAGTTCTATCACTTACGCAAGTACACGTTGCGAACGGGCCCGCAACTCGCATTGACGCAGGGTTACTTCGAGAAGGCGCTGATTCCGGCTCTGACCCGGCTGGGGATGGGGCCGATCGGTGCGTTCAAGCTGGACATCGGGCCGGAGACGCCGACTTACTATGTGCTGATCCCGTCGACCTCGGCGGAAGCCCTGGTCACGCTCGATGCGCGGCTTGGAGGCGACGGGGATTACGTGAAAGCGGCCTCCGGGTTCCGGGACGCGCCTGCGTCGGCGCCGGCCTTTGTGCGAGCGGAACGGTCGTTGTTATCGGCGTTCGCAGGATGGCCGAAGGTGGTTGCGCCCGCCAAGGGGAAGCGGATCTTTCAGCTTCGGACGTACGAGAGCCCAAGCCAGGTGGCGCATGCGCGCAAGGTGCAGATGTTCAACGAAGCGGAGATCGCGATCTTTACACGCACGGGGCTGACGCCGGTGTTCTTCGCAGACACGTTGATCGGGCAGCGAATGCCAAGCCTTACTTACATGCTCACCTTCACGGATCTCGCGCAGCTGACGGAGCGGTGGGCTGCCTTCTCGGCGGACCCGGCGTGGAAGGAGCTCTCGCACCGGGCGGGGAACACGGATGCGGAGATTGTGAGCAATATATCGAACTTGTATCTGAGCCCGCTGAGTTGCTCGCAGATCTAGATGTGAAGGGCCGAAGATGAAGCGCCCGAAGCGCACTGTGAGTGCGGTTTGGCCTTCGGAGTTCGTGCCGCGGCGTGCTCAGGCCGTTTGCCGCGCGCGAAGTCTCCAGCGCTCGTCGGCGAGTACGACAGAGGTCTCGATCTGCCTGTCTGGCACCTTCCAGTACTTGCGGAGAAGTCGGTTCTTCTCTTCCTCGCCGACCAGCTCGAAGCCATGCCTCCCGTAGAAACGGATGGCCCACTCCGCCGCCCGCCATGTTCCGATCAGGACAGGCGCGTCCGTCAGTGCTCGCAGGTGCGCAAGCAGTTCAGCGCCGATCCCGCGGCCCTGACTGCGCGTGCGCACGTAGGCATGCCGGATGAGGGTGACATCCTGCACGGACTGCAGCCCCATGACACCGTCGAGTCCCTCCGCGGCTTCGTAGCCCGAGAATGCAACGCCTTCGTCGATCTGCTGCTGCAACTCCTCGCGAGACATATACGGATCGGCCAAGCGGTCCGCCGGGATCTTGCCCCGATAGGCCAGCGCGCCGTCGTTGATGATGGTCCAGATCGCTTCGAAGTCCTGCGCTCCGCAGCTGCGAATATTTGCCACGCTCTCCCCCGCTGAATGTTCCGTCGCCTATCTTAGAACGGCCGCGGAGCTTCGGCGCGAACACAGGCGGGACTTCACTCGCCGGTCATCCGGCGCACGTCGAGAACCTGGGTTATTTGTTCCTCGTCCAGGAGCTTTTTATGGCGCACCACATCGACGACGCTGTGCCCGCTGGCGATCGACTCCTTAACGACGTCGGCAGCTTTGGCATACCCGATCAGCGGATTAAGGGCGGTGGCGAGGGCCACGGTGCTCTCTGCATATGACGCACAGCGCGCGGCGTTTGCGGTGATGCCTCGGATGCAGCGATGGTCGAACTCGCGCAGCATGTTGGTCAGAATCTGGATGGATTGGAGCACATTGTGCGCCATAGCCGGCATCATTACGTTGAGCTCCAGCTGGCCGGCCTGAACGGCGAGCGCGACGGCCGCGTCGTTGCCTACGACCTGGAAGGCGACCATTGCGGCGAGCTCTGCCAGCACTGGATTCACCTTGCCGGGCATGATGGAGGATCCCGGCTGGAGGCTTGGCAGATCAATCTCGTGCAGCCCCGTGTTCGGACCCGAACTCAGCAGACGCAGGTCGTTCGAGATGCGGATGACCTCCAGCGCCAGGCTGCGCAGCGCGCCGCTTACGTCCGCCATGGGCGCGCACGATTGCATGGCCCAGCGCATGTCATCGGCGCGGGTGAGTCGCTGGCCGGAGATCTGCGCGAGGTTGGCGATGGCGAGTGCCCTGTATTCCGGATGCGTATTCAGGCCTGTGCCGACCGCAGACCCGCCGAGCCCGAGTTCGCGCAGACTTTCGGACGTGCGCACGATGGCTTCCCGCCCCTTGCGCATTGAGACTCCATAGGCTCTGAACTCCTGCCCGAGGCGTACCGGCACTGCATCCTGCATATGCGTACGGCCGGCTTTGACGATGCCGTCGAACTTGATGCCCTTTGCTGCGAAGCTTTCGGACAGAGCATGCAACACCGGGTAGAGTTCCTCGAGCGCAAGCAGAGTCGCGAGCCGCATGGCGGTTGGAAAGACATCGTTGGTGGACTGCCCGTAGTTCACATGGTCGTTGGGGTGCACCCATTCGTAGCGGCCGAGCGATCCGGCTTCCGCGTCGCGGGCCGCAGCTTCTTGTGCGCCGATGTTGCCTTCAGCGGACGTGGTTTTCTCGGCGCGTGTGGTCCCCGCCTTGGCGCGAGCGATGATCTGGTTGGCCCGGTTTGCTATGACCTCGTTTGTATTCATGTGGAGACTTACGCCGGCTCCTGCCTGGAAGACATCCACCACGAACTCAGCGTTCCATCGGCCCTCGACGACCTCCTGCGCAGCCCGGGCGATTGCGTCTGCGCGCTCTTCACTCAAGACGCGCAGCTCTCCATTGGCTTGTGCTGCGGCACGCTTCACAATCCCCAGGGCACGAATAAGAGCGGGCGCCGCGCGCATTCCGCTGATGGGAAAGTTCTGCACTGCACGTGCAGTCTGCGCCCCGTACAGCGAGCCTTGGGGCACCTCCACCAGGCCGAGTGAATCCTTCTCCTGACGCATCGCTGCCATACCCAGACCTCCGCACATCGTCGCGAACGCAAATCGCCGAACCCGCCACAAACGCACAACGCACCACTAAGATGATGCCAGCGCCCCGGAGGCTACGCATGCGCCCGCATCTTTGCATGTTTATGGTTGTACCGCTCGCTCTCGCCCTCGTCTGCGTGGCCCAGTCGACGCCTGTGTCCCGGCCGCAGGCGGGACCGCCACGGCCGAAGAAGGTTTTGACGCCGGAACAGGTTGCGTACCAGGCCGCGATGAAGACCTACGAGGCGGACCGCGCCAAACTCCGCACTGCGGCGCAGGACGCATTTGTTGCGGAGGGCGCGCGCGAGAAGGCGGTCGTATGCGCAGACGCGAACACGACCTATGACAACAACATCTGTCTTGCTCACGAGGTCGAGATTACAGAGGGGAACCTGAAGAAGTTCAGCAGGGCGCTTCGGGCGATGCTCGCCCTCCCCGAACCGCAGATGCCCGGAATGGACTACCCGATGATGGGGCCCTCCGGCCCTGAAGCGACACCCGCTACCAGCAGCGCCGCCTTTGACGTAAGCGAGCGCGCGGCGGAGGCCTACGCAAGGGCGGAGTGCGGTGCGGTTGATGTGCAGTGGAGGGGCGGCACAATCGTCAACGCCGTGGTGCTCGAGTGCGAACTTCGCCAGTCGCGCAACCGTCTGCATGAGCTGGATACCGCGTACAGCGAGGTGCTGCACCCACATTGAAGGCTGCGCAGTCCGCCTTTCGTCGTTATCGGGTCACCGGGGATCAGCGTATCTGCGGCTCCGTAGTCGCGCAGTTGCACGGGAGATTTCAGTACGGCAGGAGGGCGGTCTACAACCTCCTGGTAAGGCGCGGGGCGCGGGTGTGGGCGCTAGCCGACGTAGAATGAGGGGATGGCGATTTCCGAGCCCGAAAAGCGTGTAGTGCATGCGGTGTGTTCGCACGACTGCCCCGACTCGTGCGGCGTGCTGGTGACGGTGGAGAGTCGCTGACGGCGCGCGGACGGTCCGTGAGCGGAGCGCGCGGTCAAGGTGGCGGGCGATCCGGCGCATCCGGTGACGCGCGGATTTCTGTGCGGCAAGGTGGCGAAGTATCTGGACCGGGTGTACTCGCCGGATCGCCTGCTCTATCCGATGCGGCGCAAGCCGGGCGCGCCCAAGGGACCCGCGGGTTACGGAGGGCTGAAGGGACGGGAGGCGGACGCGTTCGAGCGCATCTCGTGGGACGAGGCGCTGGACCTGATTGCAGAGCGGCTGAAGGCGATCGCCGAAGAGTGGGGGCCGGAGAGCATGCTGCCCTACAGCTACGCGGGGACGATCGGGCAGCTGGGTTTCGGCTCCATGGACCGGCGATTTTTCCATCGGCTGGGCGCGTCGCAGCTCGACCGCACGATCTGCTCGGAGGCGGGCGGGGCGGCGCTGAAGAGCGTGTACGGGATCAAGCTGGGCACGCGGCCGGAGGACTTCGCCGCCGCCGGGCCTGATCATCGCGTGGGGCGCGAACATCCACGGCAACAATATCCACCTGTGGCCTTTCATTGAGGAGGCGCGGCGCAAGGGCGCGCGGCTGGTGGTGATCGACCCGTACCGGACGCGCACGGCGGCGCTTGCGGATGAGCACCTCGCGATTCGTCCTGGGACGGATACCTGCTGGCGCTCGCGATGATGCATGTGATCTTTCGCGACCGTCTGGAGGACAGGGCCTACATGGCGGAGTGCACGACGAGGCGGCGCGGAGCTGCGCGCGCATGCGCTGAAGCCGGAGCACTCGCCGGCTGCGGCTGCGCGGCGATTACGGGCATTCCGGCGGAGCAAGATCGAGCGCTGGCGAAGGACTACGCGCCGCGCCTGCAGCGGACGGGACGGCCTGCGGTGATCCGGCTGAACTACGGCGTGCAGCGCAGCGAGAACGGCGGCACGGCGGTGCGCGCGGTGTGCGATGCTTCCGCTGATCACAGGAAGCTGGCAGCACCGCGGCGGTGGGCTGCAGCTCTCGACCAGCGGATCGTTTCCGTTCAACTCGGAGGCGCTGCAGATGCCGGAGCTGATGCAGGCGAGCCCGCTGGGGCGTGCGGCGCGCGTGGTGAATATGAGCCGGCTGGGCGAGGCGTTGACGGAGCTTGGCACGGCGGGGCGCGAGGCGGAGGGGCCTCCGGTGAAGGCGCTGTTCGTGCTACAACTCGAACCCGGCGGCGGTGGCGCCCGAACCAGAACGCGGTGCTGCGCGGGATGTGCGGCGCGACGATCTGTTCACCGTGGTGCACGAGCAGTTCTTTACCGACACGGCGGACTACGCGGATGTGGTGCTGCCCGCGCCGACGTTTCTCGAGACAAAGGATGTGCAGGGTGCCTATGGGCATCTGTACGCGCAGGTGTCGCAGCAGGCGATCGCGCCGCTGGGCGAGGCGTGGAGCAACGTGCGGCTGTTCGGCGAGCTGGCGCGGCGCATGGGGTTCGCGGAGCCGTGCTTTTCGCGACACGGAAGACGAGTTGATCGACCAGGCGCTGGCGACGAACGATCCCTGGTTTGCGGGGATCACGCGCGAGCGGCTGGAGCGCGAAGGGCATGTGGCGCTGGCGCTGCCGCGGATCCGAAGGGCACGTGCTGCCGTTTTCGACCGCGCAGGTGGTTTCGCACGCGCGAGCGGCTGCGGCGAGCTGATGCCGGTGCCGGTCTTCGTCGCGCCGGACGGAGTCGCGCGGCGGAGAGGCGGCCGCAGAGCGGCGAGTATCCGCTGGAGTTCCTGCCGCGCAAGGCGGACAACTATATGAACTCCACGTTTGCGAATATCCCCACGCACCAGGAGATGGAGGCGCGGACGGCGGGCGTGCTGGAGATGCATGCGGACGATGCGGCCGCTGCGCGGGCTGGCGAGTGGCGATCCGGTGGAGGTGTTCAACGCGCGCGGACGGATTGAGTTGCGGGCGCGGATCGGGGAGCTGGTGCCGCCGGGGGTGGTGGCGGCGCGGCTGGATTGGACCAAGCTTTCGGGCCGGGAGGGGCGGGGCGGCTCGAATGTGAACGCGCTTACGAGCGAGACGCTGACGGACATGGGCGGCGGGCGCGACGTTTTATTCGACGCTGGTCGAGGTGCGACGGAGTAGGCGCGCAAGTTAGGCGTGTGCACCGGCGTAGCGTGTTTCGCGGTTCGTCGTCCAACGGACTGAGCGTCTGTCTCGATGGCCGCGAACTCGCGCCGGCCGGCGTTACTCCCATATAATCGAGCTTTCCCCATGGAGCGACGCGGGGCGGAAATCTGGACAGCAGTGAGGGTGTGCGTATTTTTACCGTAAAGCGAGTGAGCGGAAGTTTTCGAAGGATCAAGCTACAGTCTGTGCGCACGCGCTTTCAGCCGCTCCCGCATTGGCTTTGCCATGTGCAGCCCTGGCGTTGTTGGGGCTGCTTGTCCTTGATCCTGGCGGGGCTGCAGGCGCCAGGCTGCGGCCGCGGCGGCGCAGGCGAATGCGGACCGCCCGGCGACCCGGCGGAGCTTGAAGCGTCGCATCTGCCGCTGTGCCAGCCGCAGGTGATCGGCAACCGGCAGCATCCCGAAGGATTCGGTGATGGCGCGGCTGTCGTCGCACCAGGGCGACCCGTACGATCCGGCAGCGGTGGAGCGGGACTTCAACTCGCTGTGGAACACAGGCTTTTTTGAGAATGTCCGGATCGAAGGCTCGCTGACGCCGTCCTGCGTGCAGCTGGTCGTGATCGTGCGCGAAAAGCGACCATCCGCGAGATCAACTACAAGGGCCTGAACGCCGTCACGCTTGTCGGATGTGCAGGAGCGATTCAAGAAGGCGAAGGTCGGGCTCACGGTCGAGAGCCAGTACGACCCGACGCGCATCTACCGCGCGATCGCGGTTTTGAAGGATCTGCTGGCGGAGCACGGGCACCAGTTTGCCAACGTCACGTACGTGGTGAAGACGATTCCGCCGGCGTCGGTCGGGATCACGTTCAACGTCAAGGAAGGCCCGACGGTGAAGGTCGGCAAGATCGCGTTCCAGGGCAACAACAACATCAGCGACCGCACACTGCGCGCGTCGATGATGAACACCAAGCCGATTGGCATTCCGCACTCGATCATGCTCGAGAACCTGTTCGCGCGGACCTTTGACGCCAGCAAGCTGGACGAGGACACAGAGCGCGTGCGCCGCGCCTACCAGGACCGCGGGTACTTCAAGGCGCAGACCTCCGAAGCCGAGACCCACGTGCGCGATGCCGGCGGGTTGAATCCTTTCACCCTGCGGCCCTCGACCGGCAAGCGGATCGACATCCTGATGCCCGTTGAAGAGGGCGAACGGTACAGGCTGGGCAGCATTACGTTCTCCGGCAACAAGGCCGTGGCGAATACCCGGGCGCTGCGGGCGCAGTTCGCGCAGAAGGACGGCGAGTACTTCAACCTGACGATGTTCTGCAAGGGTCTGGAGGCGCTGCGCAAGGCATACGGCGGGCAGGGCTACATCAACATGGTGGCCAACCCGCAGCCCAAGTTCGACGAAGCCAAGAAGCTCGTCAACTGGGTCATCGACATCGACGAGGGGCAGCCGTTCTATGTTTCGCGCATCGAGTTCACGGGCAACACCATCACCCGCGACAAGGTGATCCGCCGCGAACTGCTTCTCGAAGAAGGCCAGGTCTACAGCTCGCAGCGTTGGGATCTTTCGATCCTGCGGCTGAACCAGCTCAGCTACTTCGAAGCCGCTCAAGGCCGAGCAGGACTCCGAGACGCGCCAGAACGCGGAAGAGCACACGGTCGACCTGCTGCTGAAGCTGAAGGAGAAGGGCAAGAACTCCATCGGCGTGAACGGCGGCATCAGCGGCCTGTCGGGAACGTTCATCGGGCTGAACTACGAGACCAACAACTTCCTCGGCCTGGGCGAGACGCTTTCGGTCAACGCGAACATCGGCGATCTGTCGCGCAACCTGAGCTTCGGATTCAACGAGCCCTACCTGCGCAACAAGCCTATCTCGCTGGGCGTCGAGGTCTTTACCCGCAAGTACGACTACAACCCGGCCAAGGCGTACTCGATCTCGAACAATTCGCGCGCAGAACCTGTCGAATGCGCAGCAGTCGTTGCTGACCAACTACAACCAGTCGACGACCGGCTTTACGGTTTCGGCCAGCGAGCCGCTGAAGCACCTCTGGTCGAATCGCGGCGTCTCGCGCGTGGGCGTCACATATGCGCTCTCGCGGGCCTCTGTCACAACTTTCAACGACAACACCCGCAACGTCTTCCAGTCGCTCGCCTTCCGCTCGGGCGTGCAGGGTCCGAACCAGCTCAACGGAATTATCACCTCGACCATTGCGCCGAGCTTCACGTATTCGAGCCTGGACCGCGGCGTTGGATCCGCACTCGGGCCGTGACTTCAACGCGTCCGTGCAGATCGCGGGTGCCGGCGGCAACGTGAAGTACATCTCGCCCGTGCTCGCCTTCCGGCAGTTCTACCCGATGAAGGGTCTGCGCATCAATCCGGTGAAGGTCGCAACGTCTTGGGCATGCGTCTCCAGCTGGCCCATGTGAACGGCTTCGGCGGCGAGGTCGCGCCCCCCACGAACCGCACTCTACGGCGGCGGCGAGAACGACGTGCGCGGCTTCGATATCCGTGCGGCATCGCCGTACACCTTCATTCCGGTTAACGGTGCAGTTCAACCTGACCAACCCGGACGGCACAACCGTACCGCGCGACCCCACGCAGCCGAGCCTCGGCAACGTGCAGATCCCGCTGCCGATCTACCGTCTTGTTTCGGTCGGCGGGGATACCCAGCTCACGGCCAACATGGAGTACCGCATCACCACGTCGATCACGCAGGTTACGTTCGCGTTCTTCACGGACTTCGGCGTGACCGGCGATCTGCAGCCGGGCCAGCTTCGCCAGAGCGTGGCGGGTGCGGCAGCGCTCTCGAGCCCATCGTATGGCTGCCCGACATTCTTGAATGGCGCCTGCTATGGCGGGCAGAAGGTCAACTTCCCTGTTGTTCTTGGCACGGTGCCTCACACCAACTTCGTGCCGCGCATGTCGAACGGTGCCGAGCTTCAGGTGATTCTGCCGATCGTCAACGCGCCTTTCCGGCTCTACTACGCCTATAACCCGCTGCGGCTCTACCGCGATCTGCCGCAGCAGCTTGCGCTGGACAACGCGAGCTTCCGGAGCCTCTTCCCGAACACCGGCGCCGGGCTTTACTCGCTACCAGCAGGCACTGCAGTTCTACGGGGCAAACTACCAGTTGCGGGAGCCGCGAAAGACCTTCCGCCTGACGGTCAGCACGACCTTCTAAGACGTGAGTAAATCGGGAGCGGCTGGTAGCCGCGCTAAAGGATAAGACGACGAAGCGGCGCAGTGAAGTTCCCTACGCCGCTTCTTCTTTTTGAGACCGAGTTCACGCGTGCATGCCGACAGCCACGGGGGCGTTAGTAGCTGCGTGGATACATGCGCGAGATCAGGTCCTGCCACGTGAGGCCGTCTTCATCCAGCAGAGCCCAAAGGTGGCCCAGCCCGAGCGTGACGGTCGAAAGCACAAGCGCAAGCATGCGCAGGCGCATGGCCCGGCGCGTGGGGTTGCCATCTGCGAAGGTGCAGAAGGCGATGCGCGTGAGCCGCATGCCCGGCGTGGACTCCGAGAACGTGAAGAACAAAAGCTGGTACGCGATCGCCAGCAGCCCGATCGACGCTGAGGCTGCTACCAGGCCGGAGGTGAGCGGAAGCCCCTGAACCGCGCCCGCTGCGCCCGCGAGCAAAGCTTGGACAGACCAGCCGGCCTCAGGGTTGGCGATGTGTCCAGTGATCGCCGCGAAGCTGGCCCCGAAGGCAAGCGCGGATGCGCCGATCACCCCCGCGTCGATAGCTGCCGAGAGTGCGCGGCGCGACAACAGGGCGGTCTGCGGGCGTACAGCCGCGGCCACATATGGAAGCTCGTCCGGCACGGCCATGGGGTGGGCGAGGCTTCCTGCTGCGTGTGCGGCGCTTGCCGGCGAGCCTGCGCCGGACGGCGTATCGAGCCAGAGGGAGGTCCACTGCGCCATTGCAGCTTCTACCGGATGGGCGGAGTCCGGCGTGGTCGAGATCTGCGCCGTGTCCACCTCAAAGATGCGGAGTTGCCCGCGCTCCGGCGTTGTGCGGTCCTCCTCGCGCAGCGGCCCTTCCGCATAGCGCGGGCGGGCCTTACGCGAGGCGACGAGTTGCCGCGGAAATTCAAGAAGGTTAGCGGGCAGCGCCATGGGGGGTCCGGCGGGCTCTTCGAAGACGGGCGCCTGGCGGAAGGAGATCTCCTCATCGAGTGCGAGCGCTTCCGCGTCCTCCGGCGAGTGGCGTGCCGGCCGGTCGCGATTTGCCTGCCGTCGCCCGGCGGATCCGGGGGGTGCGCCCGCAGGCTGTGGACGCGTGGACGAGGGCAGCTCTTCGTAGAGCACAACGCGCATGGCGCCCCCCTGCTGGGCTGTGCCGTAAAGCTGCAGCGCGTCTTGCGAAGTTTGTACGTCGGGCGCGGGGGTGCTACCCGAACCGCCTCCGTCGTTGCCTCTTTGTGCCCGCGACTTTGGGTTCGTTCGGGCTGGTCCGGGGGCTTCTGGTTCGCGCGACTGAAGCGCTGAATCCGGCGCAGCAGCAGTGTGGGGGGCCTCAAGCTCGGGCCAGAGCATAGCATCCGTGCCAGCCGTGTAGTCTCCGCCGGCTGCTGCATGCTCGGGGCGAGCCGCTGCCGTATGGACCATTTCTTCGCGTGCGAGTGTTTCGAGTAGCTGCTCGCGCGCCGCGGCGACGGCCCGAGCGTTGCGCGCGGCGATCTCCGCTGCGGCGCGGGCCTGCTGCAGGGCGCGCTCCGCCTCCGCGGCAAGAAACGCGCGGTAGCTCTGGGCCTGTGCGTAGCGCTCGGCCACGGTGGCTGCGATGCGCGACTTGTGCGAGCCTTCGGCTGCGGGCGCGGCTTGTGAAAGAGGCCCTGCGCCTGCGGCGTCTGCTTGCGCCCCCCTGCGACGGTTGCGATGAGCCGCCAGCCGCTCGGCCACCTGCAGCCGCAGGGACTCAGAGGATCCCTCAAGGGGCGCGTGTGCTTCGGTTGCCGTCTCGTCGCGGAGTATCTGGTTCAGCAGTGCGGAGCCCATCGGCTTGATTCCTATCTAACCTTGCGCATTGAAATCGTCTAACCTCACAGAGTGGTGCACGCGAGCGGCATTAGACAGCACATCCCATGCAAAGGGCTCTTCAACAGGGCCTGCAGGAGTGTTTGCTATCTCATAACTATCACGGCTCTCGCGGCATGTGTCCCAGCGCTTGGTGGGCAACAGGTGTCGAACCCGGCACCTCTTGCGGAACCGGGTGCAGCAGGATCGGCGCAGGCCATTCCCGTGCCCCATTCCGCGCCTCTGCCAGACGCCCCGGGAGCTTCGAAGTATCCCGACGCGCAACTGCTCCTTGAGCCCGACACGAGTCCACATGCGCAGATTGCAGCCGATAGCTCGACAGAAGCCAGCGGCCACCTCGTTCTCGATGGGCACGTGCGGATCGTCTTCAAAGGCCGCACGCTCACCGCAGACCACATCGAGTTCGACAAGGACACGGGGCAGGCCACACTCCAGGGCCATGTCGTGATCACCGGCGGCAACAACGACGAGCGCATCGAGGCAAGCCACGCATCGATGAACATCCACACCGCCACCGGAAGCTTCTATGACGTCTCCGGCTCGGTGGGGCTGCGTGCCGCTTCACCGGGAAAGGCGTCGGCCGTTTACGACAACGGCAATCCGTTCCGCTTCACGGGCCGCATGGTGACCAAGACCGGTCCCGAAGAGTACGTGATCTACAACGGAACGCTGACCTCCTGCCAGCTGCCTCGTCCTGACTGGCTCTTCTCTGCGGCAAAGTTCACGGTAGATGGCACACAGGCCCGAGCATCGAACAGCGTCTTCCACCTGATGAACCTTCCGCTGCTGTACCTGCCGTATGTCACGCATCCGGTCGACTCCACGGCGCGCCAGAGCGGGCTGCTGATCCCGGTAGCGACGTACGGCGGTGCAAGCAAGGGTCTGGAACTTGGTGAAAAGGTCTACTGGGCGATCAACCGCAGTGCGGACCTGATGCTGGGCACCGTCTACTACTCCGTCCGCGGGTGGCTGGAGAGTGGCAGCTTCCGGTATCGCGGCGCGGGCGAGAACTTTGCGTTGGCGCGCTTCTCCGCCCTGCAGGACCGCGGATATACCCCTAATGGCGGCGTGTACACGAATCAGGGCGGGCAGGAGGTTACGTTTAGCGGACGGCGCGAGCTGGCGCCGGGGACGCGCGCCGTTGCGGACGTGGACTACCTAAGTTCCTTCCTCTACAGGCAGGGGTTTGCGGACACGTTCAACCAGGCAGTCGCCAGCGACATCGTATCGACGGTATATGCCTCGCACGCCTGGAATGGGTACTTTGCCGCACTCGAAGGAGATCGCTACCAGGGTGAGAAGCGTGTGCAAAGCATCACGGTCAGAGGCGTGGTGCTGCCCGAGCAGGAGGTGCACCTCTTCCATGCGCCAGCCTTCGAGTTCGTCACCACGGACCACACACTAGGCTCAACGCGGCTGGAGTGGAACGTCTCCAGCTCCGTTGCTGGTTTGAAGCGCACGCAGCCGAACTTTGTGTCGAGCGGCATCGTGGAACGGCTGGATGTGAGGCCGGAGCTCTCCCTGCCGTTCAGTGTTGGAACGATGCATGTGCGTCCCGCTTTGGCTGTGCGCGAGACGTTCTATTCGCGCAGCCGCCTCCCCAGCACGTCGGCCCTGCCGGTCGAACGCACCGAGCCGGTAAACCGGTCCAGCGTCGAATTGGACCTCGCGATGCGGTCTCCGGTCATCGAACGAACCTTCACATCCGGCTGGCTGCCTCGCCTGCTGCGGCATGATGTGAAGCACACGGTGGAGCCTGAGTTCGGCTACCGTTATGTCACAGGCATCAACAACTTCTCCAGCCTGCTCCGCTTCGACACCGTCGACGTGGCAAGCAATACCAACGAGTTGCGCTACGGGGTTACGCAGCGGCTCTTTCTGCGGCGGCCAGGCGCTCAGCCGTGCCGTACGTCCAACCCGGAGATCGAAGCAAACGCGAACGAGGTGCTGGGGTCAGCCCCAGAGTCTGAGTCGGACGATACGGCCGAAGATAGCCCGGCAGCCCTCACCGCAACCGCGGGCAAGACGGTCTGCGGCACGCGCGAGCTGATCTCCTGGAAGGTGGCACAGAAGTACTTTTTCGATCCCGCCTTCGGCGGCGCGCTCGTCACGGGACGCCGCAATCTCTTTGACACGAGCCTGACGTTCTCCGGCATCGCCTTCCTCACCGAGCCGCGCGACATCTCCCCCCTGATCTCGCGGCTGCGCGTACGCACCTCCGAGAAGACCGATCTCGAATGGGATTTCGACTATGACACCGGCGCCCGCAAGTTCACCGCGGACAACATCTACCTGGACGTCCACCAGGGACCCGCATTTGGGGGCGTCAGCTATTCGCGCCTGAACGCGCCTGGCCGCTCTGTGGTCGAAGGCGTGTCCTCAGCCGTGGCGGACTTCAGCCAGATGCGCATTCTGCTGGGCTTCGGAAAGCCAACGCGTGCCGGCCTCAGCGCGGCAGCCAACGCGGGACTGGATCTGAATCTCACCAAGGTGCAATATGGCGCGGTGCAGGTCTCGTACAACTGGAACTGCTGCGGGCTGTCGGTGGAATATCGCAAGTACGAGCTGGGCACGGCGCGCAATGAGAACGCATACCGCTTCAACTTCACCCTAGCGAACATCGGCACGGCCGGGAACCTGCGCCATTCGCAGCAGGTATTTTGAGCTGTACGGGGCGCTCCTCGCGCAGGAGCTTGTAACTGGCGGGGACTGCTTTGCGCGCACCGCGTTATTCCCTGCAAGGGCAGAGCCTAAGGCTATCGCGACGTACAGCCTCTTACCCGCGTGAGATAATAAAGACTGTGCAGATTGGTTTTTCTTCCCTTCGTATCGGTGCTTTGAGCCTTATGTTTGCGGCTCTTGGATGCCACGCCCAGGCGCCTCTGAGTCCTGTCTCCTCCAGCACGACCGGCGCGGTGAATATCTCGCCCGATCTGGCGCGGCGCATCGAAATCATGATTCGCAGCCACTCAGAGATTCCCGTCGAATATGTGATGGCGATCACCGATCGAAAGAAGAGCGAGCTGCCCGGGTACGACACGATTACCGTCGTCTTTTCGACGAAGGGAAACACCAGCCGCCCCATTAACTTCCTGCTCTCGGATGACGCCAAAACACTGGCCCGCTGGGACAAGTTCGACCTCAGCAAGGATCCCCGCGAGAAGGTTCTGGCGGGCAATCGCCCAGCCCGCGGCGGCCCTGCGAGCGCTCCGGTAACCATCGTCGGGTACGACGATCTGCAGTGTCCCTTCTGTGCAAAGATGCACGAACAGCTCTTCCCCGCGCTGCTGGAGCGCTACAAGAACCAGGTGCGGATCGTGTATCGCGACTTCCCGCTCGGCCAGCATCCCTGGGCGATTCATGCCGCGGTCGACGCGAACTGCCTCGCTGCGGAGAACCCGGCCGCGTACTGGAAGTATGTCGATCGCGTGCACCAGCAGGCGGGCGACATCGGCGGTGCGGATCGCAATCTCGCCAAGGCGCAGACTGAACTCGACAAGATCGCTACCGAAGAGGGCGCAAAGGCCAAGGTGAACGCACCGAAACTCGAAGCCTGCGTCAAGAAGCAGGATGACACTGCCGTTCGCGCCTCGGTGAAAGAAGGTGAGACGTTGGGCATCGATGCCACGCCGGCACTCTTTGTCAACGGCGAAAAGGTCGAGGGCGCTATCCCGGTGGAGTACCTGTACCGGGTCATCGACCAGGCGATCGTAGCCGCTGGTCAAACGCCGCCCCCGCCGTATCAGCCGCCGGTGGCAACTCCTCCTGCCGGCACGGCTCCTCCCGCATCTCCGGCGAACAAGCCGGGCAACTAGTACACTCTCCGGAGCAGCGGAACACCCACATGGCCCAGCGCAGCACGACATCCATGCACGGCACAGGCATCTTGACACGACGAACCCCACAGCGCCCGCCATGCGCCAGGGCCTTGCCTCTCCTGCTGGCGTCGCCCTTCCTGCTGATGGCTGGCTGCAAGACCCAGCACTCTGCTGATGTCGTGGCCACGGTGAACGGTCACGCTATCATGCACTCGGATATGGAGAAGGCATACGCTGTCCAGCTCGGCGATGCCCAGGGACAGCAGCCCTCGACCGAGCAGGCGGACTCACTTCGTCTGAATGTGGTGCGCAGCCTTATCGATGAGGAGATCGTGCAACAGCGCGCCTCCAAGATGAATCTGACCGCGACCCAGGAAGAGGTGGACGCGAAGCTGAACGAGATGAAGGCCCCTTACACCGAGGAGCAGTTCGGCGAGCTTCTGAAGGCCAAGCACACCACGCTGGACGATTTGAAGCACGATCTGCGTCGTTCTTTGACGATTGAGAAGCTGCTGAACAAGGAGATCATCTCCAAGGTTGCCGTCTCCGATGTCGACGTGACGAGCTACTTCACGCAGCACAAGGCGGAGTTCAACCTCATCGAGACCCAGTACCACCTGGCTGAGATCCGTGTGACGGACGAGCCCGGAGGCCAGTCGGCCAATCTGCAGAACAGTAAGGCGACCTCCGACGCGGACGCCAAGAAGAAGATCCAGGCACTCAAGAATCGCCTGGACACCGGCGATGACTTCGGCACCCTCGCGATGAACTACTCCGAGCGTCCCGAGACCGCAACGAATGGCGGCGACATGGGGTTTGTGCCGGAGTCGCAGCTGCACCAGGATCCTGCGGTGTTCGCAGCACTCTCGAAGTTGCGTGCGGGCCAGACCACAGACGTCATGCCCATTCTCGACGCCCAGACACACAAGCCCGCGGGCTATGCGATTTACAAGCTCATCTCACGCGAACCAGCAGGCCAGCGCGACATCAACGACCCGCGTGTCCAGCAGACAATCCGGCAGGAACTGCGCGACGCGCGCTCGCAACTGCTGAAAAGCGCCTACTTCGAGATGCTGCGCGATCAGTCCAAGGTGGAGAACTTCTTCGCCGAACAGGTCTTCAAGAACGGCGCGAAGTAAGCATCCCCTGAACTGAGCAACAAGAACCCACCCTGAGCGATCCGCTGCCCGGGTGCGTTTTTTACTTGTCGCCAGCTGCTACTTGGCAGCCGCTTCGATCTCTGACCATTCAGCGTCCGAGAGAGTGAGAGTTGGCCGCCGCTACGTTCTCCTCCAGGTGCGCTACCGAGCTCGTGCCTGGGATCGGCAGGATGACCGGGCTGCGATGCAGCAGCCAGGCAAGCGAAAGCTGACTGACGGTTGCGTTGTGGCGCTTCGCCGCCTCGTCCAGCTTGCCTCCGGGTTGCGCCAGCTTACCGGCTGCCACGGGGAACCAGGGGATGAACGCAATGTTGTGCTGGGTGCAGTACTCGACAACATCCTCGTGCTGACGATCGCCGATGTTGTACTGGTTCTGCACCGAGACAATGGGCAACACCTTGCGGGCTTGTTCGATCTCCTTCGGCTTTACCTCGCTCAAGCCGACGTGGCGAATCTTTCCCTGGCGTTGCAGGCGCGCGATGACGGTGAGGGACTCCTCGACCGGCACCTTGGCGTCGATGCGGTGGAGCTGCCACAGATCAAGTCGTTCGAGCTTGAGCCGACGCAGGCTCATTTCGACCTGCTGCTGCAGGTACTCTGGGCGGCCGACAGGCAGCCACTTGTTCGGGCCCTGGCGGGTGAGGCCGGCCTTGGTCGCGATAACAACACCGGCCTTGTACGGCGCGAGAGCTTCGCCGATCAGGCGCTCGGACACTTCAGGACCGTAGGAGTCGGCGGTGTCGATAAAGTTGACGCCGAGCTCGACGGCGCGCCGAAGAACCTGCCGGCAGGATTCAGGGTCTTTTGGCTCGTCCCAGATGCCTTCGCCGACGATGCGCATGGCGCCGAAGCCGAGGCGGTTGATGGTGAGATCTCCGCCTAGAGAGAACGTAGCGCTGGCGGCTGCTGTTGCGTGGGTGGCGGTGCTCATGCAGATGGGATGCGACCGGCGGGTAAGCGATGCGGGCTTTGTTCGGGCGGTTTGCAGCCCATCAAAGTCCGGCCCTGTTGCTGCGTCCGGCCCTGTTGCCTGCGTCCGGCCCTGTTGCCTGCGTCCGGCCCTGTTGCCTGCGTCCGGCCCTGTTGCCTGCGTCCGGCCCTGTTGCCCGCGTGGGCGTGGGACCGAGCCATCGGGGCTAATGACTCTGGGTCAGAGTGACCGCGCGAATCAGACTGCGTACTGTGGCGGAGACTTCAGGGCGGGGTCAGGCGGCGAGTTCGGTGAGGCGCAAAGTCTGGCCTTCATCCAGGAGCCGCACACTACCTTCCACGTTCAAGCGCCGCGCTTCCGCCATCAGGCGGACGGGCGGCTCTTCCATCGGCTCGCGCCCGAGCGGAAATGTCCCGAAGTGCATTGGAACCATCAAGCTCGAGCCAAGGTCCAGGAAGCCCCGCAGCGCCTCTTCGGGGCTGGTGTGAACGCCGCGGTACGTGTCCGGGTAGTATGCGCCGATGGGCAGCAGCGCAACCTCCGGGTGGAGGCGCTGGCCGATCTCGCGGAACCCGGGAAAGTAGGCCGTGTCGCCGGAATGGTAGATGGAGTGGCGATTGCTGGCGATGTTGTAGCCGCCGAAGCCGCGGTGCGCGTCGGAGAACATGCGGGCGCCCCAGTGTTTACAAGGCGTCATCGTGACGGTGAGCCCCAGGATGACGCGCTGCTCCCACCACTGCATCGTGATGACCTCGGAGAAGCCGAGGCCGGCGACGAGATCGTCACAGCCGTGGGGAACGACGATGACCGGCGCACGGCCGTTCAGCAGGCGGTTGGTGCGGGCCAGGCGGCGCAGCGTCGGCAGGTTCATGTGGTCCATGTGCGCATGCGTTACCAGGACGACGTCGATGGGCGGCAGGTCGCGGGTGTGAACTCCGGCGCGGCGCTGGCGCCGCAGGATTACAAGGTGAGTGGCGAAGACGGGATCGATCAGCAGGTTGCGTCCGCCGATCTGAAGCAGAAAGGAGGAATGGCCGATAAAGGTGACCCCAAGCTCTCCCGGCGCGACGATCTCCGGCAGGCGGTGCTCACCGGTCATGGGCTGGGCGTGACTTTCCCGGACGACCTTGAGGAGCTGGTTCAGCTTTGCCATGCGGTGCGGACGGCTGCGCAGACGAGACATTCGATTCTCCGAATGGTTTAGATGGCGGCCGAGCCGCAAACGCATCTCACAGTAGACGTCAGCCACCATACAGAAGTCTTTCTGCATCTATTTCCACAGGGTCATGGTTGCTTTCATCGTGCGCAGTGCACAGCTTCTGCAGGCGAGTTTCAGGACCAAAGTCTCGCCGAATCAACGCACGGTGGCAGGGAAGTACCCAGTCCGCTACACATTCAAGCCGGCATGTTGCAAGGCCGGCACGTAACCAGCTTTTGCACGTCAGGAGAGCGCTTGTCCGCCCCTACACCTCTTCCAAACTCGACGCCCGCCTCTGCTCCGGCACCCGCGCACCCGCATGAGCGGGTGATCTGGGACTATGTTTCGCTACGGCCGCTACACTCCCTTTGGGACCTGCAAGGTGTTCCCGTTACTTTGATCGCCCGGCGCACGTGGAATTCGTTGATGAACGACAATCTCTTCGGCAGCGCCGCCGAACTGGGGTACTGGTTCCTTTTTGCTCTGTTTCCGACCCTGGTGAGCGCGTCGTCGATCATCGGGCTTGTGGCTCGGGGAGCGCGAGACAGCTACGGCGCCCTGCTCCATTACATGTCGCTTGTGGTCCCACCTTCCGCGTACGGCATTGTGCTCGAGACCTTCAACCAGATCACGACGAAGTCGACCGGGCAGAAGGTGACGATCGGCCTGGCGGCAGCGTTATGGGCTGCTTCGGCGGGCTTCTCGGCTATCCAGGATTCCATGAACGCGGTCTACAAGGTGAAGGAGACCCGGCCCTACTGGAAGGTCAAGGGACTCGCGGTGCTCATCTCCACGGTGCTTTCGCTGCTGGTCACGGCGATCCTTGCGTCGCTGCTTGCCGGCGACTTCCTGGGCCGGCTCTTTGCGCGGCAGATCAGCAACCATATGGCTGACTCCATGCTCGTTGTGGTCTTTCGCGTGGCGGGCTGGGCGGTTGCTACAGCGCTCCTCGCGCTGCTGTTTGCGCTGATCTACTACTGGGGCCCGGACCTGAAGAACAAGAAGTGGCGCTGGCTGACTCCCGGGGCTGCGATCGGAATCGTCGGGTGGGTGGTGGCTTCCGCAGGGCTGCGGATCTACCTCCACTTCTTCAACAACTACTCGGCGACTTACGGCTCGCTGGGCGCCGTGATCATCCTGCTGACCTGGTTTTATCTCAGCGGCTTGATGCTGCTGATCGGCGCCGAGGTGAACAGCGAGATCGAGGCGGCAGCGACTGAGACACGGTTGGCGAGTGTGCCTCCCGAGCAGCTTTCGAAAGAGGCGGCTGGGGTGTCGGTGAAGCCGGCCGCCTGACCCCCCCGGGGTGTAATTTCCACTTGTGTTGATTGTGAAAGGCTTACGGGTGGGGAGTGACGGGTTGGTAATACGCGTTTGTTGATTCTAAGCGGCTTAGCTGAGGGGAGTGACGTTCTCCTATATAGCGCGGTTGATACTGCGTGAAGGGGCCAAAAGGGAAGGCCCGGCTGGGTGGCCGGGCCTGTTTTTTCTCTCTAGATCTATTATACGGGTTTGGCCTAAACTAAACGGCCATCTATTTTCAGGTTTATTTCTTTTGTTTTGATGAACTTGCGATTTTGGGGGGCTTGACAAGAATTCCGGGGCGGCCGCGCGAGGTGCGGAAAGCATCCTTGCTTTGCTGCGGGATGAGAAGCAAGAGAGCGGGCAACCGCAGAAGCAACGGCAAGGGCAGCAGCAGGTCCCTTCGCTTTGCTGCGGGATGACAAGCAAGAGAGCGGGCAACGGCAGCGGCAACTGCCACGGCAGTGCAAACGGCCACGGCAGCGCAGCGGCAGTAGCAGTAGCAGTAGCAGTAGCAGCGGCATCCGACGGCAACCGTTGGGTTGGGTTATTTCGTTAGGGGTTTGAGGATTTCGGCCAGGCGGTCGGGGGTGTTGGGGAGGCGTTCGAGGATGGGGTAGCGCTCGCCGCCGTGGTAGTCGACCTTCAGGACGCGGAAGTAGTCTCCGTTGCTGGCGATCAGGTCGATGGCGGGGGTTCCGGGCGTGGCGGCTTCGTGGATGGCGGCGCGCAGGAGGGCGGGCGTATAGGCGCGGCCGTTGACAGCGACCACGCGCATTCCCGGGCCGAGGCCGGCCTTATCCGCTGGGCCGCCCTTGAGGACGTCCGTGACCGCGTCGGCGGCGTTGACGTGGAGGCCGAGCGAGAACCAGAGGTCCACGGTGGAGTCCTGCGTGTCCTGCATGGTGCTCCAGTTGCTGGGCTCGGGCGCGTAGGTGAGGCGGTACCCGGCGCGCTCGATGCCGCCGAGCGGAGCGTTAGGTGCGGTGGAGTCGAGGCGGGTGCGGAGAAAGGCGGCCCAGTCGTTGGGAGCGACGGCGTTGAGGCCGGCGACGACGTCTTCGAAGGTGTAGGGGACGACTTTGGGGCCGGTGTTGCCCCCTAGGCCGTGGAAGGCGGCGGCGAAGTCGTTGAGGGACTTTTTACCATTGGTGAGCTGGCGGATCGTGGAGTCGACGTCCAGCCAGAGGAGCTCGCCTTCGGCGTAGAAGTCCGTGCCGCGGCGCCAGTTGTCCCAGCCACCGCCGGCGGTATAGAGGAACTGGGCGGCGCGGGCGGTGTCCTGGAGATTGCGCCAGGTGCGGCCGGGTTCGGCGTCGAGGGTGGCGGCGGAGCGGGCGAGATAGCCGCGGAAGTCCTCCGGGGACCAGATGCCGGAGCGGGCGGCGAGGACGTCTCCGAAGTACTGGGTGAGGCCTTCGTAGACCCAAAGGAGATCGCCCACCATGGGGGCCTCGTAGTTGCCGGTGGCGAGGCCTGCGGGGCGGCGGTACTTGCCGTTCCAGCTATGGGTGAACTCGTGGGGGAGGAGGTCGCCGGCGAGGGTGAAGCGGTCGTCTTCGATAAAGGTTTTGGCGGCGACGCGGTCGTCGGAGGACTGGTGGTGCTCGAGGCCGAAGTGGGCTACGGAGTCCGACGCGGTGACGAGGAAGTGGTATTCGGTGTAGTGGCGGGAGGCGTAGAGGGCGCCGGCCTCGCGTACGAGGCGGGAGAAGGCGGCGATGTGTGCGGGGGAGAGGGCGAGTTGTTCGGGCCCGTCGGCGGCGAGATCGAGGAAGTGCCTGGGGGTGATCTCGGGTGCGAGGGGAATCTCGCGGAAGTAGCGGCCTGCGAGGACGGGGGAATCGATGAGCTGGTCGAGGGGGACGGGGGCGAAGGGGACGGTGTAGGTGGGGTCGGCGGTGACGGGGGCGTTGCTGTCGGTGCGTTTGAGGGCGGTGCCGAACTGCCAGGCGGCGGGGAGGGTGATCGAGGGGGAGACGTGGACGTCGGCGGGGTTGGCGCCGGCGGGGGAGAGGACGAGGGTGTTCCAGGAGAGAACGGCGAGGTTTTCGGAGGTGGAGGCGCCGGCGGAGAAGCCGGTCGGGCCGGCGGTGGCGAGGAAGTCCAGCGCGATGTGGAGGGTAGTACAGCTGGGCGGGACGGTGAGGTGGAGGGCGTACATCTCGATGGGGTCGCGCTGCCAGGTGAGGGGGGGTGGCGAGGCGGAGGGCGATGCGGGCCCGGAGCTGCAGGGCTTTCCGTCCGCCCCCGTGGCGGTGATGACGAGGCCGGCGGAGTCGTCGATGGGGCCGGTGGGGCCGTGTTCGCCGGGAATCCACTTGGGGAAGACGAGGGTGAGGGGGCCGGGGGCGGCGGTGAGGGATTCGTGGGCGTGGAGGAGTTTGCGGGGGGCGTCGGTGAGGTCGACGTTGAGGGTGATGGCCGAGGCGTTCGGAGTCTGGGCAGCGGCGGTGACACCAATACTCCCGCGGACGCAGACCATACACAGGAATCCAACCACCAGCCCACACTGCTTCATCGGTAGCCCTCTTTGTTGAGTGTAAGGGTTGGTCGCGCCTGGTATCCTGGGCGCCATTCCATGGCGGCTTGAGCTTATTCGACGTCGGTCTGGGTGACGGGTGGGCCGGTTTTTACGTCCAGGGTGAGGCCTTTGAGATTTACGTTGCGGGCGTGGTCGAGGCGAAAGCCTTTGTCGGCGGTGATGTGGGAGTCCCCGAAGGGATGCCCTGGATGGGGCTGCCGGCGAGGCCGTGGATAATTCCGATGGTGGCGGCTCTCCGGAGACGTTGATGATGTGGACGTTGCGGACGATGGGCAGCGGGTTGGCGGGGGGTGCCAGGGGTGGGACCATGCTCCACTCCAGGGTGAACTCGAAGGCTTGGCGGGTGTTGGGAGGGTGAGGTTGCGGTAGGTGATATTTCCGACGACGCCGCCTCGGCTGGGCTGGGATTTGAAGCGGATAGGGGCCCAGTTGCCGGAGTCGGCGATGCAGTCGCGGACTTCGACGTCGTGGATGCCGCCGAGATTTCGCTTCCCATGGCGACGCCGCCGTGGCCTTAGGCGAAGTGGGAGTTCTCGATGAGGATGTTCTCGGAGGGGCGGTTGACGCGGAGGCCGTCGGCGTCCTTGCCGGACTTGATGGAGATGCAGTCGTCGTTGACGTCGATGAAGACGCGGGAGACGCGGACGTGGCGTGGAGGAGTCGATGTCGATACCGTCGGAGGAGGGAATAGAGTGGTCGGCGGTGATGTGGAGGTCTTCGGCGACCACGTCGTACCGAATAAAGGAACCAGAGGCACCAGGCGGCCTGGTTGCGGAGGGTGAGGCCGGAGACGCGGACGTGTTGGGCGTTTTTGATGGCGAGGAGGCGGGGGCGTCCGCGGCCGGTCTCGGCGGGCGTGAGGCCTGTGGCGCCTGCGGGACGGCGGGGGTGGTTCTGCTCCCAGACTTCGCCGGAGCCGTCGATCGTGCCTGCGCCGGAGAGGGTCGAGGTTGGTGAGGCCGTCGGCGTTCAGGAGGGCGGCGGTGCCTCCGCCTTCGAGTGCCGCCGGGGAGTTTCGGGGAGTGCGGGGTAGTCGTTGATGTCGGTGGTGCCTTTGAGGATGGCGTCCTGTTCGACGAGGACGTCGACGCCTTGCTTGAGGAAGAGGGCTCCGGTGAGGAAGGTGCCTTTGGGGATGACTAGGGTCCGCCGGTGGAGGCGCAGGCGTCGATGGCGGACTGGATGCGCGGGTGTTGACGGTGGCGGCATCGGGGCGCGCGCCGAAGTCTGAGATGACGCAGCGGCGGGTGTGGTTCGGCGCAACGGGCTCCGTGTATTTCTGCTTGCTGGAGTCGCTGGGCCTCGAGACGGCGGGCTGAGCGAGCGTGATCCGCGGGAGCAGGGCGGCGGCGAGGAGGGCGACGAGCTGGAGCTTCATTCCGGGGAGACTCCTTGGGGACACGAAGCGAGGTATCCGTTGTACGTGCGCGGGCGCGTGATGTCGATGGGCGTCACCGGCGATTTATGATCGGTGCCATGGCGGAGCTTGTTGAGGCTTTGGTGGGCGAGAGTTATGCGGCTCGGCCGGCGCATATTCTCGAGGGAGTATCGGAGGAGCTTGCGGAGCGCGTGGTGGTGGGGGCACCGCACACGTTGTACGAGGAGCTTTGGCACCTGGCGTTCTGGCAGCGGATGACGCTGGACTGGGTGCGTGGGGTGGAGACGGCGTATCCGGAGCGGCCGGAGATGGCGTTTCCTGGGGAGGCGCAGCGGGCGGCGGAGAGCTGGGATGAGCTGCGGGCGCGGTTCCTGCGGGGCACGGAGGAGGCGGCTACGGTGGCTGCGGAGGAGGGCGGGTTGGGCGTGATGGTGCGGTGTCCTTCGCGGCCGGGAGCGGCGGTGCGGGTGATGTCGGTGGAGGATCAGCTGGTGTCGCTGGCGGCCCACAATGCCTACCACCTTGGCCGGATGGTGCTGCTGCGACAGATGCTTGGAGCGTGGCCTCCGGCTTGCGGCGGATTTACGTGGTGAGGCGGAGAGGGCTACCTGGGGGCCGCTGATCGGGTTGCGCCTGGTTTGGGGGATGACGAAGTCGCGTGCGCACCGCAGGCGTCCGGGACGTTGGCCATCTGTTTGGCCCAGACTCGATAGCTCGTGGTGCCGGGCCTTAGGGTGGACCAATAGCTTGAGGCGGAGAGCAGAGGCTTGTGCTGGGTGAAGAGCTGCTGGTCGAGGATCCTGATGCCGCATTCCAGGTTGTTCTTCGGTTGCAGGATGGTACGGGCGGGGTCGGATGGCTTGAGCGTTGCGATCGGATTGCCAGTTGAAGTCGCAACCATAGCGGTCGGCGTCCTGGTAGGTCAGCTGGAGGAGCCCTTCGCTGTGTACGGGCGCGCCGGTGACTTTATCTTTGACCGCAACGGCGGGCTGGGTGTGGCGGACGTTTGTAGTGGGTTTGAGACCGGCTTCGGCGGCGGCCAGGGCCTGGAAGAAGTAGGCCCAGAAGGCGCGCTTGTCGGCTTCGGGGATGGTGTCGAAGCGGGGGCAGAGGCTGCGCAGGTCGCGTCCGGCGTCGGCCGACAGGAAGGTAGGCGGGAGCGCCTGCTCGACGAGCTTGTCCCAGGCTGGATCCCATGTGGGGCCGCCGATCTGTTCGCGCTTTTCCTCGACCGGAGTGGGTGGCGCGGGCTTCATGGCTGGCGCTGGCGCTGGAGCGGGGTGGGAGTCGTCGGGCCGCTTGCATCCTGAGAGCGCAAGCGCCGGCAGCAGGAACAGGAGGCCGACTGCGACCAGAGTGCGATCTGATCTTCGGAGTTCGGGGCGTCGGTCTGTCGCTCGTGCGGGTCGATCTGATGCGATTTGATTCGATGCGGTTCGATCCAGTGCTGTTCGATTCATGTCGTGCGGCTTTCTTGAGTGTGTTCCCGTCGCTTTGGGCGGGTGTGGTTCAGGCGTCTTCGAGGGCCTGCTTCAGCTCTTCGTACTCCCATTCGCCTTCGTAGTGCTTGCCATTGATAAAGAACGTGGGGGTGCCGTGGACGGCGGCCTCTTGCCCGCTCTCGAGGTCGCGCTCGATTCGGTCGGCGAAGCGCTGTTCTTCGATTGCGGCTGTGATTTGGGAAGAATCCAGGCCCAGCTTGCCGGCCTCGGCGGCGAGGAGTTCAGGCGTGAGGCGGGACTGGTGGGCGAAGATCGCGTCGTGCATGGGCCAGTATTGTGCCGGGTTGGTGGCGGCTGCGAACTCGGCAGCTTCCGCGGAGGGCTCGGCCATGGGGTGAATCTCCATCAGGGGGAAGTTGCGGAAGACGAAGCGGAGGCGGGCGCCGAAGTGCTTCTGGAGTTGTTTGACGATCTTGTGGGCGATGAGGCAGTGGGGGCACTGGAAGTCGCCGTACTCGAGGAGCGTAAGCGGGGCCTTTGGGTCGCCCTGGATGTGGTCCTGGTCGGTGACGGCACTGCGGAGATCGGACATGAGGCTCCTGGTAAGGGTCGGGGAGGGCGAAACTGGTGGTTGGATGCGGGGATCGGGGAGCGGATTTGGTTCGGCGCGGCTCTTTTCGTTCAGGCGGCGAAACTGAGACAGGTGCGAGGCCGTACTCTGAGGTTAGCGATGAAAACGAAGAGCAGGAAGTTGCGTGTTGGTGTGTTGTTTGGCGGGCGATCGGGCGAGCACGAGGTTTCTTTGCGCTCCGCGGCCTCTATCATGGAAGCGATCGACCGGAAGAAGTATGACGTGGTGCCGATCGGGATCGGTAAAGATGGCCGCTGGATGACGGGTGCGGAGGCTCAGCGCCTGCTCGAGTGGGAGGGGCCGACGAAGCTCCCTGGCCCGCTTGAAGAAGGTGACGTGGAGTTTGCGGCGGCTGCGGCGGTGCTGCGGTCGGGTGAGCGGCTGAAGATCCCGGCGCCGCCGCCACAGTTGCCAGAGAGCATGGAGATTGCGGCCGGTGCGGAGTTGGCGCATCCGGGAAGCGCGCTGGCGGCGGGGCTGGACGTGGTGTTCCCGGTACTGCATGGGACGTTCGGCGAGGACGGCACGATCCAGGGGCTGTTTGAGCTGGCGGACGTGGCGTACGTGGGATCGGGTGTGCTCGGGTCGGCCGCCGGGATGGACAAGGATGCGATGAAGCGGCTGTTCGCTTCGGCCGGGCTGCCGCAGACACCCTATGTGGCGCTTCTGCGGAGCGAGTGGCGGGAGGATGCGAAGCGCTGTGTGAAGCGGATCGAGAAGGCGCTCGAGTATCCGCTGTTTGTGAAGCCGGCGAACCTGGGATCGAGCGTGGGGATCTCCAAGGTGCATGACCGGAGTGAGCTGGGGCCGGCGCTCGACCTCGCCGCCGGATTCGATCGCAAGATAGTCGTCGAGCAGGGCGTAGGCGGCCCGGGGGTGAAGCCTCGTGAGCTGGAGGTGGCGGTGCTCGGGAACGATGACGCCGGAGGCTTCGGTGGTGGGCGAGATCGTGCCGAACAAGGAGTTTTATGACTACGAGTCGAAGTATGCGGACTCGCCGGAGAACCCGTCTGTGCCGATCATTCCGGCGAAGCTGACGAAGGCGGAAGAGAAGGAGATCCGGGCAATGGCTGTGGCGGCGTTCCGTGCCTGCGATTGCGCGGGGCTGGCGCGGGTGGACTTTCTGATGGAGCCGGCAGCCGAGCGGGAAGAAGCATAAAAAGAGCTCGGGCGGGAGGATCCTTTTGAACGAGATCAACACGATGCCGGGGTTTACCTGCATCACCATGTATCCGAAGTTGTGGCAGGCCTCCGGGCTCGGCTATAAGAAGCTGATGGATCGGTTGATCGAGCTCGCGCTGGAGCGGCAGGCGGAGAAGCGGGAGACGCGGTTCGCGAAGGATTGAGTTTGCGGCTGCGGTGGTGTCTCGTTGAGGGCCGGAGATGGAGTAGAACGTAGGCGGAAAACGGGTGGCGGGCTTACGAACATGCCACTGGGTGCGTCTTTGGGGGAACGGCTGGCGGCGAGGGAACGGCTGGCGGCGCTGGAGACGTAGCGTCACTGGAGCACGTCAGAGTTCCGCAGACCGCGGCGCCGGGTCAGGATACGAGGGCACGATGCAGACGATCGGCAGCACAGGCGCGGAGGCAGGGCGATCTGGTGGGGAGCGAATCGGCGTCCGTGTGGTGACTTCGCTGGCGGTGCATGCGGTGGCCCTCGGGCTTGTCGCGCTGGCGGTGCACCAGCGGCCTGCGTGGGTGGCGCCATACCGGCTCCCGGGCAGCCCCAAGGGATCGAACCTTGTCATGGCGTATCTGCCGGACCGTGCACCGGAGCAGACGGCGGCCGCGAAGAAGGCGGTGGCGAAGCCTGTGCCTGTGGTGGCTGCGACGTCTCCGCTGGCGCAGGTCTCAAAGGCGGTGGCGCCGGCGGCGGCGAATACGCAGGCCTCGCCTGACCCGAACGCGACGACCGGTGCGGATGCGCTGGGTTCGGGGAATATTTCGATTGCGCTGACGAGCTACTTTCCGTGGCCGAAGCCGGACCTCTCCGCGGTGCCGCATGGGACGCGCGGGGATGTGATGCTGCGGGTAGTGATCGGAGCCGATGGAAAGATCTCCGACGTTGAAGATGGTGAGCGGGCTGGGGTACGGGGTGGATGAGACGGTGATCGCGACGGTGGAGCAGTGGGTGTTTCATCCGGCGTTGGCGAGTGGGCGGCCGGTGGCCAGTGAGCAGGAGCTCCACTTCCACTACGAGAAGGGCTGAGCAGCGGTTCGTCCGAGGCGGAGTTCTAGAGGACGCGGGTGTGGCGGTAGCCGTGGCTGGTGAGGGCGGCGAGGAGTTCGTCGACGTGCTCGCGGCCGCGGGTCTCCATGGTGATGTCGATGACGGTGTCGCCAAGGTTTACGCCGTAGTAGGAGCGGTTGTAGAGGGTGTTGACGATGTTGACGCGGTGGGTGGCGATGAGCTTGGTGAGGTCGGCGAGGGCGCCGGGCTTGTCGAGCAGGTGGATGCGGAGGAGGATGAGGCGGCCATCCTGCACGAGGCCGCGCTCGATGATGCGGGAGAGCAGGGTGACGTCGATGTTGCCGCCGCAGACGAGGACGGCGGTGTTGTGCGCCTTTGAGCGAGGTGCGGTGCTGGAGCAGCGCGGCGAGAGCGGTGGCGCCGGCGCCTTCGGCGAGGGTCTTCTCGCGCTCGAGCAGCATGAGGATGGCGGAGGCGATCTCGTCTTCTTCGACGGTGACGATCTCGTCGACGTAGGCTTCGACGAGCGGGCAGGGTGAGGGCGCCGGCGCGGCGGACGGCGATGCCGTCGGCGATGGTGGTCGCGGGCTCGATGGTGACGGGGTGGCCGGCTTTGACGGCTTCGGCCATGGAGGCGAGGCGGGCGGTCTGCACGCCGACGACCTTGATGTCGGGGCGCGACTCCTTGATCGCGCAGGCGATGCCGCCGATGAGGCCGCCGCCGCCGATGGGGACGACGACGGCTTCGAGATCTGGGGACCTGCTCGAGGAGTTCGAGGCCGATGGTGCCCTGCCCGGCCATGACGTCGGCGTCGTCGAAGGGGTGGATGAAGGTGAAGCCTTCGGCGGTCGCAGCGGCGGCGCGCTTCGGCGTAGGCTTCGTCGTAGTTGGCGCCGTGGAGGATGACCTCTGCGCCGAAGCCCCGGGTGGCGGTGACTTTGACGAGCGGCGTCGTCAGCGGCATGACGATGACGGCGTGGATGCCGCGCTTGGTGGCGTGGTAGGCGACGCCCTGGGCGTGGTTTCCGGCGGAGGCGGCGATGACGCCGCGCGCGGCCTGCTCGGGGGTGAGCAGGGCGATGCGGTTGAGCGCGCCGCGCTCCTTGAAGGAGCCGGTCATCTGCAGGTTTTCGAGCTTGAGGTAGACGTGCTGGCCGGTGAGTTCGGAGAGCATGAGCGAGTGCGGGCAGGGGGACTCGTAGATCGAGCCGCGGAGGCGCTCGCGCGCGGCGAGGATGTCGGCGAGGCCGATGCTGAGGTTTGTGCGAGGTGGAGGCGCATCAGTATCTTGATGGTACCGCGAGGGGGAGTCGTCATGTCGGGCGTGATTTGCTACTCTTGCGGCCTATGCGTGTACGTCTTTTGCCGGTGCTTGCGCTGCTCACGTCGTTTGTTCATGCCCAATCGTTTACCCCGGTGCGGGAGCAGAAGAATCTTTCCCCAGCGGCGCGTGGAGACCCTGCACACGCTGGAGACGCTGAATTTCCTGCCTGCGGATGAGTGGCGCTTCCACGCCGGGGATGTGCCGCATGGCGAAGCTGTGGGGCTGGACGACGCGGCGTGGCCGGTGGTGAAGGCGGGTTCGATGGCTCCGCGGAGCGCGGTGTGGTATCGGCGCAAGATCGAGGTGCCGCGGACGCTGCACGGCTATGACATTGCGGGGGCGCGCGTGTGGTTTCAGTTTCGCTCGACTGCCAATGGGCCGATGCCGGAGATCGTGTACTTCAACGGTCGGCGGGTGGCGCTGGGGGATGACCTGGAGCCGATCGTGTTGTTTGAGCCGGCCAAGCCGGGGGACACGGTCGAGGTTGCGGTGAAGCTGCTGCAGACCGTGGATGAGAAGACGTTCCGCGGGGCGTCTTTGCGGATTGAGGCGATTGCGAGCGCGACGGGTGGGGAGGCGCGGCCCAGTCCGGAGGATGTGCGGGTGCAGTGTTTGGCGGCGGCGGATCTGCTGCCCGAGTTGACGCCGGCACGCAAGGATCTGCTGCCCAAGGTTGAGGAGGCCGTCGCTGCGATCGACGTGCATGCACTTGCAGCCGGGGATCAGGGCGGCTTTGATCGGTCGCTGCGGAAGTCGCAGGGGATTCTCGCTTCGCTGCACGAGGTGATGACGAAGGCAAAGGTGATCGAGGCGGGCAACGCGCATATCGATGCGGCGTGGCTTTGGCCGCGAAGCGAGACGATTGACGTGGTGAAGCGGACGTTTACAACGGCACTGCAGTTGATGAATGAATATCCGGACTACACCTATACGCAGTCTGCCGCGCAGTACAGCGCGTGGATGGCCGACAAGTATCCGGAGCTGAACGCACAGATCAAGCAGCGGATCAAAGAAGGGCGCTGGGAGATTGTGGGCGGGATGTGGGTAGAGCCGGACCTGAATATCCCGGACGGAGAGAGCCTGGTGCGCCAGCTGCTGGTGGGCCAGCGGTACTTCCAGAAGGAGTATGGAGTGCAGGCGCGGATCGGGTGGAACCCGGACTCGTTTGGTTACAATTGGCAGCTCCCGCAGATCTACAAGCGTTCCGGCATGGATTACTTTGTGACGCAGAAGATGCACTGGAACGACACGAACCAGTTGCCGTTCCGGCTGTTCTGGTGGGAGTCGCCCGATGGAAGCAAGGTGCTGACGTACTTCCCGACAGACTATGTCCACACGAATGTGAATCCGACCAGAATCGCGGCGGACTTCGCGGAGTCGGCGCAGCGCAACCCGGGGACGATGGAGATTCTGGATCTGTATGGCGTCGGCGATCACGGGGGCGGACCAACACGGGACATGCTGGACCAGGCGGACCACTGGATGGCGGAGGGCAAGAAGGCGGAGTCGGCTGTACCGTCCATGCGGTATGGGACGGCGCAGAGATACTTCTCGGATGTGGAGGCCAGCCTGCAGGCGGAGTCGCCGACGTGGAACTACGAGCGCATTGCGAAGGGGTACACAGCGCCGGCGGTCGGGCAAGCCGGCGGCATGGGTGTGCCGACATGGAAGGACGAGCTCTACTTCGAGTACCACCGCGGCGTGTTTACGTCGCAGGCTGCGCATAAGCGGAACAACCGGGTAAGCGAGGTGGCGACGCTGGATGCGGAGAAGGCAGCGTCCCTGGCGTGGCTTGGCGGGAGGAGCTATCCGGCGGAGGAGTTGACGGAGAACTGGAAGAAGATCACGTTCAACCAGTTTCATGATCTCGCGGCCGGCTCGGGCATCGCGGTGATCTACCGGGATGCGCAGCAGGATTACACGGAGGTCCTGCGGTCCGATCGTGAGATTGCGACGGGCGCGTGGGGGGAGCTTGCGGCGGGGGTGGACACCCGCGTGAAGACCGGTGTTCCGGTTGTGGTCACAAATTCTATGGCGTGGCCGCGCACAGGGACCGTCGAGGCTACCGTCCAGCTGCCGGACAGTGCGGCGGCCGGCGTGGAGGTACATGGGCCGCACGGGCCCGTGCTGTCACAGGTGCTTTCGAGTGAACCGAAGACGCATAGTTACAAGGTGCTCGTGCGGGCGGAGGATGTACCCGCGCTCGGATACGCGACGCTGTCCGTCTCGGGCGGAGCGGGGAGCAAGGGTGCAGCTTCTGATCTGACCCTCAAAGACGACGCGGGAAGTTTCACGCTGGCCAACGAGCATCTTCGATTGACCATTGATAAGCGCACCGGGTGTATGAGAAGCCTGATCTCCTTGCCGGCGAAGGTCGAGTTGTTCGCGCCGAATTCATGTGGGAATGAGCTGCAGACATACAAGGACACTCCGAAGGAGTACGACGCGTGGAATATCGATCCCGGGACTCTGGATGGGACGATGACGCCTATTACCTCCGTCGAATCGATCGCGATTGCCATGGACGGGCCGCTGCGGAAGAGCGTGCGCATTTCTCGCGGGTGGGGCAGTTCAAAATTTGTGCAGGAGATCTCGCTCGACGCGGGTGCGGACGAGGTGCGGGTTGCCAATGACGTGGACTGGCATGAGACCCATGTGTTGTTGAAGGCAGCGTTCCCGTTGGCGGCCAGTTCGGGGAAGGCGACCTACGAGATTCCGTACGGGTCGATCGAGCGGCCGACGACCCGCGACAACAGCTTCGAGAAGGCCAAGTTCGAGGTGCCGGCACTGCGGTGGGCTGATCTCGGGGACGACCGGCAAGGTGTGTCCATCTTGAACGATTCGAAGTATGGATACGACGCGGTCGGGCATGTTCTGCGCCTTACGCTCCTGCGGTCCCCAACGTGGCCCGACCCGGATGCGGATCGAGGGGCGCAGCACTTCACGTATGCGATCTACCCCCATACGGGCTCATGGAAGCGAGCGCTGACAGTGCGGCGTGGCTATGAGCTGAACGACCCGCTGTCGGCCGTGCAGGTGATGCCGCACGCAGGCGCGCTGCCGGCAGAGCACACCTGGGCTTCCGTCGAAAACCCCAATGTGACACTGACGGCGGTGAAGAAGGCAGAGGATACCGACGCGCTGGTCTTCCGGATGTACGAGTGGGCCGGCGATGCGACGCCGGTTAAGCTGCATGTACCCGCAGGGGCGCAGTATGCGGTCGAGAGCAACCTGATGGAGAAGGCCGAAGGGCCGCACCTGGCCATGACAAACGATGCGGTGACCGTGCCAATCAAGCCATACGAAATCCTTACGGTCGAGGTGTTCTACCCGCATGGAGCGGTCGCGCAGCGCTGAGAGAGCTGCCTTGCCCTGCTGCCTGGCGTGTGCCAGAAGCGCGTCCATCCGTACGTCAGTCGGGGCGCAACGTGCGAAAGCCATCCCGCATCCCAGAGGCTGTACGAGTGCCCTGGCGTCGGTCGAGTGAACGCTACACGCCCGATCCATCTCCCCTGTGCGTGCTAATCCATACACGTCGTGTGCCTCCGCGGGGGTGCCAACGTGCATTGTGTTTGCAGCCTTCACAAAGAAACGAAGGACCATCATGCCCATCAAGACAGCGGACGACCTTTTTCTGAATCAACTCAAAGACATCTACTCAGCAGAGAAGCAGGCTATTCGCTCCTATCCGCGTTTGGCCAAAGCGGTGCAATCGGAGGAGCTGAAGCAGGCTCTCAAGGAGCACCTCGAACAGACCAAGGGACAGATAGAGCGGCTGGATCAGGTCTTCGAAACGCTTGAAAAGCGATCCAGCGGTAAGACCTGCGAGGCCATGAAGGGTCTGCTCGAGGAAGCAGCACAGGACATGGAGGAGATTGAAGCCGGTCCGGTGCTCGATGCGGCTTTGCTGGCCGGTATGCAGCGGGTGGAGCACTACGAGATTGCTTCGTACGGCACAGTGGTGGCATTAGCCGAGGCCATGGGGCAGCAGGAGATCCAGCGGCTTCTAGAACAGACTCTGCAGGAAGAGAAAGAAACCGATCAGAAGCTCACCGCAGTCTCGAAGGGCGTTAACGCTGAGGCGATCGGGGGCGAGGAGGAAGCAGACGAAGACGCAGGCGGCTCGGCGCCGAAGAAATCCGCTGCAAAGAAATCGGCAGCAAAGAAAACGGCAGCAAAGAAAATGGCTGCAAAGAAAAGCACAAAGAAGTAACCGATAGCCCTGGTCCTCGTGGACCAGGGCATCGCGCTTCGATGGCGAGCATGTGCCATGCGGGGCGCCAGACTCCTTGTGAAGGGCAGCGGTCGAGCTATTCGCCGACCGGGGCGGGGTTAGGCGGAGCTGGTTTGGCGGACTCGTTTAGTTCCAGGCGGAGGTAGTCCCACACGATGCCCGTGGAGACGTCGCCAGCCGGGACGGTAAAGGTCATCTGGTTCTCTCCGGAGTGAAGGAGCCCGGCTGGGAAGGCCAGGGTGCGTTCCTGCCACAGGCCCTTGTCCGTGTTGTAGCGGATGGCGTCCGTGTTGATGAAGTGGGCGTTTGTGGGGTCGCTGCCGTCTCCGAGAGCTCCTGCGGGCTGGCCGTTCAGCACGACGGGAAGGCCCTGGCGAAGGCCGTTGATTCCGGCGATGCCGACGCGGAGGTAGGCGGTGCCGGCGACGGTCTTTCGCCATGTCGAACTTGATCGTCCAGGTGGTCGCGCGGCCGCGTCCGTAGCGCGCCCAGGGGCCGGTCTGGTTGCTCTGCGGGTACTGGTCGAGAGACTCGGACCTGACCCAGCCGAAGCGCTGGTTCGCGGGGTCTTTGGCTTCTGGGTTTACGAAGGAGAGGTCGGTGGCGTGGGGCACTTCTTCGAAGAACCAGTCCTTGCGCGCGTCGCTCTTGCCGACGGTGTAGGTGAGGTCGTTGGGGAAGAGCAGGGCGTAGCGGAGATTCCAGCCCCAGAGCCAGTAGTTCTGGCCGTCGCCTTTGAGGAACTCGTCGGCGGCGCGGTCCGGGTAGCCGATCTCCCAAAGCTGGCGGCCGTTGCGGACGGGCTTCCATGTGAGCTTGCCGAGGTCGAGGGTCTTGCCGGCTCGACGGTGATGTCGGCGTGGGCGAAGTCGCCGAGGACGCCGTCGGCGGTGGCGTGGAGGGTGTAGGTGCCGGGGCGGACTTTGGTGATGGTGAACTTGCCATCCTCGGTGCCGTCGTTGAAGAACGTGTAGTAGCGGGCGTCGTGGACCCAGCTTCCGGGGCCGGTGAACATGCCGGCGAAGCCGCTGTTGCCGACGCGCACGCCGTCGGGCTGGCGGGGCGGGTGGCGCGTCGGGATGCAGCGAGGCCTACGGTGAGGTGCGGGAGCTTCTTGGAGATGCCTTTGGGGGCGAGGGGATCGTCGAGGACGATCTGGCCGGTGACGGTGCCGCGCTGGGCGAGCGGGCGTGTAGTCGGGGCTGGTGACCCAGGCGTAGGGCCACTTGCCGTTTTCCTTGCGGGCCTGGGCGAGGGCGTCCTGCCAGAGGGCGTTGGCGTTGGCGGTCCAGCTGGCGGGGACGGTGGGATTGCCGGCGGTGGCGGCGAGTGTGGCTAGTTCCGCCGGGGTCGTGGGGGTCGCGGTGGCGAGCGAGTTGGCGTAGATGAAGATGGGGCCGATGACCTTGGTCCACTGCTCGCCCGCGGCGATGTTGGTGCGCGCGCCGGCGTAGTGGCCGGAGTGCCAGTAGTCGAGGATGATGGGCTCGGGGTCGCCGTTGTCGCCGAAGTGGGCGTCGAGGTCGATGCGGTCAGGGCCGCCGGCGAGATACTCCGCCGTGGGGTTGATGAACCACATGCCGACGTGGTTCTTTGTGCTCGACCAGCCGTACGCGGGGTTTCTGTAGCCACTGCCGGAGTAGGAGTACTTGTGCTCGACGGAGTTCTTGTAGACGCCGGTGTTCATGATGCGCTGCTCTTTGGCGTGGACGACGACGCCGGTGCCCCAGTCCTTCGGCGCGGCTTCCAGCATGTTGCGATCCTTGTCGACGGTGATCCAGTCGAACTCCTGGTTGAGCCGGGTGATGTAGCGATCTTCGGCTCCGGTGCCCGCGGCGGGGTAGGAGGCGGGGTGGTTCCAGATGGCGTAGATGTAGATGCCGGAGTCGCCGCGGCCGAGGGAGTAGCGGATCTCCATGTCGCAGAGCGAGCCCCCGCCGGGCGCGTTACGGGTGAGCATGTACGTGCCGCCGGTGATGCCTTTGACGGCGATCTCGGCGCGGTCTCCGTTGTTGGTCGCGGGATCGATCGTGACGGTGTTGGTGAGTTGCGGCGCTCCCTGGGGTGTGTGCTCCCATGTGCCGCCGCTGGCGGCGAGCATCTGCTTGCCCTGGAAGATGAAGGAGGGCATGAAGGCGTTGTTCTTGGTTACCGTGGCCTTGACGATGCCGTTGTCGAGGGTCCAGGAGCCGCCGTTGTCGGTCACGGTGACCGCGGCGGAGGTCGTCGCGTGGGCGACTGCGGGTGCGGACTGGCCGTGTAGCGGCGACGCCGCGATGGCGAGCGCGAGGGTGCTGGCGGCGAGAAGGAGCAGACGGACGCGCAGCTTTGTTGTCAGCAGACGAGGCAGATGGAATGTGATCACACGTTGGAGACGGTTCAGTACGGGCTTTTGTTCCAGCCGAGATCGCGGGCTGGCTGGATTTATGGGCTGAAGGTGGTTGTTACCGGGTCGTATGTGGGGGTGAACCGTTGTGCGCTTTCGCGCCATCCAAGAGCGCATGAGCATGGAAACGGTAAAGCTGGGATCGCAGGGTGCAGTTGTGTCGCGGATGGGACTGGGCTGCATGGGGATGAGCGAGTTTTATGGTGAGCGGAACGACGAGGAGTCCGCCGCGACGATTTTGCGGGCGCTGGATCTGGGCGTGACCTTTCTGGACACGGCAGATGTCTACGGCTTTGGCGACAACGAAGAGCTTGTGGGGAAGACGATCAAGTCGCGCCGCGATGAGGTGTTCCTGGCGACCAAGTTTGCGAATGTGCGGAAGAAGGATGACCCGAGCTTCTGGGCGGTATCGGGCAAGCCCGACTATGTGAAGGCGTCCTGCGATGCGTCCCTGAAGCGGCTGGGGCTGGATCACATCGATCTGTACTACCAGCATCGGGTGGACCAGGATACGCCGATCGAGGAGACGGTCGGTGCGATGGCGGAGCTGGTGAAGGCGGGCAAGGTGAAGTACCTGGGGCTGTCTGAGGCTTCGGCAGCGACGATCCGGCGGGCGCATGCGGTGCATCCGATTACGGCGCTGCAGACGGAGTTTTCTCTGTGGGAGCGGCATGTGGAGAAGGAGATTCTGCCGGCTGTGCGGGAGCTGGGGATTGGATTTGTGCCGTACTCGCCGCTTGGCCGCGGGTTTCTGACGGGGACGATTGCGGATCCAAAGGCGCTTGGCGACAAGGACTTTCGGGTGCAGCGGTATCCGCGATTTGCCGGCGAGAACTTTGATAAGAACCAGCCGATTGTGGAGCGGGTCCGTGCGATCGCCGGGACGATGGGCGTGACGCCCGGTCAACTTGCGCTCGCGTGGGTGATGGCGAAGGGGCAGGACGTCGTCCCGATCCCCGGCACAAAGCGGCGCAAGTATCTGGAGGAGAACGCAGCGGCAGCGGCGATCACGTTGACGCCGGCGCAGGTGGCCGAACTGGAGGCTGCCGTCCCGGAGGAAGCTATCGCGGGAGATCGGTATGCCGAAGGCAGTATGAAGACCATTGACCGCTGAGGTACTGCCCCCTCCCCCCTGTAAGTTAGCGATTGTTGATTCGGCGGGGGTTAGGAGGGGGGAGTGACCGTTTCGTAAACGCGTTTGGCACGATACGTGCGTTGTGGAAACGGGCGGCTTTTTCTGTGAGCCGCAGGCTACTCCCGGCGCTTGCGGAACTCGTTGGCGAGGCGGAACTCTTCGCGGAGTTCGGGGGTGCGAAGGTTTTCGCGCAGATGTGCCAGGCGCTGCTCAAGGGCGTGGAGCGTTTGGGCGATGGGGTCGGTGTTGGTAAGGGCTACGTCGCGCCACATGGAGTAGGGGCTGGCGCCGAGGCGGGTGGTCTCGCGCAGGGCGCGGCCGCCGATTGCGGCGATCTGGTCGCGGGCTTCGGGGTCGTCGGCGAAGGTGTCTTCGAGGAGCGCGGCAAGGGCGGTCGAGAGCATCTGGGGGAGATGGCTGACCCAGGCGCAGATCTGGTCGTGTCGCGCGGCTTCGAGGTCGATGACGTTTGCTCCGAAGCCGGTCACCAGGGCGCGCCACTCGGCTTCCAAGGGGTGCGTGTCGGCGTAGACAGGGCGTGAACAGCCAGGTGGCGTTGCGGAAGAGCGCGGCGTCTGCGAGGGCGGCGCCGCCTGATTCCTTTCCTGCCATGGGATGGCCGGGAAGCATGCGCGCGTTTGGGAGCTTCGAACCGGCTTCGGTGTCCGGGTAGAGGCGTCGAGCGGCTTCGGCGATCTCGCGCTTGGTGCTGCCGACGTCTGTGATGAGCTGCCCGAGGGCGACATACGGGGCCAGGCGATCCATCCAATCGATGACTCCGAGGACGGGTGTGGCAAGGACGATCAGATCGCATCCGTGAGCGGCGTCGTCGGGATCAGTTGTGATGGAGGTAAGTGCGCCGCGATCGAGTGCGAGCTGTGCTTCTGGCTGATGCTTGTCCCAGCCTGTGATCTCACCGGTGAAGCCGGTTTCGCGTAGGGCGAGACCTATGGAGGCTCCTATGAGGCCTGTGCCGATGATGGTGATGCGTTCGATCATGAGGGTGCTTGCTGGAGAAGATGGCCGGTTTTGATTATGCAGGATTGGCGGGGTCGAGTTGACGAATGGTGTTTGTGGATCGGGAGAGAGCTATGGCACGGGCTGCGGTTACAGCAGGTCCCTTCGCTGCGCTGCGGGATGACAAGCAAAAGGGCGGGCAACGGCGAGGGCAGGGCGGACAACGGCAACAGCAGGTCCCTTCGCTTCGCTGGGGGATGACAAGCAAAAGGGCGGGCAACGGCAAGGGCAGCGGCAGCGACAACGGCCACAGCAGGTCCCTTTGCTTCGCTGCGGGATGACAAGCAAAAGGGCGGGCAACGGCGGAAGGGCAGCGGCAGCGACAACGGCCACAGCAGGTCCTTCGGCTTCGCCTCAGGATGACAAGCAGAAGGGCGAGCAACGGCAAGGGCAGCGCAGGTCAAGGGCAAGGGCAGCGACAAGGACGAGGACACACGCCCCACGCTGGTGACTGGCGTGGGGCGTTGGTGGTTTTTGGGTGGTTGGCGGATGTGAGTGGCTCGGGTTAGAACTGGAAGCGGCCGGAGAACTGGAAGTCGCGGGGGTCTGCGCTGGCGAAGTTCAGGGTTCCGAAGTTTGCCCCGCTGTTTACGTTGACGTTGATCTGGTTGTTGCCGGCGTTGTTGCCGAAGGTGGTGTGGTTGGTGAGGTTGGAGCCGTCGATGCCGAAGATGAACTGGACGCGCTCGTTGATGGGAATGATGCGGCGCAGCGGCCATGCTGAGCCGGTAGATGTCCTGCCCGCGCAGGCCGTAGGGGAAGCGCGGCGCATCGCCGATCATGTAGTTGCCGGAGTTGCAGAACGGCCCGGTGGAGGTGGAGCACGGGAACGTTGCCGACGCCGGTGCCGGAGGTGGTGGAGCTGAGGCCTCCCTTGAGGTAGCTGACCGTGCCGAGGGTGGCGGCGGTGACGCCTTGTCCCCACTTGCCGTTGGTGCGGACGTCGCCCATGAAGTTGGGGTTGGTGTCGGGCATGCAGGTGCCCTGGCCGATGTTCTGGGTGGCGTTGCAGGTGGCGACGATGGGGAGCGGAAGGCCGGAGCTGTACTGGAAGATCATGGACGTCTGCCAGCCGCCGAGGAGGGCGCGGGCGATGAAGGTGGCTTCCTCCAAAGCTGCCCTTCCCGTACTGGCTGGTGTAGACGCCGTAGATGCTGAGGTTCTGCGGCTGGTCGTTGATGGAGATGGAGCGGTCGATGCGGTTCTTGGGGTAGTTGATGCCGGCGGCGATGGCGTAGGCGGGGATAGTCGTAGCCGCTGCGCTGGGTGCCTGCGTCGTCGATGTTCTGGGAGTAGGTGTAGTTGACGTTAAAGGAGAGCCCGTGGCTCGCACGTTGCGCGAGCGAGACCTGGAAGGAGTTGTAGTTGCCGTTCGCGACGTAGTTGCCCCAGGTGTCGGTGGTGCCGGCGTACTGCGGCTTCCAGGTAAGCATGTGGGCGATGGTGGCGTTGGTGTTGACGCGCGGCCACGGCGGGGTAGACGGGTAGGGACGGGGAGGGTGAGACCGGATTGCGGCCTGCGCGGCGGCGATGTTGGCGGCGGTCGCGGGCTTGGTGAGGTTTGCGCCGAGGACGAGGTACTTGGGATCGAGCTGGCCGGCGTAGTAGCCGCGGATGTTGCCGGCGCCGGAGATGAAGTGGCTCTGGCTGCCGGAGTAGTCGACGGAGATGGTGAGGTTCTTGGTGATCTCCCGCTGCATGCCGAAGTTGAAGAAGGAGAACTCGGGCGCGCGGCCGGAGACGTAGGGGTCAGCGTAGTTGATGCCGCGTGCCGTTGCCGCCGGAGGTGCCGTTGGCGTTGAGGTAGAAGCCGGTGCCGAGGGTCTGGGATGCGGCGGAGATGGGCGCGGTGCCGGGGAGGATGTAGCCGGGGCCGCCGTAGGTGGTGTTCTGGGCGGAGAAGGCGGGGTTGTTGTTGAGGTAGAAGGCGGGGCCGGATGATGCTGTCGGCGAAGGAGAGCGGGGTGCTGAAGCCGGTCTGGCCGGTGCCGGTTCCGGCGCCGCCGGAGCCGCCGGTTCCGCCGCCGTGCGAGAAGGTGAGGCTGTAGCCGCCGCGGAAGACGGTTTTGGCATCGGCCTGCGAAGGCGAAGCCGACGCGCGGCTCGAAGTTCTTCCAGTAGGTGTGGACGGGCGTGGAGCACTGGCAGCTGAGGCCGGCGCCGCGATTGCCGGCGAACTGCAGGGCGCCGGGGTTTCCGGTGAAGGGATTGGTGAGGTCCGGGTTCAGGAAGGACCAGCGGTCCTTCGCCTCGCGGTAGGGCGGGATGTAGTCCCAGCGGATGCCGGCGTTGATGGTGAGCTTGGTGGTGAGCTTGAAGTCATCCTGGAAGTAGAGCGCGCCGGGACGGTAGCGGCCGCCGACGACGCTGAAGGCCTGCTGGGTGGTGCCGGAGCTGCCGACCGCGCCGATCAGGAAGCTGGCGTAGGAGTAGCCGGAGTTGGTGGCGTAGGTGGAGCCGGTGAGGTTGGCGGTCTCGTTGGTGCTCGAAGTCGAGACTGGTGGGGGTGGAGGGGCCGTCGGCGGTGTCGGCGTTGTTTTCCAGCCACTGGATCTGGCCGCCGAAGTTCATGGAGTGCTTGCCCTTGACCAGGCGAGGTTGTCGAGGAACTCGTAGGTGACGGAGCGGTTGGTGGTGCTGGGCGTGTTGCCGACCCAGCTGGTCGGGTGCGTTGGCTGCCGCCGAAGGAGGTGTTGGCGAAGTTGTCGGAGGCCTGGCCGGCGGGCAGGCCGGTGACGCCGGAGGCGGCGAGGCCATAGAGGCCGGGGTTGGTGGTTCCGGTGATGTTGCCGACCGGCGGGCCGCCGAAGTAGATGAAGCCGTAGCGCGCCTGGTTCACGAGGTTGCGGCGTGATCTGGTAGGTGTGCTGGAGGTCGAGCGATGTTGCCGGTGACGGTGGAGAGCGTGGTCTGGATGTAGGGCACGACGGCGACGCCGGGTGCGACGCCGGTGTACGGGACGGCGTGGCGGCTGCCCTGGTTGTAGGCGCCGGAGAGGGTCTGCTTGGGCGAGATGGTGTAGTCGACGCGGACGGAGTAGAGGCAGGTTGTCGAAGCCGGTAGGGACGCCGCTGGAGAAGTTGTTGGTGATCTTGCCGGGTGGTGTCGAGCGGCGTGGGCAGGAACTTCTGCCATGTACTGGGTGATGGGCGAGAGCTGGCTGGCGGGGATGACGTTGAGTGGCCGGGGGAGACGAGCACCGGGTTACCGTTGCGCCGTTGCCCGCGCCCGGGCCGTAGCCGTACTGGTAGCGGCAGGCGCCGGTCGTGTTGTGGGCGGTGCAGGCGGCCTGGGTGGTGGGATCGTAGATGGGGTAGTTGACGCCGAGTTGGTTGCCGAGGCCGCCGGTGTTGCTGAGGCGGGATCAGTTCGCGGAAGTCGCCCTGGCGCATCGAGCAGGGTGGGCACGGTGCTGGTGGCGTAGTTGGCGCCGATGCGGGAGCGGAACTTGTCGAGGGTGGTGAAGAAGAAGAGCTTGTCGTGGCCGTTGACGAGGTGCGGGATGGTGATGGGGCCGCCGACCGCGTAGCCGTACTTCGATCTGGTGCTCGCCGGGCTTGGGGCCGGGCACGGTGGTGAGCGACTCCGTTGACGACCTGGGGGACGACGTTGGGGCCGCCGGGTTTGGAGGAGAAGCTCCAGGCGTCGAAGATGGTGTTGCGGACGTAGGCGAAGACGGAGCCGTGGTACTGGTTGCCGCCCGCCTTGAGGTTGTAGTTTTCGAGGCCCGCGCCCTGGTACTGCGCGGAGTAGCCGCTGGTGACGACCTTGATCTGATCGATGGCTTCGAGGGGGACGATGTTGAAGACGGGGCGGTTGTCGCCCTGCTGGCTGGCGGTGGTGAGGGGCAGGCCGTCGACGTAGAGCTTCGCCGACGCGCTGGCCGGTGCCGCCGATGATGGAGGAGCGTCCGCCGGGGTTGACCTGGGCGCCGGGGAGGAGGTTGGAGAACTGGGTGATGTCGCGCTGCTGGCCGCCGGTGATGAGCAGCGGGAGCGCGGCGTAGGTGCTGTTCTCGATGGTGCCGCCGAGAGTGGCGTCGGTGGTTTCGAGCAAGGGGGGCGCGTCGGTGACGGTGATGGTCTCGGACTGGCTGCCCGTCTTGAGGGTGACGTTCAGCCCGACGTTTGCGAGCGCATCGACGATTACGTTTTCCTGCCGGAAGGTGGTGAAGCCGGTGCTCGTGACGGTTACGGTGTAGGTTCCGGGGAGCAGGGGATTGAGCGAGTAGAGGCCGCTCGAGGAGGCGGTCCGGACGCGTGGTGACGCCGGTTGCCACGTTGAGGGCTGTGACGGTGGCGGTTGGGAGGATTGCTCCGGTCTCGTCCGTAACCGTGCCGGAGATGGCACCCTGACCGCCGACCTGCGCGCAAACGCTGGCGATGGGGACGAGGAGCAGGAGGAACAGAGTGGCGAGGCGGGGGAGTCTGGGGAGTGTCAACATTTTTTTGTCTTGGGGAGAGTGACCGGGGTGCAGGTTGGAAACAATATCAATTGGGGAATTGCAACAAGGGCCGATGCTAGGCCTGCCAGGCTACGGGTGTCAATTGGCCAGGGCCGAAGGGGTTTGACGGCGTCGAGATGCTGCTGCCTGGGGCACGGAATGCCGCTCGCGGGTTCCTGATTTGCCCCGTGGAGCAAGTGAGGAGGCGGAGACGCAGAGCGCGCGCGTCGCAGGAAGCATGGGCTTTCCGCGGGAACCCGGGAGCGGGGCGGAGGAGGGCGGGTTTCGCGGGAAGTTCGCGGCACCCCCCAGGAGTTACAGGACGCAGCGTTTGTCACACCCCGTGGATGGTTTGGTGTGATTGGAGGTTGCTCGCGCGCTGTGCTCCAGGCGACGGTGCACGTGGTGGGCGGGGCAAGCTGGTGAAGCGGGTTCGAGTGGGGCTTACTTGAGGAGTGCGGCGAAGGCGTGCCATGCCGGCGTCATGCCGATGGGCACTGCGAGTGCGATGGAGAGGAAGACAACCGGGGCGGCCCACATGGTGGAGCGGTGAACGCGATGGATGGTGATGAGTTCGAATGCGACCAGCATTAGAAGCAGGATCCCGACGCCGGTGACCGCGCCAGCGGCAGGCGGGAAACCGATGTGGTCCCAAGGGAAGCGGCCGAAGGCTGCGCCGACGAGGCCCGAGGTGGCGATGAGGATGAGGCGCTTGTGGGCGTCGGGCCGGCGCCTTGCGCGCCAGGAGGCGAAGATGACGACCGCGAAGAACACGATGCCGATCAGGGGAATGGCGAGGGAGACGGCCGGGTCGAGCGGGCCGATCTGTACCCCGCGACGGTAGGCGTCGATCGCGGCGATGATGCCGAGGACAACCATGATGGGCGGCAGGCAGAAGGCCACGATGCCGAGTGAGCGGTGCCACTTGACGCGGCGGGCGGAGATGAGCGCGGCCTGCACGGCGAACAGAAGCATCCACAGGGTGAAGGCGGCTCCGTGGACGTGAAGGATGGGGCTGGGAAGCGGCGCGTGGATGAGGCCGGCCTGGAAGTAGGTCGGGGAGAATCCGATAAAGACGCAGACGCAGAGCAGGAGCGCCATGCCGCTGTAGAAGATGCGTTCGAGGGTTCGGTTGACAGGCCTGTAGGTGGGTTGCTGCCGTGCCGAGGACACAGCGCTGGCGCTGGTTACCATGACGTTCTCCGGAGTGGTGAGATTGAGGGCCGCACCGGAAGGCCCGCCCCGGAATGCTTGGAAGATACCACGGCTAGCGCTGCCGGGAAAGCGTGCGAAAGGTGAGTGAGTAACGAAGATCACTGACGGGTGGGATGCTGTGTTCCCACTGCGTGCGGGCGTCGCCGTCGAGGATGTAGATGGAACGAGGCTCGACGGTGTGCGAGATGCGTTGCCAGCCAGCGCCCTGGGCGCGCCGGAAGCGCATAGTTGCCGGGGCGAGCAGGGAGACACCGACGATGATTCCGAAGTCGGGCTTGTCCTTGTGCCAGCCGATGCCAGCGCCGGCGCGGTACTCGTTGACGCCGACCTGGCGAAAGGCTTCGGGGTGGATGCCGGCGAAGTCCGCGGCGCGGAGCAGGAGGGGGCGGAGGAACGGGGGCATGTCGTCGGCTTGTTCTACGGAGCGGCGGCTGTAGTTGTAGTTCAGCCCGAAGCTGACTACGCGGCGGTTGCCGGTGTGGCCGTGGAATTCGAAGGGTTTGAGGTGCAGGCGGGTGAGGGATTCGGCTAGGGAGGCTTGCTCTTCTTCGGTGATGATCTCGGGGGATAGCGGAGGCCGCGCGGTTCTGGTTCGGCGGGCTGTGCTTCGAGTTCGGGGAAAAGGGATGTTTGCGGGAGCATTGGGGCCTCTCACGGATTTAGAGGAGTGCGTGGGTGGAGGGGTGGTTCCGGGTTTGGAGCGGGATATTCATCAGCGCCTCTGCGCGCCCGGTATAGGCTGGGCTGGCCGTCTGGACGGCGATCGCCACACCGCCTGCTTGACGCCAGGCTTAGTGGAAAGGAATACGTTATGACGACCCGGAGATCCACCACTTCACCCCCGCGCACAGTGCCCGTTGCCAACGACTCCAAGCTCCCCTTCGCTCCTACTACCCCTCCCCCCACGCTGGCCGGGCCCAGCGCGGAAGCCGCAGCGACTGAAGGCACTTTGGCGATGGTGGACACGGCCTATGCGGCCCCGAAGAAGCCGAGCGCAGCCAATGTAGTCGCCGACCCTGCAGCGAACCTGCAGACCTTCTCCCTGCCCGACCTGGCACAGTTCACGAAGGAAAAGGTCTACTCGCCGGATGCCAGCGAGGACGTACATCTCTTCTTCGTAGGGCGCGACGATGTGCACGAGATCCTGAAGTACATCCTGTCCCGGGTCTCGATCTCTCTCTACCTGAATATGTTTGGCTTTGACGACGACGAGCTGAACAACATCATCATGCAGCAGGCGCTGGACCCGACGATTACGATGCTGATCACACTCGACCAGAGCCAGGCGGGGGGCGTGCACGAGAAAGCGCTGATCGCGGCCGATCAGAAGTACAACCTGGCCGCCTACAACACTCACTTCGTCGTGGGGCAGTCGCTTACGCACCAGATCAGCCACACGAAGGGTTTCGTGGCTGACGGCAAGGTGGCTTGCGAGGGGTCCACGAATTGGTCCTCATCGGGGGAGGGTACGTTCGTCGTAACCGGCCAGGCGGGTGGAGCGGGGTACAAGGCGCAGAACAACACGCAGTCGGTGATTACAGATCGCGACACCATCATTCGCTTCCAGACGGAGCTCATCACGGAGCACATGACGGCCCAGTCCGCGGCGAAGGGGCACAGCGGTGGGGCTTCGGCACCAGCTCAGAACATCCCGGTTACGGAGGCGCCGGGCAACAGGCAGCATGCGGTGAAGAAGTCTCCCAGCCGGAACGCGATCTAACCAGGCGCTCCGGCAGAGCAGGCCGCGACAGCCTCTGTATCAGGCGACGCGGCGGCCTACTACGGGGGCTAGCTGGCGGAGCTTGTTGATCAGGTCGGTGAGTTGGTGCGGGGTGGAGGGACTGGGCTCCGTCGGACATGGCTTTGTCGGGGTTGGGGTGCATTTCCATCAGGAGGCCGTCGGCTCCGGCGGCTACGGCGGCGAGGGCCATCGGGGGGACGAGGTCGCGGATGCCTACGCCGTGCGAGGGGTCGCCGAAGACCGGCAGGTGGGTCAGTTTTTTGAGGACGGGGATGGCCGAGATGTCCATCGTGTTTCGGGTGTAGGTCTCGTAGGTGCGGATGCCGCGCTCGCAGAGCATGAGGTCGTAGTTTCCACCGCACAGAATGTACTCAGCGGATAGCAAGACCTCTTCGATGGTGGCGGCGATGCCGCGCTTGAGCAGCACGGGGGTGCGGGTGTGGCCGAGCTCGCGCAGAAGGTTGAAGTTCTGCATGTTGCGCGCGCCGACCTGAAAGCAGTCAATGTAGGGGATCATGGGCTCGATCTGGGAGATCTCCATGACTTCGGTGATGACGAGGAGGCCGGTCTCGTCGGAGACCTCGCGCAGAAGCTTGAGGCCGTCGAGCCCCATGCCTTGAAAGCTGTAGGGGGACGAGCGGGGCTTGTAGGCTCCGCCGCGAAGGAACTTGGCGCCGGCAGCGGCGGAGAGCTTGGCGCTTTCGAGGATCTGGGCGCGGGACTCGACCGAGCAGGGTCCGGCCATGATGACGACCTCTTCCCCACCGATGACGACGCCATTGGGGAAGGTGACGGTGGTGCCTTCGGGACGGAAGCTGCGGCCGGCGAGCTTGTAGGGGGAGGAGATGCGGTAGGCGTCGTGGACGCCCGGGAGGACCTTGAACTCGACCACATCGAAATGGGAGGGGGAGCCGACGCCGGCGAGGATGGTCTGGTTCGTGCCGGTGGTTCGGTGCACGTTGAATCCGAGGTCGACCATCTTTTCGATTACGGTCTGGATGTGCTGCTCGGTGGCTGCGTCCTGCATGGCTACGATCATCTGCGGTTTCCTTCTGGGGCGTATGTGCCGGGCTTTCAGCCCTTGTTTCGTTTGCTGGCCTGGGACCTGGGCCTGCGGCCCAGGCTGAAATGTTGCGCGTCTATGGGCGCTTGCGAGTCTCGACGCGCTTGAATTGCTGGCTGCGTGGATTCGCTGGGCTGCTACGAGGCGCTACTCTTCGTGGCGCTGGAGGGTGCGCATGACATCGATGATGCGTTCGTAGACGTGGAGCATTTCGGCGTCGGAGAGTGGGCCGGGGTTGACGGAGAGGACGTGCTGGAAGACGGCCTGCTCGCGGCTGGGTTCGTAGATGGGCAGGTTTTGGGTGTGCTTCAGGTCGCCGATGGCCTTTGCGGCTGCAGCGCGGCGGCTGATGAGGGCGACGATCTGCTCGTCGATTTCGTCGATTTGTTTGCGCCAGTCGGCGATGTCCACTCGTGCCTCGTGCTTGCCGGAATGGCCGCGCGAGGAAACGCCGCGGCGATGTGGGATATGCCGATCCATGATAAATGGGTTGGGGGTGGGGGCGGCGCGGGGGAGAAGCGGGTCCTTCGCTGCGCTCAGGATGACAATGCGTTTGCCGGCCGGCAGGCGGGCTGGTCAGGGCGGAGGTCACGGGCGGAGTTCTGCGATGAATTTGCCGACGGCTGCGGGGGCTTCGGCTGCGGGCGTCTTTTCGATCAGGGCGACGATGGCGGAGCCTATGACCGCCGCGTCGGCGAAGTCGCCTACGGCTTGGACGTGCGCGGGCGTGGAGATGCCGAAGCCTACGGCGACCGGGAGCTTCGTGTGTTGGCGGATGCGGGCTACGAGGGTCTGGGCGTCGTCGGCGAGGGCGGTTTGGGTTCCGGTGATGCCGACGCGGGAGATGGCGTAGATGAAGCCGCGGGAGTTTTCGGCGATGGCTTTGAGGCGAGCGTCGGGCGAGGTGGGGGCGGCGAGGAAGACGGGGGCGAGTTGGTTCTCCCGCATGTGGGCGAGGTACTCGTCGGCTTCTTCGACGATCATGTCGGTGAGGAGGACGCCGTCGGCTCCGGCGTCTTTCGCGGCGGCGCAGAAGGGCTGCATGCCCATGCGGACGACGGGGTTGAGGTAGGAGAAGAGGATGATGCCGGCGCTGGGCCGGGCTTGGCGGAGTTCGCACGCGAGGGCGAGCACGTCGGTGAGGCGGACGCCTCGGGCTACGGCTCGTTCGGAGGCTCGCTGGATGACGGGGCCGTCGGCGAGGGGGTCGGAGAAGGGGACGCCTAGCTCGATGACGTCCGCGCCGTTGTCGATGGCGGCGAGCGCGATGTCGCGGGTGGCGGCGATGGAGGGGTCGCCTGCGGTTAGGTAGGCGATCAGGCCGGGTTTGTTGGGGAAGCTAATTGGCACGGGCGCTCCGGAGGATGGCTGTGCGAGGGGTGTACATCCCACCCATGCGCGATGAGGCTGCGAATGGATGGGGCACCCGGGCTTTGGTGACAGGCGAGGGGTCCCCCGCGGTTAGGTAGGCGATCAGGCCGGGCTTGTTGGGGAAGCTGATGGGCATATTTAGGAGGTTCTATTCGCTGCCTTCTCTTGCGCTCCAGACCTTCAATCGAAGGTGAATGCTTGCGTGTGCGAGTTCTTCTAGAAAAGCGGAGCTAGGCGGAGGTCGTAGATCATGCCATGGTCGAACGCTACATCTGCGCTCAACTCTACTTCTGCGTCTCCGTTTTCCTCGGCCAGGGCTCTAAAAAACGTCCGATGCTGTTTGATCAAAGCGACGAGCGCTTGCAATGTTTGTTCAAACTCCGCGTTACTGGAACCCTCTTGAAAGTGGCAAAGCCACGAAGATTGCGTGTGCTGAATACCTGCAGTAGACTCGCCTCGGCATCGAGCAAACCAAGGTGATAGTGTGAGCTCTTGCGTGATTTCTGCCGGGTCGCGGTTCGGATGGTGCAGGTTAAGACTGATTCGGTAAGGTTGTTGAATCGAAGCATCGTGTTCACTTAAAACCCTCGCACGGTTGGGCAGAGACGATGTCATCGAGTACCTCGATTTTCTGCGGGTGCTCCGCCGAGATGCATCTCGCGGGTGAGGATGCCCATGTCTTTGTCGCCGCGGCCGGAGAGGTTGACCATGAGGATGTCGGTTTGGGGACATCCTGGGGGCGAGCTTGAGGGCTTCGGCTACGGCGTGGGCGGACTCGAGGGCGGGGATGATGCCTTCGGTGCGGCTGAGGATGCTGACGGCTTCGAGGGCTTCGGTATCGGATGCCGACGTATACGTCGCGCGGCCAGTGTCGTGGAGCATGGCGTGCTCGGGGCCGACGGAGGCGTAGTCGAGGCCGGCGGAGACGGAGTGTGTTTGCGCGACCTGGCCGGCGTCGTTCTGGAGGACGTAGGAGAAGGTGCCCTGGAGGACGCCGGGCAGGCCGCCGCCGGACTTCTGGAAGCGGGCGGCGTGTTCGCCGAGAGCGTTGCCACGGCCTCCGGCTTCTACTCCGATCAGCTGGACATCTTTGTCGTTGAGGAACTCGTAGAAGGCGCCGATGGCGTTGGAGCCTCCGCCGACGCAGGCGATGACGGCGTTGGGGAGGCGGCCTTCCTGGTCGAGGAACTGGCGCGCGGGCCTCGATCGAGATGACGCGGTGGAAGTCGCGCACCATCGTCGGGTAGGGGTGCGCGCCGAGGGCTGAGCCGAGGATGTAGTAGGTGTCGCGGACATTGGTGACCCAGTCGCGCATGGCCTCGTTGATGGCGTCCTTGAGGGTGGCCGAGCCGGCGTTGACGCCGCGGACCTCGGCGCCGAGCAGGCGCATGCGGAAGACGTTGAGCTCCTGGCGGCGCATGTCTTCTTCGCCCATGTAGATGACGCACTCGAGGCCGAAGAGCGCGCAGACGGTGGCGGTGGCGACGCCGTGCTGGCCGGCGCCGGTTTCGGCGATGATGCGCTGCTTGCCCATGCGGCGGGCGAGCAGGGCCTGGCCGAGCGCGTTGTTGATCTTGTGGGCGCCGGTGTGGAGCAGGTCTTCGCGCTTGAGGTAGATCTTCGCGCCGCCGAGGTTTTCGGTGAGGCGCTTGGCGAAGTAGAGCGGTGTGGGGCGGCCGCAGTAGTCCTTGAGCAGGGGGTCGAGTTCGGCGTGGAAGCCGGCGTCCGCCTGGGCTGCGTCGTAGGCCTGCTCCAGCTCTTCGAGCGCGGCCATCAGGGTTTCGGGCACGTAGCGGCCGCCGTAGATGCCGAAGCGTCCGGCGCGTGCGTTCACCGGGGATACTGCGGGAGAGACCAGACCTGCCGTGGTGCCCATGTTGCCTCCGGGCTGCTTGGGTGCAGAGTGCTTGGGTAGAGAGTGCGCAATACAAAAGCCGCGACTCGGTGGGGTCGCGGCTCGTAGGGATTTCGAATCAACTGAATTTTCCGGTGTTTCCGGGATTGCCGAAGCAATCATGTTTCAGAGGATGCTAGTCCGCCGAGCCCGCTACTGTTCGCCAGTAGCGGAAGGTAAAGTGAAATCGGCTGGAGCGGATCCTCATCCTGAAGGTACGATATACCGCCGGCAGGTGGGCGTGCAACCGCGATGGAGGAGGTTGCGGGGCGGGTCAGCGCTTGTATTGTTCGTCGGTGACATGCTCCATCCATTCGACCACCTTGCCGTCGAGGCGTTCCTGAACGGCGATGTGAGTCATAGCGGTAGTGGGTGTGGCTCCGTGCCAGTGCTTTTCGCCGGGTGTGAACCATACAACGTCGCCGGGATGGATCTCCTCGATCGCACCACCATCGCGCTGCGCCCAACCGCAGCCTGCGGTGACGATCAGGGTCTGGCCGAGGGGATGGGTGTGCCAGGCGGTACGTGCTCCGGGCTCAAAGGTGACGCTGGCGCCGGCTACCAGGGCGGGATCCGGGGCTTGAAACAGGGGGTCGATGCGGACGGTGCCGGTGAACCATTCCGCGGGGCCTCTGCCGGACGGCTGCGAGCCGATGCGCTTGATATCCATGACGTGATTGTAGCGGCAGGGTGCGATGCGGCTGGGAGATCGATGTTGTGTATGCGAGGAAGGATCGAGGTTGCTTTGCGAGTTGTAGATTTTTGAATCCAGCGTTATCCGCTGCGCGTCCTATTTGTGTAGTCAGGAGCGTATCGCCATGAAAATAGATTTGAAATTGGCGCTTGCTTCGGTAGCCCTGGCCTTGATGACCTTGGCCCCCGTTGCATCCCTTGCGTCGACGCCGAGCAGCCGCAGCCGCTCGCCTGAGGTTCACGTTCGTACACCGCGTGTCCACGATCACGCCGCACGGCCGCATCACGGCTAAGCCGGTTCGGCCCCCGCAATCTTCCCCATAACAACCTAATTTCCAAGGATGCTCTGGTCCAGAGCTTTTCAGCCCCGTGCGTTCGCGATGAATTGAGCGACGCGCGCGGGGTTCTTGCGTCCGGGTGACGCCTCGACTCCGCTGGCGACGTCCACGCCCGAGGGGTGCAGGCGAGCGACGGCTTGGGCGACGTTTTCGGGAACCAGGCCCCCAGCGGCGATGATGCGCAGGCCGAGGGCGCGTGCTGTGTCGAAGGCCGGCGCGGCGGCGTTCCAGTCGAAGGCAACGCCGGTTCCGCCGGAGACCGAGCCCACGCGAGAATCCACCAGCACGCGGATGGACCCGGCAAAACGGGTGGCGAGGTCGGCGACCGTTCGGAGATCGGCCAAGAGCTTGTGTGCCTGTGCGTGGTTGGCTTCGGGCGAGACAGCGACAGCCCAGTGGAGTGTCTGGATTACTTTGAGGTTCGCGTCGGGTGAGCGGAGAAGCCGCTCGAGTAGCTTGAGGTCGAAGCCGCCGTGCAATTGGAGCGTTGTTAGTGCCGCGACCTTTGCTATATGGAGGATCTCGTCGGCATCATGCGAATCGAAGACGCCGACACGTTCGATTCCCGAGGGGAGACGGGCGGTGATGGCGGCCACCTGTGCAGGTGTACGCTGCCGCGGGCTGCTGGCGAAGATGAAACCGAGCGCGTCGGCGCCTGCCTCAGCGGCGTTCAGTGCGTCTTCGAGTGTGGTGTTGCCGCAGATCTTGACCCACATGGCTCAGCTCTGGGGCGAAAGTTCGCGCTGGAAGAGGGCGGCCAGGGCGGCGGCGGGATCGGGCTGCCGCATCAGGGACTCGCCCACAAGGAAGGCGCCGTAGCCGGCACTTTGCAGACGAGCGATGTCGGTGCTGGTGCGGATGCCGCTTTCGGCTACGCGGAGGGCTGTGGCCGGCATGTGTTCGGCGAGCTCCATCTGGGTCTCGGGACGGACCTCCATGGTGTGGAGGTTGCGGCTGTTCACGCCGATCAGGGTGAAGCCCAGGGCAGCGGCGCGTTCGAGCTCCTCGCGGTCGTGGACTTCGCACAGCACATCGAGTTCGAGGCGGCGAGCTTCGGCGGCAAGGCTGGCCAACTCTCCGTCGGTGAGAGCGGCGACGATGAGCAGGATGGCGTCGGCGCCGAATGCCCGGGCTTCAAGGATCTGGAACGGATCCACGATGAAATCCTTGCGCAGGCAAGGGATGCGGACCGCAGACGAGGCGAGCTGGAGGTTTGCGAGCGAGCCCTGGAAGAAGCGGGTAGTCGGTGAGGACAGAGAGGGCTGCGGCGCCGGCGGCTTCGAGGGCTTCGGCGAGAGCCGCGGGATGGAAGTCGGCGCGGATGAGGCCGCGGGAGGGTGAGGCCTTCTTTAATTCCGCGATAAATGCAGGGCCGGAGGTGGCGCTGCGGCGCAGGGCAGCTTCGAAGCCGCGGGGCTGGTGCTTTGCGGCCTTGTGTTCGAGGCTGGCCTGGTACGCGGGGGTCTGCCGGGCGGCTAGTTCAGCGCGCGTGTTGTTGAGGATGGGTTCGAGTTGGGTGGGCATGGTTCCTCGCCGCGGGGCCGGACAGACTCATATTCAAGGTATGCCTTCGACTCTGAGGTGTGGCGTGCAGCGCCGGTGCCCAGGCAGGGCGGGACGCCCCCTAGGGTAGCGCCTGTACACAAGCTACTGGTCATGAGAAGAAAGCTGGTGCCGAAGAAGGGACTCGAACCCCCACACCCTTGCGAGTACATGGACCTGAACCATGCGCGTCTGCCAATTCCGCCACTTCGGCACGGATGCAATGTCCAACCGCCTTACGGCGCAGACACGGCAGTGAGGTCTTAGTCTTGCAAACCCTGTCGTTGCTGTCAATTCGAAGGCTCGGGCAGAGGCGAGCGCCTCGAGGGGGGCGATTCCATCCCAGGTTACTTGCGGTGCTCCGGTAACGTCGGTGTAACCTGACGCGTTGCAGGAAGTTGACATACACTGGTCGAGCCGAAGCGCCGATCTGACTGGCGATCTCTGCGACCATAAACCCATGTCCGACACTAATGAATTCGCGCCCGCCGCCGTCTCTAAGTCCGAGATCCCAGAAGAGCTGGCTTTAGAGATCCGCAAGCTCGCCCATGACCTTTCCAACGCGCTTGAGGTGATCGTGCAGACCAGCTTCCTGCTGGGGACTGTCGAGATGAAGGAGCCAGCCACGCGATTGGCTGCGCATGTTGGATAGTGGGGTCCGCAAGGCCATGGACATCAACATGGCGCTGCGCACGTATGTCAAGAGCCATACGCCGCGCTAGGTGTTGCGGTCACCTGGACCACCACTGCTTAGCGTGCCGGCGCGCCAAGCGCTGGCGGGGACGCGCGCGTTCTTTTTCGCGGTACCTTTCTTGGAGGCGGCCTTCTTTACGGACTTCGTAGCGGGCGTGCGTCTGGCCTGAGCGGCTGCGGGCGAGGCCGACTCTCCGATAACACCGTTCGCGGCCGTGTTCGCGACCGCCTTCTTCTCCACAGCCGATGTCTGCGGTGACGGGGTGTTCCAGATCTTGAGCTTCTGCTCGTGCGACTGCCATGAGCTTCTCGATCTGCTGCAGCAAAACGCGCACGTGCATTGGCTTCACGAGCATCTTGTCTGCGCCCATACCTTGCCAGTCGTCTTCTTCGATGGGAAACGCTGTGAGCAACGCAACCGCTGGGTGGTAGGTCGCGGACCGGGCGGCCGCGATGACCTCGGCACCCGACGCTTCGCTTTCCATGCGCATGTCCGTGATAACCATGTGGTACTCCCGGCTGCGGAGCTTGTGCTTTCCCTCCCGGGCGGAGGCGGCGGTCTCGACTTCGAAGCCGCTGATCTCAAGTACTGCCTTCATGGTGAGCAGCACTGCTACGTCATCGTCTACCAGGAGAATGCGGCGCTTCATTTGGTTTCCTCTTTTGGGCGAAGGGTGCGGCACCACTCATATTGCCCGACGCGCGAGGCTTCTGCAAATGGCGCGCGCGTGCTTCCGTGCGTCTGCGCACGGTGAACGGCTTGGTGGGAGCCGCGGGCTGAAATGGTATACTTGTGGGGAGATATGCACCCGTGCGCTTTGGGGTGCATCAACTTCACCATACACGCACATCCGGCCGAACAGCTGGCTGTGGAGGCGACCTATTCCACCGATTGATAAGCGTTCCGCCAAATCTTTATCCGCACCAACGAACGCATTCGCGCGCGCGAAATTCGCGTCATCGACGAAAACGGCGAGCAGCTCGGGATTATGGCGCCGTTTGACGCCCTGAAGATGGCACGCGAACGTGCACTCGACCTGGTTGAAATCTCGCCTAACGCTGTGCCGCCCGTCTGCCGTATTCAGGATTACGGCAAGTTTCTGTACGAGAAGGATAAGAGCGAGCGCGCCGCGCGCAAGAAGCAAAAGGTCATCATCATCAAAGAAGTGAAGTTCTCCGTCACGGTGGACGAGCACGACTATCAGACAAAGAAGAACCAGGCCGTCCGTTTTCTGGGCGATGGAGACAAGGTGAAGGCGTCTCTACGGTTCAAGGGCCGCCAGATGGCTCACCGCGATCTGGGGTACAAGATCATCAATCGCCTGATCCTCGATATCGGGGATGCGGGAACGGTCGAGTTTATGCCGCGCATGGAGGGCACCACGCTCCACGCGATTCTTGCCCCCACGAAGAAGGCTGAGCCAGCGCCGAAAAAGCCTGCTGCTGTTCCCGCGCCCAAGTCCCCGCTTGTCTCAGAGCCCGCCCCCGCTCAGGTCTAGTCACACCGCAACTGCTGATGCGAATCTTAGGCCGCCATGGAAGTGCGACGTTATCGCCGCGCTTCGGGCGGCTTTTCTTTTTAGCCTGCCGCAGTGACAATCGCTCCTTGGTTCGGCCAGAAGCAGAATGCCACGTTGATGGCCTGGAACAGGAGTTTGACGCGACTCACGGCTCTGTGGTCGGCCGATCGCGCGACCCCCTTGCAGACGTGACCTGAAAGTCGTAGCGTTACCGTGCTGGAAGGTTGTGATCGTGAGTTTGCGAGTAACCACCACGGCCCGTTGACCAGATGAACAGCCGTTTCGAGGTCATAAACTATTCAAAACAAACGAACGACCATGTTCGTTTGCGGCCAGCAGGTTACCTCGGTAACTTACCACGTTATATATACAGTTATGTTATTGAATTTGCTGTACTTGCGACATCCTAAACTCTACAGTTACTTACATCTGGTGAGGTTGTCCAGAGAAAATTTCTAGATTTCACCCATTCTGAGTTTTCATAGGGAGTTACCAATTGAATAACATCGTCCGCGCCTTCGTCGTCGTCCTCACCCTCACCGGAGCGGTTGCCACCACTCGAATTTCGAAGTCCGCTGCTTCGGCCGCTCCCACCGTTACGAAGACCACAGCTCTCCCAATTCCCTCCTGCCCCCCCGACGATCCGAACGGCTGCTACATGGGCTCTGGCAAGTAGACGATTGGTTGTTTCAGAGATCAAAAAATTGTTGACGTCCCCTTTGGATGAGGTATCCTCAACCTGTCCAAGGGGGACGTTCGCGTGCTAGCCCAAACTCAGGCCCTTTCCGCGGTAGGCTACTTCGAGATGTTGTTCAGCGTCGCTGCGCTTTGGGCCATCACGGCGCGGAAACAGTGGAGAGAACATTGGGCGTTGGGATCCCTCCTTGCGCTTCACTCGTTCACGGGGTTCATCTGTATCCCTCTCATTGAACTCGCGGGGAATCGGCTTCCTCGCCAGGTGACCTACCCGATCTACTTCTATACGTACTGGGCGGGTTTTGCGCTTGAGTCCATCCTCGGGCTTGCCGTCATCTATTGTGTGTTTCGGCTGGCCATGGCACCACTCCGTGGGCTGCAGACCCTGGGAATGTTGATTTTTCGCTGGGCGGGCGCGATTTCAATGGCCGTAGCGCTTGGGTCGGCCTTCACCCCCCATCAGTCCGGCATTAAGTACATGATTGCGGCAATCTCGCAGCTTCAGCGGACGCAAAGCATTCTCACCATGTGCCTGCTCCTGTTTGTGTGCTTCGCAATCCGTCCCATGGGACTTTCGTATGCGAGCCGGATCTTCGGCGTAAGCCTTGGGCTTGGCATTACGGCCACAAACGATCTCGTTCAGTCTGCTCTGTTCCCTGGGAAGGCTCAGATGACGGGTACCGCTGACTTGATCAACGGTGCCATCTTCTGCACAGCCGCATTTATCTGGATGGCGTACTTTGCTCTTCCGGAGCCCGCGCGCCGGCTCATACTCCTGCCCACCACGTCTCCCTTTCTGCGGTGGAACCAGATTTCTGAGGCGCTTGGCGACAGCCCGGGATTTGTGGCGATCAGCGGTGGCGTCGAATCATTCGCGCCTACTGAGATCGAAATCATGCGCCGCGCCTCCTCCAATGTCACTCCCTTTCCGAAGACCGTAGGAGCGTAGAGCGGGCGTTCGGGCACCCCGACCAGTCGGAAGCCGATACATTGCCGCGGTCATCCCTGTTTCGGGATGCGGTGTGGTTCGGCGCAGCGACGCTGGCGCAAGTTCCGAGCAGTCTCGAATACATCACCTACCGCAACAACACGAAGGCCCTCCATGCGGAGGGCCTTCTCTTTTGAAGCATAGGCGCTGCTTACTCGCGTTCGGAGCGCTTCCAGTTGATCAGGTCGCCAAGCGTGGTGCTGGAGCTTGAGGATGAGGAGGAAGGTGACGACTTGTGGTCCTTCTCGCGTTCCTTGTAGCTCTCGACCTCGGCGCGGCTCGCTTCCTCGCCAACGGCGCGAATGCTCAGACCAACCTTCTTCTCTTCCTGGTTCATCTTGACGATCTTGAACTCATGCTCCGAGTCCACATCGAGCTTTACCGGCGTGTTAGTTGCGTCGACCGCTTCGGAGACGTGGCACAGACCCTCGACCCCTTCTGCAATCTCGACAAAGGCACCGAACTGGGCAGTGCGAAGAACCTTGCCCTTGATTACGTCGCCTACGCGGTGCTGGGCAAAGAACGTATCCCACACATCCGGCTGGAGCTGCTTGACGCCGAGAGAAAGACGCCGATTTTCGGGTTCCACTCCAAGAACGATCGCGCGAACCTTCTCACCCTTTTTGAGGACTTCTGACGGATGCTTGATCCGCTTGGTCCAGGAAAGGTTCGAGACATGCACGAGGCCGTCGATGCCGTCTTCGATCTCGATGAAGGCGCCGAAGTCGGTAAGGTTGCGCACACGGCCTTCGATGATGGCACCGGTCGGGTACTTGTCCTCGAGCTGCTCCCAGGGATTGTCCTGAAGCTGCTTCATACCCAACGAGATACGGCGGTCGTTCGGGTTCACGGAGAGGATTATGGTGTCGACCTCGTCGCCTGGCTTGACCATCTTGGACGGATGCTTCATCCGCTTCGACCAGGTCATCTCGGAGACGTGAACAAGACCTTCGATTCCCTGCTCGAGTTCGACGAAGGCGCCGTAGTCGGTGACAGACAGCACGCGACCCCGAACCTGAGCCCCGATCGGGTAGCGCTCGGTGGCATCGAGCCACGGGTCAGGCGTCAGCTGTTTGAACCCCAGTGACACGCGCTGCTTGTCCTTGTCGAATTTGAGCACCTTCACCTGGATCTCATCGCCAACGTTGACGAGGTCGCGGGGATGCGTAAGGCGCCCCCAGCTCATATCCGTGATGTGAAGGAGACCGTCCAGGCCGCCGAGGTCGACGAACGCGCCATAGTCGGTCAGGTTCTTTACGGTCCCGGTCAAGATGGTGCCTTCCTCGAGCGTGGCAAGCGTCACGGACTTTTTGGCGTTCTGCTCTTCTTCGAGGATCTCCTTGCGGGAGATGACAACATTGCCGCGCTTCTTGTTGAGCTTGATGACGCGGACTTCGAGCTCGGTGCCGATGTAGCCGTCGAGGTTGCGGACGGGACGAACCTCGATCTGCGACCCGGGGAGGAACGCTTTGATGCCGATGTCGACCGTGAGCCCACCCTTGACGCGGCTGACAACCATGCCCTTCACGGGGGTCTTGTCGTTGGCGGCCTTCTCTAGAACATCCCACACTTTGTGGCGGAGGGCCTTCTCATAGCTGGCCAGATAGCCACCTTCGGGCTCCTCGCGCTCTACGACCACCTCAATCGAATCGCCGGGCTGAAACTTTGGCTTGCCCTCGTGGTCGAGCACCTGCTCGAGGGGAACAAGTCCTTCGGATTTGAGGCCGATGTCCACGACAACATGCTTGTCCGTGAGCTTGACCACGGTGCCGGTGACTACAATCTCCTCGGCAGTCATGTTCTGTGCCGCAGCGGATTCGGCTGCCTGCTCGCGGTCAAAGCTGGCCAGAGCGGCGGCAAAGTCGGCCGCGTCATAGTCAGGCTCAGCTGCCTTTTCGGCATCGCTGCCGTGTTCTGCAGGGCTCAGGCTTTCGCCGGATTCGTGGGTGGTTGAGGTAAGTTCGTGTGACAGCTCAGAGGGTTCGGCTGTCGCTTCGGGCGCCAGGGTTTCCAGTTCCGTGTTCAGGGGTTTACTCTCGGTTTGTTGTGGATTGTGTACGTCTACAGTCATAAATGCGGACTCCGGGGCCCAAAATTTCAATCCGTACGGGGCGTGCGCTGGAGTTGGATGTCAAACCGTCCGTATGACCACATGGTGTAGTCGCTAGCCGGGGACGCGTTTAGGGAGCACCCGAATCAGCTTCGGCAGGGCAGGACTGGTTCATCTCGCAGAAGGAGCGGCTGCACTTGGGTCCCACACGCAGAGGCTCAATAAAAGGATAACCGCTTTGGAACATATGCGTCAATGAATTCGCAATCAATCAGTTCGATGCATAGACAGGGGTCTGGGTTCCACGTTTGTCCCAATAACGGCGCGAAAAGCGGATTGCCCATACACCGCCAGCTATACTCGCCGGATGGAACGGCTTTGGACGCCCTGGAGATACGAGTACATCACACAATCCAACAAGTCCGAGCGACCCGGGGTGCCACCGGAGCTTGCCGCCTGGTCTCGCTCGGGAGCTCCGGACACGGGGTGCGTCTTCTGCAACATGCTTGCGGCGGTCGACTTCGCTATGGCAAGCGGCGTGCCCCGGGAAGATGCGGAACGTCCTGTGCACATCCTCGATCGTGGCGCTACCTGCTTTCTGTGTCTCAACGCCTTTCCGTACTCGACCGGCCACATCCTGATCGTGCCGTATTTGCACGTAGATTCGCTGGCCGCCCTGCCGTCGACCGCCGCAGGGGAGATGATAGCGTACGCACAGAAATGCGAACGCGCGCTGCGTGAGGTCTACCGGCCGGCCGGGCTCAACTTCGGCATGAACCTGGGCGAAGCGGCCGGGGCGGGGATTGCGGCGCATATCCATATGCACGCGCTGCCACGCTGGGTCGGCGATACGAACTTCATGACCGTAACCGCCGACACCCGCGTTCTGCCGGAGACCCTTGACTCAACCTGGCAGCGAGTGAGAACGGCCCTGCGCGCAGTCTGAAACAAGGCTGCTGACGCCCAGCCTCTCCAAAGAGCGACGTCCCGAGTACGGACCCAGCCTCGCGCCCGTGTCTTATTTTTTTAGCCGTATGTTCGCAATCGGACAACGCGGGCCTGGTATCGTGCAACATAATAAAGTTGCACCGAGCGCGAAACCAGTTCCGCGGAGGAGATTTATGTCCGCTACGTCGAGCACACTTCCTCGCCTCCAGCCCCGCCATAGCCATCCCCTTGTCGAGCGTGGCAAGCCTGTCGGGTCTGCGCCATACCTTCGTACTCTGCCCAGCCGCCAGCCGACACCCCGTTCCACGTCACTCTTCGCCATGCCCCAGGAACCCGAGGATGCGCGCCTTACCGGAGGAACGCGTTCGCTCGAGCGACGCCTGCTGGCACTCAACCTCGCGAAGCCGGTGAAGGGTGTGCCGGTGAAGCGGGAGACGCTGAGCGCCTGACCCTAGGGTCACCCGCAACAGGTTCACCCCGCACCTACTCCCGCCCTTGGCATCTTGCCGGGGGTCGGCTGTGTCTGGCGCAACCGTTGGTATGACTACTGGGGCGGGGGAGGGTCGTTTCCGTGCCGGTGGTGGTCCGAGGGTGGAGGCGCACCAACGCGTGTAGCCTCGAAATTCGTGATCTTCCATACTCCGCTTGGGAGCCGGGTGTATACGCGTGTATATCGATACGTCCCATGAATGTTGGTGCCTTCGTTGGTGCCGTCGATGCTGGCCAGCGAAGTGACAATTGCGGTAGACCCGATGAGCTTCACCTTGACGTCATCCAAGTCCATCCGGGTCAGCACCATCTGCCGATTCCGCAGCCTGTCAAGCTGCTGCATCTTGGTGACCACCTGGCCGGTCATGGTGATGCCGACATAGTCCTCGGCCAGCAGCTTGTCCATCTCGACGAGATCCCCGCCGAGTTGCGCGGTGCGCCAGGCCTGCTCCAGCTGCTCCACCTGCCCCTTGTATAGGTCCTTGCGCCTGCGATGGGGCACATCCGCAGAGCTGGCGTGAACCGGAAAGGCGCCAAGAACCACGACGCCCAGCAAGACGGTGACCCACCACAGGTGCCGGGTTGTGAGGCGGTGTCGGTTTGTGAAGCCGCTCTGGCGCATAGGCGTACCGGATGGTAGTCCGGATTGGAGCGTGGAGTCAAAACGAAGTCCTGCAACGTTTTGGGGAGGCAATGGACCGTTAGCTCGCCACCTCCCCGTTTGGCGTGCGGCACTCCTCCTTATACGGTGGTCGACTTTATCTGGACAAGCCTGTCATTCGCCGAAGTGCCGGGCAGGCGGTACGACGGGAGCGCCCACTTCCGCTCGATCTCCACTCCGGTCTGGGGCGTCCGGTGGCCGTGGCGGAAGTTTCCCGGTGGCAGCGGGTTAGCGCCCTGCTCCGGAAGCACGGTCATCTTCACCGACGTTTCCTTGTAGGCAGGCGTGTGCGTGGCGCGATCGACATGCGATCCGGTCAGCTTATTCACCGGTTGATCGACGGAGTTGAGCGACATATAGAGCTGCTTCCCCTCCACACGTTCGCTGACGAGCACAGGCACTCGAACCCGACCGTAGGGGCTCGAGAGCTGCACCATGCGACCGGTCGTGATCCCCCGCTGCTGTGCGAGCTCAGGAGAGACCTCGACGAACGTTGTAGGCGTGATATCTTTTATCCCCTTCGTCCGATACGTCATGCTGCCCTGTTCGAAGTGCTCGAGCAGGCGGCCATTGTTCAGGTGAAGGTCGAACTGCTCGCTGACCTCTTCCGATGGCGGCAGCCAGCCCACGGGGAAGAAGCGCGCCTTGCCATCAGGGAAGGGGAACTTCTCGGTAAAAAGAAGGGGCGAGTCCTTCCCGTCCGCCGCCACGGGCCACTGCAGGCTCTTGTAGCCTTCCAGCCGGTCATAGGACACCCCCGCGAACAACGGGGTAAGCCGGGCGATCTCGTCCATAATCTCCGACGGGTGCTTGTACTTCCACTTTGCTCCAAGCCGATTCGCGATAAGTTGAATGATCTCCCAATCGGGCTTCGATTCGCCCACGGGATCAAACGCCTGGTACAGGCGCTGGATGCGGCGTTCGGTGCTGGTAAAGGTGCCTTCTTTTTCGAGCGACGCGGCGGCCGGCAGCACCAGGTCGGCGTACGCGCAAGTCTCGGAGAAGTTGATGTCCTGCACCACGAGGAACTCGCACATACGAAGCGCCTCGCCTACGTCGCCGGCATTTGCGTCAGAGGTGATGGTGTCCTCGCCCTTGATGTAGAGGCACTTCAGTTTCCCCTCATGAATGGCGCGGATCATCTCGTGGTTATCCAGGCCGTCGGTCGTGGGCAGCGTGACACCCCAGTCTGCCTCAAACTTCGCCCGCGCCGCCGCATCGTCAACCTTCTGGTAGCCGGAGTAAACATTGGGCATCGAGCCGAAGTCGCTGGCGCCCTGGACGTTGTTGTGGCCACGCAGCGGGTAGGCACCGGCGCCCCGCCGCATGTAATTGCCGGTCAGCAGTAGCAGGTTTGAAATTGCGGTCGCAGTATCAGAGCCCCCGCAGTGCTGCGTCACGCCCATGGCGAACAGGATGCACACGCCGTCAGCCGCTGCAATCTCACGTGCGACGGTCACGAGCGTGGCTGCAGGTATGCCCGTGATCTGCTCGGCGTACTCGAGCGTAAAGGGCTCGAGCGATTTCCTGTACTCGTCGAAGTGATTCACCCACTTCGCAATGAACTCCGGCTGGTGCAGATTGTTGTCCAGAATGTACCGCGCCACCGCGCAAAGCCAGACGGAATCGGTCGACGGGTTCGGGCGGAAGAAGATGTCGGCGCGCTCTGCCATCTCATGCTTGCGAAGGTCTGCGACGATCAGTCGCTGCCCGCGGAATTTGTGCGACCGCTTCACTCGCGTAGCGAGGACCGGGTGGTTCTCTGCGGGGTTTGCGCCCACAATCAGGACAAGACCTGCCTGCTCGATGTCGGAGATCGACCCTGAATCGCCGCCGTAGCCGACGGTTCGCTGCAGACCCATCGTTGCCGGGTTCTGGCAGTAGCGGGCGCAGTTGTCGATGTTGTTGGTGCCGACGACCGCGCGAGCCAGCTTCTGCATCAGGTAGCTCTCCTCGTTGGTGCATTTGGAGGAGGCGATGAACGCGAGCGCGTCGGGTCCGTGGTCGCGGATCGTCTGCTTGAACTTCGTTTCAATGATGTCGAGCGCTTCATCCCACGTGATCTCGACAAACGTGTCGCCCTGCCGCTTCAAAGGATGGGCCAGTCGATCGTCCGAGTTGATATGTCCCCAGGCGAACTTGCCCTTGATGCACGTGGAGATTCCGTTCGCCGGCCCCTCCCCGGGTTCGATCTTCAGAATGTGGCGATCCCGCGTCCAGACGTCAAACGAGCAGCCAACCGCGCAGTAGGTGCATACCGTCTTGGTCCGCTTCACACGCGCGTGGCGCATCTCGGCTTCCATCTCTGAGAGAGCAAGAATAGGCCCGTACCCCGTATTTGGCTCGACCTCCTTTACCACCTTGATCATGTCGTCGAGAACCTTGCCCGGCAGGTTCGTCAGGTAGCCCGCATGGCCCAGCATGGACTTCTCCATCAGCGCATTGCACGGGCACACGTTGATGCAGTGACCGCACGAGACGCACGACGAGCCATCGATCACCTCGCCGCCGTCCCACAGAACACGCGGATGCGCCGACTCCCAGTTGATCGTCAGCGTCTCGTTTACCTGGACGTTCTGGCACGCCTCCACACACCGGCCGCAGAGGATGCACTGGTCGGGATCGTAGCGGTAGAACGGGTTCGAGTGATCCTGCTCGTACGGCTTCTGCCGATACGGCCGGGCCTGGTGCTTCACGTCCAGCTCAGCCGTGGCGTTGTGAACCGTGCAGTTCTGGTTGTTGTTATCGCAGACCGTGCAGTAGAGCTCGTGATTCTCAAGCACCCGGTCGAACGCCTCCCGCTGGGCTATGTCCACCCGCAACCCTTCGGTGAGGACCTCCATTCGCGCGGTCACCGGCGTCGCGCACGCGCGGACCAGCTCACCCTCCAACTCCACCATGCAGGTGTCGCAGCTCTGGATGGGGCCCATCTGCGACATGTAACAAAGCTGAGGTACGTGCTTCCCGTCGAGCGCCTGGTGGTGCTTGCTGGCCGTAAGGGCCGCATGCCGGTTCAATGCCTCGATCAGCAGTTCGCCGACGTGCGCGGGCACGGCCTCGCCGTTGACGGAGATAGTGGTGTCAGGTGTCGTGTCCAGGGGAGTGTTCAGCAGGCGCTTGGTCGAAGTCATCGATTCCTCTGATGCAGCGGGGGGAAGAGCACGTTACTTCGCTCCCCTGCACGTGGGGTGAATTTTATCGGAGAACGAAATGGCCCCGATACCGCATCACAGGGAAACCGAGGCCCCGGATGCGTGGGACGAAACTGTTCCGGGGCGCTCGTCGAGGAGAACACAGATGAGTACACACAACGCGGATCCCAGAGAGATGGGGCCGAAGCCACCCTTCCCGCAGCAGAAAGTCAGTCACCCGGGATCGGTGCACGACCTTAACCCTCCCGCGGATCACGGAGAGACAAGTTACAAGGGGATGGGCCGCCTGACCGACAGGGTCGCCATCATCACCGGGGCAGACAGCGGCATCGGGCGCGCCGTCGCGATCGCCTTCGCCAAAGAAGGCGCAGACGTCATCATGAGTTACCTGCCCCAGGAGAAGAGTGACGCCGAGGAGGTCGCCGCCGTGATCGAAAAGGCCGGCCGCAAAGCAGTGCGTCTGCCGGGAGACATCGGCGACGTGAAGTACGCCCGTTCCCTCGTCGAAGCCGCCAAAAGCCAGTTCGGCCGCCTCGATATCGTGGTCAACAACGCAGGCTTTCAGATGGTCCGCGATTCGATCGAAGACGTGACCCCGGACGAGCTGGAGCTAACCTTTCGCACCAACGTATTTGGAACCTTCTACCTCACCCAGGCATCGCTGCCGGTGCTCAAGCCGGGCGCCGTCATCCTGAATACAACCTCCATCCAGACCTTCGAGCCCGGCGAAGGATTGCTCGCGTATGCAGCGACCAAGGCAGCCATCGCCAGCCTGACCAAGAGCCTGTCTAAGCTCGTGAAGGACAAAGGTGTCCGCGTAAACGCCGTGGCGCCCGGGCCCGTCTGGACGCCGCTGATCCCCTCCACCATGCCCTTGGAGAAGGTGCAGAGCTTCGGCGAGAACACCGTCTTCGGCCGGCCCGCCCAGCCCACGGAACTCGCCAAGCTGTTCGTCTTCCTCGCATCGGAAGACGCAAGCTACTGCTCGGGGGAGATCTTCGGGGCCACAGGAGGCCGCACACCTCTCTAGCTTCCCCGGGGCGGCGGGACGGGCCGGGCGCGCTACAGTAAGGTATGTCCCTGCGCCACTGGCCCGCCGCTCTTTCCCTCGTATTTGCCGTATCTTCGTTCGCCCAGACCCCACCCGCGGCACCGCCTCCAGCCACGCCGAAGCCCGCCGAAAGCAAGCCCCCGGCGAACCCGCTGCCCGCGAACAAGTCCGTCCCGCAGACGATCACCGTCAACGGGAAGACGCTGCACTACACAGCTACCGTCGGCACGATCCAGTTGACGACAAACACCCCCGAGGCCAAGCCGACCGGAGACGTCACCTACATCGCCTACACGCTGGACGGCCCCAAAGATCCCGCTTATCCGCGACCTGTAACCTTTGCCTTCAACGGCGGCCCCGGCGCCTCCTCCGTCTACCTGAACCTTGGTGCGATCGGCCCGAAACACATCGCGTTCGCCAACCAGGGCGACTCCCCCTCCGATCCCGCGACGTTGACCGACAATCCCGGAACCTGGCTGGACTTCACCGACCTGGTCTTCATCGACCCTATAGGCACCGGCTTCTCCCGCTCGCTGGTCGACGAGGCCGAGACCAGGAAGCTCTTCTACGGCCCTACGCCAGACGTCGAGTATCTCTCCCTCGTCGTCTACAAGTGGCTGGTTGAGAGCGACCGGATGCTCGCGAAGAAGTATCTCGTCGGCGAGTCCTACGGTGGCTACCGCGGCCCGCGAATCACCTACTATCTGCAGTCGCAACTCGGTGTGGCGCTGAACGGCGTCGTGCTCGTCAGCCCCTACCTGAACCCGACCTTCGGCAACCCCAGCCTCACGCCTACGCCCTGGATGACGACCCTGCCCTCCATCACCGCCGCCCGCCTCGAGCAGCAGGGCAAGCTCACCCCCCAAGCCATGCAGAGCGTCATCGCATACACCGAAGGCGATTACGCCTCCGCCCTCATCAAGGGCCCTGCCGACAAAGCCGCCAACGACGCCATGATCGCCCATGTCACAGAGATGACCGGCCTCGACCCCAAGTTTGTGCGCTTCGCCGGAGGCCGGTTGGACATCCGTGCCTATCTCCGCGAAGTACACCGTGAACAAGGCACCATCGGCTCCGTCTACGACTCCAACGTCACCGCGCCCGACCCCTTTCCCTTCAATCCCAGCCAGGAGTCGAACGACCCTATCCTCGACAGCATCATCGCTCCCACAACCACCGCTATGGTCGACTTTGTGACCCGCACTGTGGGTTGGAAGACCACCACCCGGTATAACGCGCTCTCAAGCGACGTAAATCGCCAATGGGATCGCGGCGGCCGTGAATTCGAAGCCGGCGCTGTTCCTGCATTGCGCGAGGCCGTAGCGGCCGACCCCAAGCTGCAGGTGGTCATCGTCCATGGCTGGAATGACCTCTCCTGCCCGTTCATGGGATCGGTGCTCACGGTCAACCAGCTTCCCGGGAACCTGTCGCACCAGGTGCAGGTCCACGAGTTCCCGGGTGGCCACATGTTCTACACCCGTCCCGCGAACCAGACCGGTCTACATGGACTTGCCGAGCAGATGGTCTCCACCCACTAGGCAGCACGTACAGGAAAGAGCAGGCCAGGCTTTTACCGGGCAGAGCTTGCAAACGCTGCGACGTCTCCCGGTGACCCAAGCCTGCCTTCCAAAAGCTGGTCGAGCAGGGCGCGCGTGTGGATAGCGTCGTACACCGTGTCCACCCGGGCTATGGCGGTCTGGTGAGGCAGCTTCAGCAGATAGCCGGGCCGCGGGTCGAACTCACCCCCGTGGCTTGCCGCCTCATCTTCAGCGGTCCACACAGGGTCGTGGCGCCACGTCAGGCTCGTCCTCCAGGAGTGGTCGCCCATCACGAGAACCGTAGATGAATCCCAATCGCCATTCCGCTCCAGCACACCGCGGATGTGAGCGAGCGTCTTGTCCGCCAGCGCCAGGTTATCGATGTACGATCCGCCGGCACTGAACTGCCCCGTCCGCCGATTGTAAAAGCCCGGTGGATGCGGCAGCGGCACGTGAAGAAAGACGAAGCTCAACGTCTCGTCATTCAGCATCTCGTCAGACGCGGCCTGCAATGTCTGGTAGTCGGCGAGGCGGTCCTGCAACCGGTCTTCACGGCCCCCGGCAGACCGCGGATGAGCCACGTGCGCGGCGAGCAGGCGTACCGGCGCCGCCATGTTCCCCAACACGCTGCTATGCGGCCGCATCCCCATGAGGTAGTTCTCGGCGTACGTCCACCGGCAGCGGTCCAGCACAGTCGCAAGAGTGCGGCAATATGGGTTGTACCACCCGGCGACCGCAGTGCTGTAGCCAAGCCTGAGCGCGTCGCCGAATACCGTATCCTCCGCCCGCGTCCGCTGCCAGTGCCCCCCCGGCAGCGGTCCAAGTTCAAGCGTCGCCCCGTCCAGAGAAGGCCGTGTCATCGTAGCCGCGACGCCAGTCATCAGCTTTGGTATGGCCAGCTCCGTGAACGTCGCAACGGGCGTCACGTGGGTGAAGACAGTCGCCTGCGAGGCGAAACGATCAAACGCGGGCAGGGCCAGGCCGGGAAAGCGGCGCTCATACAGCTGTTGATACGACAGCTCGTCAAACACAATCCAGATGACGCGTTTGCTCCGGTGAGTCTGATGGAGCGAAGTGCGGGCTTGCACAGGTGCCGCACGGTGAAACGTCCCCGCCTGCCACAAAATCCAAGAAAGCTCGCCAAGCAGCGCCAGCGCTGCAACACCGGCGTACCCGAGAATGGCCACCGTGTTCTCCCGCAGCCCCGCAAACCAGCCCGGCCGCGAGTTCAGCGCGCGCACCCACGCCAGCCAGCCGATCACCGCCACCAGAATAAGGCCGAACTCGGCCGCCCACGGGAGACGCCACCCACTCAGCCGCGCTGTCTGCTCCAGTAAAATGCAGGGGAGCAGCGCCACCACCGCCGGAAACACCACAATCCCCAAGCGTCTATACCGAGAGGCGCTAACCAGCAGCCCGAACGAAAGCAGCCCAACGATCCCCACGTCCAGCAGCAAAGGGAGCACGATGGGGCGCAGGGGGCCGTCGAGGTGGAAGAGCCACCGGTGATCGGCGCTGACCAGGTCGCCCAGCGGCAGCATGAAGCAGATCACCGCCATCGCAAGTGCAGCAAGGGCACAACGCAGGACGGGCTTCATACGGGCGGCACGGCTGAACTTTACCATGCACCGCGGGGACTATGCCAAGGCCTAGCGCCCCGCGAACACGCGACGCAGTTTACGGCGAAAGTGGAAGACAGCTCCTGCTACAACTGCGCTCAGCGTCTGGTAGGCAAGCAGTCCCGCGCCGGGATCGACGTAGGCATAGGCACGGGGCTCAAGTGCGGCGAACAGGCAGAAGGCGAAGAGCAGCGTCAGGGCAGAATGGCAGAAGCGTTTCATGGAAGTCCTCTACGTTGTGAAACTACTTGTTTGTTGCATCAACACGGGCTCGTGCGCTTTGTTTCGCGGGCGTCGGATCTTTCTATCCTTTCGGCTGAACCCGCCAAGTCTTGAGCGTCTGCTCCAAACATTCCCTAAGACCGCACGGCGAGCCGGGGCCGGCTCACAAGTCCCGGTGTGCTCCCCGCTCATCCAATACAAGTACAGTGTGATAGCCAGGCCCCGGTGCGGGGAATACCACGGAGGAACCATTCGGATGGAAGGTAACGGAGCAACCGAACAAGCGATGGGTGGGCGGGTACGACGCCGCGTAGTGGTGATCGGCGGAGGCTTCGGAGGGCTGAACGCCGCCATCGGACTCGGCAAGCTGCCCGTCGACGTCACCCTTATCGACCGCAAGAACTACCACACCTTCCAGCCGCTGCTCTACCAGGTAGCGCTTGCGGTGCTCTCTCCCGCCGACATTGCCCAGCCGATTCGCAGCATCCTGCGCGACTACCCCAACATCCAGGTCCTGATGGACGAGGCCACCGGCTTCCACCTCGACGAGCACCGCGTCACCCTCAAATCCGGCGCCGAGCTGGTTTACGACTACCTGGTCCTTGCCACGGGTTCCACGCACTCCTACTTCGGGCACGACCAGTGGGCGGCACTCGCCCCCGGGCTCAAGACCATCGAGGACGCCACGGAAATGCGCCGCCGCGTGCTCCTCGCCTTTGAGCTCGCCGAGCGGCAGATGGTTGAAAAGGGCGCCCACCCCGCCCTCAACTTCGTCATCATCGGCGGCGGCCCCACAGGGGTAGAGCTCGCCGGCGCTATCTCCGACATCGCCCGACTCTACATGCGCAAGGACTTTCGCCACATCGACCCCAAGAAGGCAACCGTGATGATCCTCGAAGGCTCGCCCAACATCCTTGCAGCCTATCCCTCGGATCTCCAGGAGAGTGCACGGAAGCAGCTCGAAAAATTGGGCGTCACCATCCGCACCAAGACCACCGTGACCGACGTCCAGCCCGGCTACGTCATGGTCGGTGACGAGCGCATCGAGGCCGTAGTGACCCTCTGGGCCGCCGGCGTCCAGGCATCCCCGCTCGGCCGCATGCTCGGCGTAGAGGTAGACCGTCGCGGCTGCGTCCTTGTGGACCAGTACCTCAACCCCAAGGGACACCCCGAGATCTTCGTCTGCGGCGATCTGGCCCACGTCGAAGAAAATGGCAAGCCGGTCCCGGGAGTTGCCCAACCCGCCATGCAGATGGGCACCTTCGCCGCACGCCGCATCGGCTGCCTCATCGGGCACGAGGCCGGCTCTGAGGGCTGCGACACCCGGCCCTTCCACTACTTCGACAAAGGCGACATGGCCACCATCGGGCGCAAGGCCGCCGTCGCAAAGATCGTCTGGCCGTTCAAGGCTCACTGGAGTGGCTTCATGGCCTGGATGGCATGGCTCGGCGTCCACATCTTCTTTCTGATCGGTTTCCGCAACCGCCTCAGCGTCTTCCGCCAGTGGGCGTGGACCTATCTCACCCTGCAGGATTCGGCACGCCTGATCACAGGCTCACAGGAGCTTCCAGGCTGGACCGACCGCGGCAAGGACGTAACCCCAGGACCATAACCTGCTTCGCGCACCTCGTTCCGGTATGCTTTCTCCCGAACTAAAATTCAGCTTCGGGAGAAAGCCGCGATGACGTGGTCGCGCAGAGATGTGATCAAAACGGGGACACTGGGTGCGGCCGCCTCCGCGCTCGGCGGAGCCCTCCCAGCCCTCGCCGCCGGAGCCCAAAAGCGCAGCGCAGCCGTCAGCCGCGGCGAGATCTTCGAGGCCGCCTTGACCGGCCCGGCGGACGGAAATCCGTTCGTCGATGTCCAGTTCGGAGCGACCTTCCAGATGGGCGACCACGTCGTCCCCGTGCCCGGCTTCTACGACGGCGGCGCCACCTACCGCGTCCGCTTCATGCCCCCGGCAGTCGGTGACTGGAGCTACCGCACAACGAGCAATAGCCCGAAGCTCGACGGCCAGACCGGCTCCTTCACCGTCCACGAGTCCGCCGCCACAAACCACGGCCCAGTCCACGTCAAGGACAAGTATCACTTTGTCTACAGCGACGGCACGCCCTACCGCGAGCTTGGAACCACCTGCTACGCGTGGACCAGCCAACCCGCTGCGCTCGAAGAGCAGACCCTCGCCACCCTCCGCACCGCGCCCTTCAACAAAATGCGCATGTGCGTCTTTCCCAAATGGTTCAACTACAACCACGTGGAGCCGCCGCTTTATCCCTTTGAAGGGCACGCCCCCAACCAGTGGGACTTCACCCGCCCCAACCCCGCTTACTTCCAGCACTTCGAACACCGCGTCGGCCAACTCGCCGCCATGGGCATCGAGGCCGACATCATCCTCTTCCATCCCTACGACGAAGGCCACTGGGGCTTCGATCGCATGGGCGCCGGAGAACGACGACCGCTATCTCACGTACATCATCGCCCGCCTCGCCGCCTACCGAAATGTCTGGTGGTCGCTCGCCAACGAGTGGGACTACTTCAAGACCAAGACCGAAGCTGACTTCGAGCGCTTCGGCGAGATCGTCGCAAAGAACGATCCCTACCACCATCTGTGCTCCATCCATCAGCAGAAGAAGATGTTCGATCACACCAGGCCCTGGATCACGCACGTAAGCGTGCAGAACGACAACCCGGAGAACGCCGCGCTCTATCTCCGCCAATACAGCAAGCCCGTCGTCTTCGATGAGTGCCGCTACGAAGGTGACATTCCCGAGGGCTGGGGCGACATCACCGCGGAGCGCCTCGTCGGCAACTTCTGGAAGACCCTCGTCTCCGGCGCCTTCTGCGGACACGGCGAAACCTACCTGAACGCGAAAGAAGAGCTGTGGTGGGGCAAGGGCGGCGTGCTGGTGGGCAAGAGTCCGGCCCTGCTCGCCTTCTTCAAAACCATCGTCGATGCCGCGCCCGCCGAAGCGACCGTCCTGCCCGAGCGCAACACGTGGGGCGTCGAAGGCGAGTACTACCTCACCTACCTTTGGGATCGTCAGCACGCCACGCAAAGCTACAAACTCCCCGAAGGCGCCCGCTTCAAAGCCGAGGTGATCGATACGCTCGCCATGACGGTCACGCGCGTGCCAGGCGAGTTCTCTGGACACGCAGAAATTGCCCTGCCCATCAAGCCATACCTCGCCATCCGGGTGACCCGCGTATGACCTCCAGGCCGCTCCTCGCACGCGTCGGCGCACTCTTGGCAGTCGCCTCTGCCTGTTTATGCGCCCAGGCCCAGCAACACCACACCGAAGTCTCCATCCACGGCACAGACTTCTGGATCAACGGCCAGCCCAGCTACCCCGACCGCACCTGGCAGGGCCACCGCATCGAAGGCCTCCTCTTCAACGCCCGCGTGGTCAACGGTATCTTCGACGATCTCAATCCCGACACCCGACCCCGCTGGACCTACCCCGACACCGGCGTGTGGAGCGCCGATCGCAACACGGCCGAGTTCATCGCCGCCATGCCAGACTGGCGACGCCACGGCCTGCTCGGCATCACCGTAAACCTGCAGGGCGGATCACCCGAGGGCTACTCCCACGGCCAGCCTTGGATCAACTCTGCGTTCGAGCCCAGCGGCGCGTTGCGGCCCGCCTACATGGCTCGGCTTGCCCGTATCCTCGACCGCGCTGACGAACTCGGCATGGTCGTGATCGTCGGCCTCTTCTACCAGGCGCAGGACAAGCAGTTGACGAACGAGGCCGCCGTGATCCGCGCCGTAGACAACGCCGCCAATTGGCTTCTGGACCGCGGCTACCGCAATGTCCTCGTCGAGATCAACAACGAGTGCGACCAGCACTACACCAATGCCATCCTCCGCCCGGAGCGCGTCGACGAACTCATCACCCGCGTCCGCAACCGCACGCGCAACGGACGCCATCTGCTCGTCGCCACCAGCTATGGCGGTGCCGAGCCCGGCGCAAAGGTGGTCGCCGCCGAAGACTTCATCCTGGTGCACGGGAACGGCATCAAGACCCCCGAGCGGCTGCGGCAGGACATCCATGCCATCCGCGCAATGCCGGGCGCCGCAGGCAAGCCGCTCGTCTTCAATGAGGACGACCACTACGACTTCGACAAGCCCGACAGCCACCTTGCCATCGCCGTCGACGAGCACGCGTCCTGGGGTTTCTTTGACTACCGGCGCAAGGGCGAGGGCTTCAACGAGGGCTACCAGAGCGTCCCTGGCGATTGGACGATCGACAGCGAACGCAAGCGCGCCTTCTTCAATCTCGTTCAGCAGATGACCGGCGCAGGTGCGAGCACATCCAGATGACGGAGGCTACAATCGGGCGATGGAAGCGACAGAGATGCAAGAATTTTCGAAGCAGATGAAGGAGGGTGGCGAAGAGTCCCTGACCACCATCTCCCTCGCGATCTCGATTCTGGCCGTGCTCGTGGCCATGGTGACGGTGCTGGGACATCGCAGCCACACCGAGGCCGTGCTCGCGCAGGCCCGCGCCGGCGACCAGTGGAACTACTACCAGGCGAAGAACATCCGCAAAGAAAATCTGACCGTGGTCGTGGACGAACTCACCCTCCAGCCTGCCGTCAACCCACAAGCCACGGCTGCCAAGCTGGCCGAGTACAAGGCGCAGCTTGCCAAGTGGACCCCCGAACTCGCCGAGGAGCAGGACAAAGCCCGCGAATTCGAGCGCGAGACCGCACACTCCGAAGCGCAGGCCGGCCGCTACGATCTGGGTGAAGCGCTGCTGCAGATCTCCGTCGTGCTCTCGTCCATCACCTTGTTCACCCGCAAACGCACCTACTTCTTCGGAGGCCTCGGCCTCGGAGTCGCAGGCCTCCTCGTAGCCGCCTCCGCCCTGCTCGTTAACTGACGCCGGAGTTTGCCCGGCCAGCCCGCCACCTCCTACTCAGGAGGATGCGCGATCACGCCAAGGTCGCCCAGCCCGTTCACAAAGTACTGCACGGCCAGCGCCACAAGCAGCAGCCCCATGATGCGCACCAGGATGCGGATACCGGTCTCCCCCAGAATCCGCCCCACCCGATCCGAGTTGCCGAGCACCAGGTAGCAGATCAGCGCGGTGATCACAATCGATATTAGGATCGCCGCCATCTGCCACTTCGTCTGCGCCTGCCCCACCAGCACCATCACCGAGGTGATCGCGCCCGGCCCGGCCAGCATCGGCACACCCAGCGGCACAATGCCCGCATCTTCCTTTTCGGCCGCCGCCGCCGTCTCGCCCGAAGACTCCTGCGTCGGCGAGCGCTTCGCCTCCAGCATGTCCAGTCCGATCAGCAGAAGGATCACACCGCCCGCAATCTCAAATGCTGGCAGCGTAATTCCGAAAAGCCGGAAGATGTACTCTCCGGCAAACGCAAAGCTCGAAAGCAGGATCAGCGCGGTGATCGAAGCCTTACGTGCCGTGCGCCGCCGCCGCTCGCTGTCATACCCCTGCGTCACAGCAAGAAACGTAGGCAGCGCCGCAAACGGGTCGACCAGAAAGAAGATCGAACTCAGCGCAAGCAACGAGAACCGCACATACGGCGAGTGCTGAATGCCGTACAGCGTAACGGAATGGGGATACAGGAACACCCCTCCATTCTTTCATCCCCGCCCGGCTTCAGGCCGCCCAGGCACTCAGAAGTCCGCCGCAGCACTCCATGTCGCCGCAATGTTTCGCGCACACGCGCGCAGGTTCGCAGCCGTCCCAGCAAACGCCTCATCCCGCGTACATGGCCGGGGCGTAATCGCGAACACAGCCGTCATGCCGTGCGCCAGCACCTCCTCCCATCCTGGTCCTATGCTGCCTGCCAACGCAATCACCGGTCGCCCATGGCGCCTCGCCACTCCGGCCACTCCAATCGGAGTCTTCCCGTGAATCGTCTGCCCGTCGATCCGCCCCTCCCCGGTGAACACCAGGTCCGCTCCCCGTACGGCCTCTTCCAACCCGACCAGCTCCGCAATCAGCGCCGCACCCGGCTGCAGACGCGCACGCAGGCACCCCATAAGGGCAGCTCCCGCCCCACCTGCCGCTCCAGCGCCCGCCACATCCGCCACCCCGATTCCCAGGTCCCGTTCCATCACCGCGGCGAAGTTCGCCAACCCCTTCTCCAACTCCGCCACCATCCCCTCCGTAGCCCCTTTCTGCGGACCGAAAACCGCCGCGGCCCCGCGCGCCCCAAGCAGCGGACTATCCACATCGCACGCCACATCAATCGGGCAGCCGCCCAACCTCCGATCCAATCCACTCAAGTCAATACTTGCTATGTCTACCAACCCGCCACCCCCGGGCCGCACCTGTTCCCCCGCCGCATCCAGCAGCTTCGCCCCAAGAGCCTGCAGCATGCCCGCGCCTCCATCGACCGTCGCGCTGCCTCCAATCCCCATCACGCACCGCGTCGCCCCGGCATCAAGCGCCGCGCGCAGGAGTTCACCCGTGCCATAACTGGTCGCCCGCAGCGGATCGCGCTCCCCGAGCGGCACAAGCTCCAGCCCACTCGCCGCGGCCATCTCCAACACCGCAACCCGCTCGCCTGGCCCGGCGCCCCCCATCATGCCAAACTGCGCCGCGACCCCCTCGCCCATCGGTCCAGTCACGCGCGCCATATGGATGCTGCCGCCTACCGCAGCAGTCACCGCCGTCACTGTACCTTCGCCCCCGTCTGCCATGGGGATAACGATGTATTCCGCCCCGGGCCAGACCTCGCGCAGCCCCAGGACAATCGCCCCGGCCACCTGCGCCGCCGACAGGCTCTCCTTGAACGAGTCCGGCGCCACGACGATCTTTGCTGGTCTCTTCCGCACGTCGCCCTTCAGGGTTAAAGTGAGATCGGCGCCGCGCCAGCCGTCGGTAACGGCACGCCCAGGATGCGCGCCACCGTAGGCGCAATCTGCAGCATATCGATCTGCCCGAGTTCGCGGCGCGCAATCCCCGGCCCCGCAGCAAAGAAGGACGATCGCATCTCCTTGAACGCGGGATCGAATCCGTGGCCGCCATGCGCTCCGTCGATCCGCGTCACGAGTTGGCCCACGTCATCGGTCCCCGCGTAGTACCCCGGCCGCAGCAGCACAACAAACGCCGCGTCCGGAAAGCCGCCACGCTTCAAAGCACCTGCCCGGTCGAGCACCTCCGCAATCCCATTTGCCGGGTTGCGAGCCAGCCTGTGCAGCAGATCTGCCGTCTTCTGCGTCGTCGCCGCATCGTTCCGATCGTGCAGCATAACCGCCACCGTCCCGCCCGCCATCCAGAGCTGCGCCTTCCATCCCGTCACCGACCGCTCTTCAGGATTCGTCTCGCCGCTCATCTCGATCAGTCCAGCCTTCAGAAACGGAATGGTTAGGTTGACGTGATGCGTGATCCGCACAAACCCGTGGTCCGACACCACCACAACCACGTTCGCCGGATCAGCCTCCCGCGCTGCCGCCGCGAGCCGCCCAATCATCCCGTCGATCGCCTCCATCACCCGGTTCGACTGCGCACTGAACGGACCAGTCTCATGCTCCGTCTCGTCCAGCGAACTCAGGTGCAGCGTGAAGAACTGCGGCTTGCGTTGCGCGAGAATATCGATCGCAAACCGCGTCTTGATCTCATCGCCCTCTACCGTCGTCTCGTTGCCGCGCATGTAGGGTCCGAGCCGCCCCTGCATCTCGTCCAGCACGCCGTCCGGCCGCGCCAGTGCCGCCACCAGGTCTCGATCCGAGTCCGCCGCGCTCGCACCCGGAGACGGCCCGCGCCAGTACTCGGGAAGAAGCGTATCCACACCCGCCGCACCCACGCTCACCGGCCATCCCACGCTCGCCGTTCGCAGCCCCGCACCATGTGCGGCCGCCCAAAGCGTGGGCACGCGAACCGCACGGGCATACCAGAACCACGCACCATCGAACGCCCGCTCCGGATCAAAGATCGCGTTCGAAACAATGCCATGCTCCGCCGGCGGAACGCCCGTCAACAAAGTCGTATGGCTGGGATACGTGATCGTCGGAAGCACCCCCGTCACGCCCTCGGCCCACGCGCCGTCGTGCATCATCTTCCGCAGAAAGGGAACCTTCAGGCCGTAGACTTCGGCCCGCGTGATGTACTCGGGCTTCATGCCGTCCACCGAGATCATCAGCACAGGCGCGGCACCAGCATCCCCGGATGCCGCCACCGCCACCCACACCGTCAGCAAAGCAAGCCGAAGAACGCCTCCCCAGGTCATAGCGTCCATCCTAGCTTGCGGAATCTCGAGGCCCGCGCGGAGTCTAGTCCACGCCGATGTCTTCGTTCCACACATCGGGCTGCTCCCGGATGAAACCCTCGATCAGCTCGCGGCAAGCGTTAGAGTCCACGTCCACAACCTCCACCCCGGACTCACGCAGCCAGTCGATCCCGCCCTGGAACGTCCTGCTCTCCCCCACAATCACCCGCGCAAATCCGAACTGCCGGATCAGCCCCGAGCAGTACCAGCACGGCGCCAGCGTCGTCACCATCGTCATCCTGCGGTAGCTCTTCTGGCGACCCGCCCGGCGAAACGCATCCGTCTCTCCATGCGAGCTCGCGTCACCATCCTGCACGCGCCGGTTATGGCCCGACGAGATCAGCTCGCCGTCCCCACCAAAGATCGCCGCCCCAATCGGGATGCCGCCCTCCGCGAGCCCCGCGCGCGCCTCGCCGAGCGCGACCTCCAACATTGCCTGTACGTCCACCGCCATCAGCCTCGCCGCCCTACGTAAGGATCTGACCCAACCCGAGCTTATCGAATGTCTTCTCGATCGCACCCTTCTCGTGGTCCTCTCGATGTGGGTCACCGTCATGCACCTTCGCGGTGCCATCGCTCCCTGTGCCGCCATGAACATCCGTGTCGTACGGAATAGGAGCGTTCCCGCTCGGAACCTGGAGACCGTCCGCGGGCCCTATCGGCTCTCCTGGCGGGTACTCGAGATCACCTTCAGGGGTCGACACCACATCATCCGTCGTAGAGCCGCTCACCAGCCCACCGTGCTGTTTCGAATCCATCATCTGCATCTCCCAGGAACACCGCTTCGGTTGTCGTACTCACCCAATCTCTAGTTGCACCAACGCATCAACCGCCTTCGCTCTCCTGAATCTCCGCCTCCCGCGCAGAAGGATCATCCTCCGTGTCGGCCTCGTAATTCGGCGGCAGCGAAGAGATTCGCCCGTCGATCGACGCCTTATCCTCCGGCGCCCCCGCAAGGTTGTCAGCAGGCGCTACCTCGCCGTCCGCCTGCGCCGAGTGCTCATTACGGGCCGGCTCGAGCTTTTCGGCTGTCTGTTCCAGCGCGGGGTCAACATCCGGTCTTGGATCCGCGGCATCGGGCATCGCAATCTCTTCCTGCTCGGCCATCTGTCCGGCCATGCGCTCAAACTCTTCGATGCTGGGAAGCTCGTTCAGGTCCTTCAGCCCAAACTTCAGCAGAAACTCCTTCGTGGTCTTGTAAAGGATCGGCCGCCCAATCACCTGTTTCCGCCCCGCCGTCGTAATCAGCTTGCGCGTGATCAGCGATCCCAGCACTCCGCCCGAATCCACACCGCGTATCTCCGAGATCTCCGGCGACGTCACCGGCTGCTTGTACGCCACCACCGCCAGCGTCTCCAGCGCCTGCAGCGTCAGCTTCAGCGGCGGCTTCAACGATCGCACAAAGCCGCGCACCGCATCGTGGTACTCCGGCTTCGTCGCGAACCGGAAACCCCCTGCAACCTCCCGAATCTCCAGCCCCCGATCGCCCGTGGCGTACTCCGCGATCAGCCCGTCAAGCACCGCGCGGAAATGCCCACGCAGACGAACCATGCGGCTCCGTTCCGCCCGCGCCATCGCCGCCGTATCCACCTCCAGGACGCCCCCTCCGTCTTCCGGGACCGTCGCAGCGTCGCTGTCCTGCCCAGCGTCCGCAGCGCCCACGCTGGTCGCGCATATCGGCGAGGAACTGATCCCCGAACTGGCCGACCAGATCGGCTTTCTCGCCGCGTGGGCGGCCGAGCACCGCCCCGCCGAGCGGCGATCCGGTCAGCGCGCGGGCGCAAGTGCGGACGCTGGGCACGGTGGCGACGGCGTATCGTGGCGTGGCGATCAACTCGGCGGTCGCGCCGTACCTGCTCTACCTCGTCGCGCAGATTCGCCGGCAGTTCGCCGCGCTCGGCGACGGCGACCGCGCCTGGGCCGAGGGCACTGCTGGCACCGGCGGGGCTGCTGGCCCGTTGACCCGCGACCCCGGCATCGGCGTTACCCGCCGCAACCATGTCGAGGTCTGGCAGACGGCCTAGGACTTGCTCAGCCGGTCGAGCTGCGCCTGGAGCGCCGCCATCTGCGCCTTGAGCCCGTCGAGCTCGGCCGACGGCTCGGGTTTGGCCGCGGTTGCGCCGAGCGCGGCGCGGCCGGTCAGCATGTCGGCGGCGGCCTGGAACATCGCCATGTTCTGCTTGGCCAGCGTCTCGAACGGCTTGAACGCCGCCCCGCCAAACGCGCCGGCGACCGAGTTGCGGAACTGCGCCTGGTTCTTGGCGAACGCCGCCATCGACGCCTCGAGGTAATGCGGCACCATCGACTGCATCGAGTCGCCGTACATCGCGATCAGCTGGCGCAGGAATGGCACCGGCAGCATCGTCTGCGCGCCGTTCTCGCCCTCCATGACGATCTGGGTCAGGACATTATGGGTGATGTCCTCGCCGGTTTTGGCGTCGAACACCTGAAAATCGGTTCCCGCGCGCGTCATCGCCGCCAGATGCTCGAGCGTGATGTAGCTCGACGATGCGGTATTATACAGTCGGCGGTTGGCGTATTTCTTGATCACCACCGGGGCCGGATCGGCAGTGGGCGCGGCGTCGGCCATGATGGTCCTCGAATGACGAATATGCTGCGCTAGCACAAACACTTGCTGCGCCGCAACGCGGGCCACTTTCCTCGCGCGCCCGCTCGGCCTATGGCGAGGCCAAACCTTGGGAGCCTGCCATGACCGACATCGTCATCACCGCCGCCAAACGCACGCCGGTCGGCAGCTTCATGGGCGCGTTCGGC
>CAWBUI010000004.1:0-51510 GCA_963791875.1 uncultured Acidobacteriaceae bacterium
TTTCGTCGTAGGTGGGGTAGACCTCGATGATGTCGCCGCGGACGCGAAAGGTGCCGCGGCGGAAGTCGACGTCGTTGCGCTCGTAGAGGATTTCGACGAGGCGGCGGGTGATGTCTTCGCGCTTGAGGCGCTGGCCTTTTTCGAGGAGGAGGAGCATGCCGTAGTAGGCTTCGGGGGAGCCGAGGCCGTAGATGCAGGAGACGGAGGAGACGATGATGGCGTCACGGCGTTCGAAGAGAGAGCGGGTGGCGGAGAGGCGGAGCTTGTCGAGCTCCTCGTTGATGGTGGCTTCTTTTTCGATGAAGAGGTCGCCGGAGGGAATGTAGGCCTCGGGCTGGTAGTAGTCGTAGTAGGAGACGAAGTACTCGACGGCGTTGTGGGGAAAGAAGGTTTTGAACTCGTGGTAGAGCTGGGCGGCGAGGGTCTTGTTATGCGCGAGGATGAGGGCGGGGCGCTGGACCTCCTCGATGATCTTGGCCATGGTGAAGGTTTTGCCGGAGCCGGTGACGCCGAGCAGGACCTGATCCTTTTCGCCGGCGGCGAGGCCGGAGACAAGTTCGGAGATGGCGCGGGGCTGGTCGCCCTGGGGCTTGTAGGTGGTGGCGAGCTGGAAGTCCATAGACAGATCAGGATAGCACGGTGAGCGAAGAGGAGGCGAAGGAGCTGCTCGCCGCGATTTGACCCTTCTGGAAAGGAACATCCGCTCGGGAAGGGAGCATCTGCTCGGGGCTCGAGCACAGATGCGGAAGACATGTGAGGCCGCTCGCGGAACTGTTGCGTGCTATTGTTGGTCCTCGTCATTGGGCCCGTGAGGTGCGCGAATGGCAACCAGCCGTGTACGTGCGATTGTCCGAAGTCTGGTGATTGCGGTGTCAGCGTTTTTGGTCCTGATTGCGTTGTGGATCTTCTTCGCGCATCATCGCCGTTCTTCGTTTCAAGCGAATGTCGATACAAAGCTGGCGCCGCATCAGGCGAACGTGCCGGCCCATGGCGTTCCGCAGGCGGTCTCCGCCTCCCGCGATGACAAGGGTGTTCAGACCGACTTTCTCGACGGCATCGTTCTGTTGCGGCCTAAGAACGACGCCGAGTTGAAGTCGTTTCTCGATCGCTACCAGGGAACGGTCGTCGGGGACGACACGATTCCGGAGCCTCCCCCGGAGCTTGGCATACATCTTTCCGCCCAGGACCGGAAGGCTACCGAGTTCAAGATTCGCATTCCGATGAATGATGATTACGTGGGGCGGGTGCAATCGAACTCGGCAACCGCGGGGCTGACAGGGGGAATCAGCTTTTCATCGCGCGGCGGTCTGCAGACCTTCGCGCGGGTGATCGATGCGGCGGCGGCAGGCTTTCGCGTGACCGGCGATTTTGTTTATCCGTCTCACCAGGCTTTTCCGTTGACGTTGCTCAGTGCGCAGGAGAGGTCGGGCACGGACCCGTTCAAGAGTTACGCGGATTATGGATCAACGGGCAATGCTTCGAATGTTCTGCTCGCCTGGCAGTTTATTGCTGCACACGGGATTAAGCGCCGGGCGACAGTGGCCATCGTTGATAACGGGTTTTATCTCGATTCAGGTGGTCTGGCGAGAGGGAGTGACAGTGATTTCCAAACGCCAGGCAAGCCTATGCAATATGACGTCGACTTCAACGATCCCTTCGCGGGCGACGCTGGAGATGGGAAGTGCGGAACGAATCTTTGCTATTGGCATGGAACTGGCGCGGCCGGCGCGGCCACGGGCGTCGCAAACAATGGCCGCGGAGGAGCCGGCAGCGGAGGGCTCGTGGTAGATGCAATGCTGCTGCGGACCAACAGCACAGGGGATGAACACAACGCAGGAGTCCGGATCGCGGTGAAGTGGGGCGCGGATGTGGTGTCGATGAGCTTCGGCGTCGACTGCGATGTCTGGTGCAGAATGCAGGACCGGGCCGACAATCCGTACAGCGAATCGGCCGACGCAGGCTCTAAGACCGTCTTTGTTGCCTCTGCGGGCAACGGGCAGGGGGGTGTGGGATACGACGTGGGCGAGCCGTCCTTTGTTCATCCATGCATAGAAGATCGTGTCATCTGTGTGGGCGCGCTCAAGCCCGGCGCAAGCACCATCACCGCCTATTCAAACTTCGGGGCCCAGGTGCAGATCTTCGCGCCTACCAACATCCCGGTCATGGCCTACCCCCTTAGCCAGGACGGCGCGGGCAACGACTTGCCTCTGGCACAGGCAGACGGACCTCCGGTGTCGGGGCAGACCTTTGGTGGCACCAGCGCCTCCGCACCCTTTGTGGCTGGGATTATCGGCATGATGCGAGCAGTGAATCCTGACCTTACCCCCGACCAGATAGCCACCATTCTGAGAAACACGAGCAATCCGGGAACCGGCAACGTGACGCGCAGCGTGAACGCGTATGCGGCTGTGAGGCAGGCGGCAGGAACATCTCCCATCGTGGACGATGCGCTTGAGAAAAATGATACGGAGACCACTCCCACGAACCTGGGCAACCAGTCTTCCTACAGCAAGTCGAACCTTAACATGGATAGCCGCGATCGCGACTTCTTTGCGTTCAACTCAGCGGGCGGGTCTCTGATGACACTTGCCCTGACCCGGCCGGACGGTCTGGGCAGCTTTGCCGTTCAGCAATTCGAGAGTTCCATTGGAATCTGCCAGCCGCCGGTCTTGTCCGGGAATCCGGGGGTTGGCCCGAACGCCCAGACGTGGACGTATCGGGTGCCTGGAGGGCCGCTTCTTCTGGGACTGAGGGCCACCGATGTGAACGCGTACAACATGAACATGACCTTCCCCTCGGATACGTACCCGCCGGACATCTACGAACCGAATGACACGGTCGCCCAGGCCAGGCATATCAATTCCCGTCGCGTTGCCAGCATCGGGTCCGCCTTGTATGACATCGATGACCCGCGCGTGACGATCGATGCAACCCTGCACTCGAACTCGGACGTTGATTTTTACATTATCCGCGCGACGACGTTGACGATTCCGGACAGGATCTTTGTTGGAAGTTTCGCCTCGGTTGAGGTGTATGGGAACGACTCCCTGATCAACCTTGAGGTATTTCATATGAATCCCGGACCCGCGCTTGGGGGCCAGGTAGGGAAGGTGAACGGTGCCGTGTGTGCGCCGAAGCCGCTGGAGGTAAGGCTGGACGAAGGCGGCTACTACCTGGTGAAGGTGACCGGCAGCGCTGGGCGATACACGCTTCGCAATGGCATTGGCGGCAGCCCGCCGCACATCCCGGAGAAGGAGCACGACCAGCTGTACGTGGTGCTCCATCCGGGCGATCCGATTGAACATGTGATTCGCTTTCCGGAGGTGGCTGTGCTGACGCCGAGTCATGAGTTCTCGGGACTGCAGCTGGAAGGGCAGAATGCGCATATGGCGTTGTTCGACACGACGGGGAAACTGGTCGCGAGCGGAGTGGCAGGGCAGAACGGGGAGACGCTGAGCCTTGCTTCCGCCGCGATCGGATCCACATACTTTCTGGAATTTACGCCGACCAATCTGAACGCGAATCAAACAACGAAGGTGGCGTGGGTGCCGGCCGAGCCGGTACGCACAAGCGACAATCTGGTCAGCAACCCGGGCGCTGAAATCGGAACCCAGAATGCGAACGGTGAGCTCCCTGGGTGGCAGCGAATCGCTGGGGTGGCGGCTCCGCGTGTGATCCCATACAGCGACAACGGTCAGAGCGCGTCTCCGACCGGGCCCGGTTCGAAGGAGAGAGGCTTGCGTCTCTTTATCGGGGGTCTTGCGGCCGGGCCGAAGGCCACGACGACTGGTCTTCAGCAAAGAATCAAGCTGGATGACGAGTGGCAAAAAGCGGTCGATACAGGGCATGTGACGACACGACTATCAGCTTTCCTCGGCGGCAACGCTCAGACTCCGAAGCTAGCGGAAGTACGCGTCATGCTTCTGGATTCCGACGGACAGCAACTTTCGAGCCTGGTGCTTCCTACGGTTGGTGCGTTAGAACGCGGAGGCCATGGGGGCCTGTTTCCGGTGGACATATCAGAGGGCGTGCCGCCAGGTACACGGTCGATGGTGGTCAACCTTGTGTTCACCGGCAATGATCGAAACATCGATGTGCAAGCGTATGCCGATAACCTGCAGCTTGTGCTGACGCAGGAGTAGTGGGCCGGCTGTTCAAAGCAGGATCGGGGTTTGGACGTGTTCGGGTTGGAGGCCGATGCCGACGATGCGGCCTACGAGGCGCTGGAATCCGGGGATGTGGGTGACGACGCGGAGGGCGAGTGGGGGCTTGAGCGGCTGATCCTGGCCTAACATGCGTTGGAGGAGGCGGTGGGCGCCGGCCTGCATGGTCTGGGTTCGGCGGACGGCGGGGAGGCGGTGGTTCTGGACCCAGCGGAGGTGGTGGGGCGTGAGGGTTCCGGTGCGGAGGGGTTCGGCGAGGATGTTGGCTGCGGCTACGGCGTCCTGCAGGGCGATGTTGATGCCGATTCCGCCAACGGGGGACATGGCGTGGGCGCAATCGCCGATGCAGAGGAGGCCGGGGGCAGACCAGTGGGCGAGGTGATTGATCTGGATGGTGAGTAGTTTGACCTTGTCCCAGGAGTCGATGGTTTCCGTGCGGCCGGCGAGGAAGGGCGCGAGGCGTTCGATGCTTTGGCGGAAGGCAGGCAGGCCGGCTTGCTGGATGTCGGCGAAGCTGCCTTTGCGGACGAGATAGCCGCATTGGAAGTAGGTGTCGCGATTGATGAGGATCAACACGCGGCCGAAGTTGATGTAGCCGAGGGCGTTCTCGGGGTCTCCGGGCGAACGTGGGAGCTGCAGCCAGAGTACGTCGATGGGGACGCCCTGCTCGATGACGGCGAGGTGGGCGGCGTCGCGGGTGAGGGCGTGGCGGCCGTCGCAGCCGACGACCAGGTCGGCGGGGATCTCTTCGTCGCCGGCGGAGGTACGCGCGCAGACGCCGGAGACCTGGCCAGGGCTGGAGAGCAGGCCGGTGGCCTCGCAGCTCATTCGCAGGGCGAAGTTGGGGTATTTTGCGGCTTCGGCGGCGAGGAAGTTGAGAAAGTCCCACTGCGGCATGAGGGCGATGTACTTGCAGATGGTGGGCAGATGGGTAAGGTCGGCGATGGGGAAGACCTCCCCGCCGATGGTTCCGGAGAGCCGCTCGATTTTGCTGTGGGGGATCTGAAGGAAGGGCTCGAGCAGGTTGAGTTCGTGGAGGAGTTGAAGGGTGGAGGGATGAATGGTGTCGCCGCGAAAGTCGCGGAAGAAGTCGGCATGCTTTTCGAGAACGGTCACGTGGACGCCGGAGCGCGCCAGCAGATAGCCGAGCATCATTCCAGCGGGGCCGCCGCCCACGATGCAGCACTGAGTCTTCATCGGGGCAACTGTAGCAGAGCGGTATGGCGGGTGATGATTAGGATGGAAGAGCGAGGTGCGGAGGAGATGAGCAGCGATGCCGCCAGGCAGCTCTGGCTGATACGTCATGGGGAGACGGAGTGGAGCGCGAACGGGAGGCACACGAGCCGTACGGATCTGCCGCTCACGGAGCGCGGCAGGGAGCGGGCCGTGGAGTTGCGGGAGTATCTGCAGGGTGTTCGGTTCGCGGCGGTGCTGCGGAGTCCCATGTTGCGCGCGAAGGAGACGTGCGAGATTGCCGGGTTCGGGGACGTGGCAGAGGTGGAGGATGGTTTGAAGGAGTGGGACTACGGGGTGTATGAGGGCCGGACCACGAAGGAGATCCAGGTGGAGATTCCGGGGTGGTCGGTGTGGAAGGACGCGATTGTGGGTGGCGAGACTGTGGAGCGGGTTGGTGAACGCGCGGATGGAGTGATCGCGCGTGCCCTGGAGGCGGGTGCAGTCGGGGATGTTGCGTTGTTTGCGCATGCGCACATTTTGCGGATACTGGCGGCGCGCTGGGTAGGCCTGGAGGCGCGCGGGGGAGCTCTGTTCGTGCTTGGGACGGGGAGCGTAAGCGTGCTGGGGTGGGAGCGTGAGACGCACGTGGTGAGCCACTGGAATCGCGGGTTCGAGGATTAGGGAGAGGCTCGTGTTCAGGCGACGGCTTCGGCGGGTCCTGTCTGCAAGCTGCCCCAGGAGCGGGAGGCGGCGGCAAGGATCAGCCAGGGTTCGAGGAAGGCGTTGATGAGCGCGTGGGAGACGATGCAGGGGGCGACGGATCGTCCAGCGGCAAGGTAGACGACTGCGAGCATACCGCCGAGCAGGCCGGTGGCGACGGTGGCCCCAATGGCGATGCGCAGGCTCCTGCCGATAAGTCCCCATATGCCGTGCGCCAGGCCGAACAGAAGCGCGGAGAGGATGATCTGAAGAACAGGGCCGCCTCCGTGGGTGAGCACGCCCTCCATGAGTGCTTTGCGGAAGTACATCTCCTCGAAGATTCCGGTGACGGGGGCGAAGATGAGAACCGCGAAGATCTTCTGTGCGTTTATTCGGAGGAAGTTTTCGCGGATGACGGGAGATCGCCGGGTGGCGTTCCAGGTGTATGCAGCGGCGCATGCAAGTGCGAGGATCCAACCAAGCAGAGTGCCTTGCGAGGGCCCAGCGAAGCCCAGGTAGCGCGCGAAGCGAGGGCCTCCACGCAGGGTGTAGAGGACTACGGGAACAGCTTCCGAGGCGGCAATGCCGACGAGAATGATCCAGGTTTTTTTTGCGGGCGTCATGAGGAAGACGGTACGGCGTCGTGGATCGGGCGCACCAGTGATCTTTGTCATCCGCGAGGCATGACAGGCGTCGCGTGCGATCAAGGCGACCGATGCGACGGGTTCGAGGCGGTCGTAGGATGAAGAGATGGTTCCCAGTCTGATCGTGTTCGATCTTGATGGCACACTGGTCGACTCGCAGGTTGACCTTGCGTACTCCGTGAACGCGATGCTGCAGAACCTTGGGAAGCCCGAGCTTCCGCAGGCAGTAATCGCGGGGTATATCGGTGATGGTGCGGGCATGCTGGTCCGGCGCGCTCTGGGCGATCCGCAAGGGGATGTCGCGGACGAGCAGTATGTGGAGCGGGCTCTGACGTCGTTTCTGGATTACTACCGCGTACACAAGCTGGACTCGACGTATGTGTACCCGGGCGTGGTGGATTCGCTCGAGGCCATACGCCGGGCTTATCCGGGCACGCGCATGGCGGTGTTGACGAACAAGCCGGTGCGTCCTTCGCGGGAGATCTGCGCGGCGCTTGGACTGGAGCAGTTCTTCTTTCAGAACTATGGGGGCAACAGCTTTCACACGAAGAAGCCTGACCCTACGGGCCTGCGGGCGTTGATTGGCGAGGCCAGGGCGGCGGCTGCTACGACGATCATGATCGGCGACTCCGATGTGGATGTGTTGACGGCGCGCAACGCGGGCGCACGGTCGATTGGCTGCCTGTTCGGGCTGGCTGCGGATCGCCTGCGGCTTGCGTCTCCGGACACGCTGGTGGATTCGGCGTCGGAGTGGCTGGACGCGATCGAACGGCTTTAGCGCAGGGCGGCTTCAAGGCAAGTCCGGGGCGCTGCTGCGGAGAGCGCGCAGCGAATAGAACGTTCCGCGCCAAGTGACGCCGCCGGCTCGCAGCGTGACGACCATGGAGCGGAGCATGGAATATCCGAGGAGCGCGGCGGATACGGGCGCAAGCAGGGCCCAGCCAGGCGAGATGCGACTGCGACGGCTGGCGAGAACATACAGTCCCACCAGTGATACGGAGGCGAGGGCGCCTGGAAGGCGCGATCCCGGAGAGGCGAGCAGGAGGAAGGGTGCGGTGCAGAAGAGGTTGAGTCCTGCTGCGCCGGCGAGCAGCAGCAGGGGCTGGTACCGGAAGACCGCGAAGAGGTTCTTGGTCATGCCGTCGAGCAGGCCGAATAGTCCCGAAGCCCAGTGCACGGCGACGGCTCCCGGGGCGTAGACGGCGCGCTGACGGAGGCCTTGCGCCTTGATCCTGCGGCCGAGTGTGAGGTCTTCGAGGATCTCGAGCGGCATGGCGTCGAAGCCGCCGATCTGGAGGTAGGCTTCTGTACGGAGGAGGTTGAAGGCGCCCACGCCTATGGACTCCCGGCTGCGTGCGGACGCCACACGCCACGGGCGGACGGCGAAGAGACTCAGGACCTGGAGGAACGAGAGCAGCATGGCTTCCCCGGGGCTGCGGACGAGGGTAGTGGGCAGAGTGACGAAGTGGTCTGCGCGCGCGGCCTGAGCCTGAGCGAGAGAGCGGCGAAGGATTTGCGGCGCGAAGAGGATGTCGCCGTCTGTGAAGAGGAGGAAGTCGGGGCGGGCGGAGGCGATGGCGTGGCGGGCGGCGGTGGCCATGGCGTGAGTTTTGCCGAGCCAACCGGGGGGAAGTTCGGTGATGTGGAGTACTTCCAGCCGGGCGGGGTGGATGCTTGCGAGGGCATCCATGTGGGCGCCGGTGGCGTCGGTGGAGCGGTCGTCGACGGCCAGGATGCGGAGGTTGGGGTAGTCCTGCTGGAGCAGCGAGTGGAGGCAGGCCTGGATGTTTGCCCCTTCGTTGCGGGCGGGCACTATGACGGTGAGGCTGGGGTCGCCATTGGGAGTGCGGTCACAGGCGCGGGAGGTGAGGTCCGGGACGCGCGGGAGCCAGATGGCAGCCTCGACGAACTGCGCTACCCAGCGAAGAGCGAAGAGCCAGATGAGTGCGCGAAGCACCAGATGGAGGTTGAAGGGCACGCGAGCCTAAGGGTCTCACCTGCGGGAGAGATGGGCAATCGTCGCGGGGGTTGCGGTTTGATGCGGCGGTATGGACTGTCTAGAAGTGATTGACAAGGTCGCGGAAGCTTGCGAGTTCGAGCAGAGATTGACCATCGCCGGGGCGGTTGACGGTTTCGTGCTCGAGGATCCAGGTGAAGTCGTGCGGGATAAAGATGGCGTGGAGGCCGGCCGCCAGGGCGGGATTGATGTCGGAGCGGGGGCTGTTACCGATCATCCACGTGGTGGCGGGTTCGCAGACGTGGCGCGTGACCAGGCTGCGGTAGGCTGGTTCATTTTTTTCGGGCAGGATTTCGACCGCGGTGAAGAAGGCTGTGAGGCCGGATCGCTCGAGCTTGTCCTGCTGCTCGTCGGCGTTGCCCTTGGTGACGAGGATGCAGCGGTGGCGTGCGGCAAGGTCGGACAGTGTTTCGCGGACATCGGCGAGTAGCTCGATCTCCTGATCTGCGATGGACTGCGCGAACGCGACGATTCTGTCGTGTTTGTCAGGCGTGACGGGGGCGTCGGTGAGGGACTCGAAGCAGTTGACGAGGGAACGGCGGAAGCTTTTGAGGCCGTAGCCGTGTTCGGCGATGGTGGCTCGTTCGCAGGCGTTCAGACGTTCCCGAACTTCTTCGGGAGTATGCACGCGGTGATCGAGATAGGAGATGAACGCGGTGATGGCGCGTTCGAAGTAGATGTTGTTTTCCCAGAGGGTGTCGTCGGCGTCGAAGAGCAGCGTCTGGCCGGGGGGCTGGCGGGCGGCGGGGGGAGCCTCAGGGCTGGTGGGCAAACGTGACCTCGTACAGTTCCTTGTCGCGGTAAGAGTCGTCTGTGCGTCCGAGGACGCGGATCGAGGCTCCATCGGCCTGAAGCTGCCGGAGCAGCCAGTCCTCAGGATAATCGTATTTTCCCAGAACGAAGAAACGCGGGTACTGATGCACAAAGGAGCGGTACGGGACGGAGCGGGCGCGGAGATGGAAGGCGCGGACCTCGGCGGGCATCTGTTCGAAGATGTTTGCGTGGGCCAGGCCGGTGCTGGCTTCGGAGTCCGTGAGATAGAACAGGCGATCGAGGGTGGCGGCGGATTCGTGGTGATTCATTTCGAGGAAGGTGAGGCCGCTTGCATCGACCAGGGGTACTGCGGGGTCGAGTGCAGCGGTTTGCACGCAGGCTCCGCAGAGAGCGGTTCGCGGCTCTGAATTGCCAAGGGTGGGAAGGAGATTGTGTCCGAGCATCTGCCTGGGGATCGCGTCCGCCGCACCGGAGATGAGCAGTGCGATGGTACAGCCGAGGAGCGCGGCGCGTGGGTCAGGACGCACGCGTGTGGTCTCCTGGTTCATGGTCCAACGTGCGAGAAGAGCGGTGCAGAGGAGGCCGACGCCGAGGGCTTCTACCGCGCCGTAGCGCTCGAAGAAGGCGGCGTGGGTGTGCATGAAGAGGAGAAGCAGGACGAGCGGGGATGCGAGCAGCGCGACGATCGCGGTCCACTCGGGCGCGGTGAAGAACCACCACGGTGGCTGCGTGGGGGCGGATGGCTGCGTGTGTCTTCGGCCGAGGAGGATGACGACGGCCAGGGCGGTCAGCGCGAGCGTTACGAACTGGCGATCGAAGGAGCCGACGTAGAACTCGAAGATTGTGTTGCCGTCAGGCTGCAGGGCCTGGGGGTAGAGAGCGGCGCCGTGGTTGCGGAGGAGGGGGATGTAGGAGAGGGTGCCGACGAGCGGCAGCAGCAGGGCAGTGAGGACGGGCACATCGGGCTTGCCGATCTCCCGTGTGCGGTGCAGCTCCGCGGCGATCAGTGCGGCGACCGGCAGGATTGCAAACACGTGGCACAGGATCATTCCCAGTGTGGATAGAAGAAGGAGGCTGAGGGAGAGGGTGCGGCGACGGGTTGCGGTGGGTGCGTCTGAGTCGGGTCCAGAGGCAGATTGCCATGCGGCGAATGCTGTGGCGAGGAGTCCGAGCAGCAGGGCGTAGGGACGGGCTTCGTAGGCGAGGGGGAAGACCTTGGATTCGAGCAGCAACGCTGCCGCGAAGAGGGCGAACAGTGTTCCGAGGCGGCGACGAACAACGGAGAAGCTGGCGAGCAGAAAGGCGAGAGAAACCGAAGATCTCGGGCAGGCGCGCTGCCAGCGTGGAGACGCCAAAGAGGCGGAAGGAGAGCCGGGTGAGGAGATAGGTCAGGGGCGGATTGAGGTCCAGGGTGCGGAGCTGGGCCCACATCCCGCCGAGCGTCTGCGCCTGCGCGATGTAGAAGGTGAACAGCTCGTCGTGCCAGAGGGGCTTGGCGCGTGAGCCGTCGAAGGCTGCGGGCAGATACACGCACGTGAGGAGCAGGATGCAGAGCCAGGGACGTGACTCCAGCTCCTTTGCGGCCCGGGCCAGCGCTCGGCCGACCCTGGTCTGCAGCCGGGTAAGGAGACTGGTGCGCAGACTCGTGGGTGCGCGTGGTTGGTGGCGGCGAACCTGCGGGGCAGTCTGGAGCATACGGACGGGATCTCGCGAGTCGGGGTGAGTATACCAACCGACGCACGCAGTAGGCCGGTAAAAGATGCCCGGCTATCTGCCAAAAGTTGTACCGGCTACGACCCTTCCGCTATTTAGCAACAGGGCACTCCCCGCTAGGCTGTTCACGAAGGCATGTACCCGCGGAGGACGGCGCGCGGCGGCATGCAGGAACGACTTTCATAGAGGATGGGCTGGTCCGAATGATTCCGACTGCAGGCGAGTGGTTTGGACCGTACGAGATTCTGGGGACCTTGGGGCGGGGCGGCGTGGGCGAGGTGTACCGCGCGTGGGACGCGCGGTTGCAGCGCGAAGTAGCGGTGAAGGTGCTGCACGACGACTATCCGCAGCCGAGCAACCGGGAGCGCTTTGTGATCGAGGCGCGAGCGGCTTCAGCGCTGAATCACGCGAATATCTGCACTATTTTTGACATTGGAGAGAAGGACGGCGCGCCCTACCTGGTCATGGAGCTGCTAAAAGGCGAGACGCTAAAGCAGCGGATCGAGCGGGGCGGCATTCCATCGGACGAGATTGCGCAGTACGGTATCGAGATGGCGGAGGCGTTGGGAGCGGCTCACGCCCTGGGTATTGTTCACCGCGACATCAAGCCGGCCAACGTGATGCTGGTGCGGCAGCCGGACGGCCGCTGCCGGGTGAAGGTGCTGGACTTTGGTCTGGCGAAGCTCACAGGACCTCTGCCGGGCGATTTGAATCATCGAGACGAGCACCTCACGGTCGTTGGGGAGGCGGTGGGTACTGTCTCCTACATGTCTCCCGAGCAGGCTCGCGGGGACGAGCTGGATGGCCGCAGCGATCTGTTCTCCCTTGGGGTGGTGATGTATGAGATGGCCACCCGGCGCACGCCATTCCATGGCAGCACCTCGGCGCTGCTGTTCGTGCAACTCCTGAACCACGCGCCTGAACCTATCCACGATTGGAATGATTCGGTTCCGCGTGCGCTCGAGAAGGCGATCCTTAAATTACTCGAAAAGGAGCCGGCGCGTCGCTTCCAGACGACTGCGGACGTGGTGGCTGCGCTGCACAGTGCGGCGGCGAAGGGGAGCGAAAGCCGTTGGCGGCGATCCTCTTCACCCGCGGTTCCGCTGGTGCGTGTAGAGGAGCCCGTAGCGCGCGCGGGACTGCCGAACCGGCCGGACTTTCGGCAGGATTACGGGGTGGTGGGGCTGGGAGTCGGGGCCCGGAGGGAGCGTCCTGCCGAGGCCGACACACCTGGCGAGGGTCGACGAGTTCGGCCGCGCAGTGCAGGCACGCCGGTCGAACGGGCACATGAAAGCGCCGGCGTGCGTGTCCCGTCCGGTGCTGCCAAGTTGTATCGCGAACCAGCGTTGTTACGCCGGCGCTCGGCGAGCGTTGGTTCGGTTGAAGAGACTCCCGTTGGCAGCCTTCCTGCTGTGTTCGACGAAGTTGAAGCTGCCCCAGTGGTCACCGCTGACATTCAGCACGAGTCGCGTGCGGATCGCGTTGATCTGCCGAGGATCGGTGCGTTTGCGTTCGCCGCGGCCAGGCGTTCGACCGCGAGCGTGAGTGGCAGCCCAATCCTTCTGCGTGCTGCCGTTGTGGGGACAGTGCTGGGCGTGCTGGGCGGAGCGTTTGCGGCGTCGCGCCTGAGTCCAAGGTCGAAGGCGTTGCTTGCGCCTTCGGATACGCTCCTGATTACCGACGTCGAGAATCAGACGGCCGTGCAATCCTTCGACGGCAGCATAGCTGCGGGGCTGGATCTGAGCCTCAGCCAGTCACAGGACTTCCTGGTGCGCGGCGTCGGGGCGTATCGTGCCGAGATCCATTCGATGGGCGCGGATGGGCGGCCGGATTCTGCTCTGCAGGCTCGCCAGGCCGCGCGCGCTGCGGGTGCGCGCGCCTACCTGTATGGCGAGGTACGGGAAGGGGAAGAGGGTGCGCACAGCAGCGGGGCTGGCTACACGCTGTCTGTCGCGGTAAACGATACTTCGAGCAATCGCGAACTGGCCCATGCAGAGGCGAAAGCCGCGCGGACTCAGGAGATTCCGGGGGCGATCGATGAGGTCGCGTCGGCTCTGCGCAACCAGCTGCTGGGCAGGCCGGCGGAGAGCGCCCCGGCTTTGTCTGTGCCGCTTGCACGGGAGGCCACCGGCAACCTGAACGCGCTGCGGGCGTTTGCCGCGGGCGCGAAGGCCGAGGCGGAGAACCGGCCGGAAGCTGCTCTCAAGGCGTACGGAATCGCGGCCGCGGCGGATCCGAATTTCGTTCAGGCAAACGTGCAGATCTCGTGGCTTGCGCGCATGCTGGGGTCTGATCTTGCGAGTGCCGAGGCGGCAGTGCGGGCGCAGAGTGCTTTACGTGGGCGTAGCTCCCGGACCGCGCAACTTGCCCGCATCGCGGCGGACGCGAATGCTCCGGGTGACCTATCGGCGGCGGCATCGACCGCTGAGCACCTGGCGACCGAACACCCCGACGACCCGGAGGTCCTGCTGGCCTATGCGCGTGTTTTGCGGCTGCAGGGCCGCTTTCCTGAGGCGCTGAGCGTTGCGGAGCATGGCATCAAGGCAGCGAAACGGGACGGCGAGCTGTACCGCGAGGCGGAGCTCTCCCTGCTTGGTAGGGACCTCTACAACCAGGCGCTTACGCTCGAAGAAAGTGCGTCCGCGCTGGGTTTCCCGCACCCGGACGTGGCGCTATATGCGGCGTACCTTGGGGGGAAGAATAGCCGTGTCCCTGCAGTGGATGCGGGAGATGACAGTGCGAACTCGCAGGTTCTGGCTGCACGCGCGACCTTGCTGGACAACACGGGCGACCGCACCGCCGCCGCCACAGCGTGGCGGGAGGCTGCCGAGAGCACGCGCGCGCAGGCGGGTCTGGTGGGCGCCGGGGTTGTTTTGATCGCTCGCGGTGCGCTGGACCGGGCGCTTGCCGGGGACTGTCCGGCTGCCGTGGCGCTTGGCCGAGACGCGCTTACGCGACCGGCGACGAGCCCCGACTCGGCGTACAGCGCCGGCCTGGCGGGTGCCTTGTGCGGGGATGAGGCACTGGCGCGCGCCGGAATAGCCGGGCTGTCTGCAGTCAGGGCGCAGTCCTCCAGGGCCTCCGCGCTGCGGGCTGCAACACTGATGGGGCAAGGGCACGTGGATGGAGCGCTGACGGAGTTGGCGACGATACGGGCCGTTGATGTGACGTACCTGACACCATACCTTCGTGGGATGGCGCACCTTGCGGCGCATGATGCCGCGGCTTCCGCGAAGGACTTTCAGGAGGTGCTCGCGCACCGTGGCGCGGCTCTAACCGGGGGGACAGATGTGTATCCGGCGGCGCAACTCGGACTGTCGAAGGCTCTTGCGGCAGCGGGCGACCTCCCCGCGAGTGAGCAGGCTTACAGCCGGTTTCGACAGCTCTGGAGCGCGGCCGGAGCCGCGGATCGTCCGGCCGGGGAGACGCAGGTGGGCACACGGCTGGCTGGGGCGAACCTGCCGGCAAGAAGCTTGAACGGAGGAGCGGGCAGCGGCGGCCTGCGGGAGAGCCGCGCGGCGACTCGAACCGGCGTGCCGGCCGCGTGGCCGACTCAGACCTACGCGGCGGATAAGACGGTGTTGACCGCATGGCCGGATCGCCCGGCGCATCTCGCGGGGAATGCCCAGGAACGCAAGTTTCAGAGCGTTCGGGACGGCGAACTGGAGTAGGGCGAGGCGGGTGCGGGGTTGGCGTGAACTTTATTTTTTTGCTAACTAATGCATTAGTTGTTCCGTCTACTGATTACGGCGGCGAACGATGCTGCCTCTATATCGATGCCCCCACGACCATCCAACACGCTGACCGAAGCCGAACTCAGGTTAATGAAGCTTCTGTGGACACGCGGGGAATCTGCCGTAGGCGACCTGGTGGCCGCGATGCCCGAGAGCGAGCCCCTGGCCTACAACTCCGTGCTGACGACGATCCGCATCCTCGAAAAGAAGGGCTACGTGCAGCATCGGCAGTCTGGCCGGGCGTTTGTGTATTGGCCGTGCGTTGCCGAGCACGAAGCCTGCCGGTCCGAGATACGCCACATGATGCAGCGTTTCTTCGGGAACTCGCGGGAGCGGCTGCTGCTTTCGCTCCTCGGGGATGACGACATGGATGCGGACGAACTGCGACGCTTGAAAGAGGCGATCGCCCAGGCCGCCGACGACTCTCCGGCCGCCGCCGAGTTTCCGGCCGCCCGGACGGAGGGCGCACGATGATCTCCGCGGGCTTTGGGCTTCTGGACCTTCTACGAACGGTATCGGATGCGGCCACGGGGTCTCTTGTGGCGGCCGTCTGGCAGGGTGCGCTGCTTGTCGCCGCGGCAGCGACAGGGCTTCGCTTGTTGAAGAATGCGTCTGCGGCGGCTCGATTTGCGATCTGGTTCGCGGTGTTTGTGCTGGTGGCTGGGCTGCCGGCGCTCGCGTTGTTGGGGCGCTCCGGGGTAGGCGTGGGGGGATCCGCGCAGGCACCCTGGCTGACGGTTAGCTCCCGGTGGAGCGAGTCGATCCTTGTGGTTTGGGCGGCAGCTTCTTTGGCGCGCGCCGTTGCTCTTGTGCGAGCGGCGTTCCGCGTGAATGCTCTTTGGAGACGGGCGACACCTTTGCCGGAAGAACAGTGGCCGGAGGGGGCGGTGCGATCCGCCGGACGAGCCGTGCAGATCTGCACGAGCGACGAAGTGGACCGCCCAAGCGTGATTGGCTTCTTTGCGCCCCGGATCCTGATTCCGTCGTGGCTTGTGCAGAAACTCTCTCCGGACGAGATGGGGCAGGTGATTCTCCATGAGGCCGGCCACCTGCGGCGTGCGGACGATTGGCTCAACCTGCTCCAGAAGGTCGCCGTGGTGATCTTCCCGTTGAATCCAGCGTTGCTATGGGTGGAGCGGCGGCTTTGCTTTGAGCGCGAACTGGCGTGCGACGAGCGTGTGCTTCGGGTTACCGGCGCGCCGAAGGCGTATGCCTCCTGCCTGGCCAGCCTGGCCGAACACCGGCTGGGTCGGCGTGCCAGTGCGTTGATGATGGGCGCGCTGGGACGCGAGTCAGAATTGGGCCAGCGAGTACGCCGCATCCTTTCGCGCAGCGAAGGCATGGGCCGGATCCAGACCCGGCTTGTGACGGGAGGCGCTGTTCTGGCGCTGGTGGCGGGAACAGCCGCGCTGGAGCGTACGCCACAGTTGATCGGTTTCTCCGCTGACACCAGCGCACGGGAGACGGCAACAGCGATGCCGGGGGTGACCGGTCGCCGCAGCGGCGGGGCGTACCAGGCTGTGGTGTTCCACCCTGACTCGTCCCGGGCGGACACTCTTCGGGATGGAGGCGAGCAGCGGGTTGGTTTAGCGTCCGGTGTGGCGCGGGGAAGTGCCTCGTCAGAGATGATGGGCCGGCGTAACAAAGCGATTGCCGGGATCGCAGCATGTCAGCGATCTGCGGCGGCTCCGGACCGTGCAGCAGGCGAGTCGTGTTGACGATGGCGGCTGGGTGGTGATGACTGCCACGACTACCTGGTCTGGGGACGGGTCGCGCGTGGTGTTGACCTCGGTTCAGAGTTCGGCGAGGGCGCAGCCGAGGCGCTCGTATTACACCGGCAACGCCAGTGACTCGGCTGCCTGGACTGCCGATGCCGGCCAAGTTTATCCGTATGCAGCCGCGGTGCCTGTGCGGGGCGGCTGGCTGATCTTTCAGTTGTAAGTTGCAGTTCAACCTTGTATCGAGGTGTTTGTATGTCTGAAGTAACTAATCAATTAGTTGGCACGGAAACGAAGCGTCGGCTTGGGCTCTCTGCCGGTGCGGTCCTTACGACAGCGCTCGCGGTGAGTGTGCTCTTGCACGAAAGTCCCGGCCATGCGGCGAGCGTCGCAGCGCCCATGGACGACAACAGCGTTGCGGCTCTCACGGCGCTCGATCACGCTGTGGAGTCGGTCGCCTCACGCGTAGAACCTGCCGTCGTAAATGTACAGGTGACGTCGCGCGGGTCCGAGGAGGAGACGGCGATGCGCGGCGGAGGTCAGGGCGGCGGCGAACAACAGCTTCCCCCGGGATTTGCGCAGTTCTTTGGCCCTGGCGGCCCGTTCGGAAACGGCGCCGGATCAGCCGGGGCGCGGGCAGGGGCGCCGCTTTCAACAGCAGCAGCAGCCGCTCGAGCATGGCGTCGGTAGCGGCGTGATCATCTCGCCGGACGGGTACATCGTGACCAATAACCACGTGGTCGATGGTGCGCTTGAGGTGAAGGTGACGATGAACGACCGTCGCGTGATGAACGCGAAGGTGATCGGAACCGACAAGCTGACCGACCTTGCGGTGATCAAGATCGACGGCCACAACCTGCCGTTCGTGGCGTGGGGCGACTCGGGAACGCTGAAGCCGGGGCAGACGGTGCTGGCCTTTGGCAGCCCGTTCGGCTACTTCCAGAACTCGGTCACGCGCGGCATTGTTTCCGCGGTGAATCGGCAGAATCCGTACAGCGATGACGCGCGCAAGCCGGGCGGCTTTATCCAGACGGACGCGGCGATCAATCCGGGCAACTCTGGCGGCGCGCTGGTGAATGCGCACGGCGAACTGGTCGGCATCAACACGTTCATCATCTCGAACTCGGGATCGTTTGCGGGTGCGGGGTTTGCGATTCCGTCGCAGATCGTGAAGGCGACGACGGAGCAGCTGATTGCGCATGGCAAGGTGGACCACGGCTATCTCGGCATCGCGATGAACGACGTGACGCCGGAGAACGCGCAGTTCTTCAATCTGAAGGATGCAACTGGGGCGGTTGTGGCGCAGGTGACACCGGATTCTCCGGCGGCACGGGCGGGCTTGAAGCAGGGAGACGTGATCGACCAGCTGAACGGCCGGAAGGTTGCGGACGGCAGTGCGCTGCAGGTTGCGGTGAGCCAGGACCAGCCGGGCGACACGATCCACCTGGGCATCATCCGCGATGGATCGCCGCGTACGGTGGACGTAAAGGTCGGCGAGTATCACAAGCCAGGCACGGAGGTTGCGCAGAACGACAATGGCAGCGCTCAGGGGAACGCGGGCAAGCTGGGCGTCGCGGTCGATGACCTGAACAGCGACGTGCGGCAGCAGTTGAATCTGCCGGCGGACGTGAAGGGTGCGGCGATCGCGCAGGTTCGTCCGGGAAGCCCGGCGGATGATGCGGGGCTGCAGCCAGGCGACGTTGTGCTCGAGGTGAACCGCAAGCCGGTGAGTTCGGCTGAGCAGTTCGCGACGGTGGTCCATGCGAATCCTGCGGGCAAGGACATCCTGCTGCTGGTGTGGTCGAAGGGGAACTCGAGCTATCGAGTTGTGCACCCGACAAACGGAATCCAGAACGGGATGTAAACTGGATGTACGAACGTGGGGTCGTCGCACGAGGGTGCGGCGGCCCCGATTTTTTGGATTGTTCCACGTGGAATAATTCAGAGGCATTTGCATTCGCCCGGTGTACCGGAAGACGCTGTATAAGGGATCCTTTTGGCGGAACAAAGCTTGGGATTCAGGATGTTTGGGGTGGAATCCTAATCCATTGGATGAGAGTAGCGCCCAAGTCTATTCGAGCGTGTTGCCGCCGTTTACTGAGAGCTTTTGTCCCGTGATGAAGCGAGCGGCGTCGCTCGCGAGGAAGGCTACGGTCATTCCGATGTCGTCGGGCGATCCCATGTGGCCCATCGGGACGCGTGCTGTGTAGGCTTCGCGTTCCGAATCGTTCGCGGCCGTGTGGCGTTCGGTGGGGATCCAGCCGGGGGCGACGAGGTTGACCGTGATTCCGAATGGAGCCAGTTCGGAGGCCCAGGATCGAGTCGCGCCGAGTTGTGCCGCTTTGGCGGCGACGTAGCTGGCGAACCGCGGATTCCCGAGTTCGACGACCTCTGAGCCAATCTGGATGATGCGGCCGAATCGGCGCGACTTCATGCCGGGGAGGACCTCCTTCAGGAGCAGGAGGGGAGACTTGACGAAGAACTCGAGCTGGTCGAGGTAGGCGGACCAGGTCTGGTCTTCGATGGCGAGCATGGGTTGGTCGCCGGTGGCGTTGGGCACGAGGATGTCGACGGGGCCGAGGGTGGAGGTGACATCGTGAACGAGGCGGGCGACTTCGATCTCGTTGCGGACGTCGGCCTGGAAGGTGCGGGCGTGGCCGCCGATTCCCTGGATATGGTGGCAGACTGCGTCCGCTGCGGACTTGTTCTGGTGGTAGTTGATGGCTACGCGGATGTTGTTCCGCGCGAGTTCTGTAGCGATGGCTGCGCCCAGGCCGCGCGAAGCTCCAGTGACGAGAGCCGTGCGGGTTGGGGGCGCTGGCTGCATGTTCTAGATGATCTCCCGAATTTTATTCTGGAGCACAGTTTGGATGATTTTTCCGGCGTCTCTTTCTCCGCGGAGGAGCGGACTTGGCGAATTTGATGGCCTGGTCGGTTTGAATCTTGCCGGGCATAGGCGGTTCGTTCGGGTCCACGACGGCCTGGATGACGGCGGGTCCGGGATAGGCGAGAGCCTCGCGCAGAACGGACTCGGCTTGTTCCGGCCGCTCGATGGTGTAGCCGCGAGCTCCGCAGGCTTCTGCGACCTTGGCGAAGTCGATGGGCTCAAGGTCCACGCCGAATTCGGGATTGCCGTCGAGGATCATCTGCTCCCATTTGATCTGACCAAGGGCGTTGTTCTTGATCACGACGACTTTGACGTTAAGCCGGTATTTGACGAGCGTGGCGATCTCGCCCATGAGCATGGTGAGGCCACCGTCGCCGACGACGCAGACGACCTGGCGGGCAGGGAAGGCGATGGCGGCCCCGATGGAGTAGGGAAGGCCGTTGGCCATGGTGGCGAGGGAACCGGAGAGTGAAAACTGCATGGTGCCGCGGATCTCGATGTAGCGCGCGGTCCAGGTGGCGATGGTGCCCGGAGTCGGCGGAGACGATGGCGTCGTCACGCAGGAGCTTGTTGAGGGTGTGGGTGACGACCTGCGGCTTCATTGGCATGTCTGTGCGGGTGCCGCGTTCCTCCATCAGCTCGCGCCAGTCCGCCATGCGCTCCTGCGCCTTCTTGAGGAACTTGTTGTTCTTCTTCTTGAGCAGCGGGAGCAGCGCGGTGAGGATGCTCTTTGCGTCGCCGACCAGGGCCGCGTCTACGGGATGGCGGAGCCCGATACGGGTGGGGTCCAGATCGATCTGAACGCACCTGGCCTGGCCGGGTTCGGGCAGGAACTCCATGTAGGGGAAGCTGGTGCCGATGATGATGAGGGTGTCGCAGTCTTCCATGGCATCGACGGAGGGCGCGGTGCCGAGGAGCCCGAGACCGCCGGTAGTGTAGGGGCTGCGGTCGGGGAGCGCGGCCTTGCCGAGGAGCGCTTTGATGACGGGGCCACCTACGGTTTCAGCGAGCTGGGTGAGCTCTTCGGCCTGCTCCGAGCGCGCCGCGTCCGGCGAGGATGGCGACGCGGGAGCCGGCGTTGATGATGGCCGCGGCGGCCTGCAGGAGGGATGCGGCCGGCTTTTCGGTCGAGGGGGCGGACCAGTGCCCACTGTGTTTTGGGACGTTCGCCTTGGAGCGATGCTTGTCCGTGACCTCCCACTCCTGAATGTCCTTGGGGATGCAGATGTGGGAGACGCCGTGCCTGCCGTAGGCACTGCGGATGGCCATGTCCACTACGTTGACGGCGTGTGCAGGTCCCATGATGCGCTCGTTGTAGACGGAGACGTCCATGAAGAGTTTGTCGAGGTCGACGTCCTGCTGATAGTTCATGCCGATGAGGTCGTGATAGGTGTGACCGGTGATGGCAAGGACGGGGACTAGATCACACTTGGCATCGTAGAGGCCGTTGAGCAGGTGGATGCCGCCGGGGCCGGAGGTTGCGACGCATACGCCGATGCGGCCGGTGTACTTGGCGTAGCCGACGGCTGCGAAGGCTGCCGCCTCCTCGTGGCGCACCTGGATGAAGCGCAGCTTGTCCTTGTGGGTGCGAAGGGATTCGAAGAAGCCGTCAACGCCATCGCCGGGGTAGCCGAAGATGGTGTCCACACCCCACTCGAGGAGGCGTTCGACGATGAGATCTGATACCTGCTTTGCCATTGGTTTATCTCGGTGGTGCGTGGGCTAGAAGTCTGTGAGTACGCGTGCTGCCGGTTTTAGTGACTGCAACGACATCGCAGTGACGCATCCCGCCGTAGCCGTCGAGGTATGCGGCGGGCTCGACGTTGAAGGTCATACCTTGTTCGAGGATGTCAGGCGAAGCGGGATGGATGCGGGGCAGGGCACTGGCGCTGATCGCGGCGAATCCCACGCCATGGCCGAGACAGTGACGGAACGCCTCGCCGAAGCCACGCGCCTGCATGACGTCTCGTGCGGCGCGATCGACGGCGCTCGCTTGAGCGCCTGGTTTGATCGCCTGGAGGGCGGCTTCACGAGCAGCCGTGATCGCGGTGAGCATCTCGGTATGACGTTCGGGGGGTTGGCCTGCGGTGTAGGTTCGAGTGATGTCGGTCCAGTAGCCGTCGGCGCAGGTGTTGGCGTGGACCATGACGAGGTCGCCGTCCTCTATGATGCGCTGGCGCGTGCGGGCATAGGCTGCGGACGCGGTCGCGGCGTTCGGCCCGGACATGCAGAAGAAGGTGCCATAACTGCGCTGGAGGGTGCCAGGAAGCGGTGCGACGTCGAACGCGGCCTGAAAGGCTGAGGCGACTTCACGTTCGGTGGCCCCAGGCTGGATGGCACTCTGGCCGCGGGCGTATCCGGAGGCGGCGATCCTGCAGGCAAGGGAGATTCGTTCGAGCTCAATGCTGGTCTTGCGGGCGCCGAGGGCGGCGAGGACGTTGTCACAGCCAGCGAAGGTTGCGCCTGGGGCTGCCGCCTTGAGGACCTCGAACAGCTGGTGGCGATATTGCGCGGCGGAGATGTAGCCGGTCGTCTGGATGCTGTGGCCGACTTCAATGCCGATCGTTGCGCTTGCAAGATTGAGCGCGGAGAGGAGGTTTACGAGAGGCGCGCGGAGTTGGTCGGCAGCCTCGGTCATCGAGTCAAGCTCCGCGGGCTTGTAGGGCACGAGCCGGACTGCCGTTGAGGCTTCGGCGATATCGACCTCGTCCTGCGGGACGACGAGTACGGTGTCGCCTGAGCGCGTGGCGATGGCGACCGTATTTCCGATGACGGGCCAGCAGCCGGTAAGCAGCAGGACGGTGCTTGGAGTGACGCTGACAAAGGCGTCAAGGGATGATGCCGTAAGCGCTTCGGCGATTGATTTCTGCCGTTCGGGATCGATGGCCATGTTCACCGCTGCCCTTCGGATGCGGGGGACAGAGCGGGTGTTGGCCCCTGGAGGGACGTGCAGTGTGCGGTATGGAGTTGCGGGGTCGTGCGGAAACATCCTGTGTCTCTGAATCCTCATCTCACTCCAAGCTTGCGGCCGATGCGCAGGCCGCAGACACAAGCGCAGGGAGACAGAATGCACGTGGTGGTTTTCGGGCTGACGATCTCCTCCTCCTGGGGAAACGGGCATGCCACTCTTTGGAGATCGTTTGTGCGTGCGTTGACGCGCCGAGGCCACACGCTGACGTTCTATGAAAAGGATGTGCCCTACTACGCCGGGGCGCGAGACGTTTGGGAGCTTGAGCCTGGCGCTCGCCTTCGGCTGTACGGATCGTTCCAAGAGATTGTTGGGGAAGCGGCTCAGGATGCTAACAGTGCTGAGCTTGCGATTTGTACCAGCTTCTGTCCTGATGGAATTGCGGCGTGCCAGCTGGTACTTGGTTCGAAGGCGGAGATACGAGCGTTCTACGACATGGACACGCCGGTGACGCTGGATGCGCTTCGCGGCGCGTCTGCCGTGGAGTATCTTCCGGCGGGTGGGCTTTCGGAGTTTGACTTAGTGTTGAGCTACACGGGAGGGCGTGCGCTCGATGAGTTGCGCACGCTTCTGGGCGCACGCAACGTGGCTGCTTTGTATGGGTGGGTGGATCCTGAGTTGCATCATCCGGTGGCTCCGGTGGAGCGTTTGCGCGGGACGCTGTCGTATCTGGGCACCTATGCTGCGGACCGGCAGAGAGCGCTGACAGAACTGTTTCTGAAACCTGCGGCCCGGCTGCCGGAGCAAAGATTTGTGATTGGCGGCGCGCAGTATCCGGAAGAGTTCCCGTGGTCGCCGAATGTGTTCTTCACGCAGCACCTTGAGCCGGCGCAGCATCCTGCGTTCTTTTGCTCTTCTCGCGCGACACTGAACGTGACTCGGCGCGCGATGGCCGAGTATGGCTATTGCCCTTCAGGCCGATTGTTTGAGGCGGCTGCTTGTGGCGCTCCGTTGTTGAGTGACACGTGGGAGGGCATTGGGACTTTCTTTGAACCGGGCAAGGAGATCTTTCTTGTGGAGACAGGGGAGCAGGTGATGGAGATCGTGTCCCGGACCGAGTCGGAGTTGCGGCGGGTAGCGGATGCGGCGCGCGAACGAACGCTCGAACAACATACGGCGGACTGCCGCGTCCGCGAGCTGGAAGCTTTGTGCGGACGGCTGACAGGAGTGGAACAGTGCAGCGCGATGGCATTGTAGGGAAGAGCGCTGGGAAGATCACGTGGGGCATCATTCCTGCGGCCGGAGCGGGCAGCAGGATCCAGCCTCTCGCGTTCTCCAAGGAGTTGCTGCCCGTGGGGAGCCGTGTGGAAGACGACAGGGAGCGGCCTCGCGCGGTGAGCGAGTATCTGGTTGAGAGGATGATCCGGGGAGGGGCTAACCGGCTCTGTTTTGTCATTGCGCCGGGGAAGACGGACATCCTGCAGTACTACGGGGCCAGACTATGGGGCGCGGATATCGCATACGTGGTGCAGGGCAATCCGGGCGGGCTTTGTGATGCAGTGTTCCGAGCGATTCCTCTGGTGCGCGAGGATGACCTGGTGCTGATCGGGCTTCCCGATACGATCTGGTCACCGGAGGACGGGCTGGCGAGGTTGTCCGACGACGCGCTGTCGTTTCTTCTGTTTCCAGTCGACAAGCCGGAACTCTTTGATGCGGTGTGTACGAACGACCGCGACGAGGTCACGGAGATCCAGGTGAAACAGGCAGGCGCCGCCTCGCAGTGGATCTGGGGGGCGTTCAAGATGCCGGGTGCGATCTTCCACGCGCTCCACGAACTGTGGTGCAGGCCGGAGCGCAGGGATGAGTACTTCGGCACGCTGATCAACGCGTGGATTGCCGAGGGTGGGCTCGCGTACGGCGTGCGTGCCGGCACGCAGTATGTGGACGTGGGTACACTGCACGGGTATCGGGCTGCGGTCCATCTGCTCGAAGGAAAGCAGCTCTCCGGCACCACCGAGGCGCGCATTTTGTTTGAGAACGAAGGGAACTATGAGCCAGTCACGACTGCCGGTGCTTGAGACGTCGAACGGAGTTCAAGGCAGCCTCGCGGGGCAGATCGCCGCGCTTGGTCCGTGGTTCCATAACCTGCGGCTGGATGGCGTGCAGACGGCGCCTGAACATTTTCTTGGGGACTATCCGCAGGTGAAGTTTGAAAGCTTCCAAGACGTGCTGCCCAGCAGGCTCGATGGCATGAGTGTGCTGGACATCGGTTGCAATGCAGGCTTCTACTCCTTTGAGATGAAGCGGCGCGGTGCGGCGCGTGTTCTAGGGATAGACACCGACGAACGCTACCTGCGGCAGGCGCGATTTGCGGCGGAGATTCTCCATGCAGACGTGGAGTTTCGCAGGCTGCCTGTATGGGATGTGGCGGAGTTGGGAGAGCGCTTCGACCTTGTGATCTTCATGGGCGTGCTCTACCATCTTCGCCATCCGCTGCTGGCGCTGGATCTGATTCACGAACACGTTGCGAAGAACCTGCTTCTGTTCCAGAGCATGCAGCGCGGGAGCCGCGAGATCTTTGAGGTTGCTGCGGACTACAAGTTTCACGAGCCGGCGCCGTTCGATGAACGGGGCTATCCGAAGCTGCACTTCATCGAGCATCGGTATTCCAACGATGCAACGAACTGGTGGGTGCCCAACCGGGCCTGCGTGGAGGCTATGCTCCGCTCTTCGGGTTTTGCCATCGAGGCGCAGCCGGAGGACGAAGTGTATCTGTGCCGCTGGCGGCGGGTTGAAGTTCCCGCGGACGGGCCGCACTGCGTTTATCCGGCTGGGCGGCAGGCGCGCTGATGCAGGCGCGTGCGGGCGTCTCGGTGGAAGCGGAACAGATGTTGGAGCAGGCCGAGGCGCTGCTTGAGGGTCGCGCTCTGCGCCAGGCTATGGAACTGCTCAACCGCGCCGAAGAGCAGGGGGCGGACCCGGATCGCTGCGCGGGGGGGCGGTGGATAGCGTACATGCTGGCCGGTGAGTTCGCTGCTGCCTGGAAAGAGAGTGACTCGATTGTGCGCCGCGGCGGCGCCGATCCACACCGCTTCTGGAATGGCGAAGCGGTGGATGGCAGGCGCGTAATTCTCCGCTGCCTGCATGGCTTTGGCGATGCGGTGCAGATGTTACGGTATGCTCCGGCGCTTCGCGCACGGTGCGCAGAGCTGATTGTGGAGGCGCCGCCCAGGCTGGTCGATCTGGCTACGTGCTTCGATGGCGTGGACCGGGTAATTACCTGGGGCGAACAGGCGCCAGGGACGGCACCGGAATGGGACGTTCAGGTGGAAGTGATGGAGCTGCCCTATCTGTTCCGGACCGAAGTGACACAACTCCCTGTCGCCACGCAGTATCTTGACCTGCCAACTTCTGTCCGCAGGGATGTGCGGCAGCGCATGGGACGCCGGAGTTCGCCGCGGGTTGGACTGGTGTGGAGCGCGGGCGAGTGGAACCGGTCGCGCTCTCTTCCGTTCGCGTTTGTGCAGGAGATGGTACAGGCAACAGGGTGCGAGTTCTGGAATCTGCAGGGAGGCAGCGAAAAAGACGCGTGGAAGGAACTGGCGGGTGGTGCTTGTACTCGGCAGGACGACTCGTGCGGCGAGGGAATTCTGCCGCTGGCCGGGGTAATCGAGCAGCTTGATCTGGTGATTACGGTGGATACACTAGCGGCTCATTTGGCGGGGGCACTGGGAACTCCCGCGTGGGTTCTGCTGCAGCGGACCGCCGACTGGCGTTGGATGGTTGATCGAACGGACACGCCCTGGTATCCCTCGCTGAGGCTGTATCGCCAGAACACGCAAGGCCAGTGGGACGGAGTAGTGCGCAGGATCGCAGCGGACCTCGCACGCTGGGCTTTGACGGTGCGGCGCGGGGAGCTTGCAGGGTGAAGACGGCGAGCGGGACCTGCACGCTGCGTCGTCCGTGGGATGCATACGACGCATACCTGTTTGATATTGATGGGACATTGCTTAACTGCACGGATGCGGTGCATTACTTCGCCTTCTGTGACACCCTCACATGGCTGGCGGGAAGACCATTGAACCTCGACGGCGTCGTCGCCCATGGCAACACCGACGTGGGCATTTTGCGTGACGCTTTCCGGGTCGCGGAGGTCGCGGACGAGCAGTGGCGACCGCGGCTTCCAGAGGCGCGAGATCGCATGTGTTCGTTTGTGGACCGGCAGAGAGGAGAACTGCGCGCCCACGTGCTGCCTGAGGCGCCTCAGGTGTTGGAGCATCTGCGTGCGCGAGGGGCGATGCTCGGCGTTGCGACTGGCAACCTCGAGGCGATTGGCAAGTTGAAGTTGGAGCGCGCTGGTTTGCTGCAGTACTTCGACTTCGGCGGCTTCAGCGATGCCTATGAGTACAGGGTGGACGTCTTCCGAAGCGCATACACGATGGCCTTGGAGCGGACAGGCGAAGGGGCGATGATTTGCGTCGTGGGCGATACGCCTTCCGATATTCAGGCCGCGCATGCCAATGGACTGGACGTGATCGCGGTCGCGACCGGGATATACGGCGGCCAGCAGCTTATGTCGGAGCGGCCCGGGCTTTGTGTGGAGTCCCTGGCGGACCTGCTGCGAGAACAATAACCCGCGCCATCACGGAAGCGACGATACGATTTGTTCGAACTGCACGGCGCGGTGCTCTGCGGTGTGCGCGCTCAGAATGCGGTCACGCGCGCGTTGCCCGATTCTGCGGCGTTCCTCATTGGGCAGGTTGCGCAGCAAGTCGGTGACCTCGTACTCGTTCGTGGGCAGGAGGATCTCCTCTCCGGGAGTCAGGAACTCGTCCAGTCCGCGCCAATTGTCGGAGAGGATTGTGGCCCCGCAGGCGGAGGCCTCAAAGAGTCTGACTGACGGAGAATATCCTGCTGCCACCATGTCGTCGCGGGTGAGGTTCAGAGTGAAGCGGGAGGAGGAGTAGAAGGCCGGGTGCTCAGGCGGCGCGAGGTGGATGATGCGTGCAACGTTTGGAGCCCAGCAAGATCTCTGCGGGATACTGCGGGCCTGCGACGATGAAGCGCGCATGGGGCGTGAGAGCAGCCGCACCGTTGAGCAGACGCATGAGCTTTGGCTGTCGGTCAGGTGCGTAGGTGCCGAGATAACTCAGGTCGCACCGGAACTGTTCACGCGCCTGCGACGGGATGATAGAGGGCGGGATCGACGGAGCAGTAGAAGGGAACGGCACGTGGCGAGCCGAAGGTCTGCTCCAGTTCCTGCAGCGCGGGACCGCCGGTGAAGCTCAGGTATGCGGCGTAGTGTGGGATGAGGGCGGCCTCGAGGTATTCGGTGCTCGCCGTTCGCTCGCAGCTGCGCCATGGTGATCGGCGTGTCGATGTCGTAGAAGAGCAGAGGACCGCGAGCCTGCGTCAAGCAGAGCCTCGGTAGCGACAATCGCATCGGGGAAGTAGGAGCCGATGACGATCGCGTCCGCGTCCGTCGCAACGGCGAGCAGGGCGCTGCGCTCTGATGCCCAGTCGTCGTACAGGTGCACGGTGCAGAACGCGGGGTTGCGGCAGATCGCGATTGCTGCGATACCACTCCACTTCTTTCTCGATGAAGTGGATGGCGTGTCCGCGCAGGGCAAGCGCTTTGCACAGCGAGCGATAGGTCGTGGCGTGGCCGTTGCCCCATGAGGACGTGATGGTCAGACCATAGATGACGATCTTCATGCGACGGTTCCAGCCCGGGTGCATGGTGCTGTACACGGGCTGCGCTCACGCGAGAGGCAGGGACGTACGCTCCAGTCGGCCATCGTGGCGAGCGGCACAGATGTGTGCAGGGACCTCGCCGCGGCGTCGCGCCAGGCACTCGCGGAAGGCGAAGTCTGCCTGCGCCGCACGCGTGGCATAGGTGTGGTCGCGCAGAGCCGCGTGCGTGGAAGGCGCTCGCCGATGCGCTCTGCGCGAGCCGCGCGTCATGCTTGCGCAGGGCTGCCACGACGTCTTCGGCGCGTTTGACGACGAGGATCTCGTGCCAGGTTCGAAGCAGTCGGAGATGCCGGGCCAGTCGTCGCATAGCAGGCAGGTGCCCGCGCCCGGCGACCTCGAAGACACGCGTCGGTGGCGAAAAGCCGAAGTCCGCCATGGACGCGCGATTGATGTTCATGACCATGCCTGCGGAGCAGTTGACGCGGTTGTGATCGGCGGTGGGAACGTGGCCGATCCAGCGAACGTTTGGCGGCATCTGCTTGTCGCCCCAGCCCTCGCCTCCAAGCAGGAAGCTCTGTTCGGGTGCAAGTGAGGCGGCGCGCAGGAATAGCTCCTCCACCCGGGCTTCGCGGTCGGGCAGGCGGTTGCCGAGGAAGGCGACGTCGCAGGCGAGGGACGGGATCGGGAGGAACGGGATAGTGGGTCTCCGGATCGAGCCCGTTGTACATGCTGTAGTACGCGCGCGCACCAAAGCCGAGATAGCCGTCGCGCGCCATGGGTCCGCCGCCGTAGGTCAGCATGGCGTCATAGCCGGGTACGTCGTCGCGGAATGGGTCGTGCGCGGTCGGCGCGCATGCGCCCGAGCGTTGCGGGCGCGTCTACATCCCAGAAGAAGACCATGCTGCTGCGGCGAGCACTCGAGCACGCGGCGCTCAAGCGTGGCGTCATCGACACCGATGCCACTATGCTTCACCACGATGTCGGCCTCTGCGGCGAGCGCCAGCATGCGATCCAGGTCCACGGTGGGCTGGTAGACCACTGAGGTGACATAGGAGAAGTCATCCGAGTCGCGATGCTGCTGGCGCGAGTACGCGTCGGGTTCTGCGAAGGTGATGTCGATGGCCGAGGCGCGCGAGATATTTGTAACACCCGCGGTAGTATGTGGCCGCGCCATTCCAGTATGACGAGACGATGCTTGAGCCGAACGCAAAGATCTTCAACGAATCAGCTCCTCACAGATGGACGTGAGCTGCTCGGCGCGATGCGCTGCAGGTGTGCCGCGAGAGAATGGTTTCAGGCCGCGTGCGGCTTGGCCTGCAGCGGCCTGCGGGTCGGCAAGCAGGGACTCGCATGCGTGCGCGCCATCTCGGCGCATGTGCTTGCCCAGGCGAAATCTCCCTCGCGAAACAGGCCTTCTGTATCCTGCCAGGGCGCAGAGATCAGCGGGATGCCGCACGCCAGCGCCTCGAAGACACGGATGGTGGGGATGCCGGTCATCGCATGGGTGTATTGCTGGCGGGGGATATGGACGGTGAGCCGCGACTCCGCATAGACGCGCGGCGCTTCGAGGTTGGGAAGGTAGCCGCCGTAGTCCACACCGGCCTGCTTCAGCGCGTGCAAGGCCATCCTCCGGATAGCGAACCCCGTAGATGCGGAAGTGGCGGTGGCGAAGTCGCGAGGCGGGAGCGAGGAGAAACGTCGCGGATCTCCGCCGAGCGCTCGCCTTCGCCCCAGTTGCCAATCCAGACGCAATCGTTGGTCCTGTGAGGTGCTCCGGCTGCGGGTGGAAGACGCTGGTGTCGGCAGCTTCATGAAGGGTCCAGACGCGGTCGATACCGAAGCGCTCACGATAGATGGTGCGGAGCGCCTCGCCAAATGCGAGCACGCCGTCGAAGCGCGTGAATGCGGAAGCAGCTCGATCTGCTCGGGAGAGGAGGATGCCCGATGATGGGTGTCGTGGAAGAGCATGCGGAAGCCGAGTTCGTCGCGCAAATCGAGCAGCAGATGCGCAAGCTCCGGCGGATTCCATTCGTGGACAATCACAACGTCGATGTCGCGCAGTTGCTTGCGCCAGGCGCCAGGGTCCGCCAGAGACGTCGTGGCGGTAGGTCGCGATGTTCAGGTCGGGATAGATGCGCTGCGAACTGCGCGAGCGAGCGAGTCCCGAGCGGTCTTCCGCGGAGGTTACGAACGGACCACTCGTCTTCCGGTTCGAAGGCTGATGACCTCGTGCCCGAGTTGCGCCAAGTGCGCGCAGAAGTCCGCGCAGGAAGTGAGCGTTGCCGTTGTTCCAGTCTGACCGTAGCGTATGCGCGAAGTAGGCGATTCGCAAATTACGCTGCATGGACGCCGCCCGTCAGCGCTGCGGCCTTTGAGAGAAGCAGGCTGTCAAAGACCGCAAGGTAAGCCTCGGTCATACGGGCCGCGGTAAACCACTGCGCTCTACGCGAAGATCGGGCGCGGGCCTGGCGGAGTTCGTCGGGATCCTGGAGGGTGTGCATCACGTCGGCTAACGATTCAGGGCAGTTGAAGAAGAGGGCGCCATCGCTCCACACCTCCCGCAGGCTCGGGATGTCATTCGCGACGACGGCGCAGCCGCACAGTGCAGCTTCGAGCGGCGCAAGACCGAACGGTTCGTAGATTGAGGTACAGAGGTAGATCTTGCTCTGCGCGGAATAGGTCGTGCAGAGTGTCTTCCGAAAGCTCACCTACAAACGTCAGACCCGGAGAAGAGTCGCCTTGTCCGGGAAGGCGCTCCACCTGCCCGGCGACAATGACAGGCAGCGGAAGCATAATGTTCTCGAGGAGCCTCAAGTTCTTCGCCTCGTCCCAGAACCGGCCCGCTGTAACGGCCTGGTGCTTAGGACAGGAGGACCGAAGGAGTTTCCTGCAAGGTACGGCCATTCGGGATCACGACCGCGCGTGCCGGGAGGGTGAAGTTCTCCGTCAGCGCAGAGAGCATCCACGCAGTGGGCGCCACCACGGCGTCTGCCGCCCGGAGTCCCGCGCTCACCAACGCGACGTACTGCTCAAGCCAACCAGTTGCGGGCAGCGCACTGCCGCGGCAGGCGCGCGCCCAACTAAGAACGTCGCTGTGAGCGATCACGATCTTGGGTATGAGCAGTGGCAACGCGGCGAAGCAATACTGACTGGTGAGTAGGAGGTCCGCGGCGAACTCGCATCCGATGGACACAAGCAGGGCTGCACCGGCTTCGTATGCCTGCTCGTTATCCTCCATCCACTCCAGGGGAGCCTCAACAGGCGTGTAGGTAAATAAGTGACCGAAGCGTTCCAAGTTAGAGTCGCACCACGCCTGCTGTGACCGCAGCGGAGCGCGGCCGAAGCTGACGAGAGCGACAGAATGTCCGCGCTGGAGAAGTTCGGTGGCGAATACCCGGGTGAACGTCCACACGCCGCCGACGGTGTCGGTGGTCATCAGGACGCGCATGCCATCTCCGGACGGCGCGACCTCCAGTTCGGCAAGCGTGAGTGGCTGCTGCTCCTGAATATCGCTGAAGCCTCTGTCTCGCTAAACAAGTGCAGGTAGAAGGAATGGGCGCGCTCCCACGCCTGCTCATCCGGTTGGGCGCCGAAGGTAGTTACATATTCCGGGCTGCCAGGGAATGGGAACATCGGTACGGGCTCCGACACCCAAACGCCTTTGCGACTTCAGGTTGGCCTGCCAGGCGGCAACCAGGGCAGGATCGTCCTCGGCGGTCTTGATGAGATTCGCCTGCACCCACGGAATACGCTGTCGCGCGTAGACCAGAAGTTCGGTAATGCGGTCGGTATCGATGCGGCAGTTCTTGTTCATCGCGTCGCGGCCTTCGTCGGTGATGCTCTCGATTCCGCACTCAAAGGAGACGCAGTGGGCACGCGCGAGCAGGTCAATGCCAGCTTCATCCCACAGATCGATGCGCGTCTGAAATCCGATCGAGACGGGGCGACTGCGCAAGCTCTTCGAGCAGAACGCGCACCTGCTTGCCGACGCCGAAGATCTCATCGATGAAGTAGATGTAGTCCACACCGCGTGCGATCAACTGATCGATTTCGGCTAGAACTTCGCGACAACTCGCGCTCGCGAAACTTGTTGCGAAAGAGCGTCTTGTTGCAGAACGTGCAGGCGTACGGGCAGCCGCGCGCGAACTCCACTTCCGCGCCCAGGTGAAGATGGTCCGCACCATTTCCCGGAAAGATATGGTGCTTGTGCGTGTGAAGCTCGACCGGATAGTCGGAGTAGTCGAGCGCCTTGACGCTGCGCATGTCGGTCTCGCCGAGGCCGGGCGTCATGCGGAAGCGGTCCTTGTTCGTCGCGCCAGCAGCAGCCGGGAATCATCTCCCACGGGGTGTTCGCAAGCTTCGGCAAGCGTCTGATCGGGCTCGCCGCGCAGCACCACGTCGGCGCCGGTTTTGGCTAAGTGTCGCCTGCGGCGTAACGGAACCGTGCGGGTCCAATGAGCGACCATCTTCGAGCGGTACTCGCGGCCTTCGCGAAGCGCTTCGATCCACAGCGCGGGATCCGCAGCTCGGGCTGCGGGCAGCGCCAGAACAGATACGAGGGTGCGGTGGGGATGACGAGGAAATCTTCGCGAAAGCTATCAAGCTCGTGCTCGCACCTCTGACGGCGTCAGCTTTTCCATGAAGGCGTCGATCAAGCAGCACCTCATGTCCGGCTTCGCGAAGCAGTCTCTGCGCCGAGAGCAGCTCCAGAGGGAAGTGAGGATCGGGGCAGCCGAAGTAGGTGGAGCCGTCAAAGCTCCATGCCGGATTGACGAGCGCGTACTTCATGCCACCTCCTGCGTGAGCATGTCGGGCGCCGCGTTCGCATGCGGTGTCGCGCCGCCGATGATGTCCGAGTTGCTGTCCCAGAAGGCGTGGATGGCTTGCAGGGTTTGCGCGAGCGAACGGCGCGGCATGCCAGCCGGTATCGCGCTGGAGCTTTGCTGGTGTCGGAGATGTAGAGCGGCTGATCGCCGGGCCGCACGTCGCTGTAGCGAAGGTCGCGGCGTTCCCCGGTGATCTGTTCGATCTGCTGCAGCATCTCGATGATGGAGACGGCACGCTTCATGCCGCCGCCGAGGTTGTAGACCTGACCGCGCGTGCGTGCGACTGCAGTCGCGGGCCGCCTGCATGGCATCCAGCAGGTCGTGGACGTGCAGCACGTCGCGAACCTGATAGCCATTGCCGTAGATGGTGATTGGCGCGGCCCGCAAGCACCGAGTAGAGGAAGTGTGCGACCCAGCCCTGGTCCTCATTGCCGAACTGTCGCGGGCCGGCGATGCAGGACATCCGAAAGACCACGGTGGGCAGGTCGTAGATGCGCGCGTAGTCGCGCACGTACTGGTCCGCCGCTCCCTTGGAGCAGCCATAGGGCGAGTGGAAGTCGAGAGGCTTCGGACTCGGTGACGCCTTGGAACGAGGAGTTGTGCGCGCGATAGCGGGCGCCTTCGATCTCGACCTGCAATGATTCAAGCGAGCCATACACCTTGTTGGTGGAGGTGTAGAGGAGGAACGGGTTGCGTCCGGAGCGGCGAGCCGCTTCCAGCACGTTGAAGGTGCCGGCCGCGTTGATCTCGAAGTCCGTGCCGGGATCGTCGACGGAAGTCGTGACGGCGACCTGCGCTGCAAGGTGGTAGATCTCCGACACGCCACGCACGGCTTCGCGTACTGCCTTTGCATCGCGGACATCGCCCTGGACGATCTCGAGCCGGCTCGCTGCCCGGCAATGCCCGCAGCCAATCCAGATTGCGCGACCACCCGCCGCGTGACAGGTTGTCGAAGATGCGAACTCGCATTCCGGGCTGGGCGAGCAGCCGCTCCGCGAGGTTTGAACCGATAAAGCCCGCGCCTCCTGTGATCAAGTGCGAGCTGCGAATCAGCACTCTTCATTGGACTGCTTCCTTCCATTTCACGCGCCCTCCCGTGGGCTTGCCGAACCGAAACGTCCGGCATTCCTTCATGTCGCGGCCGGTGCAGCTCAGGCTGTCAAGCCATATGCCGAGAGTTCCTTCAACATGGTTTCAGCCTTGTCCTCGGCTTCCTGCTCCGCCAGCCACTCGGCTAATTCCTTGAACCCTGCTTCGTGTGTCACCTGCGGGGTGTACCCAAGCAGACGTTCCGCGCGGCTGAGGTCCGCGTAACAGTGGCGGATGTCCCCGGCGCGGTATTTGTTCGTGATCACCGGCTCGAGTGGCAGCTTGAGCGAGGTAGCCAGGATTTCAGCCACACGGCGAATGGAGATGGGTGTGCCGCACCCAATATTGATGACCTGATCGTTTGACTCGGGCCGCTCCATGGCGAGCATGTTGGCACGCACGATGTCGTGCACGCTGACGAAGTCCCGCATCTGCTCGCCGTCTTCAAACACCAACGGCGCTTGTCCATTCAGAAGGCGCGACGCAAAGATCGCGGCGACTCCGGTGTATGGATTCGAGAGCGCCTGACGGGTCCCGTAGATGTTGAAGAAGCGCAGCGCCGTGACCGGCACATCGTAGTTGCGGCCGTAGATCAGGCAAAGCTGCTCCTGGTCCCGTTTGGAAAGGGCATAGACGGAGTTGATCTCCGACGGCTTGCTTTCGTTGGTAGGCAGCGGCTTGAGCACGCCGCCGCAAGCGTCGCACTCGACCTCCCACTGACCGCCTTCAGCTGCTCGAGCGAGCGCACGGGCGGAGACGCCGTTCTCGCCGCAACCTGGAGCACGGTATAGCGCCTTCTCCGTAGATGGACATGGAGGAAGCGACGATCAGCTTTTCCGGAGCGTGCTTCGCATCCAGCATCGCCTGCAGCAGTTCGGCCGTGCCTTGCGTGTTGACGCTCATGTAGCGGCTGATCTCGTACATCGACTGCCCGACACCAACGGTCGCCGCGAAGTGGTAGATCACGTCGACGCCGCGCAGGACCTCGCGCATTCGGTTCGGATCGCGCACGTCGCCGACGATCAGATCAACGTCAGGAGAGAGGTATTCGGGCCGGTGCCGCCGGCGTGAACCTGCGGCGTCAGGTCGTCCAGGATCGCGCACCGAGTGCCCGGCCGCCAACAGCCCGTCTGCCAGGTGCGATCCGACAAATCCTGCCCCGCCCGTGATCAGTATCTGCTTGCTCATAGGATGGCCACGTGCTCCTCGATGTCTGAGATCGCGGCGACAGCGGACTGGCGGGGCGCGTAGCGCTCTACCGCCCACGCCGCGAAGTCCGCGAACTGCTGATTGTCCCTTGGGGGACTGGTGTGATGTTCTTCGAGGCCGAGGTGCGCCGGCGTGAAGCAAAGCGTAAGCGCGACATTGAAAGGCGCAAGTACCTCCATCTGGCGATCAAACCAGTCGGTCGCGTTCGGGCGGAAGGAGTCTGCCCAGCTCAGTCCGGTGCGAAGGTACCGGACGCCGTGGTCCCGCATCCAGGCGGCAGCATCTTCCAGGCGAGGATCCTCAAAGTGGAACCACTGGCAGAAACCCACACTGCCGTCGGCAGGGAACTGCTCCACAGCCAATTTCGGAGTATCCGTCCGCCCTGAGCAGTCCCAGGTAGTAGTGGCGGTAGTAGGCTGAACCCTCTGCCTCCTTGTGGCGAGTCTCTGCGGGCCAGGACGGTGGAAGATCAAACAGGCTGTACCAGTGGACGCGCTCCGCCTCGCCGCGGATCAGCGACAGCGTTCGCTCGACCCCGAAAGCCTGCACCTCCTCAGCGCCAAAGGAGGAGGCACCCACCTCGGTGACCCACACGGGGCGTGCCGCTTACCTCGCGGGCCTCACGGATTCTCTGGGGCCATTCATCGATCTGCCAGTGATTCCAATCCAGAGGGAATCCATGGACGCCTACAGCATCAACGGCCTCCATGACACCCTGGCGCGCGACGGTACGCAGGAAGTCGCAGTCGCAGGATGACACTCCGCCCAGAACAATCGGGAGATCCGGGTTGACACTTCGGATGGCGTCCGATCCTCGCTTGACCATGTCACTGAATCGCGACCAGTCCGGATCGAGCCTGAAGTTCCAATGGGACAGGTTATTTGGCTCGTTCCAAAGCACGATGGCTTCAACCATCCGTCAGGTCTCCCAAATGCGTCATATTGCTGCGTGCGGTTCGATACTGTAGATGTAGCGCCAGTTTACCAACATTTGCCTTGCGACCCGGCAGGCGGGCCAGCTGGTTTGCGGCACAACATTGCTTCAGAAGGTAAATAGAACCTTTAGGTTGCCCTGCAAGGTCGGGTGCACGGGGCAGAGGTCTGCTTCCGCTTTCGCTATGACGCAGTGAAGGTTTGCCCGCAAATTGTTCGGCCGCTCAGGCTAAGGGCGGGCGAGGCTTGGCAACGACTGCCGAAGAAATTACCTATTCGCCTGACAGGCGTTGACCCCTGGTCCGGCTCCGACGGCGCTTCCGTTTGACTGCATAGGCAGCGTCCGCTTAGGATTTTGTCCGTTCCTCGCACGTACAAAATCGAGTCTCAGACCTGCAACTACATAGCGCCTGCACGCTACGGGTGTGCAGGGATGCGCCAACCTTGCAGCAAGTCCTAGAGGCCACCATGAAAGCCGAAACATCTCTAATAAGAAGAGCCGCCTGCGGGTCGCGGTGTGTACGCAAGCTTTGCGGCAAGACGACAATCGGCTCCGTGGGTATGGGTGTCCTGTTGCTTCTGCTTCTTTCAATCTGCGGCAGGTCCGCCGATGCACAGGGTCTCGGAACCGTTGTGGGAACGGTCACGGACAGTACGGGTGCGGTGATTTCGGGCGCTTCCGTGAAGGTTGTCAACGAGGGCACGCAGATCTCGCGTGACGTACAGACGAATGCTCAGGGCTACTATGTGATCCCTTCGCTCGACCCCGCGGTTTATACGCTGACCATCACAGCGTCCGGGTTCAACTCCTACAAACGATCCGGAATGACCCTGCTTGCAGACCAAAGCCTCACCGCGAGCGCATCCCTTTCGGTAGGTGGCTCCACCCAGACTGTGGCGGTCGAGACGGACCCGGTCGAGGTGAATACGTCAACCTCGGTTCTCAGCCAGGTCGTTGAGCAAAAGCGCATCGTCGATCTCCCTCTGAATGGCCGGAATGCTGTGTCCCTGGCGCTGCTTGTGCCTGGTGCCACGGTGGGTTCGAACTCGAGTATCGACCAAGGCGTGACTAAGACCTTCCCTGCGGCAATCACGATTTCGTTCAACGGTTCACGATCGAACCAGACCAGCTTCAATATGGACGGCAGCAGCAATAACGATACCTACACGAACGTGAACATGCCCTTCCCGTTCCCGGATGCGCTGCAGGAGTTCAGCGTGCAGACGAGCAACTACAGTGCGCGATACGGAGGCAACTCCGGTGGTGTGGTGAACGCGATCACCAGGTCCGGGAGCAACGATATCCACGGAGACGCATTTGAGTTCGTTCGGAATGCAGTGTTCAACGCGCGCAACTACTTCGCACCTGTCCGGGACCAACTGAAGCGTAACCAGTTTGGCGGCACCGTAGGTGGCCCCATCGTGATCCCGCATCTCTACGACGGCAAGGACAAGACCTTCTTCTTCTTCGGCTACCAACAGACGCAGATCCGTAATATCCAGAACGGCAACCAGGCATATGTGCCGACAGCCGCTGAACTGCGCGGAGATTTTTCGGCCTTGCTGAGCGCGAGCAACGTCAATAACCCTTTCGGCAAGGCGTACCAGATCGTAAACCCAGTCACGAAGGCGCCATACGCTAACAACCAGATTTCGACGAGCAGCTACGATACAGCAGCGGTCGCGTTCACGAAGTACCTTCCGCTAGCCGCAGCGGACCCCGGCACAGGGCGCGTCATCTACAGCATTCCACTGAAGCAGAGCTTCAACGAATACATTGGACGCGTGGATCACTCCCTTACCAGTAAAGATCACCTGGTCGCGCGGTACTACATCAACAAGTTCAACAACGGCCAATTCCTCGACCCGGCCAACTACCTCGCCGAGGTAAGCCCGACACAGAGCTTTGCGCACAATGCGATTCTGTCGGAGACGCACATCTTCTCCGCTAACGTGCTCAACGATCTCCGCCTCGCGTTCAGCCGAGTTACGAGCAACACGGGACCTCCGACAAACCAGATCAACTACAACGCGCTGGGGGTGAACATATACCAGCCACCCGGGACGCCGTTTCTCGGAACAATCAACGTGAGCGGCTACTTCTCCACGAGTGGCACAAACCTGCCTCTCTACATCTATCGCGACAACTTCAATCTTTCCGATGACGTGACGTATGTTCGTGGACGTCACTCCATGGTCTTCGGCTTCGCAGGGGTGCGCGGGCAGGTTCTGCTGCGGGACCAGTTCCAGGCAGCCGGCAACTTCGGGTTTACTACCGACAGCACAAACAACGCGTTGTCGGGTTTTCTGCTTGGAAGTGTCAGGACATTTGCCCAGGGGGCAGGGGAGACGAAAGACAATGTGGACCACGTGGTTTCGGTCTACGCACAGGACGATTTCCATGCCACGAGTCGGCTGACGCTCAACTTCGGTCTACGGTGGGAGCCATATCAACCCTGGGTCGAGACCAAAGGGCGCGTTGAACAATTCAGCGCAGCTAACTACTACGCGGGTGTCCGCTCCACCCAGTTTCCGAAGGCTCCCGCCGGTCTCCTGTTTCCGGGTGACGCGGGCTTTCCGAACAATGGCGTGAATGCATCGTGGGCCGTGTTTGCACCGCGCTTCGGCTTTGCGCTCGATGTATTTGGAGATGGCAGGACAAGCATTCGTGGTGCATTCGGCTCCTTCCATGATTCGCAACAGGCAGGAATTGCCAACAATCGTTTCGTGGATGTCACACCGTTCAGCCCGCAGATCAGCGTGACGAGCCCGGCCGGGCCATTCAGCAATCCATATCTCGGTATCGTCAACCCGTTTCCTGCGCCAGCAGTTCCACCGGCGAATACGCCTTTCCAGACGCCCATTCTTGTGGAAACTTACAATCCGGCAAATAATGCTGTGCTGCCAGTGCCGACGACTTACAACTTCAACCTCAGCCTGGAGCGCCAGTTCGCAGGCGGGTGGCTCGCGCGCGCCACGTACGTCGGAGCACTCTCCCGTCATGTTTACGAGGGCGTAGAGGTTAACCCGGCGGTCTATACGCCCGGCAGCACCTTGTCTACGGACAACCGTCGCGCCTTCACTGGATTTGGCAACATTTCGCAGGTGACTGACGATGCAGTGGGCAACTACAACGGATTGCAATTGACGGCGCAGCGGCGACTAAAGAGCCTTACCGTGCTCGGTAACTACACCTATTCGAAATCGCTCGATGATGTTCCTTATAACCAGACAAATACCAACGCGAGCACAAGTAACAACTCTCCGCTCCCATCCACTTCGCCGTACCGCCATGCCTTCGACTATGGGCCCTCCGACTACGACCGCCGGCACATCGGCGTGCTTTCCTATGTCTACGACTTCCCCACATTCAAGGGGCATTCGCTTCTTATCCAGGAGACTGCGGGCGGATGGCAGATGACGGGCATCGTACGCGCCATCTCCGGAATTCCGTTCACCGTTCTGGCAGGTTCTGACCGGTCACAGACAGGCTTGAATACGGATCGCGCCCTGGTGCAGCCCGGCGTCAACCGCTACGCCAACACGGGCTGCGTGACGGCTCCGTGCGTTGGGTATTTGAACCAGAGCGCGTATGCCGTTCCGGCGATTGGAACGTCCGGCAATCTCGGGAAAGACAGCCTGTATGGTCCCTCCGCGGTGAACTGGGATGTTGGACTACTCAAGAATCTCCCGCTTAGAACCGAACGGTACCGGCTGCAATTCCACGCGGAGTTCTTCAACGTGATCAACACGACAAACCTGAACAATCCCGTAGCGACGATCAGCAGCGCCGGTTTCGGAACCATAACAAGCGCGACCGATCCCCGCATTGGTCAGCTTGCGTTGAAGCTCAACTTTTAGCTGCGAGCACGAACGGAAGAGGAAATAGATTGATGATCAAGATGGCTATAGTCCCCTTGTCCCTGGCGCTCGCCGCTAGTCTCTGCTCGTCCAGCGTGGCGCAGGGCGGGCCCTCCGCGAAGCTTGCCCCAACTCCGCCGATGGGCTGGAACAGCTGGAACAAGTTCGGCGAGTCGGATTGACGATGCGGTTGTCCGCGTCATGGCGGATGCGATGGTGTCAAGCGGCATGAAGGACGGCGGGATATCGTTACGTCAACATCGACGAACGATGGGAGGGGACACGAGACGCGGAAGGCAATATCCACACCAATGCCGGCTTCCCGGACATGAAGGCGCTGGCCGACTTATGTGCACAGCAAGGGTTTGAAGATCGGGATTTATTCTTCGCCGGGCCCCAAAGCGTGCGGCGGATTATGAAGGGCAGCTATGGGCATGAGGAGCAGGACGCGAAGACTGTTTGCCGCGTGGGGCATCGATTATCTGAAGTACGACTGGTGCGGCGCCGGCGACAGTATACACGCGACGATGAATATGCAGCGGCTCTATCAGAAGATGGGCGATGCGCTGCGCGCGCGCGGGCCGTCCGATGGTGTACAGCCTATGCCAGTACGGCCGCGGCGGACGTGTGGAAGTGGGGTCCGCCGGTCGGCGGCAAACCTGTGGCGCACCACCGGCGATATCCGCGACACTTGGGATCGATGATCGACCATCGGCTTCGGTCAGAGCGAGCTCGCGCAGTGGGCCGGGCCAGGACACTGGAACGATCCGGACATGCTGGAGATCGGCAACGGCGGCATGAAGGACAACGAGTACCGGATGCACATGAGCCTGTGGTCGCTGCTGGCGGCGCCGCTGATGGCGGGCAACGACATGACGAAAATGACGCCCGAGACAGTGGCCATCCTGACCAATCCTGAACTGATTGCGGTCGATCAGGATCCTGCAGGCATGCAGGGCCACCGAATCATGGAACAGGGCGCCATCGTGGTCATGATGAAGCCAATGGCGGATGGCAGCAAAGTTGTCGGCTTCTTCAACCGGGAACAAGGTGTGGTCACCGCATCGGTCAAGTTCTCCGACATTGGATTGGGCGACTCGGCCTCCGTCCGTGATCTTTGGGCAAAGAAAGAGCTGGGCGTCCAGCACGGCAGCTTCACGACGGACGTGACAGAACATGGTGTGGTGCTGGTCCGGATCCGTTAGCAGGGAAGTGGCGGACGTTGAAGAGAAATCACCATCACTTGCGGATCGTGGCAAGGGAGACGCTCCGTACTCGTCGCCATACAGAGCGTAAGAGCAGCGGCGGAGCGGGCCTAAAGGAAGCCGCGTGGCCCGCTGCAATACGAACTACCACTCCGGTCTCTTGAGAGGGTCGGAGCCGCCGAGCCGGGACGGGGTGGACGGGGTCGCGGCTGGACCCGGTTCAACCGAGGGATTGATGTTGAACCGGGTCTGTGCCTGCGAGGTGTCGCGGATTAGACGGTATGGATGATGTCGAAGCGGTCGAGGTTCATGACTTTGTGCCAGGCTGGACGAAGTCGTTGACGAACTTCGGTTTGGAGTCGGAGCAGGCGTAGACTTCGGCGAGGGCGCGGAGTTGGGCGTTGGAGCCGAAGATGAGGTCGGCGCGGGTGGCTGTCCATTGACCTCGCCGGATTTGCGCTCGCGGCCTTCGAAGGTGTCTTGCCGCCGTCGTGGTGGCTTTCCAGGTGTACTTCATGTCGAGCAGGTTGACGAAGAAGTCGTTGGTGAGCGTTCCGGGCCGGTCGGTGAAGACGCCGAAGTTGTGCCGCCGTAGTTGGTGCTCAGGACGCGGAGGCCGCCGATGAGGACGGTGAGTTCGGGCGCGGTGAGGCGCAGGAGCTGGGCCTTGTCGAGGAGAGCGACTTCCGCGGGTTCGGGTGTCCCGTAGCCGTAAGGAGCGGAAGCCGTCGGCCTTGGGCTCGAGGGGAGCGAAGGACTCGGCGTCGGTCTGTTCCTGGGAGGCGTCGGTGCGGCCGGGGGTGAAGGGGACGGTGGTGTCGATGCCGGCGTTTTTAGCGGCTTTTTCGACGGCTGCGGCGCCGGCGAGGACGATGAGGTCGGCGAGCGAGATCTTCTTGCCGCCGGTGGCTGCGAGGCGTTGAAGTCGTTCTGGATCTGCTCGAGGCGTCTTGAGGACGCGGGCGAGCTGCTCGGGCTGGTTGACTCTTCCAGTCCTTTTGCGGGGCGAGGCGGATGCGGGCGCCGTTGGCGCCGCCGCGCTTGTCGGAGCCGCGGAAGCTGGAGGCGGAGGCCCAGGCGGTGGAGACGAGTTCGGAGACGGTGAGGCCGGAGGCGAGGACTTTTTCTTTGAGGGCCGTGATGTCGGCTTCGTCGACGAGCGGGTGATCGACGGCGGGGACGGGGTCCTGCCAGATGAGGTCTTCCGTGGGGACTTCGGGGCCGAGGTAGCGGGCTTTGGGGCCCATGTCGCGGTGGGTGAGCTTGAACCAGGCGCGGGCGAAGGCGTCGGCGAACTTGTCGGGGTTGGCGTGGAAGTCGCGCGAGATTTTTTCGTAGATGGGGTCGAAGCGGAGCGCGACGTCGGTGGTGAGCATGCCGGGCTGGTGCTTCTTGTTGGGGTCGTGGGCGTCGGGAACGGTGTTGGCGCCTGCGTCGCCTTTGGGCTTCCACTGGTGCGCGCCGCCGGGGCTCTTGGTGAGTTCCCACTCGTACTTGAAGAGGTGATCGAAGTAGTCGTTGCACCACTTGGTGGGCTTGGTGGTCCAGGTGACTTCGAGGCCGCTGGTGATGGCGTCGCCGGCGATGCCGGTCTTGTAGGCGCTGGACCAGCCGAGGCCCTGGTCTTCGATGGGCGAGCCTTCGGGCTCGTGGCCGAGGTGGTGGGCCGGCGCCGGCGCCGTGCGTTTTGCCGAAGGTGTGGCCGCCGGCGATGAGGGCGACGGTTTCTTCGTCGTTCATGGCCATGCGGCCGAAGGTTACGCGGATGTCGCGTGCAGCGGCGGCGGGATCGGGCTTGCCGTCGGGGCCTTCGGGGTTCACGTAGATCAGGCCCATGTGGGTGGCGGCGAGCTGGGGATTGCAGCTCGCGCTCGCCGGTGAAGCGCTTATCGGTAGCCCATCCAGGTGTTTTCGGCGCCCCAGTTGACGTCCTGTCGGGCTCCCAGACGTCGGCGCGTCCGCCGCCGAAGCCGAAGGTCTTGAAGCCCATGGTCTCGAGGGCGACGTTGCCGGCGAGGATCATGAGGTCGGCCCAGGAGATTTGCTTGCCGTACTTCTGCTTGACGGGCCAGAGCAGGCGGCGGGCGCGGTCGAGGTTGACGTTGTCGGGCCAGCTATTGAGCGGGGCGAAGCGCTGCTGACCGCGTCCTCCGCCGCCGCGGCCGTCGTAGGTGCGGTAGGTGCCGGCGGAGTGCCAGGCCATGCGGATGAAGAGCGGGCCGTAGTGGCCGAAGTCGGCGGGCCACCAGTCCTGCGAGTCGGTCATGACGGCGGCGAGATCTTTTTTCAGCTGCCAGTAGTCGAGCGTTTTGAATTCTTCGGCGTAGTTGAACTCCTCGCCCATGGGGTTGGAGAGGCGGGAGTGCTGGTGCAGGAGATCGAGGCGGAGGTGGTTGGGCCACCAGTCGCGATTGCTCATGGGGGCGTGGCGCTCGGCGACGTTGCTGGGTGCGGCGCCGTTGGCGTGCGGCGGGGTCAAACGGGCACTTCGCTTGTCCGGCGACTTGCGCGTTGGGTTCGGACTTTGCATCGGCGGTGTATTCGGTCGGTTCGCTGGCCATGGTTTTCTCCTTGGGGTGTGTTCCTGGTGGTGCGGCTCGTCCACCCAGAACGAGCGGGTGCGGGGTTAGAGTTGCAACTAGTTGGGTGGCGCGTTCTGGCGGTCTGGCAGGCGGCGCAGATTCCGATGACGTCGATGGAGTAGCGTTCGACCTGGAAGCCGCCGGGGAGGTGCTGGAGGGCTGGGAGGAGGCCGAGGTCCTTCTCTTCGATGTCCGTGATGGCCTTGCAGTGGGAGCAGACCATGTGGTGGTGGGGGTCGCCGTTCAGTTCGACGCGGAGGGAGCCGTGGTGCATGCTCAGTTCTTTCAGCACGCCTCGTTCGACGAAGAGATGGATGTTCTTGTAGACGGTGGCGAGCGAGATCGCGGGGATTCGCTTTTTGACGCGGGCGTAGACCTCTTCCGGGCTGGGGTGGCCGGGCATGGTCTGCATGACCTCATAGAGAACCTGGCGCTGGTGGGTCGCGGCGAGCCCGTGATCCGCGCAGAGTTCACGGAAGGCACGGGTTTTGCGGTCCGGGGAGGTGCGCATCAACAGCTAGTAAACGATAATTTTTGTTGTTGGTCAAGGTGGCGCGGGGCGGGAAGCGGGTCCTTCGCTTTGCTCTGGATGACAATTCGGGAGAGGGGGGGAACGATGTCTGCGGGCGCAGAGTGGGGGAGCGAGACAATCTCGACGGCGCTGACACTGGTCTGCGCCGCCGGGCGATGTGCGGGCTTGCGGGAGGTGAGTCTCGTGAGGTGGGTTAGCGGTCGACGGTGAACTGCGCGCGGCGGTTTTCCTGCCAGCACGTTTCGTTTTCTTCGGTGCAGAACTGCTTTTCTTTTCCGAAGGAGACGACGCGGATGCGGTTGGCGGCGACGCCCGCGTTGACGAGGGCGGTTTTGGCGGAGTTGGCGCGGTTTTCGCCAAGGGCGAGGTTGTATTCGGCGGAGCCGCGGTCGTCGCAATAGCCGCCGATGACGACCTTGATGTCGGGGTGGGAGACGAGGAAGGCTGCGGCCTTGGCGGCGGAGGCCTGGGCGTCGGGACGGAGCTCGTAGGAGTCGTAGTCGAAGTAGACGTCCTGGACGTTCTGGTGAAAGACCTTGTCGTCGACGTTGCCGCTGCCCGCCGGTGGTGTCGCCCATGGCTTCGGGTGCGGTGGGTACGCGGACGGTTACGCGGGCGTTGGCCTCGGCGGTGCCGCCGTCGCCCTTGGCGACGAGGTGGAAGTTGGTGGAGCTGGACGGGGAGACGGTCTGGGTGCCGTTGGGGGTGACGGGGCCGATGCCGTCGATGGTGACGGAGGTGGCGTTGGTGGTGCGCCAGTTGAGTACGACGGACTGGCCCAGGTCGATGGCGAGTGGGTCGGCGGTGAGGGTGGCGGTGGGCGCGGGGGTGGTGTCTGTGGTGGGGCCGAGGCTGGCAGGGTTCACTCCGCTGGTCTTTTTGTGGCAGCCGGCGGTGCTGACGAGAACTACGGCCATGATCAGGGCCGCGCGGACGGAGGGGATCCGTGAGGGGCGGGCCGGGGTGTTACGCGTTAGGTCATTTCTATCTCCAAGGCTCTTTAGATTCACCATACCGGACTTATGGGTAACTCCGGGGTTACTGTGGGGCCCGTTCTATCTCTTGCTACTTCCAGCTCCAGTTGGGCATGTCGGCGCCGGGGCCGGTCAGGGCGTGTTTCTGGGTGCCGTCGGCGAGCATGGTCCAGATTCGGGTGTGCTCGGCGCGGCCGTCGGAGGAGTTGGCGTAGACGATGTGGCGTCCGTCGGGAGACCAGGAGGGGAAATCGCAGCGGCCGGAGTCGTGGGTGAGCTGGATCCACTTGCCGGTGGCGACGTCGATGACGTAGATGTCCTGGCCCGCCGGGGCTCCGGGGCCGTATTTGCGATCCCAGGCGAAGGCGATGAACTGGCCGTTGGGAGACCACGAGGGCGAGGTGGCGTAGCCCTGCGGGTCGCCGTTTTCGCCGCGGTGAGGCGCTGGGCGGAGGAGCCGTCGCCGTTCATGGTGTAAAGCTGCGGGAGGCCGGTGCGGCCGGAGATCCAGGCGATCTGTTCGCCGGTGCGCGGGTTGAAGACGGGGGACACGTCGGGGCCTCGGAAGGAGGTGACGCGGCGGGCGCCGTTGCCGTTGGCGTCTGAGATCCAGATTTCGGGGTCGCCGGTGCGCGAGGAGGAGAAGGCGAGCTCGCGTCCATCGGGGGACCAGGCGGGCGACAGGTTGGTGCCGCCGGCGGCGGGGAAGTTGACGATCCGGCCAGGATGATGGAGAAGATGCGGATCTGGAAGCCGTCGCGGCCGAGCGAGGAGAAGGCGACGCGGGAGTTGTCGGGCGAGATGCGCGGGGAGATGGAGATGGTTCCGAGGTGGGTGAGGGCGTGCTGGTTGGCGCCATCGTAGTCCATCTGCCAGATCTCTTTGGAGCCGCCCGCGATGTGGACGTAGACGATTTTGGTCTCTGCGATGCCCGGGGTGCCTCCGCCGAGGCGGAAGATGATCTCGTCGGCGAAGCGGTGGGCTATCTGGCGGGCGGAGTCTTCGGCCGGGTCTTCGGAGTACTGGCGGGCGATGATCTGGGGGTACTGGGTATTCTTGGCGTCGTCGAGGAAGCCGTTGACGACGAGCTTGCCGCCGACCAGGCCGGTGGAGCCGAAGGCGATGTAGGCGGCATTGACGGGGGCGTTGGCGAAGGTGGGTAGCTGGATCTCGGACTGGGCTCCGGGGGTGGCGGGCGGCATCATGGATTTCGAGACGATGTCGAAGATGCCAGCGGCGGCGAGGTCGGAGAAGAGGGTGTTGTCGAAGGTCTGCTTGAGGGCGGAGGACTGGGTGTCGGCCGCGAGCGGCTTGAAGTTTGCGACGGCGATGCGGATGGTGCAGACGCCGGAGTTGATGCCGCCAGTGATGGTGTCCTGCGCTGCGGCCGAAGAGGTGCCTGCGGCGAGGACAAACAGGAGGACGGCGGCCCAGAGTGCGGCGGCGGGAGAGATACGGAGATTCCGGACCTGGGATCCAGAATGACGGCCGTAGAGGGAGGGGAAGTGTTCGGCTGCGGCGGGTCATGTCTCCTTATGGTAGACGCGTTCGCGGGCTCGTGTGTGCAACGAGGGTGTTAGGGATGCGCAGGAGCCTCAAAATAGTACTGCACGTTGACGAAGGAGCCCTGGTACGCGTCGGGGAGCGGGCCGAAGGTGTCGATGACCTGGACGGCGCGGAGCGAGGTCTGGTCGAGCGTACGGTCACCGCTGGTGTTCTTCCACGACGATGTGGCTGGGGGAACCGTCGCGCGCGATCTGGAAGGTGATGTAGACGCGGTGGCCGGCGGCCTGGGAGTCGAGCATGTTGGTCTGCCACTGGGACTCGAGCTTTCGCTTGATCTGCTGGTTGTAGTAGGCGAAACGGTTGCCGAAGTTGGCGTCGGTTACACCGACGGAGAAGGTGCCCAGGCGGGTCTGGTCGGCGGACATGGCGATGCGGACGCCGGAGGCTTCACCGGTGGGGGCTTTGTGGGGCTCGGGCTTTGCGGGCTGCGGGTGCTGCGGGGGCGGAGGTGTGGATTTTTCCGCGGTGGGGACGGGCTTCTTGGGTGCGGGTTACCGGGATGGGGATGGCGTCGGGCCTGGGGACTTCAACGGTACGGGGTTTGGGGGCGACGGGCGCGGGACTGGGGGCTTCGGTGGCGAGGACGTTGTCCGGGTTGGTGGGCTGGCGGGGCGGGAGGGGAAGGGAGTTGGTCATGGTGGCCTGGATGGCGCCGTTGGTGGCGGAGGAGTCGCCCCAGCTTTGGCCTTTGTGGGTGAACCAGGCCCAGCCGAGGATGGCTGCGGCGAAGGCGGTGTGGAGGGCGACGGCGGTGGCGAGGCCGGGGGCGAAACGGTCGCGGGGGCGGACAGCGCGGAGTCCTCGGAGAGCGAGTTCGGGGTTCAGGGATTGAGGAGCGCCGGCCATGGGTGTGCGCCTCCGCTACTGCCCGGCGGCTGTGGTGCCGCCGGAGTGGGTGGAGAGGGGCTGGGTGACGATGGAGATGTTGGTGATGCCGGCCTGCTTCACGGCGTCCATGACGGAGGCGAAGGCGCCGAAGGGGACTTTTTCGTCGGCGCGGAGGTAGATGACGCGCTTGGCGGGGGTGGTACGGGTGGAGGTGCGGAGGGAGGAGGTGAGGTCAGTGAGTGTGACGGGCTTGTCGCTGGAGCTGCCCATCTGGAGGAAGACGTTCTGGTTCTTGTCTACGGTGACGACGGTGCGCTCTTCGGTGAGCTGGGCTACGGACTTCGTGTGGGGGACAGCGACGTCGATGCCGGACTGGAGGACGGGTGCTGTGAGCATGAAGATGAGGAGCAGGACCAGCACCACGTCCACGAGGGGGGTGATGTTGATCTCGGCAAGGGAGCTCTGGGTCTGGGTGCGTCCGCGGGCTCGGGTAGAGAAGGCCATGGGCTAGAAGGCCCTCCGGCTTAATGGTCTCTTCGGGTGCGGCGGGTGAGCCGGGATTGAGGAGGGCGGCGTTTTCGATGGCGTTCAGGAGTTCGCGGCCGAAGTCGTCCATGCGTGCGGCGAAGTCTCGAAGCTGTGCGGTGAGCTGGTTGTAGCCGATGACGGCGGGGATGGCGACGATCAGGCCGGCGGCTGTGGTGATCAGGGCCTCGGAGATGCCCGGAGCGACTGCGCGGAGCGTGGCTGCGCCGGCGGTGCCGAGGCCGTGGAAGGCGTCGATGATGCCCATGACGGTGCCGAGGAGGCCGATGAAGGGCGCGATGGCCGCGATGGTGGCGAGCCAGGTCATGCGCTCTTCCATGTTGGTGAGGGCTTCGGAGGAGGCGGTCTGCGCGGCGCGTTCCAAGGCGATTGGGTTGCGGGGCATGCCGCGTCCGCCGGACTGGCGGAGGTACTCGTCATGGATTTCGGTGAAGACGTTGACGAGAGGGCTGGGGCGGAACTGGTCAGCGAGGGTGGCGATCTCGGAGAGGCGGCCGGACTTGCGGAAGGCGCGCAGGAAATTCTGCGACTGGGCCTTGGCGCGCGAGAAGCCGCGCCACTTGGTGAACATGATGGCCCAGGAGAAGACACTTGCTAGGAGCAGGAGGATGAGCACGGCGAAGGCGACGGGGCCGGAGTTTCGGACCATCTCGACGAGCGCGGAGCCGGAGCCGCCGGGGGCAGTGGGGACGGCGGCGTCGTCCTGGAAGAGAAAGAGGGCCAGCATGACGGGGAAGGTCGGGAGGGGCGGCAGCATTGCTTCTTATTGTAAAGCCGTGCGGGGTGTCAGACGGTGGGGGAAGCCTGCGTGGTACGCGTGCGGGATGGTGCGTCGTTGGGGCGTGGAGCAGATGTGCGGTTTGCTATTCTCGCGGTACGCGCACGGGTTTTACCCGGTCGGGTGGTTTGGGGCGACGATGCTGCTGGAGTTGCGGGCTGAGAATTATGCGGTGATCGACCAGGCGGTGGCCGGCTTTGGGCCGGGGCTGAACCTGTTGACGGGGGAGACCGGTGCGGGGAAGTCGATCCTGATCGACGCGCTGGCGCTACTGCTGGGAGCGAAGGCGTCGAGCGACGTGGTGCGGCATGGCGCTGAGAAAGCGGTGCTGGGGTGTGTGTTCGAGTCCACCGCGGGCGCGGCGGCGGTACTTGCGGCGAACGGGATTGATGCAGAGGCGTCTTCGGATGACGTGCTGCTGCGGCGGGAGATCGGGTCGAACGGGAAGGGCCGGGTGTATGTGAACAACCAGCCGGCGACGGTGGGGGTTCTGCGCGAGCTTGCGCCGGAGCTGGGGCTCATTCATTCGCAGGGGGAGACGCTGGGGGCGTTCGACCAGGCACAGCAACGGATGCTGCTGGATCGCTTTGCGGGCATTGCGACGGAGGAGGTGGCGGCGGCGTATGGAGCGCTGCGGGCGACGACGGCTCGGCTGGCGGAGCTTGAGTCCTCGGAGCAGGATCGGATGCGGATGGCGGATCTGTGGCGCTTCCAGGTGCGTGAGATTGACGAGGCGCAGATCGTGGGTGAGGACGAGGATGTGCGGCTCGAGAACGAGAAGCGCGTTCTGGGCAATGCGGAGAAGCTGTATGCGTCGGCAATGGGGGCGTACGAGCTGCTGTATGAGAAAGAGGGCGCGGCGGAGGGGGACGCTCGATCAAGCCCTGAAGCATGTGCAGGAGCTGGCGCGGTACGACGCGCGGTTCGGGGGGCCGGCGGAGCAGTTGGCGGCCGCGAAGGCTGCGGTTGAGGATGTGAGCGCGACGGTGCGAGACTTTGCGGACAACGTGCAGGCGTCGCCTGAGCGGCTGGAAGATATTGAGGATCGCCTGGCGACGCTGGATAGGTTGAAGCGGAAGTATGGGGCTGGTAAGGGAGATGCCGCGCTGAGCGAGGTGATTGCGTTTCGGGGAGGATGCCGCTCGGCGGCTGGCTGAGGTGGAGGACCGCGATGCAATTCTGACGGAGCTTCGGGTGCAGCGGGAGAAGGAGGCGGCCGCGTACCGGGTCGCGGCGCGGGCGGTGATCGAGTGCGCGAGTGGAGGCGGCGGGGCGGCTGGGCAAGCAGGCAAGCGGCGCAGATCAACGACCTGGCGATGGCGGTGCGGTTTGAGGTAAGGGTGGCGGCCGGAAGAGACCGCCGAGAGCGGGTGGACGGGGGCAGGGCTGGGACCGGATCGAGTACAGGATTGCGACGAATGCAGGCGAGCCGTTGAAGCCGCTCGACGGAGATCGCGCCGGGGGGCGAGATGTCGCGGGTGATGCTGGCGCTGAAGGTGACGGTGGAGGAGAGCTTTGCCGCGGGCGCGGGGGAAGAAAAGAAACAAGGCAGTGCTGCCGGCGCCGAGAATGCTGGTGTTTGATGAGATCGATATCGGAATTGGCGGGCGGGCTGCGGAGGCGGTGGGCAAGAAGCTCAAGGCTCTTTCGCGGCGGCAGCAGGTGGTTTGTATTACGCATCTGCCGCAGATTGCGGCGTTCGCGGACCAGCATTTCTTGATTGAGAAGAGCGGAGCGTGCGGGGCGAACCCGGACTTCGATCCGGCGGATGGATGACGGGGAGCGGACACGGGAGATCGCTCGGATGCTGTCGGGGGCGACCGTGACCGACACGAGCCTGGATCATGCGCGGCAGATGCTGGCTATGAGCCGGTAGGGTGCGTCCGGGCGGAGGGTAGGGCAACGGCGCCGGCGAATGCGGGGGTCTCTAACGTCGCTTCGCTGGGGTCAGAGATGACGAATCGTCGGGGGATGGGACGGCGACGTTTCGATGGTGTGACGTCGACGGTGAGGGGCCGGTGGGGATGTCGAGTTTGAGGGTGAACTGGTCGAGGTGGTCGGTGTGTCGGGTTGGGAGTAGACTGTTGCCGCTCCGGAGTTCAGCGGGGCTAGGTTTGCTCAGGAGGAACGATGGCAACGACACCGACAAAATGTGCTCACATGGCGTGCACGTGCATGGCGCCTGCGGGGAAGAAGTTCTGCTCGACTCACTGCGAGGATGCAAAGAGCATGACCACCCTGACGTGCCACTGTGGGCATCCAGGGTGTGACGACAAGGCTTGACGGGCTTTGCCGGATGACGGCGGGGGTGCGGAGATCCTCGTGGGAGGCGGCTCCGGGCGACATCCTCCGCCGTTGCGTGTTGTGGGTGCCGCTTGGGGATTGTGCGGCGGTACCCAGGAAGGCTCCCAAGAAGCACCGCGAAGGTGTCTGGCCAGCGAAGACCCGGTATAC
>CAWBUI010000005.1:0-78077 GCA_963791875.1 uncultured Acidobacteriaceae bacterium
ATGGACGCACTCACCGACGGCGCCGACTGATCCCACCCCGCGCGAACGTCCCTCATCGAACTCTCTTCCTGATAAGCACCTGACCACAGCACCGGCCCGGTCTTTCCCAAGCCACGTTTGTCGATTCCCCAGCCGCCGACAATCTCCGCCACCTCGCGCGCGCCGAGTCACGGGTCCCGCTCCCCAACTGGCGCAGCGAACCCCGTTCCGCCTCGAGCGACTCTCAGCGGAGCAAACCCATACCTCCGTGCCGAGCAAACGAGTCTCCGTGCTGCAGCGAAGCTAAGCTCCCATTCCCAGCCAAGCCAAACCTCCGTGCTGCACGAAGCGAAGCGTTATGCCCAGTGAAGTCAAGCCTCCCAACTGAGCGAACCGAAACCTTCAGGCTGACCGAACCGAAACCTTCAGGCTGAGCGAACCGAAACCTTCAGGCCGACCAAAACAGAATCTCGCTTCCAGCATTCGCCATCAGGCGAACACACGCGCAGTTCACCCACCCTCAGGCGTAGCTCCGCACCCGATTCCGTCCGGAGTTCTTCGCCTCGTACATCGCGCGATCGCTGTTCCGCAAGGCCTCCTCCCAAGAAAGCCCTTCCATCGACGCAACGCCAAAGCTCGCCCTCGGACGCACCCGCGGCGTAGGCAGCCTCTCGATCCCGCGCCGTAGATTCTCGGCGATCTCCAGCGCTCCGCCCGCTGCAACTCCAGGCAGCACCACCAGGAACTCATCGCCCCCTAGACGCGCGACCGCGCCCTTGGCCACCGACCGACGCCACCAGGAACTTCGCCACGGCGCACAGAATCGCATCCCCGCACTCGTGTCCCCACGTGTCGTTCGCCATCTTCATGCCGTCCAGATCCAGCATCACCGCCGAAACCGGCTCCCCGGCGCGATGCCCCGCCCGCAGCTTCTGCTCCACCAGCGCACGCAGCCCCCGCCGGTTCAGAACGCCGGTAAGCGCGTCATGCTCGGCCAGGCGCGTAAGCTCGCGGCGCAGTTGGGCCGCGGAAAGAAACAGAAACCCAAACGCAGTCCCCGCATTCGCCAGCAGCGTCCCCACAAGCAGCAGGGTCATAAACCCTGAGCTGAGCCGGAGAATCCCATCGGGCGAATCCACCAACATCAGCGCTCGCGTCATCTCCACCAGCGCATACAGGAACAAAATCCCGCCCGTGAACCACACAGCCCCGCGCAGACCCGCCCCAAGACATGCAAATAACAACGCCGTCGTCAGCCCCAACTGCACAGCCAACGAGACGGAAAGCAGGATCAGCGAAGCCGCTGCACTGCTATGCACCAGGTTCAGGTACGTCAACCCACTCAGCACCGCCACACCGATGCCGATCTGAAGCCTCCACGCAACCTGCCCGCGGCCCATTACCTCCGCAAAGCTGCGATGGAGACAGATAAGTCCGGCGACCAGAAACACGTCGCCGGAGATTGTAGAAAGTAACCGTGGCAGAAAAGCACTCGCACTCAACAGCAACCACGCCAGTCCGCGGCTCAGATTCGACCACGCGAACCATGTACCGCCACGCATCTTGCCGTAGATGCTCGCGTTCAAAGTGATAATTGCAGCGTATAGAAACAGGAAGATCAGGTTTACGAACGTCAGCGTGCGAATGTCCATGTGTCCCGCTTCTTTTTTCAACTTATGGAGCGAGTGTACCCTCGACTTGTCAAGTTTGTGCAACTATTTTTCGCACGAAGAGAACATTTTTACTCTGTCCGGCTAAGCGCACCCCTCACCAGAGAAACAAACTCACTGGATTGGTACGCCGGAGGAGGAACCCGAAAACGTGCAATCCTGCGCAGCAAAGCCGGAGACACGCCCGCCCACGCATCCGCCGGCGGCTCCTCGCCCGGCAACAAAAGCGCATCCGCACGGTCCAGGTACCGCAGCGAACTCACCTTGAAGTCAGCAACATGCGGATCCAGCACAGCCGCATACAGGTCAGGCTTCAAAAACCGCAGCACACTGTTCGACTCCAGAATCACGTTCTCAGCACGCGCCATCTCCCGCCGCAACGCCGGCATCGCCGAAGCCAGATCCCCCTGCCGCGTCCGCACCCAGAGAGACCGCACCGCCCCCGCCGCCAGGTACCGCGAAGAGTCTGTACCGGAACTTATTTCCCTCTCCTCGCTGATCGCAACCGGATGCTCCGCCGATTCGCAGTCGCACGGCTCCCCATTCGCGGAACAAACCCCATGCCCGAACTGCGTGATCTTCACCGCCGTCCACCGCGCCTCCGGCAGAGCCGCGATCACCCCCGCCACCACGCTCGTCTTGCCGATATTCCGGCTATGCCCGCCAATCACCACAATCGCCATCTCACTCCGCCCACACGCAAAAGCCTCGCAAACAGCCCCGCCTGCCTTAACATAGATCGAACGCCCAAAAGGACTCCATGGCAAGCGCACCCTCCACTCCCGTCCCCTCCCGCACAGCCTCTCCCCAATCCGCGCCAGACCGCCTCTTCGCCGGCGCCCGCGTCCTCGGCGACGGCGCCATGGGCACCATGCTCTACGCCCGCGGCATCTTCATCAACCGCTGCTACGACGAGCTCAACCTCTCCCAGCCCGAGATCATCGCCGCCATCCACACCGAATACCTCCAGGCCGGCGCCGAGATCATCGAAACCAACACCTTCGGCGCCAACTCCTTCCGCCTCGAGCGCTTCGGCCTCCGCGACAAGGTCCGCGACATCAACCTCGCCGGCATCCGCATCGCCCGCCAGTGCGTCGACCAGATGCGCGAAAAGCAGGCCTCCGACGCCTTCGTCGCCGGAGCCATCGGCCCCCTCGGCGTCCGCCTCGAACCCCTCGGCAAAGTCGGCCTCGACGAGGCCCGCGCCGCCTTCGCCGAACAGATCGCCGCCCTCGCCGAAGGCGGTCCCGGCGTCGGCGCCGACCTCCTCATCGTCGAAACCATGACCTCCCTCGCCGAGGCCTCGCAGGCCGTCCTCGCCGCCCAGCAGGTCGCCCCCACCCTGCGCGTCCTCGTCATGATGACCGTCGACGAAGAAGGCAACTGCCTCGACGGAGCCTCCGCCGAAGCCGCCGCCGCCCGCCTCACCGAACTCGGCGCCGACGCCGTCGGCTGCAACTGCTCCGCCGGTCCCGCCACCGTCCTCTCCGTCATCGAGCGCATGCGCAAGGTCACCGACCTCCCGCTCGCCGCCATGCCCAACGCCGGCATGCCCCGCGAGGTCGAAGGCCGCAACATCTACATGGCCTCGCCCGAGTACATGGCCAGCTTCGCCCGCAAGTTCCTCCAGGCCGGCGCCACCTTCCTCGGCGGCTGCTGCGGCACCACGCCCAGCCCACATCCGCGCCATGCGCTCCGCCGTCCGCGCCATCGAAGCGCAGGACGCCCCAACGCCGGCACCGCCCAAGCCGACCCCGAAGCCGCCGTGGACTTCGCGCCCGCTCCACCGTCCCAGGCCGCTCACCAGCAAAGTAGCTCCGCCGCCCCTCGCCGAGCGCTCCCGCATCGGCGCCATGATCGCCCGCGGCGAGTTCGTCACCCTCGTCGAAATCGTCCCCCCCAAGGGCATCGACTGCTCCAAAGGAGATCGAAGGCGCCGCCTACCTCCACAAGCTCGGCGTCCACGCCATCAACGTCCCCGACTCCCCCCGCGCCTCCGCCCGCATGTCCGCCCAGAGCCTCTGCGTGCAGATCCAGCAGCACGTCGGCATCGAGACCGTCCTGCACTACACCTGCCGCGACCGCAACGTCCTCTCCATCCAGTCCGACCTCATCGGCGCCTCCTCCATCGGCCTCAAAAACATCCTCTGCCTCACCGGCGACCCGCCCAAGCTCGGCAACTACCCCGACGCCACCGCCGTCTTCGACGTCGACGCCATCGGCCTCACCAACCTCGTCCGCAAGCTCAACCACGGCCTCGATATCGGCGACAACTCCATCGGCGCCTCCACCGGCTTCACCATCTGCGTCGCCGCCAACCCCGGCGTGCCCGACATCGACCACGAGGTCCGCCGCTTCGCCTACAAGGTCGAGGCCGGCGCCGAGTACGCCATCACCCAGCCCGTCTTCGACATGCGCCTCCTCGAAGAACTTCCTCAAGCGCATCGAAGCAGTTCCGCATCCCCGTCATCGCCGGCATCTGGCCGCTCACCAGCCTCCGCAACGCCGAGTTCATGAAGACCGACCTCCGCGTCTCCATGCCCGACGAGATCCTCGCCCGCATGGCCACCGCCTCCATCACCCCCGAGACCGCCCGCGCCGAAGGCGTCCGCATCGCGCAGGAGATGCTCGCCGAAGCCCGCCCCATGGTGCAGGGCGTCCAGGTCTCCGCCCCGTTCGGCAAATACATCGCCGCCGCCCAGGTGCTCGGCCTCGTGTAGCAACGCCGCTCGCGGTCAAAGACAAATCTCTGGACAGCTCTCGGGACGAAGGGTACCCTTCCCTCATCCCCGTGTCCCTTCTTCGCCCGTCGCCGGCAGCACCTTGCCCGCAACGGGGGATTCCCTCCAAAGGGCTTTCCCGGTATCACAGCAAATAAGGGTTCCCGCCATGATCTGCTCCAGAATTGCACCCGTGCTCCTGCTCGCCGCCTCCGGCCTCTCCCTCTCTGCGCAGACAGTCACCGGCTCAGGATCCGCGAACACCGTACCCCTCTTCTCCGGCAGCTCTACCCTCACCAACTCCGCAATCACCCAGAGCAACGGCCAGGTCGGCATCAACAATCCATCACCCACCGCGTCGCTCGACGTGCTCGGCACCTCCCGCTTCCACGGCGGCATCACCACCTTCGGCAGCGGCGTCCAGCTCAGCCTCGGCGAAGCCTACCTCCTGGCCAGCAGTCCCGCCGGCAGCAACGCCGGTATCACCGTCGACCGCGGCGCAACCACCAGCTTCAGCTCCATCGACCTCCTCACCGGCTCTAACATCTTCACCGGCTGGTCCTTCCAGATGCAGCCCAACTCAACCGAGCTCGACATCGTCGACCGCGCGACCCAGGGCCAGCCCAACCTCATGATCTTTCGGCCCTCCTACGCCGAGGTCAACGGCAACCTCACCGCCGACGGCTCCTTCACCGTCAAAGGCCAGGGCGGCATCACCTTCTCCGACGGCACCGTCCAGGCCACCGCCTTCACCGGCGTCGTCTGCGGCGGCGACTACGCCGAATCCGTCGACGTCACCGGCGACCGCACCCGCTACGAGCCCGGCGACCTCCTCGTCATCGACCCCTCCGCCGAAGGCAAGTTCCTCAAATCTGCCGAGCCCTACTCCACGGCCGTCACCGGAATCTACTCCACCCGCCCCGGAATCACCGGCCGTCGCCAGCTCACCGACCGCGCCAACCTCCCCAACGAGGTTCCGATGGCCATGACCGGCATCGTCCCCACCAAAGTCTCCGCCGAAAACGGCCCCATACACCCCGGCGACCTCCTCGTCACCTCCTCCCGCCTCGGCTACGCCATGAAGGGCACAGACCGCTCCCGCATGCTCGGTGCCGTCATCGGCAAATCCCTGGGCCACCTCGACGCCGGCACCGGCACCATCGAAGTAGTCGTCACCCTCCAGTAAAGCCGCTAGGCCGCCCCGCCCCCAACCCCACCCCAACCCCAACCCGCGACCAAACCGGGTGCCCCATCCTAACCGACAGCTCCACCGTCGGTTAGGGTGGGTATCGTTTGCGGAAGCAAACGACCCCCTCACTCCCTCCACCCCGGCATTCCGCACCCACTCACCCACGCAACCTACTCCCACAAACGTTCTGTCAAGCCCCCCAAAAGTTCAACCACCTCATTCCAAATGGCTTACACACCAGCAAGAACGTCAATGAGTTATCCCCAATCCCGTATACTGGAAATAGATCACCTCAGAAGGCCCGGCCCACCAGCCGGGCCTTCTCCCATTAACCCGGACCCACGCCCGGCAACTCCTTTAGACGAAGTACTTTAGGACTTAAGTACAGGGGGACCCCACCATGGACTACGAGCTTCCCGAACCGCAGGCGCCCGACCCGAAGCGCCGCTTCCTCTGTCGCCACGTCTTCTCCGAAGGCCGGCGCTGCGGCTCCCCCGCCCTCCGCGGCCACCATCTCTGCTTCTACCACCACTCCTCCCGCCAGCAGCCCCCCATCGCGAACGGCCGCACCCGCGAGAGCGCCGTCTTCCAGATGCCGCCGATAGACGACCGCGCCGGCGTCCAGCTAGCCCTCTACCAAGTCCTCGCCCGGATCGCCGGAGCCGAACTGGACCCCAAACGAGCCGGCCTCCTCCTCTATGGCCTCCAGATCGCCTCCGCCAACCTCCCCCGCCACCCCAAAGCGGCCCCGGCGGATCTCTCCCAACCCGCCGAACCCCTGGTCGAACACGTAACGCACCACCTCTACCTCGGCGCGCTGGCCCCCGTCCAGGAACTCCCGGAGGACCCCGCCAAAGAAGCCCTGCCGGAGCAGCAGCCACCCCCCACATACCCCCGCCGCGATCTAAACGATTGTCATCCTGAGCAAAGCGAAGGACCTGCTTCCCCAACCCCGACCCCGCAGCCAGCCCCACCAAACCACTCTCACCGCTCCCCGCTGAACCATACCCAGCGATCCCCGCTGAACCATACCCAGCACCGCAATGTAAACGATTGTCATCCTGAGCAAAGCGAAGGACCCGCTTCCCCAACCCCGAGACCAACCCTCCCACCCACCTGGCCCGCATCCTTCCGCGCCACCGACCGGCCGCCTTCATCTCCAACCCACCTCTACCCCATACCCGGCATGCCCACCCTGGGATGCCGCCTCGCAGACGCATCCCCCTAATACAGCGACGGTTCCCCTGCCGGCCGCGTCTTCCACCGCCGATGCATCCACAACCACTGCGTCGGATACCGCCGGATCGCGTCCTCCAGCACCGCCGTGAACCGCGCCGTGTTATCCACCGCATCGGCCTCCGCATCGCCTGTGTCAGCAAGCGCAAGCTCCGGCCCGAAGTGCAACACATACTGACCCTCGGCCTCTTCCCAGGCCAGGAATCCCGGCACCACCGCCGCACCCGTCTTCAGCGCCACCCGGGCCAGCCCCGAAGCAGTGCAAGCCTCCACCCCGAAAAACGGCACAAACACTCCCTGCGGAGGAGTCATGTTCGTATCCATCAAAATCCCCACCGTCTCCCCCGCACGCATCGCCCCGATCAGCCCGCGCGCGAAGTCGTCCTTGTGCAGCACGCGGTTCCCATGCGCGCACCGGATCCGGTTCACCATCGCATCCACCAGCGGATTGTCCAGCCGCCGGATCACCATCCCCATCGGGTAGCCCGCCAGCGAGTGATAGAAGCTCGAAAGCTCCCACGCGCCCAGGTGCCCCGTCAGCACCAGCACGCCACGGCCGCGCCCTCGCGCCGTCAGATAATGCTCCAACCCCTCGTACCGGATGAACCGCCCGGCAAACTCCCGGCTGTAGCGGGGCATCTGGCAGAACTCCGCAAGCAGCCACCCGAGGTGCCGATATTCAAGCCGTAACATGCGCTCACGCTCGGCGACCGGCAGCGCAGGAAACGCCAGCTCCAGGTTCCGCAGCCCCACCCGCCGCAGCCGCGAGAACGCCACGTAAGCAAGTCTCCCGATCCCCGCGCCCAGCGCACGGGCAAGCCGCCGCGGCAGCCATCGCAGCGTCTGGATGAACAGCCAGGCCGCCGCAAACTCAGCACGATGGCGCAGTGTAGGCCCGGTGGAAGCCTGTGAGTCGGATTGCAGAGCGCGCGCCAAGTCAGTTAAGTGTAACGAAAGAAGCAGCACCGCCCACCGCAGTGCCGCTTCGCCGTCTGCGTCGGTTAGACGGTTTGCGTCACGGGAAGTGGGCGCAAAAAACCGCCAGCCTCAGTGTTCCGAGGCTGGCGGTCTGGAGATCGTGGGCGAAGTGAGTTACTTGCTGGCCTTGGAGTTCACGAAGTAGCGCGCTACGGTGCGAACGAACGCCTTCGCATTTTCCGGAACGGGACGCTTGCCACCCAGAACGGTGTCGAACGGGAGATCGCTGCCGTACTCCGTGCGCGTGTCATCGGCATTCTGCGAGAGGACAGTGCCGTCAAGGTCGAGACCGGCAAACAGTCCCTTCGAACGCGAGTAGGTAAGAAACTCGGCATTGAGCTTCCAGTCCGTTCCCGCCTGTGCGTTGCGGCCCACGGGACCGGCAGAAGCAGCAGCATCTGCACCCAGCTTGACCTTGGCCTTCAGCATGTCCTGCAGGCCGTTCTGGTTCATCGCGATCAGTACCAGATCGGTAGATTGACCGCCAATCTGCCAACCGAAGCTTCCGCCTTCAAGCTTCACAAATACCGGAGCGCTCCAGCCGTTCGGTGTGCGGCACGTCGCCGCGCCCTGACCATACTGCGCGCCAACCACAAAGGCGCCCTTTTTGTACGCGGGGATTACGACCACGCACGACGCGCCGGAAAGGATCGCCGAAGGAATGCCCTTGTCGGGAGTCGCCATAATCTCGTTGACGACAGCCTGCGCGCTTACGAGTCGCTCGTCCAGCTTTGCCTTATCAGAGGCTGCAAATCCAGGTAGAGTCGACGCCAACAGGCCGACTCCGCACATAATCGAAGAAAAAAGCTTCATGTTTAAAACCTTTCGTGGACAGGAATCCAACGGGAACTCGGGACCAACCCCAGTTATGACCGGCAAGAATGCCGTGTCCAGTCATTCGATGGACAGGACACCGTGGGAGTTGCACGAGAGGTCAGCAAGCTTGGAGCCGCCACCCAGAGGTTACGACCGGAACACAAAAAATAAGGGGCTTCAAGAACCGAGCGGCGCGAACCGCCCAACCTTGCCGCCCCTCTCCCAGGTCTGTGTTGCCTCATGATCATGTTCCTTCTCGGAGGTCACAACAACGGTACGGAGGTTGTTGCACTTTAGTACCCGCCACGTTAACCAGGGGGTAAACATGCCAGCTACCTCAGTGGACCTGCGTGTAAGGGTGCACCGTGAGCGCAATCCGATTGCTCACGCCCACCTTTCTCATCAATCGTCCCACATGCGCCTTCACCGTGCTCTCGTTGATCCCCAGTGCATCGGCGATCTCGCGGTTCGGTCGTCCGCCCCGCAACAATTTCAGCACCTCGCGTTCCCGGGTGGTGAATTCGGGGCGGGCTGCGCCTTCAGAGTTGGGCTGCTCACGGTCCAGCAGACGGGAAAGAACCTTGCGCGGCGCCCACACCGAACCATCCCGCACCGTGTCCATCGCCAGCCTCAGATCCGCCTCCGTGGCCGTGAACGCCAGGTACCCCTTCGCGCCGGCGCCGATTACACGCTGGATATGTTCGGGCGCCGTCTCCCGGCCGAGCACAATCAGGCGCAACTGGGGCCGAAGCTGTCGAAAGGTAGAAATCAGCTGGAATGGGTGGCCCGTGCACTCCGAATCAATCAACACCAGGGACAGGTGAGCGTCGTCGAGGACACCGGGCACAGACAGCGGCACCACCTCGTACCGTGTCTCTTCAAGCAGGGTCTTCAGGCCAAGAACGCGCATGGGATCGGTCGCCACCACCCCCACGCGCTCACCGAGTTGCACACTGTCATCCATCGGCCTCTGGCCTCATTCAAACCTGTACGATCGCACCTACGGGCCCTGTGGATGAACAACGCGCCGCCTCTCAAACAGGAGGTTCAGGCCCTAGAGCTTCGGAAGCACAATGCCCTGCTGCTTCTGGTATTTGCCGCTGCGATCCGCGTAACTGACCTCGCACACCTCGTCGGACTGGAAGAACAGGATCTGGCACAGCCCTTCATTCGCGTAGATCCGCGCCGGCAGGGGCGTCGTGTTCGATATCTCGAGGGTCACGAAGCCTTCCCACTCGGGCTCAAATGGGGTCACGTTGACGATGATCCCGCATCGCGCGTACGTGGATTTGCCAACGCAGATCGTCAACACGTCGCGCGGAATCTTGAAGTACTCGATGGACCGCGCCAAAGCGAACGAGTTCGGCGGAACGATCACGCTCGGCGCCTGCACGGACACAAACGAGCGCTCGTCGAACGCCTTTGGATCGATGATCGCCGAATTCACGTTCGTGAAGATCTTGAACTCGTCGGAGACCCGCAGGTCGTAACCGTAGGACGAAAGCCCATACGAGATCACACCCTCGCGTACCTGCTTCTCGCTGAACGGCGTAATCATCGCGTGTTCCATTGCCTGCTGGCGTATCCAGCGGTCGCTCTTAATGGCCATGCCTTGCGTTGTCCCCTAAGCGGCGCGCATGGGTCCTATGATCTAGCCTCTGCGTGCACGCAGAAGCCCGCCCTCGCAGTTCACCGGATACCGTGAATCTTACGGCAGCGGAACTCGCGTTGACAATCGCTCCGGGAGTTCCTAACATCACCGGAGAAGCCGAGCACATGTCGCGCGCAGCGACCTAACCCGTCAGTGAGAGGACGACCCAAAGTGATCAAGCAGGATCTAATTCAGCGGGTCGTTGAGCGGACGGGCCTGCCGCGCATCAAGGCGGAGGATGCAGTCGACGCCATCTTCGACAGCATGAAGAAGAGCCTCATCTCGGGCGACCGCATAGAACTCCGCGGCTTCGGCGTCTTTACCGTAAAGCCGCGCAAGACGGGGATCGGACGCAACCCACGCACCGGGGCGGAAGTCAGCATCACGCCCGGCAAAGCGGTACGCTTCAAGCCTGGCAAAGACCTGCACCTGATGGACGGAGCCAAGGCGGAGACGACCGACTCCGAAGCGGCAGAGTAATGTCCCGAAGAAGCCTCGCCCTTCTTCAAACTCAGGCAGACCGACACACGCGGCTCTGATTGCCGATGTGAGCGCACATTCTTAGTAGTGTGATCAATGCATCTCCAGGCCTCCGCAGTATCCTTCACCACGTCGCGGAAACACCTCGCATCTGTCGGTAAGCGTCCCAAGCTCTGCGACATGGCTCGATAAAGGTACCTTGTAAGCTTGACGCGAGGCATGGCATGCCATCGGTTTTGTCGGACATCGAGCTTTACAGTCATCTCGGCACAAGCATCCTGCAGACCATTTGGCTGTCTCGATTCGTGCCTTCCCTGGCGTTGTTTGCGCCGACCACAATCTTTTCGCCGGCCTCGACACCGGCGCAATCCATCTACGGCCTCTCCCTCTTCGTCTTCGCGATTACTGCAGGCATCTTCCTCGTCGTGGGCTCACTGCTCGTGTATGCGATCGTCCGGTATCGCGCTCGCCCCGATGACTCGACCGAACCGCCACAGGTCTTTGGCAGCACACAGATCGAACTCGCCTGGACCATCATCCCGATCCTGCTTATCATCGTTCTCTTCCTGGCCACAGCACGGGTTATCTTCTCGATCCAGGACGCCCGGAAACCCGCCTCCGCGCTGGACGTCGTTGTGATTGGCCACCAGTTCTGGTGGGAGTTTCGCTATCCCAAATACAACATCGTCACCGCTAACGAACTCCACGTTCCTCTCAGCACGGTGCGGTCGCCCACGCCCACGTTCCTCAAACTGACGTCCGCCGATGTCATTCACAGCTTCTGGATACCCCGCCTCGCCGGCAAGACGGACCTGCTGCCGAACCGCGTCAACGAACTCTGGATCGCGCCACAGGTGACCGGCATGTACGACGGCCAGTGTGCCCAGTTCTGCGGCATGCAACACGCACACATGCTCCTCCGCGTGTATGTCGATACTCCGGAGCAGTTCCAGCAGTGGATCGCGAACCAGCAGAAGATCGTCCCCCCGGGCCCTCCGATCGCAGAAACCAGCACGGATCCCGGCCCGCTCAGGTCCATGCCCCGAAACACGCCGGGCACAGTCGCCGACGCAGCGCCCAGCCCACAGGAGGGCACCTCCAACATCTCCCCCACGCAGGGACGGCGCGTCTTTGAGCAGCAGGCCTGCATCAACTGCCACGCCATCCGGGGCACGCCGGCCGACGGTCGCTTTGGCCCGGACCTCACGCATCTCATGTCCCGCGAAACGATCGCCGCCGGAGCCGCCCGCAATACCGCCGATAATCTGACCCGCTGGATCGCGGACCCCGCCATCTTCAAGCCCGGAGCACTGATGCCTCCGATGCACCTCACCGACTTGCAGAACAGGCAGATCACCACGTACCTTGTCACGCTGCATTAGCCCGCGGAGAGTACCTATGGCAACACCCAGTATGCCGGTGCAGGGACACCCCGGAGCGAGCCAGGACGCAGCGGTAGACCGCACCAGGCCGCAGAGCCATCCCGGCACTTACCTTGAACACGTGCACGGCTGGCTCGTCACGACCGATCATAAGAAGATCGGTCTTCTCTACATCGGCTACGCGCTCATCTTCCTGCTCGTGGGAGGGCTCGAAGCCCTGCTCATTCGCATCCAGCTCTTCCGGGCCGAAAATCACTTCCTCTCCCCCCAGGCGTACAACCGCATGTTCACCATGCATGGCACCACGATGGTGTTCCTGGTGGGCATGCCAATACTCTTCGGCTTCGGAAACTACCTGATCCCGCTCATGATCGGCGCGCGCGATATGGCGTTCCCGCGGCTGAACGCTTTCAGCTTTTGGATCAGCGCATTCGCGGGCATCCTTCTCTACTACAGCTTCATCGGCGGGGTAGGCCTCGCGGGCGCAGGCTCCGCACCCGAGGTCGGATGGTTCGCCTACGCGCCGCTCACGGAGCGAGCCTTCTCTCCCGGCCACAGCACCGACTACTGGGCTGTCGCACTGATTGCGAACGGAATCGGTACCATCGGCACCGCAGCCAACATCATGGCCACCGTCTTCAGCATGCGGACCAAGGGCATGACCCTCTTCCGCATGCCGCTGCTCCCCTGGATTTATGTCACCACCGCGGCGATTGCCCTTCTCGCAATCCCGCCCCTTACCGCCGCGCAGATCATGCTTATGATCGATCGCTATCTCGGTGGCCACTTCTTCGACGCGCAGGCCGGTGGCTCCGCCCTCCTCTGGGCTCACTTCTTCTGGATCTTCGGCCACCCCGAGGTGTACATCCTCGTGCTTCCGGCATTCGGCTTTGCTAACGAGATCATCCCGGTCTTCTCGCGCAAAGGGATCTTCGGCTACCCGGCCATGGTCGCCGCCACTGTTGGAATCGCGTTCATCAGCATGAGCGTCTGGGCGCACCACATGTTCACGATCGGCATGACCTCAGTCGGCAACACGTTCTTCACGCTCTCGACCATGATCATCTCCGTCCCGACCGGCATAAAGATCTTCAACTGGCTTGCCACCATCTGGGGAGGCAAGGTCCGCTTCGCCACCCCGATGCTGTTTTCCATTGCCTTCCTGCTGCAGTGGCTGATCGCCGGCCTGACCGGCATCATCCTTTCGGTCTCGCCGTTCAATTGGCAGCTCCACAACTCGTACTTTGTCGTGGCTCATTTCCACTACGTGCTGGTGGGCGCCATCCTCTTCATGATCTTCGCGGCCTTCTACTACTGGTACCCCAAAGCCACGGGCCGTATGCTGTCCGAGCGTCTCGGCAAATGGCACTTCTGGCTGATGATCATCGGCTTCCATCTCACCTTCGACGTCATGCATATCCCGGGCCTGCTCGGCATGCCGCGCCAGATATACACTTACGAACCAAATCGTGGCTGGGAGGTGTTGAACCAGATCGTCTCTGTTGGAGGCTTCTTTCAGGCCGCGGCCGTCCTCATCTTCGTCTATAACCTGGTGTACTCCTATAGCAAAGGCAGCATCGCGGGGCCGGACCCCTGGGATGCCTGGACCCTCGAGTGGTCTGTCCCCTCCCCGCCGCCTGCCTACAACTTCGCCATCGAACCTACCGTTGCAAGCAGGCGACCCTTGTGGGACCTGAAGCACCCCGAAGATCCTGACTCGTCGTTCGAGTAATGGAGAGAAGTTATGGCCACCATTCCGCTCCAACACATCGAAGACGAGCCAGCCCTGCACCAGCCCTCCAAAGGTGTGGTCGGGATGGCGTCACTCATCCTGGCTGAGACCGCCATGTTCTCGATCTTCGTCGTCGCCTACGTCTACTACATGGGCACGGACAAGTTCGGCCCTACTCCGCGCCAGGTACTTGAACTGCCAATCTTCAACACGGTCTGCCTTCTTTCCAGCAGCTTCACCATCTGGCTCGCAGAACACTCAATCACGCGCCGCAACATGTCCGCCTTCACCCTCTGGTGGGGAGCCACCTTCCTTCTCGGGCTCATCTTCCTCTTTGGCACCGCTCGAGAGTGGTCCAGGCTGATCTACCAGCATGGACTCACGATCCGCACCAATCTCTTCGGCACCACGTTCTATTCTTTGGTCGGGCTCCACGCGACCCACGTCTTCGTCGGCCTCCTGCTGCTCGTGCTTGTGTTCGTACTTGCCGCAACCAGGAATCTTCGCCCTGAGCACGCTGAGCGCGTCAAGGTCCTCGCTCTCTACTGGCACTTCGTCGATGCCGTCTGGGTCGTCGTATTCACTGTCGTATACCTGGTCGGGAGGTAACACATGTCTGCACCGATCGCCTCCAATCAGCCCGTTGATCCCGACATTCACGCGCGGACCATACAGCTTCCCGCACCGACGGCATGGCCAATTCTCCTCGCGCTCGGCCTTACCCTTGTCTTTGCGTCCTTCGTCACCAGCCCCGCGATTGGAATACTGGGTGGGATCGTCGCGACCGCGTCCGTGATCGGCTGGTTCCGGGAGGTGCTTCCCCATGAGAAGCACGAAGCCGTCGAGGTTAGCGCAGAAATCGTCCCCGTACTTCACGCAGGCCGCACCGTCGCACGCATTCAAATGGGCGCGACCCACCGCGCGCAGCTTCCACTCCAGATCTTTCCCATATCAAGCGGCATCAAGGGCGGAATCGCCGGCGGAATCGCAATGGTGATACCCGCCGAAATCTACAGCATCCTCCGCTTCCATAGCATCTGGTATGTCGTCAATCTCCTCGGGGGCGCCGGCGTCGCCGGCTGGACGGATCCGACGCCCGCGCAACTATCCCACTTCCGGCTGAGCGCCTTCCTTATCGCCAATCTGATTCAAGGGCTCGCCACCCTGCTGGTCGGTGTCCTGTATGGCGCGGTGCTTCCGATCTGGCCGAAGCATCCCATTCTGCTCGGGGGACTCATCGCCCCTGCACTCTGGACGGGCCTGCTCCACAGCACCCTCGGCATCGTCAATCCGTTCCTCGATCAACACATCGATTGGTGGTCGTTCGCCGCCGCGCAGGTACTCTTCGGACTGGTCGCCGGGTACACCGTCGTCAAACTCGGCCGCATCACCAGCCTTGCGCAGATTCCGCTCTCGGCTCGGCTCGGCCTCGAATCGCCGGGGCTGAGTCCAGACCACAACGCATCCCAGACTCCAGACCAATCCGATAAGGAGCGCAATTCATGACGCGGTTCCGCAACCCGTCACGGCTCTTCGGACCTGCCCTGGCTTTGGCGTTGACTCTCACCGGCTGCAGCCTTCCCGGCAGACCGAAGCCTGGTCCCGACGTTCCCCGTCCGGAGGCGATTCTTGATGCCAGCACGCTGTTTCGACAGAACTGTTCCGGCTGCCATGGCGCGGATGGGCAGCATGGGCCCGCGACAAGCCTCGCCAACCCCGTCTATCAGTCGTTCGTCGATGAAGCCACCATCCGCGACATCATCGCGAACGGCCTACCGGGCAGCCTGATGCCGGCCTTCTCCACAGCGAACGGCGGTCTGCTCGTTGATGCCCAGATCGACTCGCTTGTGCGCGGCATCCGCGCCCGCTGGTACAAAGGAAATGTAGTTGCCGCCCAGAACCGCCCGCCGTACCGCCCCGGCGGTTCGGGGGACCTCGCCCACGGCAGGCAGGTCTATACCTCCGTCTGCGCTCAGTGCCACGGCGAAGATGCCCAGCATCCCGGCGACGATGGATCGATTCTCGACGGCAGCTTCCTGGCCCTGATCAGCCCGCAAACCATCCGGACCACGATCCTCGCCGGACGTCCTGACCTCGGCATGCCCGACTACCGCACTCTCGATGACAGCCACGTGCTTACGGACGCCGAGATCACCGACGTGACCGCATGGGTCATGAGCCAACGCCCACCGCAGCCCGGTCAAGCCTATCCAAGCCAGAACCCCATGTCGGAACCTGCCGGAGAAGCGCAGCCCAACAACATCCAGCGGCCTCAGCCACACTCGCGGAACCCGGGAGGATCACGGTGATGCTGCAGCCGATCAGCTCGCTCAAAACACCTCACTGGAGCCCGAAGGCCACTTCGCCCGTCGGTCAGTCAAGGGACGTCACCTCCTGGACGCTCTATCGATCCGCTGCTTACCCCCTCCCCATCACCCGTGACCACGAGATGTAAGCTCTGAGGCACTCCATGGACGACTTTCCCGTCACTGACCACACCAATGAAACCCGGCCCATCCGCACGCATGCCGATACGCTGGAGCGCGAGGCTGGAGCGGGCGTCCCCGAGGACTCTCCGCTCCATGCAAAGATCGTCAGCCGCCGCAAATTCATGATGTCCGTGGGCGTCGGTCTGAACGCAGCAGTAGCTCTCGCGATCGCAACCCCCATCATCGGCTACCTGCTGGGTCCCATTCTCCGGCGCGAAGAGTATCGCCACTGGATCGAGATCGGCTCCGTAAGCGACTTCCATCCCGGCGAGACCAAGCTCATCGCCTTTCGCAACCCTTTCAGCGATCCCTGGGACGGGCAGACCGTCAACATTCCTGCCTACGTCCGGCGCACCGCGAGTGACGTCACCGTATTCGCCATCAACTGCGCCCACCTCGGGTGCCCTGTGCGCTGGTTCTCGGAGTCGCAACTCTTCATGTGCCCGTGTCATGGGGGCATCTACTACGCCGACGGCGCGCGCGCGGCAGGCCCACCCGAGCGCGGCCTCTTCACTTACGAGCAGAAGGTTGAATCCGGCAAACTCTTCATCAAGGCGGGCCAGATGCCTACGCTCTCCAACCGGGCCTCGAACGCACCCTGTCCGGCCTCACAGGTCACCCGCGATAATGCGACCAATCTTGTTACAAGGATTAAGCCATGCCCTGGTACAAACGAACCTACGATTGGCTAGAACGCCGCCTCCAGCTCGAGGGGTTCGTCAAGGATGCCAGCCTCCACAAGACCCCCGCGAGCACCGCCAGCTGGTGGTACGTCTTCGGCAGCGCCTCGCTCGTTCTGCTGATCCTGCAGATCGTCACGGGCATCATGCTGGCGCTTGTCTACGTCCCCTCCGCCGCGCAGGCATGGAACTCGCTCGAGGTGCTCAACCACCATCTTCCGCTCGGCTGGTTTCTTCGCGCCATGCACGGCTGGGGCTCGAACTTTATGGTCGCCGTCGTGCTCATCCACATGGCGCAGGTCTTCCTCTTCGGAGCCTATAAATTCCCGCGCGAACTCACATGGCTGCTCGGCGTCTTCTTGCTCCTGATGACCCTAGGCATGGCCTTCACCGGCCAGGTCCTCCGCTTCGACCAGGACTCCTACTGGGGACTTGGCATCGGTGCCGCAATCGCAGGACGCATCCCCCTCATTGGCGGCCTTGTCGTTCACCTGATGCTCGGCGGCCCCATCATCTCGGGCGCCACTCTGACCCGGTTCTTCGCGCTCCACGTCTTCGTCATCCCGGGCATGCTCCTGGCCTTCACCGGCCTCCATGTGTGGCTTGTTCTCAAGCTCGGCGTGAACGAGTGGCCTGTCCCCGGCCGTCTCGTCCGCCGCCAAACATACATGAAGGAGTATCACGAGCTCGCGGAAAAGGGCATGCCGTTTGTACCCGGCGCCGTCTGGAAGGACCTGGTCTTCTCCGCTGCAATCCTCTTCGCCGTAGCAGTCTGCGCCGCTGTCTTCGGACCATACGGACCCACCGGCGCGCCCGACCCAACCATTATCCAAACGGTTCCGAAACCTGACTTCTTCTTCCTTTGGATCTACTCCGTCCTCGCCCTGCTACCTCCCGAGTTGGAAACACCCTTCATCCTCCTGGTACCTCCAATCGCCATCGCCATTCTTGTTGCCCTGCCCTTCGTTGCGGGCATCGGCGAAAAGAGCTGGTGGCGTCGCCCGGTAGCGGTCTTCTCGCTTATGTTTATCGCCGTTGCGTGGGGCGTTTTCACCCACATGGCCACCTACTCTCCCTGGAGCCCGCACATGGACGCCTGGAGCGGAAACGCTGTACCCGTCAAGCTGATCACCCACACCACGCCCCTCGAGCGTCAAGGCGCTGCGGTCTTCCAGCAGAAGCAGTGCCGCAACTGTCACGAGCTTGGCGGCGCGGGCGGCCAGCGCGGTCCCGCCCTCGACAACGTAGCCACCACCCTCACCGAAGACCAGCTCTACCGGCAGGTCCTCCAGGGCGGCGGCAATATGCCCGCATACGGCAACGCGCTCACTCCGGCCGAAACCACTGCCCTCATCCGTTTCCTCGAGACCCTCCACCCCACCTTTGAACCCGCCGCAGCGGACGCCTCCCGCGGCGTCGCCGAGCACGGAACCACGCCCCCGAACTCCACGGTCCGCAAAGGCTCGGGCAGCCACACCATTCAGTAGCCGATTCGGTGGTGGGGCGCCCAAATGCGCACGCGCAACGGAGCACGGGTCCTCCGCCGCGACAGAACGCAGGCTCCTTCCTTAAGCACAGCGACTAAGCGCATCCTCCCTTACGAGCGATACCACATGCAGGCACTTCCCCAGGAAATCGCACGAGCGTGGTCTCTTCCGCTCTTACCTGCCGCGGGGATCCTGCTGACCGCCGGCTTGTACGTCCGCGGCTGGACTGCGGCTCGTCACACCAGGCCACACCATTTTCCTGACTGGCGCCTCGTATCGTTCCTTGCGGGCCTGGTCACACTTTGGCTTGCAATCGCATCCCCGCTCGACGCCCTGGACAATTACCTGCTCACCGCACACATGCTGCAGCATTTTCTGCTCATGTCGGTCGTCCCTCCGCTGATCGTCCTTGGCGCACCACAAGTGCCTCTCCTCCGCGGCCTCTCACGAACGCTTGTGCGCTCCACGCTCAATCCCATCCTCCGGAGACGCTGGTTCCATCCTTTCAGCCGAGTCATCGGTCACCCTATGTCTGGATGGTTCGCCATGAACCTCTCGTTTCTCCTTTGGCACCTCCCGTTCGCCTACGAACTGACCCTTCGCTCCGAACCCTGGCACAACGTGGAGCACCTCTGCTTCCTTCTCACATCCGTCTGGTTCTGGTGGATCGTCATGGCTCCCTGGCCGCACCGCCGACGTTGGCGCGTGTGGACGATGGTTCCCTACCTCTTCACGGCGGACCTGATCAACACCATCCTCTCCGCCATTCTTTGTTTCTCCGGACGCATCTTCTACCCCTGGTACTCCGCAGCGGCACGCATCAGCCGTCTGTCCCCTCTGCAGGATCAGGTCGCAGCGGGCGCCGAGATGTGGATTCTGAACTCCGTCGTCTTCCTCGTACCCGCCATGGTCCTTACGGTCAAAGCACTCAATCCCAAATACCTGCAGCAGCAAGCGGGCACCGCGAGTTCGCACCACACTCAGCCGCGAGTGCCCGCAGAATAAGCGAGCTTAACGTATTGCTCTGCGCGGCGCAGAGATGGAAAGCAGATCCGCCCGTATGCGGAACGTACACGTAAGACTGCGTGGAGTCCGTGAACGCACATGCTATCGGATCCATACGCTCCCGCAACGTATACTTCGCGTGTCCCACGACCCGCCCGACCGAATGACCCCACAGCCAAAATCCGGCAATGCCGGCATCCGCGAGATAGCCAACGCGCTCGGCATCTCGATCGGAACCGTAGATCGCGCCATTCACGGGCGTTCCGGAGTCAGCAAGATCACGCGTGAGCGTGTGCTGAGCATGGCCAAACAGTTGGACTACACCCCCAACCTGGCTGCTCGACATCTCAGGCTCAGTCACCGGCTCTGCGTCGGCGTCTTTCTCCCCCGGGAAATCGCCTCGTTTTACAACATGGTTCGCAGCGGCATCCTCGCCGCTGCGAAAGCCGCGGGCTCCGCAGTGGAGGTCCAACTGCACGAATTCCCCCACATAGGGGACGGAGACTGGGAGACACTCAAGCAAGCCAGATGGGAAGACTACGACGGCATCATCTTTGCCCCGGGCAACGCGCCTGCTCTGGCCGAGTTTTGGGACGCCGCCGCCACTCTTCGCCGTCCTGTCGTGCTGGTCACCACAGACGCACCGCACAGCCAGCGTCTCGCCTCGGTGGCGGTAGACGGCGAGATCAGCGGCAGTATCGCGGCGGAGTTGCTCGGCCGCGGCATCCGGGAGCACGGAACCGTCGCCATCTTCACTGGCGATGTCCAGGTTCAGGACCACTCGGACAAGGTGCGAGGCTTTGCCGGCACTCTGGCCCTTCTGGCTCCCCATCTCACCCTGCTCCCGCCAGTCGAGAACCATGACCGGCCAGACCTCGCGTATGCCGCAGCCAAGAAGGTCCTGCAGTCCCAGCCGGAGCTGAAGGGCATCTACTGCGGAACTGCCAACAGCCTTCCCCTTCTGCGAGCGGCCCGCGAAGCCGGCCTGCTTGGAAGCCTCCAGATCGTCACCACAGACCTGTTCCCGGAACTGGTCTCTTACCTCGACCAGGGCGCGGTGCTGGCCACCTTGGAACAACGGCCGTTTACGCAGGGCCGGCGCGCGTTTGAGGTCCTTTGTTCCTTTCTCGCTAAGGGCGAGCAGCAGCAGGTCCGCACGCGGCTCGCACCCCACATCGTCCTGCGGAGCAATCTGCCACTCTTCCTGCAACGGCTGAACCAACCGTAGGTCTATCCTTGCCGCCAGCCGGCCTCTTCTGTGCTTGACATCGAGTCTCCGGCACAGGTAGGTTGCGTGTACGTTCACGAAACATACGTGGAGAGTTTTTGGAATGAGTACGCCAACAGCGGAAGAGGTGCCCTGCGTCATGCCCGCGCACTTAGAGCTGCCCCCTGCGCCGGCCGCGGAACGAGGTGCGGTGAAGGCGTGGGCAGAACCCGTCCCCATGCGCTCGTACATGCCCGAAGCGGCAGAACTACACCCCATGTTTCTGGATCGCCGCGTGTACCAGGGCAGCAGTGGACGTGTGTATCCTCTCCCGTTCATCGACCGCATCGCCACCGAACCGTCAGAGCGGAACTGGCAGGCCATCCACATTGAGAACGAGCACGTCCGGCTCATGATCCTGCCAGAGATCGGCGGCCGCATCCACATCGGGTACGACAAGGCAGCCGACTTCGACTTCTTCTACCGGCAGAACGTCATCAAGCCTGCTCTGGTGGGGCTCGCCGGCCCGTGGATCTCCGGTGGCGTCGAGTTCAACTGGCCGCAGCATCATCGGCCCGCCACCTTCATGCCCGTCGCCACAGAGATCGAGCGGCATGACGATGGCTCGGTCACGGTGTGGTGCAGCGACCACGACCCCATGCAGCGCATGAAGGGCATGCACGGTGTCTGTCTGCATCCCGGCAAGTCCCTGGTCGAGTTGAAGGTGCGCCTTTACAACCGGACGCCGTACACGCAAAGCTTTCTGTGGTGGGCCAACGTCGCCACTCGCGTGCACGAGCGGTACCAGTCGTTCTTCCCTACGGACATGCGCTTTGTCGCGGATCACGCGCGCCGCGCCGTAACCAGCCTACCCGCGCAGCCATGGCACCTACTACGGCATCGACTACGCCGAGCGCGCACGCAACGGCGTCCCGCCGGAGGAGCAGCCCCGGAACTTCGTGCCTGCTGGCAGCTATCCCCCCAACGACCTTGGGCTGGTATCGCCAACATTCCCGTCCCCACAAGCTACATGGTCACCGGCACACGCGAGGACTTCTTCGGGGGCTACGATCACAAGGCCGGAGCCGGCGTCGTGCACGTGGCGAACCACCACATCGCGCCGGGCAAGAAGCAGTGGACCTGGGGCAACCACGATTTCGGCTACGCGTGGGACCGCAATCTTACCGACACCGACGGCCCCTACATCGAGCTTATGGCCGGCGTCTACACCGACAATCAACCTGACTTCTCCTGGCTGGCCCCGTGGGAGACGAAAACCTTCTCGCAGTTCTGGTACCCCCTGCACGGCGTCGGTGTTCCGCAGGCCGCCAACACCCGTGCGGCACTTCACCTGTCGGTCGCCGGCGGCAAAGCCCGCGTAGGTCTCGACGTAACGGAAAACTTCGACGCCGTGGACCTCATAGTGCACGCGGGCGCCGAGGTGCTGCAGCGCTGGCGCCAGCCGGCGCGCATCGCACATCCGCTGCTGCTCACTGCCGAGTTTCCCCCTGGTGCAGCGGAGGCCGGCATCTCCGTACGCGTTCTGGACAGTCTCGGGCGTGAGCTGATCGCCTATTCACCGGCCGCGGTCGTCCCCGCCCAGCCGCCCTCTGTAGCCACGGAGCCCGCGGCCCCGGACGATGTGGCGAGCGTCGAAGAGTTGTATCTGGCGGGACTGCACCTCGCACAGTATCGCCATGCCACTCGCCGGCCTGAGCTTTACTGGACCGAGGCCCTGCGGCGCGACCCCGGCGACAGCCGCTGCCACACCGCGATGGCATCATGGCACCTTCGGCGTGGCGAGATGGAATCCGCTGCAAGCCATGCCGAGGCAGCGCGTGCCCGTCTCACGGAGCGCAACGGCAATCCCGCGGAAGGCGAGCCGCTCTACCTGCTTGGGCTCGTCCGCCGCCTGCAAGGCCAGCCCGAAGCCGCTTACGACGCCTTCTACAAGGCGACCTGGAACGCAGCCTGGCGTGCGCCCGCCTACCTGGCCCTCGCTGAGATTGATATGGCCGCCGAGCGCTGGCCTACGGCACTCGATCACCTGGAGCGCAGCCTTACGGCCGAGGCCGAAAACCTCCTCGCACTCGCCTGGCGGGTCGTCGTTCTCCGGCGCCTCGAGCGGGACACCTTGGCTGACCAGTCGCTTGCCGCGCTGCGCCGCCTCGACCCCCTCGACATCACCAGCCGTTGGCTCGCCGGTTCACCGCCGGCCAACCCGCAGGAGCGCCTCGATCTCGCGTTCGACCTGCGACGCGCGGGACTTACCGCAGAGGCATACGATCTCCTCTCCGACGCCGACCTCGGCGCCCGCGACGGCACCGCACCGATCGCCTTCCTCCTCCGGGCATCACTGGCCGAGGATCTCGGGAGCCCCGCGGAAGCAGCCACCCACAGAAGTGCCGCAGTCTCCGTTCCTCTCGACTACTGCTTCCCGAATCGCCTGGAGGAGTACCTGGTTCTGAAGCAGATCACACAGAGTGAGCCGGGGCTCGCCGTCCCGTGGTATCTGTTGGGCCTCTTTCTCTACGATCGCGGTCGCCACGACGAAGCCATGCATGCCTGGGAGACGGCCGCCCAACTCGGCCTGCCCAGCCCAACCCTTCACCGCAACCTGGGCATCGGCCTCTACAACGTCCGTCGCGACGCCCGGGCCGCGCAAACCGCCTTCGAACAATCCTTCGCGCTCAATCCGGACGACGCGCGCGTGCTCTACGAGAAGGATCAGCTTGCCAAACGAATCGGCGATTCGCCGGAGGCTCGCCTTAACGAACTCAGCCGCCATCGCCACCTGGTAGAACGGCGCGACGATCTCTCCGTCGAATTGGCGACGTTGCTTAACCAGACCGGCCAGCCAGAGCGAGCCCTTGGCATCCTGCTCAGCCGCCGCTTCCAGCCTTGGGAAGGCGGCGAAGGCCATGTTCTCGGCCAGTTTGTTCGCGCCCGCCTGCTGCTCGGCCAGGCGGCCCTGCAGGATAAGGCGCCGGAATGCGCAAGGCAGCACTTCGCCGCCGCGCTCGACCCGCCCGCCAGCCTCAGCGAGGCACGGCACCTGCTCGCCAACGCAAGCGACATCCACTTTTGGATCGGCGAAGCTGAACAAGCCCTGGGTGACGCGGACGCTGCACAGGCTGCCCGCGAGCGCGCCGTCCGCCAGCGCGGAGACTTCCAGGAGATGGCGGTTCGTTCTGTCTCCGAACTGACCTTCTGGTCCGCGCTTGCCCTGCGCCGACTCGGCCGCGAGACGGAAGCCGAGGACCTGCTTCGTTCCATCCTTGCCTACGCCGAAGAACTCGAGCACACGGAGCCCAGAATCGACTACTTCGCCACCTCCCTTCCCGCCATGCTTCTCTTTGAGGACGATCTCCGGCTTCGCTCCCGTGTCAGCGCCCTCTTTTTGCGTGCCCAGGCCTTGTCGGGTCTCGGCGAACCGACAAGGGCGCAACATGTTCTTGAGGAGGTGCTCCGGCTCGATAGCAACCACGCCGGCGCCGGCGATTTCCTCAGGCTGCTGCGCGCGCCAGCAGGAGTCATCCTGTGATCGTGCACAGCCCGGTCGAGGCCAGGACAACTCCGCTGGACCAGCCTCTCAACACGCGCTATCTCTGGCTCATCGCTGGTGTCGCCGCGCTCGGAGGCCTGCTCTTCGGCTACGACTGGGTCGTTATCGGCGGCGCTCGCCCGTTTTATGAGCCCTACTTCCACCTGCAAAGCGAGGCTGCGGTGGGATGGGCCAACAGCTGCGCCCTGCTCGGCTGCTTTGTCGGCTCCCTGGCGGCTGGCCGCATCAGCGACCGGCTCGGCCGCAAGCGCGCGCTTCTGCTCGCGGCGCTGCTCTTCGCTGTCTCTTCCGTGCTCACCGGCTGGTCCTTTCAGATTCGCCGGCTTCATCTTCTGGCGCATCCTAGGCGGCGTCGCCATCGGACTCGCATCCAACGTCTCTCCGATGTACATCGCCGAGGTCAGCCCCGCCGCCATGCGCGGCCGTCTTGTCAGCCTGAACCAACTCGCGCTCGTCATCGGCATCCTTCTCGCACAGGTCGCCAACTGGCAGATCGCGCGCCCGATGGCCTCCAACGACCCTGCTGTCTTGGCCGCCTCATGGAACGTGCTGTACGGCTGGCGCTGGATGTTTACCGCCGTCGCCCTGCCGGCTCTTGTTCTCCTCGCCGCGGTGCCGCTACTGCCCGAAAGTCCACGTTGGCTCGTCCTGCGCGGCAGGTCCGACGAAGCGAACAACGTGCTCACCCGTTTCGGTGGCGGTCTCTACGCAGCCTCTGAGCTGGCCGCCATCCAATCGTCGGTGGGCACCCGCGCAGAGCCTCGCAGCAGCTGGCGCGAGCTCTTCGTCCCCGGTATCTCACGGCTGCTTGCCATCGGCGTCGCCCTTGCGGTTCTGCAGCAGGCCAGCGGCATCAACATTCTCTTCAACTACGCCGAAGAGGTCTACCGCGGCGCCGGGCTAGGCATGAGCGATCTGCTCTTCAACATCGTCATCACAGGAGCGATCAACCTGATCTTTACCCTCGTCGCGATGACGTTGGTGGACCGCTTTGGCCGTCGCCGGCTGATGCTTCTCGGCTGCGTCGGCGTGGGCGCGGCACACCTTCTCGCAGCCCTAGCCTACCGACAGCACGCCGCCGGCACGATCGTCCTCTTGCTCACCTTGGCCGCCATTGCCTGCTACGCCATGTCGCTCGCACCGGTCACCTGGGTCCTCATCACGGAGCTCTTTCCCAACCGCGTCCGCGCCAACGCGATCTCGGTCAGCGTAGGTGCGCTGTGGGTGGCTTCCTTTGTACTCACCTACACCTTTCCGCTGCTTCATCGCGGCCTGGGGATGAGCGGCACCTTCACCGTCTACGGTCTGTTCTGCATGTGCGGCGCAGCCTTCGTCTTCTTCTGCGTTCCCGAGACGCGCGGCCGCTCTCTGGAAGAGATCGGGCAGGCGCAGGGTCTGGAAGCTCTCCCGTGATGGCCTTCCCTCCCCCACTCAATCCAGTCGAGCCCCGCACCTGAACCTGCCCGGTACGACGCCGCGCGTACTCTGGAGATGCCTATGATTCTTACCCCCAAATGCTTCGCCTCCGTGCTGGTGGCCCTCTCCCTGCTTAGCGGTAGTTCAGTAGCCCAGACACCCGCCCCACCCTTTGCCGTGCACGGCGATCACTTCGAGCTAAATGGCCAGCCGTTTGAGGTCATCGCAGGCGAGCTGCACTATGCGCGCATTCCTCGGGAGTACTGGCGCCAGCGCATCCAGATGGCGAAGGCAATGGGCCTGAACACGATTGCCACCTACGTATTCTGGAACGTCCACGAGCCGCGGCCCGGGCAGTTCGACTTCGGGGGCCAGAACGATCTGGTCGCCTTCCTCAAAATCGCGCAGCAAGAGCACATGTACGTCCTCCTGCGCGTGGGGCCATATGATTGCGCGGAGTGGGAGTTTGGCGGCTTTCCTGCCTGGTTGCTGAAGGATCCGAAGATGGCCACCGCCCTTCGCACGCGCGATCCCGCCTTCATGGTGCCCGCGGAACGCTTTATCCGACGCGTGGCGCAGGAGGTCGCAGCCCTCCAGGTCGGCAACGGCGGTCCCATCCTGGCCACCCAGATCGAGAACGAGTATGGCAACTTTTCCAACGACCACCAGTACATGGCCAACTGGCGCGACATCTTCATCTCTGCCGGCTTCACCAAGTCGCTCCTGTATACCGTGGACCCATCAAAAGCGCTGGCCAACGGGCAGATTGAGGGCATCTACTCCGGCGTGAACTTCGGCACAGGACGCGCCGAGGCCGGCCTGACCACGCTGGCGCATTCCCGACCGGGGCAGCCGCTGTTCGCGACCGAATACTGGCCGGGCTGGTTCGACCTGTGGGGCCACCCTCATGAAACGCGCCCGGTCGCGCCTCAGATCGCCGACCTCGAGTACATCCTCAGCCACCACGCCTCAGTCAACATCTACATGGTGCACGGAGGCACTACCTTCGGCCTGATGGCCGGAGCAAGCGAGAGCACAGGCGCGTATCGCGGCAACGTCCCCAGTTACGACTACGACGCGCCCATCGACGAGGCTGGCCACCCCACCCCCAAGTTCTTCGCCTACCGCGACGAGATCCTCAAGTACACGCACGAGAAACCCCTGCCCGTTCCCGCTATCCCACCAGTCATCGCGGTTCCCTCATTCGCCATGCGCACCTACGCCTCGCTGTGGGACAACCTGCCTGCCCCGGCGAAAAGCGCCCAGCCGCAAACGATGGAGCAGCTCGATCAGGCTTATGGGTATGTGCTCTACCGTAAACAATTGCCGGCGACGGACGCAGCGCAGCCCCTCAAACTCATAGACATGCGTGACTTCGCCCTCGTCTACCTCGACGGCAAATCGATCGGCACACTGGACCGCCACTACGCGCAGGACACACTCACGCTGCCTGCCCACCCCGCGGCGCAACTGGACATCCTCGTCGAAAATACGGGCCGCCTGAACTCCACCAGGAAGATGCGCCTCGAACGCAAAGGTATAACCGCAGCGAGCCTTGCCGGTCAGCTGCTCGCGGACTGGGAGATGTACTCCATCCCGGCAAACGAAGCTCCCGCGCCAAGCCCTCGCACAAACGCGAGCGCGCGCACGCCCCTCTACCAGATCGGCACGTTCGAACTGAAACAGGTCGGCGACACCTTCCTCGACGTGGGCCAGCTCGGGAAGGGCGTCATCTGGATCAACGGACATCCACTAGGCCGCTTCTGGGACATCGGCCCGCAGCGTACCCTCTATGTGCCCGGGCCCTGGCTCAAGACGGGCAGGAACGAAGTCACAGTTCTGGAGCTGCTGTATGGAACAAAGGAGCCGAAGCTCGCCGGGCTCATCAAGCCGATCCTCGATGCTCCCACACCCGCGTACGCCACAGATCCTGAGCGCAAGAAGGCAGCCCCCGCCGACGCCGAATTCGGACCCAAGCTGGCCGGAACTCCCTGACCACCGCTGGACGAACATGGTCATGTGAATTCGGTTTGTGCCACCGCTTGCGTCAATAGGTCGGCCGGTGCTCCGGAAGATACTCTTCGCCGAACTTGTTCTTGTGCTTCATCATCGGGTCGGGCGTCGCCTCAAGAGCAATCTGCCCCAGGTTCACAGCCTCACTTCCAACCCGCACGACCCGTTCCGAAGCGGCTGCATCGCTGGTCTGCGCAACCTCGCTCCACACATGCAAACGGTAACTCCCCGGAGGCACACCGTGAACAGTGATTGCCCCCTCGGCGGTAGAAACATCGTAGTAAGGCGTACCCAGCGCAAGTACCACCGCACCCATGTCCGGGTGGATATTGCAGAAGATGTACGACACACCTTCCCGATCGAACCTGACCGTTCGAGTTGTACCTGACTCGTACAAACCCAGGTCAAAGCGCTTTCCGTTGAACAGCGAAAATACATTGTGGAAGAACGGGTCTCGGTTCGGGAACTCGACGCTGCTCCCCGCAGGCACCACCAGCAGATGTGGCGTGAATTGCTTGTCCCTTTGGACTAGGCGGAACGGGCCCTTATGCCGGGGATTGTCGCTGATCGCAGGAATCGCCGCACCCACCGGAGTAAGCCACAGGACGACATCAGAAGGACTGGGGCTCTTCTCATGTTTGGCCTGTGGCAAGCCAGCCCTGCGTTGTACCGTTACCACCGCAGAGACGTCGACGCCCTGCGCGTACAGCAACGGTTTCGCGGCCATTACGGCGGCCATGACGCAGAAGGCGTGAATCAAATTCCGCATGGCTGCCAGGCCGCTCATCAAAATTGATATCCAACAGCAAGCGTGAAGATGTCGAGCGTATTGGCCGAGCCGCTGATCGGCCACGTCCAGATCCGGCGGTACTCCGGCGACAGAATAATATACGTCTTCGGCCGGAAGATGATGTTGCTCATCACCATTTGGTTGCGCGCACGCAGTTGAGTAGCAGAGGCATTGGGAGGCAGAACGACGGCGTGAAAATCGCTGGCAAACCCATCGTCCAATCCAATACTGAAGTTGGTCTCCAGCGACGAGGTGACGCGCGTCTTGAGCTCGCTCCACCCCCCCACCGCATTCAATCCGTGCAATACGGTAGCCCCGGAATATGGGCTAACGCCCGCGATGACGTCCTTGTACACGCCTCCCCCCAAGCCGCCCAAAGCGCGGCCGCGGTAGCCCTCGCCGCTCACTTCGATATGCCGGGCAATAGGCAGACGAAAGTCAATCGTGCCCGCCCAGGAATCAATGCTTCCCGTCCCGCCATACCCCGCGTATCCCGGATAGGCCTGGCGGCTGTAGTACCCGCTGGCGCCCACTTCCAGACCGCCTTCGCCGCCCCGAGCGTATGAAAGTCGCGTCTCGTATGCGGGCTGGCGGGAATTCTCTCCTGGGCTCGACGTCCGAAAAAACTGGTTCGCGTTGTAGCCCGCTGCGGCCGGATCCCACAATCCAAATTCAGCCTGCACTTGTCCGCCGCTATGCAGGGGCACACGGTGGGCGTAGCGCAACTGCGGCGCCCAGGTCCAAAGGTTGCCGGCGCCCGCCAGCGCAGGCTCAGCCACGGTCGCATACGACGACGGGGAAAGCGGCGAGATCAGCGGAGGGGACATCCCCACCGACAGTGAATCCCTGGACCAGTCGAAATTGATAGCCGCGGTCCGAAGCCGCACCGTCCCGGCAGAGGTGCCGTAGTCGGTATAGGACACGCCCGAGAAGAAATCGAAATCCACGCTGGCTGACGTCCGGGCGCCAGCCACACGCGGGCCGTCCCCTTCAAAACCGAGGATAGTCTGGCGAAAGCTGCCCCCCAGGCTCCCGTTCCCTGAGGTCGAGCTTTGCCGCAACGCTACCTCCGGCATATCGTCGTTGTCCGGAACCCCCTTGTTAACGAAGCCGTTGAACAACACCAGCCCCGTCACGCGCACCGGATATCTGGATTTACTCTCGACCTTCGTCTGCTCATGCAGCTTGACCTCTGCCTCCACTGCCTGCTGCCGCTCCTCAAGCGTTGCAGCGCTACCGCCTGCGCTGCCCGGAGACGCGTACTCCCCGTCGGAATTTGCTGAACCGGAATGCGCCAGCAATGTCTGCAGATCTGCGACCTGCTTCTGCAGTGCAAGGATCTCGGCCTGCGACTCTGCGATCCGTTGCTTTGCCGCAATCACCGCGGCCGAGAGTTGTTCCACGCGCTGCTGGACCTCATCCCGAGACGACACGGCCTGCGGCACAGCCTGTGCAATCGCGCGCGCGCCCGCGAAGATGGAGCCCCCACAAACCAGAAGAGCAAACGCTTTGGCAATCATGGTTCGGCCTCATGCAACAACTGCGGGTCGTTGGGTGCAACTGGCATCGATGTACTCGACTCAGGCTGCACGATCGGATTTGACGCACCCTGGCGGTTCGTCTGCTCCGCCGCGAGACGCGCCAGTGCTGACTTTGGGAGCGTCAGGATGAACGAAGTTTGTCCCTCATGGTAGTCCGACAATTCCAGTGTTCCGCCATGCTCCTGCGCAATCTGCTGCGCCAGCGTCAACCCAAGTCCCAGACCGCTCTCCTTACCCTGGCTCACAAACGGAAGGAACATGGACCGCCGCAAGCCTTCCGGAACTCCCGGACCCGTGTCGGTAACCGTGATCCGGAAGCTTGTCGTGTCTTCCTCCAAACCGATCGTCACGACCGCAAGCCGTGGCCCAAGGCGCGCCGCCTGGCAGGCGTTCAGCAGCAGGTTGTAAAGCGCACGTTCCAGCTTCTGTGGATCAACAAACGCGTCCGTCGCAGCGCCACCCACCGCGATGACCCGCACATCCCGCGCGGCCGGATGCGAGCGAACCAGGCCCATCGCGTGCTGTGACAGTGCCGCCAACGACGTGTAAGCCGGCTGGAGAGCGCGCCCCGTCTGGGTAAACAAGAGCAGCGAGTCGAGCAGATCCGTCATGCCCTGCACGGCCGACTTGACCTCGAGGAACAGCTCTTCGCGCTCGTTCTGCGGCAGTGTGCCGTCGCTCAGGAACTCGGCGTTCGCATACATTGCGGAGAGGTGATGCCGCAGATCGTGCGAGATGGAACTTGCCATCCGGCCGATCGTGGCCAGCCGTTCCGAGTCGAGGAGCTCGCCCTGGGTGCGCTTCAACTCCACACGCATCCGCTCAAACGCCCGACTCAACTCCTGAATCTCCTGCACCCCGTCTTGGCCCAGCCTGTACTCGAAATTGCCCTGCGCCAGTGCTCGTGTTCCCTCCACCAAAGTCCGGATGGGGCTTGTCAGAGTCTTGGAGATCCACACCAGCATGGTCGTGCCCGCAACAATCGCAAAGAGCGCAAGCGTGAAAATCCAACGGTTGACGCTCTGCGTCAACCGAGTCGCCTGTTCAAACGACTTCAGCACGACCAGCTGTGGTGCGCCGGCGCCGGCCTGCTCCGCCCCGAGGGGCACAGCCGCCGCGAGATACGCCTGCTTCCCCAGGCGAAGCGTACGGTCCTGCGCCGGCGTTCCGAACAGCGGTCCCGCCTGCGCCATCAACGACCCCTGTAACCGTCGGTCGAGCGTCGTTGCAATCACCCGGTCCTGCGCCACAAACGCGACCTCCGCGGCCGACGCTTCGCTTACCTCGCGCGCGGTACCCTGATCGATCTCATATCCCACGACCACGAACCCCAGCCTGCTATCTCTCTCCCGGCTTCCAAACAGCAGCGGCTGCACAGATATCTCAAACAGCCGATCGTTGAAGCTGACGAAGATGGGGTGATTCAATCGCCCAGGACCGCCTTCCACCTGCGACTGCACTCCTCCTCTGTCCAGCAACGCGCCCCGATTGTAGGCCGCTACCAGATTGCTGTTGCGATCGAGCAACGCGAAGAAGTCGCTCCCGCTGACCTGCCAGAATTCAGTGCCGCCATCCACGATGGTGCGCTCGTCGCCCGTCATCAAGGCCTTGAGGCTCGGCAGGTCGGCAAGCAGGGCAGATTCGCGTTCCAGCAACTGGCGCCGCTGGCGGGCGAGGTTCTGGTACGTCTGCACGGAGTGCCGGAGATCCGCGTCCAGCGCAGCCACTGCCTGTCGCTGAACGATCGCGCGCAGGATCAGCAAACTGACGATCGTGCCCCCAAACGAGAGCAGGAGCAGCGGAATCAGCAACGTCGTCCTTAGGCGCAAGCTCCCCACTGCCGTCTTCTCCGGTTCTCTTCTCGCACCAGCTCCGTCACGCTTCGGACACGAATTTGTACCCTATGCCGTGCATCGTGCGGAAGTGCATCGGCTGCGCAGGGTCGGCCTCAAGCTTCTGCCGCAATTTGAGGATCTGGTTATCAACAGTGCGTGTAGTGGGGTACGAGGTGTAACCCCAGACCTCATTCAGCAACTCGTCGCGGGTGATCACACGCTCTGCGTGATCGACGAAGTACTTCAACAGCTTGATCTCATGCGCCGTCAGCACCACTGCCACGCCGGATTTAGAGAACACCATGGCGGAAAAATCCGCAGTGATCGCCCCGAACGACACGACAGCTGCCTTCTTGGCGCCTCCACTCACTCCCTGCGTGCGACGAATAGCAGCCTGTACCCGGGCCATCAGTTCACGCGGGCTGAACGGTTTCGTCACGTAGTCGTCCGCGCCCAGCTCAAGCAGCAGCACCTTATCCGCAACCTCGGAGATGGCACTCAGGATGATTACGGGAGTATTCGGGGACCAGCTCTTGATCGCCTTACACACCTCTCTGCCGGACATCCCGGGCAGCATCAAATCGAGCACGATTCCCGCCGGCCGCACCGACTTGCATGTCGCCAGACCCTCCGCACCGTTGCCCGCGATCTGAACGGTGTACCCCTCGCTCGCGAACTGCCGATGCAAGGCTTTCTGGATGCGCGGATCGTCTTCAATCACCAGGATCGTGTTGGTCGCCATAATCCCACTCCAAGGCACTGCGCTTCGTTCTACGGTGTTGCTTCGTCCAGTCTGGCAGCACAACGCGTCCGACGGAACATACACCCCAAACACGGTACGAAGATATGACACCCCGGAGACAAATCGGAGACAAATCTGACTTCGCCCACTTCCCACAGCCGCGGAGGACGACACCGAACCTATTCGGAACACGTCCTCAAATCCACCACAAACACTGCGACCGCGAACGGAGTGGGGACCGAAACAAGCTCCTGAGGGAAGGAATGGAATGTGATACGCGTCTGATGCAGCTCAAGGGTGTTCTCAAGCAACCCGCTCAAGTCAGCGGCGCGACCCCCCAGGAGATCTCGCGGCCCACACAGCCGCAGCCGTCCGTGCCACGTGGCTGCGGAAACAACCATCTGGAAAGCAGGATCAGCGAAGTGTGGAAGGCTGATGCTCGCAGCAATTGTTTGCCCCCAGGCATCCACATGCGTTCAAAATATACATGCAGAACGGCCACGTGGAGAGTTTCGACGGCAGGCTGCGCGACGAGTGCCTGAATGCAAGCTGGTTCCGCACCCTCAACGATGTGCGCCACACCCTTGAGCAATGGCGCGAGGAGTACAACTGCGAGCGGCCACACAGTTCGCTCGCCTACAGAACACCACGAGAGTTCAGCATCGCATTGGCCTGCGGAGATGTGGAAAGCAAACAGCGCTTCCCACATCCCCACAGGCCCGACTACGACGACGGCTGTCGGATATACTCACAGCCAAAACAAACCGAGAAACTCCAGTTATCAGCGGATGAGAAACGGGGCAGGTCACATCGGCAACACGCTACAGTACATCAACCGTACAATGGTAGCAACCAACGGCGTACACGAACTCCTCATACCGCTCACTTCGATGGGCGGATACTCAGAAGACGGCGAGCTGCATGAAGAGCCGAACTCCGCCCCGTAAAACCAATCTGGCACTTTGTAGTCTTGCTGAAGGGGATTACAGGTGGGTACGACCTGGCCCGGCGCTCTGACGAGATGGGCTTCGACATGGCTCCCGAGACAAACCGTTGGGAGCGGCTGAGGGTAGGAAAGCCGCGGCAGCCTGAGGAAGCCGTCAAGCTGCCAGAGCCACGGCAGCCATCGCAAACGCAATACAAAGAAGAACAGCGTCAGCGGTTTCCGCGGACCGTTCAGCATTTGGTACTCCGTTTATTGTGACGTCTGTCTCGGAGTGCTTCCTCCTAGCGGTAGCTGCCGAAGCTATATCCGCCTGCTGGACTGTCTAACGGCGCCGGGCCCGTTGAAGATCGCCGCCGTAAAGCAAGGGCATTTGACATTGCATGAGAATGAGACGTATCTTTGGTCCCGCATTCCACTAGATTCTCAGAGGTTAGCGTATAAACTGACGATCTCTACAGTGCGTTTGCAATGGATAATCGGAGGCCGTCATGAAAGAGTGTCTATCGCGATTGGCAGTTATCGCAAAGCGTATTCGGTTACCGAAAGACAAGTTCATCATGGCCTTTCTGGCTCTAGCGCTGCTTGGCGCAAGCCCTGCGCTTAAGGCACAAACACTTTACGGCTCGATCGTGGGCAGTGTTCTGGATTCTTCAGGTGCGGTTATTCCCGGTGCTGTCGTCACCGTAACGCAGACCGAGACCAACGATACGCGCACGGCCCAAACCAACAGCAGTGGCGGATATACCTTCTCGACCATTCCCACGGGGACCTATAGGGTCTCGGTCGCTAAGAGCGGTTTCTCCACCTTCGACACGGCAAACGTCGATGTGCGAGTCAATACGACAGTTCGCGTCGATGCGTCGATGCTTCCAGGCGCCGAAACCCAGACCATCACTGTAAACGCCGACCGGGCGGAGCTCCAATCCGATCGGGCTGACGTAAGCCATGAGGTCACCAATCAGAGCCTCGAAGAATTGCCTCAACCGACGCGCACTTACCAAGGGCTTATCGGCCTGATGCCCGGCGTCAGTCCGCCGTCGGCAAGTTCAGGTGGGACGAACAACCCTATGCGCTCAATGGTGATTCAGGCCAATGGCACTAGCGCCAGCGGCACGAACATTCGGGTCGATGGTGTCAGCGCTACGAACCCTTGGGTACAGTACTATTCCACGGCAGTCCCTTCTACCGACGCCATCCAGACCGTCAATGTCGTTACTGGCAGTGCCGATGCGGACCAGGGCATGGTGAATGGCGCGGCCGTGAACGTCCAGATCAAAACGGGCACGAACAGCCTCCATGGCTCCCTCTATCTCTACCACATCGATAACTTGCTCAAGGCCCGTCCCTACTTTCTTCCAAGTACCTCGCGCCTGTCCAAGCTGATCGATAACAATGCCGGTGGAACCATCGGTGGTCCGATTTTCAAGGACAAGCTGTTTTTCTTCGGTAGCTACGAGGGGGATTTCCTGCATCAAGGAAACATCAACATCGTCACTGTACCGACTGCCGCCATTCGTGCAGGCGATATGTCCGGGTCCAGCACACCAATCTACGATCCGAACACTGGCAATCCGGATGGAACAGGCAGGACTGCGTTCATGGGCAACCAGATTCCTGGCGGTCGTATCAGCTTGATCTCGCAGAAGATCATTGCTCTCATTCCCCAGCCAAATCTTCCGGGCATCGCAAACAACTACTACGTCAATACTCCGAGTTACTACAAACTACAGAAGATCGACACCAAGTTTCAATGGAACACCACGAAGAAGTTGAATATGTTCGTCCGTTTCAGCGACTATCCTTACAATGTCACGCAAGGCACCGTCTTCGGTCCCATTCTGAGTGGCGGAAACAACGCGTTTCAAAATGGCAACATCTATGCCGGTTCCGCATCGGCAACCTACATCTTTACGCCTCACCTTGTCGTCGACGCACTCTTCGGTCTCACCCACTCCAGCCAGAACCTTTCGCCTCCCAACACCAATCAGCGCTATGGCTCTGACGTGCTCGGCATCCCAGGGACTAATCTTGGTGCACTGCCATCGGCCGGTGGTATGCCGCAATTCAACGTCAGCAACTACAGCGGCTATGGCTATGGGTATCCCGCTCTGGTCTACAACGACCCAGTGTTCCAGTACACGGGCAACGCCAACTGGACGCGCGGCAAACACAACATCCGCTTCGGCATCGACGTCAGTCAGCAGCATATGAACCACATTGAGGTTTCGCCTACAGCCTTCGCTTTCACGGGCGGGGTCACCTCGCTGAATGGCGGTCCTTCGGCGAACCAATACAACAGCTTTGCAGACTTCTTGCTGGGTCTTCCACAGAATGACGTGAACAGCGAGCTAACTGTACCGAATGTCACCCTGCGCACGTTTCAGTTCAGCCCCTATGTAAGCGACCAGTGGCAGCTAAGCTCCAAGCTAACGATCTCCTTTGGCACACGTTGGGATTACTATCCCGTTCCCACGCGCGCCGATCGTGGCATCGAGTACTTCGACGTGCCTGCGAAGCAGTACAGGATATGCGGTAAAGGACCCAACCCAATTGACTGCGGAATTACCGTTCAAAAGACTTTGTTCTCTCCTCGCCTCGGTGTTGCGTATCGGCCTGCCCCGACGACGGTGGTGCGAGCTGGTTTTAGCTCAATACCCGAACAGATCAACATGTTTCGTGATGGTTTGTACGATTACCCCAACACTCTTACAGGCAGCTATTCGGGCCCAAACTCCTACACCGCGGCTACGACGCTTGCCCAGGGCATTCCGACGCTTCAGCCGGTAGACATATCGAGCGGCGTGTTGGCGCTTCCTGCGGGAGTTGCCTTTGTCACCACACCAAAGAACTTCATCCGTGGCTATGTAGAATCATTCAACGGCACCGTCGAGCAAGACTTCGGCAAGGGATGGCTTGGTCAGATCGGCTTCGTAGGCTCGCATACGGTTCATCAGCACACCCGGTACAACGCCAACTACGGTCAGGTAGGTGGCGGAGCAGCCAGCCAGCCCTTCAACAACGGATCTCTCGCGACAGGCATTACCGGCGCGGTCACCTTCGTGGAGCCATTTGAGAGCATGCACTACAACTCTCTTCAAGCCACACTCCAGCACCGGTTTTCTGCTGGGTACCAGATCGGCGTAGCCTACACCTGGTCAAAGTGGTTGGGTCTTTGCTGCGATAGCAATGCGGATGGGCAACCCGCAATCCCGATCCCGCAGTACTACTCGCTGAATCGAACACTCATGAGCGGCGACCGCCCTCAAAACGTACGCATCAGCGGCCTTGCCGATCTGCCTTTCGGCGCCAAGAAGATGTTTCTGAACCGCGGTATTGGGGCCGCAATCCTTGGCGGCTTTCAATTGAATACAATCCTTAGCTTTTACTCCGGCTCGCCTTTCTCTATCACGGCGGATGGCACCTCGTTGAACGCCCCGGGCAGCCAGCAACGCGCCGATCGACTAAAGCCACAGGTCATCATTTTTCATGGTGTCGGCACAAGCCCGTACTTCGACAAGACGGCGTTTGCTCCGGTCAACCAGGTCCGCTTTGGGACGGCAGCCTTCAACTCCGTCCGAGGGCCAGGCTTCGCTAACGCAGACTTTGGCCTCTTCCGCGATTTCCGTTTTCGGGAGCGCTTCAATCTGCAAGCCAGAGTCGAAGTGCTCAATGCGTCGAACACGCCGCATTTCTCAAACCCGAATGGAAATGTGTCTTCAGGTGGGTTTGGAACCGTTACCTCCACATCTCCGGGCAGTCGAACTACCGACGAGCGCTACATGCGCCTCGGTGTGAAGGCTTCCTTCTAAAAAGGGCAGGGTAGTAAGGTTGGTTGTCCTCGCACGCTTAGTTTGGGGTTGCGGCTGGTAGTCCGAACTAGATCTCGTCGTGTAGGCCGCTAGTTCGTCACGAGCCGCACCGGTCTGCGAGACCACGGCTCTCCGCCGGCTTAGCTCTTGTCAGCGCCACCAGTGAGTCGCGCGAGACTCTCTGAGAGATCGGATTGAAGTGTGACGATCGCTCGATGCTCTATCGAGTTTTTCGTGCTAGTTGGGAGGCGGGGAGACGCACGATACGTGAGGCGTGAGAATCAAGTACGACCGTGAGACCGCCGGGTTCGGTGGGGACTTCCGTGCCGGAGACTAAGTCCCGGAGACTTGGGGGTGCGAGGGCTGCGAAGTGAGACATCAGCTTGGTATCACGGAGGGCGTCGATCTCGGACCAGGAGACCTTGACCGTCGCGGAGCTGGGGCCGAGATTGAAGAGGGTGAGGACGGCGGAACCGTCGCGGTACGTCGTAAGCCACGGCTTGCTGAGCTTTGCCGCGAAGGTGCTGAATGTCGAGTGGGCGGGCGGGAACGCCGGCCTGGTTGATGGCGATTAGGTCGTGGTTGGAGATGAGGGTAAGGTCGGCGGGATCCATGTGGGTGAGGTCCGAACCGAGGTAGAGGGGGGCGCAGGAGATGGCCCAGAGCGTGAACATGGACTGCCGTTCCGCGGGGGTAATGCCGTCTTTCTCGCCGTTTCCGAGTTCAAGGGTGTCCAGGTCATTCCAACCACCGCCCGCGGCGCTACCGGTTCCGGCATAGGGAATCCAGCGGACAACATCGGCAAAACGCTCGACGACTTTCGACCACTGGGTGAGATTGCCTTTGGTTTCGTCGGTCGCTTTGTCGCAGCCGTAGCACTCAATGTCGTTCTCAATGCGCCAACCGTTGGAGGTGGCGCGCCAGAGCGGCGCCTGGTCGATGGAGAGGAAGTTGGAGAGTTCGAGCCAGATCGGGTGGGTGGCGTGGGAGATGGCCGCGTGCCATCGGCGGAGCTCTTCGCGGTTGTCGGAGGGAAGATTGCCACCCCCGGGGCCGACGAAGTCGAACTTGATAAAGTCGATGCCCCAGGCGTCGAACTGTCTGACTTGAGATTGGATGTAGGCTGCGGCGGCGGGTTTCGTGAAGTCGATGCGATGGGCGCCGCGGCGGGTGCTGCCGGGTTGAGTGGTGTCCGTGATGTCGGCGATGCGCGCGGTGGTGCCAGCGATCGGGGGATTTTGCCTGTAGAGTTTGTCGGTGATTCCTGGATTGAGGTAGATGCCGAAGAGCAGGCCGTGGGCGTGCATGTACTTCGCCATGCCGTCCATGCCGCTCGGGAACCGTTCGAGGTTCGGCTTCGGGATGCCATGATCGTCGAAGCCGTCGGACCAGCCATCGTCGATGTTGATGTAGCGGTAGCCTGCATCCGGAAGGTGGTTCGCGATGAGTGCGTCCGCCTGGGCTTTGATGATGGCTTCGCTGGGTCGGTCGCGGAAGTGGCTCCAGGAGCTCCATCCCATGTAGGGGTGCTGGGCAAAGGTGGCCTGGGTTTGCTTCTGTGCGTGGGCGGGAGATGTCGCTGAGAGCAAGGGCAACCCAGCTAAAAGGAACAGGAGCGTTGAGCGTATTGCGGAATCACGGGTTAACATGGCGTTCCTTGGGTGGGTCCCACCAGGCGAAGTTTCACTAATACCCTCTTGACGTGGAGCCCAGCGTACCACTCTGGGCAACCTGTTCGGCGAATTTGCTACAGAATCTGATTGCTAATCGTCGGCCACGTAGAGGACGTTTTGGCGGCTCTAGAAGCACTGTATCGAAGGCAGGTCTGTGCTAGCGACGAACTCTTGCGAGCGCCCCCGCTGCGTGCGGCGCAGATATCTGCAGCATTCCATTCTGCGTCGTAATGTCGATGGCTTGGCCCGGCCGCAATGTCAGCGGTTGAGTCTTGCCTTTGTAGCGAAGTCGAGTGGAGACACCGGCATAACTGGTCAACTTCGCGCGCACCAGCGCCCCGCCCTTCCAGTCCTCGTCCACCGTGAAACCGCCACGCGCTCGCAGCCCGTGGATTGAGCCCTCTGGCCATGCGGAGGGAAGTGCCGGAAGCAGATCGATGTAGTACCTGTCCTCGGCGTCGCCTGGGCGGTCGCGGTAGCGTTGATCGCTCTGCAGCAGCATCTCGTCGATCCCTGAGGTGCTGCCGAAGTTGCCGTCGATCTGGAATGGCGGGTGGGCGTCGAACATGTTCCCGTAGGTTCCGCCGCCTTCGCCGTGGTAGTCGGTCTCGTAGCCGTCGATGCCAGGCGAAATTGCTCATTCAGAATCTTCAGGGCGTGGTCGCCATCGTGGAGGCGCGCCCATAGGTTGATCTTCCACGCATTGCTCCAGCCGGTCGCCTCGTCTCCGCGCAGTTCGAGGGACTTCCGCACGGCGGCGGCCAAGGCAGGTGTCGTCACTGGCGTAATCTGCCAGCCAGGGAACGCTGCAAACAGATGCGAGACGTGGCGATGGTTCATCTCGGCGAGTTCAGGTCCCAGTCGTGGCCCCACTCTTCAAGTTGGCCCGCCTTACCAATTTCGAGCGGCCGGAACTGGACTTGGCCGTCTCCAGCTTCGCCCGAAAATCGCATCCACGCCAGCACCTTGCTCGCTGCGATCGTATTGGTGAACAGGTCCCAGATGATCTCCCGCTCGACGGCGGAGCCGTCGACGACGGGGCCAGCAACACCCTGATCGGTGCTGAAACGAGTTCTCCGGCGAGAGCGAAGGCGAGGTGATGAGCTTGCCATCTTCATCCTGTACAAGGATGCTCAGGTAGAACTCGGCCGAGCCCTTAAGCACCGGGTAATAGGTCTGTCAGATAATTGCTTGTCGCTCGTAAAGGCATAGTGCTCCCACACATCCTGCATGATCCAGCCGCCGCCGCCAAAGAAGGGTCCATAGGGCAACCCAGCGCCCGGGCGTGGTCCATCCCCAGGCATTGGCGGTGTACGCAACGGCCCATCCCGGAGCGTCGAAGTAAGTTCGCGCGGTCTTAGTGCCCGGCTTCACAAGGCTGGCGTCGAGCCGGATCGCCGGCATGTGCAACTCGCTCAGGTTGGCGGTCTCGGAGGGCCAGTAGTTCATCTGGTAATTGATATTGGATTTGTAATCGCACTTCCACGGCAGATCGAGGCCATCGCCCCAGATGCCCTGGGAGTTCGAAGGCAGCGGATTATCCGGGCGACTGGAAGAGATCAGCAGATAGCGCCCCATCTGGTAGTAAAGAGCGGCCAGCGAAGGATCTGCCTTCCCGTCCGCATACCTCTGGAGCCGTAGATTGGTCTCCTCGTTTGCTCCCGGTGAAACAAGACCGAAGCTCACGCGGTCGAAGTAACGGCGATAGTCGGTGATGTGCACTGCTTTGACCTGCTCAAAGCCCTTCGCTGAAACCAGCCTCATCTCATCGGCTGCGATCGCATGGGGGTCCTGCCCCCGGTAGGACTTGTCCCAGTCGAGGACGTACGACGTTCCAGTCACCAGGAACACGGTAGCCTCGTCCGCACCCTCCACCACAAGCTCATCTCCGACTGTACGTACCGTCCCGCCTTTTGCCTTCGCCCGAACCTGTACCTCATAGCTGACGTTCCCGGGCCGTGGGTCGCGCGCGGGCTGTGCAGGAAAGCCTCGCCGGCCAGCGCCTTGCCCGGTCGCGGGAGCCGGCCTTGCAGGCCTCGCCGGCTGTGCGGGAAAGGTGCTGTCGCCCGTCATCACCAGCGTGTCCTGCCCCGCCGCCGCGGTAGTCGCGCTCGCAATGCGAGAGAGGTGCAATGTGAAACTGATCTTCCCGGGCTGGCTCGCCGTGAGGTGGCTGACGATCGCGTGGTCGGGTGCGCTCGACAACGTCTCGCGCTGGTACCTCACGCCGTCTGCCGTGAACTCGACCGCCGCGACTGCGGTCTGAAGATCGAGCGATCGCAGATAATTTGTGATATCCCCGGGGCCCAGTCTGTGCTCGAACTTGAGGTCGCCCAGCGTCTCGTATGACGGCCAGTATTCGCTGTCGCCCGTGCCGGTGCTGGTGAGGTTTGCGCGGACCAGACTCGTCGCTGCAGCGTAGTCGCCCTTGGCAAGCGCCTCGCGGATCGAGGGCAGAGCCTTATACGCGTCAGGCCGGTCCGCGTTGGGCATTGGGCCGCCCGACCAGATCGTGATGTCGTTCAGTTGAAGGGTGTCGCTCTCCGGAGAGCCGAACAGCATAGCGCCTAGCCGCCCGTTTCCGATCGCCAGCGCATCGGTCCATACCTTTGCGGGCGAACGGTACCAAAGCGACAAAGGACTGAGACTGACGGTAGCGCGCCCCTGCACCTGCCGTGCCACTGGAGCTTCCTGTGCTCGCAAATTGCCAAGGGGAAAGAGCAAAATGCAACTTGCAATACTCACTGTCCGCTTCACTGAAGACGCTCCGGGGTGCGACATGTAAATCTGCGCCTTGGGCGCACGCCTCCGGCGCGGGGCGCAGAAAGAAAGCTGCATCAGAGGGCGGGACAATCATAACGCATAAGTAAACGTTTGCCTAAGTTCCCTAGTGCCCTGAGGTGCAACTACCGCTCTCAGCTACTCAAGGTTCCGTCCAGCGCGCCGCGAAGTAGGCAGGCCGTCTGGCGCACGATCAACCACTTGGCGATCGCCTGAATCTCCTGCCGCATTCCGGGTCCCGTGCTCCAATGCGAGAGCAGCTCCGTCGCCATTGCGTGCGCCAGGTCTCGCCAAATGCACTCATTGAGAGTGGTTTGTGCGGGTTTTGGCACGGCCCGCATGGAAGACTCGTTGCCCCGGAATGTATAGAACAACGAACCCTGGTCAATGTGGTCTGCCATATACATGTTTGAAGCATGGGAGTTTTGAGGGGACACGCAATGGACACAAAATAGTCCCAGAAGAATTCCTTGACAGCGGCGACTCGGATCGAGTATTTGTCGTTCCCTCAGGTAAACGTTTCCTTTATCCGCGCTGGAGAACAGATGAGTCATCGTCGTCGCTTCCTCGTAATCGGCCTTTGTGCCGCCCTTGGCGCAGCCGGAATCCCTGCTGCCCCCGAGGCGCTTGCAGAGGACAAGGTGCTGGCGTCCACCCCGCCAATGGGTTGGAACAGTTGGGATTCCTATGGCACCACCATCAAGGAAGCGGAAGTAAAGGCCAACGCCGACTTCATGGCGCAGAAGCTCGCCAGCTTCGGGTGGCAATACATCATCGTGGACATCGAGTGGTATCAGCCCAACGCGAAAGCCCACGGCTATATCCCGCGCGGACCCGTGACGATCGATGCGTTTGGCCGCTTCGTCCCGTCGCCAAACCGGTTCCCGTCCGCAGCCGGCGACGCTGGCTTCAAGTCTCTGGCAGACTATGTTCACGCCAAGGGACTCAAATTCGGCTTTCACATCATGCGCGGCATCTCCCGCGAGGCCGTCGATAAGAACCTCCCCATCAAAGGAACAAATCTCCACGCCGCAGACATCGCCGACAAGGTTAACGTGTGCCGCTGGCCTGACATGGAGGACACCTACGGCGTCGATATGACCAAGCCCGGCGCGCAGGAGTACTACGACTCCATCGCCCAGCTCTACGCCTCCTGGGGCGCCGACTACATCAAGGCGGACGACATGGCCGGCCGCTGGCCTGAGATCCATGCTCTGAGCGTCGCTCTGCGCAAGACGGGCCGCCCCATAGTCCTCAGTCTTTCGCCGGGCGGCTCGCAGCCGGGCAGGTATGACGACCTTCGCGCCAACGCGCAGATGTGGCGCATCTCCGGCGACTTCTGGGACCGCTGGAGCGACGTCAAGCGGCAGTTCGACAACACCAAGCGCTGGCAGGGCCTCGTGCACCCCGGCGGATGGCCCGACGCCGACATGCTTCCGCTCGGCCACATCGGACTACGCGCCGAACGCGGGGACGATCGACCGAGCCTCCTCACCCACGATGAGCAGTACACCCTGATGTCTTTGTGGTCCATCTTCCGCTCGCCCCTCATGATGGGCGGAGACCTGCCCACAAGCGACGCGTTCACCCTCGACCTGCTCACAAACCCTGAAGTGCTCGCGGTCGACCAGCACAGCGAGGCCGGCTACGAGTCGTACCGTGAAGCAGGCATCATCGCCTGGACCGCCGATGTGCCCTCCTCCGACGCAAGGTATGTGGCCGTCTTCAACACCACGGACACCGACCAGAACATCAACCTCCCCTGGACCGCCGTGGGCCTGCGCGGTGCCCCCACTGCCATCCGCGATCTTTGGCAGCGCCAGGACGAGAAGAGCACTGCCACCCTGCACACCACCTTGCGACCGCACGCGAGCGTGCTCTATAGAGTGGCGCCCCCACAAAGAACAATCCGCTAACTGGAAGCCTGTCACCGGGTCCACCTGCACGAGATCCGGTGATAAGCAAACGTTTACTGTGATCAGCCCGACATCATCCGCCGCTCATGAAGCCGCTCTCCATGGAGGCTCGCATGCCTTCCTCGCACCCAAAGTCGCCGTTGCGTTCAATACGGACGTGCGCGTGAATGCGGCTCTCACCGTGGGCTCGGAGACCCAGGTCGTCACCGTAGAGGCTGGGTCGGTCGAGTTACAGACAGATCGTGCCCATGTGCACACCACGATCAGTTCCAAGGAGCTGGTCGACCTCCCGTCGCCCACGCGCACCTATGAAACCCTCGTCGGACTCACTCCCGGAGTCAACCCTCCCACCGGCGGTTTTGCCGGCGGCGGCGGCACCAACAATCCCGCGCGCTCAGTCATCGTTGAGGCGAACGGCACCAGCAACAGCGGCACCGATGTTCGCATCGATGGCGTCAGCGCCGTCAATGCCTGGGTGCAGTACTATTCCACCGCGGTCCCGTCGACGGAGGCCATCCAGGCCGTCAACGTCGTCACCGGCTCGCCCGACGCGGAACAGAGCCTCGCGAGCGGCGCCACCGTCAATGTCGAGATCAAGAGCGGCACGAACAAGTTTCATGGCGAGGTGTACGAGTACCACGAGGACAACGTCCTTAAGGCAAGACCCTATGCCTTCACCGTAACTCAGCTCACCAACCGCAAGCCCAAGCTCGTGGACAATGACTTCGGCGGGACCTTAGGCGGCCCGATCAAGCACAACAATATCTTCTTCTTCGCTAGTTATGAAGGCGACTTCACCAGCAATCAGGGCACGACGTTTCAGACCATCCCGACCGGTACCTCCGGCCCCAACCAGACTCCTACGGGCGAGCGCGCAGGCGACTTCAGCCATGCGCCAGCGTTCACTCCTGGAACGAACTGCAACGACTTCACCCAGACCGCCAAGCAACTGCAGGGCTGCATCTATGACCCCGCGCTAACTACACTCAACCCCGTCACCGGGAAATATACCCAGGTCGCCTTCGCCAACAACATCATTCCTGGCAGCCGCCTCAGTTCCATCACTCAGCAGCTCGTCGCCCTGCTGCCCGCAGTAAACGTTGCAACCCCGACGGACAGCAACGACTACCTCAGCACCTACCCGAATACTTACACGCTGCATAAGCTCGACACTAAAACAACGTGGGACGCCAGCTCCAGGCTGCGCATCTCGGGCAGGTACAGTCAGTATCCCTATAGCGGCACCCAGGGGTCTACCTTGGGCGACCAGTTGGGCGGAGGCAACTTCCACACCCAAAACGGCGACATCTTTGCCAGTGCGGTGGCTGCGAATTTTCTGGCTACGCAGCGCCTGCTCTTCGATGGCTCCTTCGGCTTCACGCGTGCCATCCAGAACCTCATCCCGCCGCGCAACAATCAACGAGTCGGCTCCGACATCCTCGGCATTCCCGGCACCAACCTCGGCACCCTGCGCGCGGCCGGCGGCCTGCCGGACTTCAACATCAGTGGTTACTCCTTCTACGGCTACTCCTATCCGTACCTCAACTACACCGACCCCGTGCTGCAATACGCCGCAAACGGAAGCTGGTCCCGTGGCAGCCACAACTTCAAGTTCGGCGCGCTGGTCGCCCAGCAGCGGATGAACCACATCGAAAACAACCCCACCTACCTCGGCTTCAACGGAGGATCCACCACTCTCTACGGCCAGGCCATCGCCGCCGATAACAGTTACGCCGACTTCCTGCTGGGCGCCGTCAACAATCGCCAGAACAGTCAGATCGTCGACGTCGTAGCCCTGCACACCTGGCAGTACAGCGGCTACGCCCGCGACCAGTGGCAGGTTCGCAAGGACCTCACGCTGTCCCTTGGCCTCAGCTACGAGTACTATCCCGTTCCTGCTCGCGGCGGCGCCCGCCAGGGGATCGAGCACTTCGACTTCTCCACCAATACGTACCAGATCTGCGGCAACGCAGGCATACCCAACGACTGTGGAATTCACGTCGAGAAGACCCTCTTCGATCCGCGCATCGGTGTCGCCTACCGACCCCGGGACAAGTCCGTCTTTCGCGCCGGCTTCGGCATCTCCCACGAGCAGCTCAACATGTTTCGCGACGGCATCTACAACTATCCCGTGCGCCTCGGATACGTCGACTCCGCGCCCAACACCTATCTTCCCTTGTCCTACGTGCAGCAGGGCATTCCGGTACTTTCGCCCCCGGCCGCGGGAGTCGGCGCCATTCCTCTCTCTTCATTCCCCAAAGGCCTTTCCTTCCAGGCCTCCACCGATCTCAACTTCGTGCGCGGCTACGTTGAGAGTTACAACGCCGCCTTCCAGCAGGACATGGGCGGCGGTTGGATCTTCTCGCTCGGCTACGTGGGCACCCACACCGTTCATCAACACACGCGCTACAACGCCAACGCCGGCACCGTGCTCGGCGCGGGTGCCAGCGGACAGTACTTCTACACCCTCCCCGTGCCTACCGGCGGCACCTTGGGTGTCACCGCGTCCGAGGTCGTCATCAAGCCCGCCGAATCGATGACCTACAACTCCATGCAGTCCACCCTCGACAGGCGCTTCAATCACGGGTTCCAGATGCACGTTGCCTACACCTGGTCCCATTGGATGGCGATCTGCTGCGACACCAGCGGTGACGGCGGACCTTCGATCTATATTCCTCAGTACTACCACCTCAACTATGTCGCCTCTCCCGGAGACATCCGCCACAACATGGTGATCGCCGCGATCTACGAGCTTCCCTTCGGCAAGAACAAGTCGTTCCTCACCCACGGAATCGGTTCGGCTCTCGCGGGCGGGTGGCAGGCCAACACCGTCATCGGCCTGCACACCGGAACGCCGTTCAACATTACCTCCGGCGGCGGGGCCAATCTCAACGCCCCCAACAACACGCAGACACCCGACCTCATCGCACCTCTCCAATACCTGAACCCAAAGACAACACCCAACCACCAGTTTCTCAGCCCGGCCTCGTTCCAGGAGGTTCCCAGCGCAGTGACGACGGGCATCTATCGCTTCGGCAGCCTGGGTCTCGACACCGCACGCGGACCTAATTTTGAGAACGTCGACTTCGGCCTCTTCCGTAGCTTCCCCATCCGTGAAAAGGTGCAGATGCAGTTCCGCGGTGAGGCCCTGAATCTCCTCAACCACACCAACTTCTCCAACCCTGGCGGAGGCTTCAGCACCACCACCGCGACCAATACCGCGACCGCGGGCTCGCTCTTCAACATTACCGGTGTCAACTCGGGCACGCACCAGATCGCAGAGCGCTACTTCCGCATCGGTCTCAAAGTGCTGTTCTAACTCAATCGGGCGCGCCGGCAAGCTCGCCGCGCGCCCGCTCCCTTCTCTTCGCAAGGATTCCTGATGCGCCGCTCCAGTCCAGCTGTCGCCGCCTCCTTACTTCTTCTCGCCGGTATCTCCGTCGTCACGTCCTTTGCCCAAACCGCCAACGCCTTCCAACCGGCATCCACCAACGTGCCCGGCGCGGAGTACCCTCGCATCAGCTCCGACTCCCGCATCATGTTTCGCCTGAAGGCGCCTGACGCCCAGAAGGTGGACGTCAAAGTTGGCGCCGAACCCAACCTGCCTCTGGTCAAAGGTCCTGACGGCATCTGGTCCGTCACTAGCGGACCCATCGTCCCGGGCTTTCACTACTACTACTTCAACATCGATGGCGTCACCGTCGACGACCCTGCAAGCCACACCTTCTACGGCGTCGGCAAGGACTCAAGCGGCATCGACGTTCCCGAGAACGGCGTCGACTTCTACCTCGTCAAGGACGTGCCCCACGGCCAGGTGCGCGAAGAGTGGTACCGCTCCAAGACCACCCAGGCCTGGCGCCATCTTGTCATCTATACTCCGCCCGGCTACGAGACCAGCCCCAAAGTCCGCTACCCCGTACTCTATCTCCAGCACGGCTCCGGCGAGGACGAGACCGGCTGGGTCAAGCAGGGTCACGCCAACTTCATCCTCGACAATCTCATCGCCGCCGGCAGCGCGATACCGATGATCATCGTCATGGCCAACGGCTACGCCACCAAACCGGGCACGCCGCAGGCGCCAACTCCAGGCCCTGGGGGCTCGCCGCGCAACTTCGGCGCACTCGACGAGGAGTTCCTCACCAACGAGATCCCTTTCGTCGATGCCCGCTACCGGACCCTCACCGATCGCGGACACCGCGCCATGGCCGGCCTCTCCATGGGCAGCGCGCAGACCCTGCAGATCACCACCGCGCACCTCGACACCTTCGCATACATCGGCGCCTTCAGCGGAGCCAACGTCGGCCCTAACGGCGACCTCCAGACCATCTACTCCGGCGCCTTCGCCGACCCCGCGACCTTTAACGAGAAGGTCAAGGTTCTCTTCGTCGGCATCGGTACCGGCGAGCCCGATCGCATGCGAACCACCGTCCTCGCATTCCGTCAGGCGCTCGAGAAGGCTGGCGTCAAGCACATCTTTTATGAAGCGCCAGGCACAGCGCACGAGTGGCAGACCTGGCGCAAAGACCTCTACCAATTTGCGCCTACACTGTTCAAGACCACCTCCCATGCATTCTGAGAGCTTCCCTTTGAAGATGAATTCTTTGCATCCGACACGCCGCCAGTCAATTCTCGGCCTCGCCGCTTCCGCCGTATGTGCGGCAACAACCCCTAAGCTGCTGGCCCAAAAGCTGCTGGCCCAAGCAGTGCCCGCCCAGGCGATAGGCCATGAAGACGCGGCAGCGGCGTTGGCCGCGGACCAGGGGGCGCGGGCAAAGAACGCCTCTGCCGACCCGTGGACCAACCACGACACGCCGGAGATGGTGGCGGAGGCCCTGGTGGGCGTTCCGCTACCGCCTCCAGGGCCGTACCAGGAGACTTGGGAGTCGATTGCCGCGCACTGGCAGGTACCCGAGTGGTTTCGCGATGCCAAGTTCGGGATCTACATGCACCTGGGCATCTTCTCCGTTCCGGCGCACGCCAGCGAGTGGTACGTGCGCTACATGTACGGCGGCAACGCCGACGTGATGAAGTGGCATACCGAGCACTACGGACCGCCTACCAAGTTCGGCTATAAGGACTTTCTGCCGATGTACACCATGGCGAAGTGGGATCCGGACGCGTGGGCGACGCTCTTTCAGAAGGCCGGCGCGAAATACGTCTATGCGCCGGGCGAGCATCACGATGGATTTTCCAACTGGAACAGCAAGATCAATCGGTTCAACTCGGTGAACTTCGGGCCGCATCGGGATATCGACGGCGACCTGATGAAGGCGGTGGAGAGGGTTGGGCTGAAGACGGGCGTATCAAATCATTCAAACCCGCACTTCCTGTTCATTCCGGCGCTCAAGGACAGCGATCAGTACGATCCAGCTTGGGCGGACATGTACAGCGTAGCCGACCGCAGCGAGGACGCGCGCATACGTTTCCTCCGCAACTGGCTGACGAAGAACATGGAGCTGATCGACCTTTACAAACCGGACATGCTTTGGTTCGACATGAGCACCGACCGGACCTGGGGCCCGCTGAAGCTGCGGCTGGCGGCGTACTACTACAACCGTGCCGCGCAATGGGGTAAGCAGGTCGCGATAAGCGCGAAGGGCGACTGCTTCCCCTCCGGCATGATCACAGACTACGAGCGCGAGGGCCGCGCGCCGATGGAGCTGACGGACTGGGTATGGCAACCGGATGACCCGATCCAGGATAAGTTCGGCTACGTTGAGGGAGTGCACCCGGCGACGGCGAGTTCCTTTGTCTACAAGATCATCGAGAACACGAGTAAGAATGGCAACTTGCTGCTGAATATTTCGCCACGGGCGGATGGGACGATTCCGCAGGAACAACAGGATGTGCTGCTGGCGATCGGCAAGTGGCTGAATGTGAACGGCGAGGCGATCTACAAGACGCGACCGTGGATGAAGTATGGCGAAGGGCCGGCTGCGGACGCGGCGGCAGCGTGCATGGTTAATGCCCGCGCGAAGGGATTTGCCGGGCGCACGAATGGGCAGAACATGGGCGATGCTAATGTTTCCGGCGGAGGAATTCCGCGTCACGGCTATACACCGCAGGACATCCGCTTCGCTACCCATGGCAACACGCTCTATGCCATCGTGATGAAGTGGCCAGACAATGAGGTGGCGATCACTTCACTCGCAAAGGGGAAGGAGCTACCAGGAAAGGTTACCAAGGTTGAACTGCTGGGGCATGCCGGACAACTGGCATTTACGCAGGACGATTCTGGGCTGCGTGTAAAGTTTCCGAGCGAAAGGCCATGCGACTTTGCCTATGCGCTGAAATTGAGTGGCCTGAAACTTAAGGATTCAACACGTTGAACCGTGCTCCAAATTCTCTTATTTGCTGAATCGGTGCAGACAAAAATCCCTTCCTGAAACCCAGTCACATCCTTCTGCTCTCCAGCACGCGTTCGACTAGTATGCCCGGAAAGCATGGCAAGGCCCAGTGCAATCGATCGTGTGCTGGGTTATCTCGGTGGCCATAGCAAACTATCTTTCGGTGAAAGGCGAGCGGCAAATCATGAGAAAGACGCAGAACCAGATGTTCGACACACGGTTGAGTCGGCGAACTTTGTTGGCAGATGCAGCTCTCGTTACCGCGGGTATGCTCGTTTCCCGTGGCCTGCGTTCTCAAAGCTCTGCCCCCGCACGTTCGCCCGGGGGGATGAACGGCATTGCTCCCGGTACTCCAATGCCCACGGATGGCAAGAGCCCATACGCCTACTCCGGAATCAGCGGCGCTGGCTGGCCCGTCGACGCCGCGAGCGCCCACGGCGGCTATCGTTCCGGCTCGGGAGGCCTCGCCTACGCGGGTGAACATCCCTACCCCTTCCCTACCCAGGTACTGACTGAGCGGGACGCCTCGGGCTCTGCCGTCACAGCGGGCCTCCTTCCGCCGATAAAGCCCATCATCGAGGTCCAGGTGCGCGACACCATCGTCTGTAAGGGCGGCGATGGCAACTTCTACATGACCGGTTCCACCGGCGAAAACATTTGGGCTTACAACCGCGGCGTGGAGCTGTGGAGCTCTCCCGACCTTCAGTCCTGGCACTACCTCGGGCTGGTCTGGGACATGGATAAAGAAGCTACCTGGGAGAAGGCCTGGCGCCCGCTGCACGATAAACCTTGCCGCGCTATCTGGGCACCCGAAATCCATTACCTGCGCGGAAACTACTACATATGTCTCTCGATTGCGCCTACAGGGATTTCGATTCTGAAGAGCACCACCGGCAAACCTGCCGGCCCGTATGTCCACGCATTTTCCCCGGAAAAGCCCATCATCAATGCGATCGACCCCACGCTCTTCGAGGACACTGACGGCAAAGTTTATTTCACCGCCAGCTCGGCCACGCGCATCGTCAAACTTAAAGATGACCTCTCCGGCCTCGCCGGGGACTGGCACGCTGTTCAACTGGCAGACCCGGACCACACGCCCTCGCATCATGCGGACCGTTGCACTCCACGAGGTTCGAACGATCTCGGGACCGAGGGCGCAGTTCTTTTCAAGGCCAACGGCATCTACTATCTCGGTGCGGCGGACAGCTACGAGGGGCGCTACTCCACATGCCTGGCTATGTCGGACAACATCTTCGGCCCTTACCATAGGCGCCACGAATCGGTGCCGTGCGGCGGAGGAACCGGGTTCTTCCAGGACCACTCTGGCGGCTGGTGGTCGAGCTACTTCGGCAACGATTCGCAGTCCCCATTCCGCGAGAAGCCAGCAATCGTGAAAGTCGACTTCGCCTCCGACGGCCGCGTCATTGTGGCAGCGAAGCAGCCGTTCGTGCCCAACTACGTGCCGAAAAAATATTAGCTGCATCCGCGGCTGCGCCGTGACTTAAGTACAGCCTCGCCATTACAAGTCCGCGAAGACCGCGGAGAGGATTCCCAATGACGGTATCGCGAAGGCATTTCATCGAGACAAGCGCACTCTGCGCCAGCGGGCTTTTACTCAAAGAAGCGGCTTCTCCCTTTCAGATGAACGCGCAGACATCGTCGTCAAACACGGTGGTTGAAGTTGGACCGAGCATGCCTGCTCTCACGGCGAGGCAGGAATTCAACCTTGATCAAAATTGGCAGTTCTATCGGCCGAATGGGAACTCGGCCAATTCGACTCCAGGTCGCTCTGCCAATGACGAGCTACCGACCCTCGCCACAGCCTCTTGGGATGCAGTAACTCTTCCGCACTCCGTCCGGCTCGAGCCTCGCGATGCCAGCGGAGGCCAGAATTACCAGGGTATCTGCTGGTATAGAAAACAACTTCACCTAAAGCCGGAGTGGGAGAAGCAGATCCTCTATGTCACTTTTCATGGAGCTATGCAGGTGGCCGACGTTTGGTTGAATGGAGTCCACCTCACAACGCATTACGGCGGATACATCCCCTTCACGATAGACGTTGGGAAAGCCGCTCGTTTTGATCAAGAGAACATTCTCACGGTGCGTCTGGATAACTCGGACAATCCCGAAGTACCTCCGGGCAAACCGCAGCACTCGCTTGATTTCACATACTTCGGCGGCCTCTACCGCAGCGTGCAGCTTCAGGTGCTTCACCCCCTGCACATCAGCAACGCCATTCTCGCCGGCAAAGTCGCAGGCGGAGGCATCTTCGTTACATACCCTCAGGTTGACGCAGGCTCAGCTTTGGTCAAGGTTCAGAGCGACGTCGCCAACGAGAGCGGCGGTTCAAGAACTTGTGTAGTCAAGCACACACTCGCCACACACTCGGGCCAGATCGTAGCTACAGTCCAGGCCCGCGCCCAGATCGCAGCCCACGCCAGCCTCGCGATAGTGCAGAGCCTCCAGGTGCATAACCCGAAGCTGTGGCATCCCGCCGACCCGCACCTCTATCTGCTGCACACCACGGTAAGCGAAAACGGCGCGGTTACGGACGACGAATACACGCGCCTCGGCATACGCAGTATTCACTTTGACAAGAGCACCGGCCTGTCGATCAATGGGGAGCGCTTCTTCTCGATCGGGGCGAATCGGCATCAGGACCATCCGTACGTCGGATACGCGTTGCCCGCATCAGCGCACTACCGTGATGCCTACAAGCTGCGCGACGCAGGGTTCACCTCGTATCGCAGCCACTATCCGCAGGATCCGAACTTCATGGATGCCTGCGACGAGCTCGGCATCCTGGCCATCGTCTCGAACCCTGGCTGGCAATTTATGGGGGACGATGTCTTCAAGCAGCGTGCTTACCAGGATGCACGCGAGATGATCCGCCGTGATCGCAACCGTCCATCAGTGATCTTGTGGGAGGTTCCGATGAATGAGACGGACAATCGTTCAGTCGCCGCCGAGCTTTACAAGATTGTTCACGAAGAGTTTCCCGGGCCGGACGTTTACGCCTCGGGGGATCCAATTACGCAGGGCCCCGTAGAAGGCTTTAATGGCTGGGACCTAGAGTACGGGAGTGGCGGAGCAGGACATAGCCAGCAGCAACCACCCACCAGGCCGAGGTGGATTCGCGAGTGGGGTGACCAGGTGGACAATTGGAGCGACCAGCAGGGTCGTGTGCGCGTCGCCCGTTCCTGGGGTGAGACGCCTATGCTGGTGCAGGCAGGCAGTCATCTCCGAGCGCTGGACAACATCTACGCGGCCTCAACCACGCTGAGCGGCGCGGACCTCTGGGCCGGCATCGACGCGTATCGCGGATATCACCACCAGCCCTTCCTCGGCGCGCCTCTCGACTTGTTCCGTCTTCCCAAGTTCGACTACTACATGTTCCAGAGCCAGCGGCCGGTGGACATGACAACGTTGAAGGTCGGCAGCGGGCCCATGGTTTTCATCGCCAATTACGCCTCGTTCTACTCGCCTTCGAACGTCACCGTCTTTAGCAATTGTGAAGAGGTGCGTCTCACCCTGAACGGAAAGGAGCTCGGCACCCAACCTCCGGATATCGGATACTACCTTCCGCACCCACCGTTCACCTTCAAAGCAGGAGATTTCAGCACCACCCGCAGCATGCTGTTTTCGAATGGTATCGCCCCCGCGGGCACACAGATCGGCGAGCTGCGTGCCGAAGGACTGACGGGCGGCAGGGTCGTTGCGACTCACTTGATCCACTCGCCCGGGGTACCGACAAGCCTTCGACTTACTGTTGACGCCTGTGGCCGCGATCCGATTGCGGACGGCGCCGACTGGGTGCGCGTCTACGCCCATGTCTGCGATGCGCGCGGCAACACCCACCCCCTTGCGGACGATTTCGTTACGTTTTCAGTACTCGGAAATGGTTTTTTGATTGGGACGCGAGACATCTTAGCTAATCCGGTGCGGGCGGAGTCAGGCATCGCTACCAACCTCGTCAGTATGACCATGACTCCGGGCTCAATCACGATCCGCGCCTCCGCACCCGGACTTAGGGACGCAACCGTGACGTTGGAATCGAAGCCCTACAGTGGCCCCTTGCGGCTTTGAGTGTCGTAGCGGCATACATTGCGCACCCACGTCCGAGCCGGCACCACGTCCCGGAATCTTCAACTGAGTTGACTCCACCGGGACATCGGAACGGTAACTTTGCTGCGCGGAATGTCGGCTGGTACTTCGTAGAACTTATGTTGCGGGGTAACGCCTCGCCGCGCCGCATGAGATGACGGGACGGCTGATCATCAGTTCGAATGACATAATGGCGAGGGATGTTGGACGTGATCTCTAGTTCACCACTCGCAGTGTGCTTGTTGGGGAACGGAGTCGGCCGGAACATCAAACCGAGACTCGAGAGGATTCACTCGATGGCAACGCGGATGAAAGATATTGCAAAAGCGCTTGACCTCTCGATCGTGACGGTCTCCAAGGTTATCAATAAGAAAGACGCTCATATAAGCGAAGCCACCCGCAAGCGCGTACTGGAGTGCGCACGCCGCCTGGACTACCGGCCAAATCTCGCAGCCAAAAGTCTCGTTACCGGTCAGTCAAACATGATCGGCCTCATAGTCCCAGAGCTGTTCCACGGATTTTTCGGGGAAGTCGCCGCAGGCATGTCGGACACCCTGGATCAGCAGGGTTATGGGTTGATCATCTCGTCGTCTCGTGACGATTTCCACCTTGAGAACAAAGAGATCCGGCAAATGCTCGCTCGCAATGTAGATGCTCTCGTCGTCGCCAGTTGCAACTCGAATTCAGACGCGCTACTGTCAGCGGACCGCGAAGTCCCCCTCATTCTCTTGGACAGGCGTGTAGGCGAGCGGGGTGCATTTTGGCTTGTCGGCGTTGATGACTTACTGGTCGGCGAACTGGCGACGCAGCACCTTATCGACATTGGCCGCAAGAGAGTCGCATTCATTGGCGGCCCTGATTTCAGCCCCACGAGTGACCGCAGGGAGGGCTACCTGAAGGTCCTTGGAAAGCACGGCATCAAGGTGCCCGCCAAGTGGGTGCTGAGACTTCCGCGCAACGAAGAATCAAGCCCTGTCTTTGGCGAGACGATCATGCGGCAACTCCTGAAGTGCAAGCCAAAGCCGAATGCCGTGTTCTGTTACAACGATCCAACCGCGTGGGGCGCGACGCTCGCAGTTCTCGAAGCTGGCTTGCGCGTGCCCGAAGATATCGCAGTGCTGGGATGCGGGGACAACATGCACAATGACTTCTTCCGGGTGCCTCTCAGCTCAGTGAGCCAGAAATCCAAACTGATGGGATGCGAAGCCGCAAATCTCGCGATCAGACTAATCAGGAACCGAGCTCAGAAGGTGGAGCAGGCTCCAATGACGTTGTTTCTGCAGCCCACAGTCGTCGTCCGGAATTCCACGACGGTCCCCTCACGTAAGTCTCAGGTGTGAAGCGAGCGCCCTCCAGTAATTCTCGGCAGCCGTCCGGCGGCGCATAAGCAAAAATAGCGAACGGGTCTTGACATTGGCATCCTGGCGCGAGTAAACCTTTAGAGGTTTAAGATAAACGTTTACCTGTAGTGGTTCGCTCGTAGTTATCCCGCCTACATTCAGGATGACATCAAGGTCAACCTTAGGCTGTCAGTTAATGCCGGACGTCGCCGGAATGTCTTCTCCCCGCGCGCCAAGCAATTCTCCGGACGACTCTACTTTTAGGACACCCTATCTATGCCGCTTACAAGACGCCGCTTCCTTGCCCAGTCGTCGCTTCTCGCAGCTTCTTCCACCTTGGCGCCGCATACCGCCATCACCGCGTTCGGCCAGACCCTCTCTCCTTCCGGCGTGCCTGTCTCGGAGGCGGAGAAGGACCTGGGTGAAGGCGGAAACTCTATGGGCTTTGATATGGCCCCAGAGACCAATATCAACGTGGTGAACGCCGCGATGGAGAAGATATCGGCACAGATGCCCGCAGGACCATTCAAGCCTGCATGGGATTCCCTGAAGCAGAATTACAAGGTGCCGCGGTGGTTCGTCGGCGCAAAATTTGGGATCTTTAGCCACTTCGGCATCTTCTCGGTGGCGGCGCACGGCAACGAGTGGTACGAAAAGTTCATGTACGCCGGCGGAGATGACAGCACGCTGAAGTCCATGAATAGTCATGGCAGCTTTGTCGCTTGGCACACTGAGCACTATGGCTCTCCAGACAAATTCGGCTACAAGGACTTTATTCCGATGTTCACGGCGGAGAAGTTCAACGCGGAAGCCTGGGCAGAGTTATACAAAAAATCGGGAGCCAGATACGTCGTTCCAGGAGCGCAGCATCACGAAAACTTTGCCATGTGGGACAGCAGAGTAACTCCTTTTAACTCGATGAAAATGGGACCGAAACGAGATGTGATCGGCGAACTGGCCACGGCGGTGCGCAAGCGAGGCATGAAGTTTGGAGTCGCGAATCACGGTATCGAGAACTTCCAGTTCATCAACCCGCCAACCGAACTCGCCGAAAAAATGAAGGCCCAGAAAGTCGATCTTTATGATCCTGCATGGGCCGAGTTTTACAACGTCGCTGATCGCAGCGACGCCGCTTGCGAAAGATTTCTGGTGAACTGGTACGAACGGAATGTCGAACTGATCGACAAATATCAGCCCGATCTCATGTACTTCGACAACGGGATTGATCAGCGATATCTCGATCCTCTCAAGCTGAGTATTGCCGCGTACTACTACAACCGTGCCAGAAGCTGGGGCAAAGAAGTCTCCTTCACGACCAAGAAGGCTGCGTTCTCGCCGACCGGCAAAAACACCGAAACGATTGGGTCCATCCTCGACTTTGAAGGCCATACGCCCGGCGGCATCCGCACCGGCTCGTGGGAGGAAGACCGTTCCATCGGCAGCAGCTGGGGATACACGTCGGGGGAGCGGATCTATACCACCAACGAGGTCATCGGGTTTCTGGTCGACGCCGTTAGTAAGAACGGCAATCTCCTGCTCAACGTGTCCCCTATGGCCGACGGCACCATACCGCAGGACCAGCAGGACTCCCTGCTTGGTGTAGGCAAGTGGCTCGAAACCAATGGCGAGGCTATCTACGATACTCACTCCTGGGTGAGGTTCGCAGAGCCCGGGGAGCAGCGCATTCACTTTACCGTCAAAGGCGACGCACTCTATGCCATCGTTCTTGGCAAAGGACCCACAGCCGAACTCGTGATTGCTTCCCTTGCGACCGGTCAGCTGGCAGCAGGAAAAGTCGCTTCTGTAACCATGCTGGGCAGCGATCGGCCTCTCCGTTTCACGCACGATTCTGGTGGTTTGAAGGTCAGGCGTTCCGACTCAGCTCCTGCAGACAGTCCCTACACCTTGAAGATCACGGGCCTCAAGATGAACCCGCCCACCTCGACGCTTTCAGGTAACCCGATGCCCAACAACGGTGCTGCGAAACTCTGAGTCTTTCGCAACGCGGGCCTCCTACTCTCAAACCGAACTTATTCGCCGCGAGCGGGTCACCACCTATTACCCTTAGCTACTTCTTCATCGAGAGACAATATTGCTGACAAGACGTAAATTGATTGGAAGAGTAGCCGCAGTCGCAGGAACGATCTGGCTCGCACACCAAAGCTATGCCCAGAGTGACTCACTGCCGAATACCGCAGACACGCAGCCCTTCGACCCCCGCCGCTTCGGCGCAAAAGGAGACGGCCGGGCCCTCGACACCACCGCCGTCCAGGCCGCCATCGACGCCTGCAGCAAGGCCCGCGGCGGCTCGGTCGTCTTCCATCCTGGGCTCACGTTCCTGATCGGCACCATCTACCTCAAGGACAACGTCCACCTGCAACTCGAACCCAACTCCACCCTGCTCGGCAGCGACAACCTCGCCGACTACGCCAACGACGTCGGCCTCAACCCCTTCTTTCCCGAGACCATCGACCCCTGCCTCATCTACGCCAAGAGCGCTACCGGGATTGGCATCCGGGGCGAAGGCAAGATCGTGGGCTACACCGGCGCCAGGTTCACCCCTCCGCCTGGCGGCGACGCCCGCGCCGCGAAGCAGCGCCCCATGCTCATTCGTCTCGACACCTGCACGCAGGTCACTGTTGCCGATGTCTCACTTTATCGTTGCGGCTCCTGGTGCATGCACCTCAAGAACAGCCGCGAGATCTTTCTCACCAACGTCCATATTCAGAATGAGAAGCAGGACGGCTTCGACCTCGACAGCTGTCAGAACGTCTCCATCTCTGGCTGCCACATCGAAGGCGGCGACGATGCTATTGCCATAACGACCAGCGTCAAGGACCATCCCGCCCGCAACATCACCATCACCAACTGCCTGCTCAAGTCCCGCTGCGCCGGTATCCGCTTCGGCCCACTCTCCAAGGGCGACTTCGAGAACATCTCCGTCTCCAACTGCATCTTCTACGACTGCAACCTCGGCGGCATCAAGCTCGGCGTCTTCGAAGGCGCCACCATCCGCAACTGCGTCTTCGATAACCTCGTCATGGACAATGTCACCGCCCCGCTGTCGATCTTCATCGCCACCTGGCCCGACGTCGGCTCGACAGACGCCAATCCGCCGATGATGCCCCCCGGCAAGATCCATGACCTCCAGTTCCGCGGCATTCGCGCCACCACCCGCCCGGGTCCGCCCTCGGCGCACCCCGACTCCAACAGCAGCATGTTCTTCCAGGGACACCCGCAGAGCTCGATCGAGAACATCCTGCTTCAAGACATCAACATCACCTTCTCCGGTCTGGGCACGGTCGACCAGGCCAAGCGCCGGAACATCGTCGACATGGACAAGATCGACTGGCGCAAGGACGGCTACTGGACCGACCACAAGACCACCTGGGGTGTGCCTCCCGCCTACGGCCTCTATGCACGCCACATCAAGGGGCTTACCTTGCAAAACGTCACCTTCCAGCTCGCACAACCCGACCACCGCTCAGCCATCTTCCTCCACGACTCCGAAGACATCCAGTTAGACCACTTCAAGGCCGCATGCGATCCCCCGGACACCGCCTTGATCACCGCGGCTAACACCGTCGGTTTGCACCTGTCCGGGATAGATGCCTCTCCTAAAGCAGCCTTCCTTCTCTGCCTCGAAGGTGCTTCGTCCAGCGGGATCGTTCTCGGACCCAACCTGCCCGGCAAGTTCACGAAGACAATCGAGTACGCCGATGGCGCAACCGATAAGGCGGTTCTGCAGCAGGGCAGCTAACGCGCAGCAGGAGGCGGAATGGAGCGCAGAGCCACTGGCGTCGTACTCGGCCAGCATTGATCGGAAGAAGACTGCGTGGGGCCAGTTGGTGCCTGCCGATACGTGTAGGGCCGAGCGCACGGTGATCCGGCGATCCTGAAATGCTGTGGATCTCCAGCCGAACCTATAAAGCCTTTGACGATACGCACACAAAGACCGGCCTCGCACACCTCTCCGACGCAAAATCCATCGCCGAGCACGGCGTCACCTTCAACGAACCGCCAAGCTCCCAGCGATCCTTTATCTCGCCACCGGCGACAGCGCGAAGCCTCCCGGGCCGACCGCATCGAGAAGACCACCTTCAACGCAGGGCTTTAGTCCATCTCGACGGACTGCAGGTCGCACCAGTACTACTCCAGCCATAACCAGGTCGTCGCGCACCACGGCCTCGTGACCAACCAGGATCCGAACCGGGCGGCATAGCGTCCCCGCCACATAACCGAGTGCTGCTCCGGCAACGTCCACCGCTTCCTACCAAACTATGTGCCTTCCTGGCGAGAACTATCGCCGGAGTCCTCCGAGTACGGGCGATATCAGGTGTATGTGACCTGACCTGCGAAGCACGTCTTAACTTCTTTTGCATGCTCGGCCTTTTGCCCTCTAATGAACAGTAGCTATCGTGAGACGGACAGTATTTCTGGTGGGAAGCGTGCCAATTCGTCAATCTTCACCAGCCATGATCGTCAGGCCGCTACTCTGCAGCCAGGACGATCTTTTCCCCAGCCCCTGTACCGAAGACGACCTTCTCGCCATCCAGAGTCTCGGCCTGATGCCCATTGCGAGAGAGGCGTATCCGCTTGCCCGGCCAGGGATTCTGGATCGTACATAGCCTTCCCTTTTCACTGTCGATCACCAACCCCATCACCTTGCCGTCGCTAATCTCTGCCGAAACCAGGAACGCCCCGTAGGCGCGCAAATGGTCGAAGCGAGCATTGTGATCTTTGGGCCAGTCTGGAAACAGCCGAAGCATCCCATCACTGCTCTGCAGGAGCATCTCGTTGATTGCTCCAGGAATCATGCTGGCGGTCTCCACGCCGCCGCCATGAAAAAAGATGTAGCCGTTCGCGTATCCATTGCGTGCCACATCGGTCCGCAGCGACTCGAGCAGCTTGTTCGGGTCGTAGCCTATGCGGGCGAGCGCGGGCGGCAGCAAGGGGTGGCCGTCGAAGGGGATCTGGTCTGCCGAGTTACGTGCGGTTGCGAGCAGTTGCGGGTCGCTTCCCAGGCCAATCTCCCCGGTAGGCCACACTGCGCGCATGCCACCTCCTCCTCCGCCCGGACCAGTCTCGCTTGCTCTAAAAACGGTCTTGCCATTCAGCTCCTGAGTCGGATAGGTGCTGAGGTGCGCGACAATCTCCGTCCACTTGCTTCTTCGGTCAGCATCCCTGCCCAATTCTGTGCTCATCGCAATGAGACCGCGAAATGTCGCCTTCACAAAAGCCAGGTCGTTCAAAGGATTTCTGTCCGAGCCACACGCCGTCCAGTCGGCATTCGCACCCGCCCCAAGCGCCCATGGCCCCACCTCTCCTGGACAATCGTTGTCGATCACGTATCGGTCGCGCTCTCGCCGCAGATAGTCCTCCCAGAAGTCCCCTACGGCGAGGATGAACGGGTACACCCGCTCGCCGTACGAGAGGTCGTACGTGCTGTAGAACCTCATCAGCATCGGCTGCACGAGAAAGGCGGCATCCCCCTTCTCGCCCATGAACGGCTCATAGTCGAACGGCCGCTCTAAGCCCCACGGTCCCAGGTGGCCCGGATAGTACGCACCACGCACATGCAGCATGGTTTGAGCATAGAGCTTGCCTCGTTCCAGAAAAGCCATGATCGGCGGATCATACGGGTCCGTAGTGGCGATGTGGTTTGAGGCGTACAAAGCCAGGAACGGGGTCTGGTGGTTGTAGTTGGTCGTATAGTCCCCGTTCCAGGATGGATGGTCAGTCGTCACCCAGGGTCCGTACAGTCCCGGCGCAACCTTGCCGCTGCGGCTCGACGAGGCAATTACGTACTGCGAGGAGTAATAGAATTTTTCCAGCAAAGGATCGTTGATCTCGACAGAAGACTCGGACCAGTAGCGCCTCCACCACGCATGGTGCTCAACGGCGAGAGCTTCGATCCCCGCAGATGCAAACCCTTCTGCCATCGCGATCGCCGCCGCGCGGTGATCGGGCGCATCCAGATCGGTCAAAACGGCAGTCACCAGAGACACCGGCGCGCCGGGACGCACTACGAATTGCAACGCTCCATCCTGAACCGTTGCCTTCGCACCGATGAGGTGCGCCGCGATCGTGATTTCACGGCCCTGGGTAGTATCCGTTCTGGTAGGTGGCAGCGGATTTGGCCATTCATACTGCTCATCCACAGGTCCGTCCGCGTTTCTGCTGATCCACACCGTGTCGGAAGTGCTGCCGCCGCTCAAGAAGCGAGCTCGTGGAAGCGCCTCCTTCCCATCGACGTAGAGGCGGATCGAGGAGCCATCGAACGTGCCGGCGACATGCACCCACTGTCCGATCGGCAGAGCAAATGCAGTACGCGCAAAGTGGTCGCCTATATTCAGCCGGAGCTTTCCATGATCCAACGCGAGACTGTATGCTTCGTTCCACTCGCCCTTACTCACAATGTAGTTCGCGTCCCCGGCCGCAAAGATGTAGATCCACGCTGCCAGAGTGACCTGCTGCAAAGCGGGAATCTGGCCGGCGTCAAGATAGACGGCCGAGTGCATCAGCTTCGCTGCGCGGCCTATCTTCCCAAGCGAGAAACGCTGGTAATCCAGGTGGTATCCGTCAGGACGACAGCCGGTCTGTTCTTCCGTCGGTTCTTCGGCGGGGCGAAATACCCGAGGCGGCAAACCACAGTCAGCACCGGACACTACCTTCAATGGAGTATCCGTGGCGCTCGGCCCGTTTAGATTCTCAAATGCCCAATGACGCACCAGCCCTTCTTTAACTTCTCGCAGTTGCGCTAAATCCTTAATTGCGTCTGGCTCGAGGGCTTGATTGAATATTTGAACCTCGTCGAGAAGACCGTCGAAGTACCAGCGGCCGTCACCGTGTTGTTCTCGTCCAAGGTTTACTGGCCTTCGATTGTTCTGGATGGCGGCAGGCCTTGGGGAGAGCTGTGCGTTCACAGTGATCGCAGCCCCCTCAGCGGAAACGGAGGTTACGACAACATTCTTTCCCGCCGCCACCCATGAGCGCATCCTGACCACACTGCCGGGCCTGGAGAATGTCCCCACAACCTGCGCATCAGCGAGACTCTGTTCCTCGCGGTAAGAGGCGCCGGATAACTCCGGAACTCGGAGACGCAGGCTGCCAACTGACATCACCGATGCCTGCTGACTCCAGAAATCGTTCTTGCCGAAGTAGAACTCCTGGTCCTCAGGACCGCCGCCGATCGCAACTCCCAGATCACCGTTGCCGAGGATCGGTCCATCCACTACGGTCCCGCTTGGAACGCGTGTCGGCGGTTTCTGCATCACCAAGGTGTATTTCCCAACGATCTCAGGACCGCGTTGTCCCAGGCAATCCAGTCCGCACATGCCCGCCAGGACAGACAGGCTATAGAAGGTATTATTGGCTGTTTGCCGGATCATGCTGGCTCTCTCTTAAATTCAATCGTTGCGCACACTTCTGACCTGATCTATCTGCCGATTGAGCCAGGACCTTCCGTAACGAGGGTAGGACGTGATGAACAATGCTACTCTCAGAGGCGCCTATAAAATCACTCCTTGCGGGCGGATTCATCCCGTCCGCGATCCGACGTCGGACACATCATGAAGGGCTGTCGCCTCTTGTTCAACCGCCTGACGCTCCCCGTACTGTTCGTTCTCGTCTCTCCGTCGGCGGCGATCTCCGCCTCACCGCAGCCTCACTGGGTTGGTACCTGGGCCGCGTCTCCGTTGCATCCCGATCGAGCCGACCTGCAGGAAAAGCCCGGTGCACCGCCCCGGCCCCGACCCCAGCGCGCTGACATCACAATTAGAGAGATCGTTCACGTCAGCCTGGGAGGGCAACAGCTGAGGGTCCGCTTTTCCAACCTGGACGGAAGCAGCCCTCTTATCCTCGGGGCAGCGGAAATCGCCAGGACGCTCCATGAAGCGGCCATCGTGCCCGGCACCAGTAGCCGCCTGACGTTCAACGGGAAAGCTTCCGTCTCGATACCGCCCGGCGCTTTGATCGTTAGCGATCCAATCTCATTCAACCTCGCGCCGATTTCCGATCTTACTGTGAGCATGTACATCTCGGCCGCTTCCGACTACGTCACCGAGCACCAACTCGCGAGCGCAACCTCATATCACGCCACCGGCAATTCCGTGTCGCAAGAGAATTTCGATGCCCCCCAGACTCGAACAACCTGGGAGTATCTCAACGGCATTGATGTGCTGGCGCCCGGAGACGCGGCGGCCATCGCCACTATCGGCGATTCCATCACCGACGGCGCGTATTCAACAGCGAACACCAACCAGCGGTGGCCCGATGAACTTGCCCGGCGCCTGCAGGCAAACCGCAAGTACAGCAATCTCGCAGTTCTCAATGAATCAATCAGCGGAAACAAAATGTTGATGGATCGAGCTGGACCAAGCGCCCTGGCGCGTTTTGACCGCGATATTCTTGCCCAGTCTGGCGTCAAGTATCTCGTCATCCTGGAAGGCATCAACGATATCGGCAATATCCAGAAAGACCCCAGCGATCCTACAAGTGCCATCGAACTCATCGCAGGTCTGAATCAGATGATCGTGCGCGCTCACGCTCACGGAATCGTCGTGATCGGCGGCACACTCACTCCGTTCAGCGGGTTAAAGTCCTACTTCAGCGAGAAGACTGAGGCGATTCGGCTCGCCGTCAATCAATGGATCCGCACCGGTGGTGCGTTCGACGCGGTCATCGATTTCGACGCCGCCACCCGCGACCCAGCCCACCCAGACACATTTCTACCCGCGTACGACCATGGCGATCATCTGCATCCGAACGACACAGGCTATAAAGCAATGGGAGCCTCCATTGACTTGAAGCTATTCACGTTGAAGCCGCACAAGCCGTGACAACCAGCGTTTCTTTGTCACCTGCGTACCACGTAGGGGTGAGCTTCGGCGCTCCAGCAACGAAACTTCGCCAGCCTCCCCGGACCGAAAGGAAGGCCGATCATCAATTGAATCCTTCTATTGCAACACCTACAACTGTGCGAGGTGGTGCTAGGAAGTGCGAGGAAGGTGGGATCTCGCAGGAATTGGTTGCCCCCCAGGGATTCATATCTATTGATAACAAGGGTTTACTTAACTTTTCCACAGCGGTACCCGTATGAATACCCCGACCGGAAATAAGCACTCGTCGGTCCTCCAAGCACCTGCTGACACTTCACTGAGCTAGTTCGGATTGATCGATCTCTGGTGGATGCCGTTTGGACACTGCACGCAGCTAATCCCCCGTGCTGCGCGATATTGCCCGCGCACTTCGACCCGGGGAGATCGGCAGTTGCCGCATACGCAAGCTGATCGACCAGATGTGGGCAACTCTGGCTGACGCTCGCGCGCGATCTCGTTAAGCCGCCAGCGAGTGGCGCTTCCGTCTTACGCTTATTCGGCGGTAGCCGGTCGGAAACAGTCGCTTGCGGGAGCGAGCGATAGCGTTGAGCACTCGGGCTCCTGCCATTTCACACCATACATTCGTTATTGGAGAAGAAATCGAATGACGGGGCCCCACTTCTTCTGTTGAGCCGCAACTTCTCCTTGAGCGCTGCGATCATGTCGCCTTCAACGAAACGCCAATCAACCTTCGCAGGATTGCAATGCAGCAGATACTGTGACGCCTGCTCCAAGCGGTGAAGACGATCCCTCTCGTTGTGACGAATCTACAGCCATAGCGCCTCACTAACGTGAAAGCGCGCCCCAAGCTGTCAGCTGGATGTGTGCCTATGCGTTTTGGTGAGCCTGAACCTACTCTTCAATCTGTCCGCGACTCTACCGCAGTCCGCGCAGCTTGTGCTTTGCTGCGCTCAGCCGGGTTTCGGACCGACAGCACCCGCGGCGGGACCTGTGTAGACCTCCCCGGAGGAACTGACGCGCTTGGGAGCCTCCGGGTGCATGCGCCGCCAGATGATCCGCAATGTGGCTACGGCTGGAACCGAAATAAGAGCTCCAACCACGCCTGCAATTTCGCCTCCAGCCAGGACTGCGAAGATCTGCACCAGTGGGTTGATCTCAAGGGATTTGCCCATAATGCGTGGCGCACTCACATAATCCTGAAGGAGCCGCCACGCCCCAAGAAACACCACCAGCCATCCCGGGTGCGGGTAGCCGGCGAGAACCGGAATTGCGAAGACGGATACCGCGGCCAATGCGGGGCCTACTACGGGGACGAACTCCAGAAAGCCGGCGACCGGGCCCAGAACCAGGGCATAAGGGACGCGCAGAGCGCTCAGAACTGCGGTGTATGCGATGAGGGTCAAACCGGCAAGGATAAGTTGCGCGCGGATATATGAACCGAGCATAACGTTCACATCGGAGACGAGCCCCTTGATCAGAACACGATCCTCGCGATCTGAAGATAAAGTTACTGAGGCTGGCCGCGATCTCGTCCGCTTGCTTGAGGAAGAATAGGCTGAGGATGGGGATCAGAATCAACCACCAGATATGGGTCGCCGGGCTCTCCAGCTTCTGAGCGAACGCTTTGGCATACCCCCCGATGTCCTCGCGGTGATTCACCAAAATGGACTGTACCTGGTCGACCCTCCCCGCCGACCAGCTGTGATGCTCACCGAAGGAGCGTAGAAGTTCTCCGGAGGCCGCCCGATCAAGAAGGTTCGGCAAGGTCGTTGCCAGCGCGCGGGCCTCCTGTGCGACGGAGTTCCCGATCAGGATGCCACCCAGCGTGAGCACCACGCCAAGCAGAAGGTATACGGCAAGAATCGCCTTGCCTCTTCCTCTAAGCGGGCGCTGCAGTTTGGCGACCAAGGGCTCCAGAAAGTATGCAAAGAGGATTGCAAACAGAAAGAGCGTCAGGGTTCCCCGAGCCGCTCGGAAAACGTACAGGATCAAGAAGTAGATAGTCGCCGTGTACAGGGCTTTGGCGGTTTTCCAATCCCAGAGCCGAAGAGGGAACGGCGGCCTCGCATCGACCATTCCTGGATCTCGCCTGCTTACAGAAGTGCCCTGATTTTCCAACCCTCGGGAATTCACACTTGTCTTTCTCCGTTTGCCCAGCGCGCAACCGAACTGCTGGTCGGGGCTCGCCGGGCGAGGCCAGCCAAGCCAATTTGCCGAATCGCACGCGCCTTAAGACTTAATTCAAGACCCTCGACCGAAAGCGTGCCGCAGATGATTTTCACCGACGCATGCGAAGGGCGTGAATACTTACTGCTGCCCCCCGATCTGGACCACAAGGGTGTCTTCTCCCTCCAGGAGTTGGCCGCGGCTGGCTGGAAATCATCCAGTAAAGATCGCAAACTGCTTCCCGCGCGTGTATGCAATCCCATAATGACGGGCGCGCAATTACAACGCTGAATACCGGATGCGGCAGCAGGACAGCGTTTGCCGACCATCTGCTTAGCGCAACCGCGGTCCTCACCTGTGCCCGTGACGCGGCGCTGCCCCGCACCCGCAAATGCTTATTCGGTGGCTAGCATTTGAAGGCGAGCAGCCTTTTCACGCGCTCAGAAAGCCTGGCGAGTTCTTGCGCTGCGTCCTCAATGTATGTCTGCGAGTTCGGCCCACCATGCCGAGCCAGAAACATGGTGTTTGTGAGGCACTGCAGGGGATTGTTGATCTCGTGCGCTAGCTTGTGTGCTAGCGCAACGGAAGCCTCCGCCTTCACGGCGGCCCTCGTCCTTTCATCGCAGGCCTGCTGGCGAAAGATCGTCCCGGCAACAAACAACCACTACAAAGGGCAAGCGGCAGTGGACGCGATCGACTTGAAGCGACTTTTGGGCGTGAAGAATACTCCCAAAACCCCGGATGGTTGTTCTACCGCCCAAACCGCGGCGCGAATACACGCCTCGAGTAAAGCCAACCATTCTCGAGTCGAAGGCTTTGGCCGCGCCGGTAAGCAGTCTCCCAAGTGTTTGTCCCGAAGATTGCCTACTGCAACATCCAGTCGGGAATCGCAGCCGCCCACCGAGCTTTGCAAGCTGTGATTCGTCAAAAACTGCTGGGCGGAGTTGCGCGAGTTGCCACGCTGCCGCACCGCACAACAGATGCTAGAAATTTAGCACTCATTGAGAGCTGTTTCCAAGGAGGCCCGGCAGGCACCGTGCGGTTGGAGAGCCACGGCTATATCCATTTCTTGCGCAGCAGCCACACTTTGGTCGATCTGCGTAAGGCCCAGGTAGGCGAGCAGCGTCAGCAGCAGGATCGGCCAGTACAGCCGCGGCAGGTGCGTGAAGCCCAGTGCCGAGGCCACGGGGGAATACGGCAGCCACATCGCCGAAGGCCATGATCGCTAGCGTCGTCAGCGTCAGCGGCCAACTCGCCCGGCTCTGGAGGAACGGAATCTTATTCGTGCGAATGACGTGGATGATGAGCGTCTGCGTCATCAGCGACTCGACGAACCAGCCGGTCTGAAACAGCGACGCGCGCGCCGGATCCCAGCAGTTGAAGACCCACAGCATCACGAAGAAAGTCGTGTAGTCGAAAATCGAACTGATCGGGCCGATGAAGAGGATGAACCGCTTGATTTCCCCGATGTTCCAGGGCCGCGGCCGCGCGACTTGCTCCTCGTCCACGGCGTCGGTCGGGATCGGCACCTGCGAAAAATCGTACAGCAGATTGTTGGTCAGCACCTGAATCGGCGCCATCGGCAGGAAAGGAAGAAAGGCGCTCGCGCCCAGCACGCTGAACATGTTCCCGAAGTTGGAGCTCGCTCCCATCCGGATATATTTCAGGATGTTCGCGAAGACCTTGCGGCCCTCGATCACGCCCCCGTCCAGCACCATGAGGTCCTTCTCGAGCAGGATCAGATCGGCCGATTCCTTGGCGATGTCCGTCGCGGTGTCCACCGAGATGCCGACGTCGGCCGCTCGCAAAGCCGGCGCGTCGTTGATTCCGTCGCCCATGAATCCGACCACGTGCCCCTTGCCGCGGAGTGCGCGGATAACCCGCTCTTTGTGCGCAGGGGAGAGGCGGGCGAACAGCGTGGTCTTCTCGGCTGCCTCGGCCAGTTCGGCATCGGACATTTTCTCCACGTCCGCGCCCAGCAGCATGGGGTCGGCCGACAGGCCCACGTCTTTGCACACCTTGCGGCTGATGAGGTGGTTGTCTCCGGTCAGGATTTTTACCGCCACGCCGTGCTTGTGCAGGGCCTCGAGGGCGCGCGCCGCGGTGTCCTTGGGCGGGTCCAGGAATGCGACATACCCTCTGAGCACGAGGTCGCGCTCGTCATCCTTCGCGCAAAACTGCTTCCCGGTCAGATCCTTCGTGGCCACTGCCAGCACGCGGAAGCCGTCGTTGCTGAGGCTGTCGTACTCTTGCTTCAGCCCGATGATCCGATCCGGGTCCATCGGCGACAATTTCCCATCGAGTTCGAACTGAGAGCACTGGTGGAAGACTTCTTCCGGAGCGCCCTTGGTGAGGAGGATCGCTTTGCCTTCGGGATCCTCTACCAGGACGGACATCATGCGTCGCGTGAAGTCGAACGGAAGCTCATCCAGCTTTTTATACTTCTCGATCGTCGCCTTCGCGTGGAAGTCGGAGCTGTCCAGAATCGCCCGGTCGAGCAGATTCTTCAGACCCGTCTGGAAATAGCTGATCAGATAGCCGTCCAGGAGCACGTCGTCGGTTTCACGCCCGGCGACGTCGCAATGCCGCATGAGGACGACGCGGTCCTCGGTGAGCGTCCCGGTCTTGTCCGTGCACAGCACGTCCATGGCGCCGAAGTTCTGGATCGAGTTGAGCCGCTTAACGATCACTTTCTTGCGGCTCATGGCGAGCGCGCCCTTGGACAGGCAGACCGACACAATCATGGGCAGCATCTCGGGAGTGAGACCGACGGCCACGGCCATGGCAAAGAAAAAAGCGCCCTTCCAATCGTGTTTGGTGAAGCCGTTGATGAGGAAAACCAGCGGCACCATCACGGCCATGAGCGCATCATCAGCCAGGTGAAGCGGTTGAGGCCCGCATCGAAGCTCGTCTGCGCCCGATCGCCGGTGATCGAGCGGGCCATGCTGCCGAAGTAGGTGTGTGCGCCCGTCGTGACGACGACCGCCGTCGCCGTGCCGCTCTGCACGCTCGTCCCCATGAAGCAGATGTTCTTGAGCTCAGTCGGTGAGCTCTCCAGTTTCAGTCTCGGGGTCGTGGAACTTCTCGACCGGGAGCGACTCGCCGGTGAGAGTGCCTTGGCTGACGAAGAGGTCTTTCGAGGACAGCAGCCGCACGTCGCCGGGGATCATGTCGCCGGCGGCGAGCTTGATCATGTCGCCGGGCACCAGGTCCCGCAGGGGTATCTCCCGGGCCGCGCCGTCCCGCACGACCGTCGCGGTCACGTGGATCATGGCCTTGAGTTTCTCTGCCGCCGCATCCGCTCGGGCTTCCTGCAAGAAGCGCAGTCCCACACTCAGCCCGACCATCAGCGCCATCACCGTCCCGGCACGCGCGTCACCGGTCAGGAAGGAAACGGCGGACAGAATCGTGAGCAGGATCACCAGCGGATTGCGGATGATTTTCAGCAGGCGGATCGGCCAGCCTTGCTTGCGTCTCTTGCGCGACCTCATTCGGGCCCGCCGTGCGCGCCCGTTTTTCGGCCTCGGCTTGCGTCAGGCCCGCCTGCGCCGTTTCGCAAATCTCGGAGCAGTTCTTCGCTGTCCTTTCGAGCGGCATCGAGCACCGCGGGCGAGACTTGAATGTTCTTGCTCTTCGCATGCTTCGGAATCGGCGGCTCGGATGGACGAACCGGTGGCTTGGAAAGCTTCGAGGTTGCCTTGGCATGCCCGGTAACTACGCCCGCGTTATTCGTATCAGGTGTTGTCATAATTCCTGCAATCACCCTCGAAAGAGACTCTAACAATAGCTGAGTAAGTGCAACTCTACCTTTGTCTTCAATCGCAAGAAGTACTTACATTGATGGAATCACGTGAGCCAATGTGAAATGATCTGTTCCGTTCATCCCATCACGCCGGGGTCGCAAATCGAGATGTAAAGAATAGAAGGGGACGGCGATGAAGACGCAAGTCACATGATGGGCGCTTCGCCTTGGAAGATCGAGCATGCGGGTGCAGTTTTATGCTTTCCTCCGACGTCACGCAGTAAATTGTTGAGAACAGTCAGTATGGAGTGACCGGCGCCGATGCGCTGACCGTGGGTTAGGCTGTGAGTTCAGAAGGACGCACAGTTCAGAGCCACAAGCGGAAGGGAGCCGGTCATGAAGGAGAAGTTACGATTTTTGGGTTTGGATGTCCATGCCGAGACGATCGCCGTAGCAGTTGCGGAGCCGGATGGTGAGGTGCGGAGCCTGGGAACGATTCCGAACCGCGCCGAGTCGATCCGCAAGTTGATCAAGAAGCTTGGTCCAGCAGAGAAGTTGAGAGCCTGTTATGAAGCCGGACCGACGGGCTACGTCGTGTACTGGCAGCTGGCGGAGTTGGGCGTCGAGTGCGAGGTTGTGGCGCCGACGCTGGTACCGGTCAAGGCTGGTGATCGAGTAAAGACGGATCGGCGGGATGCTGAGAAGCTGGCACGTTGCTATCGATCCGGGGATCTGACGGCGGTGTGGGTTCCGGATGAAGGTTCCGAAGCGTTGCGCGATCTGGTGCGTGCACGCGAAGCAGCCAAGCAGGATCAGATGCGAGCGCGGCATCGGTTGAGCAAGTTTCTTCTGCGCTCAGGCCAGCGTCCACCGACCGGGGTGAGACCATGGACGCGTCCTTATCTGATCTGGGTTGCGCAGCTGCGCTTCACACAGATCGCTCAGGAGGCCACGCGGCAGGATTATCTGCACGAGGTCGAGCACATGCGTGAGCGAGTAGCGCGTCTGGAGCAAGCCATCATGGAAGCAGTGAAGCTGGCCTCGCCCGCGTTGCAACAAGTCATCAACGATCTGCAGGCACTGCGCGGTATCGCAGATATCTCGGCTGTGACCATTGCGGCCGAGTTGGGCCAGGTATCCCGCTTCGAGCAGTGCTCGGCAACTGATGGGTTATTGCGGTGCTGTGCCCAGCGAAGACTCCAGTGGCAAGCGAACCAGACGCGGAGGCATCACTAAAACCGGCAACGCGCACCTGCGACGAATCGTTGTCGAAGCAGCATGGAGCTATCGCCGTCCACCAGGTATCTGGTATGGATTGCGCAGACGACAGGAGAGCATTTCGGAAGAGGCCAAGGAGATTGCATGGAAGGCACAACACCGGCTGCATAAGCGATATATGAAGCTGGGCGCGGCCGGCAAGGACCAGAGGAAGATCATTACTGCAGTTGCTCGTGAACTGCTGGGCTTCATCTGGGCTATTGGAACCAGAGCAGAGGCTGATCGTCAGCCAGCAAGTTGCAGCATGAAACGAAAGCAAAAACAAAAACCTTCCAAAGAAGGAAAAAGCAAAACATCCACCGATGAACAGCGTCATCCATCTCGAGGACAGAGCCAGCAGCAGCCTGAGCAAGCACGAAGGAGAATCCTCGCTTGGCCTATGCGACAGGCTCAGCCGGACTCGCGATAACAGTCAGAGGCAGCTCCCGACGGATCATGATTATGCGGTTCCGACCCGCGAATATCAGACTGATCAATCGTCGCTCAAACCTGCCCCGGCTGCTGCTCGCTCTGTCCTCGGGAAAGAAAAGCAACGACAACTACAAAAACAACCCCACCGATTCAGCGGAGTTGACACGGTCACTCCATATCAGGGCAATGCACTCATTGGGCCAGGTGGGAAGACTTGGGCATTGCGGTTGGGCCGGGGGAGCGAACCGGGTCGGCGAATCACTTCCGGATGGCCCGTCACTCGCCCCGAGCCATAGCACACGATCTGAGACCCTCTTTACGGATTGGGCGCCTTGAGGCAGCTGGCTGCTACCGAAGTTCTGGTCGCGTTGAGAGGCGATGATAGACTCCACCAGCAGGGATTGGTGCCCGCCAACCGGGGCGAGTCACGCCTCAACCGTTCGGCATCGCGTCACCCGAATTCGCGGGCGGGAAAGAGAGACGCCGGTGAAGACCGATTCTGCCGATAGAGCCAGACGACTCTTTCGCCAAGCGCTCCAGCTTGGATCGAGCGAGCGTGCGGCTTTCGTTGCGGGGATCGCGGACGAGACGATTCGCGGGGGGGTCCTTTCACTGCTTGCCGCAGAGGGTGGGCGCAGCACGTTGGCCTCCGGCGCCCTGGGAGGCGAAGCGGGACAGGCGCTTGCGAAGGAATCCCTGAACGGCCGCATACTGGGGCACTTTCGTATCGTCCGCGAGATAGGCCGGGGAGCGATGGGCGAGGTGTATCTCGCCGAGGACGTGAAGCTTCACAGGCCGGTAGCGCTGAAGCTGCTGCCGGCCGAGTTTCAGCAAAACCCCGAACGCGCGCGGCGATTCGAGCGGGAGGCGCGTGCGGCGGCGGCTCTGAATCATCCGAACATCATGACTGTCTACGAGGTCGGCGAGCGTGAAGGCCAGCGCTTCATTGCCGCCGAATTCGTGGAGGGAGAGACGCTGGCACAAACGCTGCTGAAGGGTCAGCTTGTTGTGAGAGACGTGTTGCGGCTGGGGGAGGCTCGAGCTCATCGAACGCCGCCTCGAGGCGCCCGTCTCGCAGATGCTCGCGGCGAATAACGTCATCGGCTTTTCGACCTACGGCGAACAGATCAACGCGATGCATCTCAATCAAACCTTCAGCGGCGTCGCGTTCGGCGAGATGCCGCGAGGGCTATGAGCGTGACGCCCGTGGCGCTCGACGCGGGTTCGAGCTACGCCGACCTGCAGCGTGAGAACGCGAAGCTCAATAAGATCGTGCGCGTCCTTATGGAGCGCGTCGAACGGAGCACCGACGCCCAAGGCAGCGCCTTCAGTCTCTTCAGGCCGCGATCACGCTCAAGAACACGGTCCGGCGGCGTACGATCGAATTGCAGACGCAGAGCGCGCAACTACGTCGCGAAATCGCCGAGCGTACCGAAGTCGAAGCCGAGCTCGAGCTCGCCAAACTCGAAGCCGAACGCGCGAATGCGAGCAAGACGAAGTTTTTCGCCGCGGCCAGTCACGACTTGCTCCAACCGCTCAACGTCGCGCGACTCTTCACCGATGCGCTCGGCGAACGCGAACGCGATCCCGAGTGCGCGACGATTCTCGAACGAATCGATCAGGCGCTCGACAATGACGAAAGTCTCCTCGGGACGCTGCTCGAGGTCTCGAAACTCGATGCCGGCGCGCTCGCGGTGGAACGCAGCGATTTCCCGATCGACGTGCTGCTGCGGCGCCTCTCGAACGACTACTCCATCCAAGCCGAAGAACGCAACCTGCGATTGCGCGTCGTGCCGAGCGACGCCGTCGTACGGACCGACGTTCGCCTGCTGGAGCGCGTGTTGCGCAATTTCGTGAGCAACGCGCTGCGCTACACCCAGGAAGGCGGCGTGGTGGTCGGCTGCCGGCGGCGGGACGGGGCGTTGCGGATCGAAGTCTGGGACACGGGCATCGGAATCCCCGAAGGTCGCGTCCCCGAAATATTCGAGGAATTCCGGCAATTGCACGTCGAGGGCCGCCCGCGCGAGGGCATGGGACTCGGTCTCGCAATCGTGGATCGCATCGCGAAGCTGCTCGAACTCGACATCGTCGTTCGTTCGCGGCACGGTCGCGGCTCCGTGTTTGCGGTCGACGTTCCGTTCGGCGACGCCGCACGCGCGCACCTAGCACCGCGACAACACGCGCAGTCCACGCTCAATCCGCTCGCCGGCAAAACCGTGCTGCTCGTGGACGACGACGCCGACGCGCTCGAAGGTTTAGGGCTCGTTATCGGAGGGTGGGGCTGCCGCACAGTGCGGGCGGGGACCGCCCGCGATGTGTCGGCGCTCTTTCATAACGCTTCGCGGCCGCCGGACCTCATCGTCGCGGATTATCACCTCGGCGACGACGCGACCGGACTCGACGCGGTTCGCGACGTGCGCGCGAAGTTCGATGCGGCAATCCCGGCCGTGATCGTCACGGGCAATCGCGGCGAAGAGCTGAAAGCGCTGGTGACGGCGCACGGCTGTTGGCTTCTGACGAAGCCGGCGCGGCTGGACCGGCTGCGCGCGCTCTTGCACCACCTCGTCGGCGCCGACTGACGACGCGGCGGAGGCGCGCCCCGTTCGGGACGCGCCTCCGTCGTTCGGCGATTCCGTCGCGTTTCGGCCTAGGTACCGAGCGCGAAGACGTAAAGCCGGCCGCCGGTCGGAACGCCGGCCGCCGCCTTCGCAGCGGGGCCGGCCCAGATCGGCGTCGCGCCGCCGTAGCCGGCATACACCGCGACGTATTGCTTGCCGTCGACATGTACGTGCTCGGCACGCCGACGACGCCCGAGCTCATCTCTGCGTCCACAGCCCTTGCCGGTGCTCGAGTCGAACGCCATGAAGCGCTGATCGAGCGTGCCGCTGAACACGAGGCCACCCTTGGTTGCGAGCACGGGGCCGTTCCACGGCAGCTGCGTGTGGTACGCCCACTTCTGCTTGCCGGTGTTGGCGTCGATCGCCTGCAGTTCGCCGAGCCGTTGCTGCCGGGCTCGGCTGCACCTCGAACGTTCTCGCCGAGGAACGGCAGACCGGCTTTGTAATCGGTGCCGGTACCCTTCATCGTCATGCACCAGAGCGACGTCGGCACGAACAGCGTCTGCGACGGTCTGGTCGTAGGCGGTCGGCCACCAGTTCTTGCCGCCGAGGAAACTCGGGCAGGTGAAGATCTTGCTTGCCCAGGTGCGGGCGGTTCGCCGGGTTGGTCCGCGGCGTGCCGTCGGCGGCGAAGCCGATCACCGACGTCGCCTTGACGAACGGCTTGGCCTAGATGAACTTGCCGTTCGTGCGGTCGAGCGCGAACAGGTTGCCGTTGCGGTCGGCGTGCAGCAGCGCCTTGTACGGCTTGCCCTCGTAGGTGATGTCGGCCAGCACGCTTTCGTTCACCGCGTCGTAGTCCCACGTGTCGTGCGGGGTGTACTGGTAGTGCCACTTGAGCTTGCCCGTCGGCGGGATTGAGCGCGATCACGGAGTCGGTGTAGAGGTTGTTGCCCGGGCGCACGTCGGCCAGCCACGGGCCGGGGTTGCCGACGCCCCAGAGCAGCGTCTTGGTCTCGGGATCGTAGCTGCCGGTCAGCCACGTGCCGCCGCCGCCGGTCATGTACATGCCCTTGGGCCAGGTGTCGCCGCCCGGCTCGGTCGGCGACGGGATCGGTGTACGTCTTCCAGCGTCTGCGTCGCCGGTCTTCGCGTCGAGCGCGACGACGAAGCCGCGCGCGCCGTACTCGCCGCCGGCGATGCCGATGACGACCTGGCCGTCGACGACCAGCGGCGCGGCGGTCATCGCGTAGCCCACGCCCGGCGTGCATGAGCTGCTTGTTCCAGACGCATCTTGCCGCTCGCCGCGTCGAACGCGATGACGTGGTCGTCGAGCGTCGCCATGTAGACCATGTCGCCGTAGAGCGCGACGCCGCGGTTGACCACGTCGCAGCAGACGGTCTTGAGCGCGGTCGGCGGGATCGTGGCGACGTACTTCCAGAGAACCTTGCCGGTGGTCGCGTCGATCGCGATGAGGTGGTCCATCGGCGTGGTGACGAACATGATGCGGCCGTTGACGATCGGCGGCGCCTCGTGGCCCTGCTTGAGCCCGCTCGGCGTAGGTGAAGACCGGCTTGAGCTGCGCGACGTTGCTGCGCGTGATCTAGTCGAACGGCGCGTAGCCCGGCTGTCGTACGAGCGCCGGAACATCAGCCAGCCGTCGTCCGTCTGCGCGTTGACGAGGCGGTCGGTCGTGACGCTGGGGTAGTCCTCGCGGCGTGCAGCGGACTCGAGCGAAGGCCCGCGAAGGCGAGCGTCGCGATCACGGAGACCGTTGCCGCGCGAGGCCGAGCCGCGAATACGAGCTGACACCATCGATTGACGTCTTTCTACTTCGAAGGATGATGGCACCGTTTCGACCGGTGCGGGTGACGCGTCCTCTTCGCCGGTATATATGCGCGAGCGCGTCAGAAAGCGCAGACCCTGGGCCGCTCCAGCAGAGAACATGCCGCCATTGCCCGGCACCACGTCGATGATCAACTGCGTGTGCTGCCAGTACTCGAATTGCGAATCGCTCATGTAAAACGGCACGCCCGCGATCGTGCCGAGTTTCACGTCGGACGAACCGACCATGAATTCGCTTTGCGGAAACAGCATCGGTGCGCTGCCGTCGCAGCATCCGCCGGATTGATGAAACAGCACCTCGCCATGCTCCGCGCGCAACAGTCGATCAACTCGATAGCGGCAGCGAGTTACGTCGCGCCACTGCGTGTCGCGTCGGCGTCGACAGAACGCGTTAGAAGAAACCGAGCGGCTTGTCGCTGTAGCTGACCAGCATGTTCTTGGTCTGCTGATAGTGGTCGAGCATCATCTTGTGATTTTCGCGGCCGATGCCGGATTGCTTGTAGCCGCCGAACGCCGCGTGCGCCGGATACGCGTGATAGCAGTTGGTCCACACGCGGCCCGCCTGAATCTCCCGGCCGAAGCGATAGGCGCGGTTGCACGTCGCGCGTCCATACGCCGGCGCCGAGACCGTAGAGCGTATCGTTGGCGATCTCGAGCGCTTCTTCTTCGGTCCTTGAACGTCGTGACCGAAACGACCGGTCCGAAGATCTCTTCCTGGAAGATGCGCATCTTGTTGTGGCCTTTGAACACGGTCGGCTTCACGTAATAGCCTTTGCCAATTCGCCGTCGAACGCGTTGCGTTCGCCGCCAATCAGCATTCGGCGCCTTCCTGTTTGCCGAGATCGATATACGAGAGGATCTTTTCCAGCTGTTCCTCGAAGCCTGCGCGCCGATCATCGTCTTCGTGTCGAGCGGGTGCCCTTGCGTGATCGCCGCGACGCGCTGCGAGCGCGTCTCCATGAAGCGGTCGTAGATCGATTCGTCGATCAGCACGCGCGACGGACACGTGCATACTTCGCCCTGATTCAGCGCGAACATCGCGAAGCCTTCGAGCGCCTTGTCGAAGAAGCTGTCGTCCGTCGTCATCACGTCGTCGAAGAAAATGTTCGGGCTCTTGCCGCCGAGTTCGAGCGTACAGGAATGATGTTCTGGCTCGCGTACTGCATGATCAGGCGGCCGGTCGTAGTCTCGCCGGTGAACGCGATCTTCGCGATGCGCTTGCTCGAAGCGAGCGGCTTGCCCGCTTCCAGACCGAAGCCGTTCACCACGTTCAGCACGCCGGCGGGCAGCAGGTCCTGAATCAGTTCGACGCAGACGAGGATCGACGCGGGCGTTTGCTCGGCCGGCTTGAGCACGACGCAGTTGCCGGCCGCGAGCGCGGGCGCGAGTTTCCACACCGCCATGAGGATCGGGAAATTCCACGGAATGATCTGGCCGACCACGCCGAGCGGTTCATGGAAGTGATAGGCGACGGTGTCGTGCGTCGATCTCGGAGATCGAGCCTTCCTGCGCGCGCACGCGCCGGCGAAATAGCGGAAATGGTCGATCGCGAGCGGAATGTCGGCGGCCATGGTTTCGCGCAGCGGCTTGCCGTTGTCGATCGTTTCGGCGAGCGCGAGCGCTCCAGGTTCTGCTCCATGCGATCGGCGATGCGATTGAGGATGTTCGCGCGCTTCAGCGGGAGACATGCGGGCCCATGCCGGCGCGGCGCGGTGCGC
>CAWBUI010000006.1:0-106574 GCA_963791875.1 uncultured Acidobacteriaceae bacterium
CGATCTGATAGCTGATGATGAAGTTGTTCAGCAGCGCGTCGGAGAAGGTGTGGGCCTCCGAGATGAGCGCGTTGTGGTACTGGATCGACGAGCCGTCTGCGTAGCTCAGCAGGTTGGTGAGGTCGAGTACCGGCTTCTGAGCGAAGCGGTCCAGGAAGTACCGTAGGCTGGCGCGATCCCTGCCGCCGATCTTCCAGTCCACCTTTGCGGTGTACTCGCTGAAGTCCGTGGCGACGGGCTTCTTATACAGAATGGTTCCGCTCGCATCCGCCGTTGGCAAGTACTTCAGCAGGTTCAGCGAGACCAGGGAGAAGGTCTTCGGGTCAATGTGATTGCCCGCGAACGCGGCGCACCCCGCGGCTGCAGACGCCGTCGTCGTGCCCGCTGGGCAGGTGGCCGGGTTATAGATGGTGTTTGCGAAGTTCCCCTGCAGTTGCGCCGGCGTTGGAAGAATGGCGGAGGTAGCGGAGTTCGACGCGGTCCGCTGAATCGTCTTCTGATAGCCGAAGAAGCCGAAAAGCCTGTCGTGCAGAATGGGTCCGCCGACCGTACCGCCGAACTGGTTGCGTTTGAGCGGATCGCGAATCTTGAGCAGCGGCGCAGTGGGCAGTGTGCGGGAGTAGCCAAAGTAATTGGCCCCATTGAACACGGCGTTGCGGATGTACTCAAATAGTCCAGCCATGGAACTGTTGGCGCCGGACTTGGTGATCACATTCACCACGCCACCGGCGTTCTGCCCGTACTCGGCGTTGTAGTTGCTCGTCTGCACGCAGAACTCCTGCAGGAATCCGGGAACGGAAACGGGGCGTTAGTTGCAAAATACTCGTCCACATTGTTTCCACCATCCAGCAGGTAGTTGGTCTGGTTGGCGCGGGTGCCGTTCGCAGAGATTGTAACCACGCCCGGAAAGCTCTTCTGGCTGCCCTGATCTGCGCCCTGGTTCGGCGCGATTACCACTCCTGCGACGAGGGTCGTAAGCGCAGCCGCGTTGCGGCCATTCAGTGGCAGTTCGTTGACCTGCGCGGTGCCGATCACCTGGGACAGCGTGCCGCTGGAAGTGTCAACCTGAAGAGAGTCGCTTGTGACCGTGACCGTCTCCGTGCTGCTGCCCGTGGCCAGCGTCACGTTCTGAGTCACGGCCGCGTCCGCCTGCAGGAGGATGCCCTTCTGCAGATACCCGGAGAACCCGCTCGCCGTCACGGACAGGTTATAAGTAGCCGGCGGCAACGACGGGAAGACGTACGCGCCCGCGCCGTTGGCTTTGACCTGTGTGGCCGCGATCCGTCCCAACCTGGGTCGCCGTCACCACAGCGCTCGGGATTACGGCGCCGCTCGCGTCCGATACTGTCCCCGTCATACGACCAAAGCCCTGCGCGCGTAGCGAAGCCGGCGCTACGCAAAGGAACACGATGGCGAGCAACAACGTGATACGAAGGCGCGACTCGCCTGTGCGGTGCTGCGCCAGCAAGCGAGTGACCGCGCCGAACAGAAGTGTGACCACGGAGATCTCCTGGTAGTAGCCAATCAAGTGCGGAACAGAACTCTGAGAGTGCCCCATCTTTCCTTCGAAAATAAGCCATTGTCAATCAAAAATCTCGCTGTTGGCGCACGCACCTGCCTCATCCCCTTAGCGGAGGAAGCCTTGAAGGCTCCATACCTCATGGGAGGCCGGGTAGTGGCGCATTGGAGATTCACACGCGCCGCGGGAGCCCTCGCTTTTCAGGTGTGGGCGAACAAGCCTTTCCACCCCAACCGGCTATCGTGACGCTCGCCGGTACCGACGGTTGTAACGTTCTGCCCCTCTGTGCCGTAGGAGCACTAGGCGGAATTTCCGCAATGCGGAAACACAGGTCCACCGCTATCACAGCCAGCATCGACCATAGGCTCAAGCGTAAGCGGTGGGCGTTAGTCAACGGGCTCCTGCTGATGGTGGTAGACATCCCATCCGAGATAGTTTCCGAGTGCCTCAGCGACGGGAGCGGCGCAGTGCGATGCGTTCATCGCGGCATGATGCTCGAAGCCATTGCGGCAGATGAGTTTCAGCAGGCGCTGGAGCTTCGGCACTCTGACCACCGCCTTGGTGCCGAAGGTATCGAGCGGATCGTCGGTGAAGAGGCCGTCGCCAACATAGGCGCGAATCTTCCCGGAGGTGTCGTCGGTACTTACCCGGCCAAAGGTCACCGGGCCAGCGGGAGTGCGGCCCTCCAGCGCGCCGACGGTGTTTTCTTCGCCCAGCACGGTGCCCAGGATCGGGGCGGTGCGCGATCCGGATGTCCGGCAGAAAGTCCTTGGCCCAGTTGCCGCAGTGAAAGAAGACGCACTTGTCAGGATCGTTGCCGTAGTTGTTGTTCCAGTCCACCAGCGCGCTCGGCCTGCCGGAGGCGAGTTGCAGTGCGTACATGCTGACGACGCCGGCGATATCAACCTCGCAAGCCGAGGGCAGCATCTGCTCGGACATCATGCTCATGATGGTGCAGACGTTCACGCCATAGTTCTTCTGCATGGAGCTCCAGCACTGGATCGCGGTCGCGGTAAGGCCGAGAGCGTCCATCCAATCGTCGATGACAATGGCGAACTTCGCCATCTTGATCAGCGCTTCGTCGGGGCTGCGGAGCGTCCGCATAGGCCTGATCTGATCGATCCGGGTGCGCGACGCGCGGCGTCAGAGTCGGCAATCTGCGCGGCGCTGCCAAAGACCTCGGAGAGATCGATGGTGTTGACGGAGATGCCGGCGGCCTCAAGCAGCTTTTCGCTGAAGCGCGTGGTGTTGAAGGCGTTGGGCCGCGCGCCCACGGCACCGATGCGAACGCGGCGCATGCCCTTCGCGACGCGGCAGACTGCAAGGAACGATTCTAGATCTTCGCGGAACTCGTCGGACCGAGAGAGACACGGTGTGGTTGCGCGTGAGGGTGTATTTGTAACCGTACTGGCGAAGATTGTTGCAGGCGGAGATTTTGCCGCAGAACGCGTCGCGACGGCGATTGAGGCCAAACTCGTCGAGGTCGTCGGGGCAGGCCTGGACGAGGATGGGCACGTTGAGCTCGGAAAGCCGGATGGCGTCGGCGAGGCCTTTTTCATCGCCGAAGTTCGGCAGGCAGACGAGGATGCCGTCGATGCGATGGCGGTTCGCCCGGAAGAGCTCGCCGCAGTTCGGACGGCGTCCTGCCAGGTCTCAACGGCACCGAGCTTCGGATCGGTCTCCGTGAGCCAGACGGGCTCGATGGAGAGCCTTGCGAAGAGCGTCGATGAGATCGCGGCGCGCCTCGGTAATGAGGGCGTCAGGAAAGAAGTCGCGGTTGCCGAGGATGACGCCGAGGGTCTGCTTGTGGGAAATCGGAACATGTGGCATACCTGGTCAGCGAGTCTTTTCAAAGTTGCTGAAGTCGTCTGCGTTGGTTTTGACGACGAGGTCGCAGGGGATGACCTGCCGCTCCGGCTGCGCCGGTCGTTCCGGTCTTTAGGAACCGGTCGGCCTCGTCCACGGCGAGCCGCGCGATCTTTACGGCGGGCTGCAGAGCGGTGGACTCCATCTCTCCGGCGCGGATTGCGGCGACCGCATCGGGGCTTCCATCGAATCCGGCGATCAGGATGCCCTGCAGGTGCGACGACTTTACGGCGGCGATGGCGCCGAGGGCCATGGTGTCGTTGCCGGCGATGATGCCCTGTGATCTCCGGGTGAGCCTGCAGCATCGTCTCCGTCTTTTGAAAATGCCTCCGCCTGCGACCAATTCGCGGACTGCGCCGTCACAAGCTTCAGAGCCGGTCGGTGATCGAGCGACTGCATGGAACCCGCGTGTGCGCACTTGCGCGTTGGTGTCGGACTCGCGGCCAAGAAGCTCCGCGTACGCTGCCGGGCGCACTCCCCATCGCCTGCGCAAACGCGGCCGCAACGAGCTGCGCGCCCTGATCGTTGTCCGCCAGTGATCTGCGCCTTGGCGATGCCGTCCGCCGTCGATCTCGCGGTCAATGAGAAAGCATGGGATGCCGGCACGGGTGGCGCGCCGGATCGCGGCGATGGACGCGTCCGTGCCGGCGTTGTCGAGGATGATGGCCGCCGCATTGGAGGCGATCGCCGAGTCGATAAGGTTGTCCTGCCGGTAGGCATCGTCGTCATGCGCATCGATGCGCACACGATAGCCGAGCGCGCGAGCGCGGTCTGCAGCGGCGTCCGCTTCCGCCTTGAAGAAGGGGTTGTCCTGCGACGGAATCAGGATCGCGATCAGAGGCTTGCGCATGTCCGCGCGGTAGCAGCCGCCGAGCGGCAGCAGGAGCAAGCCCGCGACGAGCGAAGCAGCACGCGCGCATCAAAGACCGGCCTCGGGGCTGGACCGCAGAAGGAATGGCAGCAGGCGCGACTGCAGCTTGAGCTGAAGCTGGTCGACCGCGACAGCGAGAACAATGACCAGCCCCTTGATGACCATCTGCCAGAACTCTGAAACGCCCAGCATGACCAGTCCATCCGCGAGGACACCGATCACAAAGGCGCCGATGAGCGAGCCCGTGACCGAGCCGCGGCCGCCCATCAGCGAAGTGCCGCCCAGCACGACCGCCGCGATGGCGTTCAGCTCAAACGTCTCGCCCGTGGCCGGATGCGCGGCCTCCAACTGCGAGGCGATGACGAGGCCGGCCACGGCGGCGCAGCACGCCGGAGAAGATGTAGGTGAGAAGCTTCACGCGAGGCACGCTGATGCCCGCGAGACGCGCCGCCCGCTCGTTGCCGCCAATGGCGTAGACATGCCGACCAAGTGGCGTCTTCTGCCGCGATGACCACCGCAAACGCAAAGAGCGCAAGCATCAGCCACACGGGCCCGGGCAGCCCGAGCAAATGGCTTTGCCCGATGGCTGTAAAGGCGTTGCCGCTGCCGCCCGGTCCCGCCAGGTTGGGGAAGGTCTTGCCGCTGGACAGCAGAAGCGCCGCGCCGCGCGCGATGTAGAGCGTGCCCAGCGTCGCGATGAACGGGGCGACGCTCGCCTTCGTAACAAGCCAGCCATTCAGGGCGCCGACCGCCGCTCCCACAACAAGCGCAGCCACCACGGCGAAGACAACAGAACCGCCGCCATGAAGAAGGACGTCGCCCGCGACCATGCCGCTCAAACCGACCACTGACCCTACGGAGAGGTCGATCCCGCCGGCAAGCACAACAAATGTCATTCCGATCGCGAGAATCGCCGAAATAGCCACGTGCTTGGAGAGGATCGACAGGTTGGTAAACGTGAGGAACGACGGAACGAAAATCGCGAAAAGCACAAGCAGCACAACCAGCACGAGGATAGCCCGTGCCCGCAACAGCGTAAGCAGCAGCCGTGCGGATGAGCTTGCGATGCGATCGGACTGCGACAGAGTGCTGGCGACGGAGCTCATGCGGACACCCCAAACGGTGCTTGAATGCCGGGTATATCGAGGAGGAGGTTGGAGACTTTCGGGCTCGCGGCGGTGAACAGGGCCTCATCGGTGATCCGCTCCTGTGGCAGCTCCGCCACAATGCGCCCTTGGCAGAGCACTAGCGCACGATCCGCCAGCAGGCGCGTCTCATCCACCTCCGAGGAGGTGAACAGGATGCTGAGGCCGTCGGCCGCCAGTTTGCGCAGGACGCGGTAGATCTCCGCGCGGGCGCCAACGTCCACGCCACGAGTTGGCTCATCGAGAAGCAGAACGACAGGGTTGCGCAGCAGACAACGCGCGAGCAGCACCTTCTGCTGGTTGCCGCCGGAGAGTGCCATGACCGGAAGCTCGAGGTCCTTCGCAGCAATGCTCAACGAGTCAGCCAGTGCACGGACACGCACGCATTCTTTCGCGCGCGACAGGAATGGCCCCGCCGGCGTAGCGAGCGAGATATTTTCGCGGATCGACATCTCTGGAACGAGGCCGTCGCGTTGGCGGTCCTCCGGCACAAGGACCAGGCCGGCCTCTACCGCATCTTTGATACTCCTCAGACGTACTGGCTTGCCGCCCACAGAGAGTGTTCCGGAGGCAAGGGGGCGCACGCCCGCAATCGCTTCGAGGATCTCCGTACGACCGGAGCCGAGCAGACCATAGATGCCCAGAATCTCGCCGCGCCGCACCGCAAAGGAAACGTCCTGCACCCCCGCCTGTGCGTCTGGCTGGCCCGCAGATGGAACCAGCCTAAGCGATTCGACCTGCAGCGCAAGCGTCGATGAAACCGGAAGGCTCGCTCCCGCGACGTGCTCCGTGCGCAGGCCGCCCGACATCCGCTCCATAATCCACTGGCGGGTGACCTCTGCCCGCGGAGCCTCGCCCACAATGCGGCCGGAGCGCAGGACCGTGAACTGCTCGCCGATGTGGAGGAGCTCATGCAGGCGGTGCGAGATGTAGATGACCGTAACGCCAGATTCCTTAAGCTCACCGATCACCTCAAACAGGACTTCGGCCTCCGAGGTCGAGAGAGCAGAGGTAGGTTCATCCAGAATAAGCAGGCGGGAGCCGTGAGCAAGGGCACGTGCGAGCTCAATCAATTGCCGCGCCCCGAGTGACAGGCGGCCCGCAGGCGTCGCGACTTCGATCAGCTGGTGCAGCCGGGTGAGGGCCGACGCGGAGCGGGTATTCTGGGCGGAAGAGTCGATGAACGCGGCCCGCGTGAGCTCACGCCCGGCGAAGATGTTCTCGCTTACCGAAAGGTTGGGCAGCACTGAAAGCTCCTGGTGCACAACCGCGATCCCGTGTGCCCCAGCGTCACGTGGGCTGACCAGCGAGATTGGCTTCCCCTCCATGAGGAGGACACCTTCGTCTGCCTGCTCGACGCCCGAGAGAAGGCGCGTAAGGGTAGACTTTCCCGCACCGTTTTCGCCGATGAGCACGTTGACCTGGTTCCGGAACACGCGATACGTGACGCGATCCAGCGCAACGTTGCCGGGGTACCGCTTGGTCACGCCGCGTGCTTCGAGCAGGATATCGTCCGCAGGCACCGTCATGCGAAGACCTCCGGGCGCGTGGCGCGAACCGCACGCCGCCAGCCCTCGACGCGGGAGCTCCGTTCCCGCACCGACATCGCAGGAGTGAATGTCTCCGTATCGCCCGTGCAGGACGCGAACTCGTCAAGCGACGACCACCAGCCGAGCGTAATGCCCGCCAGCACCGCCGCGCCGAGCAGCGAAAGATCGTCGTTGATCGACCGCAGGACAGGACGGCCCAGGATATCGGCCTGGAACTGCATCAGGATGTCATTCCGCGCCGCGCCCCCATCCGCACGCAGCGCGCGAAGGGGCGTACCCGCGGCAGACTCGAGCGCAAAGAACACGTCCGCAACCTGGTACCCGATCGCCTCAACCGCAGCCCGCGCAAGGTGTGCGGCGCGGTGTGAACGCTCCAGGCGGGAGATGCTGCCGCGGGCCGCGGTATCCCAGTAGGGCGCGCCGAGGCCCACCAGCGCAGGCACAAAGTACATGCCGCAGGAGGAAGCTACCGACTCGCTGAGCGCTACGGCATCCGCCGCAGGCTGTGGCAATCCCAGGAACTCCCCGACCCACTGAAGCCCGGCGCCCGCCATCGCGATGTTCCCCTCAAGCGCATACTGGACGTGCGAGCCAAAACACCATGCGATTGTCCGCGCGACCATCGAGGTGTGCGCGGCGAGTCCCGACGTGAGGGTCATCAGCGAGGAGCCGGTACCATAAGTCGCTTTCACCGTGCCGGGGCTGTAGCTTCCGTGGCCGGCGAGCGCCGCGTGCGAGTCGCCAATCATGCTCAGAATAGGAACACCCCGCAGTGCGGGAATCGAGCTACACACGCCAAAGCGTGAAGACGACGCACGCAACTCGGGCAGCGCAGCCAGCGGGATCCCGAACAGCGCCGCGAGCTCTGCGCTCCACCTCAACGTAGTGAGGTCCAGCAGGCCGGTGCGAGAAGCGTTGGTCAGGTCAGTCGAGTGCGCAGCGCAATCCGTGAGGCAGGCGAGAAGCCACGCATCCACCGTCCCCAAGCAAAGGCTGCCACGTGAGGTTGCACTCGCGGCGTCGTTTGTAAGAAGCCACGCCCACTTTCCCGCCGTGAGAAGCGGATCGACGGGAAGCCCCGACGTCCTCTGAATGACCGCATGTTTGGCCGCGAGAGCATCGCAAAGATCAGACGATCGGCGGCACTGCCAGCCAATAGCGTTGCCGAGCGCGCGCGGCGGCCCGCCTGCAGCGCCCTCCCAGGCCAGAGCCGTCTCACGCTGATTGGAGACCGCAATGGCTTCTACCGGCCTCCCACACAAACCCGCGTACTCCGCGCACTCCTCCATTACCGCCCGCACGGAGCCCCAAAGCTCCTGCGGATCCTGCTCAACAAACCCCGGCTGTGGCTGCAGCAAAGTCACGGACGTTGAGGTGCGAAAGACAGGCACGCCGTCCCGGCCGATCAGCGCGGCCTTCGTGTTAGTGGTGCCTTGATCGATGCTCAGGATCAACCCGGCCGCAATCATCAGGCTTTCACTCCAAGCAGGTCCAGCACCGCGGCGTGGATGCCCGCCGCCGTAAGCCCGAAGTGCTCCAGCAGGAACTCCGCCGAGCCCGTCGGCGCAAATACGCCGGGAACCCCGAGAATCCGCATGGGCGCCGGGTGATGCGTCGCCAGCAGCTCCGCCACCGCACCTCCAAGCCCTCCCGCGGCTAGCGCTTCTTCGATCGTGACGATCCCGCGTGTGGTGCGGGCCGCATCCAGCACAGTCTCCGTATCCATCGGCTTCATGCTGCTCATGTTCAGCACGCGGGCCGAGATTCCCGCCGCACCCAGGCTTCTCGCTGCCTCAAGCGCGCGAGCCACCATCACACCGTTCGCGAGAATCGCGACGTCGTTGCCATGGTGAAGAACGGGAGCGTGACCAAGCCGAAAGGTATACCCCGCATCGTGTACGGCCGGGACAGGCATCCGGCTGATGCGCAAAAACATGGGTCCTTCGTAGCTCAGCGAATAGCGCATCGCCGATTCTGTCTCGATAGGATCCGCCGGCACGATCACCGCGAGGTTGGGAATAATCCTGGTCCAGGCCAGGTCTTCAATTGAATGATGCGTCGGGCCGAGTTCCCCGTACGCCATGCCAGACGACATGCCGCACAGCTTGACGTTCGACTTCGAATACCCGAGATCGACCTTGACCTGCTCCATCGAGCGCGCAGTAAGAAAACACGAAGCACCGGAGACGTAGGGCACCATGCCTCCGTTCGCCAGCCCCGCCCCCACCCCGACCATGTTCTGTTCCGCAATCCCGACGTTCACAAACCGCTCCGGAAACGCAGCCTTGAAAGCCTTCAGCTTGGTGGAGGAGATCGAATCATTTACAACCGCGCAGACGCGCGAATCCACGGCGGCCATCTGCTCAAGCGTCTTCGAGAACGCGTCGCGGCAGTCAAACAACTGGTGTGTGGTCACCCGTGGTTCCGCGACGGCTGAGCTCAAAACTGCACCTCGTGCAGGTCTCCCACACCGAGCTCACGGCCAGCCAGCGCAAGCTGCTCCACCGTCGGGACTCCGTGATGCCATGCCGGCTGATTCTCCGCGAACGACACGCCCTTGCCCTTGATCGTGTTGGCGATGATGCAGGTGGGCTTGCCAGCCTCGATGGGAACCTTCGAGAGCCGGCTCAGAAGCGCGGCATGATCATGCCCGTCGATCTCTTCGACAGCAAACCCGAACGCCTGCCACTTCGCATGCAATGGCTCCATCCGAATCGTGCTCTCGGTAAAATCGCCCTGCTGCAGGCGATTCCGATCGACGATGACGACGAGGTTGTCGAGGCCGTAGTGCTGCGCCGTCATGGCCGCCTCCCAGTTGGAACCCTCCTGAAGTTCGCCGTCGCCCGTGAGTACAAACGTCCGCCACGTCTCTCCTCGCATGCGGGCCGCAAGCGCGCAACCCACTCCAATGGGCAGACCGTGGCCGAGCGGCCCGGTGTTGGCCTCCACCCCAGGCAGCTTATTGCGATCCGGGTGTCCGTTGAGCTTAGACAAAGGCTCCATGAACGTGCCGAGCTGCGTCCGCGGAAAGAATCCACGCGCAGCCAGAACGGAATAAAACGCGCCGGAGCAGTGACCCTTCGACATGATGAAGCGGTCCCGCTGTGGCCAGCGCGGCTCCTCGGGGCGCACATCCAGAATGCCGCCAAGGTAAAGCGTCGCAAGGATGTCCGCAGCCGAAAGATCGCCGCCCGTGTGGCCCAGCGAAGAGTGGTGCGTCATCGTCATCGCACTGAGCCTGATCCAATTGGCCTGGTGTGCGAGCGTCGCGACTGGAGTGGCTGCCATAGTCATACGCATACTCGCACGGATTGCACCGGGGAGAAAGCCCCTCTTCCATCTGGCAAAATATGTGCTTGGGCGAAGCACGAAAGAAGCGCCGAACACCTTTACCGCTTCATTGGCAGCCATCATAGGGAAGCGGAAATCAGCTGTCAAAAACAAGTTCTGTGGCACCAGCCGTGATGGCCACACGGTGCGAAGCTATCATTGCCGCCATGTCCAAACCTCCACGTACAAGGCGTTCGTTTCTGTCCGACGTCGCAGCTGCAGGAGGCGCGCTGGCGCTGCCCTCGTCACTCTTCGCCGAAGCTGCACTGCCACCGATAAAGCGGCTCTCCGCAGCAGAAAGAAAGAGCTACGCCCAGCCTCTGGTGGATTACTTCAAAGCGACGGCGCCACAACTTCTGCGCTCCGCCCATGGTTCGCTCAAGTACCCAAGCGTCGCGCCTAGCCTTCCGGGAAAGCAGTACTCCGCCGAACTATGGGACTGGGACACCCTGTGGACCTGCCGCGGTTTGTTCCGCTATGCGAAACTCACCGGCAACGCGCCCTTCCATGCGGAGGTCGCCCGCCACGCCCAGGGCAGCCTGGCGAACTTCTTCGACCGCCAGTCTCCCGAGGGGCGTCTCCCCATCGTCATCCGCGACCGGGACACAAACGCCGGCACCTTCACCTACACCGCGCCCAACCACCAGAACCAGGCCAAACCCGTCATGGGTCAGCTTGCTCTGCTCATCGCCGACGAGACGGGCTCTGTCGACTGGCTTGCGGCGGACTTCAATAACCTGCTGCGTTTCTACGATTCCTGGATCGTCGGCAATCAGACCGGCACAGGGCTGCTGGTCTGGGGCGACGACGTATCCATCGGCAACGACAACGATCCCACAACCTTCGGCAGGCCGTTCTTCTCGTCCGCCAACCTGCTGCTCAACTGCCTCTTCTACCAGGACCTCCAGGCAGCCCGCATTCTTGCTCAGCGTCTTGGCCGCGCCCCCGCGGAACTACAACTGCTGGCCCGCCGCATCGACACAGTTGGACGCGCAATCCAAGGGCAGTGCTGGGATGCCCGCGACCACTTCTACTACACCGTGGACGTACAGTGCGTCGACCGTCGCGCCGAACTCATCCCCGACATCGAACGCGGCATGTCCATGTCGTGGTCCACGCTTCCACTTCGCATCCAGGTCTTCACCGGCTTCCTCCCTCTCTGGTGCGGCCTGGCAACACACGAACAGGCCTCTGCCCTTGTCGAGCACAACTACCTTGCGGACGATCGCTTCCGCGCCAACTTCGGTGTCCGTTCGCTCTCCAGGCTCGAATCCATGTACACGATGGCCTTCAGCAGCAATCCCAGCAACTGGCTGGGGCCGGTCTGGATCATCACCAACTACCTCGTGTGGAAGGGGCTCGGCGCCTATGGGTTCACCGAAGCCGCCGACGAACTCGCGGGCAAAACCATACATCTGCTCGCCGCAAACCTGGCCGCCGATGGCAGCCTGAACGAGTACTACGAGCCCGACACCGGAGTCGCCTTGAGCCACAAGGGCTTCATCGACTGGAACATGCTCGCGCTGGAGATGATCTAAGCGATCTCTGGCAACGCCTCCGCGCGCATCGGCGTTACGCCTGCTCTCTGACGCAGCGTCACGGCCGCTGCTTGTCCGCGCTGAATTCCTCCTTGACTCCCCGCGTCACGCATCTTAAAACCGGTAAGGAAATCCCACATGCGGCACTCCCACCATTCGCAGCACACAATCAATCGCCGCAGCTTCCTCGCCACACTCGCCGCCGCCTCTCTAGCACCCCGGCACGCGTGGAGTCAGCAGCCCGCATCTACACTCGCGCTGCTCCCTGATACCCCCGGCCCGACGATCCCGGCCGACTTCACCGGCCTCTCGCTACGAGTCCGCCCAGCTCGCAAACCCGGCGTTCTTCTCCGCCCGCAACCACGCGCTGATCGACCTCTTCCGGGAGCTCGCTCCCTCCGGCAACCTCCGTCTCGGCGGCGGCTCCAGCGAGTTCACCACCTACTCCGACGCTGACCCCACCGGTCCCCCGCCCTTTGAAGTCTTCGGCCCCGACACCGCCAAGACCGTCAAACACGGCACCACCACCACGGCCCTAGCCCTGCGTAATCTGCGCGCCTTTCTGGACGCCACCAACTGGAGCTGCCTCTACGGCCTCAACCTTGGCCAGGGCACAAAAGAGAACGCCGCCGCCGAAGCCGCAGCCGCCCACCGCATCCTCGGCCCGCGCCTGCTTGCGCTGCAGATCGGCAACGAGCCCGACTCCTTCCGCAACCGCTACCGCCCCGCCTCCTACGGACCCGCCGACTTCCTCGCCGAGTGGAACGCCTTCCACGACGCCATCGTCGCCGCTCACCCCAGGCGCAAAGTTCGCCGGACCGGACATCTCCAACAAGCTGGCCTACCTCACCGCCTTCGCCGCAGAGGCGCCCAAACATCCCGACGTCATCCTTCTCACCGGCCACTACTACGCCATGGGCCCTGCGCCGGAATCCGAACGCCACCCTCGATCAGCTCTTCGAGCCCGAGCCCAGGCTCGCCACCATGCACCAGCACAACCTCGAAGACCTCTTCGCCGCCGTCAAGACCGCGCGTCTTCCCTTCCGCATGTCCGAGGGAAACTCCTGCTGGAACGGCGGAAAGCCGGGCGTGTCGGACACCTTCGCCTCTGCCCTCTGGTGCGCCGACACCATGCTCCGCTTCGCCCAATACGGCTGGGCAGGCGTCAATCTCCACGGCGGCGGCAACGGCTTCTACTCGCCCATCGCCGGCGCCCCATCCACCGGCTTCACCCGCCGCCCGGAGTTCTTCGGCATCCAGTTCGCCCAGCACTCTCACCGGCGCCACGCTTCCTCGGCTGCTCCCTCACGGAGGCACCCCCGCACATCACCGCGTACGCCTTCGACCACCACGGCCGGCACCGCGTCGCCGTCTTCAACAAGCAGGACGACCCGCTGCCCCTCACCCTTCCCGCAAAGCCCGCACCACGGGCTCTCACCCTCACCGGCCCCGGCTTCTCCGCCAAAGAAGGCGTCACCCTCGCAACCACCACAATCCCCGCCACACGCCTGTCCACCATTCCCCCTCGCACCGCAATCCTCTACGATCTATAGACAGACCCCTATGGCCCCTCGAATCACTCGCCGCCGTTTTGTTGGAACCAGCCTCGCCTCCTCACTCGCCGCCACCTTCGCCCACCGCCGCCTGCTGCTCGCCCAGCCTCCGCCCGCGTCGCCTTACCTGCTGCACTTCGCCCAGCCCGCCGCCAAATGGCCAGACGCGCTCCCCGTTGGCAACGGCCGCCTCGGAGCCATGGTCTTCGGCAACCCCGCGCTCGAGCGCATCCAGCTCAACGAGGAGTCCATCTGGGACGGCCAGCCCGGCCTCGATCGCAACAACCCCAAAGCCGCCGCCGCCGTCCCCCGCATCCGCGAGCTGCTCTTCGCCGGCAAGGTCGCCGAAGCGGAAGCCCTCGCCAAAACGGACATGTTCTCCATCCCGCAGCGCATGCCCTGCTACCAGACCCTCGGCGATCTCCACTTCGACTTCTCCCCCATGGGCCTGACCCCCGACAGCAAAGTCGAAGACTACCGCCTCGAACTCAACCTCGACACCGCCATCGCCTCCACCTCCTTCCTCCACCAGGGCACCCGCTACACCCGCGAGGTCTTCGCCTCCGCCCCGGACCAGGTCATCGTCATCCGCCTCACCGCCTCCACGCCCAACAAGCTCTCCTTCACCGCCCGCATGGACCGCCCCGCCAAACTTCGAGACCGGCTCCCTGGCTTCCGATCGCCTGGCCCTGACCGGCCAGGCCCTCCCGGTGAACGACAACCCCGGCCTCCCCATCAAGGAGCCCCAGCACCGGCGTCCGCTTCCACGCAGAACTCCTCGCCCACCCGGACGCGAGGCCCGGCACACCCGCCGCGGGCCTCACCTCCTCAATTCAGACCAGGCCCGACGGCACACTCACGATCGCCAACCACACCGCCATCACTCTCTTCCTCGACTGCGCCACCAGCTACCGCCACCCCAGCGCCTCCCCCACGCCCCTCCGCCTCGTCGAAGGCGACCCCGCCGCCATGCAAGCCGCCGTCACCCGCAACCTCACCGCGGCCGCCCATCGCACCTACGCCGACCTCCGCGCCCGCCACATCGCCGATCACCAGCGCTTCTTCCGCCGCGCCGAGATCACCCTCGGCCCAACGCGCAATCCAGACCCCAACGCCTCCCTCCCCACCGACCAGCGCGTCCAGCGCATCAAGGACGGCGGCGAAGACATCGCCCTCCTCCCCATCTACCTCCAGTTCGGCCGCTACATGCTCATCTCCAGCAGTCGCCCCGCAACCCTCGCCGCCAACCTCCAAGGCATCTGGAACGAGTCGGTAGACCCGCCCTGGGGCTCAAAGTACACCATCAACATCAACACGGAGATGAACTACTGGCTCGCCAACCGCGCCAATCTCTCCGACCTCCACACGCCCCTCTTCGACCTCCTCGACCAGACCCGCACATCCGGCCGCGTCACCGCCGCCAGGTACTACAAGGCCCGCGGCACCGTCGCGCATCACAACACCGACATCTGGGGCGACACAGGCCCAATCGACGGCATCGGCGGAGGCATCTGGCCCATGGGCTCCGCCTGGCTCACCCTGCAGCTCTGGGATCACTTCCGCTTCACCGGCGTCGACGCCTTGCTCCGCGCCCGCGCCTACCCCACCCTCCGCGAAAACGCCCGCTTCCTTCTCGACTACCTCGTAGTCTCCCCGCCGGGCACCCCCTACGCTGGCCTCCTCGTCACAGGACCAAGCTGTTCGCCCGAAAACAGTTACAAATTCCGCGACGGCAAGAACCACAACCTCTGCATGGCCCCCACCATGGACATCGCCATCACCCGCGCGGTCCTCACCCGCTTCCTCGAGGCCTCAAACCTCGTCCACGATCCCGACCCTGAACTCGTCACCCACGCGAAATCGTCCCTCGCCCAGCTCCCCCCGTACAAGATCACCCACGACGGCCGCCTGCAGGAGTGGCCCGAAGACTTCGCCGACTTCGAACCCGGCCATCGCCACATCTCTCACCTCTTCGGCCTCTTCCCCGAAGATCAGATCACGCCCGCCTCCACGCCAGAACTCGCTCGCGCCGCCCGCCAAACCCTCGACAAGCGTCTCGCCGCCGGCGGTGGCAGCACCGGCTGGTCCCGCTCCTGGATCATCAACTGCATGGCCCGCCTCGGGGACGGCGACGCCGCCTACGCCAGCGTCCTCCAGCTTTTCCGCCAGTCCACACGCCACAACCTCTTCGACGTCTGCGGCCTCAAGGAAAACTCCCCCTTCCAGATCGACGGCAATCTCGGCGGCCCCTCTGGCCTCATCGAAATGCTCCTCCAGTCCCACGCCGGCGTCATCCGCCTCCTCCCCGCCCTTCCCCACGCCTGGCCCGAGGGCAGCTTCCGAGGCCTGCCCGCCCGCACCGGCCTCGAGCTCGACCTCACCTGGCAGAACGGCAAAGCCACCCACGCAGTCCTTCGCACCTCCACCGCAGGAACCCACACCTTCGCCCTCCCCGAAGGCCAGCGCATCACCTCCATCCGCCCGTCCTCCGGCGGCCAGGCCATTCCCCTGAACCCCGCCCGGACAGGTGTCTCAGTCACACTCGCCGCCAACCGCCAGTACGTCGTCTCCTTCGCGTAGCGCAAAGCAAGAGGCACCGCAAAGGGTGCCTCTTGTCGAACGCTCTACCTCTCCGCTTAGAAGGCGATGCGTAGCCCCTGTTGAATCGTGCGATTCGAATTGGCCAGCGAGCTGATCGTCCCAAAGCCCGTCGGCACCACACCCGATAGACCAACTGCCGCCGTGGGGCTCACCGAAGGCGAACCGAACTGAACATGGTTCAGCACGTTGAACGCCTCGAACCGATACTCGATCCTCACCCGCTCGCCCGCATAGAACGACTTGATGATGGAAGCATCCAGGTCATTGGTGAAGTCCGACCGGAAGAAGTACTGCGGAAACGTCCGGTAGTTATACGTACTGCTTGGCTGGCCCGTGTCCGTCGGATCCGCACCCGGCGTCCCCGCAAGGTAGGCCTTGTACCCCAAACCCGTCCCCGTGTAGAACGCGCTCGTGTTGAACGCATGCAGAAAGTTCCGCGGCTGCACCTGGAAGTCCTGGTGGAACCCGTTCGACCCGGTCGCAAAATCCACATTGCCCCATTGGATCGGCGTCCCCGACAGAAACTGATAGATCGCATTCATCTGGAACCCGCCAACCAACTGTTCCAACACGCCGCTCCTGCTCAGAAACCTCCGTCCCCGTCCGAAAGGCAGCGCGTAGTTGCCCGTGAACGAGAAGTGATGCGGATAGTCCGACGTGGATTCCTGGTACGAAAGCGGCCCGCCTGCATTCAACTGCCCCGTAATCAGGCTGCGCGAATATTCATAGTTCGCATTGAACTGCAGCCCGCCCGTGGCCCGCATGTGCAGCCTCGCCAGCAATTGGTGGAAAGACGCAGACGCACCCGGAACAAGCTGCTGCCCGACCGAGCTGTACTCAGGGTTCGATTGCAGCAGCGCCAGATTGGTCACCGTACTGCTCGTCGCCAGTGACCCCGTCTCGTTCGGCAAACCCTTGAACGGATTTGTAACCACACACGATAAAATCTGCGTCGGCGTCTGGCCGCAAGGCGCCGCTGTCGTGATCAGCGCCGTGTTATTCGGATCGGCGCGGGGCGCCCGGCTGAGGTACGGCAGCGCCGGGATTGAGCTGGTGGCATTCGAATACGACAGATGCACCTGGTGCGCGCCGATGTAACCGATGTCCACCATCATGTTCTTCGTCAACTGCTGCTGCACATCCAGGCTCCACCGTTCCGCATACGGAACCTTCAAGCCCGGTCCGCGGAACGTGATCGACGAGCCCAGGTTCTGGTTCACGCCAAGTGCGCTCCCCGTCACCTGCTGAATCGGATTCGAAGCCGGAAACGGATCCGACAACGTAGTCGCCGGCGTCACATTGGAGTTGTTCGACGCAACATACGCTGTCGTCGCGCTGAACCCGTACGACTGCGGTGTGTTGTAGTCGTTGAACGGATTCACATAGATCCCCACTCCGCCCCGAATCGCCGTTCTGCCATGGAATGACGCAGGCGAAAACGCGAACCCAAGCCGCGGGCTGATATAAACAGGCGCCGTGTTGTACTCGCTGCGCTGGTTCGGCGACGCATAGATTACGCCCCCAGTGGGAGTGAACGCCGCAACCGGCACCAGGTTCTTCGCCGGGTTATACGCCGCGGCATACGCCTTCTCTGCCGGAGCGGTCACCGAGTTCACCGCCGAAGGATCAAACCCCACCACCGCCCGGTTATTCGACTCGTTGATCGGCGTCTCATGCTCCAGCCGCAGCCCAAGGTTCAGCGTCAGGCTCGGCAGCGCCCGCCAGTCATCCTGGATGAAACCCGCAAAGTACCCCGCGTTATACAACGCCGGAACCGAGATCGTCTGCGTGCCGGAAGTCGGCACACCGGAAAGAAAGCTCGCGAACGATGCGCCAAACGGAATCGCCACGCCGTTTACCGGATTCGTCATGAACGTCGTTCCGAATGTGAAGTTACCCGCAGGCGACCCGCCATTGGTCTTCGCAAACTTCTCCAGACGAAGATCCGGCCCGATCTTCAGCGTGTGCTTGCCGGCCACCTTCGTAAGCGCAGCAAAGACCTGGAACGTATCGAATGCTTCCAGCCCTCCCGTCGTGGTGCTCAGTCCGGCAAACGCTGTCGTGCCGCTCGTCTCGGAGAACGCGATCCTGGGCAGCACCCGCGCCGTCGCATTGGCGTCGATGTAGCTCGGCAGTCCAACCGAGGTCGCATCGAACCCTAGGCTGGGCAGCGTCGAATTGGCATAGGTCCTCGTCAGGCTGGCCCGGCTATCCAACGTCGTCGAAGCGCTGAACGTATGGATATAGTCCAGAACGCCGCCCGAGTACACGTTGTAGGTGGTGGTACCGGTCGCGATGTTGTTAAAGACGTTGCTCTGCTGACGGAAGTACTCGCTCCGGTGCGTCTCGAAAAAGATCTTGTTCCGGTCGTTGATGCTCACATCCATGCGGCCGGATTGAGAGTTGTAGTCATCCAGTTGAGGTACGTTAGAGAAGAAGTTGCTCTCGCCATCCGGCCCACCCGGCAGATTCGGCAGCGGGAAGTACTGCAACAGCGCCTTCGCCACCGGATTGATCGCGGTCACCTGGTTATTCGTGAGCGGCGTCCGCACGATCACGCCTTTGGCATTCAGCGTTCCGGAAAACGGGTCGTACAGTTGATACGCCGAACTGATCTTGAGCAGCGCAGAGAAATCCCCGGACCGCTCCGCCACCGTCGGTACGCTCGTCGTCGTCGCGTTCGGGGTCGTGTCCTTGAACTTTTCGAAGGAATAAAAGAAGAACACCTTATCCCGCCCGTTGAACACCTTCGGGATGACCACAGGCCCGCCCAGCGTCACGCCATACTGGTTCTGCCGCGTCGCCGGCGTCACTTGGTTCGCCGGCACAAACCAGCGCTGCGGTGCGTTGATAGCCGAAAACTGGTTGAACTCCGAAGCCGTCCCATGCAGCACGTTGGTGCCCGCCTTCGTCGTCAGGTTCACCGTGCCACCAGACGTGTCCCCATAGCTCGCGTCCGACTGGAACACATCCACCCGGATCGCATCCACGGAATCAAGCTGCGGACTGAACCCCGGAACACGCGCCGAGTCCTGCATATTCGGAACTCCGTTCAGCAGGTACTCGTTCGACTGGGAGTTGCCGCCCCCGATCGAAAAGTCGCTCGTCGCCGAGTTGTCGAACGGCCGCGTCTGCACAACCGAGTTCTTCGCCTTCGGCACCACGCCCTCTTCCGTCTTCGCCAGCCCAAGCGGCGAGCGGCCATTGTCCGGAAGATCCTCAATCTCCTTTGCGGTCAACACCTGCCCCAATGTGGACGAAGACGTCTCGATCAGGGTGTTGTCCGAAGACACATGTACCTCCTGCGTCGCCGTCCCGATCTTCAGAACCAGGTCCTCTTCCACCTTGGCGCCTGTCTGCAGCGTGATATTGTCATGCACAAACGTGTCGAAACCCGCCGCACTCGCCGAAACCGAGTACTGCCCCGGCAGCAGAAACGGCACCGTATAACTCCCCGCCTTGTCCGACGTCGTCTCGACCTTCACTCCGGTCTCCGCGTTCGTCACCAGCACCTTCGCCCTGGGAATAACCGCACCCGACGAATCCATTACGCGGCCTGCAACGGTCGCGCGAAACTCCTGTGCAAACGCGGAGGTGCTCAAAACAAGGACAAGGCAAAGGAAGATGCGCTTCATGGTGCTCCGTTCAATGGACCCCGAGAGTGTTGAGAATGCGGCTCAACATATAGAGAACACCTCTCGTTGATGTCAACGCCGATCTCCGGAAGATCGTGACCGCATTGAAACTTTTACTCCAGTAACTTTCAGTGGTCGCAGCGGCCCACCCGTCCTCCGCTCAAACGGCGCCCTGCAGAATCTCCGCAATCCTGCTCGCAGATTGCAGGATTGCTGTCTTGATCTGCTTCTCGCGCTTTTCGTTCATCCGCACCGTAGGCGTGGACAGGCTGATCGCCGCCACCACAGGCTTTCCATCAGTCCGCAATGCGGCACTGAAGCAGATCCCCCCCAGGATCGACTCCTCGCGGTCGCAGCCAATCCCCGTCCGCCGAACATCCTCGAAATTCTCGAACAACTTCTGCCGATCCGTGATCGTATGCGTCGTCCTCGGATTCAACCCATAGACCTCCAGGATCCGGTCCGCAAGCGCCCGCTCCTGGTGCGCCGTTATTACCTTGCCCATCGCGCTGCAGTGCGGCGGCAGCACGCGCCCGATCTTGTTCGTCATCCGGATCTCATGGAACGTCTCCACGCAATCCAGCACATGGATCCGGTCGTCATACAGATACCCTAGGCTGACCGTCTCATCGAACGCATTCGCCAGCCGCTGCAGCTCCGGCCGCGCCGCGATCTTCACGCGATCCGCCGCCTGCGCCAGCCACCCGAACATCAGCTTCGGACTCAACTGATACGCTCCATCCGCACCTTGGTGCAGGTAATCATGCCGCTCCAGCGTCAGCAGAACCCGAAACAAAGTCGACTCCGGCAGCCCCGTCTTCCCACCCAGTTCCTTCAACGACAGCGCCGCCTGCCCATCAAAGCAGTTCAACACCTCCAGCGCCCTGCCGATCGACCGCATATAGTACTGCTCGTCCATCGCACCCGCACCGTTTGTGCCCGGCTCCCCCGCCTGCCGCGCCCACTTCGGAACCCGCCGCCGCACACTCTTCTCCGCGGTCGCCACTCCATCCTTCTTTGCCGCTCGTCTCATCTCGGTCCCTCGCGTGCCGCCCCCACGATACCACCGCCCCGCTCGTCCAGCTTTCGTTTCTCATCCCTAACTTCCACTCTCGTTGACACCGCACCCCCGCGTTGGTACAACAACCTTCTTCACCTGCCCCACACAGCCCGAGCCTCTCCAGGACACCCCATGCACCGTCGCGATCTCATCAAACTAGGTGCCGCCGCCCTCACCACAGCCCTCCCGTCCGCTGCCCTGGGCTCCCTCTCCCCAGCCGCCGCCCCAGCCACAACCGAACAGTGGGGCCTCTTCGAACTCCCTCTCGACGGCCCGTCCACCGGCAACCCCTTCAAAGACGTCGTCCTCCACGCCGACTTCACCCACGCCCACCGCACTATCCGCGTCACCGGCTTCTACGACGGAAGCTCCACCTTCCGCGTCCGCTTCATGCCCGACGCCCCCGGCCCCTGGACCTTCCGCACCGTAAGCACTACGCCCGCCCTCGACAACCACACCGGCGCCTTCACCTGCACCCCTCCCACCGCCGGCAACCACGGCCCCGTCACCGCCGCCCATCAGTTCCACTTCCAGCACGCCGACGCCACACCCTACTTCCCCTTCGGCACCACCACCTACGCCTTCCTCTTCACCACCGACGCCAACGCCGCCCTCTCCCTCGCCGGCATGCGGCAGTCGCGCTTCAACAAATCCCGCGTCTGCGTTCTCCCCAAGCCTTTCGGCAAGGGCCCGACCTGCTTCCCTTCCCCCGCTCCGGCTCCACCAACGACCTCACCCGCTTCAACCCCGAATACTTCCGCCTCCTCGAGCGCCGCATCCTCGAACTCCAGCACGCCGGCATCCAGGCCGATTGCATCCTCTTCCATCCCTACGACGCCTGGGGCTACAAAGCCATGGGCTCCGAAGCCGACGACTTCTACCTCGGCTACGCCGTCGCCCGCCTTTCCGCATACCGGAACGTCTGGTGGGCCATCGCCAACGAGTATGACCTCGTCAAATCCAAAACCACCGCCGATTGGGACCGCTTCTTCCGCATCGTCCAGGCCGAGGATCCCTACGCGCACCTCCGCTCCATTCACCACTCCCGCGTCATCTACGACCACTCCAAACCCTGGTGCACCCACGCCAGCCTGCAGTCCTACGACTTCGAAAAGTCCTCCGCCCGCCGCGACGCCTGGAACAAGCCCATCGTCTACGACGAGATCCAGTACGAAGGCGACGTCGACCGCCGCTGGGGCAATCTCTCCGCCGAAGAGATGACGCACCGCTTCTGGCTCGCCACCGTCCGCGGCGTCTACGCCTCCCACGGCGAAGTCTTCCTCTCCGACTCCGGCCAGTCCAGCTGGTCCGACGCCGGCGCCCTCCGCGGCGAGTCCGGACCACGCCTCGCCTTCCTCCGCTCCTGCATCGAGAACGCCACCCGCACCGGCTTCAACGAGAGCGAAGGTGCCTACTACCTCAACGCCGTCGACCTCGCCGGCAACATCCTCTACTACTTCGACGTCCACCGCCCCGCGCGCTACGACTTCCCCCTCCCCGTCACCGCCACCTACTCCGCCGCCCTCATCGACCCCTTCGCCATGTCCTCCACCCCCATCCCCGGCACCTTCACCGGCAAGTCCCGGCTCACCCTCCCCAGCAAGCCCTATCGCGCCGTCCTCTTCACCAAGCTCGCCGATACGCACGCCAAACCGACCGACACCAACGCCCCCAAGGTTCCCGACAACGAACCCGCCTGAGCCTTCATCAACCCGCAACGGCTCGCCCCAATGAGGTAAGTTTTGTTCCGCAACGGCCGCCCTCTCCTCCTCGCACTCGCCTTTACCGGCACCGCACTCGCCGCCCCCACCGTGCGCCTCTCCGCCCACCCATCCCCGCGCGAGCTATACGCCGCCTCGCTCCTCCGCCCGGTCCTCGCCGCCCTTCCCGGCTCCGACGAGATCCTCCTCGCCACCCGCCACGATCCACTGCTCTCCCCCTTCGACAAGACCATCCCCGACTTCTGGCCCGACGCAAAAGAAGCTTTCCTTCTCCGGCGCGTCGGCCCAAAGATCATCATCGCCGGCTTCGATCCCTCCGGGGTCCTCTACGGCGCCGAGGAGTTCATCGACCGCATCGCCCCCGCCCACGCACTCCCGCAAACCCTCGACCTCATCGACCATCCGCAGATCAAGCTCCGTGGCGACGCCGTCGGCCTCCAGAAGCCCGCCCTCACCTACGAGAACGCCGAGTACGACTACCGCTACACCCCCGCCGAGTTCCCCTGGTTCTACGACAAGGCCGCCTGGACCCAATACCTCAACCGCCTCGCCCGGCAGCGCGTCAACACCCTCTATCTCTGGAACGGCCACCCCTTCACCTCGCTCCTCAAGCTCCCCAAATATCCCGAGGCACAGGAGCTCCCCACCGCCCAGCTTGAGCAGAACATCGCCATGTTCCAGTGGCTCACCGCAGAGGCAGACAAGCGCGGCATCTGGGTCCTCCAGGGCTTCTACAACATCCATCTCTCCCACACCTTCGCCCGCGCCCACAACCTCCCCTTCCACCTCTCCGCGCCCTCCCAGCTCTCGTCCGACTACACCCGCTACTGCATCTCCGAGTTCATCCGCTCCTACCCCAACGTGGGCCTCTTCATGACGCTCGGCGAAGCCATGGGCCCCCACTACGGCGCTGAGTGGATCTCTAAAACCATCATCCCCGGCGTCAAGGACGGCCTCGCCCAGCAAGCCGCCGCGCTCGGCCATCCAGTCCCCGATCCCCCCATCGTCATCCGCGCCCACGCCACCGACATCCAGGACGTCATGCCCGCCGCCCGCGCCCTCTACTCCAACATCGACACCATGTGGAAGTGGAACGGCGAGTCCTACACCTGGACCAACATCCGCGGCCCCGTCCGCGACCGCTTCAACACCCTCGTCGCCGGCTCCAACACCACCATCGTCAACATGCACCTCATGTCCAACCTCGAGCCCTTCCGCTGGGGAGACCCCGACTTCATCCGCCAGACGATCCTCAACTTCGTCCGCATCGGCATCAGCGGCGTCCACCTCTACCCCCTCCGCTACTGGGATTGGCCCTTCTCCGCAGACAACACCACGCCGCTCCTCCAGCAGCCCGAACGCGACTGGATCTGGTACGACGCCTGGGCCCGCTACGCCTGGAACCCCGAACGCGACCCCGCCCACGAGCAGCAATACTGGACCCAACGCTTCGCCGAACGCTTCGCCGTCCAGCCACCCCTCCGCCCTCCGCCAACAAATTGTCATCCCGCAGCAAAGCGGAGGGACCTGCTTCTCCAACAGCCCCCCACACTGGCACCTCCGCCCGGGTGCCCCATTCATCGCAGCCTCATCGCGATGAGTGGGGTTCGACAAACCTCACCGAACTCCCCACCGTCCAATCCGGTCCCCAACTCGACCCCACCCTAACCCCCGCTCAGCTAGCCACCGGAGCCCACCTCCTCGCCGCCTACACCCTCTCCGGCATCTGCGCCCCCACGCTCCTCCCCCGCATCGGCATCACCGAAGGCAATCGCGAGGTCCTCTCCCTCGGCATGACCATGCCCCAGCTGATCGACGCCAAACGTTTCAACCCAGCCGAAACCCTCTGGACCGGAGACGCCCCCGACGGCGAACGCCTCGACGAGTACGTCGCCAGCGAGATCGCCCACAAGCCCCACCACGGCCAGACCCCCATCGCCGTCGCCACCATGGTCGCGGACTCCGCCGCCAAGGCCGTAGCCGAGGCCGAAGCCGCCGCGCCCGGCATCACCCCCTCCGCTCAGCCCGAGTACGCCCGCGTCCTCAATGACATGCGCGCCATCGCCGCCCTCATGTCCTTCTACAACCACAAAACACAGGCCGCCGTGCTCGTCATGGAGTTCGCCTACACCCACGACCAGACCCAGCTCCGGGCCGCCGAGCCGCTCCTCGCCGCCTCCGTCGACGACTTCAAAAACCTCACCGCCCTCACCGACCACGCCTACCGCAACGCCGCCGGCATGGAAACCTCGCAACGCCAGATCCCCGTCCGCGGCGGTCCCCAGACCAACCACTGGCGCGACCTCCTCCCCGTCTACACGCAGGAGCTCGCCACCTTCCGCCAGCGCCTCGTCTCCCTCAACGGCCCGACCAAAGCCTCTGCCCAGCCGTCCGCCCAGCCCGTCCCCACCCGCCTGCCGCAGGTACCCTTCACCCTCGCCCCGAGCACCGCCCAAACCTTCACCGTCGCCCCCGGCGCCGCCCTCTACACCGACGCCCCCACGCCCATCAAGACCGTCGCCCCGGAACTCAACGGCCTCACCGGAATCCGCGTGTCCACCCAGCAGTCCGAGCCCATCCACTTCACCCTCGCCAAACCCGCCCAGATCCTCGTCGGCTTCTTCAAGTCCGACTCCCGCAAAACCCTCAACGCCTCACCCGCCAACGTCTCCTCGGCAACCGAGCAGTGGAACATCCTCCTCCCCAACGCCGTCACCCTCGCCAAGGGTCTCCCCGTAACCGTATGGTCGAAACCCCTTCCTGCAGGAACCAACGATCTCGATCTCGGCAAAGGAGCCTACGTCGTGCTCGGCTTCATCCCCGAAGACCTGCACGTCACGCCGCACATGGACCTGTCCGCAGCATCCACCGACGGCCAACCCCCAAACCTCGACTGGCTCTTCGAAAACTAAACCTCCAGCATCCCCCCGCACTTGCCCTTGCCTTGGCCCGTGCAGTTGCCCTTGCCGTTGCCCAGCCTTATGGCTTGTCATCCCGCAGCAAAGCGGAGGGACCAGCTGTAGCACTTGCCCGTGCCGCTGCCCGCCCCATGAACGGACCTACACCCGTCGGAAGCGCCACAGAAACAGCCACTTACACTCCCCCGCAAAAAGCTCTTCACGAAAACAAAGGCAAATCCACGTGTCAAGCCCCAGAACAAGCTAACTCATTCATTCCAAAGCAAATAAACTTGGCAAAAACACCCCCTCCAATTCGCTAAAATAGAAGAAGAGAACAAATCTGAAAAGGCGCCCACTGGGGGGTAAGCAGAACGGCAATACCAAAGCCGTCACTCTCCCCAGCTAAGCCTCACAGAATCAACAAACCGGGATTAACGGAAGCGTCACTCCCCTCCGCTAACCCCGGAAGAATGAACAAAGTTAACCGAAGTGATACCCGGAGGGGTAGGGGCCTCCTGAGAGCCCGCATCGTGCCGCCCAAGCAGCCGCTGCGCCTCCTCCTCAGACACATGGAAGAAGCTTCCATGCTTGGCGCTCTCCGGAAACTGCATACGGTCGTTCACACTCGACCAATGCACCCAGTCCGAGGTTTCCACGCCCTCGTACCGAGCCCGCGGCGCACGGTAGTGATCGTAGTAAACGATGTACTTCTCCCCCACCCGCACCACCGAAGGCCCCTCCGACCAGCTCTCCGTAATCGGCCCCGACAAAGGTCCCCACGGACCCTCCACCCCCGGCCCGGACGCCCAGCGAACCTGGTAGCGCAGCGGGTCGGTACTCTGATCCTTCAGCACCAGCACCCAGTCACGCTCCCGCCGAAACAACGTCGCATCGATCACCACGAAGCCCGGATCGTAGAACTTGGCTGGCTTCGAGAAGCTCACAAAGTCCTTCGTCCTCGAAGCCCAGATCCGATTCCCCAAAGCATCGCCCTCGAACGACGAAGACCAGATCACCAGCCACTCCTTGGCCGCCTCGTCCCAGTAAGTCTCCGGCGCCCACACATTGCGCGTCGCCGAAAGCTCCCGCATGATCGGAACCTCGGTCTGCGCCGTCCATGTCATCAGGTCCGCCGAATGCGCCGTCCCCAGTGATGAACCCTTCCAGCCCCAAGTCCAAACCGCCCGGAAGCCGCCCGCCGGATCGCGCGTCACGTACACGTCCCGCATGATCTCGCCCGCCTGCTCAGGCTTCAGCCAGGGCTGTCCTCCATTCAGCGGAGTAAACGTGTAGCCATCGCGGCTCAGCGCCAGGTAGATGCCCTGCGTCCCCGGCTCCTTGAAGTACGCAAACACCGTCGCGCCCTGCCCCGACGCAGCCCCGCCCGGCCCCGACGCAGCCGTGCCCTGAGCAACCACCGAGCCCGAGAGCAGCGCCATCACCAGCCGCAGCAGCAGTCGTCTCACAAACCCTCCGGCGGAGGCAGCGTGTCATCGCCGCCCTTCTTCCGCACCGGCGCATCAGGAACATCACTGCTCAGCAGCGTCTTTCCCTTCCACCTCGACGTAGCGACGCGTTTGCCAGTCAGGTCATAGTTCTCCCAAGTCCAGCGACCGTCGTCCGCGTATCGCTTGACCCACATCAGCGTCCCATCCGCCCGCAGGAAGCGTTCCTCTCCAACATTCCGGCCCGCACGGAACGTGGCCGACCACATGGGTTTGCCGTCCGGATAGAAGAACCGCTGGGGCCCGTCGAGCAGGATTCGCCCATCGGCCACCCGAACGGTGCTCCACTCCGCCTTTCCCTCCGTCGCACGCGTCGCACCCTTGTTGGAGGCCTCGTTCCGTGCCGTATCGCCTGTGGCCGCCTGGTCGAGCACCCATGACTCATTCAGCTCGATCTCGTAGTCGGGCTTGTTCTTCGACGTAACCACGTGGATCACACCGTTCGCACCCTGCGTCGCCGTCGTGTACCCAACCGTGACGATCTGGTCCGGCAGTCGCTTGGTCGTCCAGGTCGCGCCATCATCGTCGCTCAGCGCGACGTACGCGCCGTCCTTGTGAATGTGCTTCTCCTTCTTCGGGTTATAGTCGGCGACGAAGAACAGCCGCCCGCTCGCCAGCCGGATCACGCTCGGCCGCTCCCCGCTGAGCAACGGATCGAACGGTGTCTTCGATTTGTTCCAGGTCTTGCCGCCGTCGGAACTCCGCGCCAGCGGCATGCGCCCTTCAATGCTGGAGTTCTTACCGCCGAAGCCGAGCAGGTCGCCGTTCTTCGCGATGACGAGCGTGGTATGTCGTCCCGCTGTTCGGCCGCCGGTGTCATACCAGGTCTTGCCTTCATCCTTGGTGGCCCAGACCGCGCTGATGGAGCCATTGCCATCGGCGTCCTTGCCGGTGGAGTCGGTCGGGAGATAGATCGTGCCATCCGCTGCCCGCACCACGCTGTTGATCGGCTGTGAGACAAAGCGGCCGATCGTGCCGGGGAAGTTGGGGAACTGAACCGGAGACCACGTCGCGCCGTTGTCCGTCGACGTGGCATAGCAAAACGGTCCCGCGCCGATCAGCCTGGGAAAGCCCCAGAACATCCAAAGCTTGCCATGAACTTTCGTGTCGTTCCAGAAGACTGGAGCCGCCAGCGCCGCGTCGGCGAAGACCGGCCACGGCTCCGGCATATCCCACTCCTCGGCGCCTGCGCGGCGACGCATGATGAGCACGGTCTGGTCGGGATCGTCCTCTCGGTCCGGGGTATTGTAGTACGCCGCGATCATGTCCCCGTTGGGCAGTTCCTGGATCGCGGAATTGTGGTAGTTCACGCCCAATCCCGGCGCCAGGCCCAGCTTCCAGCCCACGCCAGGCATACTCTTGCCCTGCAGGTTGGGGAACAACTCATGCACGTGATACCAGGGCTTGGCGAAGTCGGGTCCGCCTGCAGGTACAGCATTCTGTTTCACCGCGCTCTCAAAGAAGTAGCTCTGGGCAGGCGTGACCTCGCCTGTCACCGGACCAGCCTGAACGACGCGAAAGCCGATGTTTCCCTCCGGCGATGCGTAGGCAGGAGGCATGCTGGCCCGGTTGGCTGCGCGGGCAAAGTACGGCGCCGTTGCCGGCACGTTCAGATCGGGTGAGGTCTTGCTCGCGGTATGACGGAAGTCGAGTCCGCCTCCACGCACCACGCGCGTATAACCCGCCGCCGCGCCCGTCGGGTTCACCCGCGCACCTGCCACGTAGGGTCCGTACCAGTCCGCCACCCACTCCGGGCGCCCTACCTCCATATTCACCACGCCGAATGCATTCGGCGCGTCAACCTTGGGCATGGTGTTCCCCGCCCCGAAGACAGCCTTGCCTCCGGCGCGCGCGACGTACTCCCACTCCGCTTCGGTCGGGAGTCTCCACGGCTTGCCCGTCTTGCGGGTCAACCATGCGCAGTACGCCGCCGCCCGATCCCAGCTGACACCAGCCGCATAGGCCTGCGTCGCAGGTCCGGACTGGAAGGCGGGATCGAACTGCCGAAACTCCTCTGGCGTGACCTCGGTCCTGCCGATTGCGAAGGGGTGTGTGATTCGCACGGTATGTGCGGGCAGCTCGTCAAAGTCGCCATGTTCCGGCCGCTGCGACATCACGCCGAAGCCCTGCGTAACGGCGTCGGGCAGCGCGCCCGCGTCCGCGCCCATGACAAAGCTTCCGGCGGGGATGGTCACTAGCTCGGGCACGCCGCCCGCTGCCATCGCGGGGGCGCGCTCGCCGGCGCGTGCAACAGGCGCTCCATCCTTCTGCGCGACACATGGAAGGGCGGCGGCAAACAGCGTGAGCGCCACTGCAGTCCCGGAAATGTTCACCGATCCGTTCAATGCAAACCTCCGGAGTCTGTTAGAGCTTGCCCGAAACCGGGCCTATGTTTTCGCGTCGCGACACCAGCTTGCCGTCCACGAGGAGAAGGAAGCCCCGTCCTCGCGCATAGCGCTGGCCGGTGGGATCCCAAAGGATGGTGAGCAGGTGTCCGTGGTACGGCAGTGCGTCGAGCGCAAAGTAGGTCCAGGTCTGCGCCGGCAGCAAAGGACGCAGCTCGACCGTGTCGTCTTCCCTGGGACGAAGGCCGACCAGTCCGGTGATGAGTGGGTCTGCGAAGCCCGAGTGGTTGTAGTAGTTGCCGCGGCCCACCTGTTTGTTCTTCGCGAGGAGCATGTCCTTCGCAATCCACTCTCCAGTGTCTGCATCTTGATCTTCATCGATCCAGTCCACGACCTCTCCGCTGGCGAGCTTCAGGTGCTGCGCCGACACGTAACGCGCAAAGAGCCGGTAGTAGTCCGCAGCGTTCAACCGCGCGTTCGGAGTCCCGGCCTCGTAGCCGGCCAGAGCGAGCAGCGTCTGGGTCATGGCGAATGGCCACTCCGGCCCGTTCCACGTGCACTGATCGGAGCTCTGGAACCGGAAGCGCGGGCTGCGTCGTTCCGCCGTGGTGGCGCCGTACTTCCCATCGAAGCCGGCAGGGTTGAAGAGTTGGCTCCATGCCACATCGTGCGCCTTCTCAGGAATTCCAAACATCCAGGGGATGTAGCCGATCTGCTCGCGGACGGAGGAGAACTTCAGCCTGGTGCCGGGGTCGACGAACTTCTTCTCCTTGCGGATGCCGGAGTCGGCCGCGGGGGACACGACCTCGTAGAACTGATCCGCTGGATTCCAAAGCTTTGTTTCGATCAGCTGATGCAGGCGGTCTGCCTTGGCTGCGAACTCCGCGCGGATCGCCGGATCGTGAGTGATATCGGCAATCGCCCGCGCGTCTGCATACATGTAGCTGTTGAGTGTGGGGCGGTAGCCGTCGCCGCTGATGGACTTCTCCATGGCATCGCGCGTATCGATGGACCAGAAGAGTCCATTGCTGTCCTGCTGCGTGGATTCCCAGGCGTGGTAGCTGGCGATCATGGCCGGCAGCAACGCCGTCGCGAGTGAGTTGTCGCCGTTCGCTAGCGTGAGATCGCGCACGGTCGACGCGAGCGCGTGGCTGTACTTGTGACTGTCAACGCCGGGCGAGAACCAGTACCGCGCGTCGTCTTCCGCGATCTTTGGATCGCGCAGCCACCGCGCTTCGGCGATGTGGAAGGGCGCGGCATCCGGCAAAGCGCCGAAGCTGCCGTCCTTGAACTCAGGCTTGGGCAGCCACTCCGTGATGAGGTAGCCGGTGGGTGTTTTGACGAGGTGCTTGTGCCAGGCATACCAGCGGAAGTAATACATCTCTTCGAAGCTGTGGTCGGAGGACTCGAACCAGGGGATCTGGTGTTGCATCCAGGTCCACGTGTCTTCGCCGCTGAGCCATTCGTACTGCGCTCCGGTTGCGTGGTTTTCCTGCTCTCGAAACTCGTCGATGTAGTGGGCGAATTCAGCAGGCTTCAGGACGGGCCCTGCGGCGCTTGCAGCGGGCTTCTGTGCTGCGGCCGAGCCGGCCACTAACGCGGCACTGAGCGCGATCTGTGCGGATCGCAGCAGACGATGTGTGGTCAATGCTTGCTCCTGGAGGGAACGTTTGATTGCGGATGGAAGTGTGTGTCGAGGAAGTCCAGGTACTGGTCCCAATCGAATGCGGTGACGTCATGCCTGCCGGAGCGAACGTGATACGCCACGTTGCCAGCATGGATGGGACGGTCCACCAGGGGCATCTCGGAGGTGACGAGGCCGCCGACACCCAGCAGGGTGTACACGCGACTGGCGCTTACCGCGGAGAGAAATTCGCCGCGCGGATCGGACCACTCGTCCTCGATGGCGCTCGCGACGTAGACAGGTCTGGGCGCAAGCAGCGAGAGAGAAGATTGCCGTCCGCCGGTATGTGTTGATCGACACCGACCCAATTCGCGTAGTTTGCACAGAACCAGTATGGGAACGAGTGTTCCAGGTGGGCTACGCTTTCTCCCAGCCCGCGCCGCGAGAGCGACTGCCCCGCCTTGCCTGACTCTGTGGAGAGCACGGCGGCGAAGCGGGTGTCCTGCGCGGCAGCCCAGTCGGCGGTCTTGCCCAGGCGGCTATGGCCAGTGACGGCGACGTGCGACGCATCGACGTCCGCATCGGTCTGGAGATAGTCCATGGCGCGCGAAAGGCCCCAGGCCCAGGCTCCGATCGCGCCCCACTCGTCCGGGGCGGGGTCGGCTTGATGCGGCGGAAGGAAGAGCTGGCGAACGCTGTACTGGCTCGCGTCCTTGAAGTCGGGCTCGAGGTCGCCGTAGTACACCGTGGCAAAGCCGTAGCCGCGTGCAAGCAGCTTGCGAACCTGCCACTCCTCGATCTGGCTGCCGCGGGAAGACTCGGGGGGCGCCGTATGCTGCAGCGCGGTTACGCCCTTGGGCCGGCTCCATACGGGAGTGGGTTCGATGTGCGGGTCGTCGAGCACGGTCTGATTGCCTCCGAAGTTCAGGCCCAGGACCGTGGGCGTGGGATGCGTCGCGTGCGCGGGCAGGTAGAGCAGCAGACGCATGTAGGGTCCGGCCTCTGCCCTGGGCGTGAAGAAGATGTCCACCTGCTTGCGGATGGCCTGGCCGTCGAGCGCCTGGCGATCAGACTCCACCTGGTGGACGCGCAGCGGGACGCGTGCGTTGGCGGGACTGCGGCCAAAGACGTTCTCCTCGAACAGGCGCATGATCTCGGGGCGGCGGGTTGACCACCACATCGCGAGCGTCTTGACTCGGGTTCCATTCTCGAGCACCAGCGGATCGAGCGCAGTGTACGGTGGGATCTTTGACTCGTCGTAGTTGTAGCCGGGAATGTGCTGGGCGAACGCCGGCTGCGACGGCAGTAAGAGGACGACAGCGGAAAGAGCAAGGCACAGCGCGGTGTTCCGATTCATGATGTCGCGGCCCTCTGAAATGTGAAGACATGTTCGCCGCCTTGAGTGAGAGTGAGGGCTGCGCGCCTGCCATCCTCCGCGGGAGTTGTGGCGATGGGTTGTCCGTTGTCCAGGATGGTCCCCGCGACTGGTGAGAATGGAAGCACAACACAGGCGCGGGTGCCGGGAGGAAGAGTGAGCGTCACGCGCTCGGGAGTCAGGTCAACTTTGATGAGACCCCTGGGCGTGGGTTCGGCGCCGCGAGCCCATGTGAGCCCCGCGAGGTCTGGCCGTATGGTGACCTGTGCGAAGCCTCCTGCAGTAGGAGCGATGCCGAGAATCTCCTGCATAAGCCACGCCGTAGGACCGCTGGCCCAGCCGTGGGCAAGGCTGACGTAGTAGCCCTTCTTGTTGTCAGCCTCTAACGACGCGTGGAAATCCTGCCTGGGCCAGTGCGGGTCGTAGGCTTCCCAGAAGCTGGTGGCGCCTTCGTCCAGCATGCCGCCCCAGTAGGTCCGCATCCACGCGAGCGCCTCGGGCCGGTGATCGAGACGAGCCATGGCCGAAAGGATGTAGAAGCCGTAGTAAGGGGTGACGACCGCGCTGGATGAAGGGTCGCCCACCTGCGCCAGCACCTGCGTCCAAATAGCTCGCTCCTGCTCCGGCGTGGCGGCGCGGGAGACGACGGCCATCGCGTTGGTCTGCCAGCGGGTGCCGAACGTGCCGGTTCCGCGATCCAGCAGACTTGTCTGAGCCGCATCGGTCAGGCGCTGCAAGGCCTGCCGGTACATCTGCGCATGAGTCGTGTCGCCGAGCGCATCGAGCAGAAACACTGCCTCGCGATAGGCCGCGACGAACTCCAGGTGGGTGGCCGCGCGCGCCTCCGGCCCATCCGCACTGAAGCCGTTGGACCAGTCCACGAACACCTTGTGGTTCGCCGGGTTAGTGAACAGGCCGGCAGGGCTCAACTCGCTATCCATCAGTTGCAGCAGGTCGAGCAGACGTCCATGCATGCTCTTCAGGTATTCGAGGTCGCCGAGATGCCGGTAGAACTCGGCCTGCCCGCTGATCCAGAGAGCCGAGTATCCGGCGATCGTATTGACGTCGCGACGCACGGGGAGGTCTCCGATGACCTGCGTCATGGTCTCTTCCATCAGTTCGCGCTCGGCAAAGACGCTGTTGATGACCCGCCCGGTCACATCGAGATCACCCATCCAGCGGCCGCGATCGCGCTTGGGCGCGTCCCAGATGCCTTCCTGCATGCAGAGATGCGCGGTGTAGGCTCCCGTCTCCCAGATGCGGTTGAGCTGCGGGTCCGAGGATTCAAACGCGCCGAGGTAGCGCACGGGATACGTGATGCCCTCGACGTCGATACGGCGCCACTTCGACGCGCCGCTGGGAAAGCTCAGCCGAACATACCGGAAACCGCTCTTCGGCCCGAAGGCTTCGCCACGCGGTGGCACGTTTAAGGTGCGGACTCCGAGGTAAGGATGACCTGCCGCCTCTTCGAGCGATTCGCCATAGCTGGTCTCAACCTCGACGGGAGCGTCGGAGGCAGAGACCAGATGCACCCTGCCGTTTACCTCGCGGCCAAAATCCAGCGTGATGACTGCCAGGGCCGAGCCCTGGCCGGCTGGCAGGATGCTGAGTGCGCCGTCCGAGGCGAGGGTCTCCGGATGGGGAATGCGGGCGGAGTTCTCGACCCCAGCGACCTTCGCGACGGGTAGCGAGAAAGTCCGCATTGCGGCACCCACGCCGACGTACCCCGGCCACGCGTAGAGACCGGCATCAGCATTCCACTGCAGGAAGTCGCTCTTCGTCCCAGGCACTCCCAGGGTCTGAACAGCCGGCCATCCGGTGTCGTCGAAGCCGGATGCAGTCCAGCCCTCTGCTGGGTGAAGTGTGCTCCGCCAGCTTGGGTCGGAGCCCACCAGCGGATCGGCATCCACTCCGGCGATGCCGGGAACGATCTTGGCCAGCAGCACCTCGCCATAGGTTACCTGGTTGATGATCGGGCTCGCGCCGGTATGGAGCGAGCTGTGCCCGCGAACCTCTTCAATGGCGATGCTGTTCGAGCCGCTGCGAAGGCTGCTTGCGACCTGCGCCGTCTGAACGTTAAAGCCCTTCTGCGGCCGGGCGGTATCGCTGAAGCGCAGGACCTCTGCGCCATTCAGGTACACCACAGCAGAGCGTGGGCCAGCCAGGTAGAGCGTAGCGTGTGGCAGCACGGCTGCGACGTGGAAGGTGGCGCGAAAGAAGTGCGGGGTGGTCTTGTCGTCCTGCCCGCGGACCTTCGCCTGCAGAGCCGGGTCGAGTGCGGCGGCGTCTCCCGCCGTCCATATGAACTGCTCTCGCAGCCGAGTCGTCGGGGCGGAGCGCAGCGCAACGTTGCCGCGCGAAGGGTCGAGAGGGACTGCTGCAACTCCCTGGGCGAGGCTTCGCTGCCCCAGCGCTGCGGCAAGCGCAAGCGCACACAGAACGTCGGCCCTCATTCGAGTCTCGCGCAGAATCCTCACCACCATTGACTTTCCCGACCGGCAACGCACAGTATAGGCAGCCAAATGAAAGTTAGCGAGTAGATTTGAAAGACTCCCGCCCGAGGGTCAGAATAAGCAAGATGATGCGAGTGAGACGTATCGGTGTACAGGTCGCGCTGGGCGCGTGCCTGCTGGCGGCACAACAACAACAGGCTTGCGCACAGGAGGCGGTCGCCCTTCCCGCAGCGGCTCCGAATTCAGCTGCGCCTTGGCAGAGCTTCTCGTTCGTATCGGATGGACCGCGTGGTCCGGGCTGGTCCCGGCCGGATGAGATTGCGCGGGCGTACTTCGACGATGAGCTACCGGCGCTCTTCGAGCGGACGGTGGTGCTCCGCGAGGCTGTCCCGCGACACGGCAGGCTGCGCTGGATCTTCACGGGGCCTCACGCCGGCTTTACGGTGGAGCTGACCCCGTCAAAAGTGCGCCTCGTGCAGCGGTTCTACGACTCGACGGCGCTGCCCGGCTCGGGGCGAGGCTATGCCGAGCGCGAGATTCGCGACGACGAGCAGCAGTACACCGGGCGAGGCGCGAACCCTGACCGTGGTGCTCGACGCGCATCTTTCGGTGCGGGTGCTGGTGAACGGGGTCGAGATGCTGCGGCAGAGCTGCGTCTTCGACGTGCTGCGGCACCAGATGGATGTTCGTCGCGCCGCGCACGGAGCATCTGGGGTTGAGCGGCGCGTTGCTGCGCAGCCCCGTGGGCGAGGCGACGCTACGCGTGAACCCTGCGGCGAGGCACCAGGACGATGCAGGGCTTCGGCGGCAGCCCGAGCGTCCCCACGTATGAGCGGATGAGCGAGGAGGGCAAGCGGGAGTACTGGGCTCTGCTGAAGCGGTACAACCTGCTGATCGACCGCGAGTATCCGATGGGGTCGGAGTTGAAGCCGGACCTCACCAACTGGACGGACCTGAGGGAAGCCACGCCGCACTACTACGGGGATAACTTTCCGAACGGCGAGGTCTCGGACTTCGCGTACAGCAAGAAGGCGAAGGAGCTTGGCGGCGAGGTGATCTACGAGATGTGGGCGCTGCCGGCGTGGGCGACGGAGGCGTACAAGGCCGGAGGAGAGCCGATCCTGGATGCGTGGAACAAGCCGGTGAAGACACGCAGCCAGGCCCGAGGAGTACGCGCGCATCGTGGTCGATTACTGCCGCAAGGCGAAGGAGGAGACGGGTCAGCCGCCGGCGATTGTAGGCATACAGAACGAGGTGGAACAGCCGCCGGAGGTCTTTGCCGCGATGGCGCTGACGCTGCGGCGGGAGTTGGACAAGGCCGGGTTCCGGCAGTACGAGATCCATATGGCGGATGCGAGCTATATGGACCTGGGGACGGCGCGAGTGAAGGACCTGCGGAAGAATCCAGACGGCCTGGGCGAAGGTCGACTACACGGCGGCGCATGAGTATGACTTCCAGGAGTTTCTGGCGAATCCAGACCTGTACGACGCGAGGATGCGGGCGATGCATGAGGCGAGCGCGGGCAAGCCATTTCTGGCGACGGAGATCTGCCTGAACGACCCGCACTACCAGGAGCCGTCCTATCGTGTCGCGCTGGCTGTCGCGCAGCTTTATCAGAAGAATCTTACGGAGCTCGACGCGGAGATGCTGCTTTATTGCTGGCTGCTGCTGGATACGGAGCAGCCCAGCTTTGGCGGCTCGCGGTCGCTGCTGGTTCCGGACAAGACGGACGGGTATCGGCCCAAGTCTTGGAGCTTTCGAGTTGCGTGTGCTGGGAGCGTATAGCCGGCATGTGCTGAAGGGTATGACCCGTGTGGACGTGAGCAGCACCGACGCCGACCTGTTGCCGGTCGCCTTTGAAGGCGGCGGCAAGAGCACCGTGGCAGTGCTGAACCGCTCCACTAAAGCGCAGCGGCTTGAGGCTTGACTGGACCGGACAGCGATGGACAGAGATGGAGCGGACCAGCCAGCGCCTGGAGAACGCAGTGTCGAGTGTCGTTCCCCGCGAGATCGTCGTAGAACCGGGCGAGATCGTAACGTTGTCCAACTTCGCCGCGGCACAGTAAGGGGAGAGAACGTGAAGGGTCTGGCGATCTGGTTGGTCCTGCTTTCCACCGCCGCGCTGGCGCAGATACGTCCTGCCGGGGAGTTCATCTTCGAGCCGGGCTCAACTTCGTTTCCGGAGAGCCATGCCTCGACGATCGTGACGCTGAAGAATGGCGAGTTGATGGCCGCGTGGTTTGGCGGAACCAAGGAAAGAGCGCCCGATGTGGCGATCTGGGGAAGCCGGCGTGTGGGCGGAAGATGGACCCAACCGGTGGAGTTGGAGCGCGAGGTAGGGGTGCCGTCCTGGAACCCCGTGCTGTTCCATACGGCGGATGGGCGGCTGTGGCTGTACTACAAGGTAGGGCCCTCGCCGGGAACGTGGGCGGCGGGGCGGATGTGGTCGGAGGACGAGGGAAAGACGTGGTCGGCGGACGAGCGTCTGCCGGCCGGTTTGCTGGGGCCGATCCGGGCCAAGCCGCTGGTGATGGCCGACGGGACGATCGTGAGCGGGACTTCCTTCGAGGCGCATGAGAGCTGGGCCTGTTGGGTGGAGCGGAGCACGGATGGCGGGAAGACGTTGGGCGAAGATCGGGCCAATCAGGGTGCCGCGCGATGTGGATGCGCGGGCGACTCCAGCGCCGGAGCCTGCTGCGGGATCGGTGAGCCTCGAGAAGGGCTCCGACGCGAAGCCGGGGCCGAGGAAGTACGAGGGTATGATCCAGCCTTCGGTGATCTCGCTGGGCGGCAAGCATCTGCGGCTCTACGCGCGCACGCATACGCTGGCGGCCAGGATCGCGGTGGCGGACTCCTTCGACAAAGGTGTGACGTGGACCCAGGCGCGCTACCTCGACCTTCCGAACAACAACTCGGGGATCGATGCAGTGCAGCTGAAGGACGGGCGTGTCGTGATGGTCTTCAACAACACCACAAACGGCAGGACTCCCCTGAATCTCGCCGTGAGCCGGGACGGGGAGCACTTCCGGGTGTTTGCCACGCTGGAGGACGGGGTGGGGCAGTTCTCCTACCCGGCGATGGTTGAGGCGGCGGATGGAGGGCTTGAGATCACCTATACCTGGAAACGCGAGACGATCAAATACGTGCATCTTCCGCTGGGGGAGATCCCGGAGAAGTAGCCCAGGGTGTGACGCGAAGCCCGGCTCAGGAGCACTTGGTCTGAAGGTGGAAGACCGCCGGCGCGAGCGGATTGAGGCCTGCCGGCGGAGTCGTGGGAAGGGTCAGGTGCAGGCCATCCGCCGCCTGAGTGGTGGGGATCTTCAGCGTGGTGCCCAGCAGCGACACGGCGCAGACTGACCCTGGGAGGTATGGGTTGCCCGCGAAGAGCGTGTGGAGCGTCAGGCTGCCTGTGGAGGGCCAGGCCATGGCAGCAGCGTAGAGCTGTCTGCCATCGTGCGATGTCGTGTAGCGGATGTCCTCCGCGGTGTAGGTCTGGATGTCGCTGTTCTTGGCGGTCGAATCCTTGGGACCGATTGTGGGGCCTTCGCCGAAGACAGTGAACGGGCGTGAGCCGTAGATCGCGTCACCGTTGATCTTGAGCCACGCGCCGATCTGCAGAAGCACACTGCGGGCCTCTTCGGGGATGGTGCCGTCGGACTTGGGACCTACGTTGAGCAGGAGGTTGCCGTTCTTCGCGACCGTGTCGAGGAGCTGCTGGAGGAGCGAATGGAGCGGTGCGGTACTCGTCGTGTTCGACGTAGCCCCAGGAATGGATCGAGATGCTGGTATCGGTCTGCCACGGCAGAAGGCGGAGGGTGTCGAGTCTTGCCGCGTTCGATGTCGAGCGTGGCGGCGTTGGCGGGGAAGTCCTCCTGCTTGTAGGTCAGGACGGGTTGCTGGCCCCGGCTGGCGCTTGCGTTGTAGTAGTAGGCGGCGAACTGCTGGAGATCGGGCTTGAACGCGGGCTGGCCGATCCACCAGTCGAAGTAGACGAAGTCCGGGTGGTACTTGTCGACGAGCTCGGTCGAGAGGGCGAGCCAGTATCGAGGAACGGCCTGTCGGGGGGGAGCCAGAGCTCGAGGTGCGAAGGATTCGGGTTCTGCGGCATCGCCGGTTAGCGCATCAAGCGACTCGCCTGGGCCGGGGAGCGCCATATTGGCGGCCGGTCCGTACAGTTGGGCGTCAAGTGGCGGGTTCGCGGCGGGAGCCATGGCCTCGCGGACGTCGGAGAGAAATGGTGCGGCCGCGGCCATACCACCACCAGTGCTCTGCCGTGTGCGAGGAGACGCCGAAGTGGAGGCCGCGGGCGCGGGTGGCGCGTTCGAGTTCGCCGACGATGTCGCGGTGCGGGCCCATGTGAGCGGCGTTCCAGGGGGTTACGTCGGAGGCGTACATGGCGAAGCCGTCGCAGTGCTCGGCGACGGGGACCACGTAGCGTGCGCCGGCCTGAGTGAAGAGGTCGACCCAGGCGGCGGGGTCGAAGTGCTGCGGCTTTGAAGAGGGGGATGAAGTCCTTGTAGCCGAACTTCGACTGCGGGCCGTAGGTGGCGACGTGATGGGTGATAGGCGGCGTTGCCCGGGACGTACATGTTGCGCGAGTACCACTCGTTTCCGAATGCCGGAACGGAGTAGACGCCCCAGTGGAGGAAGATGCCGAACTTCGCGTCCTCGAACCAGGCGGGCGCGCGGTAGGCTGCGAGCGAGTCCCACGTGGGTTGAAAAGGAGCTCCGTGGGCCGTCGCCGCGTGCACTTTCGCAACCTGGCGGGCGATGTTGGCGGGGTAGTTGTCCTGCGCCTGCAGGGCTGCGGGAAGGATGAGACCGAAGGCGAGGAGGAGACAGAATTTCACGGCGACACGATAGCAGACGGCAGGGTAGTTTGTTATGCATGAAGACGTGGGTGCTTGCTGCACTTTGGGCGGTCGTTGGGCTAGGCGGCTCTGCCCAGGGGCAGGGCGGGTGGACGGCGCATTGGATCGCCGCGCCGTGGAGCACAGTGCGGGATGGAGCGGAGGCGGATGGGAGCCGACCCATGCCGGTGTTTCGGCGCGAGTTTCAGGTGAAGGAAAAAGTGACAAGGGCGGAGCTGCGGATTGCGGGTCTCGGGCAATTCGAGGCGCGGCTCGATGGACGGCTGGTGGGAAGACCCGGACTGCACGGCGCCTGGACTGACTACGGCAAGACTGTGGAGTACGAGACGTATGACGTGACTCGGACCATGGCCTCGGGTAGGCACGCGTGGGGCGTGATGCTGGGCAATGGCATGTACAACGTGCAACGCAGCGTCTTGGCGAATGGCAAGGCTCGCTACACCAAGTTCGGAGGGAGCTTTGGTGCGCCCAAGTTGATTGCGGAGCTTCGGTTGACCTTTGCGGATGGGCGATCGGAGGTGGTTGGGACGGATTCGCAGTGGAGGGTAGCGCGGGGGCCTGTGGTCTTCAGCTCGACTTATGGCGGCGAGGATTACGACGCGCGGAAGCAGGAGACGGGGTGGGACGCGAGCGGCTTCAAGGATGGGGCCTGGGTAGCCGCGGCGCCGGTGGATGGGCCAGGTGGAAGCCTGATGCCGGCCTTGGCTCCCGAGGTGGAAGAGCGGGAGATCCACGTACCCGTAAACAGGACCGATGCTGGCGAGGGACGCCAAGTCTACGACTTGGGCCAGAATTTCGCCGGTGTGGTTCGGGTGAATGTGAGGGGGCCCCGCGGTACCGTGCTTCGACTCACCCCGGGGGAGTTGTTGAAGCCCGACGGATCGGTGTCGCAGGCAAGCTCCGGTGGGCCGATGTGGTGGACGTACACCCTGGCGGGAGACACCCACGGCGAGAGTTGGGAGCCAAGATTCGGGTACTACGGGTTCCGCTATGTGCAGGCGGAGTGGGTCGATGGGTCTGCGGGCAAACTCGACGAGGTGCGCGGGGTAGCGTGGAGTTCGGGATCAACCGTGGTGGGGAGCTTTGCGAGCTCGAATGCGCAGCTGAATGCAATTCACAAGCTCATCGTGGAAGCGATGCATAACAACGAGGCGAGCCTGTTTACCGACTGCCCGCACCGCGAGAAGCTGGGATGGCTGGAGGAGACACACCTGGTTGCGGCCGGGCTGATGTTCAACAGCGATCTGGAAGGCATGTACAAGGCCACGGACCGGAACATCGCCGATGCGCAGGGCGTGGACGGAATGGTCCCCACCATTGCACCGCGCTACACGAGGTTCGGGCCGAAGTATGCGGTCTATGACGACTCGCCCGAGTGGGGGAGTGCCGCAGTGCTGGCGCCATGGGCGGCGTACCGCTTCTATGGCGACAAGGCGGAGCTGGCCCGGAGCTACCCCGCGATGAAGCGCTACGTGGCGTATCTGCAAAGCAGGGCGCACGACGGAATTGTCGGGTACGGGCTGGGGGACTGGTATGACATCGGGCCCGGCAACCCGGGGTTCGAGAAGAATACGACCCTCGGCGTAACCGGGACGCTGATGCTCTACGAGGATGCGCAGGCCCTGGGGAGAATCGCGCGCCTGCTAGGGCTGACGGAGCAAGCCGCGGAGTACGAGCGGCTCGTGAAGCGTGAGGCAGATGCCTTCAACACCCGCTTCTGGAATGCGGAACACGGATGGTACGACACGGGAAGCCAGACCGCCAACGCCATGCCTTTGGCGTTGGGCATCGTGCCGGAGCAGAGGCGGCCAGGGGTGCTGGCAAACGTGATCGAAGACATCCACGCGCATGGCGATCATGTCACTACGGGAGAGGTGGGCTATCCGTACCTGCTCCGGGCTCTGATGGCGGCCGGACGTGACGATTTAGTGCTGGCGATGATGATGCGGAACGGACCCGCCGAGCTATGGGTCCCAAATCGTTGCGGGAGCTACGGCGCTGACCGAGGCGTGGGACGCCAACCCGAAGAGCAGCCAGGATCATTTCATGCTGGGCGCCGGGGAGGAGTGGTTCTACAGAGGACTGGGCGGGATCGCGCTGGACCTCTCTCGCACCGGCGCGCAGCGGCTTCTGGTGTCGCCTCGAGTGGTGCCCGGCGTCGATTGGGTGAAGTGCGGATTCCGATCGCGGCTCGGACCCGTGGAGAGCGACTGGAAGACAGTGGGCGGCGTGACCACCTTTGAGGTCGAAGTACCTGTCGAAGCCACGGTAGAGTTGCCGGACGGCCGCCGCGAGACAGTGGCGCCGGGGATGCATCGCTTCGTGGTGGGCGCGAGGAACTAGAAGGGCTTAGAGCGGGCGACCGCGATGCCTCGGACTTCATCGGGGTACTTGCCGGAGACGGCGCAGTAGAAGTGATACAGCGCGCCCTGGTGGTAGATGACGGATGGCTTGTGAGCGAACGTCTCGTCGATCGAGCCCGGCGCACCCGTGTCGATCAGCGGGGCGGCGACTTTGGTGAAGTGGAGCGGATCGGCCCCGACAGCCAGGAGTTCGCAGGCCCGGCCCGGACGCTGGTACCCAAAGCCGAAGTAGAACATGGCGTACTCCCTGCCGTTCTTCATCACGTATGGGTTGGAAGCGAAGCGGGAGTCGCGCGCATCGGGCTGGGCGGGAATGCGGACGTTGACGTTCACGCCGGCAGGATAGGTGGTGCTGCCGCGAAGGCCATTGCGCAGGATCGGGTTGAGCGGAAAGCGTGTCCACGTCTTGAGGTCTTTGCTGGTGGCCACTCCCGTCTGCTCGTGCCAGCCGCCGCCTTCCGTCTTCGGCAGTGAATCGGTCTTGGCGTTGTAGTACAGGTAATAGGTTCCATCGAAGAGCGCGAGGTCCGGACGGTAGAGGCCGCCGTGCTCCCACGGGGCTCCCTCCTGCGGGGTGAGGATAGGGTCGGTAAGGGTCCAGTGAAGGAGATCCGTGGATCGCGCCAGGCCGATCACCGCCGCGCCTTCTTCATAGCCTGAGGACGGGTAGGCGTTCCAGGCAGCGAGGTAGTGGCCGTCCACCTGGAGGGCCTCGCCCGTGCCATGGAGGTTCTTATCGCGCAGGATGCTCGAGATCGCGAGATTGAACCTGGTGTAGGTTGAGGCGGCGTTGCGCGGGCCGACGAGCGCCTTGCGGGTCCAGTGAATGAGGTCCTGGCTAGTGGCTAAGCCGGTCTGGTACCCGGTGCCGTCGAAGCCGATGTACAGCATTTGGAAGACGCCGTTCGCGCGGAACACGATGGGGTCGTCCACCGAGCGCTCGTCGAAGTCGCCCGCGCGGTGAGTAGGGCCGAGCAGCAGGGTGGGGTACTTGTACGGCGTCTCGTACGGCGCGGCGGGATCTATGGTTGCGAGCGCAGCCGGCATCGCGGCCAGCGCGGATGACGCAACAGCAGAGTGCACGAAGCGGCGGCGCGAGATCATGATGCGGGCTCCGGTATCAGAACCGCGATGCCTTGGGCCGGTAGGTCCACCGTAGTGGAATCGTGCGACGCAGAAGCGCCAGCGGCTGAAACTTTGGCGTGTGTCAGCTTCCCGTCGTCCACCAACGATTGGAAGCGGCCACGGAGAGCTGCCTGCGTCGAGGAGGTGTTGTGGTTGATCAGGATGAAGACCTGCGACCCGCCCTGAGCTGCCCGGACCGCGAGCTCGACCCCTGGCGCGAGAAGCTCTTCCTCGTCCGCAACGTGAGCCTTCTCCGCCGCGGCACTGAGGATACGTACCATCAGATCGTCTTCCGCGAGAGTGCCGAGGTACGAGAGGCTTCCCTGCCCCAGCCGAGGCAGACACCATCGCTGGCTGGTGATCGAGCCACCCGGCCGGGTCGATGTACTGGAGATCGAGATGGCCTGTGGCAGGGACAGTGAGAGCTTCGGCCCAGACGTCTCCGGTGCCTTTACCCATGTCGCCGGTGAGAGATACCGGCTTGGACAGTGCGTAGTACTGGTCCACTTTGGCGCCCAGGGCTTCGGCGAGCGGACCAGGCTGGCGCTGCGGGTTGAGAGAGTTGAACGCGTCCTTCATCCCGGAGCGCGGGCCGAGCAACAGGTGACCGCCCTGACGAACATAGGCCAGAAGCTTCGCGGCGAGAGGCTCGTCGATGACGTTCAGGCCTGGCGCTACGAGTAGCTTGTAGCGGGTCAGGTCGACGGAAGAGGTGGGATCCACAACATCGACTGCGCGACCTGAAGCCTGGGCGATGCGGGAGAGTGGATCGTAGAAACGGAGCAGGACCTTCTGCTGGTCGTAGCTCCCGCGTGTGAGGCTGAAAATCGATGGCCCACCGCGAGTCATAGGTCGTGGAGGAGGGCGATCTCGGATTGGGGAGAAGTGCCGGCGAGCGCCCGCCGGGTCAGGTCGAAGTCCTCGCCCAGCTTCTGAATCTCGGCGTAGATCGGAAGCGGCTTGCCATCCGGGCCGACGATAGCGCCGTGGTACTGCTCCTGCCCGTTGGGTGCGTCGCGCCACTGCCAGTAGAGAACGGCATCCGCGCCGTGAGCGATGGTCTGCCAGGCCAGAGCACGCGTCTCGCCGGGGGCAAGGGCGTTGTTGATGGGAGCCCAGTTGACGGAGCCCGGTTGGGTCTCCATCACCCAGAAGTTCTGGCGCTTCCAACCGCGGACAAAGTCGTTAAGCATGGCATTCTTCGCCGCGTCGAGGTGTCCTTGACCGACGTAGTCATCCCAGGCGGCGAGGTCCAGGTCTGCGGTCATCGCGTAATGGTCCCAGTTATCGGACCACGCGAGGCCTCCGATATTGGTGGTGATGAACTGCCCAGGGAGGATGGCGTGCCGCAGGATGTCGACCTGCTCGCGCTGAAAGCTGCGCCACGTGGTGGTCACGAAGTGTTTGTGGTCGAGCAGGAGGCCGGGGTTGCCGCCGGTAGCCTCCATGGGAATCTGCGACCAGTCCGAGTACGTCTGCGACCAGTAGGCGGTGCTCCAGTGGCTGTTCAGGCTGTCGAGCGTCTTGTACTTGGATCTGAGAAACTGCTGGAACTGCGCCCGGGTGGCCGGGTCGAAGGACTCGTCCGTGTACTCATTGCCAATCTGCCAGCCGATAATGTTCGGATTGTGCCCGAAGCGCGCGGCGAGGCGGGTGACGATGTCCGCGCAGAGCTGGCGATAACGGGGGCTGGCATAGTTGAATTGTCGGCGGTTGCCATGCTCGCGAACGTGCCCGTCCGCATTCATCCCAAGGGTCTCGGGATAGTGCGAGGTGAGCCAGGCGGGCGGGGCGTCGGTGGGTGTACTCATCACGACGGCGAGGTGATGCCTGGCGGCGAGCGCGATTGCCCGGTCGAGCCAGTCGAGCTTGAAGTGGCCTTCCGAGGGTTCTTCGGTGGACCAGGCGAACTCGCCGATGCGAACGACGTTCATGTGGGCCTGTTCCATCAGGGTGAGGTCAGCGTCCCATCTTGATTCGGGCCACTGCTCCGGGTACCAGGCGGAGCCCAGCAATGGTGCGTCCGGCGTGCGATATGGGGCTTGTGCCCGGATGGGCACGACGAACGACACCGCGGCCATGAGCAGCAGAAGTCGGTTCATCGTGAGCCTTCCACAAGCCATACGGCGACATCATGGGCGGCGAGTTCCGCGGGAAGTGTTCCCTTCCCGGTGAGGAGTTCCCTGCCAGAGGCAGATGCGGGGAGGGTTTGCGGGGTGCCGGTGTGGTTGAGAAAGATCTGCAGCCGGCGGTGGTCGGGCGAGTCGCGTTCCATCACTTCGACCCCCGCTGGAAGCCCGGCGACGATCGGGTGCACCGAGGCATCTTGCAGGAGCGAGGCTACCAGCGCGTTCATCAGCGCCGGGTCAAGATCAGCCCCAATGTAGACGATCTCCCCTTTGCCGCATGCGTGCTGGATGGCTGCGAGATGGCCGGCGAGCCAGCCGTTGCCTTTGCCGTAGGCCAGGAGGACATGCGCGTCCGGGGCAAGAGCCTTCAGGTCTTCGGCCCACACCGCGGCGTGCCCCGAACCTGCGGAGCCGGAGAGTTCCACCGGAGAGTCCAGCGCGTAGAACTGCTGCACCTGTGCTCCGAGGGCAGCGGCGAGAGCGCCGGGCTGCCGGTTGGGCTGCAGACCATCGTCCGCGTTCTTCATGCCGGAGCGCGGGCCGAAGATTAGGTGACCGCCGCCCTCAACGTATGCCAGGAGATGTTTCGCCTCTGGCTCCGTGATCACGTTGAGGGCCGGGGCGAAGACGATTGCGTACGGGGCGAGATCGGCCGCTGGCGAAAGCACGTCCAGGGACTGCGCGAGCGGCGAGACGGCGCGGTAGAAGCTCATGAAAGAGTCGACATAGTCGAACTTGTTGGAGTGGCGCTGAAAGTCAATGGCCCAGTGGGAGTCGTAGGACTGGAGCATAGCTACCTGGCTGTGCGGAGCAAAGGCCGCGAGGGACAGGTGGGATGCCGCAAGTGCGGCTTCAACCTTGTCGAAGTCTTCGCCCAGGCGCTGGACCTCTGCGTAGACCGGGATGGGCAGGCCGTCCGCCCCAACCAGGCTCCCGTGGTACTGCTCCTGTCCGTTGCGCGCCGATCGCCACTGCCAGTAGAGGACCGCGTCCGCTCCATGACCGACGGCCTGCCACGCCATCTCCCGGGTCACACCCGGAGGAAGTGGCGCGTTCACAGGACCCCAGTTCACGAAGGCCGGCTGGGTCTCCATCAACCAGAAGTTCTTCTGCTTGTAGCCGCGAACAAGGTCATGCTGGGCGGCGTTAAACGCCGGGTCGAGCTTGCCGTCGGGTACGTAGTCGTCCCAGGCGGCGAGATCAAGATTCCTGTGCAGAATGTAGTGATCGTAGACCGAGTACCAGTGCATGGTGTTCGTCGTGATGAACTGGGACGGAGCGACGACGGGCCGGATAGCGTCGATCTGGTTCTGGATGTAACCCGTCCAGGTGTCGGTGACAAAGTGCTTGTAATCCAGGAGCAGCGCAGGGTTCTCCCCCTTGGAGTGGAACGGGACCTGGTCAAAGGTGGTGTAAGTCTGCGACCAGTAGGCCGTGGCCCAGCGCTGGTTCAACGCGCCTACGCTGCCGTACTTCCCGGTGAGCCACTTATGCCACTGGTCTTTGGCGGCATCGTCGAAGGTCGGGGCGCCGATCTCATTGTCGATCTGCCAGCCGAGGACGTTTGGGTTGTGGCCGTAGCGCACAGCCATCTCGCGGGCGATGCGGTCCGAGAGTTGACGGTAAGTCGGGTGATTAGCCGAGAACTGCTGGCGGTTCCCGTGTTCAGCGCGCCGGCCGTCTTCTTCGACGCGCAGGGTCTCCGGATACTTCGTCGTGAGCCACGCGGGTGGTGCAGCCGTGGGTGTGCCCAGCACGACCGCGATGTGATGTTTGGCAGCGAGGGTGATCGCTCGATCAAGCCAGGCAAAATCAAACTGCCCTTCCGAGGGCTCCAGTGTGACCAGGCAAACTCCGCCACCCGCACTACATTCATGTGGGCCTGCTGCATCAGGTTCAGATCGGCCTCCCATCGAGACTCGGGCCATTGCTCCGGATACCAGGAGGTGCCGAGCAGTGGCGCGCGAGCGGGTTGCTGCGCGCGCATATACGACCCGGGAGCGAGCAGCAGGAAAGCGACGGCGAACGTGCGGCGTAGCAACGGAGAGGACCTCGCGAGAGCAGGATGCGTTCCTCAGGATAGAGAGATGTGACCGCACTTTGCTACAGCGCGCACGCCCGCGACGCGAGGGAGCGGGAGCGAAGTTCCGGCATGCGGATTCCAGTCAGCAGGAACGGGGCGAAAACAGTGTTTCCAGGGCCGTTCGCATCTCTCCTTTACTAAGAGCAGGGTGGCGCGTAGAAAAAGAGGGTTCAAGCTTCCCACGGTTCAACCGAAGCTCGGCCCTGGAGACACCACGTTGGCGCAGACCTTGGCACTGATTCACACTAGCCCTACCCTGACGCCCCTCTTTGGTGCGCTTTGCGCCGAGGAGATGCCCGACACAACCGTGTTCCACATGGTGGATGAGAGCCTGATCAAGGACACCATCCGCACAGGCTCACTGCGGCGCGTCACGATGCGCAGGCTGCTGAGCATGATCGAGTCTGCGGAGAACGCCGGGGCCGATGCCATCCTTGTGACCTGCTCATCCATCGGACCGGCCATCGCGATTGGCCAGCAGATCTTTGATGTCCCGGTGATCAGGGTCGACGAGGCCATGGCCGAAGAGGCGATAGCAATCGGGCGACGGATTGGCGTGATGGCAACGTTGAGGACCACGCTCGAGCCGACGATGGAGTTGCTGCGCAAGAAAGCCGAAGAGGCAGGCAAGGAGATCGAGTTGGTGAGTTCGCTGTGTGATGGGGCGTTCGACGCGGTGATGGCCGACGACACGGCAAAGCACGACGCCATCCTGAGCCGGGCTCTCATCGAAGACATGAAGGGCGTGGACGTCGTGGTTCTTGCGCAGGCTTCGATGGCGCGTGTGGTAAGAGCCATGCCGCACGGAGCGCTGGCGATGCCGGTGCTGAGCAGCCCTGAGCTTGCGGTGCGGCAGGCAGGCCGAATCCTGCGGGAGAAGCAGATTTGAAGAAGCGGCACGGCGTAGTCGGCCTGCTGTGCGTCGTATCCGCGATCACGTTTCTGGACAGGCTGGCAATCCCGGTGGCGGAACCGGGAATCAGGGGCGACCTTCACCTCGGCCCAGCCCAGTGGGGCTGGGTGTTGAGCGCGTATGTGCTGGCGAACGCGCTCTTCGAGATTCCATCCGGCGCCCGCGGAGATCGTCGTGGACAACGTTCCGAGCTGACCCGGATCGCCGTCTGGTGGAGCGCGTTCACCGCCGCTACTGGCTGGTGCCGGAGCTTCGGCCAACTCGTGGGAGCGCGATTTCTGTTCGGCATCGGCGCGGCCGGAGCCTACCCCAATGCAGCGGGCGTGATCTCGCGCTGGTTCCCTAAACAGGAGCACGCACGTGCCCAGGGTTACGTCTGGGGAGCGAGCCGGTTGGGCGGCGCGTTGGCTCCTCTCCTGCTGGTGCCGTTTGCGCGCCATTTTGGCTGGAGGGCCGTGTTCTGGCTCTTGGGCGGCCTTGGAATTGTGTGGTCCGTCTGCTGGTGGGGCTGGTTCCGCAATATTCCGGAGGAGATGGCCGGAATCTCACGCGCAGAGTTGGCGGAGATTGGTTCGGCTGAGATCCCGGAGGAACACGAGCCCGCGCCGTGGGGGAGGCTACTGCGGCTGCGCCACCTTTGGCTTATCACCGCGGCGTACTTCTGCTACGCATGGGGAAGCTGGTTCTACTACGGGTGGTTTACCACCTGGCTGGTCCGCGGAGCCGGCTTCTCACAGGCCCAGATGGGTGTGTTCGCGTCGTTCCCCTTTCTGATGGGCCTGGTGGGGAACCTGGTCGGTGGTGTTGCCAGCGAGCGGCTGGTGGTGCGTTACGGGCGTCGCGTGAGCTACCGATGGGTATCGGCTGTGTGCCTTGCCACGACCGCGGCGTTATTGCTGAGCATGAGCCTGTTGCGAGGGCACGTCGCCATCGTTGTGCTCGCAACCTTGGGCTTCGGCGTGATGGACCTGATGCTGCCCTCCGCCTGGGCGATGTGCATGAGCCTGGGCGGCCGCTATGGCGGCACGGCGACCGGAATGATGAATACCGCGGGAAACCTCGGCGGATGGGTCTGCACGGTGGCGTTCGGATACCTGGTGCGAGCGACTGGCGATTACAACCTGCCCCTTCGCGTCATCGCGGGCATGGTGCTCGTGGCAGCGGCATTATTCGCACTGGTGGACTGCACGCGCGGGCTGCAGGATGACCTGAGACTCTCGCGGCCCACCTACGAGACGGAAGTGGGCTGACGGACGCAGCCGAAGAAGTCCTCCGTCCCGACCTGGCCTCCCTTGAGTACCAGTTCAAGGTGCGCGCCCGGGCCGTCTGAGTGCGTCAGACAGAGTGGTGCGCCGGGCTGAATATGGCCGAGCCACGTGAGCGCGCTCAGCCCGAGTTGCTGGACCGCGTGGGAGCTGGTGTCGCCTCCGCAGAGCAGGACGCGCCGGACAGGAATCCGTTCAAGCACCTGCCGCAGCAACCTCCCAAATGCGGCGCCCAGCGATTCGCCGTGTACGGCGCCATCCGGAAGTCCCAGCGAGGTGTAGACCACGGTGTCGATGCCCGCATCGACGGTCGCGGTGACCGCATCGAGGGTCGCCCGTGTAAGGAGATCTTCGGCATCCACCCGAATGCCCGCGAAGCCGTGAGCGAGCGCCCAGCGAATCTGGCGCTCCGTCGCAGCAGAGCAGGAGCCGCTCAGGACCAGGAGCGGCTTCGCAGACTCAATCGAGGCAGGTACGGGCGAAGAGTTCCTCCCCCACGCAGAGATGAGGGCCGCGGTGAGACCGGAGCTGGACGCCGTAAAAAGTGGCCGCCGCTGAGCCTCGGACCAGAGGAGGTGGCCTACGGTTGCCTGAGTCTCGGAGCTCACCGTATCGAAGAGGATGACGGAGCCTCCTGCCGTTCGTTGCGTCTTGAGTGCTTCCCCCGCGCCGTCCACGGATTCGAGCGCGGTGAACGGAACGAGGCCGACTGGGAGGGCAGTCTGCGCACGCAGGTGGAGTCGCAGGTCAGACTCACGCATCGGCGTGACGGGATGGTGAGCCATCGGGTGGCGGTCGATGCGGAGGACCTGGCCGTCCGGCGCGGCGGCGAAGAGGTGCCCGAACGCGACGTAGCGGCGCAGATGCGTCGCGCCCACCACGATGGGGACGAACGCGGGCTGCAGGGCGGCCATGCCAAGCTCGATGGCGCGCCCGATGCTGCCGTGGGCCGGGCTGGAGTCGAAGGTGCTGCAGACCTTGTAGTGCGTGATCGGTGCCTGAAATTGCGCCAGGCGGGCGAAGATACCGGGGAGATTGGCGTCCATCCACTCGGGCGACTGCGAGCGGCTGTCCCCGGCAATGCCAATGGCTTCTACGTCCGGAAACGCATCGAGATCGGACGCGGTTGGAGGCCGCAGAAACAGAACAGTGCGAATGCCGTTCGAGGCAAGCTGCTCCAGCACATCCGTAGAGCCGGTAAAGTCGTCGCCGTAGAAGGTGTAGAGCATGACGCGTCAGCTGCCAAAGGCTCGGAGCGCGGCTGCTAGCTCCGGGTGAACCGCAGCATAAGTGGCGAGGGGCACGGACTGGGTAGCCGCCTCCCAGGCCTGCTGGAGCGAGCGGACGCCTGCCGCCGGCCCTCCGGGGTGGCCCATGATGCCTCCGCCGGCCGCGTAGATGAGGTCGGTGGACCCGAGCGCGGCGAAGGTGGCGGGAGCCTGGCGGGCCGACTGGCCGGAGGAGAAGACAGGCATGATCTCGCACCCGGGATGCGGCCGGGGGAACATCGGCGTCAGGCACGCGCGCGCCGAGGCAATGACACTCTCGTCGGACTCCGTGAATTTGTTCTGCAGGCCGTTCACGTGGGTGTGATCAATCCCGGCTAGCTCGCCAGAGCTTCTGGAACGCGAGAAAACTCATGCCAAGGGCGGGCGAGCGGCCGAGCATGCCCCAGCCATTCCTATGCCCGTGGATCGCAAGCTGGCTGTGCTGCCGGAGCACCTTCATCGCGGGCAAGCCGATCGAATTCATACTCACCATCAGGCAGGTGCCTCCGTGGGCCACGATCTGATCGTGGCGGCGGAGCATCTGGTCGAGGTCGCCAGTCAGGTTGGCCGCGTACATCACCCTTTTCCCGGTCTTCTGAGCGGCTTCGTCGAGCACCCGCAGCACGGCGCTCACGCGTTCCGCAAACGGGCAGTGCGGAGCATCCGTTTGGAGTTCGTCATCCTTGATGAAGTCGATGCCGGCCTCTGCAAGGACCTTCACCTGTGCAGCCGTAGTGGCCGCGTCCATCCCGAGCGACGGCTTGATGATGGTCCCGATCAATGGCCGGTCGTACACCCCGGTGAACGCGCGGGTTCCCTGCACGCCAAACTGCGGGCCCTGGTACGCGGTCAGAAACGCGGGCGGGAGCTCGAGATCGAGGAGCTTGAGCCCGGAGAAGGCCTTCAGCTCCGACAGGTTGCCAGCCACCGTCGCAAGCAGGTTGGGCAGCGAGGGTCCAATGTTATGAAGAGGCCACGATAGGGTCACGACGCCGGTACGGATCACGCCGTCCCACGGCTTGTCCTTCGACCGTGGAGTTCCGGCTCCGGGCAAAGACGGGGAGGCGACCGGCGCGGTCTCGGTGATGGTGTCCACCGTGGCGGCGAAGCGCGCGCGAAGGTCGTCCGTCTCACCGGGCACGCGCAAAAACGTTCCCGTCGACTGTTCGCCCGCCATGGTGGCCGCGGCGTCGGCGAGCGGGTAGGCGGTCTCAATTGAGTAGGTCGCCTGGATACGTTCGTTCATGAAACTCCTGCGGTTTCCGAATTTATCCGATTACTGGCGCCGACAGCGCAGTTCTCAGGCTCGGGTGAAGTAAGTGGTGTAGCTCTCTTCGCGGACGTGGTGCAGAGGGACGAAGACAACCTGCTGCCCGCCATAGTTCTCCGCGAACGCCTGCGGAGCGACCTGTCTGAGGCCGGCGGGAAGCGTGAGTGGGGTCGCGCCCAGATCTCGCGTCGGGTTGAGCGCAACGTACTGGACCGGGCCGCGCATCAGGGCGACCACGTGGGGATGCTGGTCGTCGATCGCCTCCGTCCGAAACGTCTGCGGGAGGGTGAGCGACACGCGGTCCCCGGCACGCCACGTGCGATGAAGCGCGACCCATGTATTCGGCTGGCAGGGAATGTTCGCAGACTTGCCATTGACCGTGAGAACCGCCGCGCGATCAAGCCACGCCGGTATGCGCACGAACAGGGTGAAGGCGCTGGGCCGAGTTGGATTCACGGTAAAGAGGGTCGCATCCCCGGCCGGATAGGCACTCTCCTGAGTGAGGCGAACGGGAACGCCCGCGTGGGTGAAGTCGACCGTCGACGAGGCATACTGGGAGACATACAGGCCAGACTGAGCCTGGAAATACAGGTTGAGCGGATAGTCCGCCACCGTCTGGACGAGAGTGCCCGAGCAGCAGGGCCACTTCTTCGAGTAGAAGACCTTTTCCGCTGAAGGCGAGTAGGTGCTGTAGTACGGGTAGTCGCCGTTGGAGTCAGGACGCTTTACGGCAAGGATGGTGTTGTAGAGCACGCGCTCGAGGTTGTCCGCATGGGCAGTGTTGCGCGGAGCGGGCGTAGTGCGCAGCAGGTAGCGAGCGAGCTTGGTGGCAGCGTACGCTCCGCACGGCGTCTCGAAGTGGTCGACCGTAGAAGACAGAGACGCGTAAAGCTCGCCGCGATGAGGAGTGATAAACGTCTCGTTCGGTCCCCAGCCACCGGACGCGAACTGCTGGGTCGAAGTAAGCAGTTGGAAGGCGTTCTCCATCGCGTCGCGGTACTTTGGGTCGCCTTCATCGAGGTAGGCGCGACCCGCCGAGGATAAGCGCGATGGCATGCGAGTACGCGTGCTGGCCGGGGAACGGATCCTCACCGCGCGCCAGCGGATCGAAGAGTTCGCGGTCGAGCAGATACCGATGCGCCAATTCCCTGAACTCCGGGTTCCCTGTCAGACTCGCGGCGACGAAGAGGTTCTCCGGCATGACAAAGGTCTCGTCGTACGGCGGATCCTTTTTACCAACGCGGTCGCGGCCTTTCGCGGGAAGCAGCGCCTTGGAGCCAGCGAGGACGCGGTTGAGCAGCGGCTTGGCTTCCGGCAAGCCGGAGAGAGTTGCGGCGTCGATCAGGCCCGCGAAGTGCTTGTCCAGCGTGTAGCAGGTCCACAGGTTGGTCTTGCGGACGCAGGATCGACTGGTTCTCCGGGCCGAGGGTGGCGGCAAAGCCCTCGACCAGCTCAGCTACCTTCTCGTGGCACGCGATGTCGCCGGCTGAGGCTCCTATGCGAGCCAGACCGGAGATGTACTGGCCCAGAGAGTGGCCGGGGACAAAGCCGTCGGTGTCGTACCAGCCACCCATGTCGGCTCCGGGGGCGGGAAGGCCGGCGCGCTGGCGGTAGACCTTAAGCAGGCGGTCGTTGGAGAGGGCAAGATAATGCGCATGTACGGCGCCGTACTGCTCCGCGAACGGACCCGCGGTGAGCTGGACGGCAGAGTAGGGCAACTCGCGGAGTGGCTCGCGGGTCGGTGCCTCGAGCAGCGACGCAGGCGCGGCGGCCACAGCAGCGGCAGACTGAAGAAACGTGCGGCGGGTAAACGTCATAGCCTGATACGGAGGAAAGCAGGTGGGTCCCGAAAGCGTCAAGGACGTTTGTCGAGGGCACTGAAAACGTCCCCTACGCGGGTCGGCTTGCGTTAACGCGCCCTGGACTCTCGAAGGAGCGAGCTGCTGCCAAGACCAAGCTTCGCGTGATGGGGTTCATCCAGCGGATAAATAAGATCTACATTCCGCGGTGTGATGAGCTGGTGCTTGACGAAGACCGTGGCCGGCACGGACTTCTGCTGCAGGATCGCCAATGCCAGCGGAATGATCTCGTCACCATACCGCTCCGGAAAGTACGCCACGGTCCCGACCAGACGTGTACCGGGGCGACGAAGTTCGTTGCGGGACTCGCGAATCGCGTTCTGGCCGACCACAGCACACTTCTGGCTCGCGCCTGCTTCTTCAAAGGCGCGCAGAGCAGCGAGAGCGCACACATCATTCACGCAGCCAATAAGGGTGCGTTTGGCGGAAGCGCGTCGGAGGTACTGGCGTATGGTCTCCAGGACCTCTTCAAAGTCTCCACGGCCGTTCAGGTGGACGACCGGAACATTGGCGACCGCGGGCAGTTCGGCACGAAGCCCGTCCACGAGACCCGTAATGCGGAGCTCAAGGAGCGGGCCGCCGATAGGGAGTTCGAGCAGAAGCAGTTGCTCTACCTTTCCCTCCCAATGTTCGCGCGCCCATCGTCCGAGCGCCTTGCCGCCGATGATACCCGCCTTGTAGTTATTCGCGCCGAAGTACGTCGCGCCGGGTGGGGTATCTCAATCGCGATCACGGGCGTGTTGGCTTCGAGGAACTTGGACGCGATCACCGGCGCCACGCGCTCGTAGGTCTGGAACTCCAGCACCAGATCAACCCGCTCCTTGATGAGCAGATCCGCGTTCCGCAAAGCTTCGCGCGCGGAGTAGCGATTGTTCACCGTGATCAAGTGAACGTGCTCCCGGGCAGCGGCCGTCTCCATGTTCTGCATCACCGCGCGGCAGAACTCCGAATCCCCTTGCGCTGCGAAGCCGATGCGGAACGGCTGGGCGGTGACCGGCAGGAACCGATTACGGTACACGCCTGAGGAGGCCCGCTCCAGAAGTCCACCATGAATCAGCGTGCGCAGGAGGCGAAACACCGTCGTCTTGGGCAGGTGCGTGCGTTCGATCACCTGGGTAAGCGAGAGTTCCTCGCCCAGCGTGCGGAACGCCTTCAACACCTCGCAGGCCCGCAGAACGGTCTGCGATTCATTGCGATCGCCGCGCCTGTTGGATGGAACCGCCGGCGGCGCGGGATCTTTCACGAGAATGGGCTTGGGAGTATTCATCGATGAGCGGCTTTCAATCCTCGACGGATCATAGGTTCCGGATTGCGGACTGACAAGGGCGCGTCAGAGAACTTCGGATCCGATCATTCGGCAGCCTGCACGTTAGGGCGGCGACCAGGACGGGAACAGCCTACTTTTGCACCACTACGTGGTGGCCGGCACCAGAGATCAGGGCCGTTGGCGTATCCGTCGCCACGCCGTCAAGGTATAGCCTGGTTCCGGAAAGCGGAACGGGCGTCACGACTGCCTGAGCGATGCCGGGAGGTAGATCGACGGCAATCGTCTCCGCGCCGCCAGTCCGCTCGACCGCCACGGAGATGACGCCGTGAGGCGTGGGCACAGTGCCGCGCGCGTAGGTCAGGTCGAGGAGTTGCGGGGCGATGGCCACGCTCGAGTAACCCGGGGCAGCAGGAGTCACGCCGAGGATGTTCTCCGTGAGCCACGCTGTAGGACCAGAAGACCATCCATGCGCGAGCGAGACGAAGGAGCCGCTGGTGCCGTCCGCCTGGAGGGACAGGGCGAAGTTGGGTCCCTTGGGCCAGCGGAGGTCGTACGACTCCCAGAAGCTGGTAGCGCCCTGCGCGAGCATACCGCCCCAGTAGGCGCGAATCCATTCGAGCGCAGCCTCCGGGTGGTGCAACTCAGAGAATGCATCCAGCAGGTACGCGCCAAAATACGGGCTGATGCTCTGGTCAGTCGGGCTGTCCTGCTTCACGTGCGCGAGGACATCAGGCCAGATACCGGCGCCTTCTGGCTGCCCCCCGAGGCTAATCACGCTGAGCGCATTGAGCTGCCACGTGCCGCCGAGCGTCAGGTGCGTAGGGTCAAACTGCCTGTTCAATGCCCCCTTGATCTCAGAAGCCCGCTTCAAATATCCCGCCGCGGTCTGCGCATCGCCCAGAGCTTGCAGCAGGGAGGCCGCCGCACGGTAGCCGCGCACGTACTGTAGCTCCGTGCCGACTCGCGCCTCCCGCGTCTGCCCATACATCCCTGGAGCCCAGTCGACGAAGTGCCAATCCTTGCCGCCGGGCGCAATCAGGTGGTTCGGGCCGAGATCCCGATCGAGGCGCTCGACGAAGCGCACGATGGCAGCGTGCTGCGACTCAACGAAAGCACCGTCCCCCGTGTGCTGGTACAGCGTCTGGAGCGAGGTGAGCCAAAGGGCGGTATAGCTTGGGATACCATTGACGTGCTGGCCCGCTGGCGTGGCTTCGGCGAGGCGGCGCAGTGTGTCCTCGGTCAGAGTTGCATCGCCGAAGGCAGTCGCCAGGACGCGGCCTTCCACGTCGATGTCTCCAACCCAGCGGCCGCGGTCGCGCTTGGGGGCGTCCCAAAGGCCGTCCTGCATGCACAAATGAGCCGTATAGGCCCCCGTCTCCCAAACTCGGTTGAGCACGGGGTCAGAGGACGTGAACGAGCCCTTCTGGGGAACGGGGTAATAGATGCCCTCGAGCCGGATGGAGCGGACCGCCGCCTCGGCCGGTCCGCGGAGGAACTGGATGCGAACAAATCGGAAGGCCGATTTGGGCCCGCGCGCCGTCGCGTGGGGAAGCACCTCCAGCCGATTCGTACCAAGGTAGTTGCCGCCCTGCTGGCCCGGCGTAAGGCCCGTCGCCTCCGCTTCCACTTCGGATTCGCCATACGCGATGGCCAGGGTGATGGGAGCGCTGGAACCAGACTCGACCAGCAGTCGCCCGGCAACCTCCCGGCCGAAATCCAGCAGAAGTGAGGGTGCTTCCGCGTCGGTCGCAGTCGCGGGAGCGAGCGTGACCGTGAAGGGAGCACCGGAGGTGAGTGCGGCAACGGGGGCGAACGCCGCTTGCGACGGAAAGATGTGGGTCGCCGCGGTGGCTGGGAGCGCATAGGTGCGGAGCGGCGCAGAGAGACCCGAGTAGCCAGGCCACCCGTACATCCCTGCATCCGCATTCCACTGGAAGAAGTCGACGTTGGATTCGACCGGGCCCAGGGTTGCCACCGTCTGCCAGGTGCCGTCGTTGAACGCCGGCGACTCCCACGATCGACTCACAGTTGCAGTCGATCGCCACGAGGTATCGGAGATCAGCAGTGTCTCCGAGTCCGAGACAATCTTGGCCGCCAGCACCTCCCCATACGCAAGCTGCTGGGTAGCCTCTGGCCCGGCTCCCGCAACGATGCCGCGGCCCCGAACGGCGGATATGGCGAGGAGGTTTTCCCCGGCCTTGAGCACACTTGTGAGATCCGCGTGAAAGACCTGGAACCCGATCGGCGCGTCCGGATTGGAGGTGAAGGTGGCCACGGCGCGCCCATTGAGGAACACCTCTGCGTGGCGAGGACCCGCAAGATACAACGTCGCGTGGGGCGGTACGGCGGCAAGATGAAAGTGCGAACGGAACAGGTGCGGGGCGCTGCGCAGCTCAGGCCGGTTCCACGGAAACTTGGCGTGGTCTTGTCGGAGCGCGGTAATATCGTCCGCCGTCCAGACGTACTGCTCCGGCAGCACAGTGTGGGGCTCCGCAGGAGGCGGATAGGCGAGGCTACGCGTAGGGTCGAGCGGGTCAGGAACCGCCGACACAGTCTGAGCCGAAGCGGCAACAGTGGCGAGAAAGAGGAGGATGGCGACGATGGGAGTCATGTTGATCCTGCGGCATCGTTCAAATCTGCTACCGCGCTCGAAGTTCCCTCGAGGACACAAACCCTATCAAATCGGAGGTTGTCCCCATCACTGCTGGGGTCGCTCCAACTTCGTCGATAGCTGCTTGAGCCGCCTGCATCGCAATCTGAGCGCCAGTCTTCAGGCACACGATATCGTTCGCACAAAACAGCAGGTCGATGCCGAGCCGCGCCCAGTGAGAAAAATCCGAAGGCCCGCAGGCGGTGACGACCTTCTTATTGTGCTTCCGCGCAACCCGAACGATCTCGGTCGTAGCTTCAATCATGCGCGGGTGGCTTGTCTGGCCGGGTACTCCGAGCGACGCGGCAAGATCCGCGGGCCCGACAAATATATCTACGTTTGGAATCGAGCAGAGCTCTTCGAGTCGCCTCAGTGCCGTCACCGTTTCAATCTGCGCAAGCAGACTGAGTTCGGAATTAAGGGTCTGCTGCTGCTCCGGGACGGACTCGACGATGCCGTACTTCAAGGCACGCGAGACGCTGAAGAATCCGCGGCTCCCTTCCGGAGCGAACTTGGCATAAGCCACGAGCTGAGCCACTTCCTCCGGCGAGTCCGCCATTGGAATATCGATGATGTCTGGGCCACACTCCGCGGCCTTCAGGACGGACTCACGGCGAGCGTCCGGAATGCGGATCATCGTCAGCATTCCGCTGCCCGCGGCCATGCGGCACAGGTCAGCCGCCTCGGCGAAGGTGATCGCCGCGTGCTCCATCTCGATCCAGATCACCTTGAAACCCATGTGCGCCGCAATCTCCAGGAAAATCGGGTCATAGAAGTACAAAGCAGCCCCAAGCAGGGGCTTTCCGCCGGCGAGCGAGATAGCGCGATGCAAACGATTCATCGGGTCTCCAGGGTAGGTGCTATGGTTGCGCTGTCACGTCGGCTGCGCAGCCACGCGCCGACGGTAAGGCTGGATGGAGGAGCGGGTGCGAGCGCGGTAACCGCCAGGCCGACGGCAAGCAGGATCATATGCCCGATCGCACCGATCATGTACTCATGCCACGAAAAGTTGAAGCGGCCCAGGTCGAGGGTCTTGCCATTCAGCGTGAGAGTTGCCCAGACCGTGAAGATCAGGTTCGCCACAATGCCTGCAGTCGCCGCCGTGTGCGATGCACGCGGGACCAGAAACGCAAGCAGGAACAGCCCCGCCAGACCTCCAGCCACAATGCCGGTAACCGTGTAATACAGAGCCAGTGCGCTGCCTTGGGTATGCGCCAGTTTCAATGCCACCCCGGCCGCGGCAAAACCACTGGCGAGCACGATGAACTTGCCCGCGCGCAGGCGTTCGCGATCAGTGGAGTGCGGACGCGCCAAAGCGAAAAAGTCCTCCACCCCGATGGCAGAAAGGCAGTTCATATCGGAGGCGAGCATAGCCATCGCCGAGCCCAGCAGAGCCGCGATGAAGAGTCCTGCAAGTCCCGCCGGCAGGTGCGTGATCAGGAAGTGCGGAAACACCTGGTCAGCCTTCGTAATGGACGAAGGCAAGGCCTCTCCGGTCAACCGATAAAAGGTCCACAGCAGGCTCCCGATGAGCATGAACGCGGTCCAGACCGGCACGCAAAGCCCCGCCCCAAGCGCTATCCCGCGCAGCGCACTGCGGTCCGAGCGAGCGATTAAATAACGCTGTACCACCGTCTGATCTCCGGTGTATTTCTGCAGGTAAAAGAAGAAACCATAAATTACAAGCACGAGAATAGTCGGCCTATCGAGCCGAAGTGCAGTGCTGCCGAGGCTCATCTTGTGATGCGACCAGGCATCCGCCAGCACGGCGTGAGGTCCTTGCCGGGGCAGCAGCAATAGATACGCCAGCGACACAAGAATTCCCAGCCACAAGACGAAGCCCTGAACGACATCTGACCAGACGATTGCCTCCATCCCCCCGAGCAGCGTGTAGAAGATCGTTACAGCCGCGGTCAGAAGGATCACGCGATCGATGGGCCAGCCCGTCATGCTGGCCATCGTGAGCGCCAGCAGATAAAAGACAAACCCCATCTTCGAGAAGTGCCCGATGGCGAATGCGAACGAAGAATACAGGCGCACGGGCGTACCGAAGCGCCGGCCGAAGTACTCATACGCACTGACGTGCACCACGTGCCGGAAGAACGGCACGATCACGGACCCGACGACGCCAAGCACAATGACAAAGAACAGCCCCGGAACCAGCAGCGACCAGTCCCCCGCATACGCCGCGCCAGGATACGCAATAAACGTCACGCTCGTGACGATCGTGGCGAGAAGAGACAGCCCCATCGCCCACCCCGGAATGGTGCCTCGCGCGATGAAGTAGTCTTCGGTCGTTCGCTGGCGGCGCGCGAAGAAGATACCAATTCCCACGAATGCCGCGAGGTATACCGAGATGACGAGCAGGTCGAGGACGTGCATCTATCGCGCCTGCTCGCTGCGTCCCATGCGGTTCTTCGCCATGGTGACCGCCATGCGCATCGCGGCCTGCATATTCTCTGCGCCCGCGAGGTTCTTGCCCGCAATGTCAAATGCGGTGCCGTGATCGACCGAGGTCCGGATGATGGGGATGCCCAGGCTCATGTTCACCGTGGTGTCAAAGGCCAGCAACTTCATGGGGATGTGTCCCTGGTCGTGGTACATCGCAACGATCAGGTCGTGCGACCCGCCAGCGGCTTTGAAAAAGATCGTATCGGCCGCTACCGGACCCTCGCAATTGATTCCGTGTGCCCGCGCCTGAATCACGGCGGGGCGGATCCACTGCTCGTCCTCTGAACCGAACATACCGTGTTCCCCCGCGTGGGGATTCAGGCCGCAGACGGCAACGCGGGGAGAAGCAATTCCGAGAAGCTTCACCGCCTCATTACCCAGAACAATCGTTCGCAGAATACGTGCCGTGTCCAGGTTGCAAGCATCGCGCAGGCTCACGTGCGTGGACACGTGCACCACGGAAAACCGAACCCCCGCAAGGAGCATGCGCGAGTCGGTGGGCCCGTGCCGCTCAGCACACAGTTGGGCGATGTACTCCGTATGCCCCGTGAAATTGAGTCCTGAGAGTGCCACAGCTTCCTTGTTCAAAGGCGCAGTCACCATCGCATCCGCTTCGCCATCCAGGCACATGCGAGTAGCTGTCGCAACGTACGCTGCCGCCGCCGCGCCATACTCCGCCTTCAAGGCCCCGAATTCAATCGGCACCGAGTCGGCGAGGAGACGCTGTTTACGAAAGTTCAACTTGCGCAGGCACCCTGATGCCGGTGGTTTGTTCAGCGCCCTCCAGAGCAGATTTATCCCCGAGCAGGATCCAGTGCGCCGCTGCGCGCACGCCGGCGTCCGCCAGCGCTTTGAGCGTGACCTCAGCTCCGACGCCCGCGGGATCGCCGAGTGTAACCGCCACGGTGGGTAGATAAGCGTTCACGAGCTAAAGTCCCTCACCATCTCCCGGAGGAGCGTAACTCCGCCGAAACCTCCCGATTTGAGCACCATCCAGGTGCCCTCCCGCGCTCCACCCTTTGCCCTGGCCAAGGGTATCCCGGAGGCGTACTCACCCTGCACGCACAGGGAATGTATAGACAGCGCCCGGCAGACCTGCAGGGCTGTATCGCCACCGTTCAGAAGCAGGCTAACGCCGGGATGAGCCGAGACGAAGGCTTCGATCTGCGGCAGCGGTGTCCGGTTGCGCTCGATGCGCAGGATAGGCGGCTTGAGGTCCGCCACAGCGGCTAGTTGATTGTGCGTGACCGCGTGATCGCTGCCTGTGAGAACGAGCAGTCCGCCGCCAGGTCGTTTAACTTGCCGTTGAGGAGCACCAGGATAGAGCGACTCGGCGAGCGCGTGCGCCAGCCCGGCAGAGCCGATCCAAAGAATGGGTCGGGCGAGCGAACGGCCCGCAGCAACGATGTCACCTAGCTGCTGCTGGTTGGTGGCCTCGCAGAAGAGTGCGCCCCCCTTCCGCATAGCGGATTGCACGCCCCCAAAACCAGAGCCCGGCGGAAGCCATTCTGGATGGAGCCCAGCCGCCGCGAACGCCTCGCGCAGAGGGAATGTGCGCCTGCCTGCAGCGTCGCAGATGTGCAGGTGATCGTCCGAGCAGAGGCGTCCCTGGTCGGGAAAAGCCGGCGCAATAATCCCCAGGTGGTCCGGAAAGGCAGCCAGCGTTGTGGCGATCTCCACGAGCGTATTGCCGCGAAACACGGAATCGATCTTCTTGAATAGTTCCGCGTCGCGGTCCGCAGCCAGACCTGCCCGGAGATCAGCGGCCACCGCACGCAGCGAAGCGGCCGCCGCGTCCGCGGAAACATCACGACTCGCCATACACAGTGACTGCACCGGCGCGGAAGAACCTGCGAACAGCGGGTCCAGCAACACTTGCGACTCAACCGCCCGCGCCGCAAAGGGTGCCGCAGCATCGCACGCGCCCGTCAGGTCATCGGCGAGAAGGTACACGCGTCTAGGTTCATTGACCTTCGCCAACAGCCCGCTCCCTTCCCCGCTGCCCATCATGCAAGCTGCATTCTGGGTGACGCCGACGAGCAGTGTCAACTAGCTTTCATATCCAGAGCCTTTTGAAAATTATTTGCTGCGGACTTCCGGCGAATCATCACGTACGATGAGTCGCGTTTTGGAGGACACCACGATTGAATCCCGAACCCTTTATGGGCGTGCTGTATCACTGGGCAGGTGGGCTCTCCGCGGCGAGTTGCTACCTCCCGTTCCGCCGCATCAGACGCTGGCCGTGGGAGATCTACTGGCTCGTGCAGGGAGTCTTCAGCTGGATCATTGCCCCCGCCCTGTTTGCGGCGGTGCTGGTGCCCGGGACTGCGGCGCTGCTGCACGGCGCCGGCGGCGGGATGCTCTTCTATGCCTGGTTCTGGGGAGCGATGTGGGGCATCGGCGGCCTCCTGTTCGGCCTGGGCGTGAGATACCTCGGCATCGCGCTTGGGTACACGATTGCGCTCGGCTTCTCGACCGCCTGCGGAACGCTGGTCCCGCCCCTATTCGCAGGGCAGTTGCGCACCATCGCACATGAGTGGTCCGGGCAGGTCACGCTCGGCGGTGTCGGCGTGTCCCTGGCCGCAATCGCACTCAGCGGAGTAGCCGGCCGCATGAAGGAACGGGAGCTTGCCGGCGCACCAGCGCAGGAGGCGGCATCCCCTGGAGGTGAAGGATCCTTTCGCTTTCGGCAAGGCGCGATCATTGCGTCGTTTGCGGGCATCATGAGCGCGTGCTTCGCCTACGGACTCGCCGCCGGCAAGCCGCTAAGTGAAACGACCCGCGTTGCGCTGCATCAGCAGGGCCGCAGCGAACTCTGGCAGAGCCTGCCCGTGCTCATCATCGTGCTTTGGGGAGGCTTCTTCACCAATGCACTCTGGTGTGGTGGCCTGCTCGTGAGGAACAAGTCCGTGGGACAGCTTGTCGCGGGGTTGCGCCCGCTCCAAACCGCGCTGAATGCCCTCTTCGCTGCGGCAGCCGGTCTTCTGTGGTATCTGCAGTTCTTCTTCTACTCCATGGGCCAGACCAAGATGGGGCACTACGACTTCTCGAGTTGGACCCTGCACATGGCTGGCACAATCTTGTTCGCGACGCTCTGGGGCGCCGTGCTGCACGAATGGCGCGGCACCAGCGTTCGGACCAAGCTGGTGGGAGCAGCAGGGTTCGCGCTACTTCTCATCTCTACCGGCATCGTTGGTTATGGAACGTACCTGAAGGGTCGCTGAGAGCAGTCTGACGCACCACAGGCCCAGACGTCGCATCTAGCGCGAACCCGTCGCCTCAGCCGCCCAAGCCGCGTCAGCCTGCGCCAGCAGCGTTGCTATGGGCCTGGCCGTCTGGAGCGTCGCAGTCACCAGAGCGTCGATCGCCCTCGCGATGCGCGGCCAGTCAGGTCGCTGCGGGATCTCGCGCGCCGTTCGATGAAGCGCTTCCAGTTGGTGGTAGAAGGGGATCGCCGCGTTGAGAGTAGGGTCGGCCCAGGTCGACCGCCGGCACCCGATCGCTCCCGCCGTTGAGGTGAGCAGGTCCATCGCGGGAGCCTGCGTGTGGCGAAGGAACTGCCAGGCCAACTTGCGGTGCGGGCTTCCCGCCGCGAGGGCCAGGATCCAGTACACGTTCAGCGAGGCACTTCGGCCGCCAGTGCCTGATGGGATCGCCGCCATCTCGACTTGCCCGCGCACACCGGAGTCCGCGGCAGTGTGGGCGTAAGATGCGAAGCCGAACCAGTTCACCATCATCGCCAGCGCACCCTCCGTAAACAGCTTGCCCAGCGCCACGGAATCAAGCGTGCCACACGCCGGGTGCACGGCTCCGGAGTCCGCCAGGAGATCCCGGTAGAAGCTCAGGGCTTCGTTGGCCTCGGCGGTTTGGAAGTGCAGTCGTCCGTCGGCATCGAAGAGTTCCCCTCCACGCGTCCACAGTTGCAGAAGGAAGTCGTACACCGAGTTGTGGCCGTCCGGAAAGGCGGCGAAGCCGGTGCCGTAAAGGCCTGCGCCCTCGTCCTGGAGAAGACGCGCGATGCGGTGAAACTCCGTCCACGTGGTCGGCGGGATCAGCCCGTGTCGCTCAAACACGTCGCGGCGAAAGATCAGGCACTCCGGGCCATCATGATAGGGCACCCCGAGCACCGCAGGCCCCATACGCTGCAGTCGCAGCAGAGAAGGGCTCCAGGCATCCGGAAACCCGGGGGGCGGCTCCTGCGCCAGCATGGGTGCGAGATCCACCGCTGCACCCTGGGCGTGCATAGCGGAAATCCAGTCCGTAGCCACGAACGCCACGTCCCAGTCGCCACGCACCATCCCTCCGGACCCGAAGAGTGCGTGCTCAAGATCGCTGAGGTCCAGCGAGACTAAATCCAACGCAAGCGTGGTCTGTGTCTCCCTCGCGAATGCCTGCCACTGCGCACGAATGGCTTCCTCGAACGGAGGGTACTTGCGAACGGCTATGCGAAAGGTCTCCGACCGGTTCATCGCGCAGCCATCGCAGGAAGCCTGAACTCTTCCTCGAGCAGGCGGTTGTGTTCGCCGACGCGCGGCGCCGGAGCTTCAGAGACGTAGAGTTCGCCATCAATCCGGATAGGGCAACGCGTGGTGCGCATCGTGATCTCCGGCGCGTCCGCGGTCGCCGCACGCCGCACCGTCTGCACCATCTCCAGCGAGCGGAACGCCTCGTGCGCGAACAAGCGATCCCAGGTCAAAACGTCGGCGCACCAGATGTCCGCGGGCTCGAGGATCGAAAGCCAGTGCTGCGTGGTCTGGTGTTCCAGGTGGTGAACGAGGATCGATTTGATCTCGTCCCGCTGGTCAAACAGCTGGGCCGGGTCCGTGTAGGCCAGCAGCGGGGCACAGTCGAGCAGAGAGCCGAGACGCAGAATGTCCCCCATCGCAAGTGCGAGAAAGCCGTCTGCTGTGGCGTAGATGCCGTACGGCGCGCCGAGGTATGCGTGAGCATTGTTCACCGCGCTGCGAACCGGAGCCTTGCCACCGTCGTTCAGGTACGTCGTGAGCACCTCGAACTGCAGATCGAGCACGGACTCCAGTAGCGAAACCTCAACCTGCCCTCCTTTGCCGGTAATACCGCGACGCACCAGCGCCGCCAGGATGCCCTGCACCAGGTGCGCACCCGCCAGCATGTCCGCCACAGCAAGGCCGAACGGGACGGGTGGCTGATCGGCGTCGCCGTTCAGGTACGGCAGCCCCGAGAGCGATTGCACCAACAGGTCCTGTCCCGGCTTATTGCGCCAGGGCCCGCTGCTGCCGTAGCCGGTGACCTCCGCATACACGATGCGAGGATTCGACGCCTGGACTGATTCGTAACCAAGTCCGATCTTCTCCATCACACCGGGGCGAAAGTTGCCGATCATGACGTCCCCCTGCGCGAGCAGCCGATGGACCCGCGCGAGGTCAGCCGGGTTCTTCAGATCTGCCGCGAAGCTCTCCTTGTTGCGGTTAATGGAGTGAAACAGGGTGGAGTCACCATCGAGGCACAGGTTGGAGATATACAGCTGCCGGCACAGATCTCCTTTATCGGGACGCTCGATCTTGATCACACGCGCGCCGAGATCGGCGAGCCGCAGGCTGGCCGAAGGACCCGAAAGGAACTGCGAAAAGTCGATGACAAGCAAACCCGAGAGAGGCTTCATGCGTGCTGCTTTCTGGTTTGTGCCAGCGCCGCGTTCATCTGCTCCAGGACCTGCCGCTCCGCGCCACCCTGTACCAAGTACCGGTGAACAAGCGTCGAGGCCCGGTCCTGAAACGCAATGAACCCGGGAAAACGCGGGCGGACCCAGGCGGAGTCCAGCACTGGGAGCGTGGCAGCAAAGAAATTTGACGTAAGCGCGTTCAGCGTCGGGTCGGCCCATGCGCTGCGGTGCCCTGGCTGACCTCCCGCTAGCGCATACAGCGTCCGCTGGGTCTCTGCGCCAGCCGTGTACGCCGCGTAGGCGACTGCCGTCGGCAGATGCTTGCAACGGGCGGAGATCGCAATCCCCGCGCCGCCCAGGGTCGAGCGCAGCGGGCGGCCCTCGAACGACACGAGCGGGGCAGCTTGCAGCACCCGGCTCGCGTAGCCCACGCGCGAGTAATTGGAGTATCCATACGCGAACGGGCAGTAAGCCACCGTGTCCGATTCGGCCAGAAGCTGCCAGGTGCGAATCGGGTTTCGCTCTAGGGAGCCCGACGCCGAAAGCTGAACAAGCTCCCGCAGAAGCTGAAGACCTTCGGCACCCGCACCTTCGGGAAGAACCTCGTCGGTGGTGCTGAACGGCTCTCCGCCAAGCGCATTCGACAGCATGAACAGGTTCATCAGCGAGTCGATCGGGATCGCCGGAACCGTCACCTTGCCCCTCCGGGCAAGTGCCAGGAGTTCCTCCCACGTGCCGGGGAGCTCGTCCGCACTGAGAAGGTCCGGCCGATACGCCGCAATGGGAGTGGCAGCGTCGATGGCTAACGCATACTGGTGGCCGCCGTAGAAGTAACTGGCGTGCGACTGGCCAACAGAGTTTGCAGCCTGATCCTCGAGAAACGCCGCCTCCAGATGCTCGTCGAGCCCAACCAGCAGGCCTTCGCTCGCGGCTTCCCCAATCGAGGGATGATCGATCACCAGCAGGTCGAAGCTCGCCGTAAGCTGCGCGAGCGGCGCGTCCGCGAACTGCTGGAGCGACCGCTTCTGCCAATTAATAGTCGTCCCGGCATGAAGCTCGGAGAAACGTTGCGCCGTTGCGAGGACAGGCAGGAACCCACGCGTGTGGTTCCAGGTGACGCCAGTAAGTGTGACCTCAGAATCCGCAGTCTTCATCAGTCAACAGGATGATACGTTTGTCCGGTGAAGTCCACGCGCGGAGGTTCCGCTTGTTGGAATGGAGGCCAGATGACGACGGAGAAGCTGTTCGAGGAGTTTGTAGAAGGCGAGGCGCGTGAGTCCGTCGGACGCACCATCACCGAAACGGACGTGGTGCTGCATGCGGGTCAGACGGGAGACTTCTACCCGCACCACATGGACGCCGAGTGGTGCAAGACCCAGCCCTTCGGCCAGCGGATGGCGCATGGAACGCTGGTCTTCAGCGTCGGCGTCGGCATGACTGCAGGGGACATCAACCCACGCGCGATGAGTTATGGGTACGACAGGCTCCGCTTCGTGCGCCCCGTCTTTCTGAACGACACCATCACCGTGAAAACATGGATCAAGGAGAAGCGTGAAGACCCGAAGCGCAAGACCCATGGTGTAGTGGTGGAGGCGCTCGAGGTGCGCAATCAGCGTGGCGAGACAGTGCTCGTCGCCGACCATCTGCTTCTCGTGGAGCGCCGCGTACCCGTAGCTTAGAGCGGCAGAGGCTCGCCCGGCTTCGCACTCGAGCGGTACACAGCCTCCACGAGCGCCATCGTCTGAAATGCGTCTTCAAAGCCGGTCGGCAGCGTCGCCGCTGTTCCCTCAACGAAAGCCTGGAGGGCGCCCATGCTGCCGATAAACGCATCGGGAAACCAGTTGCCGGATACGGGCAGGCTTGTCCACTGCCGCGCCGCGTGGTTGCGCTGCACGTACGAGAGCGTGTCGGGGCGGCCATTGGGGTAGTCGAGGTTCACGCCCATGTCCATGCGAATGGCGCCGCAGGTACCCTCCCACAGCACAAACGAGCACTGCGTTTCGTCCGCGAAGTCATGGCCGTGATTGGTCACTACGAACACGCGTTTGTCGTCTCCGTAGTCCAGCACAATGCTCGTCTTCGTGGCGGCCAGCGCTGGCGTCTGCGGGTTCCGCACCGTCTTCGCATACACCCCTAGGGGGTTCCCGAGCCACGACCGAACCAAATCGAGGTAATGAATCGAGTGGTAAAGGACCTCCAGCCGCGGCGCAGAGGACAGAAACGTCCAAAGCTGCCAGGGCGTGTACGTGCGTACCTGAACCTCGATATCGTGAAGCTCCCCCAGCAGCCCGGCCTTCGCAAGAGCCACGGCTCCCAGGTGGTTCGGCGAATAGCGAAGCTGGAAGTTCACCGCGGCGACCAGTCCCCGATTGCGGCACAGATCGCGCAGTTCGCGCGCCTCATCCAGCGTCTCGCCAAACGGCTTCTGAATCAGCACCGCTCTGCCCGCAGGAATTAGCGGAAGCACAGACAGCAGCTGCGACGCTGGAACCGCGACGTCAAAGATCGCATCCGCAGGTGCCGCGTGAATCGCATCCCGAACCGACTCATAGGCCTGCGGGATTTGGAAGCGCGCGGCAAGTGCCGCAGCCCGGCCAGTAGTGCGGTCGGCCAAAGCAGCAACCGGAAACCCCGCTTTCCCATACGCCGGAAGATGCGCATGTTCCACAATGCCACCAGCGCCAAGGATGACGATTGGACGCGCCGCTCGGGGAAGCGGTGGCGCGGCGCCTTCCACCGCGCGGCAAAGGAGCTCTGCATCAACCATGCGCGTTCCGTCTCCATCAGCAAGCCTGCCGTTCCACTCTCCGACCAAAGGAAAGGAGAGTGGAACGGCCCGTTGCCTTAGAACGTAATTCTCGCCGAGAACTCCATCTGGCGCATGTCACCCGCCGAGGTGGCATACCCAAAGTTCGATTGGTTAGTCGCCTGGTTGAACGAGTAGGTCGAATTGATGGAGTTGATGTTGGGGTGGTTGAACACGTTGAACGCCTCCGCTCGCAACTGCGCTCCCACGCGCTCCGTGATCGGAAAGGTCTTGTTCACAGCCGTCGCGAAGCTGACCTCCTTGGGTCCACGCAGAACTCCAGGTTGCGAATTCCCAAACGTCCCGAAGCCCGGAACCGCAAAGGAGCTGTAGCTGTAGAGCGGACCCTGTCCCAGTGCCTTCTTGCCGCTCCCCGAGTTCCGGATCAGCGGTGCGATCTGGTTCGGCCGATTCGCGAGTCCGGCGTACGAGGAGCTCAAACCCACCGGCGTCGCAAAGCCGCTCTGAGCCGTGATCAGCCCCGAGGTTCCCCAGTGCGAGAGCAGTTCCCGGGTGATGAAGCTGGAGTGCCGGAAGCCGGGTATCTCGTAAACATAGGCGGTGGTGAACACGTGCGTCCTGTCGTAGCTAGGGCGGCCGTAATCCCCTGCCGGATTGCGCGGATTCTGAAATCCAATGTTCGAGTCGAACCCGTACGCCAGGTTGCCCTGCGCTGACTGGTTCTGATTTCCAAGTGCCTTCGAGAACGTATACGCGGAGTTCAACTGCAGATCCGCAATGCGGTAGACGAAGCCCGTCTGCAGACCGTTATAGTTCGACTGCCCGATGGAGACGCCCGAAGTGATCGAGCTATACCCCTGGTACGGCCGGTAGTAGTTGGCGTTGGTCGTCGCCGTATTGATGCACGGGTCGAACTGGTACGCGCTCGGCGGCGCGGGGTTGATGTTGTTGCTCGAAGCAGCGCACGTAGGCGTACCCAGAGTCGTGCTGTTCTGTGCAAAGTTCGCGTCCACACCATTCGAAAAAATATGGTCCGCCTTATCCCCTGCATACGTGATGTTCAGTATCCCGTGTGGAACAATCTCGTCTTCAATCGACAGAGACCAGTTCTGCAGCGTCGCCGGACGGTAGCTGGGATCGATATCTGTTACCGACTGCAGTCCCGGAGGTCCCGCCGCGCCGCCCGCCGGATTCGAGAACTGCGTGTTGCTGAACGTCGGGGTAGAAACGTATGGCTGATTCGAGAGCAGGCTGGACGTCTGGAACAGACCCACCTGCGTATACCCCATTCCATAGCCGCCATGGATCGACATCGTGCCCTTGTCGTTCGCGCGATATGCAAAGCCGATGCGCGGGCCAAGCAGCCCCTTCTTCGGAGTGCTGAAGCCGCACGTAGTCCCATTCGTGCAGGCGACCACAAGCCCATTGGTGAGGTAGTTCGCGACCGCACCCGACGAAGTAAGCGGCTGGTTGGAAGAGTTCAGTACAAATCCGCCGCCCGTCGTCACGGCAGGTGCAACCGCAGGGTTGAAGCTCGACGCCCTGAAGTTTGTGATGTCGTTGCCCTCCTTCGAGGTGGGCGCGTAGTAGGTGTAGCGAACACCGTAGCTCAGTGTCAGCCGTGACGTCGCCTTCCAGTCATCCTGCCCGTATAGCTCAAAGAAGTGGTTATGAAAGACTCCGGCGCGCTGCAGGTTCGATTGCGAGTAGGAGCTCAGGAAACCCAGCAGGAAATCACCTGCGGTATCCCCCGTGTGAACGCCGCTGCCGAACGAGAAGTTACCCTGCGAGAACGCCGAAGCGTTTGCACGCAGAATATTCCAGATGATAAAGTCCGCCAGTCTGGATCGTGTGTCGGCCCTTGGAGATCGGTAACGTCATCCGAGAAGATTCCGTCCCCGGAGCGCGAGTAGTTTGGCTGAATGCCGACACCCAGCCACGACCAGAACGAGCCGATCGTGACAGCCGGGAAGGCGGTTATCCCCATTGTTGAAGGCCTGCGTGAACAGGCCTGCCGGAACGTTGTATTGCCCCGTGGGCACCAGGTTTACCTTCTGATCCGTGTACGCAAGCCCCGCAGTATTGATCACGCTCGACGAGATGCCGTAGTTCCACCGGGCAAGCATATTCAGCGCCGGTGTGTAGACAGTCGCGCCCGGATTCGGCGAAGGATCGTTGTAATTACGCGCGGGCCGGATGTCGTTGACCTCCTCATGCATATAACGGAGGGTGATGAGGTGCTTGTTACCAATATTGTGATCAATTCGGTAAATCGTGTCGTTCTGGCTATCCAACTCCGGATTCGTGTTGATGTAGTTTGCAAAGCTTGTGTTGTTGTTCTGCGGCAGATTCGGCAGCGGAAGGAAGTTATTTGCCGGGTTGATGAAATACGCCGAGGCCTTGTCAAAGCACGCCGGGTTCACCTGGTTCGTGACCCCCAGGGAATTCTTCGAGAAGCAGGTGGCCGCACTTAGACCGCGTGCGGTCAGCAGGTTCTGGCAGAAGGTATCGCAGTTGAGGTACTTTGTGCCCGCGGCCACCGCCGCACCCGTGCATCCCGCAGCCAGAGCGCTTGCACTACTCAGGCTGCAGGTCGGTGCGTCATGGCTCAGGCTCAGGTCACCCGAGCGGATGGCAGGCGTGAACTCCGACCGGCTGTTCAGTACCGACGCATAGTGGTTCGTCTTGAACTCCGCCCCTGCAAAGAAGAAAGTCTTGTCCTTGGCCGTGTTGTAGAGCTTCGGGATGAACACAGGACCACCGAACGAGAAGCCGAAGATATTCAGGTGAAGGCTGGAGTTAGTAGCCGGGATGCCGCTGATCGAATACGGCCGCGCCACCGCGAAACCGTTGTTCCGAACGAACTCATAAGCCGAGCCATGGAAGTCTCGGGTTCCCTGCTTCGTCTCGATCAGAACCTGGCCGGAGCCCGCGAAGCCATACTTGGCCGAGTACGAGTTCTTCAAAATACGCAGCTCGTTAATCGCGTCGATCGAAGGCGTGATGTTGATATTGATCAGCGACGTAGGTGTCATGTTGTAAACGCCGTCAATCGTATAGGTCGTCTCTTCCGAAGATGCCCCGCCGATAATCAGGTCCGTCTGCCCAAGGTATCCGGCGTTCACCTGCTGATTGGTACCGTTCACGCTGGAAACACCCGGTACCAACGTAGCGAGCTGCTGGAAGTTCCGCCCGTTGATCATCAGGTTCGAAACCTCCTTCGCCGAGATGGTGCCGCCTGACTCCGACGACTCCGTCTGCACTGCAACCGTATCCGCCTGGACGTCCACCTTGGTGTCCACGTTGCCCACAGTCATCTTCACGTTCTGGCCCCTGCGCTGCCCCGGATCAAGGTGAATGCTTGAGACCGACGCCTGCTGAAACCCGGCCAACGACGCAGAGATCGTATAGTCGCCGTCCGGCAGGTTCTCTACGTCGAACGAGCCCTTATCGGTGGAGGTCGCAGTCGAAACCTGGTGCGTGCCCTGGTTCGTCACGGTGATCTTCGCGCCCGGGATCACGGCTCCCGTCGGGTCCGACACTGTTCCCGTAAGCGCGCCCGCGGTGGTGTTCTGCCCGCGCAGCAGACCCGCCGGCATCAACAGAAGAAGAAATACCAGGAGCGGGAGAATGTGAATGCGACGAAGTATGTGTGTCTCGTTGCCAGTCATGGCGAAGTGCCTCCGAGTTGCTGTTGCAATGTCTGTCTACGGGTTTGGGATTTGGCCCAACCTACGAACGTGGTGAAACGGGTGTCAACATCGAACTTGTCGATCATGACGATCCCAACGCACGGCGCCCACCCGGTTCCGCGTTCCGGAAAAAGCGCATGCGGGCGTCCGCTCAACCCAGTGCGGCCGGCCCTCTAAGAACGCGGATGTCGTGTGTTATCGCGGAGAAGCGGACGTGGCCGCCGGGCTATCCGCGGAGGTTGTATCCGGCTGCGCGTCTCCATACGCAACAGCACCAGCGGCCGGTTCAATGCCGGCGTTCCGCATAACGGACCTCGCCTCCGGTGGCCATTGCTCATCCACGACGAGGTGATCCTCCAGGATCAGGTTGTTCTCATAGTTCGTCCACAATCCGCCTATCCTGGTGCCGTCATGCCAGTTGCCCGTCGCCGTGTTGTCAGTCGAGATCCGCAGCGGAAGCGCACTATGGACCGTGTTTACGTTGAGCCACTCTCCGCCAAAATCCTGAACAACGTTGCGCCGCACCGTGATAAACCGCGACCCTTCGTCGAGATACAGTCCGATCTGCGCAGAATTATCGAAGATATAGTTCTCCGTGATCAGCGTGTTCGCGCTCGCCGACAGGTTATAAATGGCTCCGCCATCGTGGAAGAAACGTTTGGCTCCGTGAATACGATTCGACGCAACCACCACATCGTGATGTGTCGTCGGTGTGCGGTAGATCAGGTTCCGGGGATCGTCGTAGCCATGCATCCGCACGCGGTAGTTCGGGTTCCCACCCGCATCGTGCATGCCCCAGCCATACCCAACGTCGATGGCGTCATATGGCACGTCAGAGATGTCGTTGTGCAGGATGATGGCGCCCTCCACATAGGTGCTCAAGATCGCGGAGTGATCCCGGAAATCCCTCGAGACAGCCTGGATGCGGTTATCCGTAACCGCAAGCTGCCGGTTGATCTGCCGCGGATCCTCCGGATGGTGCGCGTCTCGACGCACACCTCCCGCCAGAATGGCTCCGCCCGCATCGTCTGTAAACACGCTGCGCGTCACCGAAATATCCGAAGTAGCCAGTCCGATCTTCGCCAGCAGGTTGCCAGGGTCGTTCCCGATCCCGAGGGCATATTGTCCAAGGTGCGCGAACACGCATCCGTCGAACGAGATCAGGTTCGCAGCCGACACCTGGACCGAAGCTGGAACCTGGGACCACTCATTTCGCACTGTCTCGAACGCTGCACACCCTTCAGCGCACGTAGCAATAGGGTCCGCCGGATACGCGGATGCCCGCCCCGTGAGGTACGACCCACTCTGCTGGCTCGCGTAACCCTCCGGCCCGGAAGGCCCAAGCCACGTCGTGTGCGAGAAGCGCAGCCCGGCAAACCGCAGATCATGAACCGGCGCATCCAGGGTGCCCGCAATCGAGAGCAGTACCTCCAGAGTAGGCAGTTCAACCGCGAGCTGGTTAGGATCGGCATCGCCCACCGGACGTAGGTACAGCTTCCCCGCCCCCGGATCGATCGCCCACTGACCCGGCTCGCGTATCAGCCGCGGGGAGTTGGCCAGGAACAGGTGCGAGGACTCCGGGTGGTACGGCTTCTCCATCGTGTCGTACCCCCAAAGATTGTTGTCCCATGCTGGCTGGCGCATCACCATCCCCTGCGCTCCAACGTGGTCGATCGGTGAGATCCGCTCCGTAAAAAAGCCCGTCGCCCGCAGTTCGAGCCGCGTATCCCTCTGCAACTCCGGGAAGCTCGGCGCAGTAGCCTTGGCCGTAAGACCCTCGCGGGTAAACGTGTAATCCTTGCGGCTCAGCTCCACCTCCGCCATCGGCGCAAGATGCCCGGCCACCCACAACTGGCGCGCGTCCAGGCCACGCGGCGTGTCCGCCACCCAGATGTGCAGCCTCGCGTCGGAAAGCCGCCACCCGGTGACCGGGATAGCCCCCGACAGTACGGGATGAGCCCCAGGAGCCGCCTCCCACGTCACCACGTGGCCGCCCTGCCCGCCATCCAACGCCGCAAAGCGGAGTGGCTTCCCCAGACGATACGTGCCGTCTGCAAGCTGCACCGTCACGTTCTGAGCCCCGTTGTGCTCACGCACCGCACGTTGAGCCCGCTCCACCGTCTGGAACGGGTGCGCCGCTGAGCCATCCGCCGCGTCGCTCCCCCCCGGCGATACCGCGATCACAAAGGCATCTGCCGGCTGCTTGGCCGCGTAAGCCGACACAGTAAGGACGAGGATCAAGGCGTTCGAAAATAGTTTGAGGCTCATGGTCTCCCGGTAATGCTGAGTGCGCTTCCGTCATACAGAACAGAGGTGTTGGTCTCCCCCTCACGCGAGAGAAACCGAACATGAAACATACGCTCGCCGACAAGTTCCGGGAATGCCCCCTCCCGCGCCGCGAAGGTCAGCGTTCCATCCGACTCCGTCCACCGCAGGTGGATCTCCGCGTAGGCTCCCCCCTCGTACGCATAGCCGTCCCCCGCGTCCTCGTACAAGGTGAAAGTGGCGTCCGCGCCCATGTACACATTCAGCGTGTAGCAGGCTCTAGGCAGCTCACCGGCGAACTGAGTCACCTCTCCCAGCGGAAGGATAGACCCGGACCGCGCGTACAACGGGATCCGCTCCAGGGGTGCCTCCGCCGTGATCGTCCCGCCGCCCGCATGAACTTCGTTCGTCCAGAAGTCGAACCACGCATGCCCTGCCGGCAGGTAGACCGCCCGCGTCTCCGCGATTCCTTCAAGAGGGCACGACTCACGGCCGTAGTACATCGCCTGCGTAACCGGGCACACCAGCAGCGCAGGCCCAAGAAGAAACTGGTCCAGCAGGTCGTGCGTACCCGCGTCTTCGGGAAACTGCAGGGCCACCGCGCGTATCATCGGCCGCCCATGAAACGTCACCTGCGCCGCAAGCGAGTAGAGGAACGGAATCAGCCGCATGCGCAGACGAATGTACGCCGCAATCGTGTCGTAGAAACGATTCCCCGGCTCGCCGAACCGCCAGATCTCACGCGCCGCGTCTGTGCCGTGCGAACGAAACATCGGCAGAAACGCCGCATACTGCAGCCACCGCACATAAAGCTCGTGGAATCCCAGATCCGTGCAGCCCGTATCCGCCGGGTCCGGCCCCGCGGCATGCGCCGGAGTCAGTCCGCGTGTGTTGGCGTTGTAGTCTCCGCGCCAGAACCACAGCTTCGCATTATGCGCGACAAAGAACCCGCCAACGTCCACTGTCCACCATGGCTCGCCCGTCGCGCAAAAGTTCACACCCTCCGCAATCGACCGCCGCAGCGTCTCCCACGTCGCCGAGACGTCCCCGTTCCACGTGATCGTCCCGTAGCGGTGCTGGCCCGCGTACGACGAGCGCGTCAGGTTCACCACACGCTTCTCCGCTGTCGCGCCGCGCTGCCCCTCGTAGATGCCCTGCGAGTGAACCAGCGAGTACGTGTTGATCTGCCCTGCATCCAGAAACCGCTTCGACTGCCCTGCGTTCAGCGCCAGGCGCGCGTGCGGCTCAGGTTTCACCGCGCCGCTCCAGTCGGCTTCAAACGGCTCCGTGCAGTCGCACCACCAGGCATCTACCCCCTGGGCCAACAGCCCACGTCTCGCCTGCTCCCAATACACAGCCCGCGCCTCAGGCGAGAAGGCGTCATACGTGCTCTGGTTGCCCAGCATATGGTCTCTTGCCAGCAGCTCGCGCTGGTCCGCGCAGCCCCCAGTCATGATCGGCCAGATCGAAACCATCAGGTGAACGCCCTCCGCATGCAGCGCTGCCGTCAACGCCTTCGGGGCCGGAAAGCGAACCGGGTCTAGCGTCTTCTGACCCCAGCCCGCGCCGTCCGGCCATGACTTCCAATCCACAACAATCCCATCCAGCGGAATCTCCCGCCGCCGATACTCGCGCACCACCTCCAGCAACTCCTCGCCCGTAACGTAACGCTCCTTGGATTGGACATACCCAAACACCCATCTCGGCGGAAGTGGCACCCCGCCCGTCAGGCTGTAGTACGCCTGGTGAATCCCCTCGAGGTCCTCTCCCTGCAGAAAGTAATAGTCCAACTCGTCGACGCAGTCTGCCCAAAGGTACGAGCCCAGCGCGTCATCGTGAAACGTCATCAGCGAGCCGCAATCCAGCAGCAGCGCGTAACCGCGCGTTGAAACCAGCACCGGCACCACAGCCTTCATATTCTGCTGGTAAAGTTCACGCGAACGCCCCCGCAGATTCCCATAGCCCTCCTCATGCGAGCCCAGCCCAAAGAGTGCTTCATCGTCCGAGAAGACCAGGTCCAGCCGGGCTTCGTACGCCATCCGATCGAACACCGTCTCGCAACTTGCAGCATCCGCGCGGGCTCCGTCCACTGAGTCTCCAGCATTCTCCTCAAACGCCACTGCAGTATTCCGCGCAAACACGTTCCGGGTAACAGCCCTGGGCGTGAGCCACTTCCCTCCGCGCTCCGGCTCGCGCACCAACAGCTTGCCTCGGGAATCAAAGTACTGAATCGCAGCCGAGGCCTTGTCCACCACAAGTTGCAGCACCGAAGTGCCGATGACGTAGGACTTGGTTGTCTCTTCAAAGCTGTAGTCAGTAAAGCGCGAGGTGGCCGTTACGATAAGACTTGCGTCCGCCCGAAACGACGGCGAATCCGTACAAGTGACCCGCGCAATCGCCTCGGTAGGAAAAGCGATCCGCACCCTGCGGCAGCCCTCCACCAGCGTCACTTCCCCGTCGTTTGATGCCAGAGTAAACATGATCCCCTAGGTGCTGGTGCTGAGCGTCGCGGCCAACGCACGCCGCTGCGCCAGCTCATCCCGCACCGTCTGCTCGCTGCGTTCGAAGCGATGGTAGAAGAGCACCGGCACGATGGCGAGCGCGTATCCCAGCGCAGGCAGCCACACAAACGCCAGCGCGATCCCAAGCTTCGCATGCGGCGTCTGCTGCGTGTTAGGGACGTACTGGAAGTGATCAAGAATCATCGCCGGAATCGCGCCGCCCAGTCCGCTGCCTGCCTTCAGGCAGAATGCTGCGCCGATCGCCGTAAGTAGACCCGCCGCGCGGATCCCACTCTTCCACTCGCCAAAGTCCACCGCGTCAGACAGCAGCGTGAACGGCATCGCCATCGCGACGCCGCTCGCCAGAATGCCCACAATCCACGCGGCCATCACGAACACAACCGACATCCTCTGCAAGCCCGTAAACAGAAGAATCTGCGCAAACGATGAAGCCGCCAGCGCCAGCGCCCACACAGTCCGCTTCGAAGCGCGCCGGCAAAAGTAAGGGATAAACAGGATTGTTCCCAGCGAGACAAAGTCCAGGCTGTTCGCAATCGGGGTAAGGTCCGGACGGTGCAGCAGGTACTCAAAAAAGTACGGCGCAGTGGAGATGCGCGCAATAAACGCAACCCAGAAACAGAGGCTGCTCAGAAAGATGATCCACCATGGACCGTTTCCGCTCAGCGCCCGCATGCTGTCCCGGATCGCGACGTGCTTCCGCTCTTCCGGCACCACCTCCCGCAGATTCCGGAACGCAAGGAGGTAAAGCAACACGCTGGCCGCCGCATAGAACGGCATCACCCGCATAAAGCCCAGCCGCTCGTTCCCATGTCCAAACACCTCAACAAACTTCAGCACCGAAAGGTTGACGATCAGCACCCCCAGCTTCGAGCCGAACATGCGAAAGCTGGTCAGCGTCAGCCGCTCCTGCGAGTCGGGTGAAAGCGCCGAAAGGATCGACGTCACGGGCGTGTTGATGCCGGTATACAGCACGCTGCACAGAACGTACGTCGCTCCCGCATAAACAATCTTTGCGGTGTTCCCCACGTCCGGCGTCAGAAACGTCAGCGTGCCAAACAGCGCAAACGGAACACACAGCCAAAGGAACCACGGCCGGCTCTTGCCCCATCGGCTGTGCGTCTTGTCGAAGATGATCCCCCACACAGGCGCGTCCACCGCATCCGTCAACCGAGCGATCAGCAGGATCGAGCCGGCAGCCGCAGCCGAGATCCCATACACATCCGTATAAAACTTCAGCAGGTAAAACGAGATCACACAGAAGATGAGCTGCCCGCCCACCTCGCTCGACGCATAACTGAGCCGCCCGGCAAGTCGAGAAGGGACGCGCGCCGGAGGCCGAACGTTGTGCCGTGCGGCTTCCACCACAAAACCTTCTGTGCTCAAAATTGATCCTCCAGCGCAACGCGAGCCACGGAGAAGCCTACGCTTCGCAGTAGCCCTTCCATCTCCCTCGTCAGGCCGCAGCGTCCTTCTTCACCTCGGGAAACGGCCCATAGTTCTCCTTCGTATCCTCCGCGTGGTTGTAGATATTCTTGCCGTCCTTCAGAAATGGCGTCGCGATGGCCCATGGCTGTGCCATCCGGCCGCAGAATCGGCGCCGCGCTGTACTGGGGCAAATAAATCCGCCGCATGTTCTCGGTCTTGTTGGGCCCGCAGCGATGGAACACCATGCTGTCGAACGCCACGATACTTCCCGCCGGAACAATGATCGCATCGCCGGGATCCGAGCCCGTATACCCGATCAGATCGTTCGTTCCCTCTTCCTTAAAATGATCGATGATCGTACCCCGCGTCCCACCGCGCGAGTGGGGCAGCAGGTAAACCGTGCCGTTCTCTTCGCTCACATCGTCCAGCGTGCACCAGCAGGTCACGTAGGGCTTGTGGTTCGTCTTCGGGTCGTACCACTTCACGTAGCCGCTGTCCTGGTGCCACGCAAACTTCATCCCCTGTTCCGCTCCCTTCACCACCCACTGCTCGTGGAACAGGTACGCCTCATCCCCCACAGTCGCGCGCGCCACCTCCGCCATCAGGTCCGAAAAGATGAACTTGCCACAGCCGGTTGCTCAGCCGGTACCGGTTGTTGATGAAGTACCGCTTGCCCCTGATGGCTCAGGTTCTCCGTCTGTGTCCCCTTCGCATCCATGAGCGAGTCGTAGTAGCCCAGGTAGTACGAGCAATCCTCGCGCAGCATCGTCAACATCGCTGGGGGGATCACGGCGGGCAGGATCAGGTATCCCTCTGTCCGGTAGAGTTCACGCTGCTCTTCGGTGATAGCAAAGCTCATGACCGGCATACTAGGAGCGCGAGCCTACGCTTGGCTTCTCATTTCCCGGCTGACTTGTTATCGTTTTTTGTCGTCCATGCGCGAGCACCTTTCCATCCCGAATGCCCTCAACGGCTTCGTCTGGCGATACCGCAACCCCGGCTACAGCAACAAGCAGCATCACCACGCCGAACTCGAGCTCAACCTCGTCACTCCGCGGCACCGGAACCTACCTCCTCGCCAACCGCCGCTACCAGATCCGCCGCGGGGACCTGCTCTGGCTCTTCCCCGCTCAGGAGCATGTCCTGCTCGAGCTCACTGCCGACTTCGAAATGTGGGTCGCCGTCTTCCGCCGCAAAGCCATTCGCCGCGTCGCAGACGATCCGGCCGCAAAGCTCTTGCTCGGCAAAGACTCCGACAAGGCAACAGTCCGCCGCCTGCCCATGGTCGAGCACCGCCGACTCGACGCCGCGCTCACGGAACTCGCACACCACCAGTCCCGTCCCGCCCTCTTCAACGCCGGGCTCACCTATCTGCTCCTCCAGGCCTGGCAGTGCTTTGAAGGCGCGACCGAGGTCCCCGTCCGCGACGTACATCCCGCAGTCGAGCGCGCCGCCCGCCTCATCTCCGCCAACGCCACCGGTCTATCCCTCGTGCGCATCGCAGCCGGCGCGGGCCTCAGCCCAGCCAGGCTCAGCCGCCTCTTTCATCAGCAGACCGGCATGACCGTCGTCGCCTTCCGCAATCGCCACCGCATCTCCCGCTTTCTCGATCTCTACGGGACAGGGGCCCGCCACACCATGCTCGACGCCGCGTTGGACGCAGGTTTCGGCAGCTATGCCCAGTTCCACCGTGTCTTCCGCAGCGTGCTCGGATGCTCGCCCGGAGCGTACCGCCGCGGCATCTCAGACGCTTAGCCGCTTCCAAAGTCTGTCGATCTCCACGCGCAGCCGCTTCGCATCCTCCCAGGAGTTCGGAAACGTCGAAAGCCCATAGCCACCCACCAGCGGCCCCAACTCCGGACACACAAAGATCTCGCGCTCCGTCTCACCATTCCCTTGCAGCCAGCAGCGCAGCAGGTCTTCCGCAAACGGCAGCCACTCTTCCACCTCGCCGCGTCAGATTGCCCGCACCATCAGTAATTGGAAGCTGCGCATGATGCCCGTTGAAAGGCCGCAGATGGAACTGCTGCGCTTTCTGGATAAGCTCCGGGCGCACCAGGAGCCGCCGGCTGAAGTTCTCCGGCAACAGGTGCTTCACCACGGCAAAATGAGAGAAGTCGCAGGAAAGCCTCAGCCGTTCACCCGTCGCCTCAAAATACGCATCCGCCAGCGCATACGTCTTCTCCGGCGTCTCCGTGCACGTGCCCCGGTGAGTCTCCACCGCAGGCATCAGACCCAGCCGCCTCCCGTGCTCCATCAGCCGCAACGTAAGACGCAATGCTTCGGGCAGCAGCGTCTCATCCGTGCCCAGTTGCACGTTCACATGGGTCGAGCCGAACTTCGCCTCGTTCTCAAGCAGCGGCCCCAGCGCCGATTCGTCTGCCGTCGCCATACCCCCGACGAACAAGAGTTTGTGCCGCTCCAACTCCGCCGCAAGCTCCGCACTCCCCGCCCAGCACACACCGTCAAACCCGGCATCCGCAATCGCCTGCACCTTATCCCGCAAGGACCACTCACGCGCCGCGCTGGGGTGTTCGAGCAAAGTCCAAAGATTCGCAACGTGTCGCAGAACGGGACCCATGATAACGAGCATATCGCCCCTCCCGTCGCACGGCCACGCCGGTGCTCAACGTGGAAGGCAGACCGCGTACTCCACACCTGTGCCTCACCCCACGCCCTCAACGGAGAACAAACCTCGCCGCTCTCCCCGTATCCCTCACCACCACAGCAGACCCAAGCGCCGTCTTGTCCACCTTCGCCGCCGACCCATTCACCACGGCCGAGCCTGCCGTCATCCCAACTACCTCCACGCGAAGTTCAGTCCACCACGGCACAAATCGTCCCTCCCGCGCGGCCACGTTCACCGTCGTCGCGCCATCCGCACCTACAGAACACGTAGCCCGCACCCGCACCGAAGCGCCCCGGCGAAAATCAAACGACACCCCATCGTCCGCATACACCTCACCCGCGCACGCCTGCCCTGCCGCCGGCGGAAACACCCGCAACGTCAGCGGCCCCTGCGGCCTCTCCGCAGTCGATTGCACCAGCGGCGCCATCGGCACAATCGCGCCTCCACGGACATAAACCGGCAACTCATCCAGCTTCGGCGTCACCAGGATTGGCTTGTCAACCAACGCAGCATCACGTATCTCCGCGTCTCGAACGCCGTACTGCTGGTGCCGCTCCAGCCGTGCCCCCGTCCAGTAGTCGAACCAAACACCCGGCGGCAGCCGCACCTCGTACGGAGCCACCTCCTCCGGCGAAGGAGATGCCGCCACCAGCAGGTCCGGCCCGAAGAAGAACTCACCCGTAGCGTCCAGGTCCAGCGGATGCCCATCCGCCGCGGCCCCCGGATACTCCACAAACAACGGCCGCATCATCGGAACCCCATCCCGCGAAGTCTCCTCTGCGGTCGTGTACAGGTACGGCATCAGCCGGTAGCGCTCCTCGATGTACCGACGCCGTATCGCCTCGTGCTCCGGCCCGTCCACCCACGGCTCATGGTCCCGCGTGCCCTTCGCCGCATGATCGCGGTCGATCGGCTGAAACGCGGCCAGCATCAGCCACTTCGTCAGCAGGTCAGGGGACGGCGAACCCGCAAACCCGCCGACATCCGCACCCGCCATCGAAAAGCCACTCAGCCCCAGATTCTCAAGCTGCGGGGTCGTCATCCGCAGATGATTCCACGTCGACGAATTATCCCCCGTCCACGTCACCGCATAACGCTGCCCGCCCGCATAGCTCGCCCGCGTCATCACAAACGGCCGCGCATTCGGCTTCAACGCCAGCATTCCCTCAAACGTCCCACGCGAGTTCTCCATCCCGTAGACATTGTGAATCTCCGGATGCGCCGCAGTGCGTTTCGCAAAGCCCTCCCCCGCCGGCTCATCAATCCGGTGCTGCACCTCATCCGGAAACGTCTTCGTCGGATACCGGAACACCGCCGGCTCATTCATGTCGTTCCAGAAGCCCGCAACGCCGTCGCCCATAAACTCGCGATACAGCCCGCCCCACCACGCCCGCGTCACCGTCCGCGTAAACTCCGGAAAGACACTCGGCCCCGGCCACACCGGCCCCACATAGTCCTCGCCGGAAGGCAGCTTCACAAAGTGGTCGCCCGCCTTGCCGGACTCATACGGCGCATATCCCTGCGTCACATCCGCAATGTGCAGGTCGGTGATCACAATCGTCCGGAACTCCTGCGCGGCCAGCCTTCCGATCATCCCCTTGAAGTCCGGAAAGCGCTCCGCGTCCACCGTGAACGGCCGGTTGCGATCCTGATAATCAATGTCCAGCCAGATCACATCGGTCGGAATCTTGTCCGCCCGCAGCCGCGCCGCAATCTCCTCAACCTTGCTCTGCGGATAGTAGCTATACCGAGACTGCTGAAAGCCAAGCGCCCACAGCGGAGGCAGCGGCGTAGGTCCGGTAAGCCACGCATACGCGCTCAACACTGCCTTCGGCTCGGGCCCATACATCACGTAGTACGTCAGCGGCCCACCCGGAGCAGACATCGTCATGCGATCCGTCCGCTCTCGCCCAAAATCAAACGTAGTCCGCCAGGTGTTGTCCAGCAGAACGCCCAGCGCCTTTCCCGCACGATAGTCAATAAAGAACGGGATCGACTTATAGATCGGATCGGTGGACTCCTGCCATCCAAAGTTGTCCGTGTTCCACATCGTAAAGGTCTCGCCCACCCGATCGAGCGGCCCCGGTTTATCCCCCAGCCCGAAGAAGTGTTCCTCCGCCGCCTTAACCTTGGTGAGTCGAAATCCACCTTCACTCCAGCTCACCGGCAGAGCGTCCTGCTCCAACACCGTCCCTTCCCGATCAGTCACAGTGACCCGCAGATCTTCGCCGATCTGCACCCGCAACACCGCCGTGTGGAACCCATCCGCATCCGCCGCTACCGGAACCCGCGCAATCCGCGCCTCCGGTAGCACCGCCCAGGACGAGTCCTCCGGCGGCGCATCACCGCGCCACATCCGCACCCGCACAACATCCGCCCGCAAAGCCTCCGCCTCCACGGTCACCGCGGGTCCACCGCCAGCGGCACTCCGCCGCACGGCAGAAGCCGTATGGCCGACCGTCTGAGCCCCCGCCGCAACCGCGCACAGCACCACACCAACCGCCAACCCACCCCACACTCCCAGTCGCCCTGGCTGTCGCCCCGGTTTCGGCAACCCATCCATCCCTACACAATCACCCAAAGCCTTCAGCCCGCGTCCGCACATCGATCCCGCCTTCCTCATCCAAACCACTTCGATACTCCACCCGGGTCATCCAGCGCCTCGACACTTGTCTCAGCGCGGGGCCTCGCAAACAAGCCCGAGGGCGCACAAGCCACACACCAGACCCAAACATCCCGACAGACCTGGAACCACGCCCTGAACTCTAGCACCGCGTCCCAGCCTCGTACACACAGGCACCTGCGGCCACCCGCCTCAACCCCACGACACAACCCCGACGCTCACCCCGTCCGCTACATCAGCGCCACGAACCACCTCATCCCCGCGCAATACAAGGCACCACCTAAAACCGAATCTCCTCCTCCGTGATCTCCAATCGATCCTCCGCCAGAATCGTAGCCCGCTCCATCACATGCGCCAGCTCCCGCACATTGCCGGGCCAGTCGTATCTCATCAGGCATTGCTCAGCCGCCGCCGAAAGCCGTTTCACCGGCATCTCCTCGCCCAGTCGCTCCAGAAAAAACCGCGCCAGCGCCGGAACATCGCCCATCCGCTCCGCCAGCGACGGCACCCGCACCGGAAATACCGCCAGCCGGTGATACAGATCCAACCGAAACGCATTCTCACCTGCACGCTGCTTCAACGGCTGATGTGTCGCTGCCACGATCCGCACGTCCACTCGCATCGTCTCGTTGCCGCCCACCCGCTGGATCTCGCCGCACTCCAGGAAGCGCAGCATCTTCGCCTGCAGTGCCAGCGGCATCTCGCCGATCTCATCCAGAAACAGCGTCCCCCCGCTCGCCGCCTCTACCCGGCCCATGCGCGATTGCACCGCACCCGTGAACGCCCCGCGCGTATGTCCAAACAGCTCCGCCTCCAGCAGCGACTCCGGAATCGCCGCGCAATTCAGCACAACAAACGGCTTCCCCGCACGCGGACTCAGCCGATGCACCGCCTGCGCCACCAGCTCCTTGCCGGTCCCAGTCGCCCCTTCGATCAGCACCGGCGTCTTCCGCGGCGCCACCAGCCGAATCATCCACGCCAGCTCCCGCATCTCGGCGCTGTCCCCCACCATCTCCGGCAGCGCAGGGACACCCGCGCGCACCTTCGCCCGCGTCGGCACGTGCCCCCCCACCGAGTGCCCCGTACCATCCGCCGCCACCGCGACCAGGCTCCTCCGCGCGCCATCGTGCCCCACCGGCCCCGCAACTAAATCAGCCGTCCGCACCCCAACAGCACTCCGCCCAGCCTCGTCTACAGCCGCCCGCAACCCACGCAAGACATTCGGAGCCACATCCAGCGCCGCATGCCGCTCCTCCCTCTGCGACTGCCGCAACGCCATCAGCAACTCACCGCGCCGCGGGCTATGCACGCTCGCGCCCTCAAACCCGCCGTCCGCCCGCAGTATCTCCAACTCCGGATGAAAGCTCCGCAGCAAGGACGAAAGCTCTTCCACCTCGAGGTCCGGCAGCCAGTGGTCGAGCACCAGCGCCTCCGCCGCCTCCGCATCCAGCAACCCGATCGCCTCCGCACCGCCCGCAGCCTCTCGCACCTCCCACCGCATCGCACGAAGCTCGTCGCATATCCGCTGCCGCAGCTCCCGATCCGCACTCACCACGACCACCGTACGCACCCCGGCCTGTATCGCCGTTGAAGCCTTGTCTCGACCACTACCCGGATAGCTCATAAGTCCCCTTGTGCCGCCCGCTGTTACACTCTGCCGCGTCGCCACTCATCCAGAGTCCCCGGAAACACCAGGTTTCACAACCCGAAAATCCCCTCGGGCATACCCTCCGGACCAAAATGGGAAGGAAACGTCCCAGCTGACTTTGCTGCTATTCTGTACATGCAGGCGTTCTAGCCAGGAGTGCAATGAGCCAGGAGTGCAATGTTTGATCGGCCACGATCCACGCTGCGCACCGCAGTCATTTGCGGATTCCTCCTGCTGGCCTTCTCCGTCTTCGCCTGGGGACTCCACGCCAAACTCTCGCTCTATCAGCATCAATCCCCTCCGTCCTCAGCAACCGTCGCCAAGCTGATCCTCAGCCCGCGCTCAGACCGCGCCCTCGTCGCTGCGCCGGACCTGAATGCGTCCACGAAGACGCCGATCGTATGGCAGCTCACGCTGTCCTTTGTCGCCGCGCTGCTGCTGCTGCCCTCCCTCAAGGTGCGGCGGCTTACCCCGCACCCAGTGCGTACGCGACTCCAGAACCACCCCTTCCCGCCCCACCGCTTCTCCAGACCCCCTCCCCCGCGCCGCCGCGCACTCTGATCCCTCAGCTCGCGTCACAGTGAGCCGTATGTCAGGCACACGTCCCGCTCGGGGCGGAACCTTCTTCAAACTGGCGCCTCGCTGAGCCCAATCCCAGCTCGCAACGCAAAAGGTGGTCCCATGTCCCGCAAGCGCATCCTTTGGAGCGCCCTGTTCCTCTGCCTCATCCTGGCGGTCGTCGCCACCCTGTCTCTGCACCACGCCGCCGCCAGGGAAGCTCCCGCCGCGCAACCCCGAGCAGCCGCCGTCGTCGCAGTCACCCGCGGCACCCTGGCCAGCTCCCTCACCGTCGCCGGCCAGTTCCAGCCCTTTCAGGAAGTCGATCTCCACGCCAAAGTCTCCGGCTACATCCGCCACATCTCCGTCGACATCGGCGACCGCGTCCACCAGGGCCAGGTACTCGCCACGCTCGAAGTCCCCGAGCTGCAGGATCAGCTCCAGGGCGCGCAGGCGCAGGTCCGCCACAGCCAGTCCGAGATCGGCCGCGCCCAAAGCGAAGTCGCCAGCGCGCAATCCAACTACGAGGCCCTGCACGCCGCCTACACACGCCTCGCCCAGGCCGCCACGCAGAAGCCCGGCCTGATCGCCCAGCAGGAGCTCGACGACGCCCGCGCCAGGGATCAAACCGCACAGGCCCAGGTTGCCGTAGCCAAAGCTTCAGTCGACGCCACACAGCAGCAACTCGGCGTCTCGAACGCCGACCGCCAGCGCGTCCAAACCCTTTCCAACTACTCCCAGATCATCAGCCCCTTTACCGGCGTCGTCACCATGCGCTACGCGGACACCGGCTCTCTCATCCAGTCCGGCACCTCCTCCAACACCCAGTCCATGCCCGTCGTCCGCGTCGCCCAAAGCGACATCCTTCGCCTCCGCATGCCCGTCCCCGAAGCCGACGTCCCCTACATCCAGACCGGCGGCGAGGTCCAGGTCCGCGTCAACTCCACTGGCCGCAGCTTCCCCGCAAGCATCGTCCGCTTCTCGCGCGCCCTCGATCCCGCCACTCGCACCATGCTCGCCGAAGTCGACGTCCCCAACCGCGACCTCACCCTCAGCCCCGGCATGTACGCCGAAACCAGCATCCAGCTCCAGCAGAAGAACGACACGCTCATCCTGCCCGCACAGGCCGTCGTGCACAACGGCGCAGCAGGTGTACGTGCTCGCGCTCGATCCAGACCAATCACGTCCAGCGAAGAAACATCACCCTCGGCATCCAGACTGCCGACCGCGTCGAGATCCTCACCGGACTCCAGCCCGGCGACCGCGTCATCGCCTCCGGCCAGGCCAACTACCAGCCCGGCGACCCCGTCACCCCGCACCCGGCCTTCATCCCCACCGCCGCCCAGGAGGTGAGCGAATAATGTCCTCCTTCGCGATCAAATACCCGTTCTTCATCCTGATGTTCTGCCTCATGATCGTCGTCGTCGGTGTGACCACCGTCGCCCGCATGCCCGTCGATCTCTTCCCCGAGATCAACATCCCCGTCGTCGTCGTCGCCACCTTCTACTCCGGCATGCCGCCGCAGCAGATCGAAGCCGACATCACCAACAGCTACGAGCGCTTCTTCACCCTCGGCCAGCGGCGTCAACCACATCGAGTCGCGCTCGCTGCCCGGCGTCTCGCCTCATCAAGATCTACTTCCAGCCCGGCACCGACGCCAACTCCGCCGTCTCCAACATCTCCAACCTCGCGATGGCCAACCTGCGCCGCCTGCCGCCGGGCACGCTGCCGCCCGTCGTGCTCAAGTACGACGCCTCCAACCTGCCCGTCTGCCTCATCACCCTCAAAGGCCAGGGCTTCAACCAGACCCAGCTGCAAAGATCTCGCGCAGTTCTCCGTCCGCAACCAGGTCGCGAACGTCCCCGGAGCCTCCGTCCCGCAGCCCTACGGCGGCAAGTACCGCCAGATCCAGGTCTACGTCGATCCCGTGAAGCTCGAAGCCCACCAGCTCTCCGTCATGGACGTCGTCCACGCCGTCAACGAGTCCAACCTCATCCTTCCCGCAGGCGACGTCCGCATCGGCCCGAAAGACTACAACATCTACGCCAACAGCCAGGTCCCGGCCATCGAGCAGATCAACGCCATGCCCATCAAGACCGCCGGCGGCGCCTCCGTCTTCGTCGGCGATATCGGCAAGGCCGAAGACGCCGGCCAGCTCCAGACCAACATCGTCCGCGTCGACGGCCAGCACTCCGTCTACATCCCCGTCCTCAAGCAGGGCGGCGGCTCCAACACCATCTCCATCGTCAACGGCGTGCGCGAGGCCGTCGCCCACCTGCTCGACATCCCCTCCGCTCTCAAAACCAACGTCGTCTTCGACCAATCCGCCTTCGTCAAAACCGCCGTCAAAAATGTCCTCAACGAAGGCACCATCGGCCTCATCCTCACCGCGCTGATGATCCTGCTCTTCCTCGGCAACTTCCGCGCCACCATCTCCGTCCTGCTCTCGATCCCGATCTCCTGTCTCGCCGCCTTCATCGCCCTGAACCTGGGCGCCAGCACCATCAACACCATGGTGCTCGGCGGCCTCGCGCTCGCCCTCTCGCGCCTCATCGACAACTCCGTCGTCGTGCTCGAAAACATCTTCCGCCACATGGAGATGGGCGAAGATCCGGTCACCGCCTCCGAACTCGGCGGCAAGGAAGTCCAGCTGGCCGTGCTCGCCGCCACCTGCGCCACCTGCATCGTCTTCTTCCCGGTCATCCTGCTGGTCGGCGTTAGCAAGTACATGTTCACCGCTCTCGCCCTTGCCGTCGTCTCGCGCTGTTCGCCTCCTACATCGTCGCGATGACGGTCGTGCCCGCTCTTCTGCGCCCGGTTCATCCGGCTCGACCCCTCCCACATCCACACCAACACCGCCGACAGCGAGAACGATCGCGCAGAATCCGAACACAACGCACACGAAGACCAGTCTCTTCGGCCGCATCGTCGATGGCTTCAACCGCCAGTTCCAGCGCCTGCAGCGCGCCTACGACCGCGGCGTCGTCTTCTCGCTCGAACGCCCCGGACTCATCGTCATCGGCGTCTTCGCCGGCGTCATCGTCAGCTGCGCCTTCTACCCCTTCGTCGGCAAGATCCTTCTTTCCCGCGCACCGATCCCGGCCAGTTCGTCGTCAACGTCAAGGTCCCGCCCGGCACGCGCCTCGAGGTCACCGACCAGTACATCGCCCGCATGGAGGACGACATCCGCAAGGTGGTCGCCGCCGCAGACATGAACATGATCGTCTCCAACATCGGCATCACGCCCGATCTTTCCGCCATTTACACCAGCAACTCCGGCATGCACACCGCCTTCATCCAGGTCGCGCTTGAAGGAGGAACACAAGACCAGCTCCTTCGTCTACATGCAGCGCCTCCGTCGAGCGCTTCGCCAACGACTTCCCCGAGGTCAACACCTACTTCCAGACCGGCGGCCTCGTCGACGCGGTCGTGAACCAGGGCCAGCCCGCCCCGCTCGACATCCGCATCGCCGGCAACGACATGCAGGCCGACTTCGCCTACGCCCAGACGCTCGCCGCAAAGCTGCGCGCCCTCGGCTCCGTGTCGCGACGTGCTCATCCCGCAGGACCTCAACTACCCCGGCCTCGAACTCAACATCAACCGCGAGCACGCCGCGCTGCTCGGCATCTCCCCCCAGGAGGCGATCGACAACGTCATCACCGCCCTGACCTCCGACGCCGTAGTCTCGCCCTCCTTCTGGGTCGACCCCAAGACCGGCAACAACTACATGCTCACCGTCCAATACCCCGAAAACACGATCAAGACCCTGACCGACTTCGAGCAGATCCCGCTGCGTGCACCCGGCGCAAAGAACACCACCACCCTCGGCTCCGCTGGCCTCGATCCAGCAGATCAACACCCCCACCGAAGTTGACCACTACCAACTCCGCCGGTCGTTCGACCTGTATGTCATGCCCACCCGCGAAGACCTCAGCCGCGTCAGCGCCGACGTCAACAAGGTCCTCGCCGACACCCCGCCCCCCGCCAACGTCAAGGTCAGCGTCGGCGGAGCCGTTCAGCGACATGCAGCACTCCTTCAGAAGCTTCGGCCTCGGCTTCATCCTCGCCGTCGTCCTCGTCTACCTGATCCTCATGGCGCAGTTCGCCTCCTTCTCCGATCCCTTCATCATCCTGCTCGCCGTCCCGCCGGGCCTCGGCGGAGTCGTCCTCTTCCTGCTCGCCACCGGCACAACCCTCAACGTCATGTCGCTCATGGGCGTCATCATGATGGCCGGCATCGCCGTCTCCAACTCCATCCTCATCGTGGAGTTCGTCGGCACGCTCCGCGCCACCGGGATGCCCATCCGCAAAGCCATCGCCGACGCCTGCTCCATGCGCCTCCGCCCCATCCTGATGACCACGCTCGCCACCCTCCTTGGCCTGATCCCCATGGCGCTCGCGCTCGAGCCCGGCAGCGAGCAGTACGCTCCGCTGGCCCGCGCCATCCTCGGCGGCCTCCTCTCCTCAGGCGTCGTCACCGTCTTCCTCGTGCCCGCCGCCTACCTGCTCGTCCACCGCAAAGAAGCCCTCCACGAACAACAAGCCGCCCAGCACCCCGAGGTGGCCCATGTTTAAGCTCCGCCCCGCACATCCCCACGCCACCCCAGCCCTCCCCGCAGCCGCAGCCCTCCCCCACCCCCAAAATTGTCATCCTGACCCTGAGCTCGCCGCAGGGCAAGGACCCGCTTCCCCCCGCCTTTCCACTCTATTGCCCAAACTGGCCTTAGCCCCCACCCTCCTCCTGGCCCTCCCCACCCATGCCCAAACCCTTCCCGCCACCCCACAACCCAACCCAACCCTCATCGCCCAGAACACCCCCGCGCCCACCCCACAACCCCTGACCCGCACCGAAGCCGAACAGCTGGCCCTCAGGAACAACCCCCGCATCACCGAAAGCGCCCTCCTCGCCCTCGCCCAGCACCAGGTCGTTCGCGAAACCCGCGCTGGCGAACTCCCCTCCCTCTTTGGCAACATCACCGGCGTCACCGCTGTCGAAGGCTCCCGCATCTCCTCGGGCTCCCTCACCGCCTCCCGCCTCCTGAACCACGCCGGCGGCGGCGTCAGCCTCTCGCAACTCATTACGGACTTCGGCCGCACCCGCAACCTCGTCGCCACCTCCTCTCTCCAGGCCCGCGCCGCAGACCAGAGCGCCCTCGCCACCCGCGAGGAGATCGTCCTCGCCGTCGACCTCGCCTTCTACAACGCGCTCGAAGCCCAGGCCACCCTCAAAGTCGCGCAAGGCACCGTGGCCGCCCGCTCCGACGTCAACCAGCAGGTCTCCGCACTCACCGCCAGCAACCTCAAGTCCTCGCTCGACCTCTCCTTCTCCCAGGTCAACCTCTCCCAGGCCCAGCTCCTCGTCCTCGACGCCCAGAACCAGACCGAGGCCGCGATGGCCAGCCTCGACGAAGTCCTCGGCGAAACCGCCCCCCACATCTACACCCTCATCGACGACACCATTCCCGCGCCTCCCGTCCCTCCCGCCCCCGAGCCCGTCATCGCCCAGGCCCTCCAGCAGCGCCCGGACCTCGCAGCCTTCCGCCTCTCGCATGAAGCCGACGTTCGCTTCGCCCACGCCCAGCGCGAACAGCTCCTCCCCACCGTCTCCGCCCTTGGCATCGTCGGCGGCACCCCATACGGAGAAAACCCACCCGGCAACACCTACTTCCCGCAGCCCTGGTACGGCGCCGCCGGCGTCAACCTCAGCGTCCCCATCTTCAACGGCTTCCGCTTCCAGGCGCAGGCCGAAGAGGCCGCCTACCGCGCCCAGGCCTCCGACCAGCGCTCCCGCCAGCTCACGGACCGCATCGTCCGCGACGTCCGCACCGCCTGGCTCACCGCCACCACCGCCCAGCAGCGCATGGCCGTCACCCGCCAGCTCGTCACCCAGGCCAACACAGCGCTGGACCTCGCCCAGACCCGCTACAACCTTGGCCTGAGCTCCATCGTCGAGCTCAGCCAGGCGCAACTCCAACAAACCCAGGCGGAGATCGCCGACGCCAACGCCCGCTTCCAATACGAAGCCGACCTCGCCGCCCTCCGCTTCCAGACCGGCACCCAACCCTAACCTGCTAAATCACCCGCGCCGCAACCATCCCGTCGCACCGCGACCCCGGTCGCAACACACAGCCCTCGCACGCGCCACACCGCGCAACCCCATCCTGAAACCGCCCCTCAACCCCCAAACGCCAGGCCCGATCCCAACTCACCCCGCTGCCGCGCCACCACGCAAAGCATAGCCTCGGCCAGCACCTCCGCCGGAACAAAGTACGTCCCCGCCGCAATCTGCCGCCGCAGCGACTCAATCTTCGCCCACCGAATCTCGCTGAACGAAGACGCCCCCGCAAACCCCTCCCCCGCGCCGCGCACCTCAACCTCGCCCGTCGCCCCGTCTCCCGCCACTCCCGCCTTCACCCGTCTACTCCGCATCACGCACCTCCATCTCACCCTCTATATCGGCCCCGGTCCCGCGAACATTAGCACTCTCTAACATTTTTCTTAACCAACCCCGCCGCCTCTAATCTCCCCCACATCCTGCGCTCTCGACCGCCGTGAACCTGGACGTTGCCTCGCCCTCGCTTTTCACGCCGTCGTCGCTCTTCCGTCGCCATCGCCTCTGCCTTCCGCTCCACCCCTTGGGAAGTCGTCACCTCGACCGAAACCACCCTCGAAGAAGTCGTCATCTCGACCGAAGGCGGCAAAGCCGCCGCAGCGGAGGAGACCCCCGTATTTCGCCGTTGCCGTTGCCTTTGCCTTTGCCGTTGCCGCCCCCCTGCCCTTACCCCCACCCCATCTCCGCCCGCCCCTTTCCGCCCCCCGAACAGCCCACAGAACGACCGCCACCCCTCATTTATCATCGACTCCTAATGGACTCCTCCCTCCAATCCCTGCTCACCGAAGGCGTTCGCCTCACCGACGCCGCGCTCGAGCGCCTCCTCCCCTCCACCGACACCCTGCCCCACTCCATCCACCGCGCCATGCGCCACTCCACCTTCGCCGGCGGCAAGCGCCTCCGCCCCATCCTCTGCATGGAAGCCGCCCGCATGGTCGCCGGCACCCTCCCCGCAGGGCATCGCCGACCTCGGCGCCGCCCTCGAGATGCTCCACACCTACTCCCTCATCCACGACGACCTCCCCGCCCTCGACAACGACGACCTCCGCCGCGGCCAGCCCACCTGCCACGTCGTCTTCGGCGAAGCCACCGCCATCCTCGCCGGCGACGCCCTCCAGACCCTCGCCTTCCAGACCCTCGCCGGCCTGCCCGCCCCGCCCGCCACCGTCGTCGCCATCCTCCGCGACATCGCCGCTCGCCGTCGGCACCGGCATCGGCCGCTAGGCGACCTCCCGACTGGCCTGCCCCCGGCATGATCGGCGGCCAGGTCATGGACATCGAATCCGAAGGCGCCGCCCCCACCGCCGACCTCGTCGAAACGCATCCACCGCGCCAAAACCGGCGCCCTCATCACCACCACCATCGTCTCCGGCGGCCTCTTCGGCCTCGGCGCTCTGCCCGCCAGAAACTCGTGCCGCACATCTCGACTCTGAGACGTGCGGACGACACCATCGCCCGCCTCCGCACCTTCGGCGAAAAAGCCGGCCTCGCCTTCCAGATCGTCGACGACATCCTCGACATGACCCAGACCTCCGCCGAACTCGGCAAAACCGCCGGCAAAGACACCGCCAGCGACAAGGCCACCTGGCCCGCCGTCTTCGGCATCGAGCAATCCCGCCGCGACGCCGACGCCCTCATCGCCGACGCCTTCGCCGCCCTCGACCCCTTCGGCTCCGCCGCCGACCCCCTCAAATCCCTCGCCCACTACCTCACCACCCGCACCCACTAGCCCGTCCGAACACGCAAAAAGGGGGCCGACCATATCGGCCCCTCTTCATCACTCCTGCATGTTCCGCCCTACCGACGGTCTGCGGGATAAACGGGAGGAGTCGGAGGCGCCCCCGACACCGGCACCGAAACCGTCGAAGCGTTCGACAGCGCGACCTGCAGCGAAAAAGGAGACAAACCAGGGCCCGGAGCCAGAAATGGCGTCAAGGCCACCACCGCAGACTTCTTCCCCCTGTAGACGGAAGTCAGCCCATCCGTCTGCTCATAATTGCGGTCGTTCGCCGGGTTCGAGTTCGAGACCACGCGCCCCAGCACGCGGTGCTCAGCCTCCACCCCCATGATGGACGCCGCCACCTGGGCGAAGTACTCCAGCTCTCGACTCGAGTATGGCTTGCCCTTGAAATCATGCTGGCCGCCCTCGTTCGTCTTCGCGTCCGCTGCCAACTGGGCAAACTCAATCGTCGCCAGCAGGTACGCCCCGATAAATGCATTCTCCAGCGCATCCAGAATGCCGGTAAATGCGCCCAGCGTATCGAACGTACCCGTCGGAAGATAAAACGTCTGCACCGGATCCCCGGAGGAGGAGGTGCCACCGATCAGCGACCGCAGCAGGTTGGCGTGTGCAATCTCCTCGCTTAGGGCTGCGCGGAAGTAATCCACGTTGCCAAAGTTGCCGGCAGAGGTAACGTTCGTGGCGCTGCCTCCCGCACCGGCCAGGTTCGGATCCATGATCACAGGCCCAACCAGGCCGTTGTAATAGAACGTCGAAGCCAGGTCTTCGGCAATCAACGCCGCCGTGAAAATCTCCTGCACGGTATCGCCGCTCACTTCATCCTTATCTTCCCTGTCTTCCCTGTCTTCCGCCCGCAGACGGCTGCCCGGAAGAAAGGCTGCAGCGGTTGCAGAAAGCCCGAGCAGACCCGCCCGGGTGACGAATGAGCGACGTGGCAATGCGCTCGGAATACGTTGCGCTTCAGTTGATTCCTTCATAGACGGGCCCTCCTGAGGCCCCTCGTAGCAAACTGTGACTAACGTACGGGGCCGAGGACCGTGAGAAGCGGAACGTCGTGTCTCTTGCCACCAGGATTACGTGTGGCAGAACCGCTTCTGCACAACAGGTACGTCCCACGCTTGCGAACGGATTGCGCCGTCCCGTTCTGCGCATCACATCCGGCTAAGCTCCGCTGCGGCGTAAGTCTAGGGAGCGGCTCGGCGGCGGGGGTAAAGGGCCGAAAGCCGCGAAGGCGTCTGCCATGAGGACGCTGGGGTCGCTACGGGCTTGCTCCACTCACCCCGCCCCTGCCGCGTCCATCTGCCCGCAGCCCAACGCCCGATATCCAGATATCTACCCTCATGTGGGCAACTAAGTACCACATTCCAGGGGAAATCCAGGATTTTTCCACGTTACCGCCTGCACTTTAGTACTTACACCCGGATTAGGCTCTTAACTGAGCCGCTAACAAATTTCCACGTTCCAAAGCTGCTTACCCCCCGTGCGGCCGCCAGCCGCTGCACCACGGTACCTTCGTTCAGTTGGTCCCCCACCTGCAACACGCAGGTGCAGGTGAACCCCTTGAGAAACTACCAATTACTCCTAGGCTCCAGCATCCTCGCTCTCTCCGCCTTCAACGCCCACGCCGACCAGCTAACCATCCTTGGCACAGCCGACTCGTTCGCCGTCCTCGGTGCCTCCACTGTCACCAACACCGGCGCCACCGTGCTGTCCGGCAACCTGGGCGTCTCGCCCGGCCTGGCGATCACCGGATTCAATAGCCCCGGTATCGTAACCAACGGCTCCATCTACACCGGCAATGGCGTCGCCTCCGCAGCCCAGTCAGACGCCCTCACCGGCTACAACACCCTCGCAGCGCTCGCCCCAACCTCTACCCTCACCGGCGTGGACCTCGGCGGCCAAACCCTCACCCAGGGCGTCTACTTCTTCGCCTCGTCCGCACAACTCACCGGCGCCCTGACCCTGGACTTCCAAGGCCTGAATGACGCCAACATCGTCTTTCAGATTGGCAGCAGCCTCACCACCGCAAGCGCCTCCAGCATCAACATCATCCATCAGGGTACCGACGACAACGTCTACTTCCAGGTAGGCTCCTCCGCCACCCTCGGAACCGGAACCATGTTTCAAGGTGACATCATCGCCCTCAGCAGCATCAGCCTTAACACCGGCGCAACCATCGCCTGCGGCAGCGCCCTCGCTCTCAACGGCGCCGTCACACTCGACACCAACACGGTCACCAACTGCTCCACCACAGGCAGCGACATCGGCGGAGCCGATGCCATCACCACACCACCCGCACCACCCGCAGTTCCCGAGCCCGCAAGCCTCACCCTGCTCGCCACCGGGATGATTACCGCGGGCGGAGCCTTCCGCCGCCGCTTCATCGCCTGAACCCGCCCAAGGCCCCAACAGTGCACGCAACCACACCCCGGGGTGATCCATCCGTTCGCAGCAACACCGCGGCCGGATGGGTCAGCGACCGAAGCTCGACCGCTATCTCGCGGAGCGACGTCCCAGGCCCGGAAACTCCGAACCGTACCCCGATTCTCCAACCGGCCGCCTCGTCTCTTGACACGCCCGATATAATTAAGACAGGGATCAGGAGGAACGGCAGGCGCCGCCCCGCTCGTGCTTCCCCACCCAAAACGGTGGATGGACCATACTATCTGATTTAGAATCTTATATTTAGCTGCAAGTCATTTATTTTCAAATATTTGCAGGGGTACCACCAGGCTAAGTCCTCTGAATGCAAATATTTGCAGTTTCAGGGGGGGAGGGGGGTACCCCCGGTTCCACCGGTATCCTATCGCTGTACCACCCGGGCATCGGACCCAACCACGCCACGTGTGTCCCACGGAGAAAATAACTTTGAAGAAGGCACTTATCACCGGCGTCACCGGCCAGGACGGCGCATACCTCGCCGAGTTCCTGCTCGCCAAAGGCTACGAGGTCCACGGCATCAAGCGCCGCACCTCCCTCTTCAACACCGCCCGCATCGACCACATCTACGAGGATCCCGCACAACCCCGATCCGCACTTCATCCTCCACTACGGCGACATGACCGACTCCTCGTCGCTCATCCACATCGTGCAGAAGGTGCAGCCCGACGAGATCTACAACCTCGCCGCGCAGTCCCACGTCCAGGTCTCCTTCGAGGAGCCCGAGTACACCGCCAACTCCGACGCCCTCGGCGTCCTGCGCCTCCTCGAAGCCATCCGCATCCTCGGCCTCGAAAAGAAGACCCGCTTCTACCAGGCCTCCACCTCCGAGCTCTACGGCCTCGTTCAGGAGATCCCCCAGAAGGAGACCACCCCCTTCTACCCGCGCTCGCCCTACGCCGTCGCCAAGATGTACGGCTACTGGATCGTCGTGAACTACCGCGAAGCCTACGGCATGTACGCCTGCAACGGCATCCTCTTCAACCACGAGTCGCCCCTGCGCGGCGAAACCTTTGTCACCCGCAAGATCACCCGCGGCCTCGCCCGCATCAAGGTAGGCCTGCAGTCCGAACTCTTCCTCGGCAACCTCGACGCCAAGCGCGACTGGGGTCACGCCCGCGACTACATCGAGATGCAGTGGCTCATGCTCCAGCAGGAAAAGCCCCAGGACTTCGTCATCGCCACCGGCCAGCAGTACTCCGTCCGCGACTTCGTCCAGCGCTGCGCCAAGCTCCTCGAACTCGACCTCACCTGGTCAGGCTCCGGAGTCGACGAGAAGGCCGTCGAACTCCAAAGGCGAAACCGTCGTCGCCGTCGACCCGCGCTACTTCCGGCCCACCGAGGTCGAAACCCTGCTCGGCGACCCCTCCAAAGCCAAGCGCGAACTGGGCTGGACCCCGCGCACCACCTTCGACCAGCTCGTCGAAGAGATGGTCGACGCCGACCTGAAAGCCGCCCAGCGCGACGCCCTCGTCCGCAAGCACGGCTTCGACGCCTACAACGTCCGCGAAACCTAGCCCACTGGAAATTCGCTCCTGCCCCACGAGCCAGGCAAAAAAAAATGCGCCTTCACCAACCTGCAACCTGCAGCGGGGACTAGAATGGCCGCGCCGTGAAACTGAAAGCGGCCACCACGGCTATCTCATCACCGTGAGGTGTACTGATGACCAACAGTCAGGTAGAGAGCTGGGGCAAAGTCGTTCAACTGAATTCAAAGACGACTGGCCCTATCGTTTTCAACTTCATCCCAACCAAATTCCTGGTCGTGGCTCCAGAGCATCTCCAGGAGTGGGAGGCGCACTTCGCAAAGTACGTGGGCTTACCTCCGAACAAGCAACATATAGCAAAGCTGAATCCTCATCACGAGTGGTCGGGAGATCCGAAGGAAACGATCAGCGGATCGAACGAGGACTGGGATGACTCTGACTATTGGTAAGTCAGAGTAAGTGTTCGCTGCAGCTAACGTGCCAGGCCGAGGCGATGCAATCCTCGCCTCGGCCTACTGATGTGTACCTGTGTATGGACACTGCTCAGCATGCCAAGCGTTCTTATCCTTACTCGACATAGAGACTTTCACGCCTATGCCATCCGCTTCGAACTTGCTCACCGCGATATAGATTGCTTCATCGCCGAGACCGACACGCTGGCCGAGAATGGAAATCTCTCGTGGTCCGCCTGCAGCGATATCTCCCTGGCCAGCTTGAACGATATCGATGGCCGCACAATCTGCCTCCAGGACATCGATCTGATCTGGTGGCGGCGCCTCAACGCCCCTCCGCAGATTCCTGACTACGTCCCAGAAGACGCCCGCGAACTCGTCGCCAACGACTGCCGCGGCGCGTTGGTGGGCATGTTTCTGACTCGCTTCAACGGCACGTGGATCAGCCATCCGGAGGCAAATCGGGTCGCAGAGAACAAGCTTGTGCAGCTCGACGCTGCCAGGGCAGTGGGTCTGCGCACACCCGACACCCTTGTCAGCCAGAACCCGGAAGCAGTTCGTGCCTTCTGCGAGCGCCACGACTTCAAGGTCATCGCCAAAGCCGTCGTAGGCAGTCCCAGGGCGCCCGCCATGACCGGTCGGGTCACGCCGGAGCTCCTTGCCGACGAACGGGCCGTTCGACTTTGCCCGGCCATCTATCAGGAGCTTATCCCCGGCACCCGGCATCTGCGCGTCTGCTGCTTCGGCGAAGATGTCTACGCCGCCCTACTGGAGACAGAACGTCTTGACTGGCGGTATCCCCTGGATGCAACTGCCAGGCCAGCTGATATCGACGTAGACCTCTCATCTATGTTGCGTTCGGTTCTGGGGAAGCTAAGTATAAGGATGGGCATCTTCGACCTCAAACTAACTCCTGCCGGAGAACCGGTCTGGCTCGAAGTAAATCCGCAGGGTCAATTCCTGTTCCTCGAAGGAATGTGCGGCATGCCTCTCACCCAGCGGTTCTCTGACTTTCTCGAGGACGAACTCCGAAAGAGGACGTCCGTACCTTCGGACAAGCCCAGCGACAGAATCAGCCCCATTGCTCTCTGAGCCATCGGGATCGCCGGAGGCATAACGCAGAGAACCGGCCTCTCCAGAAGGTCGCGGCTAATGGTCGATCGAAACGCGGCGTGACTGGATCCCAGGAACATGCACAGACGGTGTCGCGGACCATACAATTAAGCAAACAATGCATACCTCGCCCATGCCTCTCGACGCCCGCATCTACATCGCCGGACATCGCGGCCTCGTCGGCTCCGCCATCCACCGCGAGCTGGTGCGCCAGGGCTACACAAACATCCTTACCCGCACCCGCGCCGAGCTAGACCTCCTGGACGAGACCGCGGTGGCCTCGTTCTTCTCCTCGGAAAAGCCCGAGTACGTCTTCCTCGCCGCAGCCAGGGTTGGAGGCATCCTCGCGAACAACACCTACCCCGCAGACTTCATCCGCGACAACCTCATCATCCAGACCAACATCATCGAAGCCGCGCATCGCGCAGACGTAGCCCGCCTGCTCTTCCTCGGCTCCTCTTGCATCTACCCCAAGCTCGCGCCGCAGCCCATGCCCGAAACTTGCCTGCTCACGGGCCCGCTCGAGCCCACCAACCGTCCCTATGCCCTCGCCAAGATCGCCGGCATCGAGATGTGCTGGAGCTACAACCGCCAGTACGGCACACGGTACCTGGCCGCCATGCCTACCAACCTCTACGGCCCGAACGACAACTTCGACCTCGCCAACTCCCACGTCCTCCCCGCGCTCATCCGCAAGACCGCCGAAGCCAAACGCGCCGGCGCAACGGAGATCACGGTCTGGGGCACCGGCACCCCACGCCGCGAGCTCCTCTACTCTGAAGACCTTGCCCAGGCCTGCATCTTCCTCCTCAACCTCGACGACGCCACCTACTCCACTCTCCTCAGCGAGACCGAGCCGCCGCTCATCAACATCGGTACCGGCGAAGACGTCACCATCCGCGAACTCGCCGAAACAGTAGCCCGAGTGGTCGACTTCAAAGGCGCCCTAGGCTTTGATACCTCCAAGCCCGACGGCACGCCGCGCAAGCTGATGGACGTCTCGAAGCTCCATGCGCTGGGCTGGCGCCACACCACCGGCCTCGAAGACGGCATACGCCTTACCTGGAACGCCGTGCGAGACAAGTTCGCCTGAAGTCGAAGACAGTTAGAATCGAGCGGCAATGCCTCCTTCGCTGCACTCCGCAGGCAGCTTCGGAGAGTCCAAACCCTCGCAGCCGGGTTCAACATAAGGATTGAGGCTCACCGCGTGGTCCTACTCTTCACCGCTCGCATCCTGATCGCCGCGCTTACCTTCGGCGGAATCGCTGCCGCGCACGCAGCCTCGGGTGGAACCTCCACGACGCTAGCCGAACAGTACCTGCTCTCCGCAGCCAATCAGGAACGCGCCGCGCTCGGGTGCGCCTACGCCGCCGAGCACGGCGTGGCGCTGGGCACCATCAACTCCAACACGTTCCAGGACGACGACTACAAGCTCGGCAGCCTGACCCACACCGACAAGGCGGTGCGCCAGAAGGCGATCGACCACCACCTGGGCTGCATCGAGATCATGGACGCAGACCGGGTCACGGGACCTGAAGATCTGGCTGGCGGACGGCACGAACTACCCCGGCCAGGACGACATCCGCGGCCGGCAGGACCGGCTGGCCGAGTCGCTGGCCGCGATCTACCAGCACATCGGCGACGACCAGCGAATGGTGTTGGAGTACAAGTTCTTCGAGCCCGCGATCTACACGACCGACGTGCCGGACTGGGGTACGTCCTACGCCCAGGTCTGCGCCCTCGGCGAGCGCGCGATGGTCTGCCTGGACACCGGCCACCACGCGCCGGGCACCAACATCGAGTTCATCGTCGATGCAGCTGCTGCGCCTGGGGAAGCTCGGCTCGTTCGACTTCAACTCCCGCTTCTACGCCGACGACGACCTGATCGTCGGGCGCCGCCGATCCGTTCCAGCTGTTCCGCATCATGTTCGAGGTCATCCGCGGCGGCGGGTTCGGACGCCGGCTCGGCGTCGCGTTCATGCTCGACCAGTGCCACAACGTCGAGGCGAAGATCCCCGGCCAGATCCGCTCGGTGCTGAACGTGGCCAGGAGATGACCGCGCGGGCGCTGCTGGTCGACACCGACGCGCTCGCCGCCGCCCAGGACGCCGGCGACGTGCTGGGCGCCAACGGGATCTTCATGGACGCGTTCTACACCGACGTCCGGCCCGCGCTGGCCGCAGTGGCGCACCGACCGCGGCCTGCCCGCCGACCCGATGCGGCGTTCGCCGAATCGGGCTACCAGGACACCGATCGAGGCCGAGCGCGTCGGCGGCACCCAAGCCGGTTGGGGAGCATGAGCATGACCAACTCCACCGTTGCCGACCTGATCGCCCGGTCGAACCGGCTCGGGCGCGGACCCGAAGAACACCAACTACGCGGGCGGCAACACCTCCGCCAAGGGCACCGACGATCGACCCGGTCACCGGCGAGCCGGTGGAGCTGTTGTGGGTCAAGGGATCCGGCGGCGACCTCGGCACCCTGACCGAGACCGGAGCTGGCGGTGCTGCGGCTGGACCGGCTGCGCGCGCTGTCGGCGTCTACCCGGGCGTCGAGCGGGAGGACGAGATGGTCGCCGCGTTCGACTACTGCCTGCTCGGCAAGGGCGGCGCGGCGCCCTCGATCGACACCGCGATGCACGGCCTGGTCGACGCGGCGCACGTCGACCACCTGCACCCCGACTCCGGCATCGCGCATCGCGACCGCGGCGGACGGCGAGGCGCTGACCAAGCAGATCTTCGGCGACCGCGTGCGTGTGGGTGCCCTGGCGCCGGCCCGGCTTCCAGCTCGGCCTCGACATCGCCGAGATCAAGGACGGCGCAACCCGCAGGCGATCGGCACGATCCTCGGCGGCCACGGCATCACCGCGTGGGGCGACACGCGGCGAGAGGCCGAGGCGAACTCCCTCTGGATCATCGCACCGCGGAGGCGTACATCGACGAGAACGGCCGCCCGCAGCCGTTCGGTGCCCCGCTGCGCCGGCTACGGCGCGCTGCCCGACGCGGAGCGGCGGGCCCGCGCCGCCGCGCTCGCGCCCGTCATCCGCGGGCTCGCCTCGCACGACAGCCCCAGGTCGGCCACTTCACCGACGACCCCGCGGTGCTCGAGTTCCTCTCCGCCGCGGAGCATCCGCGGCTCGCGGCGCTCGGCACCTCCTGCCCGGACCACTTCCTGCGCACCAAGGTCAAGCCGCTGGTGCTCGATCTGCCCGCCGACGCCTCGGTCGAGGACGCCGTCGCCCGGCTGCGGGAGCTGCACGAGGCGTACCGCGCCGACTACCAGGCGTACTACGACCGCCACGCGACGCCCGACAGCCCCGCGATCCGCGGCGCCGACCCGGCGATCGTGCTCATGCCCGGCGTCGGCATGTTCAGCTACGGCAAGAACAAGCAGACCGCCCGCGTCGCCGGCGAGTTCTACGTCAACGCGATCAACGTCATGCGCGGCGCGGAGGCGATCTCCACCTACGCCCCGATCGACGAGGCGGAGAAGTTCCGCATCGAGTACTGGGCGCTGGAGGAGGCGAAGCTGGAGCGGATGCCGAAGCCGAAGCGCTACGCCACCCGCATCGCCCTCGTCACCGGCGCCGCCTCCGGCATCGGCAAGGCCATCGCCACCCGCCTCGCCGCCGAGGGCGCGTGCGTCGTCATCGCCGACCTCGACCTCGAGAAGGCGCAGGCCGCGGCGGCAGAGCTCGGCGGCACCGACGTCGCCATCGGGATGCCGGCGGACGTCACCGACGAGACCGCAGGTGCAGGCCGCCATCGACGCGACCGTGCTCGCGTTCGGCGGCCTCGACCTCGTCGTCAACAACGCCGGCCTCTCGCTGTCGAAGCCGCTGCTGGAGACGACCGCCGCGGACTGGGACCTGCAGCACGACGTGATGGCGAAGGGCTCGTTCCTCGTCTCGAAGGCGGCGGCGCGGGTGCTGATCGACCAGGGGCTCGGCGGCGACGTCATCTACATCTCGTGGAAGAACTCGGTCTTCGCCGGGCCGAACAACATCGCCTACTCGGCGACCAAGGCCGACCAGGCGCACCAGGTGCGGCTGCTGGCGGTCGAGCTCGGCGAGCACGGCGTCAAGGTCAACGGCATCAACCCCGACGGCGTCGTCCGCGGCTCCGGCATCTTCGCCTGCGGCTGGGGCGCCAAGCGGGCCGCGGCCTACGGCATCGCCGAGGAGGAGCTCGGCGCCTACTACGCGCAGCGCACGCTCCTCAAACGCGAGGTGCTGCCCGAGAACATCGCCAACGCCGCGTTCGCGCTGTGCACGTCGGACTTCTCGCACACCACCGGCCTGCACATCCCGGTGGACGCGGGCGTCGCGGCGGCCTTCCTCCGATGACGCGCCGAGTGCGCGTGAGCGTCCGCCAGTCTGCGATGAGCGCTTGCGCGAAGAGCCGAGTGCGCGATGAGCGCTTGCGCGAAGAGCCGTGCAGCGATGACGCTTGCGCGAAGAGCCGAGCGCCGATGACGGCGTTCGCCGCGGTCGACCTCGGCGCCACCAGCGGCCGGGTCATGCTCGGCCGACGTCGGCGCGGGCACGCTGGAGATGCGGCAGCTCAACCGGTTCGCGAACACCCCGTGTACCTGTGGAACGGTCAGCGAACCGCGATGCACTGGGACTGCCTGGGCTGTTCGCCGGCGCTGTGCGGGGCTGGCCGCAGCCGGTCGCGCGGCCGCGCGACCTGACGAGCGTCGGGGTGGACTCCTGGGCCGTCGACTACGGGCTGCTGCGCGACGGGCAGACTGCTCGGGCAGCCGTACCACTACCGCGACGCCCGATGCGCGCGCGGCGCCGACGCCGTGCACGCCCGCTGCCGCCAGGAGCAGGTCTACGCCGCAACGGACTGCAGTTCCTGCCGTTCAACACGATGTTTCAGCTGGCCGCCGACAGGCTCGAAGGTATACTCGACTTCGCCGACGCCGCGCTGCTGGTTCCCGACCTGATCGGCTACTGGCTCACCGGCCGCATGTCGACCGAGCGGACCAACGCGTCGACAACCGGGTTGCTCGGCGTCGACGGGCAGCTGGGACGCCGAGCTCGAGTCGCTGCTCGGGCTGCCCGGCGGCCTGTTCCCCGACATCGGCCGACCCGGGCGCCGAACTCGGTCCCGTGCTTCCCGACCTCGCCGACCGGGTCGGGCCTCACCGCCGGACTGCGCGTCACCACCGTGGCCTCGCACGACACCGCCTCGGCGGTCGTCGCCATGCCGATGAACGCCGGAGTCGGCGCGCCTACATCTCCTGCGGCACGTGGGCGCTGGTGGGTGTCGAGCTGGGCGCACCGGTGGTCACCGCGGACGCCCGCGCTGCCAACTTCACCAACGAGGTGGGCGTCGACGGGCGGATCCGGTTCCTGCGCAACGTGATGGGGCTGTGGCTGCTCAGCGAGTCGGTGCGGCACTGGGAGCGTGACGGGTCCCGCATCGACCTGGCGCAGCTGCTGGAGCAGGCCGCGGCGTGCCCGCCGCCTGCCGAGATGTTCGACGGAGACGACCCGCGCTTCGTCGAACCCGGCGACATGCCGGGCCGCATCCGCGGCTGGTACACCGAGCGCGGTCTGCCGGCGCCGGCGAATCGGCCCGGAGTTGGCCCGCGCCATCGTGGAGAGCCTCGCGGCCGGCTTCGCCCGCGGCGTCGAGCAATCCGCTGCGCTCACGGGGGTTCCGGTCGAGACCGTGCACCTCGTCGGCGGCGGCGCCAAGAACGCCTGCTCTGCCAGCTCGTCGCCGACCGGATCGGCAGGCCGGTCATCGCGGGTCCGGTCGAGGCGACCGCGATCGGCAACGTTCTGGTCCAGGCTCGCGCCACGGCCTGTTGCACGGTGATCTCGACGATCTCCGTGGCACCATGGCCGCACGTTGGCAGGGATGCGTTTCGAGCCACAACGGGCTCGTGCCGGAAGGGTTCGACGTATGAGCGAGAAGATGAAGCGACGGTTGCCGAGCAGGCACGACCTCGCGGCGCTCATGCAGTTCAAGAAGCCGGAGTTCGATGCCGACGAAGCGCAGGCTGGACAAGGCGCTGACGATCGAGGACCTGCGCCGCATCGCCAAGCGCCGCACCCCGCGGGCGGCGTTCGACTACACCGACGGCTCCGCGGAGGCCGAACTGTCGATCGCTCGCGCACGGCAGGCGTTCCAGGACATCGAGTTCCATCCGGCGATCCTGCGCGACGTGTCGAAGGTCAGGCACGGCTGGGACGTCCTCGGTGCGCCGGTGGCCATGCCGTTCGGCATCGCGCCGACCGGTTTCACCCGCATGATGCACACCGAGGGCGAGATCGCCGGTGCGCATGCCGCGGCGCGGGCGGGCATCCCGTTCACGCTGTCGACGATGGGCACCACCTCGATCGAGGACGTGAAGGCGGCGAACCCGGTCGGTCGCAACTGGTTTCAGCTGTACATGTGGAAGGACCGGCGACCGGTCGATGGCGCTCGTCGAGCGCGCGGTGGCCGCCGGGTACGACACCCTTCTGGTGACCGTCGACATGCCCGTCGCGGGCGCCCGGCTGCGCGACAAGCGCAACGGCATGTCCATCCCGCCCGCGCTGACGATGCGCACGATCGCCAACGCGCTGCCGCGCCCGCAGTGGTGGATCGACTTCCTGACCACCGAGCCGCTGGCGTTCGCATCGCTGGACCGCTGGTCCGGCACCGTCGGCCGAACTGCTCGACACGATGTTCGATCCCACGGTCACCTTCGAGGACTGGCCTGGATCAAGTCCGCAATGGCCCGGCAAGTTCGTGGTCAAGGGCGTTCAGACCCTCGCCGACGCGCGCGCGGTGACCGACCTCGGCGTCGACGGCATCGTGCTCTCCAATCACGGTGGGCGCCAACTCGATCGGGCGCCGATCCCGTTCCACCTGCTGCCCGAGGTCGTCGCCGAGGTCGGGCAGGGACGTCGAGGTGCTCGTCGACACCGGGATCATGTACGGCGCCGACGTCGTGGCCGCCATCGCCATGGGCGCGAGGTTCACGCTGATCGGCCGCGCCTACCTGTACGGGCTGATGGCCGGCGGCGAGGCAGGCGTCGACCGCGCCATCGAGATCCTCTCCGGCCAGGTCGAACGCACCATGCGGCTGCTCGGCGTGACTGCCTGGAGGAGCTGGCGCCCCACACGTCACCCAGCTGGTGCGGCTGGCCCCGCGCCCGCTGACGCGGGGCGGGGGAATAGTCCGGATGGCTGCCGGGATCCGCGATGTCGCCGCTGCGGCGTCGGTATCGGTCGGCACCGTCTCCAATGTGCTCAACGCCCCGGAGCGGGTCGCGCCAGCCACCGTCGCGCGGGTGCACGCCGCGATCGAGGAGCTGGGCTTCGTCCGCAACGACGCCGCCCGTCAACTGCGGG
>CAWBUI010000007.1:0-332883 GCA_963791875.1 uncultured Acidobacteriaceae bacterium
AAAGAGCCGCAAACTTGAGAGCGGACCCCTGTCTCCGATCTACTCTGGGAGCCCGAATCTTAGGTTCTCAATGACATTCGCTCCTGCGATGAGATCATCGGTACCAAAAGTTGGGCGGAAGGCGGGGAAGCGGACCAAGTCCTAGTGGCCGGCTCCGCAGCGGGGGGATCGGGCGGGAAGGGGAGGAGGTCCGTCGGTTTAGAATCGACATGCGTCGATAGACAGGAGCGGACATGGTACGGGTGGTTATAGGTGACCCAATCAACGGAAAAATCATCCAACAACAACAACCAAAACACAACACAGCAAACATACTGAAACGGTGCCGGCCATGGATTGAGTTGGTCATCATGCGGTCGTTGGGAGGTAGGCTGCAGTTGAAATTTGCCTAAATCACTTCGGCTCTTCCGTATTTATCGGGATCAATCTGCCGGTTGCGAATAAACGGACAGGAGCGGTTTGGCCTGTTCTCGCCATCTGAAGCTCAGATACAGTATCGTTCATTGTCCGGGAGCGAACCCCCGATATGCGGACAGTCGACGCGTTCGGTAGGGACGTTTCTTCTTGCTGAGGCCAGTCCTGACTTGTCTGATCAGAGTATGCCTTGATTATTGCTTGGAATGTCTCGGGACTCATGCTTCCGCAGTGTGGAAGAATAGGGAGTGTCCCTAAAGCGGAGAGAGTTTCTCATTCGATGTGCTGCCGCTGCTGCGGCGCCAGTCGTGGCGCGGACGGCCACCTTCGCTGCTCCGATTATCGCGGGGACGCCAGATGTGCTGGCATCCGCCCGGATCATCTGGTCTGCCACAACGGCTCCAGTGGCGATTCGATCAGGAGGAGCAGCAAAAGATTGCCTGCTCTTCCGACGGACCACCTGAGGGCGCTGCGCAGGACCTCCACTCCATCTTTGCAAAAGAGATCACTCTGTCCGCGGTGCCCTCACTCGCGATACTGCACCTCTTCGCCTTCACGCGATACGGCTGTACGTAAACGGAAACTAATCGGACGTGGCCCATGCCGGTATCAAAATCAATGGCCGGAGTACGACAGCCGTGATATAGCCCGTGCTAAGTCCAGGACAAAAATCTTGTCGTTCTGGTTCATCGCGACGCTCCCACCGGACGCATCATGCGACACGATCCCGGGTTTGTCGCCGCGCTTGAAATGGAGATGGGGGGAAGAAGGCAGAGTCGTCGGGACGATGCGTCCTGGCTCTCGACGCCGGAGCTCTCCTTCGGTGCCCGTGCGCAGGCATGGTCTTCAATCGAGGAACACATCGACGCTCGCAAGATGGGCGATTGGACCCGGCCCGACCTTGACGCTCCCATCTGGAAGCCGTCGGCACTTGTGCCCGGCAGCGGAGACACTCCGATTCTTCCCGCGCAGCAGTCCGCTCCAGATGGAGACGGAGCGACGCATGGACGTCCGGACGCCCGCATTTCCCAGTCATCTTCAGCAGGCAAACGAGATCGAGTTCGCGCTTCCCGAGATCGCGCAGGCGTTTCATCTCTTGGAGATGGACGCGGAAGAAGGGAGCTCGCTGGAGGTCACCTACGCCTTGCCGCAGGGGGAAACCAGCGGCAGATGCACCTACATCGCCCGGGCCGGGGTGCAGACCTGGATGGGCGGAGACACGTTCGCATTCCGCGGCTTCGCCTGCGCGTAACTCGGGGCAGATACGTCTTACGCGCGCGGCGGCTTATGAGGTGAGATATCCCTTCGAGCGAGCCGCCTCGTTCACGTGCAGCGATCCTTTCCTGACCAGTTATGGGGCATCTGCGCACGCTCGCTTGAGGTGCTGAGCGAAGACTCCTACGTCGATTGCGCGGACCGGGAACGGGTCGAGTGGACAGACGACAGCCCGCCGGCCTTCGATTGCACGCGTGTGATGATGCGCGGGCCCGACAAGACGCAAGCAGCATTGGGGCGATGCACGCCTGCTGGGCGGGCTGCTGCGGCGCATCGCGCTGACCCAGCAGCCGGACGGTCAACTGAAGGCGCACAGCTGCTCGGAACGGTTCGATATTCACGCCATCATGGAAGACCGGACGTGCAATTGGGTCGTGCTGCTGCGCGAGTACCTGGAAAGCTCCGGGGACACGGGACTGGTACGCGAGTTGTGGCCGACGCTGACCCGGCTGCTCGACTGGTACCGCAACCGGCGGACGGCTCGCGGGCTGGTGCTGGCGCGGGAGTGGGAGGTCTGGGACAATCCTCTGCGCTACGAGGTGTGCGAGGGGGCCGGCCTGAACGCTATGGTGTACCGCGCCCTGGAAGATGCTTCGGTGCTTGCCACGAGCATCGGCAGGAAGAAAGAGGCGCAACGGGCTTGCGCAGGAGGCGCAGCGGTTGCAGTCGGACTTCGACGGGTTGCTGTGGAACGAGCAGGAAGGCGCTTACGATGGCGCGCTCTTCGGGCCGGGATCGGAGGTTCGCCCCCAGTCGGGCCATGCCTTTCCGGGTCCTATCGTGGACGGCCGGTTTCGTCCTACCGCTCAGGCCAACCTGTTCGCGCTCTACAGCGGGATCGTTCCGCCCGAACGTCTTGGCCTCGGTGAGGAGATGGGTTCTGAAGCACCTCGACGAGGTGCGCGGGCCGATGTCGCACTACTACCTCTTCCGGATGCTTTACGCGATGGAAGACCAGCAACAGGACAGCGGGGTTCTGAAGCTCATGAGAACGGGCTGGAAAAATCAGGTCGACTCCGAGTGGCAGACAACCTGGGAGGATCTGGAAAAGAGTGGCGGTTCGAAGGTTCATATCTATGGCATGCACCCCGGCTATTTTCTGACAGCCTATGTATTAGGGGCACAAGGAAGGATCCGGCGGATCGGCGAAGGATCTTGATAGAGCCCCGTTTCTCGGGCCTCGACTGGGCGAAGGGAGTGTGCGTTACCGAGTTCGGCCCGGTGGAAATGGAATGGACGATGAATGGCGCCCGCAAGCCCAAAATCGTCTGCACCATTCCGAACAACGTACAGGCTATGCTCGGCTTCCCTCCCAAGAGGCACGCGAAGTTCTGGAGATTGACGGAATAGCCGCTCCTGCCCGCCGCGCAGAGGGATGGCTTGAGATTGGATTAAAGCCTGGGAAACACACGATTCAGTTCCAAACGTGAGGTCCTCGGCTATGGATGTTAGACAGAGACGTTTCTTCTGACTAGCTAATTCTGTTCAGCGCCAAATGCCTGCCGGGACCGATCGCCCTGTCTAGCGCTGCCTCCTGATTGATGGGTGTCTTCTGCTGGTCATAGAACCGGCCGGTTGCTTCGTGGATGTGGATGTGCCGGTTCGTTCCGAAACGCTGATAGCCTGTACAGTCCCATTTCGGCTTTCATCTTATGTACGCGTCCGTGACGACCACTCGAAAGAGTCCCTGGCTTAGGCGGGGAAGAATTAGCTGGGGCCTGCTTGTTGAACGTGCATCATGTGTTGGCCCTACTGCTTGTTTCTGCGAAAATCGATGGTCTCTTCAATCATTATGAAGGCAGTACCGCATATGGGTCATTGTGGAGAACTTCGGGTTATTTGGTGCAAAGCCTCAAGGTGGTCAGCCGTTGTGACGCAAGGGGTCGGAAAGAAACTCGGTGAGGCTTAGCTGGGCGGCGCGTCATCCGTAATCGCTCCCAGGACGGGGAAGGAAGGACGTTGAGACCTCTAGACGCCGAGCCTTGCAGCATTAGGTGTGCCAAATCCGAGTGCTTCATACATGGATTGGCCCTGGTCTGTTCCATGCACAAGCAACCGCGGACGCGGCAAGAAGTCGGCCTGCACGGTCAGCCGAGTCGACGTTTACCGAACCTGCGTTGAGCCTAACAAAATCGCGGTGCCCTGGCGACATGAAGAATGCTTCACCGTCGGCGACACGAACGCGAGCCTCCGCACTCCGCTGAACTACATCTTTGGCATCCGTGCCAGGCGGCAACTTCACCCATAAATTGAGCCCATCGGGGCCGCACCAGGTATCTGCACCGTAGGGACGGAGGATCTGGTTTACTGCCTTCGCAGCGGCTGCTCGCCTCTCCCCGTACTCTGTGCGAGCAAGCTCCAGGGCAACGTGAACCTCTTCTCGGCCAAGCATCTCCGCCAGAAAGACCTTGCAAGAGCCTGGATGTCCAGCCGTCAGAAAAACTCTTTGCGTGCGCTAGTGCCTCGTGAAGCGCGGGCCTGGCAACACCAACCGCGATGCGGAGATCAGGCGCAAGCGACTTGGAAAACGAACGTACATAGAGAACACGATTCTCCAGTCTGGCATCTGTGATGAGTGATCCGGGACGCGTCGTGGCCATGCCCGCAAAGTGGTCATCCTCAGCGATCATCACGTCGGGAAACGATGCTAGGACATCCGCAAGCTCGATCCGGCGGTCGCGAGACCATGAGGCTCCCATAGGGTTGTGGCCGCGAGGTGTCAGCAGTACCGCACCAACTCCTCCCTCTAAGGCGGAAAGCAGAGACGCAGGAACGGCTCCAAAGTTGTCCACCTGTATGCCGATCAGGCGGGCGCCACATCGTTCGTATGTGTCGAAGCTTGTCGGATATCCCGGCTCTTCCACTCCGATTGTGGGCTGGCCAGAACGAGAGTTTGACACGAGTTCCAAAGCAAGCATCAGGAACTGCTGCGCGGAGTTTGCAATTATTAGATCCTGTATACGTGCTCCTACCAGGTCCGCTTCGAGCAGCGGAATCAGCCGGGTACCCAGACGTTCCGTCGCCCCTGGCCCAGCGTATTGCAAGTCTCTGGCGGTGAGTGACGGCCCAACCAGATTCAATGCGCTCTTGATCGCGTCAACGGGCAACAATGCCGGGTCCCGCCCCCCTGTGCTGCACTCCAAGGCGCTCGGGTACACGGCTCGCAAGCGCGCACCCGAGCTCATCAGAGAACGTCTCCTCCAATGCAGGCGCGCCTGAGCGTGGATTGTGGAGATCTGCCCCCCGAATGGGCACGGACTCAGCGGGGCTTCTATCGGTCACAAAGGTTCCGCGGCCTACCTGGGGCCGGATCAGTTGGGACAGCATCGCTCCCGTACTGGGGATGAGCTACGGCGGACGCCTCCTCATTCTGCCGGGACAACAAGCGGCCGAGGAGTTCAGCACCTTGGTCCACGAGCTCGCGCACGACATGCTCCACAAAGCCGAGCGCCGGACGGCAACCACCAATACTGGGTACGCCAAGGCATTCGACCCGCACAAGCACATCCGCGGTTAACCCCAGTTCTCGCCCGACCACCGGAGCGGAGCCGGGGACCCGCGCGTGTCCGCTCCACCAACTTCAGCCTAGAAAACCGCTCAAGGAGAGCACCAATGCAGAACAGGAGCGCCTTCCATTTCATCGCCATCGACCAGATTCGCGAGTCCACCGCCAACCCCCGCCAGACCTTCGAGCAAAACAAGCTCGAAGAGCTTGCGGAGTCATCCGGCAGCACGGCCTCATTCAGTCCATCAGCGTTCGGCCGAGAGCAGTTCGAGATCGTTGGCGGAGCCCGCAGGTACCGCGCGCGCAGCTCGCGGAGTTGTTTTCCGTTCCCGGCCGTATCGTCGAGATTGATGATGCGAAGGCGCTCGAATGGCAGCTAGTTGAAAACAGTCAACGTGTCGATAGCCACCCGTATGAAGGACCGCAAGGGTCAGCGCTTGCTTCATCTACCCGGCTACGACGTTCCCGCTGTTCGGCGAGTTTTGATATCACCGGAGTGGTTCGAGTTCGGCCGATAGCAGCGTCTGGAGTGTGGATAGTCGCGTTCTGTGCTGATCCTGCTGCGCGCCTGACTTGCCGCACCGCCCATTAATGCAAATCGCTGGCCACGTCATTCATCACTTCAGGATCCCGTCCCGCAAATTGATCCGGCTAAGCTGAACCCAATATCGGGGTCGTAAGGAATCGTTGCTGAACAGGTATTCGGCTGTTAGAAGGTGAATTTGGCGGCCGCCTGACCCACTCGCGATGCGTTCGCGGCGCGTCCATTGCCCGCGTTGATCTGGCCAAAGGTTGGGGAACTCGGATTGGTGTCGGGGGCCGCCATCACCGGATGGTTCAGAGCGTTGAACATCTCGAAGCGGAGTTGGAGGGTATATCGCTCGCGTACCGTGAAGTTCCTCGCGATGCCGGCATCGACGTTGAACGTTGGGGGCCCAAACAGCATGTCTCTTGCGCTATTACCAAAGGTGCCGTCGGCGCGCGGGGTGAACGCCTTGGTGTTGAAGTAGCTCTTGAGCCAGCTCGATCTGCTGCCCTGACGCAGCTTCAGCGGCGCGCCTCCAATGTAGTCCGCCCGATCACCACAGTTTGATTTGCATCCCGAGCCGGTATTGTTTTCGTGGAGGGACGGATTCGACTGGTTCAGGTCGATACTATTGCCACCCGAGATGCTGAATGCACTACCCGATTGCAACGTTATGATCGGGCTGAGTTCCCAGCCCGCCAGGAGTTGCCGCACCAGACGGTTCTCTACAGGAGGTGCAGGACTGACGTACACGAAATGACTAACCCAGTTGAACGGTACCGTAAGCCCTGACACACCCCGGTTGTACCGAAGGTTGAAAGGATTGGCAATCTCGGGCGAGCCGAAGGATGGGTTTGCGGTACTGGCGATATCGAACGTTTTCTGCCAGGTAAAGCTGGACTGCCCCTGGAAGCCATGCGCCAGCTGACGTTGCACACTGACCTGGAGGGAGTTGTAATTCGCAGTGGCATCGCTGTCTTCCTCCAGCAGCGACGTGTACTGCGAGTACGGATTGAACGATCCGTGACCGCCGCCGTTACATGTGTCGCAGTAGACCGCGAAGTTCACATCGCGAATGTAGCTCTGGTGGTACGACTCACTGCCCACATACGCAATACGCATGGATGTCAGGTTGCCAAACTGCTGCTCGACTGATACGTTCCAGCTCTCGGTGGTCCCGGCTTTAAAGTTGCGTGCGAACGAAGCACCGAGATTCATCTGTCCGCCCGTCTGGGTGGGGAATGTAGAATTGGCAGCAGGCTTGCTTCCGACCGAGGCGTAGGGCGGGAACGGGTCCACCCCGTTCGTTCCGAACGAGGGAGTTTCCCAGGGGTTATGAAAGTTGTCATAACCCGTTACGGTCTCCCCCTTGTTGATGCCGCACGCGCCACCATTTGGGTTCTTCACTCCGCCCGTGAAGCAGATTGGCGTAGTCGACGGCGGATTTGTCGCATACGTTGGGCTGAACGGCGCTACGTCAGCCGTATGGTTGTAGGCAGAGTAGGCTACCTGTCCGGTGAAAAGGCCAAAGGCCGCGTGCACGGATGTATGCGGGAGGCTCCGTGGCTGGAACGCGATGCTGACGCGCGGCTCGACATAGCCGTAGTTGCTGGGGCGAAGGGCATCGGTTACCCCTGGGTCGCCGGGGAACAAGAGCCCAACCGGCGCATTTGGATACACCGTGCTTTTGCTTCCGGGAACGAAGGCGGCGCCTCTGCCCTGGGCCGAAGGGGCAAGGTCGGGGTCCCAACGCACACCGGCAATGACGGTCAGGTTCGGTAGAACACGGAACTCGTCGTTGATGTAGGGGTCCACCAGCCAGCCTTTCACATCGGCGATCTCGCCCGCGCCCTGGTAGTAGCCTGACATGTATCCCAGCAGCCAATCGGCTTGCCCGTTCCCTGTGTAGGCACTTCCGAAGCTGATGTTCGGTTCACCTGGGAACTGGGTGTTCTCAACCGCAGATTGGCGCTGCACGTCTGCGCCGATCGCAACGGTATGCCTGCCCAGCGTAGCCAGGAAGGTGTCGGAGAAGCCGAACGTGGTACGGACCTCCTGCGAAGGTTCCGTATAGCCGCCACTGGCGCCTCCAAAGCCCGCGCCCTCCATGTAGCACCCAGGCTCATGCACGTTGATGTATCGCGACCAGCACATCGGCTTGCCGTTGTTATCGTGCACCACAGTGGCATTGTGGGCACTCTGCTCCGAGAAGAAACCGCTGAAGGTGTTCACCGTGCGCGAACTAAGGGTCCACGTGTGTTGCAGCAACTCGTTGTAGTACTTCATGTTTTCGCCGAGTAGGGCCGCGTTCGCGACAGAGAGGACGTTTCCTGGTACGTCTGCCGCGGGTTGCGTGAGGAGGTCGATGAAGGACCGCAGCGTCACGCGCTGGTTCTTGTTGAGGTCGTAATCGAGCCGCCCAGTGTATTCGTTGAATGAGTCCCTGACGGCAGGGGTCTGGTAAAACATTTGACCGAGGAGGTTTTGTGCTGAACCTATGGGGTTCCCCGTCCCCGCTGCCGGCGCGGTGTGGCCAGGAAGGCCGTCATTGGTCACGGTAACGGCTACCGGGTCCAGTGCCGCGGCACCGCCGATTAGCTGGTTCGGCTTTCCATTCGCGACAACGAACGGCCCGCGCAGCCAACCGCATGCGCTCGTCTGAGGACCGGTGTAGTTGGTCCCGCATGCCGGGTTTTTCGCTTGGGCATAATCCACCAGGCCGCTGAAGTCACCGTTCAGCATCTGCTGCGTCGGAGTCGTAGTTTGATTAGCGGACGAAGCGCCAATAGCCCGGGTGCCCTGGTAGTTGAAGAAGCCAAACAGTGTATTTCGGAAGATTGGCGCTCCGAGGTAACCGCCGAACTGGTGGCGCTTCAGAGGATCCCGCACCCCGGTGTTCCAGTTCTTGGCGTTCAGATCCTGATTGCGCCAAAATTCAAATAGTCCACCGTGAAACTTGTTGGTGCCGCTCCGGGTCGCCAGGCTGACCACACCTCCCGAAGAGAAGCCATAGATGGCGCTGAAGTTGTTGGAGATGAGCCGGAACTGTTGGACCGCGTCCGAATTGGGAGTAGGCGAGTTCGCCGCCTGGTAGTTATCCATGTTCGAAACACCGTCGAGCATGTAATAGACACTGCCTTGCCGGCCTCCGTTGGCGGATACGGCATTTTCACCTGGGAACGAAAACCCTCCCTGACTCACAAATCCAGACCTGCCACTGACGATGCCTGGGGCAAGTAATGCCAGCGCCGATGGGTCCCGGCCATTCAGTGGAAGCTGGGTGACCGCATACTCATTGATCGTGGTGCCCAACTCGCCCGAGGTGGTATCGATGAGTTGCGCGTCGGTGTTAACGTTCACGGAGGCTTGCGCCGCGCCGACCGCGAGAGTGACATTCTGTGTCGCATTCTGATTGGCCGCGATAACAATGCCGCTCTGGTTGTATGCGCCAAACCCAGTTGCGGTAATCGCCAGCTGGTACCTGCCAAGAGGCACGAGGCTGAACAGGTACACCCCCGTTTTGTCGGACGTGACGTTCTGGGTTGCGCTGGTGTCAACGTTCGTAAGGACAATTTCAGCACCGGAGATAGCCGCTCCGGATGGATCCACCACCTGTCCGGTCAAGCTGCCGTTGGTGCCCTGACCGAGGGCGGCACTACCCTGAATAGGTGGCAAAACCGCGAACAGAAGAAAGGCCGTTTGTAGAAGCCGCCTGAACGCTAAACGCATAAAGCCCCCAATAGAGCCGTTACTTTTCCTGAGATGTCCAAGCCGTCGCCTGAGCGCGTCCTGCAGCCCGGAAATTACGGCTGCTGCTGCATACGTTGTTTATCGCTAACTGAATCGAAATTCAGAGACGTTTGTATCAACTGCGAGCCTGCGCTGTCAATTCATAGCTGACGAACGTCTACGAAGGAAGTGGCTCTGCATACCTTTTTCGCAGTATCAAAACTGCATGGCCCCAGCGATGTGTCAATCCGTTCCCAGCCGATTCTTGCTTACGCGCTCAGTATAGGGCGTTTACTTTATCGGTATCGTATACGTCAGACGGCGTATAACAGTCGTGACTTCCGGGTGCCCCTACGCCCCCTGAGCGCAGGATGGCGGCACATCCAGCCAACTACGTCCGAAAACACCAGCGAAGAAAGGCAGGATAGGCGAATGACGACGCGAAGAGACTTCCTGCACGCCAGCGCACTGAGTGCGCCAGGGGTGAAGTTCATCGACCCCACTCTCCGAGCTGTGGTCTCCCAACCAAACGCGTCCAAAACATCGCTCGACCCCAAGGCCAGCCCGGCGCGGCCCCGCACTCTCACATCCCGGTTGATCTTCAACTTCAACCAGGGGTGGCGCTTCCAGCGCGGGGACCAGAACGTCCCACCGGTGATCGTCCCTGCCAATAACCGCCCGAATCAGCTGAACGACGGCACCTGGGAGCCGGTGAACCTTCCGCATACTGTCCGCCTGGAGCCGTTGAACGCGAGTGGCGGCCGCAACCTTCAGGGCATCTGCTGGTACACAAAGGACTTTCCCGCCGACGCTACCTGGAAAGATCGCGTCATTCACCTGAAATTCGAAGGGGCAATGCAGGTGGCCGACGTGTGGTTGAACGGGGAGCACCTTCTCACCAATCACTGCGGGTACCTACCATTTACTGTCGACATCACACCCGTTCTCCGTCATGGTGCCGGAAACATCCTTAGCCTACGCCTCAACAACTCTGATAACCCCAGGTACCTCCAGGAAAGCCGCAGAACAAACTCGATTTCACCTACTTCGGAGGGCTGTACCGAAGCGTCAACCTGATCGTCATGGACCCGGTTCACATTACCGACCCTATCCTGCGTGATCAGCCCGCGGGTGGAGGTATCTTTGTTGCCGTCCCCGAAATCGAAGGTGGCCGGGCAAGGGTCTCCATTCGGACCGAGATCACCAATGCCGGGCCTGGCACCGGCTCGTGTTCCGTGCGGCAGGAGCTTTACCGGCCGGATAGAGCGCTGGCCGCGACGATGGAGACACCGGTGTCCGTGGCAACCGGGACGTACCAGACAGTCGCACAGCAGATCGATGTGGCCGAGCCCATGCCTATGGTCTTCATCGCCAGCCATGCGACCTTCCAGTCTTCGACGGTCGATCACCGTCTTCAGCAACTGCGAGCAAGTCCGCCTGATGCAAAACGGCAAGGAGGTCGGAACTCAGAGCCCGGAGCCGGGCCACTCCCTGCCACACCCCTGGTTCCACTTTTAAGGTTTCGCGCTTCTCGCAGGGAAGGTTGTCATGTCCCATTCTCTCGCATCCATCGCAACCGCTCTCATCCTCTCCGCCATCCCTCTTTGCAGCTCCAGGTCGCTTGCGCAGGCGCACCCCCACCTACCTCGCCTCCATCCCCTTCGACTTCCATATGAACGACCGGATATTGCCCGCGGGCAGCTATGAGATCGTTCCGCTTTCCCCCCACACCATGCGCTTTCGGGCACTTGGCAGCAAACTGACCGCAGACTTGCTCGTCTATCCTACGCAGGAGCCCGGCAGCGCGCCCTCCGGTCAGCTCCGCTTCACACGCTACGGCAACCTCATCTTCCTGCACGAGTTCTCCCCCTCCGCGGATCGCACCGGCCCACATCCCGCCAGCCGCTGTGTCGGAACTCGCGGAGAAAAAGAGGCCGCCCGCAACCTGAGCACCGTGGCCGAAGTGCAAGCGCAACAGCCCACAAAGATAGCTATCAACGCCACGCCTGAACGATGAGGCTGATCGTCCTCTGCCAAACCAGACCCCGATTGTCCCATCCCGTGCGCCCAGGCTGCAGCCAAGGACAAAGGTCGCTTCCAGGGTTCCTAGGGAGGTTGGAATCGAGCTCACGTCACGGCGTTCCGCTCGTTAAATGAACTAATCAACGCGTTCCCAGAAGGCAGCCGAGCATCTCTTACTTGGAGGCGCTTTCATGGGCGATCTGCTCTACGGCTTCCAGATCGCCTCCTCGCTACCTCTGCGACACCAAATGCCGGCCGAGGCCCTCGCCCGAAACCGGCAGGTGGCGCAAGACCTCCGTCACCGCACTAGCCACGATGAAGGAGGTCTCTGTGTTCGGAGCTTGTCAGAAAGAAGATTCGGATCCCGCCTCCGCTCCGCCCCTGCGGAATCACAGCGTCTTGCTGTTAAACCGACGGCGCATAACGGCAGTCAAGCCCGGCAGACCCGAACCCATAAGGACGAGCGAGCTGGGTTCATGAGTCGCTCCGGTCACGGGTGGAGGCGTGAACACACCGCCTATTCCCTCGAAAAACTCGTTGTGAACCTCGGCGAGTAAATCGTTGAGCTGATCGAAGAACTCTGTTCGCAACCCATCTGGCGTCCGTCTACTCCGCTGATTCCACGTCGACGGGCATTGACTCATGGCAGCTCATCCCACCGTGTCGTCCATCGCAGCGATCGATGCTCAGCTCTCGGTTTCGAGGCCGCGTCCTTCGCACTTCGCCGAGTGTAAACGATCGCGCGAGAGCCGTTCTCCCGCGCGCACAGCAAGATCGACCTCCGGAACGATGGTCCGTAGCCGCGAACCGCTGAGGGGCCGTTCCAGGACGGATGTTTGTTGAATAAGTACTGCTATGCCTGAAAAACGAGCAGGTTGTCGCCGGTCACCCATTAGCGGCACATTCTCTCGGCTGCCCTCATAGCACAGCAGCGATCGCCTCCCGCATCGCTGCCCTGAGCGCCCGTTCGCGAACCGTTTCACATCATGTCGGAAGATTGCAAATAGAATTCGTGCAACTTCGCCTGCAAGGATTTCTTGTCCCGCAGTTGCGTCTGGTATTCGGCAATCAGGGCCGGCGACAGTGTTCGACTAAGGGCGTATTCCACGATGTCGTCATCTTTGCTCGCGCAGAGCAGGACCCCGATCGAAGGCTGTTCATGCGGCTTCCGGACGTCGGGATCCAGCGCCTCGAGATCAAAACGAAAGCTTGCCCAAGTACTCAGGCTCGAAGCGGTCAACCTTCAACTCAACTGCGACCAGTCAATTCAGGCCCCGGTGAAAGAACAAGAGGTCAAGCGCAAAATCCCGGCCGCCCACCTGAACCGGCACCTCCGATCCCATGTAGCAGAAGTCGCGTCCCAGCTCCGTAAGGAATCTCTGAAGCTTCTGAAGGAGAGCGCGATGCAGGTCTGCCTCTGCGTGGCCGGGCTGCAGATCAAGGAACTCCAGGACACAGCTATCTTTGAAGGCGGTTAATGCCTCCGCTCCCCTTTGTCGCACCGGTGGTGAGTCTTTTGCGGGTGCCAAAACAGTTCTCTCAAAGAGAGCCGCGTTCATCATAGGGCCAACCAGACTAGGCCAACTGACTACAGGGGGCGGTCGGTGAGGAGGAGCTTGCCGGAGGTTTCCTGGAGGAGGGTGGGGTGGAAGGGGGCCAGGAGGCGCTCGGCCTCGCCGCGGCGTTCTATGGGGATGAAGAGGATTTTACGCGGGCCGTGTCCCCACTCGGCGGTGAGTTGGGCGGGGGTGAGGAAGAGGGTCTGAGCGTCGGGGAAGGTGCTGCCGAAGAGCATGGAGGAGGAGCGGCCGTCGACCAGGAGGGCAGGTTGTGTGAGGGGGCGGTTGAGGTAGAAGGGGATGGAGGAGCCGTAGGCCTGATCGCCGAAGAGGAGGAGGGTGGAGTCCCGAGCGATCTTCCCAGTGCGTTCGAGGCGAAGGATGGTTTGGGCCATGTCTTCGGAGGAGAGCATGGGGGCGAAGCGGGCCAGGGCGATGTGGGCGGCGACGAGGAAGGTCGCGGCGGTGAGGGCTACGGTAGAGGTTGCTGCAAGGTGGTGGAGGCGAAGGCGGAGCAGCCAGGCGAGGGCGGGTCCGAGGGCGAAGGCTGCGAGGGCGAGGGCGGCGGGCAGGCGGAGGGCGGCGAAGGAGGGGCCGGTGAGGTCGAAGAGGCTGGACATGGAGAGGGTGTAGTCGCCGACGCCGCGGTGAGCGAGGAGGGCTCCGATGTCGGACGGTGCGGGGATGTTGCGGGAGGTCCAAAGGCCGTAGGCGAGGGCTGCGGAGAGGGCGAGGCCAAGCGCGGTGAGGGCGGCGTGGGCGACGGTGAGGGGTGTCGCCGGGTAGGAAGCAGGTCCTTCGCTGCGCTCAGGATGACAATCGTTTTCTCCGTAACGATTTGCTGGCGTGGCGAAGACGGGTTCTTCGCTGCGTTCAGGAGAGCGAGCTTCGTCGCGGGCCAGGGTGGCGGCGAGAAGCATGAGCAGCGGAAGGTAGGCGGGGAAGGTGTAGTACTCCTGGTTCGTCGAGAGGGAGAAGAAGAGGAGCACAAAGGCGGAGAAGAGGGTGAGGAGGAGGGTGGTGTTCTGCGCGGGCGTTTTGGCGTGGAGGAAGGGGGTGCCGGGCGGTGCCTGCGCCTGCCTCCGGCGGACGGTGAGCGCGATGTAGGCGAGGATGGCGACGCAGAGGGTGTAGACGTAGGGGATGTGGGCGAGATTCTGCAGAGCTATCCCGACAAAGACCACGGCGAACGGGTGCCAGTAGGCGATCTGGTCTGACTGGAGCGGGCTGTCCTTGAGGTACTGCTTGACGCTGCGGAGGGCGTCACGGAGGAGGAGGCCGGCGAAGAGGCTCCAGGGGAAGAGCCAGACGAGGTGGAGGGTCCAGTAGAGGTAGCCGGGGAGCTTGTTGTAGTCGCGCGGGATGCGGCGGCCGAGGAAGCGGAGGACGTGCTCGTTGATGAAGTAGAACCAGAAGAAGCCGTGGCCGTTGATGCCACCGGTGTTGCGGAGGCCGGCGAGGATGTGCCAGGGGGCGGCGATGGCGGTGAAGAGGAGGAGGCCGGTGAACGGACGGAGGCGGCGCCAGTGGCGGTATTCGCCGGTGAAGGCGAGGTAGAGGATGGCGGGGGCGGTGAGGAAGACGAGGGCAACGAGGCCTTTGGTGAGGACGGCGAGGGCGAGGGTGGTCCAGAGGGCGTAGGGGTAGAGGGTGTGGCGGGCCGAGGCAAAGGCGAAGGCGGGGATCTCTCCACTGCGCTTCGCAGCGGTCGAGATGCCGGCTTTTGTGGCGGCGGAGCAAAAAGCAGGTCCTTCGCTGCGCTCAGGATGACAATCGCTTTCAACTGGAGCGGATCGTGGGCCTTCGGCAGGGCTGGGCTGACGTCCTGAGTCTTCGGCAGGGCTGGGGTGACGAATTTCTGGTTGATTCAGGGTGGTTGGGCCGAGGGATTTGAGGAAGGTGTAGAGGGCGGCGGCGAGGAGGAGGGAGAGGAGGGGGTCGGGGATGAAGACGCGGGTGAAGAGGAAGACGCCGGCGGAGGTAAGGGTGAAGAGGCCGGTGTAGAGGGCGGCGCGGTCGCCGAAGGACTCGCGGGCCCAGCGGTAGCCGAGCAGGGTGAGGCCGAGGACGGCGAGGGCCTGGGGGAGGTGGGCGGCGAAGGCGGTGAATCCGAAGAGGCGGAAGGAGAGGGCGACGATCCAGTAGGGGAGCGGGGCTTTTTCCAGGTAGCGGACGTTGTTGACGCGGAGGGTGACCCAGTCGTGGGAGAGGAGCATCTGGCGGGCGGCGTTGGCGTGGGTGCCGTCGGCGTCGTCGAGGATGGGCGGGTGTTCCGAGGGAGGCGACGAAGAGCAGCACCCAAAGGGCGAAGAGGAGAGGTGAGGGTGTGGCGGTACGGGCGGTGCTCGGCTGTCGGGGTCTGGTGTGGCATGTTCGGATGGTTGCTGTAACAGGATAGCTGGCGGGAAGTTGCGTTGGGGTGGGGAGCTGGGGGAGCAAAGATGAAAATCAGGTCCTTGCTCGCTCAGGATGACAATTTTTAGATGAGGACGAAGTAGGTCCTTGCTCCGCTCAGGATGACACTGATGAGTGGGGATGAAAAGCAGCCTTCGCTCCGCTCAGGATGACACTCGTATGAGCGGGTACGACAGTGTGGCAGCCGCTGCCGAGACGACAGTGTGACGAGCGGTGCAGGCGAGGGCCCTCAGTGGTGTGGTTGAATGGTCGGGAACGATGCGTGGTGCGGGGGATATTAGATGCCGGTTTTTGCTGCGATTGATCTGGGTTCGAACTCGGTGCGGCTGAAGATTGCTTCGGTGGAGCAGCACAGGCTGAAGACGCTGCATGAAGACCGCGAGGTGGTGCGGCTCGGGCGAGAGCGTGTTCCAGACGGGGATGATTTCGCCGGACGCGATGGCGAATACGATTCGGGCGCTGAAGCGTTTTCAGAAGGCAGTGCAGCTGCATGTGGTGGACAAGGTGCGGCTGGTGGCGACGTCGGCGATGCGGGATGCGCGGAATGCGGCGGCGTTTACGGCGTGGGTGAAGTCGGCTACGGGGTGGAACGTGGAGGTGATTTCGGGGCTGGAAGAGGGGCGGCTGATTCACCTGGGGGTGGTGACGGCGGAGCCGGGGGCGAAGGGGCGTGTGCTGCTGATCGACCTGGGCGGCGGCAGCTGCGAGGTGACGCTGTCCGATGGCGGCAACATCAAGGAGATGGTGAGCCTGCCGCTGGGCGCGGTGCGGCTGCAGCAGGAGTTTCTGCGGGCGGACCCGCCGGCGAAGGAAGACATTGCGCGGCTGCGGCAGTACATCGACCGCGAGATGAAGCGGGCGGAGAAGAAGCTGGGGCTGCCGCGGGTGAGCCTGGTGATTGCGACGTCGGGCACGGCGTCTGCGCTGGCGGAGGCGAGTGTGGCGCTGGCGGAGAAGCTGCCGGTGCGGAAGACGGCCGCCGAAGAGCTTTGTGCGGTTGAAGCCGGAACGAGGCGAGCGACGGAGCAGGTGAAGCGGATCGCGGACCGGCTGGTGAAGATGAACAATGCGCAGCGGGCGGCGGTGCCGGGGATCGGGCCGAAGCGGTCGGAGATTATTGTGGGCGGCGCGATGGTGTATGCGTGCCTGCTGGAGCGATTCGGGCTGAAGGGGTTTCGCTACTCGCCGCTGGGGCTGCGGGACGGGATACTGGCGCAGATGCTGGCGGAGGTGGACCTTCGGGCGTCGGTGCACAAGAAGATTGAGGAGGAGCGCTGGGCGGGGGTGCTGCAGGTGTGCCGGCGGTATGGCGTCGATCTGAAGAAGGCGGAGCCGGTGCGGCAGCATGTGGTGCGAGCTGTTCGACGGGCTGGCGCGGGTGCATGAGCTTCCGCCGGAGTACAAGACCTGGCTGCAGTCGGCGGCGATGATGCAGGATGTGGGCAAGTATATGAACCACCAGGGACATCACCGGCATACGCAGTACATTATTGCGAACTCGGAGATCTTCGGGTTCTCGCCGGAGCAGCGGGCGGTTGTGAGCGCGATCGCGCGGTACCTGGGCAAGAGCCGGCCGGATCCGATGGAGCGGCCGATGCGGGTGATTCCGATCGAGGAGCATGGAAATGTAACTGCGTGCGATGGTGCTGCTGCGGCTGGCGCAGGCGCTGAACCAGGACCGGGCGTCCGCGGTGGTGCGGATGCGGACGCATGTGTATCCGAAGCGCGTGGTGATCGAGCTGGTGCCGGGGCGCGGTGGGGCGGAGCTGGAGGCGTGGTCGCTGCGGAAGGAGGCGGCTTACTTCCGCGAGGTCTTCCGGCGGGACTTGGTGGTGGAGGTCGCGTAGAGCGCGCGGACGATGCGGGGGTCGAGCAGCCACTGCAGGGTGGCGGGTCCGCGGACGAGATTGATGCGCGCGAGGGAGCCTTTGCGGAGGCGGATGGAGGCGGAGCGCGGCGGCTCAGGCGGTGGCAACGAGGAGGGAGCCGAGGAAGGTGGTGAGGTTGGGGTTGTGGCCGACGAGGAGGACGTTCTCGCTGGACTGGCGCTGCGCCTGCAACTCGATGAGGAGCCGCTGGAAGTCGGGCAGGGTGGCGGCGGGGGCGAGGGCGGACGAGGGCAGGATGGGGAGCTCGTAGCCGGTTTCGGTGCCGACGAGCGAGGCCGTCTGCAGGCAGCGCTTGAGGGGGCTGGAGACGACGAGGTCGAAGGAGAGCTTCATCGCGTTGAGGACGTGGGCGAGGTGGAGGCAGTGGCGCTTGCCTTCCTTGTCGAGGGGCCGCTTGAGGTCGAGAGACGGGGTTGACGCGGCGGATGCCGGCGCTGGCGTGGCGGAGGATGAACAGATTCATAGAGCTGTAACAAGTGTAGCGGGTGGATAGCCCGGTTTTGTGAATTTACCGGGGGGTGGCGTGGCGGCGGATGCGCGCGCGGCGGGGCTAGCGAAGGGGTGCGGCCGGTGGGGGCGCGGGATGCGGCGGGCGTGGGGTCGTGGTGGAAGACGCCGGGGTCGGGCTCGGGGAGCGAGGGGCTGGCGGGCTCCGGGTTGGGTACGGGGTCGTTGGGGTCGGCGGGGCGCGGACGTTGGGGCGGCAGCATGGGGGCCAGTGTACTCCCCTGGGGGTGCGTGGGAGTGGGCTGCGTGTGGCAGCGAGACGGTTGTGGGGTGGCGCGCCAGAGCTCTGAGGTGAGCAGGCCGCCCACGGCTTGATGGTGGGCGGTGCGGGCGAGGCCGATGCGTGTAAGGGCGGCGGTGTGGTCAGGGAGGCGCGTAGTGCGCAGGCCCGTGAGCGACGCGGAAGGCGAGGTAGAGCGAGCGGATAAGGAGCCGGGCGGGGAGGCGTAAGGGGCCGGCGGGGATGTGGAAGTCCGAGAGGAGCCAGACGGCGTCCGGGGCGAGGTGCGGGTGGAGGCGGGCGCAGAGGCGGTCGAGGTCGGGCTGGGTGAAGCAGTCGAGGAAGAAGTGGGTGGCGATGAGGTCGTAGGCCTGATGCGGCGGGAGGTTGAGGGTCAGGGCGTCGGCCGCCTGGGTGTGGAGGCGGGCGGCGGCTGTGGGGTGGGCGGCGTGGGCGCGGCGGGTAAGAAGCCGGAGCATGGCGGGGCTGAGGTCTACCGCGCGGGCGTGGAGGTGTGGATTGGCGGCGAGGAGAGCGGCGGTGAAGCGGCCGTCGCCGTCGCCGAGGATGAGGGCGCGGCGGCACGTGGTGAGTTCGGGGAGGAAGCGAAGGCGGGTGCGCTGGAGTGCGGGGCCAAAGGTGAGGTATTCGAGGAGGCGGTACGGGCGGGCGAGGCGGTCGAAGTCGGGTAGGGACGTGGACGTCATCGCTGGAAGTGCAGAACGAACTGCGGGAGGTTTTGGACGAGGAGGAGGATAAGCGGAGTCAGGAGGACGAAGTCCGCGGCGGCTCGGAGGGTAGTTCGGTTGAAGCGGTGGCGGGTGGTGTGCAGGGCGAGCAGCAGGAGGGCGGCTAGACAGCAGGCGATCGGGATGGCGCTCAGGGTGCGTGGTCCCAGGAGTGCGCGTGTGGCGGCGAGCAGTGCGGTGAGGCCGGTCAGCTGCGAGAGGCGTGCGGCGCAGAGGCGGGTGAGAAGGTTTGCGGGCGGCGCATCGTTGGAGTGCTTCCCAGGCGTGAATAAATAGGCCGTTGAGGGTACAGAGGGCAGCGAACAGGAGCGCCGAGGGGGCGAGGGCGAGGCGAAGTTCGGGCCGGCGGGCGACGGTGGGGATGAAGGCGGCGGCCGCGAAGAAGATGCCGACCACAAACTCCTTCGGCAAAGGGCGGGCGAAGGGGGTGGCGTGGAGAACCAGGAACCAGGCGACGAGCAGGGCGCCTTCGACCAGGTAGAGGTGCAGGGCGGAGGGCAGGAGACGGGGAGCCAGCGACGACAGGGTGAGCGCTGCGACGAGGATGCCGCCGAGGTAGCCAGGGCGGTGGCGGTGGTGAAAGAGGTGGCGGGCTTCGAGGCGGTGGGTGTGGGGTTGGGAGGTATCGGTGTTCGGGCGGCGGCTGTCGGGTGGAAGGCCTCCGAGCACAGGACGGCCTTCGAGTGGGCGGGTGCCGAGCGCGCCGCTGCCGAGAGGGCGGGCATCGAGCAGCCGGTCAGCCGCGTAGAGGATCCACACGGCGACGAACATGGCCACGATGGAGGTTGGGGGGAGGGCAAGCCCGGCCGTGTGCGCAAGGAACCAGGTCCACAGACAAGCGACTGTGGGCGCGTCCAGCGAGAGCAGATGCCACAGGACGAGCGGGTTCGGCGGTATCTGCGCTACGGATGAAGGCGGGAGCGAGGTGGTGGTGGAGGCCACAGGGTCAATTTTAGGCCCGGCGCGGCGCGGGTGGAATTCAGTGCGGAGCGGCGTTGTTCGTGGCGTAGAGTGGAACACATTGCCATCCAGGAGCTTCTGCGTGCGACTTTTGTTCCGTGTCTTTCTTGGGCTCTCGCTGTATCCGTGTGCGTTGCTGGCGCAGGCCCCGACGGGACCGCGTGGGGCGGCGGTACAGAACATCGATCGGGCTGCGAATCCTTGCACGGACTTTGATGCGTACGCGAACGGGCAGTGGAGGGCCACGCATCCGATGCCGGCGGACCAGACCTCGTGGGCGATCCGGGTGGTGACGCAGGATGAGACCAGGGCGCGGCTGCGCGGCATCGCGGAGGAGGATGCGGGCCGTTCGGCGAAGCTTCCGGCGGGTTCTCCGGGCCAGCTGACGGGCGACTTCTACGCGGCGTGTATGGACGAGGGCAAGGTGAATGCGGCGGGTCTGACGCCGCTCGATCCGATTCTGAAGCGAATTGCCGCCATCCACGATGCTGCGAGTCTGAACGCTGAGATCGTGGAGTTGCAGGGTGTCGGTGTCGCCGCCCCGGTTGAACTTGCGGCGGAGCAGGATGTGCACGACACGACCCACATGATCGCGAACATCCATATCCGGGGGTTGAGTCTGCCGGATCGCGACTACTACCTGCGCGATGAGCCTCGTTTCAAGAATGCACGCGAGGCGTACCTGGCGCATCTTCGCGCGATGTCGGGGCTGGCGGGGGCGTCGGAGAGCGGAAGCACGGCCGAGGTCGGAGCGGTGATGAAGATCGAGTCTGCGCTGGCGGAGGCGGGGCTGAGCCGGGTCGCGCTGCGCGATCCCAAGGTGCAGGACCACCCGATGACGGTGCCGGAGTTGAAGGCGATGGCGCCGCACTTCGATTGGGACGCGGAGTTTCGTGCGCTGGAGGTCCCGGAGTCGGGCAAGGTGAATGTTTCGCAGCCCAGGCTTCTGCAGGCGTTCGATGGGCTGCTGGGTTCGGGGTCGCTTGAAGAGTGGAAGATGTACCTGCGCTGGCGGCTGATCCACAGCGCGGCGGCGTACCTGTCGACACCGTTCGACAAGGAGAATTTTGCGTTCTTCGGGACCACCCTGACGGGCGTGAAGGAGCAGAGGCCGCGCTGGCAGCGGTGCGTGATTGCGACGGACAACATGCTGGGTGAGGCGTTGGGGCACGAGTATGTGGACCGGTATCTGCCGCCCGAGGCCAAGGCGCGGGCGCGGCAGATGGCGGTGAACATCGTGAATGAGCTGAAGATCTCGATCCAGTCGCGCGATTGGATGACCGCGCCGACGAAGGCGAAGGCGCTCGAGAAGGTGAACTCGCTGAACATCAAGATCGCGTATCCGGACAAATGGAAGACCTATGACGGGGTAAAGGTGACGCGGGCGGACTACCTGGCCGACGTGCTGAGTGCGCGGCGGTTCGCAGTGCGCGATGACCTGGTGCAGATCGGGCGGCCGATCGACCGTGGGCGCTGGGAGATGACTCCGCCGACGATGAACGCGTACTACAACCCGCTGATGAACGAGGTGGTGGTTCCGGCTGGATACCTGCAGCCGCCGGGCTTCGATCCGGAGGGCCTGGACGCGATCAACTATGGAGCGGTCGGGGTGAGCATCGGGCATGAGATCTCACACGGCGTGGATGATGAGGGCGCGCAGTTTGCTGCGGACGGCAAGCTCGAGAAGTGGTGGACGGATGCCGACTTCCACAACTTTGAGGAGAGGACCGCGTGTACGACCAAGCAGTACGACAACTTCTTTGTCGAGCCGGGGCTGCATCTGCAGGGCAAGCTGGTGACGGGTGAGGCGCTGGGGGACCTGGGCGGCGTGAACCTGGCGTATCGGGCATACCACCGGTCGCGCGAGGGAAAGGGGCCGGAGCCGACGGTGGAGGGCTTCACTCCGGACCAGCAGTTCTTTCTCGCCGAGGCGCAGTGGCGGGGCGCGGTGGTGCGTCCGGAGGCGGCGCGGGTAGCGGTATCGGCTGATCCGCATCCGCCGGGGAGGTACCGGGTGCTCGGTCCTTTGAGCAATATGCCGGAGTTCCAGAAGGCATTCAGCTGCAAGACCGGCGATGCGATGGTGCGGGCGGAGGCGGAGCGGTGCTCGGTGTGGTGAGGCTCGCGTGACGGGTCGGCGAAGTGTTGGTAGACTTGGGGAGTGCCGGGTCCTACGCGACGTAATCCCGCCAACCCCGCCAGGTCCGGAAGGAAGCAACGGTAACGGGCCATTACGGGCGCAGTAGGTCGCCCGGTACTTTTTAGTTTTGGTGGCGGGTTTGGGCCGCTGGGTGTGGGGAAGTGGGGAGAAGCAGGTCCTTCGCTTCGCTCAGGATGACAATGCTTTAGGTGGGATCTGTCCGCAGACGTAGAAAAGGCATCCTCGGGTGAGGATGCCTTTGGTGTTTCTCGGCGGCGGCTGTGCGTTTAGACGCTGAAGGAGGAGCCGCAGCCGCAGGTGCTCTTGACGGCGGCGTTCTCGAACTTGAAGCCGGCTGCTTCGAGGGTTTCGACGTAGTCGACGGTGCAGTTGGAGAGGTACATGGCGGAGGTGGCGTCGACGAAGACCTTGAGGTCTTCGAAGCGGACGACCTTGTCCATCATGCCGGCCTGGTTTTCAAAGGACATGGAGTACTGAAAGCCGGAGCAGCCGCCGCCGACGACGCCGATGCGCAGGCCCGCGGGGATCGGATCCTGGGTGGCCATGATCTCCTTGACCTTGGCAATGGCAGCTGGCGTGAGGGTGACCGGAGCCTGGGAGGTGGGGGCGCCGGTTACAACCTCGGCTGTGGGTGTGACGGTGGCAGTGGCCATGGGTCTGAATCTCCTTGTGGTTCCGCCTCTTCAGTGTATGCCGCTGCGGGAGCGCGAGCAAGGATTAATGCTCTGGGTGTTTGATGTTTGGAACGTGGTCGCGGATGCAGGCGGGGTGCTGGTGCGGGAGGGCGGGGTGTCCTATGCTGGAGTCGTGAAACCTCTGAGATTTCTGGTCGACGTGTTTGTGAACACGTTCGGGATTACGCGCCCGACGCCGCGGCAGGAGGCGCAGGCCGGGTGGTTCATCGCAGTGCTGTTGCTGCTGGTGGCGGTGTTTGTGGTGATGGTGGCGTGGATGTTGAGCGGCGCACTATCTCACTAAGGTTTGTCTACGGGGTGTCCTTACCGAAAAGATGTATTCAATAGGGTCATCTCCGAGCGTATATTTTTGATTATTATCAACGCCTCAACCAAGGCGTGCTCCAGGGCTCTACTGCGCGGCATCTTCGAACGAAGTGGATGCAGTTCCCTGGGAGAGTTTGGAGAGTTCCTATGATGGATGCATTGCCTGTGTTGATCGTCGTGTGGGCCGTGGTGACGGGTCTGTTTCTGGCCCTGCTCGCTTATAACGGGACCATCACGCGATACGAAGAGAGCCAGCTTTTCCTGGCCGATATCAATATGAACGAGCAGCAGCGGCAGACGACGATCGTCCGGCGGGTGAACAGGACGCTTCCATTTGTTCGCATTCTGGGTACGGTATCTGGCGGTACTAACCGTAGTCATTATTTCTATTTACACCTGGGATTCCTGGTTGAAGCTGCAGTAGCTTCATTTGGTTCCGGGTCGCTGAGGGATGTGCGGGCTGTCGCCGGGTGTCGCTGAGTTCCTGCTCCTCCGCGTTGAAGGATTTGCAAACGGGTTTAGATGGTGCAAGGCCGGCCCCCAGGGGGAGCCGGCCTTTGTTGTTGCGGGTGGGGCGGGAGTGCGGGTCAGGCGTTGTAGGTGGAGGAGGAGACGCGTCCGCCGCGGCCGGTCCAGTTGGTGTGGAAGAACTCGCCGCGCGGCTTGTCGATGCGCTCGTAGGTGTGCGCGCCGAAGAAGTCGCGCTGCGCCTGCAGCAGGTTCGCCGGCAGGCGCTCGGTGCGGTAGCCGTCGTAGAAGGCGAGCGCGGTGGAGAAGGCCGGCGTCGGGACGCCGATCTCGATGGCGTGGACGATGGCCTTGCGCCAGCTTGCCTGGTACTTGTTGAGCGCGCTCGGAGAAGAAGTCGTCCAGCAGCAGGTTGGTGAGCTTCGGGATTCTTGTCGAAGGCCGCCTTGATGTCGCCCAGGAAGACGCGAGCGGATGATGCAGCCGCCGCGCCACATCAGCGCGATGCCGCCCATGTTCAGGTTCCAGCCCTGCTCCTTCTCGGCCGCGCGCAGCAGCATGTAGCCCTGCGCGTAGCTGATCATCTTCGAGCAGTAGAGCGCGCGGCGGACGTCCTCGATGAACTGCCTTCTTCTCGGCGATGGTCTTCGCCTTGCGCGGGCCCGTCGAGGACCTTGGAGGCCGCGACGCGCTCGTCCTTGAGCGCGGAGAGGCAGCGCGCGAAGACGCTCTCGCCGATCAGCGTGACCGGCATGCCGAGATCGAGCGCGGAGATGGCGGTCCACTTGCCGGTGCCCTTCTGGCCGGCGGTGTCGAGGATCTTGTCGATCATCGGCTGGCCGTCGTCGTCCTTCTTGGCGAAGATGGTGGCGGTGATCTCGATCAGGTAGCTGTCGAGCTCGCCCTTGTTCCACTCGGTGAAGACTGTCGTGCGAACTCGTCGGCGGTGAGGCCGAGGCCGTCCTTCAGGAGCTGGTAGGCCTCGCAGATGAGCTGCATGTCGCCGTACTCGATGCCGTTGTGGACCATCTTGACGTAGTGGCCGGCGCCGTCTTCGCCGACCCAGTCGCAGCAGGGGGTGCCGTCTTCGACCTTGGCGGCGATGGCCTGGAAGATGTCCTTGACGTGCGGCCACGCTTCGGGATTGCCGCCGGGCATGATGGACGGGCCGAAGCGCGCGCCTTCTTCGCCGCCGGAGACGCCGGTGCCGATGAAGAGGATGCCCTTTTCCGCGAGGTCTTTGGTGCGGCGGTTGGAGTCGGTGAAGAGCGAGTTGCCGCCGTCGATGATGATGTCGCCCTTTTCGAGGTAGGGCAGGACGTGCTCGATGGTCTGGTCGACGACGTCGCCGGCCTTGACCATGATCATGACGCGGCGCGGGCGTCTTGAGCATGCCGCACATCTCTTCGATGGAGTGCGCGCCGACGACCTGCGTGCCCTTGGCTTCGTCGGCGATGAAACTCGTCGACCTTGGAGACGGTGCGGTTGAAGACGGCCACCTTGTAGCCGTGGTCGTTCATGTTGAGGACGAGGTTCTGGCCCATCACCGCCAGGCCGATCAGGCCGATGTCGCAACTTCCCTTTTCCATTATTTCTCCGTAGCACTTGCGCCTGGGCGCAAGCAGTTTGGGGGGACTGAATGCCCGCTCCAGCCGTGGTGAGGAACCCGGGGGAGCGTGGCGGAAACGTTTCTTGTTGTACCACAACGAGTGCGCGGGACGCAGCCTGGAGGGCGGCGCGGGCGTGCGTTGCAAGTGGTGTGCCCTGCCCTGCTGGTCAGATGCGGGCCTTCAGGGGTGGGGTTTAGGCATGGACTGCATGCGGCTGTAGAGGTCATCCAGAATAGCGACGCTCGCTTCCGCGTCGGCGCGGTCGGGCGTCTCGTCGGTGTTGTTCCAGCCCTCGTCTTCGCCGATGCCATTGGATTGAAGGACGATGCCGTCGCGCCGGGCGAGGACGTTGAGGCCCTTGTACTGCAGGCCGTAGTGGGCGCCTTCCTGCGGGATAAGCCAGGCGATCTGCCCTCGGACGGGGACGATGGACTCGTCCTTCCACAGGGCGCGGGCACCGTAGCCAGGGCAGTTGACGATGACTTTCTGGGGGAGGCCGGTGAGGTCGGCGGGCGAGTGAAAGTCGCGGGTCTCGATGCGGCCGCCGGCGATGAGGAAGTCGGTGAGGAGCTGGCGGGAGTAGTCGGCGACGTTGAAGGTGATGGAGGAGGTGCGCGAGACGTAACGCGTGGGAAAGGGGGTAGAGCCGGGGGGCATCTCGATGGCGCGCGGGGTGAGGTCGGCGATGCGGCTGTTGAGGTGGATGAAGTCGTGCTCGGCCTCGCGGCGGGAGGTTGGATTGGTGGCGAGGTTGGGGTCGGGCGGGCCGTCTTCGTGGCGCGGAGGGTGATCGCTGAGGGACCAGCGGTCGGTCCACTCGACGGGGGAGCCGGGGGAGCCGTAGAAGCTCTGGTAGAAGAAGAAGGAGGCGCGGGCCATGGACTCCCAGGTGGCGGCGAAGTCGGGCGTGACCGCGGAGGCTAGGGCGATGCGGGAGTCAGGTGTCCAGGAGCCGGTTGCGCGGGAGCTGCGGGTGTAGGGGGCGCGCTCTTTGGCGTAGATGGTGACGCGCAGGCCTTCGCGCTGGAGGAGCGTGGCGGCGGTGAGGCCAAGGGCCCCGGCGCCGATGACGGCGACCTCCTGCGCACCCTGCAGGCCGATCATGGCAGACTTGACGGCGACCTGTGCGGCTCCCCAGGAGAGCGACCAGCCGCTGCCGCCGTGGCCGTAGTTGTGGACGATGACTTTGTCGCCGATGTGCTCGACGTCCATGCGGGGGCCGGCGGCGCGGAAGGGGCGGAGGCAGACGGTGATGCGGAAGATGCGGTCGGCGTGTGCCCGGATGGGAACGAGCGGAGTGTACTGGTCGTAGATCGGAAGCGCGGCGGGCGCGGTGCCGGCGGCGGTGTGAATCTGCCGGGTGCATCCGCTGAGGCCGAAGGCGCCGAGTGTAGCGAGGGCTCCGGAGCCCTGCAGGAAGGTGCGCCTGTTGATGGACGAGATTGGCGCTGCAGGGTTGCGGCCCATCGAACGAGTCTCCATAGAGGCATAGTAAAGCGGGACATGGGGAGAACCCATGCCCCGCCGTTTGTGACCTGCAGCGAGTTTAGAAGCTGAGTCGTCCGCCGAGCTGGACGAGCCGGGGGAAGCCGAGCGTTCCGGTGATCTGGCCGAAGCTGCTGGAATCGGACGTCGTGTTCGGGGGCGTTGAACTGCGGGGTGTTGAAGGCGTTGAGAGCTTCTGCGCGGAACTCTGCGTGGACGCGCTCGGTGACGTTGAAGATCTTGTTGAGGGAGAGGTCGGTGTTGAGGTAGCCCGGGCCGTAGCAGTTGCTGGTGCGGGGTGCGTTGCCCGTGCTGCCGGCGGCGACGGTGGAGTAGGCGGCCTTGTTGAGGTAGCTGGTGAGGCGGCTTTCCGGGGAGCCGGAGCCGCAGGGATTGGCTCCGGTAAGGTTGGGCCGGGTGGAGGAGTTGCCGAAGGAGGAGTTGACGTTGGTCTGCGAGACGGCCAGCGGGGCGCCGGACTGAACGATCATGACGTCGTTGAATCTCCATCCGCCGACGGCGAGGTCGACCAGGCGGTTGGCGCCGCCAAGGAACTGGCGTCCGCGGCCGAAGGGAAGCTCGTAGGTGCCGGCGACTGTGAAGCGGTTGGGGATGTCGTTGATGGCTCGGGAGTATTCGGTGTTGATGTTGTAGACGTCGGCGGGACCGTTGTTGCCTGGATTGAGGGTGCTGCTGGCTCCCCAGATGTTGTCCCAGTTGGAGGACCAGGTGTAGGCGGCGAGGATGGTGAGTCCGTGGCTCAACATCTTTTGAACCTTGACGTCGAGCGCGTTGTAGTCCGAGCGGCCGTTGCTGACCGAGTCGGTGATCGCCTGGAACTGTGGGAATGGAAGCAGGGTCTGATATTGAGCGATTTTAGAGAGCGGGCCAAAGGAGCCGTATCCGGCGTAGGGGAAGCTGGTGGCCGCGGACTTGAGGTTTGTCTGGCCGGAGTTCAGGTACTTTTCGGGCAGCTGGTTGATGTTTTCGCTGTTGTAAACGTTGCGTCCGTGGCCGCCGACGTAGCCCACCTTGAGCGCGAGACCGTAGGGAAGCTGGCGCTGGATATCTGCCGAATAGGAGTCGTAGAGGGGCGAACGGCGCTGCTGGTCGATGACGCTCAGGGTGGTGCCGATGTTCTGGCTGTAGCCGTTTGCGTTGCCGGCGGCGGTGGTCTGGAGTGTGGGGAAGGGGTTGCTGAGGCTGGTGCCCGAAAAGGTGCCCGTGCCGGAGTAGCTGTTGGTAAGGCTGTTGGTGAGTACGTAGCCAGGGGCGAGAGCGGGCGAGGTGCTGTAGACGATGGGGAAGTAGAAGATGCCTGCGCCGCCGCGAACTACAGTTTTGTCGTTGATGGCGTACGCGAAGCCCGCACGCGGAGACCACTTGCTGCCCATGTTTCCGGTGGTGGTGGGGTAGCCGTTCTGGCCGGCGAACTCGACCCCGCCCGTGGCCTGTGGGCCGTTGCCGAAGACGTTGTAGGTGGCCGAGCGGTTGAAGCCGACGGCGTAGTGGTTGCTGCGCTCGTGGACGCCGGGCTCGTACTCGTAACGGATGCCGAGGTTGAGGGTGAGCTTCTGCGAGGCGCGCCAGTCATCCTGCAGGTAGGTGGCCTGGTAGTCGGTGGTGATGGCCAGGGGCGCGGGAATGACGAGCGAGCCGCTGGTGGGGTAGCCCAGCAACATGTCGGCCGCTGTGGCTCCAAAGAGCGTCTTGTCAAAGGCGAATGTGCCGTTACCGTTGGAGGTGTTAGTGAAGCTTACGCTAATGGCGCGGAAGACGTAGCCGGTTTTAAGGCTGTGCTTGCCGAGACTCTTGGAGAGGCCGACGACGAAGTTGCGCGAGAAGTATTTGCCGGCACCGGAGTTTGCGGTGCCCTCGGCGGAGAGCCCGGTGTCGGTTGTGATCTGGGGGAAGGCGGGCTTGGTGATGCCATTGGTGTAGCTCGCCGGGAAGCCGAGGCTGGCCTGGTTGAAGCCGCTGCTGATATCGAGCGTGTTGTTGGGAAAACGATTGAACCCGAAGCCCACGGTGAGGAGCGTGGTGGGGTTGAGCGTGATGGTGTTCTGGATGCTTGTGGCGTCGACCTTGCGATAGAGCAGGTAGGAGCTGCTGCTGCCTACGAAGTTACCGAGGGCGTTGCCGCCGGGCTCCTTCGAGCCGTAGTGGAGGTAGTAGAAGTCTGCCAGCCAGCGGGATCCAAACTGGTGGGTGAGCTTGCCGTCGAATTCGTCCGCGCGGTCGCCGAGGGTGTCGCCCCCGTTGTAGTTAGGCTTTCCGTAGGCGGTTACGGCGGTGTTCGCCTTGGGATAGGTGTTCAGGATCGCCTGGCCGATGGGGTTGATGGACGCGGAGGGGATGACGTTTCCGGCGAAGTAGGCGCCGGTGGCCGGATTGATGATGCAGATGCCGGTGCATGTTGTTCCGGTGACGGTGCCTATCTCGGAGAAGTCGCCGGTGCGCTGCTTGTCCGTAGGGACTACGAAGGCGTTCGAAGCGGTGAGAGGCGAACGCTGGCGGTAGCCTTCTTCGGTGAGCCAGAAGAAGGTCTTGTCCTTGCCGCCGAGGAAGTGAGGAAGCGGGATGGGGCCGCCGATGGCGCCGACGTAGCTATAGAACTCGGCCGCGCCGCGGGGCTGCCCGGTCTGGTTGTTGAAGAAGAGGTTTGCGCCCCAGTTGGTCTGGCGGGTTTCGCCCTGGAGGACTCCGTGAAGTGTGCTCGAACCGGAGCGCAGCGTGGTGTTGAACATGCCTCCCGAGGTGCGGCCGATCTCGGCGTCATAGGTGTTGGCCTGCACCTTGACCTCTTCGACGGCCTCGATGCTGGGGATAATGACGGCGCGGTTCGAGAAGTCGGTGATGGGCACGCCGTCAATGGAGTAGTTGTTGGAGCTAAGGGGCGCGCCGGCTATTGAGATGGTCGACGAACCGCTCTGATCCTGGAAGCGGACGAAGCGGGGATCGCCTACGGCGGTGACGTTGTTGTCGAGCTTGGAGAAGAGGAAGGGATTGCGGCCGGGATTGGGAAGCGTGGTGAGCTTCTGCGAGTCGATGGTCTGGCCGTTGTAGGAGGTGCCGCTGTCGATCACAGGCTCTGCCGCGTAGACCTCGACGTTCTGGGTTGTGGAGCCTACCTCCATTTTGAAGTCGATGGGGATGGTGTTTCCGGTCTCGACCGTGATGCCGGTGTTCTTGATGCTGCGGAAGCCGTCCATGGTGGCTTCAAGGGTGTAGGGGCCCGGTTCGACGGCACTGAAGACGTACTCGCCACCGGAGTTTGTGGTGGTGGACCGGACCAAGTGAGTGGCCTGTGAGGTGAGGGTCACGGCCGCGCGCGCGAGAGAGGCGCCTTGTGGATCTGTAACCGTTCCGCGTACCGAACCGTAGTTCGTCTGTGCCAGGGTGGACGATGCGCTCAGGGCAACGAACGCCACCAGCAGGGCAAGAAGACCAAGTAACTTCCGATTGATACGGGACATATTCACTCCTCCAACGTAAGAGCCTGCTGATTGCGGGGTCGAGCAATTGCGGCCAGTCTGCGGGATTTCAAAGACAACTCTGAGAAAGAAGGCAGCGGGTTTGGAAGATGAGGGTGCTTGAGCGTTTCCCTGCGAAGCGAGGGAGACACTTTCGGTGCGGACGTGGAAGACATCCGGTTTGGACGACGTAATTTCGCGAAATTACCGGCTGTGGGTCGATGGAAACGTTTGTAGGTTGCCGCGACGAGTGGATTGTGGCGGTAGGGGCAACAAGCGCCTGCAGTGCGTTAGATACACTTCGACCGGTCGGGACAAAGGGCGTCCCGGCTGTAGTTCTGGTACCCGAGGGTTAGTAGGAGCGAGATACACTCCCTGCGTCGACCGCGAGAATCCTAGACTCACTTACGTGAGGATTAGCCTTTTTGGTAGTGACTCCGAGGTTAGCGGAGGGTAAACGCCGTGTCAACATAATTTGTAAACAAATCGGTTTCAACATCGTGGAAGCCTCTGATCAGGCGTATGCAGTGACCCCAGCGGTCTGCATTTGCAACTAGTTGAGTGACATGCGAGCGGGGTGAAAGCCAGGTCTGCGAGACTCCGGAGCTGGTGCCTGGGCTTGCGTCGGTCCTGGATCTCGTGCGACGTGGTCGCTGTTTGCGGTGTTTGGGAAAGAAACAACGAGAACGGGAACACGGGGGTCCTCACTACGTTCGGGATGACGGAAGCTGCGGAGGGTGCGCAGGCGGGGCGACATGGCGCCGGGTGGCCGGAACCCGGTTCTGGGGTGTTCGAAGGAGGCGAGGGTGCTGCGGCGTTGGGCGGTCCGTCGGCTTAGAATTGCTGTATGTCGAAGACGCAGTCAGCGATGGTGGAACTGGGCAGCGAGGCGCCGCCCTTTGAACTTATCGATGTCGTTTCAGGGCGCCCGTTCGGGCGGGATGACGTAGCGGCGCTCGCGTGGGACGACGGCGTGACCGACCAGACCAACCTGATGACGGGTGGAGGCACATCAAAGATCGGGCGCCATGGCTTGCTGGTGATGTTTCTGTGCGTTCACTGCCCGTATGTGAAGCATGTGGAGGAAGAGCTGGCGCGGATCGGGCGGGACTATGAAGGCCGGATTGCGATTGCGGCGATCTCGTCGAACGATGTTACGGCTTATCCGCAGGACTCGCCGGAAGAGATGAAGAAGCAGGCGGAGCGGCTTGGGTTTCGCTTCCCGTACCTGTACGACGAGACGCAGGATGTGGCGCGGTCCTACAACGCGGCGTGTACGCCGGACTTCTTTTTGTTTAACGCGGAGATGCGCCTGGTGTATCGAGGGCAGTTGGATGACTCGCGGCCGCGGCGTGGCGACTCGGGCAACGATGTCCCTGTGACAGGTAAAGACCTGCGCGCGGCGATGGATGCGGTGATAGCGGGCCGGCGGCCGGACACGAACCAGCGCACAAGCCTGGGCTGCAACATCAAGTGGCGCGAGTAGAAGCGGGACGCCGCGGCCGGATCGGCAGACGGCGCGGGGCTCGAGCGGGCTTCGCGGTCAGCGCAGAGTGATCTGAATCGCCTCATTGTGCCCGTCTGTGAACGACACTTCGCGGTTCGTCATGGCCGTATGAGGCTCGTACGTGCCGCCCCCGGTTAAATCGAGCGGCACGGTGGTTGCGTGATCCGCGTCCGTCATGCAGGCCATCCAGTGAACGCACCTAAGAGTCGCCGGCGTGCCGGGGATGCGGTTCCAGTTCTGGACGAGAATGCCGAAGACCGGGATGATCTTGTCGTCGCGCTCGAGCAGCACATCGTTCGAGTAGTTGATGTAGACCTGGTAGCCGCTGGCCTGCGTGCCGTTAACCGAGACCCGGGCAAGAGGGTCGCGGATGAAAACGCGCTGGCGGTTGACGAGGATGTAGCCAAGGAGCAGGACGAAGGCAAGCAGGAACAGCTTCTTCAACGGAGACCTCCCGGGTCACAGGATAGTGCCGGGTTTACAGGATAGTGCCGGAAGTACGGAAAGGTGCCGGGTTCACCGAAAGATACCGGGTGAACCCGGGGTGCCGGTTGGAAGTCAGGCGGAGGCCAGCTTCTCCTTGTCCTTGTGCTCGTGGTATTCCTGCTCGGTGTTGATCTCCCAAAGCGCTGCTTGTCGACGTGAGCCGGTGGCCAGGCCATCGACCACGTGCATCGCGGTGAGCATGGAGTGGTCCTGGTTGTTGTACTTGTGCATGCCGTTGCGGCCGACCAGGAAGAGGTTCTCGATGGGTCGGTGAACTCCTGCAGCTCGTCGAAGCGGGCGTAGGTGCCGAAGTAGGCAGGGTAGGTCTTGGGCACGCGGACCACGTGGGCGTCGGTGACGTCTGCGGCGTCGAGGATGCCGATCTTCGCGACTCTCGGCGATGGCGAAGCGCTTCAGGTCGTCGTCCGGCATCTTCCAGAGCGGGTCGGTGTCGTAGCAGAAGTATTCAAGGCCGATCCAGACCTTGTTCGGGTCGCGACCAGGTAGGGGCTCCAGTTGTTGAAGATCTGCAGGCGGCCGAGCAGACACGTCCGGCTCCTGGACGTAGATCCACGTGTCTTTGAGCAGGCCGCCGTCTGGCTCTTTCACCTTGAGCCGGTCGACGAGCAGGCCGACAGTGATGAAGTCGCGGTACTGCAGGCCTTCGCTGACCTCGCGCACGTTGGCCGGGACGGTCGTCTGCATGGCGCGGATGAGTTCGCGCATGGGCATGGTGGAGAAGAAGAAGTCGCCGGCGAAGGTCTGGCGTTCGCCCGTGGCGGTGACGGCCTCGACCGACGCACGCGATCGTGCTGGCCGCTTTCGTCGAAGTCGAAGCGATCGACCTTCCAGCCCATGTGGATCTCGCCGCCCTTCTGCTGCACCAGTTCGGCGACGTGCTCCCAAAGCTGGCCGGGGCCGAACTTGGGGTACATGAAGCGCTCGATCAGCGAGGTGTCGGTGGACTTCTGGGCGACATCGTTCGAGGTCATTGCGGTGCTCTTCTTCTTACGCGTGAAGAGCTTCTTGACAGAAAGTGCTTCACGGCGGTGGTGAGGGAGAGACCCTTGATGCGCTGCGCGCCCCACTCGGCGGAGATCTCGTCGCACGGCGTGCCCCAGACCTTCTCGGTGTAGCTCTTGAAGAAGGTGAGGTAGAGCTCGCGGCCGAAGCGGTTGATGAGGAAGTCTTCCAGGCTTTTCTCCGGCTTGATCTGGTCGCAGGCGCGACCAGATGTAGCTGACGCCCACGCGCACCATGCGCGGGATGCCGAGGTTGCGGACGGTGTTTGCCGTGAGGGTGATGGGGTAGTCGAAGAAGCGGCGCAGGTAGTAGATGCGGCTCGCCGCGGCCGGATGAGCATGACCAGGTCCGGGTTGCGCGGGCTCGGGCACGCACCAGGCTCTCGTTGGCGTGCTGCTCGGCTTCGTACATCTCTTCCGAGGTCGCGGGCTGCACCCGGTCGGTCGTCTTCATCGGCGTGCAGAGGGCCCATGCCGCGCAGGGGCGGCTCCTCGGGCAGATGTGCGGGCACGGCGACGACGCGGCGCTTGCCCTGGTAGCTGATCTCAAGCGGCTCACCGTGAGCTTTGCTGGCGGCCGTCTGATCAAGCGTGGCGGGTTGCCCGGGAACGCTAAGGTCCGGCGGCATGAGGTCCATCCACCACTGCATCACGCGGTCCGACTTGGAGAAGAAGCGGTGGCCGCCGATATCCATGCGGTTGCCCTTGTAGCGGATGGTGCGCGAGATGCCGCCGATCTCCTCGCTGGCCTCGAGGATCACGGGGACGATGTCGGTGCGGCGGAGCAGTTCGAGCGCGGCGGTCAGATCCTGCGGGGCCTGCACCGATGATGATTGCCTTCTTAGTCATTCGCGCATATCCCGTGTCTCGCGCTTAGTGGTGCGGGGGCTGCTGAAGTAGATCGTGTCATCACCCAATAGATGGCAGAATCTCCTCGCGCGGCTACAATTTTATGCTCACAAATCGGGCGAGCACACCGGAGTAGAGCCACGGATACCGTAACGGTATCCGTCGCACCCAAGCCCAGCAATGCAAAAGGGGGCAAAGGCCTAGGAAACGAATGCCCGCAGAAACACCTTCATGATGGAACCATCAAGCGCGAATGGCCGGAGATGCAAGAAACGGCTGCTGCGATTAGGTTTCGACTCGCCGGCTACTCCTCGTTTTCCCTTACAAGCTGCGAAGACCGGCCCCAGCATCGAGCAAAAAGCCACACTCTGATGAGCGCTCCCACCAGTGGCGTTGAATTCCCATCAGCTGGAACCCTATCCGTGTGCAGCCGGCGCGGAGTAGCTCTTAAGCAAGCTTCGGGTCTTCGGCTGGCCGTTTCAACCGGCTGTATTCGACACCCACGCCGATCGATCCTGATAACATATCTGTTGAAAGTTGAATCAGATCGCGTTCTTCAGCGTAAGTGACCAGCCCTATCTTGATCTCCCCGCCTATGCCAGCCGAAGTAACCAGCGCTGCGCCACGTCAGAACTACTTCCCCGCTCTGGACGGCTTGCGCGGTCTCGCGTTCCTGATGGTTTTCGGCAGCCACTACGGCGTAGTGCCCTGGGGGTTTGCCGGAGTGGACGCCTTCTTCGTTCTCTCGGGTTTCCTGATTACTGGGATCGTCTTCGATACGCGCAACATAGCGCACAGCGCTAGAATCTTCTACATTCGCAGAAGCCTTCGCATCTTCCCTCTTTATTATGGTTTGATGATCGTGCTGCTTCTCAGCTACCCGCTCTTCCATTGGAAATTTGGTTGGGCGTGGCTGGTCTGGCCGGCGTACGTCGGGAACTATGTGCGCTGGCTTTCTCCCGTACCTGGTTCGCCGCTTCAACTACTAGCGGATGCAGAACTTCAAAGCAAAATCCACTCCGGGGCAACCCTCCATCTAGGCCATTTCTGGTCCCTTTGCGTCGAGGAGCAGTTCTACCTCTTCTGGCCCTGGGTTGTCTTTTTCGTGAAAGATCGGCGGAAGCTGATTTATATCAGCCTGCTTGCAGTCGTGCTGTGTCCAGTCCTACGTGTGTGGCTGGATTTGAAACTTCCGGATGCAACTAAGCAGGCTGAGGTCCTTTACAGGACCACACCTCTTCGCGTCGACGCTTTGCTTCTCGGCGGCTTGATCGCTCTTGTACGCAGGGGGCGCAACAACGCGAAGCTCCTACTCGGTACACACATCACCTTTCCATGTTTGAGTGCCTACATCGTGATCTGGCACTTGCTGAACCGACCGATCTGGCATTCGTTCCAAGCCTACGGCTATCCCTCCTACGTCTTCACCTGGGGTCTCAGCTTTGTTGATCTAACTTTTGGCTGCCTTCTGATTCTTGCACTTGAGCCTGGGTCTTGGACCTACCGCGTCTTACATGTTTATCCGCTGCGCTGGCTAGGGCGCATCAGTTTCGGTGCATATGTCTTCCACGACATTTTTCATCACAAGATATCCCTGTTTGCGATGACGCATTTTGGTCATTGGAAGATTGCTACTGCCGCGATAGCCCTTCCGTCAACGCTCGTCGTTTCATGGGCTAGTTATCGCTGGTTCGAGTTGCCCTTCATCCGCCTTAAAGACCGAATCGCGCCGGAACGAGTGAGCACATTCCACGGTGAGCTAAACGTCTAGCTTTGGAGCGTCAAGCACTAAGAGGCACCGCGACCTGCTTCGTCCCAAAGAACCCGCTCGGCGAATCCGTAGCATGTTCACGGCCGTGTCCTAAGTACCATCCAATCTGCTCCGTTGTATGGCTCCCAATACGCAAGTTGCCACTGACCCGACGTGATCCGGCCGACAATCAACTCGTCGAGGGCGCGATGGGGAATAGGTTTGCTTGCGTTGAAGACCTCTTCATGTGCTTTGATGGAGTCCGGCGCGCGCTGGTAGATGACCCACTTCGGCGGTCCTGAAGTAAGCTCGCTCATAAGGTTGTCAATCGTCTGTTTGCTTGCCGTGTCATACCAGGTCTGCACATAGCCGTGCCATGGAACTACGTTGCAGAAGTAGTTCGGATAGGGGTTAGTGATCGAGAGCAATTCCTGCGGCGGACCATCGCGCCAAATCTCGTCACACAGCGATTTAACGATGGCTAATTGATCACGCTGGATATACATCGGCCCATACTGAGGATGGCTGTACCAGACGCGACCGACGAACATCGGACCATCAATGAAGTGATGCCAGTAATACGGATGCCGCGTCTTGGTCATCCCAGTCGATACGATAAGCCAGGCTGCCAGTCCCAGGTAAGCTCCCTTAGCGGCACGGCCCCACACATGGCCCGGCAACGCTACAGGCAACAGCAGAAATAGCACCGCCATTTGAGGGAAAACCTCAAGTACAGAAGGTCCTCCGCGCGAAGAAAGCGTCGTCCCTGGAATTTGTAAAACGGGAATAAGGAGCAAAAGCAGCGTAGGGTCCGAGGTGCGCGAACCTCGGCGGAATACCATCAGGGCCAGTCGCATCGTCAGCCATATGCTGAGCACGAACACTAGCGGGGTTGCGAACATCGTCACGTCGTTAAGTGCCTCACCCAGCTCGAGGTACCTTCGGACGTGCCACGAGGCGGCCACAATCAATCCACTTCCAGCAAACCAAACCAGCCAGCTTCGCCGCGTCCACCTTCCATGGCGATCCAAGCCAAATCTAGCCATAAGCGAAGCCCCGGCCGCGATCCCTAGAACGTAGGCAATGGGGTTATGAAGTGCGACATTGTGACGCAGCTCCTGCAGGAGCCTCCTGGGGTACAAGAGGGGCGACCTAAGCACGTGGTCAGTACCGCCCTTGATAGCTGCAGCATGAAAAATGGAGTTTACCGCCCACGCGCGGACCGAGTCTCCCGTAAGGAGGATGACGGAGAGCAATGTCAAAGGGGCTAGGCAACAAAAGGTGGCCAGCGCGAGGACCTTTCTGCGCCGTACGCAGAAAGGAAGAATGATCGCACACGCTCCAAATAGAGCCCCACCATCATTCAGCCGGTTGCAGATTGACAATCCAGAACACACGCCGAGAGCAGTCGCAACCCAAATCTCGTGGCCGGCGTCGCGGTCTCGCAGAAGACGTAGCAGCAGGTATACGGACCACACCTCGAAGATGTATCCCGTGACGTGGTAATCGTCGAAACGCGAGTAGAACGAGGTCAAAGACAGTCCGAACGCTGCGGCAATAGACAGCGCCTTGTGCGAATCGGCCCACTTTCCGTAGCCCGCTACCAGGAAGAGGCCGAGGCAGTACACCGCAGCCTGCGCTGCGGCAAGCACCTTTCCAGCTAGCCATCCTTTCCCTAGTAGCCATTGTGACCAGGCGGTCAGCAGCACATACAGCGGCTGCAGAGGCAGGTGCATGTCCGCATATAGCCGTTGTCCTCCGCGCCACAGCACGGCGTACCAAAACCAAAGCCCATCCCCAATAGGGTGAATGTTCAGGATGAATGCGATGCTAAACGCAAAGCAAAGCAGAGCCGCGAGGATTTGGGCGCGCCGTTCACGCCACCAGCCTCCATGAGCAGACACCGCATCCCGGGATGCAGAGACCGGGTGAGTGATGTTCTCGCTAGGCGTAGGCAGAGGATTCTGCTCCCGGAAGTGATTGGGCTGCCAGAGTGTGCGAAGCGATTTACGCAAATCTGCGGGACGGGACAGCATGGAATTCCGAGACCTCATCGCAACTCAGAATATCTAACTCTCGCCTGTGAGATGTGCGATTCTGCAATCACAGCTATATATCTTGCCAAACCTCGCAAAGTTGCTCTACGTCTTTTGCACCTCCTGCAGTTGCAGCCCGATTGGGATGGAACACTTCTTCTGCTTCTTTCCCCGACCGTTGTTGCCATCCAGTTGATGCGTGCGCATGCGGCATTCTTTGCGCGGTACGGGATTCCGGCGAGCCTCTCGATCAGCATCCTCGCCGCCGTCCTGCTGGCCTTCTGGACGCGGGATGATACGCGGGCGGCGCTCGGCTGCATCCTGCTCGCGTTCTTTGTGTCTCGCGAGGCCCGTTTCGCCGCGGGCGCGGTGGTGCACCGGCATCTGCTGACGCAGACCGAGCCGGTCAACGATCCCTGCCAGCCCTGCACGCTGACCGCGGCGCTGGACCCCTCCATTCCGCTGGTGGACGCGAGCGGGATAGCGTTTGTCGAGATGAGCAATCGCGAGAGCGACCAGACGCTGAGCCGCGTGTATTACCTGACTGATCCGGTCGCCTCAAAAGCGATCGCTCACGCCAACATCTTCGAGGGGATGGCGCTGGAGAAAGACGTGCTGCCACTGCGCGGCAACGTAGCGTCCTATCCGGAGTTCATCCGGCAGCACCGCAGGTTCTTTGTCTTTGGCGACTACGGCTACCCCGAAGACTGGCTGCTCAAAAAGCTGACCGCGGATGGCGCCACACTGCGCTTCCTGGGCCCGGTGAAGAGCTCCTACACCAGCCACGACCTTTACTACATCAGCTTCTAGAGCCGTTGGTGGCCGAACCTGAGGGGGCGTGCGTACTGCCACAGCCAGGTGACAGTACGCATCGTTCTTACCTGGTTTTACCGCGCGGCCGACGTCTCCCGATGGTGTGTAACCTCGAAGGTGAGGCCCGCCTTTCCCGCCTCCACAACGACGTGGTTGCCGTGCAGGATCGTGCCGTCGAGGATCTTCACGGCCAGGGGATCCTGCACCAGCCGCTGGATGGCTCGCTTCAGCGGACGTGCGCCGTATGCCCGGTCGTAGCCCGCTTTGAAGATGGCCTTACGCGCGCCTTCTGTGAGTTCGATCGAGATCTTCCGGTCCGCGAGCATCGTCTCGAGCTCGTTCAGGCGGAGATCGATGATGTGCGTGAGCTGCTCCTCGTTAAGCGGGTGGAAGACAACAATGTCGTCGACGCGGTTGAGGAACTCCGGCCGGAAGTGTTCGCGCAGCACGCCCATGACGCGATTGGTGGCCTCTTCGAAGCCTTCTTCGCCGTCCGCCCACGAGGTTGAGAGCTGGGACGCGCCAAGGTTCGAGGTCATGATCAGCACGGTGTTTTTGAAGTCCACGGTACGGCCCTTGGAGTCGGTAAGCCGACCGTCGTCAAGCACCTGCAGGAGCACGTTGAAGACGTCGGAGTGGGCCTTCTCGATCTCGTCGAAGAGGATGACCGCGTAAGGGCGGCGGCGGACGGCCTCGGTAAGCTGGCCACCTTCGTCGTAGCCGACGTACCCCGGGGGCGCGCCGATCAGCCGCGCGACCGCGTGCTTCTCCATGTACTCGGACATGTCGATGCGTACCATCGCCGCTTCGTCGTCGAAGAGGAATTCGGCGAGCGCGCGTGCGGTCTCGGTCTTACCGACACCGGTGGGCCCGAGGAAGATGAAGCTGCCGATGGGGCGTTTGGGATCAGACAGCCCTGCGCGCGAGCGGCGAATCGCATTGGCTACAGCGGTGAGCGCCTGGTCCTGCCCCACCACGCGCTGGCGCAGGCGGTCTTCCATCTGGACCAGCTTCTGCATCTCGCCTTCGAGCATCTTCGACACCGGGATGCCGGTCCACTTGGAGACGACCTTGGCGATATCCTCCTCGTCGACCTCCTCCTTGAGCATGCGGTTCGAGTCGGTGGCGCTGCCGTCTGCCTGTGCGGTGAGCGTGCGAAGTTCGGCTTCCGCCTTTGGGATCTCGCCATACTGCAACTCGGCGGCTCGCTGGAGATTGCCTTTGCGGGTCTGCTCGTCGCCTTCGAAGCGAAGCTCTTCGAGGCGGGTCTTGAGCTCGGCGATGCGCCCGATCGCGCCGCGTTCGGTCTGCCACCGTGCGCGCAGGGCGGCAGCCTTCTCGCGGAACTCGGCGAGTTCCTTCTGGACTGCGGCGAGGCGCTCCCGGGATCCGGGGTCGGACTCGCGCTGGAGAGCAGCCTGCTCGATCTCGAGTGAGGTCGCCTGGCGCTCGAGGTCGTCGATCTCGGTCGGCACCGAGCCGATCTGGATGGCGAGGGCGGCGGCGGCTTCGTCCACGAGGTCGATGGCCTTGTCGGGGAGGAAGCGGTCGGAGATGTAGCGGTGCGACAGTGTTGCGGCGGCGACGATGGCCGAATCCTTGATGCGTACCTTGTGGTGCGACTCGTAGCGTTCCCGAAGGCCGCGGAGGATGTTGACGGTGTCCTCGACGTTCGGCTCGCCGACATAGACGACCTGAAAGCGGCGCTCGAGGGCTGCGTCCTTCTCGATGTACTTGCGGTACTCGTTGAGCGTGGTGGCACCGATGGCACGGAGGCCTCCGCGGGCAAGCGCCGGCTTGAGCATGTTGCTCGCGTCCATCGCGCCCTCGGATGCTCCGGCACCGACAAGCGTGTGGAGTTCGTCGATGAACAGGATGATTTCGCCGTTCGAGTCTTCGATCTCCTTGAGCAGCGCCTTCAGTCGGTCTTCGAACTCCCCGCGGTACTTCGCTCCCGCAATCATGCTGGCCAGATCGAGCGCGACGATGCGCTTGTCTTTCAGGATCTCGGGCACGTCGCCATGCACGATCCGGCGAGCCAGCCCTTCGGCGATCGCCGTCTTGCCAACGCCGGGTTCCCCGATGAGGACGGGGTTGTTTTTAGTCCGGCGCGAGAGCACCTGAACTACGCGGCGGATCTCCTCGTCGCGACCGATCACCGGATCGAGCTTGCCTTTACGGGCGAGTTCGGTCAGGTCCTTGCCATACTTCTCGAGCGACTGGAACTTCGCCTCGGGGTTCTGATCGGTGACGCGCTGGGAGCCGCGAACGGCCGGCAGCGCCTTCAGGATCGCATCGTGGCTCCCCCCAGCGGCGACCAGTGCATCGCGCGCAGGATCACCCTTGGCTTCCGTCAGCGCGAGCAGCAGGTGCTCGGTCGAGATGTACTCGTCCTTGAAGCCTTCCGCCTCTTTGGAGGCGCGTTCGAAGATCTTCTGCAGGGTGGAGGACATGCCGGGCTGCGATCCACCCTGCGTCCTGGGTAGCCGCTGGATAGCTGCGTTCGCGGCCGCAAGAAGCTGCTGGGCGCCTACGCCGGCGCCTTCCAGCACCGGCACTACGACGCCTTCGCGGTCCTCAAGCAGGGCGGCGAGGAGATGGAGGGGCAGCACCTCGGGATTTCCATTTTCGGACGCATGGGAGGCCGCTGCCTGGATGGCCTCCTGCGACTTCGTAGTCAGTTTGTCCCACTTGAATGCCATACGCTCCATTTGATGCATTAAGGAGGCTCAGAGATTCGCCTTCTGTTCGTGCCAGCCGCGCTTCTGGGCCTCAGTGCACCTGGCTCATGGCGTCGTTGAACGTCCTAAAGAACTGATGCTCCTTGCCGTCGGCCGTGGCGTTGCGGAGCGGCTTTACTCGCTCGACCAGCACCTCATCGTTGTCCCCTCCGAGCAGGCTTATGGTTTCGGTGAGGAAGTCGCCCAGCGGCATGGCCCTGGGATCGTCGGGCACCGCTCCCATCAACTCTGTAGCCACCCAGGGCGGCGCAATCTCCACCACCCGGATGCCCGTGTCCTTGAGCTGGTATCGCAGGGACATGGAGTACGAGTGCAACGCCGCCTTGGTGGCGCAGTAGGTCGGAGTCATCGCCAATGGGATGAACGCCAGACCGGACGAAACATTGATGATCGTCGCCGACGGCTGCTCCAGCAGATGCGGCATGAGCGCGGCCGTAAGCCGGATGGGGCCAAGCAGGTTCGTCAGCACGATGGATTCGGCAGTATCCACCTCACCGGCCCTCACGTCCTCCGGCCTCATCACTCCGGCATTGTTGACGATCACGTTGAGCTCCGGGAAGTGGTTGCGGAGACGGTTCGCGGCGTCCGCGATGCTTTCCGGGTCCTCAATGTTGAGCACAACCGCTTTCATGCCGGGGTTGGCGGAGGCCGTCTGGTCCAGCAGCTCCTGCCGGCGGCCGGCGATGATGACCTGGTTGCCGAGCTTGTGGAACGCTTCCGCGAGGCCGCGGCCGATGCCGGATCCCCCGCCAGTGATAAGGATCGTATTTCCTGTCAGGTTCATGGTCGCTCCGTGTTGCTGTGTGAAGTCTGGGTCGGGCACGAACGGCTTCCCGGAGCGGAAGTTCCGCTTGCCCCGGAGTTCCGTAGAATAGAGGAGTTTGCGTCTCAGTAGATGAGCCGCGGGAAAAGGAAGATTCGAAGCGTATGGCGATTGATGCGGCGGCAGGGCAGGTAGAGACGGCGGCAAAGGCCTCCGGGCTGATGGTGGTTTCGGCGATAGCGGGAGAAAGCTCCTCGGGCACCCCGACTACAAAGTATGTGCTTGCACTGAACACGGACCCGACGAAGACCCAGTTGCTGGAGCTTGGACAGGGCCTCTCGTTTGATAACGCTGACCTGCGCGAAGGGCTGCAGGCGTACCTCGCCGAGGGTGCCAGGCGGCTGCGGAACCCTCGCCCGGACTGCTATCTTTCGCTGATCGGCATCCCACTGAGCTTCGGCCGATTCGCCTGGCCGTTCCACCACTCCACCTCCGGTGCGGATACGTCGATCGTGCATGGGGAGATTCGCCTGGAGGACGGGGGCGAGTCAGTGCTTCAGGCCCAGATCGCCGCCTCGCTGACGGTGACCTTCCAGGAGGTTGTAGGGATTCCGGAGCAGCCCTTCGCTGAGGGCTTCATCTATAACGCGGTTCGCAAGACGCTCGATCAAGGGCAGATTGAGCTGGTCAAGAGCGGCAACCGGCAGCCGGTCCCGGTGACTACACGCTATTACAGCGCAAGGCAGCGCAGGTTCGTCTTCAACGACACGGCTCCCGAGCAGCGCAAGGAGTTCCTCGCAGGAAAGGCGTACTGGCTCTCCGGCGTGCTGGGCAGCGGACAGCCCGTGTGGCTGCTGGATCCACGCGACGCGCAGTATCTGAACACCACCGTGGACGACATGCGCCACGCGGTCCAGACGCTTGTGAGCGAAGGCATAATTGCGCAGGCCGACGCCGAGTACGGTGCCGCGACCGCGCGATTGATGGAGCAGGGCGAGCGGTTCCGGGAGGAGCTTGCGTCAGGCATGTTGTTCCTCAAGCCATCGTTCAACGAGGAGATGCGCTCGGGATCAACCAATATGTAACCGGAAAGTTGCAGAAAATTGTTCAAGATAGGTTGCATTTGCGCTTTGCAGCACCGGCGCGGCTTTTTGCGGCTCTGGCGCTTGCAAAATGCAACTTCATTGGTGTAACTTCCGTCTGACTTCCGGGTGCACTTTGGCCTGTAAGGCAACAAGAGGACACTATGAGCAAGTTATACCGAATTGCAACACCGCTGATGGCAGCGGCGATTATGAGCAGCGTGCCGTTTATGGCGCTGGCCCAGAATTCCCAGACAGGGAATCAGATCCAGAACAACGCAGCAGTGCAGGACTGGAACACCCCTCCCGCAGGCACAGAGCAGGCACAGCAGGGCTTCCGTGATGGCATCGAGGCGGCAAAGCTGGACAAGCTTGCCAACCGGCCGATCTCGGCGAAGAGCTCTCACCTGTACCTCCACCCGCCGGTGAAGGGCAACGACGCGAAGGATGCATATCGCTCGGCATTCCAGAACGGCTACCAGGCCGCCGTCGCACACAGCGCGGGTTCCTAAAGTACGCAGACCGGCATCCGACGACCGGATGCGCTGCTGTAACAAGGACATGCAAGCAGGGGGCCCCAAGCGGGGCCCTTTCTGCTGCCCGGTCGCGCCTGTAACTCCCCAGACTGCCCCGGGCGACCGTTCTGGTACAAAGCTCATCCAACGGTTCAGACCGCACGGAGAGTCGGCGCAGATGGCACAGGAGTGGATCGAGCAGATTGCAGCAGACATTAAGCGCAAAAACGAACAAGCCGCGGAGGACTTTGCACGCGCACAGCACGCAGCTACAGTAGTCGCAGAAAAGGGCAAGCAGTTCTTCATGTCCATGGTGCAGAGCCTGCAGCAGAACGTGGACGCCCTACGCGCTCAACTGCAGGGCGACCCTACGGCATCGGAGACCGGGCTCCAGAGCGTCCGAGCATGCGAGGTCAGGCTCACCCGGGCACGTTTTCCCTGGGTGGAGGCGACCCTTGAACACCAGGGAGAGACCATCACGCTCGACTACGCCAAGACCGCCGGCGCGGCCGCGGATACCAACCAGGACCGCAAGCAGTGCATCTTCGCCTTCCGAGTCACGGCGGGCGATACGCTCTACGTCCAGGACGCCTTCGCAGCTGAGCACGCTGAGTTCCAGCAACCCGAGGACCTTGCCCGCCGCATCACAGAGATTCTGTTTACGCCCTGATCTCCAGCAGGGGCTCCTGGCACCGTGGCAACGGACGTGAAAAGGCCGCCGGGAATTCCGGCGGCCTCGAGCCTTCGACTGCGGTTTGCTATGAGGCTTTGTTCCTCAGCTCCTGCTCGGCACGGAGCCAGTCCTGTTCCGCGTGGCCATCCTGATGCCCGCGCTCAGCCCAGAACTTCCGGGCGAGGTGCGCAATCTCCTCGTGGGTCGGCGTGACCGCCGTAACCTTATCGGCAACTGTAGACTTTGTGGTCGCTTTCTTTGCTGTGGTGGATGCTGCCTTGGGCTTTGCTGGAGCCTTTGCCTTCTTCACTGCCTCTGCCATTTCCTGTCTCCTCGGTTCGCGTGTACGCGCTGTGGTTTGGTGCCGGTCGTGCGGGGGGTGCTTCTAGAATACGAGATTCTGCCGCAGAAATCGCCCTTTTTCGATGCCCCGCGGTACCTTTGCCGATGCCAAGACTGCACCTTCCGGGTGCGCACACTTGTAAGTCCCCCGCCTAACAGACTTTATTTCATCAGGTTGCCTTCTCGAGACACGCGGGCAGATGCGCGATGAGGAGCCATTAACCGGACTCTAACTTCCAGCTTCGTTGTATTCCGGTGCCCGGCCGTGTTCGCCTATGCTTTGCCTTATGGCATCATCCGTCCGTACGCCGAACCCCGGCATGTTCCTTGTTACATTGGCAACCTATAAGCTAAAGCCCGTCTTTCAGGTCTCCCGAATCGCCGAGCTGTTCATCGATACCCTGCTGGCTTTGCGCACCCGCGGTCTCTACAAGGTTCACGCCTTCCTTGTGCTTCCGTCCCGGGTGCATCTTCTACTCAGCCCCCAGGCGGTGCCGCTCGCACGTGCCATAGAGCTCACCGAGGCGGCCTTTGCCGAGCGGCTGGACTCCGTGCAGCTTGTCTGGGAGCCCAACTACCAAAGCCACCCCGTCCACAACATCCGCGATCTGGAGACGCTGAGGACCCACATTCACCAGCTTCCGGTGCGCGCTAACCTTACCGCAGCACCGGAGATGTACCCCTACTCGTCGGCCTCACGCCTCAGGTAGGTTGCCGCGCCCCGGCGCGACGGCCAGCGCCAGCTATGATCGAACCATGACCTCTGCCACCCCTGTTTCTGAAGAGCGCGCCCGCCGCATAAAGGTTCTCGTGTTCGATGTCGACGGCGTTTTGACTGACGGCAAGCTGTACTTTCTGCCCCAGACCGGCCCCGACGGAAAGCCGTCCGGCGCGGAGTTCAAAGGGTTTACCGCCCACGATGGGCTTGGCATCACGCTCGCCCGCCTCGGCGGCCTGCGGGTTGGGCTGATCACCAAGCGCGAGTCCGCCACCGTTGCGATTCGCGCACGCGACCTTAAGCTCGAGTTCGTCTACCAGGGACAAGCCCACAAGTTGAAGGCAGCGCAGGAGATCTGCGAGAAGGCCGGCGTCACCATGGATGAACTCGCCTACGTCGGCGACGATGTAGTGGACCTGCCAGTGATGCGCGTCTGCGGACTCTCCATCGCGACGGCAAATGCTCGCCCCCAGGTGAAGGCTGCCGCGCATTACGTCACCCCGCTGCCCGGAGGTGAAGGCGCGGGGCGCGATGCGATCGACTTCATCCTGACCGCGCAAGGCAAGCTCGACCAGGCCATAGAGAAGTTTCTTGATGCGGAGAACCCAGCCGCCGCCATGGCCGACATCGGCGCAGGCGGGATGTAGCGAACAAACCGCGAAACGCCGCGCTACAATAGCCCATGGCCGCGGCGTCCGAAATCCTTCAGCCCACACCCGAAGCAGCCTCTGCGCTGGCCTGGGCGCACCCCGTCGTGGCCGAGTGGTTCCTGACCAAGTTCGGCTCGCCGACGGAGCCCCAGATCGAGGGCTGGCCCGCCATCCTGGCCGGCGAGACCACCCTGATCTCCGCACCCACCGGCTCCGGCAAGACGCTCGCCGCCTTTCTCGTCGCGATCGACCGTCTGCTGCGGCAGTCGCTCGTGGGAGCGCTCGCGCCGGCGACCCAGGTGATCTACGTCTCGCCGCTCAAGGCGCTCTCGAACGACGTCCAGAAGAACCTCGACGCACCGCTGCGGGAGATTCAGCAGCTTGCGCTCGCCCGCGGCTATCTCTGCCCCGAGATCCGCACCGCCGTCCGCACCGGCGACACGCTGCCGGCGGAGCGCGCGCGCATGCTGCGCAACCCGCCGCACATCCTGGTCACCACGCCGGAATCGCTCTACCTCCTGCTGACCGCGGCAAAGTCGCGCGAGCATCTGCGCAGCGTCCGCACCGTCATCGTGGATGAGATCCACGCCATCGCGGACGACAAGCGCGGCGCGCACCTCGCCCTCTACGCTCGAGCGGCTGGACGCACTGGTCTGCGGCGAGAACCGGCTCTCACCCGGAGCTTCCTGACCGGCCGCGCCGACTCCGCCGCAGCGCATCGGCCTCTCCGCCACGCAAAACCCGATCGAGCTCGTCGGCCGAGTTCCTCGCCGGCGCGCAACCCGGCAGCGCCGCTCGCCGCGAAGATCGTGCAGGTCGGCCAGCGCGGGAGCTGGACATCGCGATCGAGATCCCCGCCAGCCGGACGGCACCGCCTTCGAACTCAGCTCGGTCACCTCGCACGCCATGTGGGAAGCGATCTACGACCGCCTCGCCGCGCTTGCGCTGGAGCACCGCTCCACGCTGGTCTTCGTCAACACGCGCCGCCTGGTAGAAAAGCTCGCCTTCGAACTGAGCACACGCCTCGGCGCCGAAGCCGTCGCCGCCCACCACGGCTCGCTCTCGCGCGAGCTGCGCCTGGACGCCGAGCAGCGCCTGAAGAACGGCGAGGTCCGCATCCTGGTCGCCACCGCGTCGCTCGAGCTCGGCATCGACATCGGCAACGTGGACCTGGTCTGCCAGATTGCCAGCACGCGCGCCGTCGCGGTCGCCATGCAGCGCATCGGCCGCGCCGGCCACTGGCGCGGAGCGATCCCCAAGGGCCGACTTCTTCGCGTCCACCCGCGACGACCTGCTGGAACAGGCCGCGCTGGTGCGCAAGATGCGCGCCGGCGAACTCGACCTGCTGGAGATCCCGCCGCAGCCGATCGACGTGCTGATGCAGCAGATCGCCGCGGCCGTTGCGGCCGAACCATGGGAGGAAGCCGCGCTTTTCGAGGTGATGCGCCGGGCCTACCCCTACCGGACGCTCACGCGCGAGCGCTTCGACGAGGTCGATCGAGCTGCTGGCGCACGGCATCGAGTCCTCCCGCGGCCGCTACGGCGCGTACGTGCTGCGCGACGGCGTCCACGGCCAGCTTCATCCGCGGCGCGGAGCGCGCAGCATTGCGATCTCGAACGGCGGGCGCCATTCCGGACACCGCGCTCTACAGCGTGATCCTGCAGCCGGAAAACGTACAGATCGCCACACTGGACGAACACTTCGCGGTCGACTCCGGGCCCGGCGACGTGATCCTGCTGGGCAACACAAGCTGGCGCGTGCAGCGTGTGGAGGCCGCCGGGCCGCGTGCTGGTGGAAGACGCGCACGGTGCGCCGCCCTCCGTGCCCTTCTGGTTGGGCGAGGCGCCGCAGCGAACGTCGATTCTGTGCGATGGGGTCTCCGACCTGCGCGAGGAGATCTCGCAGCGCACCCTCGAATCTGCGCCCCGGACGCAATCCACGCCGAAGCGCCCGCAGTCGCCACAGCGTCGCATGGCTCATGGAGCAGTGCGGCATCTGCGAGGCTGCCGCGCTGCAGCTGGTCACCTATATCGTCGACGGGCCGCGCGGTGCTCGGCGCCGTGCCGACGAAGACCACCATCATCGCGGAGCGGTTCTTCGACGAGGGCGGCGGCATGCAGCTGATCCTGCACGCGCCCTTCGGCGGCCGCATCAACAAGGCCTGGGGGCTCGCGCTGCGCAAGCGCTTCTGCCGCGGCTTCAACTTCGAGCTGCAGGCCGCCGCCACCGACAACGGCATCAACATCGCGCTCGCCGAGCAGCACTCGCTTTCCCGCTCTCGGACGTGTTCCACTTCCTGACCGAGCACACCGCCAAGGAGCTGCTGGAGCAGGCCGCCATCGCCTCGCCCATCTTCAAGACGCGCTGGCGCTGGGCCGCCGGCCGCTCGCTGCAACTGCTGCGGATGTCCAAGGGCAAGCGCATCGCCCCGCAGGTCCAGCGCACGCGTTCGGAGGACCTGCTGGCCTCGGTCTTCCCGCAGGCCGCCGCGTGCTTCGAGACGATCGTCGGCGACATCCAGATTCCCGCGCACCCGCTGGTCGACGAAGTCATGCAGGACGTGCTGCAGGAGGCGATGGACCTCGCCGGGCTTGAACGAGGTGCTGCGTGGCATCGCGGACGGCACCATCCGCTGCCTCGCCGTGGATACGCCTGTGCCCTCGCAGTTCGCGCACGAGCTGATGAACGCGAACCCGTATGCGTTCCTCGACGAGGCTGGCCTCGAGGAGCGCCGCGCCCGCGCTGTAAGCCTGCGGCCGCACCATCCCGGACTCGGTGCTCGAGGGCGCCGGCAGGCTGGACCAGGCCGCGATCGACCAGGTCCGCCGCGAGATCTTCCCCGACATTCGCGATGAGCACGAGCTCCACGATCTGCTGCACTCGCTGGTGCTGCTGCCCGGTAGTTCTTCACGGGCACTGAGGCAGACACTGGCAGCGGCGAGGCCACGACGAGCAAAGCCCGACATTGGCCGCACTACTTCGACCGGCTTGCTGCAGACCGGCCGCGCCCGACGTCATCGAGCGGGAGCGGCACGCGCCTGCTGGGTCGCCGCCGAGCGGACGCGCGCATGCCACTGCCCTGTGGATAGAGGACGTCGCTCTCCAGCCGGCGACGGACAGCTCGCGCGACGTCGCCACAGAGCGCTCGCAAGTCGTGCAGGGATGGTTACAGACTCACCGGGCCCGTCACTGCGACCGCGCTGTCCGCACAGCTTGGGCTCGACGCCGCCGCCATCTACCAGGCCTTTCTCGCGATGGAGATGCAGGGTCTGCTGATGCGCGGTGCCTTCGAGCATGCCCCGACGGAGGACCCGCACGAGATCGAGTGGTGCGAGCGCCGCATCCTGCAGCGCATCCATCGCCTGACGCTTGCCACAGCGCGGCGGCAGGTCGAGGCCGTCACGCCGCAGGTCTACATGCGTTGGCTGCTCGGCTGGCAGCACCTTGCGCCGCAGACGCAGCTCACCGGCGAAGAAGGCGTGCTCGAGGCGCTGCAGCAGCTGGAAGGCTTTGAAGCGCCCGCGGTCGAGTGGGAGCGCACGCTGCTGCCGGCCCGCGTCGCAGAGTACGATCCGCGCTGGCTCGACCAGCTCTGCCTTTCCGGCGCCGTGGGCTGGGGGCGCGTCTCGCCGCATCCCGCATGGTCGACCAGCGATGGCCCGGCCCGGCCGCGGCGGGTTGATCCCGACCAACGCGGCGCCGATCACCTTCTACCTGCGCGAGACAGCCGACTGGCTCTCCGTACGTCTTCGCGGCCCAGCGGGTCGAGGAGAGCCGCGCTCGACGCAGGCGCTCTCGCCGGACGCGCTACGCATCCGCGAGTTGCTGCGCGAACGCGGCGCCTGCTTCGCGCCCGACCTTCAGCGCCTCTCCGGCCTCGACGCGCTCAGCAGACCGCGCACGCCCTGTGGGAGCTCGCCACCGCCGGACTCGCCGCCGCCGACGGCTTCGACCAGCTTCGCGCCCTGATGGACCCACGCCGCAGAACGGCCACGCCAGCCGCCCAAGCGCGCCGCGCACCGCACAACTGCCGGCCGGTGGTCCTTGTTCAACGAAAGCGTGGCCGAGCGGACGCGGGAAGCGCCGCCACGCAGGCCCGGCAGACCGACCAAGCGCTCGAGTCCTTCGCACGCGTGCTGCTCGCCCGCTACGGCGTCCTCTTTCGCGACCTGCTCGCCCGCGAGTCCAACGCTCCGCGCTGGCGCGAGCTGCTCGGCATCCTGCGCCGGCTGGAGGCCCGCGGGGAGGTTCGCGGCGGCCGCTTCGTCTCGGGCTTCTCCGGGGAGCAGTTCGCGCTGCCCGAAGCGGTCGACTCCTTACGCGCATCGCGCACGCAGGAGTCGGACGACATCGTGCAGGTTGCAGGCGCAGACCCTATGAACCTTGCGGGCATCCTGATACCCGGCGAACGCGTGTCTGCTGTTCCGCACAAACATCTTCTGCTGCACAATGGTCTCGTAGCCGGGGAGCCTTCAGAGGCGCCCGCCACCGCCGAAGCAGTTCCGCCACGCACGCCGCGCCGTGCACCGAGCCACGCCCCCGCATTGCCGGTGCCCGTGCAGCCACCCGCACAGGCACGGCTGGACATGAGCCTCTAACCGCTACTCCGCAATCGGCGGCTTGCTCTCCGGCAGCGCCGGGGCAGCACCGGACGCCCGGCTCGCCCGCAACGCCCGCGCATTGTGCACCATCACGATGATTCGCGGATCGTTAACCAGCTTCGAGAGCATCGGGTCGTCCTTCATCTCGCGCTGGATGTCCATCCCGGCTTCGCTGGCCATCGCGAGCGAGTGCAGCATGTGCTCTTCCATTCCGGAGCGCGCATACATCCTTGCCATCTCGAAGGAAAAGCGCGCGCGGTCTTCCGAAGAAAGCACATGCGCGGCCACGCCGGCGCTGGCTCCCCGACGCTCGAAGACCTCCGGATCCAGCTTCATGGCCAGTGTGATCTCGTGCCGTGCGCTTTCGTAGTCCTTCTTCTCGAAGTAGGCCGTCGCGAGGTTGGCGTGGAAGACGGCCTGATGTTTGTCCAGCTTCACGGCCTTCTTGTAATCCGAGATGGCGCTTGTCGCTGACGCCGTCCAGGTACTCGACGGCTCCCAGGTTATTCCATGCCTCCGGATCCTTTTTGTTCAGCTTGACGACCCGCTGGAAGTACGGGCGGGCAAGCGCGACGTTGCGCATCTCGAGCTCCGTCAGCCCAGTCTTATTCAGCAGCTTTGGCAAGTTGCCGCCGCGCGCCATCGCGTAGTGGTAGTAGTCCAGCGCATCTTCCGGGAAGCCTGCGGGCGCGCAGAATGTCTGCCTGGGTTTCGAGCGTCTGCGGCGTAGCGGTCCGCGGATCGGGCAGATGACTCACGATCAGCTTCCACTGTTCGGAATCGTGCATGCGGCCCGGTGAACCGCCGCCAACTCACAGGGTTTGACACTTGCGCAGCCGAGCAAAGAGAGACGAGAAGAATGGGAAGGGAAAGAAGGCGCATAGCACACCTCGTTAAGCGGATTATTCTCCTCGCGCTCGACTCCACTGTCGAACGGCCGGTTATAGCCGAACGTCAAGGCCAGCCGTCGCGTCCAGGGTCACAGCCCCGGGGACCGTCGCGCAGTTGCTGGCTGAACGGACGCGGCCGCGGCCGGTACCGCGGGCGCAGGACCACAGGCGGAGTGACCCGGACGGCCATGCGCGGAAAGCTGAAGCTGCCGCCCGCGTCGTCGATCACGTTGACCTGGCAGACGTAGGTTCCCGGCTTCAGCCCGTTGAGCGGCACGTCGAAGTCGAACGCCACCGCATTGCGCTCCGGGATGTTGATCGCGTCGGCCTCGACCAGCGGCGTCTCGTAGACCTTCACGCCGCCCAGCAGGAACTCGATGCTGGTGAGCACGCGCACCGGGCCGCCGTCTCGCGCCGCTCGAGGCCGGGCGACGCGGCCTGGCGCCGGCGTGGCTTGCTCGCTGCGCCGGGTCGTAGACCTCGTACAGGAAGAAGAGATGCTGGTCCTGGCGGAAGACGTGCGGCACGTTGGGCACCAGCTCCTGCGCCATCGCGCACCAGCGGGTTCACAACGCGCTTGGCCAGCGTTCGGCGCCTTCTGGCTGGCGAGCACGACCGAGCTCAGCTTCAGCGGCGTCTTCTTCAGATCCGGCACTGGATGTCGGTCTCGAAGCTGCCCATGTTGCCGGTCTGGTTTTCGCGAACCACAAACTTCACGTGGTACTTGCCGGGCGCGAGGGTGAAGCCGGTGGAGTACTGGACGTTCTTCTTCTGCACCTGCTGGTTGGCGTCGAGCGCAAGCTTCACGGTCTGTCGCGCACCTGGCCCACCGCGATACCCTGCGCGTTCTTGACCTGGCCGAGGATGTCGATGGTGGCCTTGTCCTTGTCCTTCACCGTGGTCGCGTGGATCTGCGAGCCGGGGATGACGAGCGAGATGGGGATGTAGAACCGGTTGTCGTCCAGCCGGAAGTAGAGCGCCTGCAGGTACACGGCGACGTCGGTGGCGGGCACGTCGCTGCGCATCTGCTCGGTCAGCTGCAGTTCGCGGTCTTCGTGTCTTCGCGTGCTGGAAGTCGGCGGGCGCGTAGTAGCCCGGGCGGTACTCGAGCTTCGCCTCGGGATGGTTGACGAGCGTAGATGGTGAGGTGGCGATAGCTGCCGTCGCGCGCGCGCATTGGTCGAGCGGAAGCCGATGATGTAGTAGGCCTCGGTGTCGTGCTGCACCTGCTGGAACGCGGGGCCGAAGTCGTTGGAGTCGACGAAGAGCTTGCCGCCGGTGTCGCTGGCGAGCGTGCCGAGCGTCTCCTGCGAGCTGAAGTTGGAGTCCAGCTGGCTCTGCATCGCGCGCGCCGCTGTAGGCGGAGGTGCCGCGCATGCTTCCCTTGGAGGCGTCGCCTACCGGAGTGCAGCGCCTGCAGGCCGCGCGTATCGACCGCATAGAGCGCGGTGTTGGCCTTGACGCACTCGTTGGTGGCGGAGCGGATGCTGGCCTGGTTCTCGATGCCCTGGCGCGAAAGGCCGCCGGAGAAGTAGAGCATGCTCTTCTTCTGCTCGACCTTCTCGATCGACTTGCAGACGGTGCGGATGGCGTAGAGCTGGCGGTCGGTATTGAGCGCGTTGAACTCGCTGTCGTCGGCGACGAAGCTCGAGGAGTCGTCCGAGGTGGCGTCGGTGCCGCCGCCTTCGCTGCCCGCCGGCGAAGCCGGTGCCCTCGCGTGCCGTCGTACTTGCTGACGGCGCTGCAGCAGCGCGGCTTTGTCGCGAGGTGAAGTCCTGGTCCATGCTCAGGCCGGAGACGAGGCTGACGGAGGCGACCAGGTCCGCCGGCGCCATCTTGTTGTTGATGTAGTCCTTGGCGGAGTCGACCGCGCGCGTGATGTCTTCGGGCTGCATGCTGCTCAGGTCGAAGAACATCACGATCAGGCGGCGGTCTTTCAGCTCTTCGGGCTTGGCGGCGAAGTCGTTGTTGACGATGTCCGCGATGGTCCGCTGCTTCGTGGCAGTGGCGCCGGAGACGGTGCCCTTCTCCGCCAGCGTGACCGCCTCATCGACATTCTGGTAGTCGAAGCTGGTGATCTTCTGCGGCTTCTTGTCTTCCGTGATCGACGAAGTCGGTCGGCTTCAGGCCCTTCGACCAGCGCGCCGGTCTTCTTGTCGCGCACAATCACGTTGGTCAGCACGCGCTGCACGTCCGTGCGGATCACGTACGGAGCGTTGCCGCCGTTCGCTGGCGCTGCGCGCACATCTGCGGAGAGCTGCCCGCCGGAGCTCGCCGCCAATCCGGCCACCAGCGATCGCTGCCGTCGCTCTGCGTATCAACTCTGCATCAGCATCTCGTCTTGTCACATGCATCAGAGTCTTCTAGAACCGGAACCGCGCCGTGTACAGAAGGAGCGCATGCCGGCGCACGCTCGAAACCTGCCCGAAGGTGGGCAGCGTTGATGCTGTGGTGTACACGCCCGAGTACTGCACGGTGTTGAACACATTGTTGGCCTGAATGCGCGTCTCGATACTGCGCGTCTCTCCGAGCGAGAAGGTGCGCGACAGCACGCCGTTGACCGAGACCGTGCCCGGCAGCTCGATCGAGTTGCGCGAGGCGTTGCCGTAGGTGCTCGCGTCGGATCACGGCGCGATGAACGCCGCCGTGTTGAACCAGTTGCGTCAGCGTTCCCGCACCCGCGATCTGCTGCGCCGGCATCCGGTTGGGCCGCAGGGAACTGCCCGCGCCCGCCGCGACCTCGGTCGGTTGTGCCGGCATACACCGGCGTCGCCCAACCGCCCGTAGCAAAGGTGTAGTTGCCGGAAACCGAAAAGCCATCCATGATCTTGGCCCACACGCCGCCCTTGTTGAGGAATGCGCGGTTCGGCCCGAACGGTAGCTCGATCACGAAGTTGCCGCTCAACGCGTGGCGGCGGTCAAAGCGGAGTTGCTCTCTTCCGCGCTCAGATTCTGGTCGTTCTGCGCGATGGAGTTGCCGCTGCCGCCCACTGACGACGCATCGTCGATGGAGTGCGAGTACGTGTACGTCGCCCTGCAGCGAGATGCCCTTGCTGCATCCGCTGGCGCAGGTTCACCGCAAGCGCGTTCGACCGCTGATAGCCCAGCGAATCCTCATACGTGAACTGCGTCACCTGCGGATTGAGCGACCCCGGTCGGCGTTCGGTTTGGCGCGCGAAGCATGTCGAGATTGCCCGCATACGAGCCGTTGTAATCGAGGTTGAGCACGATGCCCTGCGGCAGCGTGCGCTGAATGCCGAGGTTGTACACCTGCACCAGGCCGATCGCGATAGTACGGGTTCACGCCGTAGTTGGACTGCACAATCTGCGTCGAGCAGTTAAACCCGTTCGTCAGCGTAAGGTTCGCAAGCGTGCACCCGGTATTCGGATTTGCACCCGAGGCCAGTGTGTTCGTCTGCGTGATCGCGAACGGCTGCTGGAACGCCAGCCTGCGCGCAAACGTCGCGTACTGCCCGGTGTTGTAGTTGATGCCATAGCCGGTGCGCACCACCGTGTTCTTCGTAAACTTGAACTTCGGCTGCCAGGCAATGCCGATCGCGCGGCGAATACATCGTCTTGTCTGGGTTCACCAGCGTGCCCGAGCTGACGACCTGCTGGCATCCCGTCGGCTGCCGGTGCGCGCAGACGTTTGCGATCTGCGATCGCCGGCCGCTGCCGGTCACGTTCAGGTTGACCAGGCGGCCGTTCTTCTCCGAGTAGGGCGAGAAGTACTCCCAGCGCAAACCGAACATCAGCGTCAGGTTCGGGCCGCGCGCGCCAGTCATCCTGCGCATACCAGTCCCACGAGTTCCCTCGCAGATAGATCTTGTTCAGCCCCGCCGTGACCTGCGTCTGCTGCGGCTGCCCGATCAGGAAGTCCGCAATCGACGAGCCGCTCGGGGCGAAGTTCGTGCAGCTCGGACAAGCCTGCTGCGCCGGGATTTTCCGTCGCAAAGCCGGAGAACGTGAACGACCCAAGCACATTCGTCCCGCCGATCGAGTCCGCATGAATCCGGTGGAAGTCGAGCCCGTAGCGCATGTTGTGCCGCTTGTGGCTCCAGCTCACAAAGTCCGACAAAGTAAAGGTCTGGTTGATCGTGTCCGATGGGGTCGTGTCGCCAAGCCCGCTGAAGCCCGTAAGCCCCACCGACGGCACGCCGAAATAAAACGGATTGCTGTAGATGGTCGGGTTCGCCGACGTCGATGCCCGCCGCGATCGCCGGGTTCATCAGCGCGTTTGTGAAGTAGTTCGTTCCAAGCGAGCGCGAGCGATTCCACCCTGCAGTCGCGGTGCTGTTCAGCCGCCCATATCCGACCGTGTAGGAGCTCGAAACGTTGTAGCCGTCCGACTCCGACTTGCCACCGAGCAACTGCGAATAGTTCTGCGAGCTGCTTGCCTTATGCGAATACGCAAACTGCTCGGCGATGCTTTGGCGCAGAACCGGAGGAGCATTGCGATTCTGGCCGCCCCGCCACCGCCGCCGCGACCACCTCCGCCGAATCCGCCACGCTGCCGCGCAAGGCGCACCGAAGCTGCGGTTGTAGCGCCCGGAGATCTGCGACGAGTGGTTTTGCCCGGTCGTCACCGTTTGGAAGTTGTCCTGAGTCCCCAGTGGCGCGATGTTGGGCAGCGGATAGTAGCTGAGCAGCTTCTGCGCCGCCGGGTTCAATTCGCTCTGCGGTATGCAGGCGGTCGGTGAGGGGTTGATCGCGAGCAGCGCGGGCGAGCAGTTCGTCGCGCCATACGGCTGGCCCGTCTTCGGATCGTATGCCGTGAGTTGCCCGGTAAGGTCGCCCGCCCGCTGCGCCGCAGTCGGCACGATCGCCTGGGTGATGTTGGGGATCGTGTTCCTGCGTCTCCTGAAAGCTGAGAAACACGAACTGCTTCGGATTGGGCTTCGTCAGCCCGGGGATGAAGGGGCTTCCCGTAACGCTTCCGATCAGCGTGTTCGTGTCCGATGCCGGCTTGTTGATAGGCCTGCCTGTAACCGAAAACGGTATCGCATTCAGCGCACTGTCGGATCCGCTGTACGCCAGTGCGCCATGCCACGCGTTGGCATTCTGACCCCGGAAGCCACGCCCGAAGCCGCCTCCGCCGCCAAAGCCGCCGCCACCAAAGCCGCCACGAAAGCCACCGGGACCGCCGCCGCCCGGACCACCACCAGGCCCTCCCGGACCGCCGCCCGGACCGCCAGGCCCACCTGGCCCACCCAGCCCGCCGCCCGCCATCGCCCCCATCAGCATGTTGGCGATGTCCCCATTGCCGCCGCCCTGCCGCTGCATATCCTGGATCCGTTGCCGGATGTCGTCCTCGTTGATCCCCGCCAGCCCGTTGGTCTGCCCGGACACGCCGCTCACCGCCACCGTGTCCGACGCCGCGGTATCGTCACCACCGCCGGCGAGCGAAGGCAGGGCCACACCCGTGTTCGCACCACCAACCGTCGCGTCCAGCGCGCCGCCCTGCTGGTTATCCTGCATGGTCAGAACCTGCGAGCCGCGTCCCACCCGCGCGACAGTGCCGCGCTCCGCTGCGGCCCCCGCCGACCCCAGCCCCGGAGCACCGGTCATACCCGAAGCGCCGCCCGTTCTCCCCCCGCGACTCGGCACCGCCCCACCCGGGACCGACGCACTGGCCGAAGCAGCCGCCGGAAGACCGGCCTGCGGAGCCGCCGCCACCACGGGCGCGACCTGCTTCACGGGTGCCCGCGACAACAGATCCATCTTGAAGTCCGCCGCCTGCGCGGACCGCGCCGCACTCACCGTAATGTCTTTCGTCTCCAGCGCAAACCCGGCAAGCTCCGCCGTCACCACGTACCGGGCGTTCGCGGGTACAGCCATCTGGAAGACGCCGTCTATGTCGGTCGTGGTCAAGTATTTTTTGCCCGCAGGCTCGGTCGCGGTTACGGCTACTCCCGGCAGGGGAACGCCGCCCGCCTCGATCCCGCCGCGGATCGTCGCCATCTCGCTGGCCGTCTGGTTGGCGGTCTGGCTGGCCGTCTGGTTGGTGGTCTGGGCCACAACGCTGACGGCATCGGCTGGCGCCTGGGCCCGCCCATGAGCGCAAAGGAATGTCCCCCCGGCCACACCCAGAGTCAACACTGCCAACAGACCAAACCGGCTCGCACCCTGCACGCACACTCTCCTGACTGACTGTTCAACAAACCTGCAACGCGTAGGCAGGCGCCTTCGCTCACGAACATCCGCTCACGAAGACGATCACGCCAACTGCCGCTTAGAGGAACTGCGTATACAGACGTGGGCAGTCTCGCAAAGGACGCGCTCTTATCGCGCTTTGGAGCCCAGCGCGCAACCCCGCTACGCCTCGCCCACACGCAACTTCCGGGGCAGCGCACCAAGCCGGAGCTAAGCCTTTGCGCCGTTTTTCCGATATGCTCCTTGGGAGCGGGCGGAACGAACCGGTGCCGGTGCGCATCCGATCCTCACGGGCAGCGCGCAACACAAGGAGCCTCCGGCATGCAAACTCAAGCGACTCAAGCGCCATCCCCGGCCTCTGCCTGGTCCGCCCTCCTCGACCGCTTCCGCGCTGTGCGCGCGTGTACCCTTGCGCTCGTCGCCCCCCTCTCCGCCGAAGACATGATGGTTCAGTCCTGTTCCGAGGCCAGCCCCGCGAAATGGCACCTCGCGCACACCACCTGGTTCTTCGAAACCTTCGTGCTGTCCGAGTTCCTCCCCGGCTACAAAGCGTTCCACCCGGACTTCCACTGGCTCTTCAACTCCTACTACAATTCACTCGGCGACATGCCCGAGAAGAAGCTGCGCGCCAGCTTCTCCCGCCCGCCACTCGCCGACATCCTGGCCTATCGCACCCACGTCGAGGCCGCAATCGCTCGCCTGCTCGACGCTCCGTCAGAGCGCCAGCCAGATCCCGCCGCCCTCACCCGCATCGCCCTCGGCCTCGAACACGAGCAGCAGCACCAGGAACTCCTCGCCACCGACACCAAGCATGCCCTCTTCACCAACCCGCTCCACCCCGCGTACCGCCCCGCCCCCGCCTCACCGCCCAGCGACGTCATCGCCCCTCCGGTCGACTGGCTGCGCTTCGATGGCGGCCTCACGCAGATCGGCTTTGCTCCCGATCCCACCGCAAACGAGGCCCCCGCGCCGTTCTGTTTCGACAACGAGACGCCCCGGCATACCGTCTTTCTGCAGCCCTTCGCCCTCGCCACCCGGCTGGTCACCTACGCCGAGTACCTCGCCTTTATGGACGACAACGGCTACACCCGCCCCGAGCTTTGGCTCTCCGAGGGTTGGACCGCCGCCCGCGAACAGGGCTGGCAGGCCCCCCTTTATTGTCAGCGCCACTCCGGCTCCCCGTCCGGCTGGCGCATCTTCACCCTGCACGGCTGGCAGCCCCTCGACGCCCTCTCCGAGACCCCCGTCTGCCACCTGAGCTTCTTTGAGGCCGACGCCTTCGCCCGCTGGTCTGCGCGCGACACACCGGGCGTCCGCCTCCCCACCGAGTTCGAATGGGAGCACGCCGCCGCCACCCAGGTCGGAACGTTGCTGCGCGGCTCACCGCATCATCCGCAACTCATCACCTATCCCGCTCGGCAGACACCCCACGGCACCGACTTCACTGCGACCGCCCCACCCTACCCCACGGATACCGCCGCACTCGCCGCAACGCCAGCCAATCTCCTCGAATCAGACCACCTGCACCCAACCGCAGCCCGCGCGCTGCCTGGTCTCCAGCAGATGTACGGCGACGTTTGGGAGTGGACCTCCTCCGGCTACACCGGCTATCCCGGCTACCGGCCTCTACCCGGCGCCCTCGGCGAATACAACGGCAAGTTCATGTCGTCCCAGGTCATCCTCCGCGGAGGCTCCTGTGTCACGCCCGCGACCCACATCCGCCCCACCTATCGAAACTTCTTCACCCCCGGAACACGCTGGCAGTTCTCCGGCCTCCGCCTCGCGCGAGACCTCTGATCCGCAATCGCCACCGCGAAACGATTGAGCGGCCCAAACTTCTGGAATCGCGTTCCGGTTCCCCCCGCATCCAATCCGGCAGTCTCTTCGTACCTCTACAGACCGGTGATCTCATTGCCTTCGACATCCGCGCACACTGCCACTTTAGAAAATCCGGAGACCGCGGATAATCTGGATAGCCTGGATAGTCCGGATAGTCTGGGCAGTTTGGAAACTCTGGCCGCGCCACCCCATGCACATGAACTCACCCCCTCCGGCCAGGCCATCGCGGAGGCCGCACGGCACGGCCTCACCTCCACTCCCAAGACCCTGCCGCCCTGGCTCTTCTACGACGTGCACGGCTCTGAACTCTTTGAGCAGATCACCCGGCTGCCCGAGTACTACCTCACCCGCACCGAACGCGACCTCTTCACCACATACGCCGACGAGATTCTCAGCGCCGTAACTGGTACAAAAGGCGACAGCATCACCGTCGCTGAACTCGGAGCCGGCACCGCTACCAAGACCGGCGTCCTTCTGGAAGCGCTGGCCAAACGCCAGGGCAACGTCCTCTATCAGCCGGTCGACATCAGCGCCTCCGCGCTCGATGAGGCATGCACGCTCGAGGCTGCCATCCCGGGCCTCACGGTCCGCCCACAGGTCGCCAACTACATCACCGAGTCCTTCGCCATCGAGCGCTCGCGCAACACACGCGTCCTCGCGCTCTACATCGGCTCCAGCATCGGCAACTTCTCCCCCGACGAGGCTCGGGCCATCCTCTGCAACCTCCGCCACAATCTCCACCCCGGCGACGCGTTGCTGCTAGGCACAGACCTCGCTCCCGCGCCCGAAGGCAGCGACTCCGGCAAGTCGGTCTCCACATTACTCGCCGCCTACAACGACCAGCAGGGAACGACCGCCGCCTTCAATCGCAACATCCTGGACCGTCTCAACCGCGAGCTCCGCACCAACTTCGCCGCCGACCGCTTCCGTCACTGCGCCATCTGGAACGAGGAGCACTCCCGCATCGAGATGCATCTCCAGTCCACGGGCGCCCAGACCATCCAAATACCCGCCCACGGCGGCCTCGCCGCACTCACCATCCACTTCGCAGCCGGCGAGACGATCCACACCGAGAACAGCTATAAGTTCTGCGGCAGCGCAATCGGCGCCCTCCTCACCGGCTCCGGATTTGCCACGACCCGCACTTTTACGGACCCCGCAGGGCTGTTCGCCGTCACGCTCGCGGCGGCGCAGTAGTACCCGGCCCAGCCTCCCACCCGGCGAAACCGGCATCGTACTTCTGCATGAGAGCCCGCGCCGCACTTGCCCTGCTAAGCCTCGCGCTGTCGTTCCTGGCCGGCTGCACCTCGTCGCCCGAAAGCCAGGAAAAGGTTCGCGAAGACACCGCCCGCACCACCGCCACCATCAAGAGCGACGTCAAAGCTGCGGCCCTCGGCATCCGCGACGGCCTGCGCCAGAACACCTCCCCCGCCCCCGACCGCATCGACCTGAACACCGCCACCAAGCCGGAGCTTCAAACCCTGCCCGGCATCACGCCCGCTCTGGCCAGCCGCATCATCGCCCACCGGCCCTACGCCGCCACCACCGACCTCACCCGCCTCCACGTCCTTTCCCGCGGTGAGTACGACTCCATTGCACCCCGCATCACCGCCTCGCACTAGGCGCGCCCTCAACCCCGGCGCCACTCACCGCTCTTGCCCCCGCTCTTTCTCACCAGCTCCACATCCCGTACCCGAATCCCCTTATCCAGCGCCTTCGTCATGTCGTAGACGGTCAAGGCCGCGACCGACGCCGCAACCAGCGCCTCCATCTCCACCCCGGTTCCCGCCACCGTAGCCGCAGTCGCCTCAATCGCAACGCCCCCTGCAACCACCGTCGCCGACACATCCACATAACTCAGCGGCACAGGATGGCACATGGGGATCAGGTCGCTCGTCTTCTTTGCCGCCTGGATACCCGCAAAGCGCGCCACCTCCAGCGGATTGCCCTTGGGATTCTGCGGCAGCGCACCCAGCACCGCCTCGCTCAGCTCCACAAACGCGCGCGCCACCGCCTCCCGCCGCGTCTCCGCCTTCGCGCTGACATCCACCATCCGCGCCACGCCCGCCTCATCGAAATGGCTGAACCGCTCGCTCACAGGCTCTCCCTCTCTCTTCTGAACACCTGCCGCACACCCTCAGCGCAGCAGCACCGTCACCACATCTCCCGCCTTCACGTCTCTCCCATCTGGCAGCACCGCATAGCAGTTCGCCCGCGCATTCGCTGCCAGATCCCCCGATCCCTGCCACCCGACAAGCCGCACGGTAGGCTGCGTCAGATCCGGCACCAGTCGTGCCGGAAGCACCCGCGTCAGCCCGCTCCTCCCCGCCGCGGCCTCGGTCATCGTCGCCTGCACAAACTTCGGCCCGCTCCAGCCCGCTCCGCACATTGCCACAAGCAGCGGCTCCACAAAACAATGAAACGTCACCTGCGTGGACACCGGATTCCCCGGCAGCCCAAAGAAGTAGCACTCGGGTTGCGCTACACCCCCAATCTCCTCTCGCGCGGGAAGCCGCCCAAAGACCAGCGGCCTGCCCGGCTGCATCGTCACGCCGGTAAACAAAAACTCCGCCCCAAACCCCGCAAGCACCTCCTCGACCAGGTCGTACTTGCCAGCCGACACGCCCCCCGACAGCAGCAGCAGATCCGCCGCTCTCCCCTCCGCGACCCGGTCGCGCACGTCCTCCCGCGTGTCCCGCGCCACCGCCAGCGGCTCCGCAACGCCGCCGGCCGCCTCCACCAGCGCGGCAAGTCCGTAAGTATTTGAATTGCGAATCTGGTTGTCAGCCGGCCTCTCCTCAAGCCCCACCAGTTCATCCCCGGTCGCCGCGATCGCCACCCTCGGCCGCGTCCGCACCGCAAGCTCCGCCTGCCCGCAGGTAGCCGACTGGGCGATCTCCGCCGCCCCAACCACCGTTCCCGACGGAACCACAATATCCCCCCGCCGCGCCTCGCTTCCCCGCGGCACGATGTTCTCGCCCACCCGGAACGAACGGCCCGCCGCAGCCCACACCGTGCCCGCCGCCTGCTCCACGTGCTCCACCATCGCAACCGCATCCGCCCCCGCGGGCACCGGAGCCCCGGTCATGATCTCCACCGCCGTCCCCGCAGTCAGCGCACCGCCCGCCCAGGTCTCCCCCGCCCGCACCTGACCCACCACAAGGAGGTTCGCCCCGGCGGACCACTCATCCGCACGCACGGCAAACCCATCGCGCGTAGCCCGATCAAACGGCGGCTGATCCCGGTCCGCACGGATATCCTCCGCCAGCACCCTCCCCGCCGCCCGCAGCAAAGCCACCTGCTCCGCACCCCGCAACGGCAGCCGCGCCGCATGCGCCTGCACGATCCCAAGCGCCTCGGCAAAGCTGACGATCCCGCTCATGTTCTCCTCCAGCCTGATCCCAACAGAAAAGGCCCCGGGCTATCGCCGCCCGGGGCCTTCCTTCCACCGCTGAACCTACTTCTTGCCGGCCTTGTAGTTCGTGTTGATCTTCTCCCCGATGCCCTGCAGGATACCCTTCACCTCATCCGCCCGCGGCCCCGTGGGCTGCAGTTCGAGGTACTTCTGGTAAGCTTCCACGCATCCCGGAGGAGCCGTGATCTTGTTCGTCTTGGGATCCACCTGCGCCTTCGCGATCAGTGCCTGGCCTTTGATGTAGTAGGCATCGGCCTTCGTCGGATCCGTTGCGATCGCCTTGTCCGCCGCAGCCGCCGCACCGTCGCCGTCGCCCGCGTTGAACAGCGTCGCCGCCTCGTTGTAGTAGTACATCCCGGCCTTCGGCTTGTCCGTCGTCGCTGCTGCCTCATACGCCGCCGCGGCTTCCTTGGTCTTCTTCTCGCGTCCAAGAGCCTGCCCAAGCTGATTGTTTACCGTCGCCGCCAGCTCAGGATTCGGCTTGGCTGCAGCCGCATTCAACGTCAGTGCTTTCTGGTACGAAGCAACCGCCGCGTCCAGCTTGCCCGGAATCGAAGCATCCGTCGCCTTGTTCGCCCGTGCCGCCTTGTCCGCCGCCACGGCATCGCCCAACTGCGCATCGCCCAGCGTCGTCCACAGAAGAGCCTCGTCCGGCTTGGCAGTCGTCGCGTCCGTCATTGCCTTGATGGCCGTCGCGTAGTCGCCCGCCTTGGTCGCATCGCGCGCCTGCTTCAACAGCCCGTTCAGGTTCTCGATCTTCGAGTTTGCCTGCTGCGTCGCGGCATTCTGCTTCTTGTACTCTTCAAGCGCCGCCTTATCCTCCGGAGTCATCTTGTCGATGTATTCCTTGCGGGTCATGTCGAAATCGACAGCTTTATCCTCGCCCGCCGCAATCGCCAGGTTGTTCTGGAAGTCCACGCTCTTGCCCTGCTGGAACACCACGCCCAGGTAGTTCGCCGGCTTGATGTCCGCGCCCTTGTAGTTGCCCTGCGCATCCAGCGGAAACGTGTACTCATACTTGTGATTGGCAGGATTGCCCGCAGACTTGTCCGTCGTCAGCCGGACCTCGCCGTTCGTCACAGCCATCCCAGCCGGATTCTGCACATGCCCGTGGATGCTTCCCGCAGCCTGAGCCAGCAAACGTGCCGGCTGTGCCCCCAGAGCCACTCCGATGACGCCTGCCGCCAACATCTTGAAAATCTTCATTGCCTGTCTCCTGCTTCGATTCGCTTGCCCCCGGCGCCGCACCGTAGCCGGCTACCTCGGGATACACATACATCCACCCGCACCGTACGCGGACCGCAACTTCAACACGTTACATTGTGCACCGCACCACTTTCAACCCTCCGCACCTTCGCGCCCATCCTCCGCGTCAGCCACACCGTCCAGCAACTCGCGCGCCGCAGCCTCGTTCTCGCGGTCCACCTGTAACCGTACCCGGAACGCCGCCTGCAGCAGATTGTTCACCGTCTCGCCCACCAGAAAGCACTCCACCCCCGCCGACTCGAGCATCCCCCGTGCCATCTGCGCCTCTACGGGATTCGCAAAGCGCGCCACCGTCACCCGTCCCTCAGGCGCCGCCGGGTCACCGTCACCCTCAAACCAGCCCGCACTCACTTCGCCTCGACGGACTGCAGGTGAAACGTGATCGTCCCCCAGAACAGCCGCGCCCGAATCTGCACCGGCATGTGCCGCGCATCGTCCGTGTACCAGATCCATATATTGCCGCGGTTCTTCACCACGCCCTCTTCCGCCGTCGGCTGCACCCGGATCGTCTGGAACGTCCCCGCGGGCGTCTTGATCTCTTCCTTCGCCTCGGGCTTCATGATCACCGTCACCGTCCGCATGGAGTCCGCCAGCGGGAACCCCACGTCGTGCCCGACCTCCAGCCGCTGTGACGCCGCATAAAAGATCGCCGAAAGCGAGTCCGTCACACACGCGGGAATCGAAGCCGTCTGCGTCTTCTGCGTGTTCTTCACCAGGTTCTTTTCGGTCTGCGTCTGCTTGCCCGCCGCCGCGTCAAAGGTCAGATCGCTTGAAACCTTGCGCCGCCCCTCCTGCAACTGCTTCGAAAATTCGCTCGAACACCCCGTCCGCGTATCAAGCGCCGACTGGAACCGGTCGATCACGGGAAACAGCATCGTCACCGCACCGATCGTGTCCGCCGTAGCCGTTACCTTCTCCACGTCGCCCTGCTGCTCCAGGTGGAACACCGCCGTACCCGCCGTGAACACCCGCCAGTCCACCGTAAACGTCAGCGTCTGATGCGCCGGAAAGCTGAAGCCGCTGACAGGAGGTTCCAGCACGGGGAATCTGTACCGGCGGCGCAGCAGGCTTCGCGCCCGACCCAAGCAGCTGTGCCTGCACCGGCAGAACCAACCCCGTACTCCCCGCCACAATCGGCAGCAACAACGCGAGCCGCCGGCCAATCCAATGCTGAAACGTCAACAAATAGCTTTCCCCAGGTTTACATCTCAAACGTTTCCATCTGAAACGTCAGATGTGAATCGTCTGGAAGGCTGCTCAAGACCACGGCGTGCCGAAGCCCAGAATGTGGTGTTCGGAGACAAGGCGCACAGCGAGAGCCGCATAGATCGCGACCGCTCCTATGAGGGAATTGTACTCGCGGTGCCGCCGCCAAAGCTCCGCCGAAAACCTGCCGCCCTCCCCCCTCGCCCGCCCCGCCGCCCTGAGCCGCGGAAGAAGCCGCGGAACCGCCCGCGCATAGTCATCGAACCCCGGAAAATGCTCGCGCAGGTAGCTCTCCTCGCTTTGAATTGTCGGCCCGTAGATCGCCGCAAACAGAACCGCCAGCGCCCCCGCGATCACCCAACTCCCCGCCGCCCCCGCAAAACCAAACGCAATCAGCATCGATCCCAGGTACAACGGATTCCGCGTATACGCATACGGCCCCGTCGTCGTAAGCTCCGCATTCTTCTTCACGTAGCCCGACGCATACGCCCGCAGCCACAGCCCCGGAACCACCAGCACCAGGCTCTCCATCATCGTCACCCACGTGGGATTCGCCAGCAGCAGAAACACCACCGCGAACACAAACCCCATCGGCACCCGAATCCTCTGCGCCACCCGCTGCCAACCCGTTCGCTCGCTCACCTTCGGCCCCTGACCTCAACAACCTCCATCATCGCTCATCCAGCCATTCACCCTTCCAGCAGCTCCATCGCCGCCCGGAACACCTCGCCCACCCCGATCTTCAGCATCCCAGCCTCGGGCTCCTTCACCCGCCTGTGGCTCGTCACCGATTCGGGATGCCGCAGCACCCGGCTGCGGGTACCCCAGGGGCCGTTGCGCGTCGGATTCGTCGGCCCGTAAATCCCCACCACCGGCCGCATCAGCGCAGCCGCCAGATGCAGCGGTCCCGTATCCCCGCCGATCACCAGGCTCGCCCGCCGCGTGGCCGCGATCAACTGCCCCAGCGAACACGGCAGCATCCGCGCACGTCCTCCGCTCGCCTCCACCACCCGCCGGGCCGTTGCGTCGTCCGGCCCAACCGCATTCACCAGGACGCGGTAGCCCTTCCCGCGAAGCTCCTGTGCCACCTCGCCGTACCGCTCGGGCGGCCACTCCTTGGCGCCCCAGCCCGCCGTCGGCACGATCAGGCAAAACGTCTCGTCCCCGATCGCCTCGTCCGCCCACTCTTCGTCCTCCGGCTGCATCGGCAGCACCACAGGCGCCGGCTCCAGAACCTGTCCTACCGCCGCCCCCAGCAGCTCGCACGCCTGCTCCACCACATGCACTGCAGTCACCGGCACCGGCGGCCGATACAGCCTGCGCGCCAGCCTCTCCCGCGGTTCATCCGGGCCTGTAAAGACCTTCGCCGCCGGCATCCACCCCACCAGGGCAGACTTGATCGACCCCTGCAGGTCCGCCACGGCGTCAAACCGCTCACCCTCCAGCAACTCCTTCAACAACGCGATATCGCCCAGCGTCTTGCCCGCCAGCGGGTGCTTCCGCCATCGCTTGGTAGGCACGGAGTACCACGTATCGATCAACGCCGGCCCCGCCAGCCTCCCAATCCCCTGGGACAAGTCCTCCTCGTCGCCCGCCACCTGCAGCAGGTCCGCCCAGCGCGGTTCGATGGCCCAGCCGATAAATACCCCGGGCATCTTCACCCGCAGCGCCGCCACCGCGGGCAGGGCATGCAGCACGTCCCCCATCGCCCCGATCCGCACCGCCAGCACACGCAAAGGCTTCAACCGAGACGCGCCTCCAGCGCACACACCACGCCCTCGGCGTCGACGAACTCGGCCGCAAGCCGTGCCACATGAACCGGCCCCGCCGCCTCGAGCGCCGCCCGCAACTCGGGACCAAACTTCACCGCATCCTTCGCCGTCATCACAAATCCTCTACCACCCCCAAGATGACACGAATCCACCAGCCGCGACACGTCCCCCGACGTGTACCTGTAATGGTCCGGAAAGGGGATCTCAGCCACGACCCTCACCCCCGCCGCCCGCAACATCGCAAAGAAACCCTCCGGCCGCGCAATCCCGCAAAACGCCACCACCCCGCCCACATCGACAGAAGCGCGGGGTGGCCCACCCTTTGCACCCAGACCCCAAGCGGTGGGTTCCCCCGCCCCCGCCGCTCCTATCGCCAACGGGAGCCCGAGTGCCTCATCCATAACGGGCCCATCGCCATGAATGGGCTTTCCAACGACCAGGCTCCGCCGGATCAGCCAGACGGGAGCCCCGACCCGAACCAACCCACGCACCCGACCCGCAACCGCCGCAAACTCCTCCTCCCGCACCACCACCGCATCCGCACGCCGCAGCGCCCCAAGAGGCTCCCGCCGATTCCCCGCCGGAAGCATAGGCTCCTCTAGATCCTCCGCCGTCACCACAACCACATCCACCGTCCGCCCCAGCCGCCGATGCTGAAATCCATCATCCAGCAAATGCACCCGCCGCCACGTCGCGCCACCCTCAGCGCCCGTGGAAGCATTGTCATTCTGAGGCGCACCCGAAGAACCACCCCCCAAAGCATTGTCATTCTGAGGCGCAGCCGAAGAACCTGCTTCTCCCGCACCCCTGGCACTTGCCGCCTCTTTTCTCCGGACCCCCCCAAGAAGTCCGTCATCTCGACCGGAGCGAAGCGAAGTGGGGAGACCCCCGTATTTCGCTCCTGCACTTGCACTCGCCCGCCCCAAACCCTCCGCCGCCATCCCAGCCGCAAAGCGATCCGCCCCGACCCAAACCGGAACCCCCGCTTCCCGCGCAATCAGAACGGGCTCATCCCCAAACCGCGCCGCCCCATCCGCCAACCCCAAGTCCACCCGCTCCACCCCGACCCCCTCCCGCCCATACCCACGCGAGAGCACATCCACCTCCCACCCACGCCCCTCCAGCAACTCTGCCAGCGCAATCACCACCGGCGTCTTCCCTGCCCCACCAGCCGACAGACTCCCCACACTCACCACCGGCCACCCGTGTCGCCGCACCCGCAGCACCCCCGCGGCCCGCAACGTATCCTTCAACCGCAGCCCCGCCCAGTACACCGGGACGAGCGGCCACCCCCACAACCTCCGCGCCCTCACCCGCGCACCATCTCCACCAGAGCAGCCACCGTCCGCCCGGTCGCCCCCTGCTGCTCCTCAAACACCCGCCGCCCACGCTCCCCCAACGCCCGTGCGGCCTCCCGATCCCCAAGCAGCTCCCCGAGCGCCCGCCCGAGCGCCTCCCCATCCGCCACAATCCGGATCGCGTCCGCTGCCCGCATTCCCCCCACCACATCGCGAAAATTCTCATACGAAGGCCCCATCACCACCGGCACCCCAAACTGTGCCGGCTCCAGCGGGTTATGCCCTCCGCGCCCCACCAGGCTCCCCCCCACAAACGCCACATCCGCAACCCCATACACCGCCGCCAAATCCCCGATCGTATCCAGCACCACCACCTCCACCGCGGCGAAGTCAGGGTGCACCCCATCCCCAGCGCCCGCCACCAAATCGGCCGCCCCATCCTCCCCGCCCTTCGCGAACGGTGGGTTGCCCTCCTCAGCCGTGCCCCAGTCACTAGCCCTCGCCCAGCTAAACTCACAAGCCACCGCCTCCACCTCCCCAAACCGCTGGGGATGCCTCGGGCCGAGCACCAGCACAGCCCCAAACTCCTCCCTCACCCACCCCTTCCAAGCCCGAACCACCATCTCCTCCTCGCTCAGACCGCCCTTACCCATGGCCCCGTGGGTGCTCCCCGCAACCACCACCGGCCGCCCGCCAGCCACCTCCCGAATCCTCTCAGCCACCCGGCTTCCCCCCGCAGCCCGCACGTCATATTTCAAATTCCCCACCACCCGCACCCCGTCCGCCCGAGCCCCCATAGCCATCAGGCGCCGCCCATCTTCCTGACTCTGCGCCAGAAACATCCCCACCCGCCGCAGCACCCCACCCCAGACCGCCCGCACCTTCCCGCCCCGCTCATACGACCGGTCACTCACCCGCGCATTCACCACCGCCACCGGGACCCCCGCCCGCCCACACTCCACCAGCATCCGCGGCCACAACTCACTCTCCATCAACACCACCATCCGCGGCTTGAGCGCCCGCAGATACGCCCGCACCGCCCACCCAAAGTCCAGCGGATACCAGAACACCCGCTGCGCACCTAAACCCACCCCGCCCAAACCCGCCCCGCCCGACCCAAACCGCTCTCGCGCTAACGCCTGCCCCGTGTCCGTCGTCGTAGACACAACAATGATCCATCCCCGCCCCATCGCCGCTTCAAGCCCCTCCTCCAACTCCCGCACCAGGCGGGTCGCCGCCAGCACCTCCCCCACGCTCACCGCGTGCAGCCACACCACCTGCTTGCCCGCCACCGCCGCCTTCAGCCCCGCCGGCACCCGCCCCAGCCGCCCCCAAAATCCCGCCCGATATCGCCCACTCCCAGCCATCCGCACTAGCCAGTATGGCGATCCCCCCAAGAACACCACCGCCAGCGCCAGGCTGTACCCCAGCATCAGCCCGCTCTCCACAACCGATCCCATCCGTCGCGCAAACTCCTCGCAGGCAAACAAGATTGCCCACCGCACCAGCGACGATCATAATCAACCCTGCATGCTCCCGCCCGATCCCCAAAGCCAAGCCACCTCCCACCCCAGTGTCATCCTGACCCTGAGCGCAGCGAAGGGGAAGAACCTGCTTCTCGCCTTCACCCTCCTGACCCTCCTGCTCCCTCTCCCCGCCCAGGCGACCGACCACAAAACCGCCCCACCCGCCAAACCCGCCACCGACTACCCCGCCTGCGACACCCACCCCGCCGAGCACGTCACCATCGCCGCCGAGCCCTGCGACGACCCCAAACTCTGCTCCTTCTTCCGCCTCGAATACGTCCAGCACGGCATCCTCCCCGTCCGCGTGGTCGTCACCAACGACGGCGACCGCGCCCTTACCCTCGACGACGCCCGCATCCACTTCCTCCCCGAAGCCGGCGACCGCATCCAGGCCGCCACCGACGAGGACCTCAACCGCCGCCTCTTCACCATCCACTCCACCCAGGGCACCAAGATCCCCCTCATCCCCCTCACCATCCACCACGCCCCCATCGACAAAAAGATCACCGAAGACCTCAACGACTTCGGCTTCCAGGGCACCACCGTCAACGCCCACGCCACCCTGGCCGGCTACGTCTTCTACGACATCCAGGGCATCGACGACCCCGCCCTCCGCCACGCCGAACTCCTCGTCAAACTCGTCCACAGCCTCGACGGCAAGCAGGAGCTCTTCCCCTTCAACATCCCCTTCGACAAGTGGCTGGCCGCCAACCCCAACACCCCCTCCAACCGCCCCCGCAAATAGCTGATCGTCGGTCACCCAAGACCCGATTACTTTCCCGAAGCAGGTTCTAAATGTGTGACCGGCGCTGTCCCTCAGAAAGGGGGTTACACTCTCTTTGTCCAAATCCCAGGTCCTCGCCGATGACGCTCGGAAGTGTCCAACTCCAAACGCTTCAAGACACCGGGATCGTTTGCGTGATCGCCGCGATCGTCGGCGGAGGGTTCAAGCACGGCGCTTGGACCATTCCCAAAATAATCTCCCCAAGGCGACAGTTACTTCTCGGCGCATTTGGGGCCTTTCTTCTACTCACGTCACTCAAGGTACTTGCACCCATCCTGGCAGCTATTGCGGCCGGTGGTGGACCCATCCTGTTCATAGGTTTCTTTGTTGCTCTTGCAATAATCTCAAACAGGCGCGAACGAAGCTTCCAAACCGCCCTTCAAGAGCACATGCACTCGCCAACAGATCTGTTAGACGACGCTGAAAAAGCATTTCAACAACATCGTTACGATTGGAGCTTGAAATACTGCATGCAAGCTGTCGGAGAGGCGAGCGGAGAAACGTGGGAGTCGGCCTGCGCTTTCATGTTAGGAGCGCAGGTAGCGTTAGGAAAAAAGAAAGCCGCCAAAGAAACTCGCATACTGATCGTGGAGACTGTCCAGGCGGGAACTCATACCGGAACGGGGCATTTCTCTTCCAGCGAAAGCCTCAGACGGTTCACCGCACAGATCAACCTGATAAAAACGACAATTGGCAGGATTTCCTTGTTTTCGCGCCCCACCGAGCTTGATTGCGTCTTGGTTTCAATCGACTGTGTGCGCCGGCAACGCGCGGCCCACCCGGTTCATAACAACTTGGATCGTGAGAAAGACTTACCAGGAACACCCTCTCCCAGGACAGCGGATGCGATGAATGGCTGCCCGTCACCCAATCCCAACACCCCATCCAGCCGCCCTCACAAATAAGCCGCAGCCTCAACCAGCCTGCATCGCCGCCGCCGCCTCCACCCGAGCCGCCTTCAGCACCGTCACAGGATCACCCACCGCCATAAACTCCATGCATACATACCGGTCATACCGCAGCGCCGCCAGCTTCCGATAGATGTTCCCGTAGTTGATCTCGCCCGTCCCCGGCTGGTGCCTCCCCGGAACATCCGCCACATGCACCAGCCCTACCTGGTCGAAATTCTTTTCCAGTGTCTCGATCAGGTTCCCCGCCTGCCGCTGCTCGTGGAAAAAGTCATACAACACCTTCACCCGTGCGCTCCCCACCGCCCGCGTGATCGCACTCGCCTCCACCACGCTCGTCACCGCCTCGTCCTTGTGCTCCAGCAGATCGATAGGCTCGAGCAAAATCTCCATCCCCTCCTTCTCCACCACGTCCGCCGCATACTTCAGCGAGTCCGCAACCGCCGCCCGCTGCTCCTCCGCCGTCTGCCCCGGCACACGCGTATACGCCGTGTAGATAAACTGCCGGCACCCCAACTCCTTCGCGCCGGGCACCGCCTTCAGCAGATCGTCGCGCAACGCCGTCCGCTTCGTGTGATCCGCCAGCGCGTTTCGCCCCGGCACCGCGGAGTCCACCACAATTCCCAGCGCCCGCATCCTCGCCAGGTTGCGCGTCCACTCCTCCGGAGTCCACGTCACATACTCGTTCAGCACCTCGACCGCGCCGTACCCCGCCCCTGCCGCAATCTCCAACCGCTGCACAAAGGTCAGCGCCCTGGGCAGTGTCCAAAGCATCACCGAAAACCTGTTGACCGCATCCCGCGGTGCCGGCAGGGTCCCCGCCCCAGCCACATTCCCCTGCAAAGCTGCAGCCTCGCGCCCGCCCAGCAACGCCCCAACCGACGCCCCCACCACCGCCTTCTCAAACTCCCGACGATTCATCGCTCTCCCGGCAAAATCCGCAACGCGTTCACGCGCTCCGGATCACACCAGATCCTTATACATCCGGTCGTACTCGTCGCGAATCACCCGGTAGCATCCACAACTCGCCGCCTCCAGCCCCGCTCGATCCTTGATCCGAATGGTCCCCCTCTTGTATTCGATCAAGCCTTCCGCCTGCAGCCGGCCCGCAACTTCGTTCACCGTCGCCCGACGCACACCAATCATCTGCGCCAGGAACTCCTGCGTCAGGCGAAACTCATCCCGCCCCACCCGATCGTGCGTCTGCAACAGCCATCGCGCGCATCGCTTGTGGTTCGAGTGAACCCGATTGCACGCATTGCCCTGCGAGATCTGCACCATCAACGCCTGCGTATACCGATGCAGCACCGCCTTAATCGGCGAAGGCTCCCGAACCAGCTCCTTGAAGTCCGCAGCGTGCATCCGGTACGCCTGCCCCGGCACCTGCACAAATGCTCTGCCGGGAGTCCTGTCGCTTCCCAGGAACACTGGCAGCCCAGTCATCCCTTCATTCCCCACGGTGCCAACCTCGATCTCCACACCCTCGTCCACCACGGCCAGCATCGAATGCACCCCATCGAGCGGAAAGTACACATACTCGATCGGCACATCCGGCTCATACAAGATGTGCCGGAGTTCAAGATTCACCAGCTCCAGATTCGGCATCCGCTTCTTCCAATCCCCGCCATTCAGCGCAGTCAAAAGAAAGTTCCGGCCGTCCTCGACGTTCGCTTCCGCCATCACAAACCTCCCGCTTCGCAGTGGTAGATGCGCGTCTTCCAAACCATTTTCGTCCGCTGCCGTACATAGCGAGTAGTATCGGCATGTGCAGAGTGGTACTCACCACGACGATCATCCCTACGCCTTCGACGTCGTAGTTGTCGCGGGCTCTGCCGGTGGAACCCAGGCAATGAGCCGGCTCCTGCAAAGCCTTCCCGTCGGCTTCCCCACGCCCATCGTGGTGGCCTTCCACCTTCCGCCGGCCTCTCGCTACGTGAGCGTCCTCACCCAGATCCTGCAGAGAAGTACCGTGTTGCACGTCAAATGGGCCGAAGACAAGGAATGCCTCCTCTCCGGCACCGTCTACATCGCTCCGCAGGACTGCTGCACCGTGCTCCACGCGGTCACCGGATGCCTTCTGGTCTCCTCACCCGAAGCGCTCACCAGAAACACACCCAACGCCGACAACCTCTTCGGCTCTGCTGCGGTAATGTTCGGCAGCCGCACCCTCGCAGTCGTTCTGTCGGGTGTTCTCTCTGACGGCGCCGCGGGGTCTGCCCTCATTGCCGAGGCGGGAGGCCGCGTACTGGTCCAAAGCGCATCCGACGCCCAGTTCCCCGACATGCCCAACAACGCCATGAAGCGCAGCCACGTGGGTGCCGGCTTGGACAGCTCCTCTCTCGCCCGCGTCGTCGGCAACCTCGTGATGATCCCCGGAGTAGCCGCACGGTTCGCCATCGGTGATCTCCGCCGCCGCGAAATCTCCCTCAAGGTCAACTAGCCGTCACGCCCGCAATAAACAAGGAACAGCTTCCTGTTCCGAAGCAATAAATCACTAAGTACCGCGTCAAGCCCCCGCGACTTACTGCCTCTACGGCCTGCCCAACTGTACCGCCGCACCCTAATTCCTCTAACCCGGATCATGCCAGGAATTCCCGCCACCACATTGCCCGGCCCTATCATCCAGTCAGCACATTCCCCTGCAATATCCACTTACAAGGAATAAATGACGAACACCGAATCTCTCATAACTCACATCTACTCTGCCTTCAACGAGCGCAACACCGACGCCGCCCTTGCATTCATGACCGACACCGTAAGCTGGCCCAAAGCATCCGAAGGCGGCCGCGTCATCGGAAAAGAAGAAATCCGCGCCTATTGGACACGCCAGTGGAAAGAATTCGACCCCCACGTAGATCCCATAGAGATACTCGACAACGGAGCCGGCAAGATCCACGTGAAAGTCCATCAGCTGGTAAAAGGCCTCTCCGGCGAAATACTCTCCGACACCCACGTCTCCCACATCTACACTCTCGCCAACACCCTCATCGAACGCATGGACCTCGGCCAGAACGAAGCCACCACCGAACCAACCCCCACCGCCGCGTTCTCCCGCCACTAACCCCCTCACGCACCCACCCAGACACAACGCCGCCACACCCAAAGCATCAAACCCCCGCATGACGCCCCGCACCTCCATCAGCCGCACCCTCACCCTCACCGCAGCCCTCGCCGCCAGCCTCACCGCCCACGCCCAAACCGCCGCCCCGCACGACACCCCCGTCGGCCACCTCGAAGTCGTCGCCACCTTCCCCGGCCCCATGCCCACCGGCGTCACCGTCTCGCGCACCAACCGCATCTTCGTCAACTTCCCCCGCTGGGGCGACGACGTCCCCTTCACCGTCGCCGAAGTCGTCCACGGCAAGGCCATCCCTTACCCCGACGCCGCCGTCAACGACTGGCCCGGCCGCACCGCACCCGACCCCACCCACTACACCGACCAGGCCCAGAACGAGACCCACTTCGTCTCCGTCCAGTCCGTCGTCGTCGACCCCGCAAACCGTCTCTGGGTCCTCGACACCGGCTCCCCCCTGCTCAAGACGGCCCTCCCCGGCGGCCCCAAGCTCGTCGCCATCGACCTAGCCACCAACAAGATCGTCAAGCGCATCCTCCTGCCCCCCGCCATCGCCGGCCCCGCCAGCTACATGAACGACATCCGCTTCGACCTCCGCGTCGGCAGCGCCCCCGGCCCGGACGGTATCCACGGCACCGCCTACATCACCGACTCCTCCGAAAAAGGCCCCACCGGCCTCGTGATCGTCGACCTCGCCTCCGGCCAGGCCTGGCGCAAGCTCGACGACATCCCCGCCACCAAGCCCGAGCCAGGCTTCCTCATGTTCGCCCTCGGCCGCCCCCTCTACAAAACCGAGCCCGGCCAGCCCGCCAGGCCCTCCGTCTTCGCCAACGACTCCATCGCCATCTCAGCCGACGGCACCAGACTCTTCTTCTGCCCCGTCTCCGCCACCAAACTCTACAGCGTCCCCACCGCCGCCCTCCGCGACCGCAACCTCACCCCCGAAGCCACCGCCTCCCAGGTCGCCCTCGTCACCGGCAAGGAAAGCTCCGACGGCCTCGAATCCGACGCCGCAGGCAACATCTACACCACCGCCCCCGCCTCCGGCAGCATCCTCAAAATTGCCCCCAACCCGGCCTTCGCCAACGGCGTCGAAGTCACCACCCTCGCCCACGACCCCCGCCTTCTCTGGCCCGACACCATGTCCCTCTCCGACGACGGCTTCCTCTACGTCACCGCCAACCAGCTCTACAACCAGCCCTCCCTCCACAACGGCAAAGACCTCCGCCAAAAACCCTACCTCCTCCTCCGCATCAAAATAGACGCCAAACCCATCCGCCTCCAATAACCCCAGACTGCCCCTCCCCACCTGCATGCGGTATGCCACTCCCCAAACAAGCCGTCATGCACGCGGGGCCCCACCCCCAAAGCATTGTCATCCTGAGCGCAGCGAAGGACCTGCTTTTCGCTTCTGCCCCCAAAGCCCCCGCCACCATCACTCACCCATGCAGCACCCGCACGGGTGAGTGAGCCCCTGCCTTCACTCCTTGCGCTCCTTCCGATCCGGGCCAAAGTAATTCGCCGTCACGTTCCCGGATACCTTGTGCCCCAGCAGAAAGCCCTGAACCAGCGAGTGGTGGTAGTGAAAGCCCGCGTAAATGCGCGCGCCTTCTACCTCATGTTCAAGTTCACGAACGTTCTGGAAGTAGTGGGTTGTGTTGGTGACGGCACTGCTCACTGTGAGGTGCACACGTGGCGTTCCGAAGTATTGCTCCAGCGTGTTGGCGAGCGAACCCGTCAGACATGCATGAGCCGCGGGATACTCGGGATGACCAGGCGTGGAACCCAGGGGAGTCCACGTCGGGTCGGCAACCGTCTCCTCGTTGCCGTCGATGTCGCCGTTGCGAATCGCGGTAACCGGACGCCAGAAGCTGAAGTGATACTTGGCATTGAAGCACCCGATGTACGCGTCCGCCAGAGAAGTGAACGACATCGCCATCAGCCGCGAGCTGTCCAGAAGATTCATGTTCTCCTGCATGGCCAGCAACTGCAGCATGCGTCCATACTGCGTCGTCGTGTGATCGGTCCAGAACAGGCCGATTTCCGTCTGCGCCGGCGTCCGCACAGGGCTGTCCACCGCTCCCAGCAACTTCACCTCGTTGTAGTCTTCCGCCCACTTCCGGCTCTTCAACAAGGGAGGCGGCTCATCAGGCAGGAACTCCGCTGGGTTGCTGAACGTGAACGGCGTCATCTGGCCTGCCCAGGGCGTCACCAGCGAAGTTACCCCGGGGGTCGGGATATAAACGCCGGGCTCCGGTGTAGATGGATAGGTGTAGGGCCACGGCACGCCCAGACCATCACCCGCCCGCAAGGAGATCAGCACGTTGGCCGAGTACAGCCCCACAGCCTGGCCGGTCGTCTTGCCCGTCCCGTCCGGGATTGCCGCCATCGACAAGCTGTATGCCGCCGTCAGGGCAGCCGCCCGGTCGGGCAGCAGATGCATCAGCATCCGATAGGCAGCCTCCACCGCGGCAGCCTCGGGCGAGGAGCCCTTCCGCGCAGGAACGCTGTATTTGTAAGGCTCGAAGCGGCCTTCGATCGCGACGACCGAGTTATACACGGCAAGCTCGACGTAGGCCACGTAAAGGCTCGTGGCACCCGCTGAGGTCGCCCCGGGTGCGGTGCTGGCGCGTGCCTGGGTGATCGCAATATCGTTCCACTGCGTCACCACGTTCTGCGCCTGGGAGCGCAAAGGCAGCAGGCAGGCGAACAGGATCGCAAGGAAAGAAACAATGCGGAGGCCGAACCGCCGCCGACCTGAAATAAACGTTTTCATGAGGGACTCCTGGTAGCTCCAGTTGGAGAAGGCCACTCTGCGCGTACCCCCGCCCCAGTGCAATCCCGGGGAGATCTCGATTTTGTCCCCGATTTCTCCCCGGGCAAGTCGCCCGGAATGAGTGCCTATAGTGCTTGTGACCTCACGCAGGATCCGATATCCTCAAGCCCAATCTCCGGGCCTCCGAGGATTTCGCCTTGATCGATAGCCCGCAGCCAGCGCAAATCGTCAGTTTTGGCCCCTTCGAGCTGGATTTGAGGACCTCGTGTCTCACGCGTCAAGGCCATCAGGAGAGGCTTTCCGTCCAGCCGGCTCGTCTGCTCGTGTTGCTCGTGCAACGGCGCGGCGAGTTGGTCACACGCGAAGAACTGCGCACGCAGCTATGGCCGGGAGACGCGTTTGGCGACTTCGACCACGGCCTCAATAATGCTGTGAACCGCCTACGTGAGGCGCTTCGCGATTCGGCAGCTTCCCCGCGATACATCCAAACGTCGCCCCGGCGAGGCTACCGTTTTATCAAGGACGTAAAGCCCGTGGCTCCCCTCTCGCGCGGCACCCACGTGACGATCGAGCCCGCTGGCGAAAGCCACCCGGAACACCACGGAAGTGACCCCTTACTCCAGACTAGAACAATCGCTGTAAGTCCCCTGCAAAATACCTCCGGGGATGGCTCGCAAGACTATCTCGCCGAGATACTCACGGAAGCGTTAATCACGGAACTTGCCCGGATCCATCAACTGAAGGTATTTCCCAGCTCTGTCATCTCTACGCCCCGGCGCGCAGGCAAGGCTCTTTCGATACAAGAGGGCGATGTCCACCTGGACATGCTCGTCGAAGGATCAGTGATACGGGTCGCCAACCGGTTGCGGGTCGCCGTAAGGGTTGTTCAGTTTCCAACTCGGGCTCCCATCTGGTCGCAAAGCTACGATCGAGACCTCGGCGAAATACTCGCCGTGCAAAAAGAAGTGGCTTCTACTATCGCCGCGGAGATCCGCGCCGACCTGACTCCCCAGGAGCAGATCCAATTCAACTCTGCGCCCAAGGTTAAGCCGGAGGCGTACGACTGCTACCTGAGCGGGCGCTTCTATGCCCAGCACCAGAACAAAGCGGACAATGAAGCCGCTATGTCGGCGTTCGAGCGTGCAGTTGCTATCGATCCCACCTTTGCCTTGGCCTATGCCGAACTGGCTCAAACATGCGTATGGAAGCTCTTTCTCTTTGCTCCCCATGAGAGACAATGGCAGGAAAAAGCCTTCGTGTCTGTGGAGAAGGCACTCTCACTCGATCCGCATCTGGCCGTTACGTACCTCGCCCGTGGTCGCCTCCTTTGGACGCCGATCAACCACTTCCCTCATGTAAGGGCAATTCTTGACTACCGGCGCGCAGTCGCCCTGAACCCCAATCTGGATGAGGCGCGCAATCAGCTTGCACTCATCTACTGTCACATCGGCTATTTCGATGACGCCCTCTACGAATCGCAGCAAGCGATCTTAACTAACCCCAATAACAACCTTGCGGTGTACCGCATGGCGCAGACATTCGCATTTCAAGGAAAGCATGAGCAGGCTTTGGCCGTTCTGCGTACCATCCCGCAAGACGTAAATCCGTCATTGATCGGCTATCAGACCGCTTGGGTTCTTTTCAACTTGGGCAAAAGCGAAGAATCTTCCGCACTGATCGATCAATTGCTACAGGATCATCCAGAAGACGATGGCGCTCTGTTTATCAGTATGCAAGCTGTACTGGCTGCTTCCATGGGCGAGATATCCGTGGCGGAAACGAAAATCGAAATCGCCATAAGAACAGGAAAGGGATACGGTCACTTCCACCACTCTGCCTATCACATAGCTATCGCCTTCGCGCTGATAGACAAGCCCGAGCAGGCCATCCCGTGGTTGGAGTTCGCAGCGATGGACGGGTTTCCTTGCTACCCACTATTCGAGACCGACCCGAATCTATCGAACCTCCGACAAGATGCCCGCTTCGTCGAGTTCATGGCCAAGCTCAAGCGTGAGTGGGTTGGGTACCGGGCACTGTTCTGAATTGGCTGATGTTCGTTGACCGCTAGATCGCAAACGAACTCCTCCCGCGCACAACAAATTTCGTGGCGCGTGGTATTCATCGACAGTCGCGGAGCCGCACCGCATCCCTTGTCGAGCTGCCGCGAACGCATACTCCTGTACAGTCTCGTTCGCGCACACGCACTTCGCCGAAGACGGTACCCTGACCTTAACCATGCCCGCGCCCCAAATCCGCCCCGCCACCCCAGCCGACATCCCCCAGATCCTCACCTTCATCCGCGAACTCGCCGAATACGAGAAAGAACCCGCCGCCGCCATCGCCACCCCAGCCGACCTCCTCCGCGACGGCTTCCCCTCCGACCCGACCCAACCCGCCCGCTTCCACTGCCTCATCGCCGAGTGGGACGGCCAGCCCGCCGGCTTCGCCCTCTACTTCTTCAACTACTCCACCTGGCGCGGACACGCCGGCATCTACCTCGAAGACCTCTTCGTCCGCCCCCCGTTCCGCGGCAAAGGAATCGGCAAAGCCCTCCTCGCCTCCGTAGCCGCCGCCGCCGTAGCCGAAGGCTGCCCCCGCCTCGAGTGGGCGGTCCTCGACTGGAACACCCCCGCCATCGACTTCTACCGCTCTGTCGGCGCCGTCCCCATGTCCGAATGGACCACCATGCGCGTCTCGGGCGAAGCACTCCCCGCCCTGGCCTCTGCCTTCTTCGGCTTACCGGAGTAGTCCCTCACCCTTCCGCGCTTCTGCGCTGGCCTGGCGATTCCCAGGCCGCCGCAAAAACCCTGTCAAGCCCCCAAACCTTCTGAAAACCAGCCATCTATAACAAACCAAAGGACAAATCTCCCGAAAATAGTTGGCCGTTTAGTTTGCTCCACTCCGTTACAATTAACACAGAAGCAAAAGAAGGCTCGGGACCTGCCCCGGGCCTTCTGACGTTTAACCCGGAGGAGTTAATCAGCGAATCAACAAGCCTGTGTACCAACCCGTCACTCCCCTCCGTTAAGTTGCTTGATTGCAACAAAAACGCGTTCCATACCCCCGGGGGTAGCTCCGAGGATTCAAAGCCAGGACGTGACGCTACAATCAGGCCCAGCGCAAATGCCCGACCTCACCAACCAGACCCCGAGCCAAACGTTAGGATTGATCGCCGGCAACGGACGCTTTCCCTTCCTCCTGCTCGACGCCGCCCGTGCTCACGGCCTCACCGTCATCGTCGCCGCAATCAAGGAAGAGACCGACCGGAGAGATCGATGCCCGGGCCGCCGCCGACCCTGCCATCCGCGTCCACTGGCTCTCCCTCGGCGAACTCTCCCGCCTGATCGAAACCTTCCAACGCGAAGGCGTCACCCGCGCCACCATGGCCGGCCAGGTCAAACACACACAGATCTTCTCCTCCATCCGCCCCGACTGGCGGCTCGCCAAGCTCCTCCTCAACCTCCGCACCCGCAACACCGACATGCTCCTCGGAGCCATCGCCAAGGTCCTCGCGCGACGAAGGCATCGAGCTCATCTCCTCCACCCAATACCTCGAACCGCTGCTCGCAAAGCCCGGCGTCCTCACCCACCGCGCACCCGAACCAACAAGAGCTAGCAAGACATCGCCTACGGCCGCACCGTCGCTCGCGCCATCGCCGCCTACGACCTCGGCCAGACCGTCGTCATCGCCGCCCAGGCCTGCGTCGCCGTCGAAGCCATGGAAGGAACCGACGCAACCATCCGCCGCGCCGGCGAACTGATGCGCCGCACTCGAGACGGCACCGCGACGTCCGAGCGCGATCACCGCGGAAGCGCCCGGACACGCTCCTGCGCGCGCTCCGCTTACCGTAGTCAAGGTCGCCAAGCCGAATCAGGACATGCGCTTCGACGTCCCCGTCATCGGCGCCGCGCACGATCGAAGCGATGCGCGCGCCGGCGCAACCTGCCTCGCCATCGAAGCCGGCCGGACCCTGCTCTTCGATCGCGCAGCCATCGTCGACGCCGCCGAACACAGCGGGCATCGCCATCTGCGGCCGGCTGACAAGCCGGTGCCGCCCGCAGCCTGGCGCGCAGCGTACTATAACCGGTGAGGCCCCGACACAACCAGCAGCACACAAATGCAACGCAAGGAGACACAACATGGTTCGCAAGACATTCTGGACTGCCGCGCTCGCCGCGACCGTGGCAGCCGCATCGTTCGGCTTCGCCGCCCGTGCCACAGCCGACACGCTCCAGACCGGCGCCGCCGCCCCTGACTTCAGCCTGCCCTCGCAGGAAGACACTCAGGTCTCGCTCTCGCAGTACAAGGGCAAGTGGGTCGTCCTCTACTTCTATCCCAAGGACATGACCACGGGCTGCACCATCGAGGCCCACAACTTCCAGCGCGACCTGCCCAAGTACGACGCCCTGAACGCAGTCGTGCTCGGCGTCTCCCTCGACACCGTCGAGAGCCACAAGACCTTCTGCACCAAAGATTCGCTCACCTTCAAGCTGCTCGCCGACCCCGACCACAAGGTCATCGACGCGTACGGCGTTCCGGTCACGGCGCATGGGGACAATCAAGTTCGCGGCGCGCGACACCTTCCTCATCTCGCCCGCCGGCAAGATCGTCAAGGTCTGGACCGGCGTAGACCCCAAGACCCACAGCGAAGACGTCCTCGCGGCGATCGCAGCCGGAAAAGAAGTAGACTCACGCTCGCCTCAGCAGACGCAAAAAGGCCCGGACCTCTCGAGAGGAGTCCGGGCCTTTTTGCTTGCCTGGTGAGATTGCCTGGACGCGCTTACTTCTTCTTGCGCCGTCTTCTTTGCGGGTCTTCTTTGCGCAGTCTTCTTTGCCGCTGCCTTCTTTGCGACTGCCTTCTTGGACTGCCTTCTTCGGAGCCGCCTTCTTCACTGCCTTCTTTGCTGCTTTCTTAGTTGCCAATGGTCTACCTCGCTGGATGGTTTTTGTGCTGCGGGAGATGCCTTGTTGCCGGCCGCCTTTTTGAAGCGGTCTTACCGCCGCGCGAAGCACTCGACCTCTTCGCGGCAGATTTCGATGTCGTCTTGCTGGCGCCCTTCTTCACCGCCGTTTTTATAGGCGACCTCTAGTGCCGGGAGCTTTCTTACCCGTGCCTTCTTGCCCGCGGCTTTCTTCGCCGGCGCTTTCTTGGCTGGCGCCTTCTTGGTGGCGGACCTTCTTCCGGCCGCTTTCTTGCCAGCGCCTTCTTACCGGATGCTCTTCTTTGCGCGTCTTCTTCGCCGGGGGTGCGCGACTTCTTCGCCGGCGTGCTCTTCGATCCGGTTCTGCCGGGCCGAAGCGGTGGTTCTGTCTCGTTCCTCTCAGGCTGGATGGACAGCCGGTCCGGCGGCTCGTATCCGCCGATCGGGCTGGAAGTGACGTCTCCGTCATCGCCTCTTCGGCATGGGGTTCCGACCGCAGCAGCGGATCTGCGTCTCGGATCTCCGTCGTCTTCCTGCGCCAACATGACGACGATCTCTTCCTCATCTTCTTCATCGTCGTCTTCATCGCGTCGATGTCAGCGTCCTCGTCGTCCAGATCGTCGTCATCGCGAGCTGCGGCTGCATAGATCCTGATGTTCTCGTCCAATCCGTCCATGCTGCCACGCTCATTGGAGTTCATCATTGCCATCCTCATTTGCTTCGTCCAGTGTGATTTGTGTTCGACGATCGTGACGCGTGACGAACATCTCACACTGCGCCACGGATTCTAGCAACAGGATGCAATGGTGTGCCAGAGATGGCAAGCATTGATTTCGTTGAGGAAGCTACTACGGCAGCCGCGTCAGCTAGCGTGCGTGACTTTCCCGCCAGTGCGACGGGCTTTGCTGTTGGATAGACGCGTTGCGCTGCTGCTGGGAGTTCGACTCGAGGCTGACTTGGTCTGACTCTTCGCGGAGCGCTTTCCTGCAGAGCGGCTGCTGCCCGTGCGATTGTTCGTTGCGCCGTGCGCACCACGCGAACGCACACGAGCCTCATGCGCCAGATGCAGCGGCTCCGCTACGGCAACGTGCGGTGTGCAGGAACTACGCTTGAAGACAGATGGTTCCAGCGACGCAGGTCATCCGCCGAAACGTTGAAACGATCCGCGATCTTGACGAGCGTATCGCCCTGACGCGTCACGATAGTGCGTGCGGATGAGGACCCGCAGAGGAAGAGGCAGCCGGGATGATGAGTTCGTCTCCCGTCTCTATAGAGTCGCTGGATGTTAGCCGATTGACGGCTTCAATCTCTGACGCGTGGGCGTGGAAGTGCCGACGCGATTCCTTCAATGGACTCGCCCGCCCGCACAATGTGAAAGCGCCAGCTCGCACGCTTGTCGGCGGGTATCTCGGCGATGCGGCGCGTATAGAGTTCCTTTGTTCCGGGAGGAAGATGGAGATCGAAGGTAACATCGCGCGGTGTGGTCATGCGCAGCAGGCTGGGGTTCAAACCTACGATCTCCGCGGGCGAAGCGTTGGTGAGATCGGCCACAAGCCGGAGGTCGACAGGGTAGTCGACCGTCACGGTGTCGGAGATTACGGGCGCGTCTGGCACAAGATTCTCAAGGCCGTACTGCTTCGGGTTCTTGGCCATGATGATCGCGGCGATGATGCCGGGGACGTAGTTCTTGGTCTCCTGTGGCAGCACGTTGCGGCGGTAGAGTTCCCAATAGTCCGCGTACCCGGTGCGCATTACGGAACGCTGCACGTATCCAGGGCCCCAGTCGTAGGCGGCCATGGCGAGATACCAATCGCCGAACTGGTTGTAGAGCGACTTGATGTACCGCGCATAGGCGCGCGACGACTTCTCTGGATCGAAACGCTCGTCGACCCATCCGCTTCGGCCGAGGCCATAGGCTCCCGTAGGCATGAACTGCCACATGCCGCCGGCACCGGAACGGCGTTGAGAGCCTGCGGCTGAAACCCCGACTCCGCGACGGCGAGGTAGATCAGATCCTGCGGCACGCCTTCTTGACGGAGGATGCCGGAGATCATGTCTTTGTACTTGCCCGCGCGTTCGAGGGAGCGGAGCAGATGCGCGTGGCCTGCGGGTGAGTTGGAAAAGTAGCTGATGAAACCAGCGACGTAGTCGTTAGCGACGAGCGGGAAGTCGGACTGGGTGGTCTTGAGCTCGTCCTTCACTTTCGCCGTGAGGGCCGGATTGGCCGGGAACGTAACCTCATCAGCAGCGTCCAGCGGAGCCGCTTCGATGGGGGCGGAGAAGCCGTTACCCTGCTTGACTGCGGACATCTCCAAAGAGTTGATGGGGTTGACGACGTGCTCAAACTCGTCGGCAAGCTGGGCATCGGTCTTGAGATTTGTTCCGCTGGCAAGCAGCAGGTCCACCGCGGAATCGAAGTCGGCGCGGGCTGAGTCCAGGCGACCCGCACGGTAGTTGGTGACTCCGCTGCTGTAGGCACCCTCCACTCGCGCGATTAGTTCCTGATCCCTCTGCACCTGTGCAGGAGATTGGGTCTGTGCCGCGGTTGTGGCGGTTGGAGGCGAGTTGCCGGGCGCGGCGGTACCGGGAACCGAGGCAGCGGGAGCAGTCACCTTGGCCGACGCCCCTGCCGGGCTGCCGACGTTTTGCTGCGGGCAGCCCAGGAGCAATCCCAGCGGTATAGATCCGGCCACGACGGCCCAACGCCGCCAGCTACTTGCCATGCCAGAAGTTTATCAGGCGCTCAGCAGCCTTGCCGGTGACATCCGAACGCGAGCTTGCTCCGGTGCCGACAAAAGAAAGCGGGATAAAGTTGCTCGCTCTGAAAAGGAATCCGGAGCGGAATTAGGGCAGCACCGTCGCGCGCCTGCCGGGCGGCGCATCTGAGTAAAGAATGCGGCGAAGCCGCGACAGGAGATTGATGATGACGGATTACAGAGTGGCGAAGGGTGAAGCAACTGAAGATCAGGTTACCGCAGCGATTGAGAAGTTCACGTCCCAGGTGCCATCGAGCGTATACCTCGCGCTCGCCCTGGCCTCGATGGCCGTTTCGGTCAGTCTGCAAATAGGAAAGAAGCAGCATGAATCGCTGTTTATTGGCCAATGGGCGGCGCCGTTTCTGATTTTGGGCATCTACAACAAGCTTGTGAAGATCCACGGCTCGGACGGCACTCAGGACACCAGCCTCGCCTAAGATCAACTCGCGGCAACGGTAGTTTGCGCGCTGGCGGCCAGCCACTCTTGCCAGGCTGCCAGTGCGCGGTCGCATTGCATCCGGTGACGCTCTTTTTTGTCGCGAATCTTTCTGCGGACTTCTTCCTCCAGCGGGGGAAGCAAGTCGAAAGTTATGTTTGCGGGTTGGAATCGCTTTCCCTCAGCGTGCGTGATGTAGTGGATGAGCGATCCGTGAGCCGAGTTACGCGGCGCCGGGGTAGGCGCAATGCCAGCCGCCAAATCCGCTGCAAACCTGCCGGCAAGCATCCCGCTCGCAATAGATTCTGTGTAGCCTTCTACGCCCGCAAGCTGGCCGGCGATCAAAATCCCGGGATGCTCGCGTAGTTGCAGCGTCCCGGTAAGCAGGCGCGGGGCGTCGACATACGTGTTGCGGTGAATCTGCCCGTAGCGCAGAAACGTAGCGTTCTCGAGGCCCGGGATCATCCGCAGCACGCGCGCCTGTTCGGAGTACTTCAGGTGGTTCTGGAATCCAACCAGATTGTAGGAGTCCGCACGCAGATTCTCCTGGCGCAACTGCACTACCGCGTACGGCCATCGCCCGGTTTTTGGATCGTCCAGGCCGGTAGGCTTCATCGGTCCAAAGCGCAAGGTCTCGCGTCCGCGGCGGGCCGTCTCTTCGATCGGCAGGCATCCCTCGAAGTAATAGGTCGCGGCGGCTCCGGTGCCAGCCGCGGCCGACGCGCCTGGCACCTGTTCCCACGACTTAGCCGGGACTGCTTCAGCGCCGCTGAGCGCGTCGACGAACCGCTCGTATTCTTCCTTCGTAAACGGACAGTTGATGTAGTCCGCTGTGCCCTTTCCGTAGCGGGCAGCGAAGTAGACCTTCGACATGTCGATGGTGCTCGCATCGACGATGGGGGAGATTGAGTCGTAGAACGCGAGATGGTCAGAGCCGGTCAGCCGCGTGAGTTCCGCGGTGAGCGACGGGGAGGTCAGGGGCCCGCTTGCTACTACCGTGAGCGTTTTGCCTTCTGTTTCGTCGAGGGATGTGACCTCCTCTCGGCAGACCGTGATGCTGCCGGGGCCGGACCCGGCCCGCGATTCAAGTCGCGCGGCGACTCGCGCCGAAAACGCGACGCGATCAACGGCCAATGCATGGCCCGCTGGGACCGCGCAAGCGTCTGCTTCAGCCAGCAGGAAGCAGCCCGCCCGGCGCATCTCCGCTTTCAACAGCCACGGCGCCGTATTCTCCGACTCCGATTTAAGCGAATTTGAGCAAACAAGCTCAGCAAAGTCCGAGGTCTGGTGCGCCTCTGTGGACCGGTGTGGCCGCATTTCGTACAGTTCGACTTCGCAGCCGAGCGAGGCCGCTTGCAGCGCAGCCTCGGGCCCGGCGAGCCCCCCGCCGATGATCTTTATCCTCTTCATGTTTATTTGATGACGCCGCGTGTGCTCCCGGCGATGAAATCGGCGAGATAGCGGACGTGCTCCACTGCCCCTGCCTCCTCAACTGCGCTCGGCTCTGAAGCGAGGTTTGCCCGCATTGCAGCCAGGGCATCGGTAGTATTCAATTTCGAGCTCTGCAGGAGGCGGTAGGCGTGCCGGAGGGCCTTCAACTGGCCCGGCGTGAAGCCCCGCCGCTCGAGGCCCACCTTGTTCAACCCGTAGGCGTGGTTGTTGCGCTCGATGGAGGTCAGCGAATACGGCAGCACGTCCTGCGTGATAGTTGTTCCCCCGCCCACATAGGCGTAGCGACCGATCCGGCAGAACTGATGCACCGGGCACAGGGCGCCGACCACCGCGAAGTCCTCCACCGTGACGTGGCCTGCCAGCGTCGCCGAGTTCGCCAGGATGCACCCGTTGCCGATGTGCGAGTCGTGGCCAATGTGGGTGTACGCCATGATCAGGCAGCCTGAGCCGACCGTAGTCTCGCCTCCACCGCCGACTGTGCCGCGCGAGATCGTCACGTACTCACGAATCGTGTTGTTTGCGCCTATCATGCAGCGCGTGGGCTCATCGGCGTATTTCAGGTCCTGCGGCGCTATGCCCAGGCATGCGAACGAATAGATCACGGAATTGTCGCCGATCGACAAGTAGCCATCCAGCACTACATGAGAGACCAACCGGCATCCTTGGCCCAGAACCACGTGCTCGCCTACCGTGCAGTACGGCCCGATGGTGCAGGACTGCGGAACCTGCGCCCCGGCCGCGACGATCGCCGTGGGATGGATGCTCACTCGACGGATTCTCCGGGATTGACAGCGACCACAGCTGGCGTCGGCTGCGGAGCGGGTGCGGCAGCAGGCTTTTTCGGGCTGCGATTCGTCAACGCGCACATGACCGTGGCCTCACACGCCAGCTTTCCGTCCACGGTCGCAACGCCACGCATCCTGACTGCGGAGGTCCGCCAGTTCAGTACTGTGACCTCGATCCGCAGCTGATCTCCCGGGACCACGGGACGCCGAAACTTTGCGTCGTCGATGCCGGTAAACACCATAAGTTTCGACTCGCGATCGGGGATCTCGGTGAGGAGCAGCGCGCCACCCGCCTGCGCGATGGCTTCGATGATCAGCACACCCGGCATGATGGGGTACTCAGGAAAGTGTCCTGCGAAGTGTGGCTCGTTGAACGTGACGTTCTTGATCGCCACCACGCGCTTCTTTGGTTCAATCTCCAGTACGCGATCAATCAGCAGCAGTGGATAGCGATGAGGAAGGATGGACATGATTTCAACGATGTCCATCGTGCGGGGCTCAGCGGGCAATGTCATGCGCAATCGAGTATATCGAAATTGCGCTCGCGACCGGGACGCGCAAGCTGAGATGCTTAGCAAGGTGGGAATTTACTGACATACAAGACCCCCACACAGCGGGCGCAGATCATACCGTTTGCTATTTCTTACCGTGCAGCGTCATTGAGGGATCGAAGAGCGAATCCGCAAGCGGCGCGTTGTAGACCACCTTCGTCAGGTACCGCTGGCTCGTCATGTCACCGTTCTTGTATCGCGTGATCGTCAATGCAGTAGGGATCCCCTGGATCGTGTGATAGTCCTCATAGTCCTCGGCATCCTCGTCGTGGTCCTTGAATTTCTCGTTGCGCCACTGGAACGAGCGCCGGAGCAGAAGGTGGGACGAGGCATCGAGTTCCAGGGTTACCGCGTCGTTGTTGGCCGAAAGCACAGTCACCTTTTCTGCCGCTCTGCGGCCCACCATCGAGGTCCCTTCGGCGACGACCATCACGCCTGGACTCTTGAGCCATGTTCTGATGACCTCTTCTACGGAGTGCGCCCGACGGCGAAGCGTTTCCTCCACCTGATCTTGAGGCAGTGGCTGGTTGCCTTTGTACGTAATTTCCGTACCCGTGGTCGTCGTCCAGACCTGGATGACATCCCGTTTCTTCGTGAACTCTATCCGCTCCGCATCGTCCTTTCCGGAAGCGGGCAAACGGCGAAAATCGCGGTATTCGATCACACCGGGATCCGGGGCGCCCTGGAAGAAGGCCGCTGCCCGGCCCTCGTACTGAATGGTCGTCCGGTCCAGCCACGCCGCGCCGCCGAGAGCCGCGACCATCTGGTCCAGCAGAGCGCGCCCACGCTGTTCAGGCGTTTGACCGTTCATCGTGGACGCATCTGGGGCACCGCTCGGAATCTCGGAAGCCTGCGCGGAGAGGCGCAAAGGAGAGCATAGACCTGCAGCGAGAAGAAACAGCGGGACGAGCTTCATGGGCTGAGTATAGAAAGATGGTGCGGGTTGGCAAAACTACCCGTCGGAGTTTTGGACGCGCGTAGTGCCCGAAGGACACTCTGCTGTCTGCTTTTGGGGACGTGACTGACCCCGCAGTCCCAAGAAGCCGCGCCCCAAGTGAGGACCAGGTTCGCTTTAACAGTGCAGAGCAACGCAGTCATCGCATCGCGCCTCTCAGCACCGAGACTGCTCCAAGCCGCCCCGTCGGGCGGAGAGAATGAACCTGAGGGTGACGATATGCTCGCCAGCCAATCAGATACGTACAGCCTGAGGCGGTTTGTGGACGCGCAGAACGGCGTCTATGAACAGGTAGTGAAAGAGCTGCAAGCAGGACATAAGGTGAGCCACTGGATGTGGTTCATCTTTCCTCAGGTCGCCGGCCTGGGATCCAGTTCGACCGCGCAGCACTTTGCGATTTCCGGCGCCGACGAAGCCGCCGCCTACCTTGGCCATCCGTTGCTCGGCGCGAGGCTGAGAGAGTGTACGAAGCTGGTGTGCGAGGCGAGGGGAGGCGCAACTCTCGAGAGCATCTTCGGTTATCCCGACCATCTGAAGTTCTGGTCGTCGATGACGCTGTTTCATGCAACCGCTCCCGAAGAGCCGGCGTTCCGAAACGCCCTTGATCGCCTTTGCGGGGGGGAGCCGGACAGAAAAACCCTAGCGCTCCTGCGCTAGTGGGACCCTGTGGAGGGGTCCAGTACGTAAGAGGCGAAGGTCAGGCGGGGGGCAGAGCCGCAAAGCTGCGATCCAGATGCCGAACCGGCAGGGGATCCTTTTTGCGATGGTACATCCGCTGATCCGCGATCCGCAGCAGCTTCATGGCATCGCGCGAGTCTTGTGGATACATCGCAATCCCAACGCTGGCTGAGATATTCATCGTTTGTCCCTGGAACACGATGGGGTGCTGTACCGCGCTCAGGATTGAGTCGGCGAAGCGCCGCGCAGATGATTCCCCGGAGAGCCCCTCCGCCAGGATGACGAACTCATCTCCACCCATACGGGCGACGGTGTCGGACGCTCGGACATTGCTCCGCAGAGAGGAAGCCACTGCTCGCAACACCTGGTCACCGGTAGAGTGTCCCAGCGTGTCGTTGATGTTCTTGAAGCCGTCGAGATCCAGAACAACCACCGCGAGGCTTGTGTCGCGACGCTCCGAGCGGTCGATCGCCAGCGTCAGGCGCGCGGCAAACATGCGGCGGTTTGCGAGCCCCGTCAACTCGTCGTGGTGCGCGAGATAGGCGTTGCTGGAGGCATGCTCCTCCAGCATCACCAGGATCATACCCAATGAGATGAGGGTTTTTTGGAGGTTCCACATGTGAGACGCGATGTCGGTGAACGTGGAGTGGCCGACTACCCAAGGATGCAGGAAGAAGAACAGCGCCCATATGGAGAAGCCGGTGATAATGGCTAGCTTCCCAGTACTGCGGCGCTTCAGGTGTTGATGGAAGTTGACGGCCGCGACGGTATAGAGGCACCCCAAGGCCCAGTAAACCGCATTGCGGTAGAGACCATGAGAGACCAGAAAGGCAATTGCCGCCCACCCGCAAAACTGCAGGCCCGCGTAGCGCCATTTGCGGCGCACAAGGACTGAGCCGGCCAGTCCAAGGGTGGGGCCAAGGAGTATTGCCGGAATATACGCCCACGACACTCGCAGGTTCAGACCATAGGGCGTGGCGAGCGCGAGCAGAGGAACGCCATTCAGCGCCACCAACGTCAGCCTGAACCTGCGCGAAAGCCCGGGATCGGTGGAGGCCCACACAAACACCAGGCCCGCCAGGGTGTAGCAGTTCAGCACAAGAACGTGCAGGGCTCGGGCCGGCATTGCGTTTGGCGCGTAAAATGTATGCGCCAGGCTTTCCACGAGGGTGATGAACAGGCCAAGCAGCCACGCGTTCGATCGCTCCTCCGAGTGCTCCCGTCGCACCATAAGCAGGATGAGCACAAGCACGGTTAAAGCAAAGAGGTCAGGAAGGAAGGCGTAGTTCATCATTTCCTCAGAGCTCCGGTCCGGAGTTAGGACGGAGACTGCAAGCAGATCTCGACCGGGGCCCTGGGTTTCTCCCCAATTATCCACCTGAGAGGCAATTCGGGGAGATTTTTCTGCGGCTGCTGGCGAAGATATGCCGGCTTCCTAAATTCGTCCAGCCGTGTCGTACATTTCATTCATCCCCGGGGCACGCAATTGTGGAGCAGTTTCGTGAGCGCGCAGAGCATCTCAGCTCGAGGGAGGGGGAGAGATGCCGTTCGCTTTACGGCCGCCATTTAAGTGGCGGACTCGCAGCCAAACTCTTGCTTGGGGCGGACGCACCATCCTGATGGGCATCCTCAACGTGACGCCGGACTCCTTCTCCGACGGCGGCCAATACGTCGAAGTGGAACAGGCGATTACGCAAGCGCTGGCCATGTTTGACGAGGGTGCGCTGGTCGTGGACATTGGGGGCGAATCGACCCGCCCCGGTGCTTTACCGATTACCGCCACAGAGGAACTGGCCCGCATCATGCCTGTCCTCAGAGGTATTCTCCGCAGCCGCCCACGGGCCGTCCTCTCGGTTGATACCTACCGGGCGGAGACCGCCTGCGCAGCCCTCGAAGCCGGGGCAGAAATCGTAAACGACGTGAGCGGCGGGCTGTGGGATCGCGACATGCTTACGCTATGTGCGCAAACTGGCTGCGGCGTGGTGTTGATGCACACCCGTGGACACCCCGGCGAGTGGCACAGGTTGCCGCCTCTCCCTAGTAAGGAGGTCATGCCGCTCGTGCTGCGGGATCTCGAAGCGCGTACGAGAGCCGCCAGCGATGCGGGCATTGCACCGGAAGCCTTAGTTCTCGACCCAGGCCTGGGCTTTGGAAAGTCGCTGGAGGAGAATTTCCCCATCCTCGCGGAGTTCGCCCAATTGCAGAGCCTCAATCGTCCTCTCCTCGCCGGAGCGTCCCGTAAGGGATTTCTGCGGCGGGCCGTGGAACAAGCTGAAACTGGCGGGATCTCCCCGGAGGCGCTGCGCGACGCAACCGCAGCAGCCAACGTGGCGGCCGTTCTGGCCGGCGCGCACATCCTCCGCGTTCACGACGTAGCCGCGGCGCGGCGAGGCGCCTCCGTCGCTGACCATATACTGGCTGCTCGCGCGGAGTCTGAACCTGAATAAACGGACAGCTTCCTTGCCATTCAAGTAAGCCCAAAACACTGAAACTGCATCCGTACAGGTAAGATGCGCAACCGGAACGTGGCCCAACCCCTACCGCTGTCTCTGTGTTGTCGGGCGCTGCTTTGGGTCATGCTGGCCACCGGAGCATCCGCCCAAGCCCACGCCTCGCTAACCGTGTTCGTCGCAGAACCGTACGGCAACTTCGGGACGATGATGCCGGTAGGCCACACCGCCATCTTTCTCGACCGTGTCTGCGCCGACGGTCCGCTCAAATTGCGCCAGTGCCGCGCAGGAGAGCCGGCCGGCGTTGTGATCGCACGCTACCACGCCATAGGTCCGTACGACTGGATGGCTACGCCCGTCCTCCAGTTCCTGTATGCCGCAGATACACCGGATGAGATCCCGTCCTACGTCACGCGCGAAAGTGCGTGGGAGATGCGTCAGTCGTACCGCCGCAGGTTCCTGGTCAGCATCGTGCCCGACGGCACGGAAAAAGACAGTCCGGTAAGCGAATGGTCGGAGACCGTCGGCGCCGCCTACGACCGACGCATCTGGGGGTACCGGGTGGACACAACCGAGGAAGACGACTTCCGTTTCATCGAATGGATGAACGCTGATCGCAATCGTCATCTATACCGATTGAAGGGCACAAACTGTGCTGATTTCGCGGCGGAGGCCGTCAACTTCTATTTTCCAGGCGCCGTGCCGAGCCCGGACCGTGTCGCGGACTTCGGCGTGATGAGCCCCAAGCAGGTCGCTCGTTCCATGGAAGCATACGGCTTTCGGAACCCGGGAGCTCACCTGCAGGTGATCGAAATTCCGCAGGTCCCGGGTACCCTTCGCCGCAGCCGCCCGGTGCGCGGAGGGGCGGAAGGAGTCCTGAAGACGAAGCGCTACCTGGCCACTCTCCTCGTGATCCAACCCGAACTGCCGCTGGTTCTCACGTGCTTGTACCTCCAGCACGGTCGCTGGACGATCGGCCGCGGCGCGCAGATAGAGAGCCCCTACGACATCGCCGGCCGAGAGACCTCAGGTGGAAACATCGTCGCCGCACGTTAGCCCTCTCCTCTCGGCTCCCGGTCTATTTCGGCCACCGCATCTTCTGTGTGGAGGACGTGAATATCGCTGGCGTCAACCCGCCCGACGGCGGTTGCCGTGTTTGTGGCCTCACCGCTTGCGTGCTCCCTGGGATCGCTTGGCCCATTTCAAAGGTAGCGGTCGAGTCAGGTCCGAGGTTGTGCAGCGGATCATGATCGTATGCGTCGGCCGGGTCAGGGTGAACATTTGGCAGATTCGCTTCTCCGTGTGGTGCTGCAATCTATGGTGAGCCTGTCGGGCTGACGTTAGGATGCGCCGGACAACCAAACGTCGGCAGCCTGGAGGTTCCGGTCCGCCCGCCGTGCAATCCCGGGTTCCGTACTCGAATTCCACATCCCCTTTTCCGCGAGGTCGCGCTATCCTGAGCAGGAGAAGGAAATGCGAATATGACCGTTACGCTGGCGGTGCTCCAAACTCTGATTCTTATCGCGATGTTTGTGCTGCTGCTGCGGCGCATACGTCAGACGGACGAAAGCGCGGCGAAGCTCACCGTGCAGGTGGACGGGATACGGGACCTGGTCACCCGGTCCGATGCCCGCACAGACGCGTTGGACACACATCTGCGGGGCACGCTGGAAGCCATTCGACGCGAATCCGCCGGAGAGGCCCACGCGAGCCGACAAGCCAGCGACGAGGCATTCGTCAGACTACGTACTGAGATCACCGGAAGCGTGAACGGTCTGGGGGGAACGCTGCACGCTGGCCTGGAAAGCTTCCGGGCCGACAACAAGAGCTCCGCCGAAAACCTTCGGAACACCGTCCAGGGTGGCCTGGACACCCTCCATCAACGCCTGATCCACTTTGTCGCTGACGCCACGAAGAACCAGACCGACGCCCGGGAGGCCTTGCACGCTACGCTCAAGGATCTCTCCTCCAGCAACACGCTTCAGCAGGACAAGCTGCGGGCGGGAGTGGAGGATCGCCTGCAAAAGCTGAACGAATCGAACGCCCAGAAGCTCGAAGAGATGCGCCTGACCGTCGACGAGAAGCTGCACGCGACCCTGCAGAGCCGCCTCACGGAGAGCTTCGGCCAGGTGACCGAACAGCTCACCCGAGTGCATGCCGGGCTGGGAGAAATGACCAAACTATCTGCTGGCGTTGACGATTTGTCCCGCCTTTTCACAAATGTCAAATCGCGCGGGCAATTCGCAGAAGCCATGCTCGACAACCTCCTGAAGCAGATGCTGGCTCCAAACCAGTTTGTCCGCAACGCGCAGGTGAAGCCCGGAACGCAGGAAGCGGTCGAGTTCGCCGTACGTTTTCCCGGGCCGCACGGAGACGTGCTTTTGCCGATCGACTCCAAATTCCCTCGCGAGTCATGGGACCGGCTCGAGACTGCTTATGAGAACGGGAGTGCGGCGGAAATAGCGGGGGCCCGCCGCGCGTTCGAGAGCACCATCCGAACTGAGGCCAAACGAATCTGTTCGAAGTACATCAACGAGCCAGTCACCACGCCAAACGCTGTTATGTTCCTGCCGACGGAGGGCCTCTACGCAGAGGTGATGCGCAGGGACGGGCTGCACGATGAAATTCAACAGAACTGCAAGGTAATGATTGCCGGGCCAAGCAATTTGTCCGCGATTCTGACCAGCTTCCAGATGGTATTCCAGCTGGTGAATCTGCAGAAGCAAGGCAGCGAGGTATGGAAGGTTCTGGCGGCAGCCCGCGGCGAATTTGGGAAGTTCGGCATCCTGATGGAAAAGATGGACAAGCAGGTAGGTACCGTTCAGAACACGATCCGCGATCTGGGGACGCGCACACGGGCAATTAACCGTACCCTCCGGGAGATTGCGGAGCCCAGCGACAGCGGTGCTCAACTGCTCGAATTCGCGGAGTTCCCAACCCCGCTGATCTCCATCGCGGCAGATGCCGCCGAGAACTGAACCCGTCCCCCGGAAGCGCAAATGTATCGGTTTGTTTTACACTCGGCTAGGCGCTATTGTGTCCAGCTTGCGCCACAGGTTTTGCAGGAACGGGGTCGGCCGCGACCCGCACGCGTTTGAATTCAACAGTAGAAGAGGAGAATCTAATGGCAGCAGTAGATGAGAAGGTAAAGCAGATCATCGTGGAACAGCTTCAGGTGGATGAGGCGGAGGTTACGCCGGGAGCAAGCTTTCAGGAGGATCTGGGCGCCGACTCGCTTGACGTCGTGGAATTGGTGATGCAGTTCGAAGAGGCATTCGACATCCAGATCCCGGACGAAGACGCCGAGAAGATCAAGACCGTGAAGGACGCAGTGGACTACATCGAAAAGAACCAGAAGGCGGCGAAGTAACAATGGAAGTGCGAAGGGGCGGAGTGGATGCGGTACGCGGGCCGCGTCGCGTCGTGGTGACAGGTCTTGGCCTCGTCTGCGGGGTGGGGCAGCACGGCGCCCGAGGTTTGGGCCGGAGTGCTTGCCGGGAAGAGCGGCATGGCGGAGATCAAGGCTTTCGATCTCACCGGTCACTCCGTGCGCTTCGCCGCCGAGGTCAAGGATTTCGACCCGCTCCAGTTCATCGATAAGAAAGAGGCCCGCAAGATGGGCCGCTTCATCCACTTCGCCATTGCCGCAGCACAGGAGGCGATGGATCACTCCGGGCTGACGGTCGACGAGTCCAACCGGGACCGCGTCGGTGTGCACATCGGCTCGGGCATTGGCGGCTTCGACGTCATCGAACGCGAGCATTCTGCGATGTTGAACGGCGGTCCGCGCAAGATCTCTCCGTTCTTCATTCCGGGGTCGATCGTCAACCTGGCCGCGGGCCACGTTTCCATCCGTTACGGTGCCCGGGGGCCAAACGAGGCGACAGCTACCGCCTGCACTTCGTCCGCTCATTCCATTGGCGATGCGTTCCGAATTATCGAGCGCGGGGACGCCGACGCGATGATCGCCGGAGGGACCGAAGCTGCCATCACCCCCATGGGCGTCGGGGGCTTCGCTGCAATGAAGGCGCTTTCCACGCGCAACGAGGATCCTGAACACGCGTGCCGTCCGTTTGACAAGGACCGAGACGGCTTTGTCGTTGGGGAAGGCGCCGGCATGCTCATAATGGAAGAGTTGGAGTTTGCCAAAGCGCGCGGCGCCAAAATCCTGGCCGAGATCATCGGCTACGGCTTGTCGGCCGATGCATTCCACATGACCGGTATGGCGCCGGAAGGCGAGGGTTGCTATCGCGCGATGGCAGCAGCATTGAAATGTGCCGGTATCGAGCCTGGAGAGGTCGACTACATCAACGCCCATGCCACCTCCACTCCGCTGGGAGACGCGCTCGAATCGAAGGCGATCGAAAACTGTTTGGTGAGCGCGCGCTCGATCACGAACTGCTGATCAGTTCCACCAAATCCATGACCGGGCACCTCCTCGGGGGGGCGGGCGGACTTGAAGCCGGCATCACCATCATGGCGATGCTGGATCAGACGGCGCCTCCGACGATGAACCTGCAGGACGTCGATCCGGCTTGCCGCCTCAACTACGTTCCGAACGTGCCGAAAAAGGCAAAGATAGACTGCGCTCTCTCGAACTCCTTTGGCTTCGGCGGCACCAACGGCTCGCTGGTCTTCCGCCGCTGGGCGGAATAAGCGCAGCACAGCGCTTTCCTGTAGGACCTTTACGACCGACTTCCTGCGCATTAGAAGCGTGCGGCGGTATTTGCTATGCTCCTGCTTCCGCCGCAGGATACGAATTGTCAGCCCATGGAAACTGGCGCTCCGTGGTCTACGCAGCGCGTCCTGAAGCCATAAGATTGTCACAGCAATGAGTGACATCGGCGCCAACCTCGCACGGGTTCGAGAACAGATCGCATCCGCGTGTCGGCGTGCCGGCCGGAACGAGTCGGACGTCGCGCTCATGGCGGTCAGCAAGATGCACCCTGCGAGAGCCATCGAAGAGGCGTACGCCGCCGGCCAGCGTCTCTTCGGCGAAAATCGTGTCCAGGAGTTCCAGGATAAGGCGTCCACGGTCAAGGCACTATCGGGCGCGGAGTTCCACCTTATCGGACCGCTGCAGTCCAATAAGACGGCGCGCGCGGCGGAACTCTTCGACACGGTTGACACCGTCGACTCCATCAAGATTGCCTCGCGCCTGAATGCCGCAGCCGAGAGCCTCCACCGTAAGCTGCCCGTCTTGATCGAACTGAAGCTAAGCCACGAGGACTCCAAGCACGGCATGGACCCCGCCGAACTGCCGAAGATGCTGGAGGGCTTGGCCTCGCTGCGGTCGCTGGTGCCGTACGGGCTGATGACGGTGCCTCCGTGGTCGGAAGATGCCGAGCAGGCACGGCCTTACTTTCGCGAGCTACGGCGTCTGCGCGACCAGTCCTTTGATGCCTGTCCTACGCTGACCCAACTGTCCGTCGGCATGTCGAACGACTTCATCGTCGCGATTGAGGAGGGCAGCACCTGTGTAAGGGTCGGCACTGCCCTGTTCGGCAAACGAGTTTCACCACACGCTTTGTGAGGCTACTGATACCGTATGCGCGTCCAATATGCAGCTATGCCCTTGAAGACCCGCAAGATAGGCAAGACCAGAACTGTTCGCGGGGCCGACGCGAACCCGAACGAGGCGCCTGCGTTTCCCGGCGAATCGGCGGAACCTACACCTGATGCCACGCCGCAGATCCTGGCCGAGGAACTCGACCAGGAGATTGAGGCAGTGCAGGACGAAAAGGTCCAGCAGTATCTCGACCAGCGGGTGATCGGAGAACGCATCCGGTCGCTTCGACTTGGCAAAGGTCTGGGGCTGATTGAGCTGGGGACCCGGACTGGCTTATCGGCATCGTTTCTGTCGCAGCTTGAGACCGGGCGCGTTGTGCCTACGTTACGCAACCTCGCGCGCATCGCGTTGGTGTTCGGCAAGGACCTTTCATGGTTCTTCCGCGAGACGGAGCGGGTAAGCTTCCGCGTCCTCCGCAAGGGCGACCGCGTACCCCTGGTCCTTGACCGCAAGGACAATGCACGCTTCGTCTCCGAGAGTCTTAGCGCGTTGATTCCCGACCGCCACCTGGTTCCCTGCCTCGCCGAATTCCATCCTCACGATGCTGTTTGCGAGTTCGTGCCCAAGATATTCCCTGGGCAGGAATTCATCTACATCATCGAGGGCGAGCTTTCCATCACGATTCCGCGCGAGAGTCACATGCTGGGGACCGGCGACATCGCGTGGATTGACGGCAGCACGCAGCGCCAGTACAGATGCTCCGGCACCGTAAGTGCGCGCGCAATGATCATCACCTTCCCGCGACAGTAGCGGCAGCTACTTGTTCCAGCCCGTTACCTTCGCGGTAGGTGCAATCTTCATCGCTTCGCCTGTCTGAGGCTTCACCGTCACATCGTCCATCGTCACGGTCGCGTACGCGATGGACATTCCCGTCTTGCCTTCAAGATGCACATTTTTCAGTGACAGTTCCACCGGCGACTCAGGCAGCCCGATGATGTATCCCGCTGAGCCGCTGTTCTTGGCCGTCACATTCTCGATCGATATGCCGTGGAACTTCGGCGTAAGTCTGCCTACAGGCTCGGACGCGAACTTCACCTTCGGGCGCGGTGTGCGGGTAGTACTCGGTCACGAGGATCGCGGTCTTCACATCCTCCATGGTGATGTCTTTGAAGGAGATGTTGGAGACGTCGTTGCCGCGGTCGCGGGCGGCCTTGATCCGGATACCCTGGTCGGTTCCCTTGAAGTGGATGCGTTCCGCATGGACGTTCTGCACGCCGCCGGCGATTTCGCTTCCGATGGAAAGTCCGTGGCCATTCTCGAACGTGCAGTCGGTGATCGTGATGTTCTTCGACGGCGCGTCCGGCCCAGGCGAATTGATCGCGCCGGACTTGATGGCGATGTTGTCGTCACCCACGCTGGAGAATACGTGGTCGATCACGATGTTGCTGGAGCTGAATGGATCAATGGCGTCTGTATTCGGCGAGTTAGGCGCGAGGATACGGATGTTCCGGAAGACCACGTCGTCCGCGTAATACGGCACGATCTGCCAGAAGCCCGCGTTCTGCACGGTCACGCCTTCCATGTGCATATGCTTGGAGTGGTCGAAGACCACGCCCATGGGCCGAGGATGGTCGGTGCCGAGCACGCCCGAATCCTTCACGCCTTTGACGTAGTCCCACCAGATGTGGCCGTTGCCGTCGATCGTGCCCTCGCCGATGATGGCGATGTTCTCTGCGTTGACAGCGCTCACGAGCGGCTGCACGGTCATCTTGCCGGCGAACTGCCGTGGAGGATAGTCTGCGCGATCGGGGGAGCCGAGCAGCGTGGTGCCTTTTGTGATCTCGAGCGTGATGTTGTTCTTCAGCAGCACCGGGCCGGAGAGAAAGGTGCCACCATCCAGCCGAACCGTGCCGCCGCCGGCCTTCACGCAGTCTGCGATGGCATCGGCTATGGCTTTGGTGTCCTTGGTGGTGCCGTCTGCCTTGGCTCCATAGCTGCGCGCGTCGCAGACCTTGCCTGCGGCGAATCCATGCTGCGTTGCCGCGCCAAGTGTCAGCGCCAGAACTCCAACCCCACTCAAAGCCTTCATCGGACATCTCCTGCGCTCATCGGATTGAGCTCGCGTCATCTTACCCCACTGGTCCAACCACTCGCCACACCTGAGTGTTTCGTCTGTGTTCCGATGTAAACTCCCGCCATGCGTCTTCTGCCACTCTTCCTCGCAGCATCGCTCTTTCTGACCGCCACCGGGCCAGCGCAGACCTCGTCTCAGACGTCGGCCTGCGGGCAAGCCTACCGTGGCCGAGGCTCAGGCCTTTATGGACAAGGTGGAGGCCGATCTGCTCAACTGACCAACGAGGGCGGGCAGGCGCAGTGGATGCAGGAGACGGACATCACGGACGACACCGAGGCGATCGCAGCGAAGGCCAACGAGCGAGCGCTTCTGCGTACGAATGAGTTGGTGGTTGCGGCGCGCCGGTTCGATGGCATGACGCTGCCGCCGGACCTGGCACGCAAGTTCATGCTGCTGAAGCTGAACGGGTCGCCGACTGATCCGAAGCTGGTGGCGGAGCTGACGCAGGTCGCATCCTCGCTGGACGGCATGTATGGAAAGGGCAAGTACTGTTCGGCGGCGAAGGGTTCCACGGCGCTGCGGGCGGCGGCTCGGCGGATGCGAGCGGCTCGGCGTCCGCGCAGAGTTGCCTTGGCATCGATGACCTGGACACGCTGATGGCGAAGTCGCGCGATCCGAAGGAACTGCTCGACGTACTGGACAGGGTTGGCACACCATCTCGCCACCGATGCGGGAGAAGTACGCGCGGCTGGTGGAGCTCTCGAACCAGGGTGCACGTGAGTTCGGCTTCAAGGACACCGGCGTGCTCTGGCGGTCCGGCTACGACATGACGCCGGAGCAGTTTTCGGCGGAGCTTGAGCGCGCGTGGACGCAGCTCCAGCCGCTGTACGACGAGCTGCATGCGTACGTTCGCTTCAAGCTGATCCAGAAGTACGGCGCGGCGGCGGAGCGGCCGGACGGGATGATCCCGGCGCACCTGCTGGGCAACATGTGGGCGCAGGAGTGGGGCAACATCTACGACATCGTCGCAGCCGACTGATCCCAAACTCACCAGCTTCAAGATGTATGACCTGGAAGGCGCGCTGCGGAAGCAGATTGAGGCCTCGACAGCCAGGGTCCGCGGCGCTCCCCGCGGGAACTGATCCGAGCGGCAATCGCGGCGGAGGCGAAGCGCGTCTCGGATGCCAAGGCGATGGTGAAGTACGGCGAGCGATTCTATACGTCGCTCGGCTTCGCGCCGCTGCCTGACACGCTTCTGGAAGCGGTCGCATGTTTGCCAAGCCGCGCGATCGCGAGGTCGTGTGCCATGCGTCCGCCTGGGACGTCGATAACGTCGACGACCTGCGGGTGAAGCTGTGCCTGAACATCAACGCGGACGACTTTACCACGCTGCATCATGAGCTTGGCCACAACATGTACCAGCGGGCCTACAACAAGCAGCCGTTCCTGTTCCGCGTCGGGCGCGAACGATGGGTTCCACGAGGCGATCGGCGATTCGATCGCACTTTCGATCACGCCCGCGTACCTGAAGCAGCTTGGCCTGATCGACACCGATTCCGCCGGCGGAGGCTGACATCCCGCTGCTGCTGCGGACGGCGATGGACAAGGTTGCGTTCCTGCCGTTCGGCTTGCTGATCGACAAGTGGCGCTGGCAGGTCTTCTCCGGCGAAACGAAGCCGGCGGACTACAACAAGGCATGGTGGGCGCTGCGCGAGAAGTACCAGGGCGTGGCGCCGCCGGTGGCGCGCACCGAGGCGGACTTCGATCCCGGGCGCGAAGTATCACATCCCGGGCAACGTTCCGTACGCGCGCTACTTTCTGGCGCGGATTTACCAGTTCCAGTTCTACAAGGCGATGTGTGACGCGTCGGGTTACAAAGGTCCGCTGAACCGCTGCAGCTTCTACGGATCAAGGCGGCGGGTGACAAGCTGAATGCGATGCTCGCGGCGGGCCAGTCGCAGCCGTGGCAGATCACGCTGAAGCAGATGACGGGCACCGACCACCTGGATGCGCAGCCGATGCTCGACTACTTTCAGCCGCTGTACGTGTGGCTGAAGCAGCAGAACGCCATGAACAAGCAGACTCCGGGCTGGACGGCAGCGAAGTAGCTTCGAAGAGCGGAAGAGGAGGGCCGCGCGGTGCGGCTCTCCTTTCTGCTGCTCTTGTGCTGATTCCCTGCTGGTCGTCTGCCGGTCGGCGTTCGGACTACATCTTTACGGACTTGACGGTCAGCGCGGTGCCGTTGACATCGCCGTCTACGGTGACGTGGTGGCCGGCGTGGGCGACGAGGGTGTCCGGGTTGGTGATGGTGTAGACCTTGTCGCCCACGATGAGCACTGGTTTCTCGCCACCCTTGATGCACTTCTTGGCGCAGGCTTCGTGATCGGGCTTGGAGGCCTTGGCAGTGTCGCCAGCGCACATGGCGTCTGAGACCGTACCGGTCAGGGATTCTGCGAAGGCATTTGCAGCGGCGAACGAGAGTGCGAGAGCACTTACAGCGACGAACTTCTTCATGGACGAGACCTCGGGTGAAAATTTGCTCCGGCAAGTATAGCTGAGCGCTGCTGCAGCAGGTTCGATGAAGCTACTGGCTGGCGGGGGTGGAGTCTGATTGCGGCGAGGCGTTCCGGGGCAGGATGGCCTCGACAGCGGCGGGAGCGGCCGGCAGCGGCGCGGCGCCGAGATTGCAGGAGGCGACCTGGAGGGTGTAGACGAGGAGGCCGGCGCGTTTGAGGTCCATGCGGTTGCAGGCGAGGCGGGCGGCCAGGGCGGCGAGCGCCTTCTGGATGGCGGCGCGGTCGTCGAGGTGGGAGATCTCGAAGGGTTCATTCTCGATGACGGGCGGAATGTGTTTGTCGCGGTGGCGGAAGCACATGTATTCATTGTGCATGGCCTGGGCGCGGCAGCGGCGACCGTCTTCCATGTCGAGGTGCTGGCATTGGTGAGGGACGGATGGTTCACGGTAGGTGTCGGCGAATGTGACGGGCATGAGGTACCCCCCCGGGGGTATGAATCGTGTTTTTGTTGCAGCGGCTGGACTTAGTCGACGGGAGTGACGGTTTGGTACATAGGCTTAGTAATTGAAGAGTTAACGGCAGAAGGCCCGACGCGAGCGCCGGGCCTTCTTTAGTTTTCCTTTACTTCTTAATTGTAGCTGTTCAGAGCAAACTAAACTGCCAACTATTTTCAAGAAATAACTGGCCTTTTTTGTGCGACTTGAGCCGTTTGGTCAAGCTTTGGGGGCTTGACAGCTTTTCCGGAGCACCGAGTTTCGCGGTGACGCGCAGCCAGGTTATTGCTTGTCGTACTTCATCTTGCTGACGACCTTTTTGCCGTCGGGGCCGGTGAGGGTGAGGGTCGTGGTGCGGGTCTTGCCGTCGGGCGCGAGGACGATGGTGCCCGTCATGACGACCGTGCCAGCCTTCTTCTCGGTGAGCTTGAAGGAGTGGCTGCTGACGACCGCCATGGCGCGGGTATCGCCGTATGGGTCGCCGGAGACGGGGTAGTCTTTGCCGTCGAATTTGCCGGTCCACTCGGTGTGGGCTGGGCCGTTGGGGCCGACGCCGTCGGTAGTGATCTTGATCTGATCCCCTACGCTCTCGTAGACGACATTTGTGTTCTTTGGACCACCGGAGGCGATGGTGGACTTGGCTTCGTTGAGTTTCCAGGTGCCGATGTTGGGATTTTCGGCGCGGGATGCGGCGGCTCCGGAAAAGCAGAGTGCCAGCGTGAGTGCGAGGGCCTTTGCGTGCATGTCGTTCTCCTTCGGTGAGTTGTGGGGAGGCGAGGGACCCTTGGTGATGGTTCAGCGGAACTATACACCTGGAGGTTGGGGTGAGGGACGGTTTCGGTCATAGGCTTAGTTAGAAGGTGGTTAACGGCGGAAGGCCCGACGCGAGCGCCGGGCCTTCTTTGTCTTACCTTTCTCGCTCGTTGCAGCCGTTCCAACCAACTAAATGGCCGACTACTTCCTTCAAGGAAGCGGTGCCCTGGTTTGTGTGACTTGCCGACTTGGGAATGGGTTCCCGGGGTTGACAGGTTTGTTGATGAACGGCGGAGGCGGGGGGCGATGCGACGTGGCAGACTCGAAAGGCGGAATTGCCTGGCGCTATTCTTTGTCGTATACGGCGGTGCTGGTGACTTGTTTGCCGGACGAGTCGTGCCCCTGCAAGGTTACGGTGCGGGTTTTGCCGTCGGTGGAGACGACGATGCGGCCTGTGGAGAGGACCGTGCCGTCTTTCTTTACGGTAAGGGTGAGGGTGTTGTCGTCGGCCTTAGTGTAGGCGCGGGAGTCTCCGCTGGCGTTGTCGCCCGTGAGGGGGTAGTCTTTGCCGTCGAACTGGCCGGTCCACTCGGTGTGGCTGGGCTTCCGTCCATGCCGGTCCCATCGGTGGTTATTTTGATGGTGTCGCCCTGGGCCTCGTACACGACCGTGGTGTTTTTGGGGGCGCCTGCGGAGATTTTGGATTTTGCTTCGTTGAGCTTCCAGGTGCCCATTTGGGGGGACTGGGCGAGCGCGGTGGCGGCTCCCGCGAAGCAGAGTGCCAGGGTAAGGGCGAGGGCCTTTGTGGTCATGGTGGTCTCCTTCGGTGAATTGCGGGGAGGGAGGGCCCATGTTCGCTGCAACCGAGAACTATACACCCGTGGCCCACACCCGTGGCCCGGTACGGGCGTAAGAGGTTTGGTTGGCAGGCGGAGATTGCCTACGCCCCAACGGCCCGTCTACGGCAACACGACCACTTCGCCTTTCATGCCTAAGTTGTCGTGGAAGGCACATATATACGGGAAGGTTCCCGGGTGAGTGAAGGTGACGCGGAAGCGGGTGACGCCTGCGGGCGCCTGTGCGAGGCCGGTACGTTCCTGCGGTGCCGGGGCAATGAATCCGGAGTGCACGCTGTCGGTTGCGGAGCTTATGGTGGCGTGTCGCGCGCCGTCGGCATCCACGGATACGTTTGCAGATGGCGGGGTGGACGGGCTTGCGTCTGGTGGCTCCTGACCAAACGTTATGGTGTGGCCGGAGACGTCATCGCTGAACCATTCCACAGTGTCGCCGGCGTGGATGGTGATCGAGGGCTGCATGAAACGCATCCGGGAGGCGCTCTGGATGCCGCCGGGGTTTGAGACAAGTTCTCCAGCGCCCGTCATGACTTCGGGTGAATGGGTGTGTGTGGGGCGGTGCGTCGATTCGGAATCGTCGTGCCTGGCAGGTTCGTCGGCGCCGGTTTTCCCGCTTTCCACGTCGGAGAGAAGGCTTTGCGCCTCCGTTTGCGCCTGATCGTCGTAAAAGTCCTGAGTGTGGGGGAGAGGCTGCGACGCATCGAGAACATGGACCATGCCGGTCATATTGACGTGGACAAGGCAGACAAGCCTGTAGTTGCCGGGGCTTGGGAAGTTGACGGTATATGTCTGGCCCTTTGTGGTGACGCGACCGCTGTTCACACACGAAGAGCCATCGAAGTTTGAGTCGTTGGGGGTGTTTCCCGGACAGCCGACCTGGAAGGTGGGCCGGATCTGGCCGGGCTTGAGAAAGGTGACGCTATGGGGTTCGTCCGTGGCCATCGTCCAGGTAACGCTGTCCCCGGCGTGGATCCAGATCTCGTCGGGGAGGAAGGCCAGGGCCTGGGTTCCCTTGTCCTTACTTTGGGCTCCGGCAGTGTTGTGCCATTGGGCAAGAGCGACTGAGGAGGCGAGCAGGCTGGCACAGAGGAAGAGCCCGGAAAGGATTGCGGGAATCCGTACGGCGAAGGGTTTCATGTTGCTCTCCTTGTGCGGGCGGTGACGAGCTATGGCGATGGAGTGGGTTGCGGGGGGCGGGCCCGGGGGGGAGGGATGGGCGCTCCCGCGCACAGCCTTGGTTCGGCGCCCTCACCTTGTATTGGAAGCGCAATCGGCTCTGACTGGATTGGGTGGCCAGGTGATTGTGCGGATGCTGGTCGGAGCGCCGGTCGCGTCGGGGGTGAAGGTGGCGGCGGATCGGTCGAGAAGAGTTGCGGAGATCCGGACACGAAGCATGGGCGTGCTCCTGTTTGGCAGAATTCCGGGCGGCAGATGTCCGGTTGTGCGCCTGAGTGTGTGGGCCCCGGCGGAGGCGCGTGGCGGGCTGATTGCCACGGTGGCATCGAATGATCCTCCCGGGGAGTGGGGACGTCAAGGGGGGAGATTTTTGCTGATGGTGGGCGCGTGATATTGTTTCGGTCGGTTGTTGGAGGAGGCCGGTGGCGATGTGGAGATGGGGCGCGGTGGGATCGGGCGCGAGATTGATGGGATGCGTAGTTCTTGGGCTAGCGATTGGGCTGGCGGGTGGCGCGGGGGCGTCTGGGCAGCCTCCGAATGCGAAGTTCAAGGTAGGGGATCGGGTGATGGCGTCGCCGACGTTCTCATCGAACCTGGACGCGTACCGGCCGTGCACGATCACGGGGTTTGCGTCGAACGGGTATTACGCGAAATGTGATGCGTGGAAGGGTTTGCCGTCGAACGACAGTTTCGTGTCGCCGGACTACACGCGTGCGGCTCCGAACATGGCGGCTGCACCGGTCGCTCCGAGGTGCTCGTTTGAGGCGCCGGCGGGGGCGGTGGCGCGGGGTTCGGGTGCTTCGGAGACGGTGTTCGAGAGGGTGATCTACGACTGGTTTGCGCAGAGGGCGCGTGAAGGAGTGACGAATCCGCTGAAGGTGGGAGTTACGTTCGAGGACTTGCAGATGGGCCAGCCGTTTGCGAATCGCATGGTCAACGACCCGGCGCGGGGGGCGCAGCGGATGCATGATGGCGCGCCGGTGGGCGCGACGATCTATCCGGTGAAGGGGAAGTTCGTGGTGTGCAGCGCGTATCGGGACTCGATCGAGCGGGAGGTGCGGCAGCAGAGCTTTTCGTGCTTCAAGGATCGGTTTGGGGACTGGACGTGTCCGACGGATAGCAATGCGGTGGTGACGGAGAAGAGCAGCACGCCTGTGGGGCGGTGAACTGTGCTGCTCTGAAGGCGAGACTACCTGGTTCGGTCATACACGATGGTCTGGTTTGCCTGCTTGCCGTCTTTGGTTTTGGCGACGCATTTGTTGATGAACTTCTTCTTGTCGGGTGAGAGCGAGAAGTCGCAGGTGATGGCTGTGCCGTCGGGGAGGTTCATGACACTGACGTCGGTGGCGGCGTCGGTGCTGTAAGTGGCGCCGGCCATGCCGGTGATGGGGTGAGGGGTGCCGTCGGCGGGGCCGCTCCAGGAGGATTTCAACGTTTTGCCGTCGCCGTCGACGGTGACGTCGGTGTATTTGGCGTGCTTTTCGGTGTCGGTGATCATGACGAAGATGTCGCTCTTCATGGTGGGGCCGGAGCCGAAGTCGGATTCGCCGAGGTTGAGGGTCCAGGTGCTGGGTGTGGGTAGATGGGTGTGCGCGGCGAAGGTGACGGGGGCCAGGAGGGATGAAAGCAGGGCGGCGGACACGAGCCGGGTGGATGGAAGCATGGCGTCTCCTTGGGAGTTCGGATGAAATTTGGGCCTGGGCCGGGGGAGGGCACCATTATGCGCTTGCGGGCCGCATCGTGTGCGGGAAGTTGTGGGAGGCGCGGGGGGAGATTGCATTCTTCGCGGGGGGCCGCGAGTTGGTTTTGCGGCGTTGGGCGCCGGTTGACTCAGGTGACGCGCGGGCGGTAGTTTCGTCGGGTTCTTGACTGGGCCCGTACGGCAGACTGCCGGCCCGAGGCTGGCGTCAGGAGAGTTCCATGCGTGTTCTGGTTCTGGCGAAGCTTCCGGTGGATGTGTTCAACGCGGCGGTGCGGGACGGGTCGGCGGGAGGGAAGATCCAGAAGATCCTCGAAGAGCAGAAGCCGGAGGCCGTGTACTTTACGGAGTTCGGCGGGGAGCGGGCGGGGGTGATGATTATGGATCTGGCGGATGCGTCGGGGATCCCGAGGATCGCGGAGCCGTGGTTTCTGCAGTTCAACGCGAAGCTGGAGATTCATCCGGTGATGACGCCTGAGGATTTGGCGAGGTCGGGGCTGGATGGGATGGGGAAGAAGTGGGGATGAGGGTGTGGAGGGAAAGCCGTTCGAATGCCCCGTTCGTTGCGGGATTCCAGCGACGGGTGGGGTTGGTAGGAGATTTGGGCGGGTATGGGACTGGGCGGGTTTGGGGTTCGTACTACCCCATCCATGCGCGAAGTGCGCGCGTGGACGGGCACCCGAGCACGAGTTCGCTCTCGCACAGCCAGAGACGGTCAGCCCCTAAGAGGCAAGTGGGAACTGTCCACCTCTACAAATCTTCGAAGATTTTCTCAACACTAACCTCTGCCCCAGAAGACTGAGCCGAACGATAGCGCTCTACGGGCTCGTCTTCTTCGGGCTCGTAGCTTCTTCGACTCGCTTCCTCCGCGAGATATTCTGCGTGGTCGCTGAGCCTTTGTGAAAGCTCTTTTATCTCAGCGGCACGATCGGGAAAAATCTTTTCAAGACTACCGAGAATAGCGCTGAGTTCCTCAAATCTTTTCTCCTGACTGGCAAACGTCTCCGCATCCTCGTCTTCGTCTATCTCCTCTCGTAGGGCCTCCTTTGCAGCGGCGATATAGCTAACTACACTCGAATCGAAACGACATTTTAGAGCTCCCTTGGGGATCAAACGTGGTTCCATAGACTTCACAACACTAACCATCGAGATCCACTCGGCAAGCTCGTCTGTCTTGAATTCGGAAGGATCGCGCTCGGATTGAGTCGCACCTTCTTGCATTGCGCTGCAAGATACTAGCCAAGACTTCAGAAGCAGCGGGCTCGGTATGTAGCTTCCGCAGCGATCGCTCAGTATCACGAACTTTCTTACCAGAGATGCAGGTAATATCACCTCGTCGTTGTCCCAATATCGTTTCGCCGAGGTGCAAACGGTGGCAATCAATTGCGCAATCTGAGGCTCGACGGATGATGACGAGGCCCCCTCAAGTATGGTAAGAACTCTTGAAGCGTGCGTAGTCTTGGGACGGCTGATCTCAGCGATGCACGCATCTGAAAGGATCTGCCACGAGCCGTTATGCCTTAGAAGAGGAAATCTTCTTTGCCCGGCAGATCCTCCACTCTCCGATAGTGCTAAAGCGATCGCGGGTAGGCCCCCTTTTCTAAGGTACTGTAAGGCCATCTCCGGATTTTCACTTAGCCGATCAATCACAAGGTCACGATGGCTGGGATGCACCCAGTCCCAAGAACGCAGGACGAATCCCCTAGGAGTCATCATTGATCTCTCTGCACCCGAAGGAAAGATTCATCTAGCTCCTCGAGCATATCTCGCACGGAACGATTCAATGGGAGTGGGGATATTACCCTGTACCGTCTTTCGATATCTTCAACAGTCCGGGCGCCACTCTCATCTAAGAGCGTCACCAAAAGCCACTTCGTTTCCTCGGGCAGGGCTCTATAGGTTTTTGTCATTTCTTCTGTCACTTCGCGAATAGCTTTAGTTATCTCCCGGCCCACCGAATCTTTGGGTACCGAACCGCTGGCGACCTCTCGTGCGAGGCTTGGCAACACCCTACGGCAGAACAGATAAATGCGTAGCGGTGTGAAGTGCGGGTCAACGATAATCCGCATCACGTGCGATTTTAGGATCTCCTTGGCTTGAATTTCGAGTCCCGCTGCTGCAGCATGCCTGTACAGAATGAGGGCCTTTTCTCGGGGCGCTAACAAATCAGCATTAACGTATGATCTCTCCAGGATTTGGGAATTTCAGACTGCTGCCCAGGTCCATCTCTGCTCTTGCATGCTCTAAAATGTGTCTGCGACTCGTCCATACAAGGTAATGAGATCTGTCTAGCTGTGGAAGTATGTTTCCTAGTTGGCGGCCCCAGACCTTCCCGATCGATGGGTCATATTCTGTCCGGCCGAAGGCATCGTCGGCCAGGAATATCTGCGTTTTCGAGCGCTGATAAAGCTTGAAAAAATCATCCGGTCTGTCGCAATCGACGACCTGCCACCCGTTCGCAAGTTGCGCCAGTGCGATCATCCAGCTGATAGACGTTTTTCCCATCTCCGGCGGCCCACTTAGGACTGCGAAGTGGTGCTTTGAGAGTACTCTCCAAGTTCTCTCGAATGCTTCAGTTGGTACAAAGACTTCTAGTACTTCCCGGGCTTTCTTGATAACGCCCTCAGTCCGGTTAAGAATATTCCGATGGACTACATCATCCACCGTTTTCGCCAGCAATTCCTCAATCCCGGTCAGCAGATTGCGATACGTTAGGATCTGAGGGAAACTCCTCGCAATCTGTGGAAGCAGATCGAGCTCAGCACAGACGTCATCCGAGCCGAGTACGGTAGGGGCAAAGGCTAAGGCAGGGGTCAGAACCGCGATCAACGCTTGCCTGGTCTGGCTTGAAACCGGAGCATTCGTGTAGAGGAAGTAGCTCCTGAGCGGCGCCCATTGGCCCTTAGCTTTCCGTTCCTCAATGCGCTTCTTCTCATGCCTGCAAGCATCAAGTAGAGCCTGCAGTGGCTTGGCACCGGCTGCGTTAGCTTCGGAAACGAATTTAGCTTGGACAACGACTGGACCCGGATACGACACGTTCCTAGACGATGAGCGAAGGTCCGTTGGCGAATAGGCATCGCGACCATAGTCGGCGTGACCTCCCCAAGCCTCAATGGCTAAGCCGTACTCATTCTTAACAAGCACTTGAACGAGCCATTCAAACTGGTAGAAGCCAAGCTGATCTAGCTGATAACGGCTCATCTCGCTATTCCACGGTGACGGATTTGGCTAGGTTGCGCGGTTGGTCTACGTCGCAGCCTCGGCGGACGGCTATGTGGTAGGCGAGGAGTTGGAGGGGGACTACTTCGAGGATGGGGAGGAGTAGTTCGGGGGCGGCGGGGATGTGGATGGTGTGTTCTACGAGCTGGGTGATCTCGTGGTCGCCTTCGGTGGCTATGGCGATGACGCGGCCGGAGCGGGCGGTTACTTCCTGGATGTTGCGAGAGGGTCTTTTCGTACTTGAGGACGGAGGTGGGGTCCGCGGGGTCCTTGGTGGCGATGCAGACTACGGGGAGGGTCTCGTCGATGAGGGCGTTGGGGCCGTGCTTCATCTCGCCGGCGGGGTAGCCTTCGGCGTGGATGTAGGAGATCTCCTTGAGCTTGAGGGCGCCTTCGAGGGCGATGGGGTAGTGGATGCCGCGGCCGAGGAAGAGGAAGTCGTTGGCGGTGGAGAATATCTTGGCCAGGTTCACGCACTGGTCTTCCACGGAGCGGAGGACTTCTTCGACCTGGGCGGGAAGCTTGTTTAGGGCGTTCACAAAGTGCAACGACTCCTCGTCCGTGACGGTGTTGCGGACCTGCGCGAGGTGGAGGGCGAGGAGGAAGAGCGCGGTGAGCTGGGCGGTGAAGGCCTTGGTGGACGCGACGCCGATCTCCGGGCCGGCGTTGGTGGTGATGGTTCCGGCGGCGAGGCGGGTGACGGCGGCGCCGACGACGTTGCAGATGGCTAGGGTCTTGGAGCCGAGGCGGATGAGCTCCTGCTGGGCGGCGATGGTGTCCGCGGTCTCGCCGGACTGGGTGATGAGGAGGCCGATGGCGCGGGGGTCTGCGATGGGGGCGCGGTAGCGGTACTCGGAGGCGTAGTCGACCTCTGTGCGGAGGCGGGCGAGGCGCTCGATCATGAACTTGCCGGCGAGGCCGGCGTGCCAGCTTGTTCCGCAGGCGGCGATGACGATCTGGGAGGCGTTCTTGAGGTCGGCCTCGGTGATGGTCATGTCGGGGAGGAAGACGCGGCCGGTGTCGGGGGAGATGCGGCCGAGGATGGTGTCGCGGATGGCGCGGGGCTGCTCGTTGATCTCCTTGAGCATGAAGTGCTTGTAGCCGGACTTTTCGGCCTGGATGGGGTCCCAGGCGATGCGCTGGATTTTGAGGGGGAGCGGGGCGCCTGCGAAGTCGGTGAGGGTGATGCCGGAGGGGGTGAGGATGGCGACTTCGCCGTCGGCGAGGAAGTGGATGTTGCGGGTGTGGTGGAGGATGCCGGGGACGTCGGAGGCGAGGAAGTACTCGCCTTCGCCGATACCCAAGATTGCAGGCGGGCCCATGCGGGCGGCGACGAGCTTGTCGGGCTCGTTGGCGGAGAGGACGCCGATGGCGAAGGCTCCGGTGAGGCGTTTGACGGCGCGGCGGACGGCTTCTTCGAGGGTGATGGTGGAGGGGGTGGGGAGGGTCAGGACGGCTTCGGCGGAGTTGGATTCGGCTTCGGACCCACCCGAGCGGAGCGCTGGATGGGGCACCGGGATTTGAGGCGGACCCTGCGGCGGCTTTGTTTAGTTCGTCCTCTATTACGTGGGCGATGATTTCGGTGTCGGTTTCGGAGGCGAAGATGTGGCCGCGGGCTTTGAGCTCGGTCTTGAGGGCGAGGTAGTTTTCGACGATGCCGTTGTGGACGACGACGAGGGTTCCGGAGCCGTCGCGGTGGGGGTGGGCGTTCTCTTCGGTGGGGCGGCCGTGGGTGGCCCACCGGGTGTGGCCGATGCCGAAGGAGCCGTGGATGGGGCTGGCGGCGATGACGGCTTCGAGGTTGCGGAGCTTGCCGGGGGCTCGGCGGAGCTGGAGGCCGTCGGAGTTTCCGGCGACGGCGATGCCGGCGGAGTCGTAACCGCGGTATTCGAGGCGGCGCAGGCCTTCGATGATGATGGGGACGGGGGGCTTAGGACCGATGTAACCGACGATTCCGCACATGCCTATGAGTTTAGCGGGAGCGGTGGGGTTTGGGAGTTGCGGGGTGTGGGACTTTTGGGGGAGCGTTCGTTTGGGGAGGGGCTCGATTGCACCGACGACGAGGACCTTGTGGGGTCGTGGCCGGGGTCGGGTGAGGCCCGCGTTTTCCCTGTGTTCAGAAGGGCGGGGCGGCTCGGTGACCCTTTTTCTGCATGTCTAAACGGGCGGCGGCGACAATCTCGGGCACGGCTTCGATGCCAGAGAGGAAGACCAGACCGGCGACGTTTCCGATCACACGGGCTACACGTGCTTTCAGGCCCGACACGCCTTCTCCGAAGTGCAAGGTGAGCTCGCCCTCGGTCCAAAGCTCGAGGGGATGGGTGAACTCTCCCAACAAACCGGAGTCGCTTATGTTGACGCAATGGCCTGCGATGGCGGGCCCGGTTGGCACCTGCTCCTGATAGGAGATGGGGAAGACCGCCTCTACGCGTGATGCGCGCCAGACTTTGATACTGCCTCCGGGTGGGAGTCCACCTGGACCATGATATGCCGGTCGGACGCCTGTCCCTTGCGAGGGCGATCGTGATTTGCGATTTGTGGTTTGCGATTTGTGAGCGGGGGAGGTGACCTCGAGCGAGGCGAATCGGGCTTGAAGCGGGTAGTCTGGAGAGATGAGTAATGGGCGTGGGGTGTTGATTGGAGTTCCGGCGGCGGTGCTGCTGGCTTGTTTGGCGGGGAGTTTTTTGACGCGTGGGGCGATGGCGAACCTGCCGTCTTTGAGTGGGCAGGGGGGTGGGACTGCGGCGTCGGGGCTGGTGGATCAGCGGCCGTTTTTGACGGCGCAGGCGCTGGCGGGGCAGGCCGTGTCGGCCGAGGAGCAGGAGCTGGCGCGGGAGGCGGAGCGGCTGGCGGACCACGAGGTGGACCAGGCGTTTGCGATGGCGCTGCGGCAGGCGGAGATGAGCACGCGGCATCTGACCGGGCCGGCGCTGGCGTTGCAGCAGAAGGTGAACGGGCTGGCGGAGCTGGTGAAGGAAGACCAGGCGCGGGTGGACAGCCTGACTCCGAAGGGCGCGGCTGCGGGTGGGGATAGCGCGGCGGCTACTCCGGCGAGCGATGACCTGGAGGTGGCGAAGGCGCAGTTGCAGCTGGAGAGCGACGAGCTGAACGATGCGATGGAGGATCTGGCCCGGGAGAGCGGGGACAAGCGCGGGCAGATCAAGCAGGAGCTGGCGGCGCGTGACGCGGCGATGCAGAAGTACGACTCGGAGGCAAAGGGCGGACAGACGGCGGTGATGTCGGAGAAGCGGTTTGCGACGCTGGCGGGGCGGATTGGCGGATGGTTCAACCAGCGACGTCGGGTGACGCTGCTGACGCAGGCGAGGGATCAGGCGGACGGGGATGTGGCGTCAATGAAGACGCAGCACACGGACGTGGAGCAGATGTCCAGCCAGGAGGCGGCGAAGCTGCGCGAAGTGGGTGCCGGCGATGCGCCTGCCGAGACGGTGGCGGCGGGCACCGCGATGGGAGCGGCGGCGCTGGCGCGAGCGGCGCGGGTTCCGGGGGTGGCGGTTCCGGGCGCGGCGGTTCCGGGCGCGGCGGGCGGGGGTACGGCGGGTGCGGGAGCAGCAACCGGCCTGGGGTCGGCAGCGGCGCCAGCATTGCCGGCGCCGGTGGCGGGTGTGGCGAAGAACAGGGTGGCGAGGATGGCGCAGATGCATGGACTGGCGCAGATCCACGCGATTCTGGATGACCGGCAGACGACGGAGCAGCAGCTTTCGGCGGTGTACGAGCGGTGGATCGCGCAGGTTTGGCTGCAGCACAGGATCCTGGACCACCTGATCCTGGTGTCGTTTGCGTGGATTGCGGGGATTGTGCTGGGCGGGGTGCTGACGTGGTGGGGATTGAAGCGGCTGCTGCGGGCGAGTTCCCATCGCACAAAGATGGACCCGCGGAGCCTGCACACGCTGGAGACGATTGTGCGGCTGGGGATTCAGCTGGTGACGCTGGGGCTGGTGCTGCTGGTGATCTTTGGCGCGCCGGACCACACGCCGACGATCCTGGGGCTGGCGACGGCTGGACTTACGGTGGTGTTCCAGGACTTCATCCTGGCGTTCTTCGGCTGGTTTGTGCTGATGGGGCGGAATGGGATCCGGGTGGGCGACTGGGTGGAGATCAACAGCGTGGGCGGCGAGGTGGTGGAGATCAGCCTGTTCCGGACGACGCTGCTCGAGACGGGCAACTGGACGGACAAGGGCCATCCGACGGGTCGGCGGGTGACGTTTATCAATAACTTTGCTATCTCGGGACAGTTCTTCAATTTCTCGACTGCGGGGCAGTGGATGTGGGACGAGATCACGCTGAATGTGCCGAGCGGCGTGGAGACGTACAAGACGATCGAGGCGATCCACAAGACGGTGCTGGAGCAGACGACACAGGACGCCAACGAGGCGGAGGCGCAGTGGAAGAGCGTGACGCGGCAGCAGGGGTTGAGCCAGTTTTCCGCGACGCCTTCGGTGGATATGCGGCCTGCGGCTTCGGGGGTCGACATCCTGGTGCGGTACATGACGCGTGCGGGAGATCGGTTTGAGGTGCGGAACAAGCTGTTTGGGGCGATTGCCGCGCTGCTGCATCAGCCGGCGCCGGTGAATAGCCTAGGGCAAGGCGCGGAGGCGGTGCCCAGCGGTCGGGCGTGACGGGAGGCTGGTCTACGGCGTTCGGAGCGGGCCGGCGTGTGTGGCAGGCGGTGCTGCTCCGCTTACTCGCCAGGGTGAGGTTGTGGTCCATGCCCTGAGCTCTTTGTCGGCCCAGTCGTTGCCCTTGTCGCGGTGACAGGATGTGCAGGGGTTGGGGATTCCGGACTGCTCGGTCTGCTGCGGGGATATGAAGCGGAAGGTGTGAGCGGCGACGAAGTTGTCCTTGACGGTTTGTTCGATACGCGGCATGTGGCAGGAGAGGCATTGGCTGCCGGCGCTGTTCTCCGCATGGTGGGTGTGCTCGCTTACGGAGCCCTTGAGGCCTGCGGGGTTGGTGGCGTTGTGGCAGGAGAGGCAGAGTTGATTGCCGGTGACAGGGAGAGCGGACTCGGCTGCGCTGTGCACCTGGTGACAGTCGAAGCAGCGGATCTGGCGGTGATACATATTGCTCTGGATGTAGTCGTTGCCCTGCATGCGGTTCTTGTGTGAGGTGAGGTCCGCGAACTGGTAGAAGTTGGTGACGCCGGGCTTTGTTTCTTCGAGGCGCCAGAAGTCTGCGAGACGGGCGCCGGGCGAATAGCCTACTGGCCAGTCGACATACTGGCCATTGATGGGGTTATTGAGCGGTTGGCCCTGGCTGTGGCACTGGATGCAGGTGTCATTGCCCCGTACGGCGTCGAGGGTTTCAGGATTGACGATGTTCTGGCGCGTGGGGTGGGCGGCGTGATCGCTGCCGGGGCCGTGGCACTTTTCGCAGCCGACATTCCATTCTGTAACCTCTTTGGTCTGCAGGTTGTAGTTGACGGAGTGGCAGCCATCGCAGGTGGGGCCGGTGGGCCGGTCGAAGTTGCTGGGACCGTAGTGAGAGACCCACCAGTCGGTGCCTGGCTCCACGTGATAGGGCAGCCAGCGCTTCCTGGCGATGTCCCATTGCGCGGGTTCCGGGAAGAAGTCGTTGCCTCGCCGAGTGAAGTAGCGCTGCTTGAAGCGACTGCCGTAGACGAAGGCGACGTCGTTCAGGTCGAAGGTGCGCAGTGGGTCGGGGTGCGCGAAGTCTCCCAGGACGGCGTCGGGATGTTCCTTCGGGTTGCGAATCACGTTCGCCATGCGAGATTGCTTCCACCCTGCGTAGGCCGCCTGGTGGCAGCTCTTGCAGCTTTCTGATCCGACGTAGTGGGATTGTGCGAGGGCGGCGTTTGGAGCGGCTTTGCATACTCCGGGAATGGCGACGCACGCGAAGATGGCGGAGCAGGATAGGGCAGCAAGCAGCATGGCGACTCTGCGCGTCACGGCGTCCTCGGTTTGGTGCTGGAATGATACGGGCCGGGGCCTGGCGCGAGAAGAGAAATTGTTGTGTGTGGGCTAGATGGTAATAGTGGGGGGCGGTGTCGGGCTGGGAATGCAAGGTGGAGTTAACGGAACGCCCCATCCGGTGATCCGGGTGGGGCATTCTGTTTGCGGCTGTTTGTGGGCTGGGGGGTTTCGAGGTTAGAAGATGATCTTGCCGCCGAACTGGGTGTTGAAGGGTTCGCCGGCACCGATGCCAGGAGCGCCGTTGAAGTCGCCGATGGTGTCGTAGAGGGTGGGGTTGCCGCCGACGGAGGCTGAGGGCGGGGCGTAGTTGACGCGGTTCGTGAGGTTGAACATCTCTGCGCGGAACTGGACGGTGACTCGCTCCCAGATTTTGGTGTTCTTGAAGACGGAGAGGTCGACATCGCCAAAGCCGGGTGCGAAGAAGTTGTTGCGGCGGCTGTTGCCGAAGGTTCCGGGGGCGGGGTCGGCGAAGGCGGAGAGATCGATCCAGCTGACGCCGGGGCTCTGGCCGAGATAGCCGGTGCGGGCAGGGCGGAGCTGGTTGGCGCGATCGTTGCCTTCGTTGGTGCCGCTGACATCTCCGGAGGCGTGGACAGTAAAGGGCTGGCCGCCGTGGAAGCTGAGCAGGCTGTTGACCTGCCAGCCGCCGGTGAGGGCTTTGAGGTGGGTGGAGCCGGGGATCTGGTAGCTCATGAAGCTGGTGAAGTTGTGGCGGGTGTCGAAGTCGGAGTTGCCGTAGTCGCCTTTGAAGTTGAGGCTGTTCTGCGGGAGGGCGCCACGATAGGCGCTGACCTCATCGAGATTGTGCGACCAGGTGTAGACGGTGGAGGAGGAGAAGCCGTGCCAGTTGGAGACGCGGAACTGGGTCTGGAGCGAGTTGTAGTTAGAGGTGCCGATGCTCTCGACCTGGTTGATGTTTCCATACTGCGGGTACTGGTTGAAGAAGGGGCGTGTGGTCTGGACCTGGAACGCGTTGCCGTAGACGCCGGGCCGGGCCTGGTTGATGTCGAGCAGGCTAAGCAGGTGACGGGCGGAGGAGCCGACGTAGCCAAGCTGGAAGATCATCTTGGGCGAGAAGGTGTGCTCGAGATTGATGTTGTAGTTCTCGTCGTAGGAGGGGCGGAAGTTGGGGTCGATGGAGAAGACACCGCAGGGTGAGGTGGCGGAGCAGGGTGAGCCGTTGAGGGCGGACGGGAAGATGGGGACGCCGGCCTGGATCCTGCCCTGGGCGGCGGCGGTGGCGCCTACTGTGTAGACGGGGTTGGGTCCGCCGGGATTGCCTTCGACGCCGTTGGGGGCCTGGTTGCCGGGGCGGTTATCGAGGAAGGGGTTCAGGTTCGGGGTGTCGGCGTAGTAGCCGAAGCCGGCGCGCAGGACGGTCTTGCTGTCGAGCGCGTAGCTGATGCCGACGCGGGGGCTGATGTTTTTGTAGTAGCGCTGGTAGAGGCTATCGACCTGTGCGCCCTGGAAGGCGAGGCCGTTGGTGGCGGTGAGTGCGGGGCGGAAGGTGGAGAGGTCGTGGTTGCTGTTGTGCAGCGGACCCTCGTAGTCCATGCGGACGCCGTAGTTGATGTTGAGCTTGGGGGTGACCTGCCAGGCGTCGCCTGCGTTGAGGAACCAGGTGTTCACGAAGACCTGGCGCTCGGGGTCGCCGATGGCGATAGTTGCGGCGGAGAACTCGCCGGCGAGGAAGTCTGCGAGTGCGCCGGCATAACCGCCGCCGCCGACGCGGGTTCCATCGAAGGTGAAGGAGCCGACGGAGTGGCGCTTGTAGAACTCGTCGAGCTGGGCCTGGCGGTATTCACCGCCGAAGCGGAACTCATGCTTGCCCTTGACCCAGGAGAGCTGGTCGGTGAGGTGGCCGGTGATGTCGTTGCGGCCTTCGGGAGGGGTGAGGCCGACGGGATCGAAGGCGGTGGAGATGGCGGTTACGCCGCTGCCGCTGTTGCTGCTGTTGCCGATGGTGATGTTTGGCGCATTGGGCGACGTGGCGCCGGTGTTGAAGCCGAGGCTCTGGACGTTGTAGTGGTTGTTTTCGTCCGCGAAGACCTGGTTGAAGTAGTTGACTCCGGCGAGCACCTGATTGGAGATGGAGGACGAGATGAGGCGGTTGTAAACGATGGCGATGTTCTGCACGTGGAGCGGCGCGACCTCGTAGTAGGAGAGGAGCTGGGAGCCGACGGGGGCGACCTGGTTGCCCTGCCCGGCGAACCAGTGGGCGCTGATCTGATCCTTGCCGGAGAGGCGGTAGTCGACCTTGGCGAGACCGTTGTGGCTGTAGCCGAACTCGGGATCGTTGGAGTGGAAGTTGTTGGGGACGCCGACGGTATCCTGCGCGAGAACGCTGGTGCCCCAGAGGGTGTTCAGGACGTTCTGCATGAGGGGGCTGACGGGGACGCCCTTGGCGGCGAGGATGGCTTTGGCTTTGTTCTGCCAGCCCACGGAGGGCTCGGTGGCGGTACCGGACTGGCCGATGACGAAGCGCTGCTGCTCGTAGGTGAGAAAGCCGAAGAGCCGGTCGTGAATGAAGGGGCCGCCGACGGAGAAGCCGGCGTTGTAGTTGCGGACCTTCTGCTTGGTGGGGGAGAAGGGGCTCTTGGAGCCGAAGAGCTCGTTGCGGTTGAAGTAGTAGGCGGTGCCGTGGAGGCTGTTTGTGCCGGCGCGAAGGGTGAGGTTGACGGTGCCGCCGGGGTTGCGCCCGGCCTCGGGACCGGCCTGCGTCTGCGCGGAGAACTGGTCGACCGCGTCAAGCGGAAGGACGACGCCGGCGATGCCGGAGACGCCGCCCTGGTTGACGGCGGGGACGTTGTGCCAGAGGTCGTTGTTGTCGACGCCGTCGATCTGCCAGTTCATCTGGTTGGCGCGGGTGCCGTTGAGCGAGCCAAAGCCGTTGCCCGAGTAGCCGCCGTAGCCGGGGGTGAGCTGGATCATCTGCGTGAAGTCGCGGCCGTTGAGGGGGATGTCGGCGACGGTCTTGGCGTCGAGCACGGTGGTCTGGGTGACGGTGGTGGTATCGAGCGCGATGGCTGCGGCTTCGACCTCGATGGTGGTGGCGGTGCCGGAGACCGCGAGTTTAACGGGCAGGGTGTAGATGGTGCCGGCGGAGACGACGATCTTGTCGAACTTGGCGGTGGAGAATCCGGTCGAGGCGACGGAGACGGTGTAGGTGCCGAGGGGGAGATCCTGGAAGAGGAAGTCGCCGCCGGTGGAGGAGGTGCTGGTGCGGGTGGCGGCGGTGGCGTCGTTGGTGAGCGTGACGGAGGCGCCGGCGATGACTGCGCCCTGGGGATCGGTGACGGTGCCGTTGATGCCTCCGCGGAAGGTCTGGGCCTGGGCTGCAGAGGCAGCCATCAGGGCAAGGACGAACGCGAGCAGGCTCACCAGGGAGAGCTTGGCGATGGAACGTTTGGGCTGATACATTTTGCCTCCAGGAAACAGGGGATCTCGACCGCTTCACAGCGGTTGTGTGCCTTGCGCCGGGACTGCAGGTACAGCGAGCCCGGGACCGAGGTGGATGGTTTCACTGCTCCAATGCCATCTGTGCGGCCCGAAGTCAGGTAACCAAATATGTTGCTTTTCTGAAAGGTGACCTAAAGGTACCCCTGTTACGGGGAGATTGCAAGCGCTTTACGCGCAGGTAAATGACTCGGAGCAAAGGGTGTGTTCCGTATTTGATACTGTAGGCGGCTCGTTCAGGCTTACGCGGGGACGGCTGTAGCGAAGGTCGCGGGGAGGAACACCCGGGCAAACACAAAGTACCGCATAAGGATACAAATGAAGATTCTGGTTCTGAATCCGGGCTCGTCGTCGATCAAGTTTTCGGTATTTGCGGCTGCCGAGGGTGGGGCGGGCGGCGATCCCAAGTCCCTGGTGGAAGGGGAGGTCAGCGGGATTGGCGGGGGCCAGGCGGCGCTGACGCTTTGCACCGAAGCGGGTGCGGACCTCGCCGGTACTCTGGGCGCGGTGGCTGCAGGGACGATGCATGAGGCGATCGCGCTGGTGGAGCGTGCGCTGGAAGCGGCCGATTTGCGGCGGCCAGAGGCGGTGGGCTACCGGGTGGTCCATCCAGGGCCAAAGCTGAAGGGGCATCAGCGGATTACGCCTGAGGTGCTGGACGATCTGCGAGGGGTGGCCGCGTTTGCCCCACTGCATGATCCGGCGGCGATCGAGATGATCGTCGAGATGATGCGGCGCATGCCCGATGCGATGCACGTGGCATGCTTCGATACGGTGTTTCACGAGTCCATGCCGGAGGAGGCGACGGTATATGCGCTGCCGGCCGAGGTGCGGGCGGAGGGCGTGCGGCGGTATGGGTTTCATGGGCTGTCGTGCGAGTCGGTGGTGTGGGAGATGCGGGATGCGCTGGGGGACGCGGCGGCGCGAAAGCTGGTGATTGCGCACCTGGGGAGTGGATGCAGTGTGACGGCGTGCGTGAATGGGCGTTCGGTGGATACGTCGATGGGACTGACGCCGACGGGTGGGGTGGTGATGGGGACGCGGCCGGGCGATCTGGATCCCGGGCTGGTGCTGTATCTGCTGCGCCGGGCAGGGGCGACGGTCGAGTCGGTGGAGGGGATGCTGAATCATGACTCGGGGCTGAAGGCTTTGGGTGGCGTGAACGATATGCGGGAGTTGCGGGCCCGGATCTTGCGCAGGGATCAGGCGGCTCGGCTGGCGGTGTCGGTTTTCTGTCGCAGTGTGGCGCGGGTTATTGCGGGTATGGTCGCGTTGCATGGCGCTGACGCGGTGGTGTTTACGGGTGGGATTGGGGAGCACGATGCGGCGACTCGCGGGGAGGTTGCGGGGGCGCTGGCGGGGCTCGGGATGGCGCTGGAGGGTGCGGCAAACGCGGCTGGGTTGGGTGGGCAGCGGCTGCAGGCAATCGGGGCTGTGGGCGCGCGGATCGCGGCGTATGTTGCGCTGGCGGATGAAGACCGGATGATTGCGCGCCACGTGGCGGCCATGGTCGCCAGCACTTAGGGATTAAAGCGGCTGGATTGACAGTCCCGAGATGCGGCGCGCCCCGTTTGAGCCTATGCTCGGAGTTTCAATGCAGGGGCCGGTACCAACGGCGGCATGGGGAGAGAACCAGTGGCAGAGACACTTGCGGTACAGGAGAGTCGTGTGGGCGAGACGATCTCGGCTGAAGAGTTGCGCCTGATGGATGCGTACTGGCGGGCTTGCAACTATCTCTGCGTGGGCATGCTGTATCTGCGCGCAAACCCGCTTCTGCGGGAGCCGCTGAAGGTGGAGCACATCAAGAACCGGCTGCTTGGGCACTGGGGATCCGACCCCGGGCAGACGTTTACGTGGGTGCATTTGAACCGGATGATCCGGAAGTATGCGCTGGATGTGATCTACATCTCTGGCCCGGGTCATGGCGCGCCTGCCACGCTTTCCAACAGCTACCTCGAGGGCGTGTATTCCGAGGTGTATCCGGACATGAGCCAGGATGTGGAGGGGATGCAGAGGTTCTTCAAGCAGTTTTCATTCCCTGGTGGGATTGGGAGCCACTGCACGCCGGAGACTCCGGGGTCTATCCACGAAGGGGGTGAGCTGGGGTACTCGATCTCGCACGCGTTTGGCGCGGCATTCGACAATCCTGAGCTGCTGGTGGCGGTGGTGGTGGGCGATGGCGAGGCGGAGACCGGGCCGCTGGCTACGAGCTGGCATGGGAACAAGTTTCTGAACCCGGTACGCGACGGGGCTGTGCTGCCGATACTGCACCTGAACGGATACAAGATTGCGAACCCCACAATTCTGGCGCGGATTCCGGCGGAAGAGCTGGCAATGCTGTTCCGGGGCCTGGGGTGGGAGCCGCACGTTGTCGAGGGCGAAGCCCCGGAAGCGATGCATCGCCTGATGGCGGAGGTGCTGGAGCGCTGCGTGCTCGAAATTCGTGCAATCCAGGACAAGGCGCGCGCGCATCCGGAGGAAACACCGGAACGGCCACGCTGGCCCATGATTATTCTGCGCACGCCGAAGGGCTGGACCTGCCCGAAGGAGCTCGACGGACACAAGCTGGAGGGCTCGTGGCGGGCGCACCAGATTCCGATTACCGATCCGGTTACAAATCCTGCGCACCTGAAGCTGGTGGAGCAGTGGATGCGGAGCTACAGGCCGGAGGAACTGTTCGACGAAGCGGGCGCGCTGCGGGTGGAGATCAGAGCGATGGCGCCGGATGGCCCCGCGCGCATCTCGGGGAATCCGCATGCCAATGGCGGGGTTCTGCGGAGGCCGCTGCATCTGCCGGACTTCCGCAAGTTTGCGGTAAAGGTGGAGAAGTCGGGACAGGAGGAGGTTTCGTCGACGGCTACGATGGCGAAGTTTCTTGCCGAGGTGATGCGGCGGAACATGACAAACTTCCGGGTATTTGGCCCGGACGAGACGGCGTCGAACAAGCTGGATGCGATCTACCAGGCGAGTCCGAAGACGTGGATGGAGGAGTACAAGCCGCAGGATGAGGATGGCGGCTTTCTATCGCCCGCCGGCCGCGTGATGGAGATGTTGAGCGAGCACACACTGGAGGGCTGGCTCGAAGGATATGTGCTCACGGGGCGGCACGGAATCTTCAACTCGTACGAGGCGTTTGTTCACATCATTGACTCGATGTTCAACCAGCATGCGAAGTGGCTGGAGAAATCGAAGCAGGAGACCCGGTGGCGTGCGCCGATCTCGTCTTTGAACCTGCTGATCAGTTCCCTGGTGTGGCGGCAGGATCATAACGGGTTTACGCACCAGGATCCGGGATTTCTCGACCTGGTTACAAATAAGAGTCCGGAGATCACGCGGATCTATCTCCCGCCGGATGCGAACTGCCTGCTTTCCGTGGCGGACCACTGCCTGCGGTCGGTGGATTACATCAACGTTATTGTGGCGGATAAAGCGGCGCATCTGCAGTACCTGACGATGGAGCAGGCGGTGATTCACTGCACCAAGGGCATTGGCATCTGGGATTTCGCTTCGACAGATGACGGGGTGGAGCCGGATGTGGTGATGGCGTGCGCGGGGGACATCCCGACGTCAGAGTCGCTGGCAGCCGCGGCGATTCTGCGGGAGCGGTGCCCGGACTTGAAGGTGCGGTTTGTGAATGTGGTGGATCTGTTCCGGCTGCTGCCGGCGTCGGAGCATCCACATGGGATGACGGACAAGGAGTTTGACTCACTGTTTACGATGGATAAGCCGGTGATCTTCAACTTCCATGCGTATCCGTCGTTGATTCATAAGCTGACGTATCGGCGGCACAACCACGAAAATATTCACGTGCGCGGTTACAAGGAGAAGGGCAACATCAACACGCCTCTGGAGCTCGCGATTCTGAACCAGGTGGACCGGTTCAGCCAAGCGATTGATGTGATTGATCGAGTGCCTCGGCTGCAGGCTACGGCGGCGCATACGAAGGAGTGGTTGAAGAAAGAGATCATCGACAGTATCAATTACGCGCACGAGAATGGACTGGATCGGCCCGAGATCACGGGGTGGAAGTGGCCTTATTGAGTGGGATCCTAGTGCGGAGTGGAAGAGCAGGTCCTTCGCTCCGCTCAGGATGACAATGCTTTTGTATTGAGTTCCTGCGTTTGGAGTTCGGCGGTTTTCAGGACGATCATATATTCGTAGATGGACTGCAGGATGGAGTATCGGAGGCCGGCGCGGCCGTCGAGGAAGCCGCCTTTGGCGATGTAGAGGACCAGGAACTTGATGAGGGGCCGGGCGGGGAGGCGGTAGAAGAGTTCCTTCTGGTGGAAGCGGCGGCGGTGGAAGTCGCGCTCGGTGAAGGCGGCGGTGAGGCTGAAGTCGCGGTTGCCCTGAGCTGCGTTCGCCCGGCGGTTGGCGAGGATCTGTTCGGCTTCGAAGGTGGCGTACTTGTTGTGGCGGTCGAGCCAGTAGCCGACGCCCTTGCTGAAGGGGAAGTGGTCTAGGAAGCCGGTGAGTTCCCCGACGGGGCCGGCGGGGATGGAGAGCGGGTTGACGAGGCGCTCGTAGCGCATCTTGTCGGGACGGAAAAGGCGTATGTAGAAGGGTGAGGTTTGGACGTGTTTGAGCCAGGTGCCCTGGAAGAAGTCCCGGCGCTGGACGCGGAAGGCTACGTTTGGGCCGGGGTTCCGGACGGCGGTGGTCGCCGAGGCGCGGAGGTCGGGGGTGACGACTTCGTCGGCGTCGATGTAGAGGACCCAGGGGTAGCGGAAGGGGATGTGGGCGAGGCCCCAGTTCTGGTGGGCGGCCCAGTTGTCGAAGGGGCGTTCGGTGACGTGGGCGCCGGCGGTGCGGGCGATCTCCTGCGTACGGTCGGTGGATTGCGAGTCGAAGACGTGGATGTCGTCGGACCAGAGGACGGAGGCGAGTGCGGCGGGTAGGTCCTGCTCTTCGTTGCGGGTGAGGATGAGGATGGAGATGGGCGGCGCGGTCACTTGGGGTATGGTATCGCGCTCAGCCTGCGTAGCGGCGTAAGGCGACGACCGCGTTGAGGCCGCCGAAGGCGAGGGAGTTCGAGAGGGCGAGGTCTTTGCCGGGGAGCATGGCGCGCGGCTCGGAGGTGATGATGTCGAGGTTGAGGCTGGGGTCGATCTGGTGGACGTCGGCGGTGTGGGGGAGGGATCCGGCGTCCAGGGCGAGGACGGAGGCCAGCGCTTCGATCGCGCCGACGGCGCCGATGGAGTGCCCGTGGAGGGACTTGGTGGCGGAGAGAGGGATGTGGGGGGCGAGTTCGCCGAGCGCGAGGTGGACGGCTGCGGCTTCGACGGAGTCGTTGGTGGGTGTGCCGGTGCCGTGGGCGTTGATGTAGCCGACGCGGGCTGCAGCGTTCTCGATACCGGATGTGGCAGCGTCTTCGAGAGCGCGGCGCATGGCGGAGGCAGCGCCTTCGGCGTGCGGCTGGGTGATGTGGTGTGCGTCCGCGGACATGCCGAAGCCGACGACCTCTGCGTAGATGCGGGCGTTGCGGGCGCGGGCGGCGTCGAGGGTTTCGAGGACGAGCATGGCTGCGCCTTCCCCGAGGGTCATGCCGTCGCGATCGGCGGAGAAGGGCCGGCAGCGTGTGGGGGAGACGACGCGCATGGAATCCCACGCGCGGAGAAAGGCGAAGGTGAGTGGCGCCTCGTACCCGCCTGCGATGGCAGCGGGGGCCATGCCCGAGCGCACCATGTGGAAGGCCATGCCGAGCGCGTGGGTTCCGGAGGCGCAGGCGGTGGAGAGGTTGAGGACGGGGCCGCCGATTCCGAGGTCGATGGCGATGTTGCTAGCGCCGGAGTTGGCCATGGTGCGGAGGATGACGGTGGGTGGCACACGGGCGTTGCGGGTGTAGAGGTGCCGGGCGGCGTCCTCGTCAGCGTCGCGGCCGCCGCAGGAGCAGCCGGTGATGATGGCTATGGTGTCCGGCGGGTGGTGCTGGAGAAGACCGCTCTCCGCGGCTGCCTGCCGAGCGGCAACGATCGCGAACTGGGCACCGGGGCCGGCGACTGTGAGGACGCCCGAGGCGAGGTGGTCTGCTGGGCGAAAGCCGGTGACGCGGGCGAGGGTGTGGAACTTGAGCCCGGGGTCTGGGGAGAGGGCACCGGGGAATGCGGGGTCAAGCTCGCCGATGCCGGTATGTCCGGCGAAGAGTGCTTCGCGGAAGTCCGCTACGGTGTGGCCGATTGGCGTGACGCATCCCAGCCCGGTGACGACGACGCGGTTCACGTGGATTCCCTTCCCTGCGCTCAGGAGGTTGCGGGTTCGGGTGCTGCTCCGGTTGCTGCTTTGGCGGCGCGGAGGCGTTCGACTCCGTTGACGACGTCGGCGACGGTGTGGAGGGAGTTCAGGCTGTCGTCGGGGATCTCGATGCCGTACTCTTCTTCGACGGCGAAGCTGAGGTTGATCTTGTCGAGCGAGTCGACGCCGAGCTCGTCGAATTTGCTGTCGAGGGTGATGGCTGAGGCCGGGATGTTCTTCGATTGCGCGATGAGGTCGATGCAGCGGGTTGCGACGTCGTCCATGGTGGAGGGTCCTTGGGCTATTGGCGGCGTGACGGCGTGTGACGTAGGGCTGCCGCCACTCCTTGCCTCGTTGAGGTTGGTCACAGTTGTATCACTGGTGGGTTGCAGGTGCTACCACTGCAGCAGAACAAGCTCCAGGCAGAAGCCCGGACCCATGGCGGCGAGGATGCTGTAACTGCCGGGCGCGCCGCGGTGATCGGCGAGCGTCTCGCCGAGGACCATAAGGACGGATGCGGCGGAAAGATTGCCTACTTCGCTGAGGCTCTTCCAGGAGAGCGCCAGGGCATCCTTCGGGAGGTCGAGGGCGGACTGCACGGCTTCGAGGACCTTGGGGCCGCCGGAGTGGCAGATCCAGGAGGAGATGTCGTTGAGGGTGAGGTTGTTTTCCGTGAGGAAGGCGTCCGCGTCGCCGCGCAGATTTTCGAGGACGACTTTGGGGACCTCCGGCGAGAGGATGATGGTGAATCCGGTATCGCCGATCGCCCAGCCCATGACCTGCTCGGTGTCGCGGTAAAAGGTGGAGCGGGTGGCGAGGACGCGCGGGCCGGCGGGGAGCGTGCTGGCGGGGAGTGTTACGTCGGCCCCAGCGATGACCACGGCGGCTGCGCCGTCGCCGAAGAGGCCGCAGGAGATCAGGTTCGCGACGGAGAGGTCGTCATCCTGCCAGGTGAGCGAGCAGAGTTCGACGGACAGGAGGATGGCGATCTGGTTGGGGAAGGCGCGGACGTAGTCGGCCGCGCGGGCGATGCCGGCGGCTCCGGCGACGCAGCCGAGGCCGAAGATGGGGGTGCGCTTGACGCTCGGCGGAAACGGCATGCGGTTGATGAGGCGCGCGTCGATGGTGGGGCTGGCGATGCCGGTGACGGAGGCGAAGAAAAACGCGGAGACATCGGCGGGCGTGAGGCCAAGGGGAGTGAGCGCCTGCGAAATGGCGGTTTCACCGAGTTCGACGGCGGCGTCGATCCAGGCGTTGTTGTTTGCGCCGAAGCCGCGAAGCTCTGGGTAGTGCTCCAGGGGAAAGACGAAGTAGCGCGACTGGACACCGCAGTTGGCGAAGAGGCGGGTGAGCAGGCGGGGTTCGGGCAGACGATCCTGCCAGCGGCTCAGCAGCACCTCCGAAACCTGGGCCTGAGAGAAGCGATGGGGAGGGAGAGCCGTTCCGACGGAAGCGATGCGCATTGCGTACAAGCTTATACGGCGGGTGGAGCTAACGCCGCGGGGGACGTCTGTACCGTGAAAGTCAGTTGCGCAGAGTTGCATTGGCCCGGTGCAAGGTTGACCCGGCGAATACGAGGGCTACGACTAGCGCGCCGCGCAGACGGAGTTGCCGGTGGTGTCGCCTTTGACGAAGGGGGCCATGACTGGAGCCTACGGAGCGCAGGACGCCGTTAGTCATGACGCATTGGACGGCGGCGGCGTCGTTGATATTTTTGAGCGGGTCGCCGGAGACGAGGATGAGGTCGGCGAGCTTGCCGGGTTCGAGGGTGCCGAGGTCTTTGGAGAGGCCGAGGGCGCGGGCGGGCATGCTGGTTGCGGTTTCGAGCGCCTGCCACGGGGCGAGGCCGTACTTGACCTGGGCGCGGAGGTTGAGGTGCAGGCTGGTGGCGGGGAGATCGAGCGGCGAGTCGGTGCCGGCAAGGATGGTGCCGCCGTTCTTGAGGACCTTCGCGACGACTGATTCTTCTTCCTTGAGGTTGTCGTAGGCGACGGTGGTGTCTGTGGATTGCGCGGTGGAGAGTGCGGTCTTCAGGCGGGTGTTCTCCCATGGCGGGGAGATGGCGCGGCGGGGGTCGGTGGCCATCTCGGGGTACTCCTTGTACTGCGCCTGGGAGAAGGTGGTGGAGATGGTCCACATGCCGGACCTGGACATGAGGTCGACAGCGTCCTCGTAGGAGACGCCGGTGTAGGAGCGCTGGTAGGCCCAGCCGGTGCGTTCGGTGGCGGAGACGTGGGACATGCCGTCTTCGCCGATTTCGACCGCGGGGATGAGGTAGTGCGAGGCGGTTTCGACACCCATGGCGTGAGCGAAGTCGATGCCTTCCTTGGCCTGGGTGAAGGGGAGGCGGACGTAGAGCTTGATGAAGTCGAAGTCGAGGGCTTTGAGGCGTTCGAACTCGCGGTGGAGCTGCTCCTCCGACGTGGTGGGAATCATCATGGGGTAGTAGACGCGCTCGCCGTCGACGGCTTCGCCGGTGGTGAAGAGACGCGGGCCGACTGCGGCGCCGGAGAGGTAGGCCTCCCGGTGAGCGAGGGCGCGGTAGGCGTTATCGGCGATGCCGCGGACCTGGGTGATGCCGTAGGCGAGCCACAGGCGGCCTTCGCGGTCGCCGTAGTAGATGGAGTTGTCGGAGTCGTTGTGGGCGTGGCTTTCGACGAGGCCGGGGATGACGGTGAGGCTGCCGGCTTCGACGGTACGGGTGACGCCTGCGGGCGGCGTGGCGGAGTGGGGAGAGACGGAGGTGATGCGGTTGTCGGTGATGAGGATGTCGACGTCGGATTGTTCGTCGGGGCCAGTGCCTTTCCAGAAGTGGCCGGCGTGAAGGAGCAGCTTCTGCGACGGCCTGGCGGCGCTCCAGGTTAGATCGACGGCGACGGCGGTGACGGCCTTTGTGGCGCGGTCGATGAGGCGGAGGCGGCCGTTGTTGAGGTAGAGGATTTTGGCGGAGTCGCCGGACCAGGTGGGCGCGTCGGCGGTCTCGTCGCCAAGTTTTACGGCGGGGCCGGAGGGTTTGCCGTCGGCGTCGACGGGCATGGTGTAGAGGACGTCTTCCATGACGAGGACAATCTCCTTGCCATTGGGGGCGTAGTTGGGGCCGTCGACGGAGCGCGTGGTGACCGACTTGTAGGGCGCGGGGGAGAAGAACTTTTTATTGCCGGTTGCGACGTCGACCGCGAGGATGGAGCTAGTGCCTTCGCGAAAGCGTTTGGTATAGGGGTTGATGGTGGCGATGGCGACGGTCTTGCCGTTAGGCGAGAAGGCGGGGCGGCCGGGAAAGAAGGTGGAGGGCGCGAGAGGCTTGATGGCTCCGGTGGCGACGTTGATGAGGACGGTGGCGCCGGTGTGGTCCTGGCACGCGATGAGCTTGCCGTCGGGTGACCAGGCGGGGAAGATCTGGGCTTCGTCGGCGGGGGAAATTCGCTTGTCGGCGGTGTCGGAGGTGGAGGCGAGCGTGTGGATGTAGACGTTTTCGACGCCGTCTTTGTCCGAGACGTAGGCGAGCGCGGAGCCGTCGGGCGACCAAGCGGGGCCTTCCTTGTAGAAGGTATCGTGCGTGAGCGCGACGGGCTTGCCCCCGAGGGGCATGAGGTAGAGCTGGTTGAGGGCGATGAAGGCGACCTGCTTGCCGTCGGGGGAGAGGGTGGGCTCCCAGATGCCCTTGACCGGGTGCGGGGCGGCCGAATCGAAGTTGTAGGCTTTGTGCGTGAACTGCGGGCGGACGGACTTGAAGGTGGCGGTGAATGGAACGACGGTCTCGGATCTGGCGCTGAGGTCGGTCTTATAGATGTGGCCGCTGCCGGTGTAAACGAGCTCCGTGGGCGAGAGCCAGACGGCGGGGAAGGGGTAGGCGTCGTTGGCTTTGCCGGTATAGACGGGGGTGGTGGAGCCGGGCGATGTGATCACGAGGTGGGCGTTCGCGAGGAACATGCCGGCGCCTGAGAACTGGATGTAGGAGAGCTTGCCGTCGGGGGCGAAGCTGGGGGATTCGAGTCTGCCCTGGGTGGGGTCCAGTGAGGCGACGGTGGTTTGTTTGCCGGACGCGAGATCGATGCGCTCGATGGATTTGGACGCGAGGCCGGTGCCGCTGGCGAAGACGAGCGCGGAGCCATCGGGCGACCAGTTGGGCTCGAACTCGTCGAGCTCGGAGGAGGTGACCTGCTTGAGCGCGCCGGACGCGAGATCGACGGTCCAGATGTCATAGGAGCCTTTGAAGGCGCGGTCGGAGGAGAAGGCGAGGGTCTTGCCGTCGGGCGAGAAGCGGGGCTCGCGGTCGTCGCCGTGGCCGCTGGTGATCTGCTTTTTGGCGGTGCCGTCGGGGTGCATGGTCCAGATGTGGAAGGTGCCGCCGGCGTAGGACTGGAAGGCGACGAGGGGCGCCCTGGTGGACCAGTCGGGGTGCGAGGCCTCGTCGTAGATTTCGGTGAGCTGCCGGGCTTCGCCGCCCGCCATCGGGAGGGAGTAGAGCTGGCCCTGGATGTCGATCAGGATGGTGCTGTGATCGGGGGAGACGGTGACCTGGGAGTCGGTGGCTTCGGAGACGGTGATGAGGGTGGTTTTGCCGGGCGGTGTCGCGGCGGATGCGGTTGCTGAAGAAGCTCTTTGGGCGAAGGCGGAAGAGGAGACGGCGACAAGTAAAGCGACGGATACGGACACGCGCATCAAGTTCATATCTCCTGGTATGGCTCTCGACTGTACCGCTTCAGAATGGCACAGCGCAGTGCCGTCGAGGTGCACTGCGCTGCCGGTGTGTGGATGGATAACTGGTCGGACACGCGACGCTCCCGAGGTTAGAACGAGAAGCGGCCGATGAACTGCAGAGAGCGCGCCTGGTATTCGAAGGGATTGCCGGAAGAAGCCGTGGGGCGTCCGTAGGCGTTCGAGTTCACCGCGCCGCTGGCCAGTGTAGGCGCGCTGGTTGCGACGGTGGCGAAGTTGCCGTAGTTGGAATGGTTGAAGAGGTTGAAGGCTTCTACCGCGACGATTGCGCGATAGCGTTCTGCAACCTTGAAGGTCTTCTGCAGGCGCGTGTCGACGCGGTTGTAGTCCGTGCCGCGGAAGGCGTCGCGCTGGATGACGTAGTAGCCGTAGCCGGCGTCGTAGGAGACCTTGGAGATGGGCGCGTAGACGGTGGTGCAGGGCGCGGCGGGGCAGGTTGCTCCCGGGGCGATGGGGGTGACGCCGGCGCCAAAGGTGCGGGTGCTGCCGACGTAGCCGTTCACGGTTGAGCCGGAGGTGGTGGCGAAGGCGAGTCCGGAGCCGAAGTGGTAGAGGCCGGAGAGGGAGAGGCCCCACTTCGAGCTGGTAGTCGCCATTGACGGTGAGGGTGTGCCGCTGGTCGTCGGTGCCGTTCGCCCACTCCTGCTGAATGCCGGAGCGGAAGGGTTTGTTGGGATAGGAGAACTGGCCGCCGGTAGAGTTCTTGGTGCGGCCCCAGGTGTAGGCGAGCGCGCCGGTGAATCCATGGGTGAGCGTGTGCTTGAGGCCGACCTGCAGGGCGTCGGCGATGACGCCTGCGCCAGGGTATGTGGTGAAGGTGCGGGTGCCCGCCCCGAAGAGGTTGTTGCAGACCTGCAGTGCGGGGCTTGCGTTGACGACGCCGTTCTTGGGCGCGCCGGTGGCGAGGTTGGTTACGGTGTCGAGCGTGATGTCGCCGTTGCCGCAGACGCGGGATGCGTAGTTTGCGGCGTTGATGGCGGTGGTCGGGGTGAGGTTGCGCTCGGCGTTGGTGGGGTCGACGAGGAGGTTTGCGCCGAGCAGGATGAAGTCGTCGTACACGCGCATGTGGACGAAGTCGGCGGTCATGGTGGTTTTGGCGCTGAGCTGACGGGCTGCGCCGAAGGAGACCTGCAGGGAGTAGGGTGTCTTCGAACCGCGCGCGACGGGCTGGGGGGTGTTGACGTAGCCGTTGGGATTGGAAGACGGATTCTGTCCCGCGAAGGGTGTGGGCAGTGTTACAGGTGCCGTTGCGCTCCCAGAGGTCGTTGCCTGGAGGGCGCGCGCGGTGCTGGAGTACAGCTCTTCGTCGATGATCGGGTTGGCTACCTGGTCGGCGTAGTACAGGCCGGCGCCGCCGCGGATGGAGGTCTTGCCGGTGCCGAAGGGGTCGTAGGAGAAGCCCAGGCGCGGGCCGAAGTTGGCGTTGGGATTGGTGTTCGGCGTGAGCAGGCCCGGGGTGGGGACGTAGGCGGTGTTGTAGGCGCCGAGGTCGTTGTCGTAGCGCAGACCGAGGTTCAGGGTCAGGCGCGGGAGGATCTTCCAGTCATCCTGCGCCCAGAACCCGATGATGTTGCGGCCGATGTTGATGTCGTACTGGCCAAAGGCCTGGGTGTAGGTCTGGGAGGTGCAATAGCTTTCCAGGGCGCTGTAGTTCCAAGTGGTGGGATCGAGCGTTCCCTTGGGGAAGAACTGCGCGTAGAGCGCGGGCGAGGAGGCCTGCGAGCTGGTGCAGGTGAGGCCGCCGCGGAGGTACTGCGGGAACTGCCCGCCGTGGAGGGTGTGCAGGTATTCGCCGCCGAGTTTCAGGTTGTGCTTGCCTTTGATCCAGAAGAGGTCGTCGCGATATTGCTGGGTGTACTGGCTGAAGATTTCGGGCTCGTTGTACGGCTCACCCACGGTTGCGGAGGGCAAGATGATCTGGATCGATCCTGTGGCGAAGAAGGGCAGGTTCTGGAACTGAAAGAAGTGGAAGCCGGCGTGGATGTCGTTGATCAGGTGATCGTTGATGCTGCGGTTCCAATCGGCTGTGTAGCCGGAGCTCGAGACGGCGGAGGAGTAGGACTGGCTGGGATCGGCACCGGCTACGAAGCTTTGATTGGCTTTGAAGTCATCGCCACGCACGAAAAAATGATTCTTCTCGTTGCGCTGGTAGTCGATCCTGCCCATGTACACGTAGTTGGTCACCAGTGCGGGGTGGGTGAAGACGCCGTTGTTGGTACCCGCGGTGATGTAGGGCGTGATGGTCGCGGTATTGGGCTGGTGCTCGGCTTCGAACGACGCGAAGTACCAGAGCTTGTCCTTGCGAATGGCGCCGCCAAAGGTGCCGCCGTACTGCTGGTCGGAGAAGTCGGGTCGTGTGTTCGCCGCGCCGTTCTTCTTGAGGATGGTGTCGGACGAATTGAAGAACGAGTTGCGGAAGTAGCCGAACGCGCCGCCGTGGATCTGATTTGTGCCGGTCTTGGTCTGGACGTTTACATAGATACCCGCAGACCGGCCGGAGGTGGCGTCGAAGCGGTCGGTGATGATCTGAAACTGGCTGATCGCGTCCTGTGACACCTTGGGCTGGCCGAAGGAGGAGCCGACGGAATCCTGCGAGAGCTGCAAGCCGTCGAGGGTGATCTGGAATTTGCCCGTCTCCGCATCGCCGCCGTTGGTCGATTGCCCCGATGCGGCGGGCGTGTTGCCGAAGGAGTTCGCCTTTACACCGGGCACCAGGGCCGATAGCTCCACGTAGTTGCGGCCGTTGACGGGGATGTCCTGTACCTCGACCGGCGTGATGTTTCCCGCTACTGCCGAAGAAGTGGTGTCGATGGCGAGTTGGTCGCTGGCTTCGACGATGGTGGTGGTGGAGACGCTGGCGAGTGGAAGCGCTATGTCGATCGTAGCGAGCTGACCGACGAGCAGAAGGAACTTCTTTTCTACAGTGGCGAAGCCGGAGGAAGACGCTCGTACGGTGTACTCCGCCGCATTCAGATTGGGGATGACGTACGCGCCCTGGCTATTTGTGGTCGCGTGGAACGAAGCGCCCCCGCTCTGCTTTACTTCGACCGCCACACCCGGGATGAGACCACCCTGCTGATCCGTGATGACGCCGGACACGCCGGTCTGCTGGGCCAGTGCAGGAAGGGAGAGGAGGGCAAAAAGAAGGGCGAACGACAGGGCGAGACGAGAGCGAAAACGCATCGATGGGAGACCTCAGGGATGGGAGTCCGTGGTGCAGGTTGTCGTTCGTGCGGTTCTCTGCGTACGAGAAAAGCGGCGAAAGCACGTGGGGAACACGCGAGGAAAGATCTTGGTTTTCGGGATCAGGTAGGACAAGAGTAGAGCCGACGGCAGGGGCCGTCCAATCGAAAGATTGTGGCATCTGATAGAGAAATTGAATCAGGCTCGCGGGGGCGGGCGGCGACAGGCGTTGACAAATATGTTCAGAAATGTGAACAATTGATAGAGATCCCCACAACTGATTGGCCGCCGATACCGGCAGAAGCCCCAGCAGATTCGCAGCCTTGCACTCGTCTTTGATCTGTCCCGCGCACCCGTTGCGCCAGCTTTGGATCGAGGCCTCTCTTGGACTTTCGGATTCGGCAGCTGCAGTGTTTTCTCACCCTCTCGGACCTGCTGCACTACGGGAAGACGGCCCGCGCCCTCTACATGAGTCAGCCGACAATCTCCTTTCAGATCAAGTCACTGGAGGAGGCCTTCGGGGTCAGGCTGTTTGAGCGCGATCGTCAGCAGGTGCGGCTTACGGATGCGGGTTTCGCCTTCCGCGAGTACGCGCAGAGGATCGTGGACACCGTAGACGCGGCACGCGAGTGCCTTGGCGGGCTGCACAAACGCCTGCATCTGCGCGTCTCCTGCGGGCCTGTGGGCCAGTTTGTGTTGCTGCCGCGGGTGATTCGCACGCTGACATCGGACCATCCCGACTTCGAGCTCGAGGTCTCGGAGCTGACGACGGAGCAGCAGATGGCGCACCTTGCCGAGGGTAAGGTCGATGCTCTGCTGATGGTTGGCGCACTTCCCCTCCCCGGCGTCCGCTTCGATCCGATCTGCCGCGAGTCGCTGGTCGCGGTTGTGTCGCGCGAAAGCCCGCTTGCGAGCCGGCAGGCGGTCTCCGTCAACGATCTGCGGGAGCACAGCGTGATTGCGTCGCGTCTGAAGGACTGCCGCTTTCACCAGCCGTTTCTGCACAGCCTGCTTGCGCCGTTCGGTGTGTCGCCGCGGATTGTTGAGTCGCCCCACTCCTGCTCCGTCCAGTTCGCATACGCGGCGGCGGGGGAAGGCATTGCGATTGCAACCGCATCGATGGCGGCGTGCAGCTTTCCGGGGGTGGTCTTTCTTCCGTTCGCGGAGCCGCTGCCGCAGCTTCAGCTTGGACTGGCGGCGCTCGAAGGCAATGAGCGGCTGGCGACCAAGATCTTTCGTGAGGTGGTGCTCGACTGCGCGCACCGGGCTATCCCGGCGGCGACCCCGATGGCGCTGCCGGTGCCGGCGGCGAGAGTACGCAATTTGCGGCTTGAGCCGCGTCCGGAGCCCGACTTTGGGCGGGCGAGAGCGGCGAGTTGAGCGACCCGTTCTGAATGAGGGCGCTGCTCTTAGGACGTCTTTGAGGCGGGGTGCTGCGGCTCGCGCCGACGAATGCTGGCCATGGGCGAGGCCAGAACAAGACCGCGGTAGATGGCCAGCATACGTGCCGAGTTCTCCGACCAAAGGTAGTTGTGGGCGCGGTCGCAGGCGCCGGCGGAGAGGTGCAGGAGGGGCGTGCGATCCGCGGCAAGCGAACGCAGCGCGTTAGCCATTGCAGCGACGACGTGGCCCGGGCGGCTCAGGGGAATCTTGATCCCGCACGCCGGGGTGACGATGTCACCGGCCGAGTGCTGATCGAAGCACATCACCGGCACACCATGGCCGAGCGCCTCCACGATTGACCTGCAGGAGCTCTCGCGCAGGTTGGTGGAGACGAGGAGATGCGCCCACTCGAGTTGCTCCGCGAGGCCGGCAGCGCCGAGATCCCCCAGGAAGGTGCAGCGGCGGCGCACGCCCATCTCGGTGGCGAGGGTTCGGCACTCGGCTTCGAGCGGGCCTGCGCCGAGGATGTGCAGCCGGTAGTCCACATCGTGCCCAAGGTTCGCCACCGCTTCCAGCAGAAGCGGCAGGCTGCTGGGCTCGCGGAACTCGCCAGCCCACAGCAGATGCAGTGGCCCGGGGCCGCGGAACCGCGCCGTTTCGGGCCGGCGTATGGAGCAAAGCGCCGTTTCTGCGAGCACCTCGACAGGACGACGGAAGAGGCGTTCAAAGTCCATGCGGGCGGAGGTGTTCGAGGCAAGCACGACGGTGGACCGGCGGGACGCCTGGCGCACGCTCCGCCTTCGTAAGGCGAGCTTCAGCCCAAGTTCGCGCGTCCGCTGGGCGATCTGTTCCGAAAATGGCAGGCCAGCCAGAAAGTTGGCCGGCACACGCTCCGTGCCGCGGGCGGGGCCCAAAATAAAGGGGATGCCCAGGCGCCACGCATATCCCGGCTCGACGATGCCGTCCAGGTTCACCTGGTGCACGAGGGAGAAGCTGTGGGTGCGGTGCAGCTCCTGCGCCAGGCTGTACGCGAGTCGCTGCCATTGGCGGTAGACAAGCGGGTGCCTGTCATTTCCCCCGGCAATCCGAGCGAGCAGCCGGTACATGCGGTCGGGTGCGGGCGTGTGGAAGCGGATGCCGGCAGGAATCAGGGTCGTCTCGCGAGCGCGCTCAATCGCGGCCAGGGAGGGTTCGCTCACAATTGCGTGAACTTCGAACTCCCGCGCTGCTTCGAGCACCCGCATCCAGCCGGAGCAGGCCCCAGGACCGGATCCCGGCACACACTGGTAGACCATGAGCAGGAGTACAGGCCTGGCTTTGACGACGGGCTGCTCCCTGCGTGCGGTTTGTCGCGGAAACTGTAGGAGCATGCGCTCAACCCTTGGGAGTTAGTGGCGGGGCGGTGGGTCCGCCCTGCGGTTCTGTGCCGGTATAGTCCGTGGGATCGAGGCACTCGGCCTGTTTCCTGAAGGGACTTCCGAGGCTTCGATTACGTTTGAGTATGGAAGCCCGGGCCGCGCGGAACCATCCCCCGATGGAGCTACGAAAGGGTTTACCGCCGCACACGGATAAAGCTCCGGTAACCAGGAAAGGATTACGGGGCCGCGGGGCTGACGTGTTCCGTGTGCACCGAAACCCGGGTCTCGGGCGTCGTCCCGTCGTTCACCTGAACCTCGGCCGGCGGCACGGGGAAGACGATGCGGCGGCTCACCGTGGCATGTCCCGGTATGCGCAGCCGCTGGGTCTCGGCCGCGACTCCTGCACCCTTCGCTCCGCCGCTGCTGCGCACCGTTACCGGCACATCTGCGACGCAGTCTCCGTCGTTCCGAACCTCGACGGAGACCAGCCAGCCTCCGGAGTGGGCCGTCCCTTCGAGCTGCCGCGGCGTCACGTTCACGACGGTGAGGTCAGGCAGCCCGCGATCGTGATAGACCCAGTCGTCGAAGAACCAGCGGAGATCCTGGTGTGCGATACGCTCCAGAAGATGCTCAAGCCCGGCGGGGTCGGCGTCGGCTTTGGGATCCTGACGATAGGCCTTAAGCGCCTGCTTCAGGACGTCATCGCCGACTAGTTGATGAAGCATCCACCAGACCGCCGCGGCCTTAGTGCGAAAGAAGACGTCGGACGATGCCGCGACCAGCGGCTGGCCGTTTGGTTGCGGGAAATCCACTGGGCTTCCCTGCCCTGCGCCGGCGGGAACACTGGACGAGGAGGAGGTGCTGGGCAGCCTGGACGTGGTCTCGGGGGCTGCGGAGCTTGCGACCGCGGCACGATCGGCGGAACTCTCGGGCTCGGCAAGCGCGATGGTCCTCGCGGAGTCCTGCAACTGATCGATTACGGCGGCGCGCCCCTGCGTACGCTCGGCCCAGAGCAGCGTCATGAACTGGGCGAGCCCTTCGTCGATCCAGGGATGCGCTGAGCGGATCCACGCGTGCGTCAGGGAGTGGGCGAGGGAGGGCGCGAGCGCAACGGCCGCGTCCGGGCGGACGGGGCGAACCAGCAGGGCGTCATCTTCGAAGGGCTGACCGGGAATGTCCAGCAGCGAAAGCGCGGTAGGCGGGTGAGGGCCGAGCCAGTCCGTCAGCATCGGCTCGACCAGCCTGGCAGCCGCGGAGTAGGAGGGGAGCGCGTCAAAGTGCTCGGTTGTGACCGCGATCAGGTCGGGGTTCGCCGCTGTTCCCGCCGGGCTGGAGGGGTGGTCGGTGAGAAACAGGCTCGGCACGCGGAAGCCCAGCGGCCTGGGTTCAAAGGTGGCGGTCGCGACTCCGGTGGCCTGCGCAATCGGGGCGTCGGGATTGTCGCGAACGGCGACCAGAGTCTGCGGGCGGCCGCAGAAGAATGCTGTCGCGGGCGCGTCGCCGGCGAACTCCACGGCGAGGCGCAGGCTCACCGTTGCTCCCTGTTCGCGCAGACGGGTGTTGCCGGCGAGATCGAAGAGGCGCGCGCCGTCTCCCAGGAAGACTGCAGGGGCCGAGACGGGGTACCAGAGAACGTCGCCAAAGCCGCGGAGGGCGATACTGGTGCCGGGTGAGCTCGCGCCGGGCGCGGCGATTACGTCCCAATCGGCTGCGGCGGCCTGGTCCGCCGGAGCGCCCAGACGTTCGAGCCGCTGCGCCGACTGGGGGATCGCGCCGGAGTAGTTCGCGACGAGCGGTAGCGAGGCTCCGGGAGCAAGCGGCGACGGCAACGTGGCGACTGCCTCCGACACCCAGCCGGTGTGGTCGACATCGGTCGCCAGCCTGCGCGAGATGCTGGTCAGCCTAATGAGGGGCGCGCCGGGTGTGGCGATCGAGAGGCCATCCCAGCGCAGCGAGGACGAGATCTGCAGGACGAGCCGGGTCAGCGGCGACGTTCCATCGTTGCGGACGGACACGCCGGCGCGGGCGGAGAGTCGGTGGGTGGCGGGGGCGAGGTGCAGGTCGAGGTTGTAGGCGGTGAAGGTGAGGGCGTTTCGCTCGGCATCGCTTACACCGAGGGCATCGGGCTTGCCGGGCGTCACATCGGGCTGAGCTGTAGCGGATGTCTCCGCGGGGGGCGGCGGGTCGGCCGCCGGAGCCGTAGCCTCCGACGGCACCTCACGCGAGAAGAGTACGGTGCCGCCGGGCGGGGGCACCTCGGCGGGCGGAGCCTGCTCCGCCGGGATCTGGAAGGCGGGCGGGGATACTGGTACGGGAGCGGCGCTCTGCTGGGACCAGCCACCGACCGGGAGCAACACGAGCAGAGCGGAGACGATGAGAGGACGAAGGGGCATTGTGGAAACGCAATGGTTAGACGTGCGAGATGCGCCGCCAGAGTGGGCGGCCCGCGCGCCAAACAAGGTCACGAGCCCAGACCTTTGCGCGGCCTGGCGGGTGCGGGCGGTTTGGGCGCGGGCGGCTGGCGCCGCTGCCGCATTGCCTCATACATCACAACCGCGCCGGCGACTGAGACGTTCAAGGAGGAGACCATGCCCGCCATCGGGATGCGCAGCAGGTGATCGCAGGTGCGTTTGACCAGGTCGTGCAGCCCGGCGCCCTCGCGTCCCAGGACAAGCACGCAGTCTGTGCGGAAGTCGAAGTCGGAGTAGTCGGGGGTGCCGCGTTCGTCCAGCCCGAGTACCCAGATGTTGGCCTGCTTCATCTGCTCGAGCGAACGGACAAGGTTGGTTACGCGGGCGATGCGCACGTGTTCGGAGGCGCCGGCGGAAGTCTTCGCCACCGTCGCTGTGACCGGGGCAGAGCGCCGCTCGGGGAGTACCACGCCGTCGACACCGGCGCCATCTGCTGTGCGCAGGAGTGCGCCGAGATTATGCGGATCTTCCACGCCGTCGAGCGCAAGAAAGAAGCTGTGGCGTAGAGCAGGTCAGTCGAGTCTTCCGTCCGGCGGCGCTCCGCTGCGGCGATCAGGTCGTCGATGTCGAGGAACTCGCGGCCGCGGACCATGGCGAGGGCGCCCTGGTGGGCGTCCGTGCGGGCGAGCCGGGTAAGGTGTTCGCGGGATTCGAAGCTGACCCGGACGTTGGCGGTGCGGCACAGGGCCGCCAGGCGCTCCAGCCGCTCGTCGCGCCGGTCGCGGGCCAGCACCACGGATTCCAGCCGCCCCGCACCCGAGCGTACGGCCTCTTCAACGGGATGGAGGCCGTAGAGAACTTCCATCTCTCCAGTTTACTGCCGAAAGTTGGTGCGGAATTGCAGACGGCGAGGCTACAATCCAAGCACCGGGGCACAATTCAGAGATCCAGCGCCGCCGCCCACCGTGAGGGTCTTGCGATGTCGTTTCTTTCGATCGGCAAAAGCGGCGCAGCGGGCAGAGACTTTTCCCCTGCGGCGCGCGTCTCTACCGCTATGACCAGCGCGGCGTTCGCGATCCCGGCAGACCAGGCGGCCCAGGCCGAGCGGGTTCAGCAGGAAAATGCAGCGATTGCGCACGGGCTGAAGCGGCAGGATCCCGAACTGCTCGACCAGCTCATCGAGCTTTATCAGCACCGCCTCCTGCGGTATCTCCTATTTCTCACGGGCAAGCGCGAGGTCGCCGAAGACCTGTTCCAGGAGACGTGGATGCGGGTGCTGCTGCGCGGCTCGCAGTACAACGGCAAGGCGCGTTTCGACACCTGGCTGTTCACGATAGCGCGCAACCTGGTCATCGATCTTTCGCGCAAGCGGACCATGTCCTCGCTCGACGAGCTCAGTGACCCGACCGACGACAGCCGCCCCTTTGAGATTGCGACCGACGGCCCCTCGCCGCTGGACCAGTTCCAGGTGCGCGAAGACCGCGCCGAGGTCGCCGAGGTGCTGCTGAAGCTCGAGCCGAACTACCGCGAGGTCCTGGTGCTGCGCTTCCACGAAGAGCTTTCCCTGGAAGAGATTGCCAGCGTCACGCGTGCGCCCTTATCTACCGTCAAGTCGCGGCTGTATCGCGGCTTGGCTGCACTCAAGCCGGAGATCGAACGCCTGCGCACGACCCGCAGCTCTGGGGAGGCGGCGGGATGAACACGGTTCTCGAAGCTCAGACTGGCACGGACGAACAGGCCAGCTTCGCACGGCACGCGGTGCGTTCTGCGTCGTTGGGTGCGCGGAGTGCAGTCGTAAACCGCACCCACCGGGTTGTTCGTGAGCGGGCACGCGTTCTGCAGGAGCGCCGCAGCCGGGTTCGCAGCCTGATGGCCCCGATGCTGCTTTGCGCCGTCCTGCTTACTTTGAGCGTGCTTGCCGTGTGGACCGGGATGTACCAATACCAGGCTGTGGAGGCGATGGAGGCGGACGTGGCTGCGATAGCGGCGGCCGACCTGAACAACCACGCGCTGGTAGCCCTGCTCTGGTTTGTCCCGGTCTCGCTGGCGGTCCTGATCACGGTGTGGCTGCGCCGCACACGTCACAGCTCGGAAGACGAGGCACGCTGATGCCAGAGACCTCGCAAGGGTCGAGAGTTCGCTTCTGGTCGCAATCGTCGCAAGGCGACGGCTCCCAGGGGGACGGCTCCGGATCGCGCGGCGGCGACAGCCTGAACATGATCCCCATGTGGTCGATCATTGTGGCTACCGTGGTGTTCCTGGGGGTGCTGTACCTGCTGAACCACGGGCCGGCTCCCGCCCACCGCCGACCAGGCTCGCTGCCGATGCACCTGATCTTCAGCTACACCACGGGCACGGCGCTGGCCAGCTACATCCTGCTCGTGGGCTACGTCTCGCGGGACGTGCGGCGCCGCAACATGTCGGCCGCGCTGTGGATGCTGGTGGTGCTGGTGATGCCTGGCGGCATCGGCGCGATCGTGTACTTCCTGCTCCGGCAGCCGATCCTGACGCGCTGCCCGAACTGCACGACCGAACTCGATGCGAGCGTGCACTTCTGCCCGCAGTGCCAGTTCCAGGTGGCTCCGGTGTGCGGCCAGTGTTTCCGTGGCGTGCGGATCACGGACCAATATTGCGCGCAGTGCGGTCACTCGGTTGCGGAAGATCACGCGCCCGCACGGCTTCGCGCGTACAGCGACTAGCGTCTCCGCGATTGGCATACGTGTAGCGCCCAGGCCCATCATCTAAAATCAAAGTGCGTTCCCCGGCACTGAAGGTTCAGCAAAGCCGGTGCGCCCTGCGTCCTGTGTCTCTTTCCGCCCTTATCATCGACGACGAACCACTGGCCCGTCAGGAGCTCGTCTACCTGCTTGAGTTTGCGGGGCAGGTGGAAGTGCTGGCGCAAGGCTCAAACGGCATCGAAGCCGTGGAGCTGATTCGAAGGCACAAGCCCGACGTCGTCTTCCTGGACGTGCAGATGCCCGGGCTGGACGGTTTCGCCGTCCTCAAAAAGCTGCTCGACGCCAAGGCCGATCTACCCCAGGTGGTCTTTGCCACCGCGTTCGATCAGTACGCCGTCCGAGCCTTTGAAGTGAACGCCGTTGACTATCTGCTGAAGCCCTTCGACCGCGATCGCGTGCTCAAGACGGTCGACAAGATCCAGGCGAGGATTGCGCAGCGGGCCGAGGCAGCCGCGCAATCCGCCGAGCCGACGACCACTGATGCCCGTCTGGACGCGCTGCTGCGCCTGGTGGAGACGCGAACCCAGCAGGCCACGGCCAAGCCGAACACCGGCAAGGTGATCGTGCGCGCTCAGAGCCGGCTTTTGCTGGTCGACCAGCGCGATATCTGCTTTGCCTCGATCGAGGGCGGCGCCATCTCGGTCGTCACGGGCGCCATCGCAGGGCAGTCGAATTGCCGGACCCTGGAAGAACTCATGGAGCAGCTGGACCCGGAGACCTTCTGGCGCGCCCACCGCTCGTTTGTGGTCAACATCCAGCACATTCGGGAGGTGGTGCCCTGGTTCAAGTCGAGTTACCAGCTCCGCATGGACGACCCCAGGAAGACGGAGATCCCGGTGAGCCGCGCCCAGACCAAGCGCCTTCGTGAACTCTTCAACCTGTAGGCAGGCCAGCTGGGAACTGCTTAGCCGCGATCTGCTTAGCGAACGGGCGGCAGGTCGAAGTCACGGTAGTAGAACGGCTTGAAGCGCAGGATGTTCGCGACCGCCTTGCAGGGCGTCAGCACGGAGTACGCGCTGAGCGCCCACTTGTTGTGAGTATGCGACCAGATGTGCGGCATGATGAAGCGGTCGACTGCGTCTTCGCCGACATTCCAACCGAAGCCCACAAGGGGCGTATCCACAAAGTCCTGGAAGCCGGTCTCGTTCGTCGAGCGCCCCTTCACGCGTGGGGTGAAGTACGTGTTTATGCCGGAGTTGCCGATGGATGCTTCTGATGCGGGCCCGATCTTCCACTGCACCTCGTATACCGTGATCCACGCCATCGCCTTGAGTCGGTTGCGCCAGTAGTTGCCGTTGTTCACATACACCCGACCACGGCCGGTCGGACTGTGCTGTTCAAACGAACTGGCGATGATAGCGCCCTGCATCCCATGGCCCACGTAGTCGACCAGAAAGTTGTCGTCGTCCCGCCACTGCCGGTAGCGAAATTGATGAACGCACTGAGCGTAAGTGCTCCAGAAAGGGCGGGTGAGGAGATCGTGGCGGGTCTCGCTGTCGAGCGCGATATTGCCGCCGTCCTGCATCGCGGTGGACTCCAGAAACTCCCACAGGATGGGTCCCCAGCTCGCGCGGCACGGCTTGCCATGGAGCTGGCCGGACTGGCACGCCAGGTCGCGTTCGCGGCTGGTCATCCCTGGAGCGGGGGGCGGAGGCGGAGAGAAGACGGGCTCGGCCGAGCTGCTTACCGCGGGGGCCGGCAAAAGGCCGGGAGCTTCGCCCAGAGTGGCATCCGGTTCCGGAGCCACCGGGGTGTCCACCGACATCGCCGGAACCGGCGCGTCGGGAAGCAGTTCGGGGCTGACTGCGCGTGCAGGAGCCACGGAGACGATGGAGAACGCCGAGAGGCAAATCGCAAACAAACTCTGGCCGAGTGAACGTACGGGCCGAAACGATGGAGGCAAAGGGGAGTTCCTCCTGCTGAAGCAGAACCTAGTGAATGCCGTGCCGATTGAAGTCAATGATATACACAAGGCCGATGGTTCCCTGCTTGGCGTAGATGGTTCCGCTGTCTACAGGAGCCGAACCCCAACGTTGGTACTGCGCGTCCACCTTCACCAGAAAGTGGTCGGTGAGTGGATAATCGAAGCCGGCTCCGGGGGAGTAGACCCAGGTGGTCGTCCGGACATAGTCGAAGTTGCGGAAGAAATATCCGTTGCCGTAGTTCATCTGCCCGCGGCCGAGCAGGAAGTCGGCATACGGGCGAATGCGGTGCCCCAGGAAGAAGTCCGCCCGGACGCCGCCGAGTATAGAGCGCTGCGAGTCGATCTTGCCCTTGTCGACGGGGAAGCTGCCGCGGAATTCAAGGGACGGGCGGATGTGGACCGTGGGTGGAAGCGCAAGATCCGCGCCCGCGGTTACGGCCAGGTTCTTGCCGCCGCTGAGTCCCGTGTACGCGCCCGAAAGGCCGCCGAACGCCGAAAGCTGCAATTGCTGCACAGCGGTGGGATGGTCGCTTTGCGCAGCGGCGGTGAGGGGAGAGGCGGCAAGTGCTGCTGCCGCAATAAGCGCAGAGTGGGACAGGAGCGACAGCAGGCGCCGCCGCAGTGTGTCGGTTCGGTTCATCCGTCAGGTAACCTTTTAGACCTTTCTTAGAACGGTATCGTCTCAGCGAGTTGCAGTAAAGCGGGAAACGGCCCGGCGTACTCCTACCGTATCGGCAGCGCGTGCCCTTTTCGCGAGCCGGCCGCACCAGATGGCGCGCTGAAGGCGGAATAGGACTGGGCCCGGGCTACAAGCGGCGGACCGGCCTATTCGCTCTCCCGCTGCGCCGGCCGTGATCTCCAGCAGATTCGGCCGCAAGTGCCCAGGGAGGCGTTGACCTCCTACAAGAGCGATGGAGAACTAAACATATGGGGGCGGAGGCCGATAGGGCAGTTGTAGGAATTCAGTCGGTGAGAGGCTTACGTGTTTTCGATTATTGGGATTCTGGTAGTGATGGGTTCGGTGCTCGGTGGCTTTCTTATGGAAAAAGGCAAGCTCCCCGTGCTCATCCAGCCGGCGGAGTTCTTGACGATTGCGGGCGCGGGGTTAGGAACGGTTCTGGCCGCGAACCCGATGCATGTGCTGAGTGGAATCAGTCGGGGCGTGATGGGCGTTTTCAAGGGAGGTGGGATCTCCGAACAGCGCTACGTTGAGTCGCTTAAGATGCTGTTTGACGTGTTCAACAAGGCGCGCAAGGAGGGCCTAGTCGCAGTGGAAGCCGACATCGAGGAGCCCGAGAAGAGCGCGATTTTCTCGAAGTACCCGGCTTTTTTGAAGGACCATCACGTGACCGCATTCGTCTGCGACACGATGCGGATGGCTGTTACCGGCGGAGTGAAGCCGTTTGATGTGGAGCAGATGATGGAACTTGACCTGGAAGTGCATCACCACACCTCCATGCAGCCCACACAGGCACTTACTTCGATGGCTGATGCGTTGCCGGGATTGGGGATTGTAGCTGCGGTGCTGGGGATCGTGGTGACCATGGGGGCGCTCGGAGGGCCGCCGGCGGAGGTGGGCCACAAGGTGGCGTCAGCCCTGGTTGGCACGTTTCTTGGAATTCTTCTCTGTTACGGGGTGGTTGGGCCGCTCGCTTCCAATATGTCCAAGAGTATTGAAGAGAAGCACGCGTATTACCACGTGTTGCGGGTAACGCTGATGTCCTTCTTCAAGGGCACTTCGCCGATTCTTGCAGTGGAGATGGGGCGCAGGGCGATTCCGGAGCACGTGCGGCCGAATTTCGCTGCTGTGGAGAAGGCCTGCCGGAACAAGGAACCACAGGCAGGAAGCTAAGAGACATGGAAGAGCCAATCATAATTATCAAGCGGAAGCGCGTTCAGCACGGAGGCAGCCATGGCGGGGCCTGGAAGGTGGCTTACGCGGATTTTGTAACAGCCATGATGTCGTTGTTTATCGTACTGTGGCTGATCAGCAGCAATGATGCTGTGAAGCAGTCGGTGGCAGCGTACTTCCAGGATCCAAAGGGGACGTCGAAGCTCGAGGGCAGTGCGAACCAGGGCGCAGGCAGCTCTGTCCCAATGTCACAGGAAGAGATGGGTAAGCTGAAGCAGCGTTTGCAGGAGGCGGCACGCCAGTTGCCGCGCTTCGCAGAGTTGAGCAAACAGGTCGAGATCAGCGCGTCACCCGATGGGCTCCGCATCGAGTTGCTGGAACAGAAGGGCGGGACGTTTTTCGAATTGGGCAATGCCAACCCGACGCCTGTACTTGCGCAGTTTCTGACGGTGATATCTCACGAAATGGGAAAGATTCCGAACAAGATTTCGATCGAAGGCCATACGGATTCGACGCCGTATAACCTGGGCTCGGGCTATACCAACTGGGAGCTTTCGGCAGACCGCGCGAATGCGGCGCGGAGGATTATGCAGAGTAACGGAATCGGAACGGACCAGATCGAGCAGGTTCGGGGTTTTGCGAGCCAGTTGCCGCGAGTTCCGGGTCATCCGGAGGACCCATCGAACCGGCGCATCACGGTCATCGTGGCTGCGGCCCCGGTACCTTCGCCCGCGGTGCACGCGGAGGAGGTTGCCCAGATTTCAAAGAGGCACGCGGCGGAGTAAGCGAGGAGTATCGATCAGAGGGGCGCGGAGATCTGATTGTTGGTGATGATTTGAAGAAGGGTCACCAAGCCGAACCTCTCGTGCTCGGATGCGAATGCAAGCTCGATGCCAGCCACGGGTCCGTGTAAGTGGGCGACGCGGGTGTCCAGTTCCAGCAAACATCGGCCTATCCGAAATCGGATTCTTCCGAGGGTTCCGACTGGCACTGGATTATCGAACTCGACCAGGAAGCCTTTGACGCTGACGTTCCGGGTGTGGCCAAACAATACGGTCTCACCAACAAGGAACTCGACGGGGAGGCAGAAGTCTACTCGGGGATTGCGATAAGCAAAGGGTTGAATCACAGTGATGGTATCCAACGAAAGGATACGCAGGTCGGGGGTCGGCTTGTATACGTCTTCTGGGTTAGCGGCCCGTGTTCCAGGGGTAAACGGTGTGGCTATGCTAACCTGACTTCGCCGGTACGCTGAGTATCTTTCGCCGGGGGTTGAGTTGGCAGTAGAGCAGTTGAATCAGGGGCCCGGGAGTGCGCTGGAATCGGAACACGGGAACAGGCGTAACGGTGGTCGCATTCTGCTGGTGGAAGACGATGAGATGATCTCTCGCTTTCTGTCCCGGATGCTGGCTGCGGATGGCTTTGACGTAGAGGTTGTCCACAACGGGGCGGACGCGCTGGAACGCTTGCAGACGCGCGTGGAATTGATGATTCTCGATCTGGGCCTCCCTGTGATGGATGGGATTCAACTGCTGCGTGAGGTTCGGCCGCGGCTTCCAAAGTTTCCTGTATTAGTGCTGACGGGGCGCGCGCGTGCTGAGAGCATCGTGTCCGCGCTCGAAGCCGGCGCAGATGATTGCGTGAACAAGCCGTTTTCCTATGAAGAACTGCTGGCACGCATCCGCGCCCTGCTGCGCCGCAGCATGGACCTTCCGCAGCGATTCAGCCAATGCGGCGATCTGGTGCTAGATCGAGAGGCGGTCTCGGTGATGCGCGGGGAGCGAAGGATCGAGTTGAGTCCACGCGAGTTCAGGTTGCTGGAGTACCTGATGCGCACTCCGCGCGTGCCTGTATCGCGAACAGTGCTGCTGACGGAGGTGTGGGGTGCGGCGTGCGAACCATCCACCAACGTCGCCGACGTTTACCTGAAGTATTTGAGGGACAAGATAGATCTTGTGGGCGTGCCGAAGCTCATTCGTACAGTGCGCGGGACGGGGTACATGGTGAGCGATGAGTAGTCCGCCGCACAAGCAATGCAACCAAAGGGTCATTTGGCGGACGCTGGCGGCCCGGTATGGTTCAGCACATAGTGTCGTCTTTTGCTGAGTTTACGATTACTTCTGCTTCTCCTGCCATGCTTAAGCCGCCGATCGCATCCGGCAACTTTGCGGGTATGCACGGTCGCTATGCCGCCGGTGCGATCGAACCACAGCTGACCCAAAAGCACGCAGGGGCAACCCTGAAGATTCTGGTTGTAGCTTGTCCTCCTGAACTCCGGGAACAACTGAAAAGTCGCCTGCCAGCGATGCAGTGGACCCTCCGTGAAGCCAGAGGTGGTGCGGAGGCGCTGGAGCTGCTGCTTGAAGAGAGCAGCGACCTGATGTTGGTGTCCGACTACCTGCCCGATCTTGAGGTTGGTGAGTTTCAGCGCCTTGTGCGACGCCAGTTCCCGCAGGTGCAAATTATCAGTCTAGGCGCGGAGGTGGCTCAGAAGCAGTCGGGCGTCAATGGCCCGGCCGGGTTAAGCCAAGAACTCACACACCTGCTTCGAGCCGACAAGGTCTTGTTCCCATCATCCTCTCGTTCGGCACCAGCCGGGGGTGTGCGGGTCTTTGCTGCAGACCAGCACGGTTGGGAAGGGATGGTTGGGACTGGACCGGCCATGCAGGCCGTGTACCGGGCAGCCCGCCTGGTGGCGCGGCGAGACACAACCGTGTTGATCGAGGGAGAAAGCGGCACAGGCAAGGACCTGCTTGCGCGCGGAATCCACAACACAAGTGCGCGACAGAAGCAGCCTTTCGTCGTGATTAATTGCGCGGCTATACCGGAGGCCCTGCTTGAGGCCGAGCTGTTTGGCTACACCAAGGGTGCCTTCACGGGTGCGGCTCAATCGCGCATCGGGCGGGTTCATGCGGCTCATGGAGGAACCCTGTTCCTTGATGAAATCGGGGAGATGCCCGTTCCTTTGCAAAGCAAGATTCTGCGCTTTCTGGAGCAGGGTGAGGTGCAGCGGATCGGCGGGACAGAGACGCTTAAGGTGGACTGCCGAGTGGTCGCTGCGACGAATGCGCATTTGAAGAAGATGGTGAGCGCGAATCAGTTCCGCGAAGACTTGTATTACAGGCTGGCGATCTTTCCGATCCAAATGCCGCCGATGAGGGAGCGCATGGAAGACCTGGACGGCCTTGTTCAGAGCCTGATTGAGAGGTTTTGTCCTGGACTGCGGCTGCACCCAGAAGCGCGGCAGGCGTTGGTTGAGCACCAATGGCCAGGGAATGTGCGTGAGCTGCGCAATGTGATCGAGCGTGCGAGCCTATATGCCGAATCCTCTGATGAAATTCTGCTGGAACACCTGGTTTTCTAAACCACCGGTTATACAACTTGGGGTGTAGAGGAGGTTGGACTGGCCCTCCCCGTGCACTTCTACTAGGCGAATGTTGCCTAGTTCTCATCAAACTCACATACAGGTTCATCCGCCTGCGATCGCAGGGGAGGAGCTCGCCGAAGCTTTCTCTGACTTCATCTCGGCTTCCGCTCGTCTGGAGCTTTCCTATCGGGAGCTGCAGGGCGAGGTTGCAGAGCTGACGCAGGCGCTTTCGGAGCGCAACCAGGCGCTCAGCCGAAGCCAGTCAGAAAACCGGAGCATGGGGCAGACACTCGAGCGCATTGTCGAAGCGATGCCTTGCGGTGTCCTGGTCGTGAATGCGGATGGAGAGGTCCAGCTTGCAAATCCTGAAGCCGCGCGGCTGGTCGGTCTTTCGGGTGCGCTGGGGCAAGCGCCGGAAAAGCTGCAGTCCGCAATCGGACTCGAGCCAGCGAGGTATGAGATCGCAGACGAGACCGAGCAGGAGTTCTCTATTGAGAGCCCGTCGGGAACGCGGTGGGTTGCGATGCGGAGGGTTCCGCTTGGTGGCGTGGATCGGCTTGCGAACGCGGGGTGGCCGGTACGCGGGCCGCAGGCGGTTATTATGCTGCGCGACATCTCGGCGCAAAAGCGTATGGAGCAGGAACGGGAGGCAGCACGTGACTCGGTCGCGCTGGCGCAGGTTGCTGCGTTGCTTGCGCATGAGATCCGGAATCCGTTGGCGAGCCTGGAACTGTTCGCGGGTCTGATCGAAGAGGGGCCTGAACGAGCCGAGGAGTGGATCTCGCACCTGAGAGCGGGGATCCGCTCACTCGCGGGGACAGTGAACAATGTACTGACCCTGCATGGTGGCGCCCCGATTGCCTTAGAAGCAGTTAACGTGGCGGACGAGGCGGAGCTCTCGGTTAGTTTTCTGCAGCCGATGGCGAGGCAGGCGGGGGTCGACCTGCGGCTGCAGGTGGAAGGGGACGAGATCTGGTGCCGAACCAACAAGAGCGCGCTCCAGCAGATCCTGCTGAATCTTTGTTCGAATGCACTACGGCATACGCCTGCAGGAGGTCTGGTGCGGGTGGTGTGTTCCGCTGCCCCCGGCGCGGATGCGTCGGCGCGAATTGCAGTGATTGACACCGGGTGCGGCATCGCGCAACAGCACCTGGCGCGATTGTTCGAAGCAGGGTTCAGCGGGTCGGGCGTGACACCTGGTTTGGGGCTCGCTGTATGCGAGCGCCTGGTCAGGCAGCAGGGCGGCGCGCTGCACGTTACCAGCCGTCCTGGGTATGGCAGCACTTTCACTCTGGAGCTATCTCAAGCATGATGTCCGAAGCCGTACCTTCCGTATTGATTACCGACGACGAGCCGGGGCTTCGGCTCGCGCTGCGTGTGCACTTTGAGCACCAGGGATGGCATGCCGAAACCGCCTCAGGGGTAGGTGAGGCGCGGGCGTGGCTTCAACGCCGCGCTTTTGCCCTTGTTCTATGCGATGTGCAGATGCCGGACGGGAATGGGTTCGAGGTGATGGAGGCGGTCCGCGAGGCCGCGCCGAATACAGCGATTCTTTTCCTGACGGCGCATGGCTCGGTGCCCGAGGCTGTGCGCGCGATGCAGGGAGGAGCGGTGGATTACCTGACGAAGCCCGTCGCTTTTGACCACCTCCTCAGTGTAGCGAAGCGGATCATCCACGAGCGCCGCCCGGCGGGACGTGATGAGCGCACCGAGGTATCCGGCATCGTTGGACGTTCGCGCGCACTGCAACTCGCAATGGCGCGTGGACAGGCAGCAGCGGAGAGCGATGCGGATGTGCTGATCGAAGCCGAGAGCGGCACGGGCAAGGAGCTCCTCGCCCGCTTCGTTCACGAGAGCAGTGGTAGAAGGGAAAAGCCGTTTGTTGCTATCAACTGCGCGGCACTGCCGGAGACGCTGCTTGAGAGCGAACTCTTCGGACATTCGCGAGGGGCGTTTACGGGTGCGATTGCGGCCAAGCCCGGCAAATTTGAACTCGCGCACGGAGGCACGTTGCTGCTGGATGAGATTGGCGACATGCCGTTGAGTTTGCAGCCGAAGCTTCTTCGGGTGCTGCAGGAACGCGTGGTGGAGCGGCTGGGAGGGAGCCGCCCCGTGCCGGTCGATATCCGAATAGTTGCAGCAACGAATATGCAGCTTCGCCAGCGCGTAGATCGCGGCCTGTTTCGCAGCGACTTGTTTTATCGGCTCAATGTAATTCCTCTTACTTTGCCTGCGCTGCGTGAACGAACCGAGGACATACCGTTGCTCGCACAGCACTATGCGGAACAGTTTGCAACAAGAACGGGACAGCCGCGGGTGCGCCTGCACGCGAGTTTTTTGGAGCGGTTGGAGAGCTACGAATGGCCAGGCAACGTTCGCGAGCTCGGAAATTTTATGCAAAGGGTGCTTTCCCTTTCGCGCACACAGGACATTTCGGCGGCGGTGTTTGACCAGGAACATCAGCCGCTAGTCAGCGCGCCCAGCGAGATTCGAGAGACACACGAGTCGAGGCAGCCGCTGTCCATGGATCAAGTGGAACGGAGTCACCTGGAACGGACGCTGGAACTTGTAGGAGGCAACCGAACGCGCGCGGCCGAGCTTTTGGGTATCAGCGTGCGAACGATGCGGAACAAGATCCGGCAATACGATCTTCCCCCAAGGAGGTATGCCTAAATGCCCACGATATCGGTACTGTCTCAACTGGAGAGTTTCCTCCGGCTGACCAATCAACGCGAAACGGTGGTTGCGGCGAACATGGCGAATGTCGATACACCGGGGTATCGCACTCAGGACTTCGACTTTCAGCACGAGCTGACCCGGGCCATGAGCAAGGTCGAGAACAATGTTGAAGGCGCGCCGACCAATGTGGGTCTGCACAATGTGTCCGGTCTACTGGAGCGCGCCGATGGCAACAACGTCGACATGGACCGCGAGTCGATGTTGCTGTCGGAGACCCAACTGCAGTACCAGATGGGAACGCAATTGATGAAGCAACGGTTTCACCAACTGCTATCAGCGATTAATGGAGGAGGGCAGTAGAGATGAGTATATTCGACGGACTAAATATCAGCGCATCAGCGCTCTCGGCGGAGCGCCGGCGGTCGGAAGTGGTGGCGAGCAATCTTGCCAATGTGGACACGACGCATACGGTACACGGCAAGGCGCCTTTTCAGCGACAAGAGGTTGTGCTGACGAGCAACGGGGGCACCCCATTCCGGACACTTCTTAACGGGGAGAGCTTTGGCAGCAGCAAGGGACAGCCTGGCGGTGTGCGACTGACGCAAGTTGTACCTGATCCGGCTGCTCCGATCCGGCGCTATGAACCCGGTCATCCGGATGCGGACAAGGATGGCTATGTGGCCTACCCGAACATCAACCCTGTCCAGGAGATGGTGGATCTTATGGGTTCTGTCCGCGCCTATCAGCTGAATGCTTCGGCAATTAGTGCGGGTAAGCAGATGATCCAGCAATCCATAGACCTGTTGAAGAGCTAAAGAGGAATTTCATGCTGAACGGTATCAGTAGCAATCTTTCTTCGATCGGCACAACGTTGACCAGCAGCCCCGGAACAGCTGGGGCGGGCACGGGCAGCTTCAGTGATGTCTTCAAGTCTGCGATCCAGAGTGTTGATGATCTGCAGGGTAGCGCGGACATGAAGATTGGCAATGTATTGCAGGGCGCTCCGAACACCGATGTGAGCAATGTGATGGTTTCGGTGGAGAAGGCGGATGTGGCATTTCAGCTCATGATGCAGGTACGTAACAAGATCGTGAGCGCTTACCAGGATATTGAAAAGATGCAGTTCTAGGCTGATTAATCGTGGGAAAGAGCTTCATACAACAAATACGGCAGCTCTGGAGCCGTCTTAGCTCCAGGCAACGGCTCGTAGTGGGCGGAGGCACGGTGGCCACGCTTGCCGTCATCGGCGTGATGGCGACGATGTTTGCCTCGCCCGAGTACAAGCCGTTGATGGTCGGCCTGGAGCCGGAGGATGCGCAGGCGATCGGGGCGCAGCTTACGGCGAGCAAGATCGCGTTCCAAATGACTCCTGATGGGAAGGGCATCAATGTAGCGTCGGATCAGTTGGATACTGCTCGGATGCAGGTGGCATCGCAGAGTTCTTCGCACAGCGGTCGCATGGGGTTCGAGCTGTTTGATAAGACCTCCTGGGGACAGACCGAGTTTGATGAGAAGGTGAACTATCAGCGGGCACTGGAAGGCGAGTTGGAACGCACGATCCAGACCCTGAACGGAGTTCGAAGCGCACGGGTTCACCTTGTAATGCCAACCCCCTCGGTATTTCTGGACCGGGAGCGCGGGGCCAAAGCTTCGGTTGCACTCCGGGTGAAGCACGGCGCGTTGACTGACGATCAACTACGCGGGATTGCGCGGCTTGTGAGTGGCGCGGTCGACGACCTGGCGCCCCGTGATGTTGTGATCATCGATGCGGATTTGAACCAGGCGCTTGGAGAGAAAAGCGGCACGGCGGAAGAACGCGAGCTGGAAGCCGAGCTGTCGAGGCGACTGACAGCTACGCTGGGACCTGCCGTGGGAATCGATAATCTGCGCGCGAGTGTGAACGTGGAGTACGACCTGAGCACGAGTGAGGAGAACCAGGACACGTATGATCCAAAGGTCTCAGCCGTATTGACATCGCAGAAAAGCAGCGAGCAGACCGGTGCGGGAGCTGTGGCTGGGGGTGTCGCCGGGACTACGTCGAACGTTCCGAGTGGTGCAGGAGGAGAACAGGGGCAAAATTCGAGCGGTGATGACGGATCCCAGGTCTCGTCATCGGACAACTCAACGTTTGGTGTGAACAAGACTGTGCGGCACACCGTGTCACCGGCAGGGCGCATTCGCCGGATTTCGGCCGCGATCCTTGTGAATGATGTGCAGGAGCGCCGTAACGTGAACGGCAGATGGATGACGACACCACACAAGAGGACACCCGAGCAGATCCGGCAGCTTACGGAGCTGGCGCGTGGTGTTCTGGGCGCTGACGCGCAGCGGGGCGATGTGGTGACCGTGCAGAATATGGCCTTTGATAATGCGGAGGTGACGGATACCGCTTCGGGATGGACGGGGAAGGTCAGGGGCGTTCTGACGAGCTATCCGAGCCTGGTGCGTTACGCGTCGATGCTGGTGCTGTTCGTTCTGATCTGGGCGTTGCTTCTGCGTCCAATGCAGAAGCAAGTGGCCGGCTGGAGCAAAGAACTTACGGCCGGTAGCACGACTACAGAACTGATTGCGGGCGAAGCGAAGACCGATCGCGCGGCTTCCACGATCTCGGTCACGGTCGGGAATGAGGCAGAGAGCACGGTGATCAAGCGCGAGTTGGGAGAGCTGATCGGGGCAGAGCCGGCAGCGATGAGCCGTACATTGCAGGCGTGGCTGCGTGAGGAGAATGTATGAGCGAGGTCCAGACCGCAACGCAGCTGAACGGGGTTCAAAAGGCGGCAATCCTGTTGACCGTGCTTGGTGAGGAATCCGCGGCGGCACTGGTTCGAACTCTTCCGGGAGATGCGCTGCAGCGAGTGACGCGGGAGATCTCGGTGCTGGGTGTGGTCCCGGCGCACATTTCACAACAGGTTCTGAAGGAGTACCACCAGATGGTGCAGGAGCGCGACTCGCTTGCCGAAGGTGGCAGCGCGGCTGCGAATCGTCTGCTGGTGAAAGCATTCGGAGAGAACGGTGCGAAAAATCTCCAGCATCAGATGGTCCGGGTTGACGAGTTGAGCGGAAGCTGCTCGGAGTCACTGCAAAAAGCAGAGCCCAAACAGCTGGCGCGACTGCTGGAAGGCGAGCATCCGCAGACGGTGGCATTGGTGCTCGGGCAAATGGAGCCGAAGCGGGCCGCGGCGTTGCTGGTTCATCTGCCACGGGCCACCCGTGCGGAATCAGTGCGGAGACTTGCCAACCTGCGCCAGTTCTCGCCGGCCATCGCCGAGCGGATTTCAACTGCCGTGCACCGGCGACTTCGCTCAGCGGGGGAAGTGAACAAGCGAAATTATGCCGGCTTTCAAAACGTTGCTGCGCTGATGAACAGCGTGGATTCGGACGTGTCGCGCGAGGTGCTGGAGAATATCGAGAATCAGGACGCGAAGCTGGCCGCGAATATTCGTGCGCTCATGTTTACCTTCGAAGACTGCGGCAGACTCGAAGATCCACAACTTGGCGCGATCTGCTCGGCGGTGGACCGCAGGGTCCTATCGGTTGCGCTAAAGGGCGCCCAGCTCGAGCTTCGTGACCGTTTCTTCAAGGTAATGTCCCTGCGTGCGGTGGAGATGCTGAGAGAAGATATGGAGGCACTTGGTCCGGTGCGGGGCAAAGATGTTACGAAGGCGCACGGCGAGATTGTGAGTGTCGCGCGGAAGCTCGAGGAAGAAGGCAAAATTAGCCTTCGGAACGATGAGGGAGATGCGTTCATCTAAGCAGTCGTTCAAATCGCTGACGCAATTGGAGTATCGCAACATCACGATAGTGAGACCAACTCCGGTCGCGGCTCCAGTGAAGATTGAGCCACCAGCGACCAAGCCTCTCCCTCCGGGGCTGTCGGAGGACGAGGTTGCGCTCCGCGTCCACAGGGCTTTGGCCGATGCGGAACAGCGGTGGGCGGCAGACGCGGCGAGCCGTGAGGGAAATCGGCAGAAGCAGATCGAAGGTTTTCTGGATGGCTTTGCCGCAGAGCGTGCCGCTTACTTCGGCAAAGCACAAGCCGAGGTCGTGCGCCTGGCGCTCGCGATAGCGCGGAAGGTCATAGGAACAAAAGTGACGGTCCGTCCTGAGTTGCCGGCTCAAGCGGCCCGAATCGCGCTAGACCAGATGTCTGCGGCGTCGACGATACGACTACGGGTGCCGCCGTCTGAATTCGAGGGCTGGGAGACGCGCAACAGCTTTGCGGGAACACGCTATCGCTGCGAGTTGATCGCTGATTCTTCGGTAAAATCCGGAGACTGCGTGGTGGAGACAGACCTGGGCTCGGCGAACTTCGGGCTGCGGTCGCAGATGCAACAAATTGAGCAGCAGGTGCTTGATGCTGCCGGACTGCCCGCCAAGCAGCATGGGGAAGACGATGGGCTCAGCGAGCTTACAGATCTTGCTCCGTCTCGCCGGGCCGAACTAGATGAGGGAGCTCAGGTGCCAAGTTCACTGGAAGAACGAGTGAACCAGATGAATCCCGTGCGCTGGTGGGGCCGGGTCATCGAGGTGACGGGGAACCTGGTGCAATCTGAGGGTCCGGCGGGCGCACTTGGCGACGAGTGCGAGCTGCGCAGCGCGAATGGGACCAGCTACCGTGGAGAGATCATAGGATTCCGCGGCCGTACTGTTCTTTCGATGATGACGCAGAACCCGCTGGGGGTCCGTTTTGGAGATCCATTTCTCACGGACGCGAAGCGGCCTTCCATGCCCGTAAGTGACGCTCTTCTTGGCAGGGTGATATCGGCGACGGGGGAGCCGCTGGACGGTGGCGTTGCGTGCAGAGGAGGAGTTCAGAGGGCCATAGACGGGCAGGCTCCGCAAGCGCTCACGCGCGTCCCGATACGCGAACCGCTGGGATCCGGAGTGCGCGCCTTGGATGCGTTCATTCCGTGTGGGCGAGGGCAGCGACTGGGTATCTTCGGGGGCAGCGGGGTAGGAAAGAGCACGTTGCTGGGAATGATGGCGCGGGGAACCGCTGCGGACGTGATCGTGATGGCGCTGGTGGGCGAGCGTGGCCGCGAAGTAGGAGAGTTCCTTGAGGTGCTCGGGGAGGAAGGGCTTCGGCGGGCGGTGCTGGTTGTGTCTACGTCCGATCAGTCGCCATTGCTACGGCTGAGGGCGCCGCTCGCAGCGACCGCCATCGCAGAGGAATTCGCAGCGCAAGGCAAGAATGTTTTGCTAGTGGTCGATTCCCTGACACGCTTTGCCATGGCGCAGCGCGAGATCGGGCTTGCAGCGGGAGAGCCGCCGACGGCGAAGGGCTATACGCCTTCCGTGCTGAACAAGCTGGCCTCGTTGGTAGAACGGGCTGGGCGCTTCAAAACGGGAAGCATCACTGCGTTCTATACAGTGCTGATGGAAGGCGATGATCAGCAGGATCCGGTCGTGGATACTGTACGTTCTTTGCTGGATGGGCACATCATCCTGGATCGCAAGCTCGCATTGAGTGGGCACTATCCTCCTATCTCCGTGCTCGACAGCCTTAGCCGATTGATGCCGTCGATAACGAAGCCGGCCCACATTGAGAAGGCAAGCGCCCTGCGCGAACTGCTGAGTGCCTATTCCCGTTCGGAAGACCTGGTCCGCATCGGAGCGTACCAGCGAGGAGGTGATCCGCTGCTGGACCGCGCTATTGAACACCTGCCCGCACTGCAGGGGTTTCTGAGGCAAGGGACGGATGAACTGAGCTCGTTTGAAGATGCTGAACGGCTGCTTCTTACGCTGCCCTCCTGAGACACATGGCTCCTCCTTTTTCACTTGCGGCAGTACTTCGTGTGCGGGAACGCAGAGAAGAGGCGGAGGAGCGCGCCCTTGTGGCCATCGCAGCCCAACACAAGCAGTTGCAAGATATGCTGCGCCGCATCGAGCAGGAGTTGGCGACTTGGACGGCGCAGCGAGTACAGGAGATTGGAACAGTTTCAAATGCGCTGGCGCAACAGGGAACCTACGCGCGCTATAAGTCGCTTTCCGAAGCGAAGGCGCAGGTACTTGAGCAGATCCGGGAACTGAACGCCAAGCGACAGGAGCAGCAAAGAATTTATCTGGTGGCCCGGAGTGCGCGAGAGATGCTGACAGAGCTCAAGAAGCAACAGAGGGCCGAGTGGGAAGCCAAGAGCGCTCGCCGCGAAGCTCGCACAGTGGAAGACCTGTTCACCGCGCGGCGTTCTCGAGAGTAGGCAACTGTTGCCGGTCGGACGCGGAAACAGTTGCCGACCGGAAGAGCTTAGGCGCGCGGCGGAGGTCGAGGCTAACCTGCTGGAACAAACGCAAGTGTTGCTGGCATGGCGTTTGCGGGTCGCTGCAAACGTTTGGTGGATTGGAAGCAAGATTGCTATTACGAATGCGTGCAAGTTGTAATGCAAAGTTCGGCTCCAATCCCGGCTGTAAGCAGCAGGGGTGCATCGGTTAGCCCATCTGCGACCGGATCTTCGTGGCGTTCGGTTCTTGACCATCTGGAGACGCCTGGCGCAAGCGATGGGCAGAAAGCGTCGGCTTCTCGGAAGCTCAGAGAGGATCCGCAGGAGAGAGACCACCCTAAGCCGCTGACTCCGAGCGACGCAGCTAATCCTCTATTACCGATCCCGCAGCCGAAGGGGACGTCCACGTTGAACCTGACCGTTCCGGAGGGAGGGACTTCTAACGTTAGCCCCAGCGGCGAAACATGCGGCTCTGCTTCTCTGGTCGTCACTGCGGGATCGCCTAAGCCGCGCGCGGCGAGCTTTGACATCAGCGAAGTGGCTCTCAAGACGGGTCCTCACGATGATGGGAACCTTGCGCCCGATCAGGTTGGGTCTGATGGAAAGTCTCAGCGGCATAGAACGGCTGCGGACTCGAGTGGGGCCGGGACGCCTGATCAGCCTTCCGCTGCGATTCAGTGCGAGGTTGTCCCTGTTCTACGCGGGGCGGTCCACGCGGAGTTGGCAGCATTGCCCGGAGGTCACGCTCTTGAGAATGTCGGCGCAGGCCAGGCAGTGCCAGTTGCCGCTGATGGGCAATCCACAATCAAGACAGCAGCCCACACACGTGCAGCTCGGACCAAAGCAATTGGAGAGCAACAGAACGTGGAGGCGCAGGGGGCAGGTCTGGATTCAGCAGGTTTTCCAGTTCAAGATCAGAACGGGCATGCGCCTGAAGGCGACTCCGCTTCTCTGGTGCGGACGAATGGAGTTGCAAAAGCTGCTTCGACTGCGGGATGGCTGGTACCGAATTCGATGCCCATGTCGTCGGACCCTGCTCCCCTTTCTTCGGCGGCACAGAATTTGGAGCAAGCCGTTCCAGCGCGGCCCGGCGACATTCCACCGGTCCTTCTGGACGGAGCCAGTACCACTGCGGCAGTGGGTAAGTTTGCGAAGACGAGTCCGAACGGCGCGCCCAGCCTCCCCGCAAATAGCGTGGCCTCTCACGTTCAGGGTCTGCGAGCGCAGCCTGGAGACGCAGGCCTGGGAGGGCGAACGGATGGGACAGCCAACGTTCCTCAACCCGCGACATCTCCGAGCAGTTTCAACAAAGCCCATACCCAGGTCAGCGAGCGGGGAGAGCCGAGTGCGACCGAGGCGTCTGGAATCAACCTCGCAGGCCTGATACGCAGCGCGACTCGTTCCGACATGCAGGTGCACGTCAACGCGGAAGAGTTTGGCAGAATTTCGATCCATACCGCATATGGCCGGGATGCGATATCTGCGCAGATCACGTTACAGAATGCGCAGCTTGGGTCTGCGGTTGCCGCCCATCTCTCGGCGGTGGAGCAGAAGCTGGCACACCAACATGGTCTGCGCGTATCGATCACATTGGGTTCCCAATCCGCAGGCAGTGGCGGGACCGGAAGAGACGGCCAGCCGGAGTCCAGACGTCACGCGAGACCCTCTATTCCGACAGGGAACGGTATCTTCCCTTCCGGCCTATCGAGTGAATCGCCCGTAGCTTCCCATCCACTTTCCCCAGGTGTGTCACGGACCGGCCGCCTGGACATACGAATTTAGTGCTCAAGGAGAAACACTTATGTCTTCCATCGTCGGTATCAACCCTAGCCAGACCAGTCCTGCGGCCGCCACAAACAGCTCCAACTCCGCAAGCACGACCAACTCCCAAACCAGCCTGACCGCCCTCGGCAGCACCTTCCTTCAACTGCTTACCCAGGAGTTGAGGAACCAGGATCCCACGGCGCCAGTGGACAGCACGCAGATGGTGGGTCAAATGATCTCGCTGAACCAGTTGGATCAGCTTGGCAGCATCCACCAGGTATTAACAACAGCGTTCGGGGGCAACAATACGGGCGCCGTGTCCGCGCAACGCTGAGCCTTCGGATTCAGCTTGCCGCCCGCTATCTGCTTCCGCCGCCAGCAATAAGGAAAGATCTGCTGCCGGGCTCGATCCCTCTGGAACTTCCGGCCTATAACTCGAAGGAGACTCTACAATGCCGCTTTTTTCTACCCCACTGTCAGGCCTGAATGCCAGTTCTACGGCACTGCAGGTGATCTCGAACAATCTTGCGAACATGAACACGGACGGTTACAAGTCCCAAAGTGCGGTATTTGCCGACGTGTTTTACCAGAACTACGGGAGCAGCGGAAACTCGAATCCAATCCAGACAGGCTCTGGAACCCAGGTGCAAGGGATGTCCGAGGACATGACGAACGGTACGATCGCCTCTACAGGGATTGATTCCAACATGGCCATGGACGGAGCGGGATACTTCGTGACCAGCAATCCGGCGGGCGCCCTGACGTATACACGTGCTGGTGATTTCACAACCAACAGCAACGGTCAACTAACGAGCCTCGACGGCAATCTGGTGATGGGATACCCGGCCGTGAACGGGGTGGTGTCTACAAATTCCAGCCTTCAGCCGATCAAAGTGGGCCAGGGTACGACGGTACCCGCGTCAGCAACGAGCAGCTTCTCGCTCACGACGAATTTAGACTCTTCGGCAGCGGTCGGAACACAGTATTCACCCACGCCCGTGTCTATATATGACTCACTCGGAGGCTCGCATCTTCTGAGCATCACGTTTACAAAGACAGGCACGAATACGTGGAGCTACGGCGCGTCCGTACCTTCTGCAGACCTGCAGGGAGGGACCGGTTCCACAACGTCACTTGGCTCCGGCACGCTGACGTTCGATAACTCGGGGACGCTGACTTCCCCCACCGGAAACCTGGCGCTGCAACCTGTTGGCCCTTTTTCGGACGGTGCTGCGGCGATGACTCCAACGTGGAATCTGGCGGACAGCAGCACCAGTGGCCCCTTGATCTCGCAGACGGCCAGTGCAAACAATACGAGCGCATACAAACAAGACGGGTTCGCGGCCGGAACGCTTTCAAGCTTCTCTGTTCTGAGCGATGGAACGGTACAGGGTACCTTCAGCAACGGAGAAAATCGCGCGTTGGGCCAGGTCGCAGTCGCGACCTTCGCCAACCCCCAGGGGCTGCGCCTGACCGGCGACAACAAGTACCAGATTACAACCTCCTCCGGGCAGGCGGTTATCGGGGCGGCGGGTTCTGGAGGCCGCGGAACGATCAAGGGGGCCAGTGTGGAGCAGTCCAACGTCGATGTGGCTGCTGAGTTGTCTGCGCTTATCGTCGCCCAGCGTTCGTATGAAGCCAATGCCAAGGCAATCACCGCGTTTGACCAGATAGAGCAGGCCACGATTTCAATGAAGAGCTAATAGCAGGCAGCTAAAGATGAGGAACTGGGCATCGCATGTCGCTCGGCCGGGCTGCAGTCGCGAAGGTTCTCATGGAAGTCTCATTTTGTTTTAGGATCCTGAGCGGCTCCTTGGCGCGGGTGATTTGAAAAGCCTAGTTTCGCGCGGGTCTGAAGCATTCACGGGAACGGGTTACAACGAAGGGGGTATACGAACCAAATTTGGCTTTCGGATTGCCACGTACTTCTTCCATAGGGGCTGCGTTGTCACGCAGCTCTTCCCGAGGAGAAGTCTTCATCATGGCAAATACTGTTTCAGGTGCGTCAGGTGCGGTGGTCTTACCACCGGGGACAAAGCTGCCCGAAGGTCCCGATCCTTTGGCCCGCGCGTATGACCTGCCATGCACAGTTGTCTTGGAGATCGCAGCGACCGATTTCAACGTCCGATCACTGCTTCAGATGCAACCCGGCAGTATTGTAAGAACTGCGACGCCGCAAAACGAAGACGTGCTGCTGAGGGCCAACGGGCAGCTGGTCGGTACAGTTGAACTGGACGTGGTAGGAAACCGGCTGGCCGTCCGGGTGACGGGGATCGCATGAGCGCGCTTCCCGGATCACGCGTGGTCACTCAAGGTTCGTCGCAATCCGGGAGCCGTGCGTCGCATGAGCCCGCATCAAGCTTGTCAGCGCCGATGTCGGTGCGTGGGAGAGCCCAGAAGGCCTGGAAATGGCTGCGGCAGCGCGGGAAGCTCGGCGTGTTCGCACAGCGGAACCGCCGCCTACGCCTGAGTGAGACGGTACCCCTCGGAGAGAAGCGGTTTGTCAGCCTTATCGAAGTCGACAATATCTCGTTTTTGATCGGAAGCAGTCCACAAAGCGTGACGTTGCTTGCACAGCTTCCTCCTACCTCGCAGCGGCAGCCGTTTCGCGGGGTTTTTGAGCAGGAATGGCACAGGGAAGGTACGGCATGAACCGCCCTCTGACAGGCCTGCTGCTGGGGCTTGGGCTACTGGCCACGATAGGGACGGCGCGGGCTCATGCTCAGGCCGGTGGTGCGCCACAAGTCTCTGCTTCAGAGTTCTGGGGAGCACCGGGGAGCAATCGCAACGTTTCTGGAAAGTCGCAGCAACCTCCCGTGCTCAAAGGAGCGGGGTCCACTGCGGGCATATCAAAATCGCCGCTGGACATGGTTGTGACGCCCAACGAGCTTCGAGTGAGCGGCTTCGGCAGCAGCTCTGCCCCGTGGACGATTGTTCTTCTCCTCACCGCGTTGACTCTGATTCCTTCACTGCTGATCTGTGTCACGCCGTTCGCGCGGCTGCTCGTGGTCTTCCACTTTCTTCGACAGGCACTCGGCTTACAAACGACTCCATCGAATCAGACCCTGATTGGACTGACCCTCATTCTCACGTTTTTCATCATGGAGCCAGTTGGCCAGCAGATTTACAGCACCGCACTTGCTCCGCTGCAGAATGGGCAAATTACTGCTTTTGAGGCGATCGGACGGAGCGAGGAACCTTTGCGGAATTTCATGTCTCATTATGTGAGAGAGAAGGATGCGGAGCTCTTTCTGGAGATCGCAAAGGAGCCGCGACCACACGATGTGCGTGACCTCACCATGCGCGTACTTCTGCCGGCCTACATTGTTTCGGAGCTTAAGGCAGGGTTCCAGATTGGGGCTGTCCTGTTTCTGCCGTTTCTCGTGGTCGACATGGTCGTGGCCTCCATTACGACTTCGGTCGGGATGATGCAGTTGCCGCCCGTCGTCATCTCGACGCCTCTCAAGCTGCTGCTGTTTTTGATGGTGGACGGATGGCATTTGCTGATTGGCGCCTTGATGCGGAGTTTTATCTAATGGGAGTGGACCAGGTAGTGAATCTCGGAAGGACGATGCTGATCGAGGTGGCCGTCTTGATCGCGCCCATACTTACGGTGGTAATTGTCATCAGCCTGGTGATAAGCATTCTGCAGGTACTCACCTCGTTGCAGGACCAGACGCTGGCGGCTGTTCCGCGACTGCTTGCCACCGGCGGTGCGTTGTTTTTGCTTATGCCATGGATGTGGCGTCACCTTGCCTCCTACACAACCCAGATGCTTTCTGACTTTCATGGAGTGCTGCAGTGAGAGAACTAACAGTGCAGCAGATTGTTACGGCGTTTCTTGCGATCGGCGTGCGGCTCTCCGGCCTGATGCTGTTCGCGCCGTTTTTTGGCAGCCAGTCTATTCCGCCGCGGGTCAAGGCAGGTCTTGTGATCGCGGTGAGCGCTTTGTTCTTCCCTTTGCTCTATCCCATGCTTATCCACCTGGACTTCAGCTCCTGGCCCGCGTTTGTTTTCGGGGAGCTTTTGATCGGGGCGGCATTGGGGATCGCTACGAATCTGGTATTCGACGCCGTGCAGATGGCAGGGCAGGTGGTTAGCACGCAGATGGGCTTTTCGCTGATCAATATTCTCGATCCCCAGACGCAGGTGGATTCAACGGTGATGAGCGTCTTCTACCAAACGATCGCGATGCTTATCTTCCTCCGCCTGGATGTGCACATGTGGCTCTTGCGGGCGCTCGGCCGCAGCTTCACCTTGCTTCCTCCTGGATCGGTTCATTTATCCGGTGCCTTTGCCCTGACGGCCGTGCGCGCAGGAGGAGTCGTATTCGCTTTGGGGCTTCAGATGGCCGCTCCAGTTCTTTCCGCGACGTTCCTCACAGACTTAGTCCTTGGGCTGCTCGGCAAAGCCTCGCCGCAGGCTCCGTTGATGCTGCTTGGAACTCCCGTAAAGACCCTGCTCGCGCTTTCGATCCTTTATCTCGCGTTGAAGTACTGGCCCGCCATGTTGAATCGCTTCTTCCAGAGTTCGATGGAGCTTTCTGACCGGCTGCTCGTGCTGGCGCGCTGAGGATTGAATGCCTGAATCCAACCAGACAGAAAAAGCCACCCCTCGACGGCGCAAAAAAGCTCGGGAACAGGGGCAGGTGGCGCGTTCGCGCGAGTTGCCGAACCTACTCGCTCTTGCGGGGGCGATTGGCACGGTGATGCTGATGAGTTCGCAGATGGCGGCCCACTGGCGGAGCTTTTATGTAGGTCTGCTTAGCGCCGCCACAGACGACAATTTCGGCACGGCAAGCCCGATCTTCTTCTGGAGCGCCCTTGAGGTCTTGCGGTGGACAATTCCTGTGCTGCTGGTCCCGATGCTCCTCTCCCTGGGGGCGGGACTGGCGCAGGGCGGCATAAATTTTGCTCCCGCCGCTCTAGCCCTGAAGTTCGAAAGATTCAATCCAGCCAGTCGGCTTGGGCAGATCTTCTCGCTCACAAGCGTTAGCAGCCTGGGCAAATCCCTTATACCGTTTGCGGTGATCGCGTTGCTCGGGGTGAGTACCCTGCGGGATCACTGGCCCGAGATCGTCCGCTCCTCGGAGATGAACGTCGGTGCTGTGACCTCGCTTGTTGGCGGGATTGCGCTGAACATCGGGTGGAAAGCGGGGCTTGTGCTGCTGGCGTGGGCGGCAGTGGATTACGGACTCATCTGGAGGCAGTCGGAGAATCAGCTGCGCATGAGCCGCGAAGAGATCAAGCAGGAGCACAAGGAGACCGACGGTAATCCCCATATGAAGGGCCAGGTTCGCAAACTGCAGCGCGCGATGCGCAAGCGGCGCTCGCTCCAAGCTGCTGCTACTGCAACGATCGTCGTGACGAATCCCACGCACTATGCCGTGGCGCTTAAGTACGAACCTGCGATGCAGGCGCCCGAGGTGGTGGCAAAAGGACGTGATCTGCTGGCCCAGAAAATCAAGCAGATCGCGCATGAGAATGGGGTGACGGTGATGGAAAACAAGCCGCTCGCCCAGGCGCTTTACAAGTCGGTGGAGGTCGGTGACTCGGTTCCTGCGCAGCTCTACCAGGCTGTTGCGGAGGTGCTGGTGGTCGTGTTTCGTGCGCGTGAAGAATTGCGCGAACAGGAACGTATGCGACGTGCGCGCAACGCGTCGGGTAAGGTCGTTTAGGGGCTATGGACACTGCTGCTTTGAATAAGATTCTAAAGAACTCGGGCGAATGGATGGTGCCTATCATGGCAGTCACCATGCTGTTTGTGATGTTGGTTCCTGTGCCGGCCTTCGTGCTTGATCTGCTGCTTACGTGCAGTATTGCGGCTTCGGTCCTCGTCCTGCTTACGGCTATCCAGGTATTGCGGCCGGTGCAGTTCTCAGTCTTTCCAAGCCTGATCCTGCTGCTGACCCTCATGCGGCTGTCTCTGGATCTGGCTAGTACCCGGCGCATTCTGCTGCACGGAAATGAAGGCACCTCCGCAGCCGGCGCTGTGATTGAGGCGTTTGGCCAATTTGTTGTTGGCGGAAATTACATCGTGGGTTTCGTGTTGTTTCTGGCTTTGGTCGCGATCCAGTTCCTCGTGATCAGTCATGGCGCAGTACGTACGGCCGAGGTGACGGCCCGTTTTACTTTGGACGCCATGCCGGGCAAGCAGATGGCGATTGACGCTGACCTGAACGCCGGACTGATCAACGAGGAGAAAGCGCGAGAGCGCCGCGAAGCGATTGCTCAGGAGGCTGAGTTCTGTGGTGCGATGGACGGGGCGGCACGGTTCAGTCAGCGCGACTCGCTTGCGACCATTCTGATTCTCGCCATCAACATCATTGCAGGGTTTCTAATCGGCGTGTTTCAGCAGGGTGTTCCGTTTGCCGAGGCGCTCAAGACCTACACGATTTTGACCGTAGGGGATGGGCTGGTCTCAATCCTTCCCTCCCTCCTTGTTTCGATGGCGGGCGGCATAGTCGTGACGCGCGCTGCTAGCAAGAAGCCTTTGGGCGTTGATGTGCAGTCACAATTATTTCGTCAACCTATGCTGCTCTGGATCGCTGGAGGTGTTTTGTGCGCATTCGGTCTGATCCCGGGATTGCCCAAAATGGCATTCTTTTTGCTGGGCGGCGGGATGATGTATGGGGCACACCGGATGAAAAAGGCCGAACCCGAGAAATCGCTCGAGACGAAGGCAGACCAGGGTGCGGCACTCAAAACACCGTCGATGACTGAAGCGATCGACGCGGCACTGAAGCTGGACGACCTTACGCTGGAGGTGGGTAGCGGTTTGGTGCCATTCGTGGATGAGAAGCAAGGCGGTCAACTGCTTCCAAGGATTCGCGCGCTGCGGAAGAAGCTCGCTCAGCAACTTGGATTTATGGTGCCGTCCATCCACATCACAGATAACGTAGCCCTGCGCGAAGGCCAATACGTCGTTCAACTGCGTGGAATCGAGATAGCCCGCTGGGAGCTGCGCAAGGGTTTGTTGTTGGCTGTGAGTTCCGTCCCGGGCCCGATTGATCTTCCGGGTGTGGAGACGCAGGAGCCCGCCTTCAACGTGAACGCAAAGTGGATCACACCTGAGCTACAGGCCCAGGCCATGGCTCGAGGGTGTACGGTCGTGGAGCCAGTGTCGGTCCTGGTGGCGCATCTCGCCGAACTGGTTAAGCAGCATGCGCACGAGTTGCTCTCCCGCAGTGAGACCAAGCGTCTTGTCGATCGCCTGAACGATTCCCATCCCAAGTTGATTGAGGAGCTCATTCCCAAGTTGCTGACCCTGGGAGAACTGCACAAGGTGTTGCAGCAACTACTGCGAGAACAGGTTTCCATTCGTGACCTGGGGCGGATCCTTGAAGCCTTGATAGAGGCGGCCGCCATCAACAAGCATCCTGTGTCGCTGGTCGAAGCCGCGCGTCAGCATCTGGGCCGAGCTTTGGTGCAGCCGCTACTGACGGATGCAGGTGAGCTGAAAGTCGTTACGCTGGACGGCGCCCTCGAAGAAGAATGCGCACGCGGAGCGAATTTGATGCCTGGGCAGATTACGTCGACGGGCCTCCAGGTTTCAGTCGCGCGCCGCGTGCTAGACAGTTTGCGGTCTACGTTCGGCGAGGACGTCGGCAGCGCCACGCCAGTATTACTGTGCTCTTCTCCGGGTCGGTTCTATCTGAAACGTTTGCTCGAGCCCTTTCTTCCGAAGATTGTGGTGATCTCTCCCAACGAGATTCCCTCGGTCACACAGGTTCGAACAGTTGGAGTGGTCCGGTAATACTTTCCTGAACGAAACGAAAAGGCCAATGATGTTTACTGAAGAATCGACCGAAGAATCGAATAAGAAAAGCACAAAAGCAAGCTCCTCCCAGGCTACGATCACGCCGTGCGACTTCCGCTCCGCGGGGCGGCTTTCGAACGACAATATCCGCGGATTACGGAGCATGCATGAGGCATTCGCTAGAAACCTGGCACATTCGCTAGACCTGTTTCTTGGCTCTCCGCTGGGCGTGAAGCTCCTGGGAGTGGAGCAGCTTGCGGCACGCGACTTTCCGGCGAGACTTCTGGCTCGTAGCTATCTGGTTCCCTTCAGCCTGTTACCTGTGCCGAATCGCATCATGCTGGAGCTGGAGAGCACGTTATTATTTCCCCTCGTCGATTTACTGCTTGGCGGATCAGGCGATTCGGCAGATGAAACTCGTGAGCTGACTGATATCGATGAAGAACTTCTCCGCAGCGTAACGGAGCTGATCAGCGTCCAGTTGGAGCGCACATGGAAGCCGTGTAATGTCTCTGTTTCCATCGGTGCTTCAGTGCGTGCTGCAACCGCAGGTCAAAGCTTCGCTGCTGAAGAGCGTCTGGTTTCCGTCGGGTTTGAGATCGCTCTGGGAGCAATGCGGGCGCGCATGCGCATTTTTCTGCCGGTCAGCTTTTGCCACGTCCTGGTTCGTTCGAGTCACCTTGAGAGCGCTCGCAGGGTTGAGGAGGAAGTTGCGGGTACGGAGCGGCTGCGTGAGCGCATGCTGGATTGCATTATGACGGTCTCCGCGGAGCTCGGAAACGCCCAGATCACGGTCGGCGAGATGATGGATTTGCGTCCGGGTTCGATTCTGAACCTTCGCACACCGGTCAAGACATCTGTCCGGCTTGGAATCGCAGATTACGCCTTATTCGAGATGACCCCGGTGCGCCGCGGTGTCTACAAGACAGCTCAGCTGGGACGCTGCTGCCAGCCAGTACTACAAAGCCAAAGGTGATATAGCTATGCCCGATACAGCACGATTCACGATTGTGTTCGCAAACGCCCTGGGTGCAGCGGCCGTCGCTCACCTGGGCACGGAACTGCAGGTACTCCCAGTTGTCACAGATGCGGCTGAGGATCCTGTCTCGATCGCCGATGCGCTTGCCATCGGCATTCAGTTCGCAGGCGGGCTCGTGGGAGAAATCTACGTCTGCCCAGACCAGGATGCATCCCGGTCTCTTTTTCCTACGCTGGACCACACCAGTGGTGGCGATCTCTCTTCCGCCTGGCTCCGGCTGCTGCAAGCCTCTGGGAACGGGATCGCCGAGGGGCTGCGGGACCACTTCGGTGACCTGCGGCTGGAGAACTATCGCGTCGAGACTATGTCCGCTCGACTTATCTCCGTTGGCACCCTTCGGCTGAACGGAGGAGATACCTGCCAGGGAACGATTTCGTTGTTGGCTGATGCCGCGTTGCTCAGGAGTCTGGAGCGCAGCGGTACCGACTCGGGCGGTCAAGTACACGGGCTCTCCGACTCTGATTCCGAAGTCGAAGCCGCCGCTTCTTTCGAACGGGTCATCGATGTTCCTTTAGGCGTCACGCTTCGGTTCGGGCAGCGTCAACTATCGGTGCGGGAGTTGCTCGAACTAAACATGGGATCCCTCCTCGAACTGGATCGTCAGGTGGATGAACCGGTGGACCTTATGCTGGGCGACCGACTTATCGCTCGCGGAGAGGTTGTGATTGTGGACGGGAACTATGGGATGCGAGTCACTGAAGTGATCGAGCAGCCAGCCCGTCGGGGGGTGGATCATTCGCCGGTTAGTCGATAACCGCCTAGATGGAACAACCCGGAGGCCCATTGCTAATCTGCAGGCTGACGGGAAGCCGAATCCGGCGCAATCGTTTCAGCCGGCGGATTGTGTGGCCGTCACTGCGAGCGACGTCCTGGAGGATCTGCCAATGCTGGCCGGCACACGACTGTGCGTCGGGCTCACCCTCGCTCGTGACCCGCTGGATCTTAATGGACTTACAAAGATTGTGAGTCAAGATCCTGTTGCGGTACTCACTCTGTTTCGCCTCATCGGAGAAGGCGACTACTTCCGTTGGGATGCTCCGCGGCGACTCGAGGAATGTGTCGCCTCGCTGGGTCGGGAAGAGTTCCAGGCCGCCTTTATGCGTCAAGCGCGGAATTCGACAAGTGAGCAGGGCGCCTATATGGCGTTTACCCAAGAGGCACTTCAAGTGGCTTCCGTGTGCCGAAGGCTGGCGCAAGTGCTTGGGATGGAGGAAGAGTCAGCTTTTCTGTTGGGACTACTTCACAAGATAGGTGGACTGCCGGTTGCGCTGGGGCGCGTACCTGCGGGACCGGTGCATCCGGAGTCACCTGGAAAAGTTGCAGAGAGGATCGCCTGCTTGTATCACGTCCCTCTACCCCTTTCCGAGGCCCTGATCGAGATTCACGGCGGGCATCCTCGATCTATCTGGGTCGCGCTCGTCCGCGCCGCTCATGACTTCGCGGCGACTGACGATGCGAGTACCTCCGTCTAGGTACGATGCGGGTGCAGGGCGCCTCCCAAATGAGAGATCAATTAGAAAAACCTAGCAATACACCTACGCTAGCTGCCATTTTTCACTGGTAGATGACTCAGAGCGCAGAATTCCGTGCATCAGAGTGTGTTTTCTGGGCAGCTTTTGCCGACTTTGTGGCGAACCGATTGCATATCAAGCAGGTGAGGATTACATGGACAGCGGATTGTATGCGGCTTGTGCCGGCCTGATAGCGCGGACGGAATCGTTAGACACTATCGCTTCTAACCTGGCTAATGCCAGCAGTGCCGGATTTCGGGGACAGCGGAATGTATTTGGTACGGTGCTGGCTGAGGCGGCACACCATGGCAGGTTGTCCTCGCTCAATAAGGCGGCTAACAGCTACGGGGTCCTCTCCGGTACGGAAATGGACCAAACACAAGGCACGCTGACGCACACTGGGAACGACCTCGATCTCGCCCTGGAAGGCTCAGGCTACTTCAAGGTCCAGACAGCAGGCGGAGTTGCTTACACTCGCGACGGGAGTTTCCAGGTTTCGTCCGCCGGCCAGCTCACCACAGCTACGGGTGACCCTGTGCTTGGCGAGGGCGGTCCCATTCTCCTGTCCGGCACACCCGTGGTGGTGAGCGCAGACGGTACGATCTCTTCCGGAGGAGCGATTACCGGGAAGATCAAGATTGTCACGTTCAGTGCTTCGACGGAACTTTCGAGCCGCGGCCGTGCCTATTACACGGCTCCCGCAGGGGACGAGCGGCCGACTACCGGCGCCACTGTCCGGCAAGGATCCGTTGAAAATTCGAATGTGAGTCCGGTCGAGGGGGTGGTTCAACTCATTGCGGCGCAGCGGTCAGCAGAGAATATGCGTCACGTGCTGTCGATGCTTGATTCCGAGATGGACAAAACCGCGGCGCAGGACCTGCCGCACGTTAATGCAAGTTAGGAGTTATTGAATGATTCGAGCTCTTTATACAGCGGCGACCGGCATGAATGCCCAGCAGCTGAACCTGGACAATATCGCGAACAACCTGGCGAATTCATCCACCACGGGATTTCAGCAGCGCCGGTTGCAGTTCACGGACCTTCTTTACCAGAACCAGGTAGTGCCGGGATCGGCTGCCACAGCACAGACGACTGTGGCCTCGGGTATGCAGATCGGCCTCGGCGTGCGGCCCGGGAACACCGCGATTCTGCAGACCCAGGGAAATCTGACCAGCACGGGAAACCCGCTGGATATGGCCATTGAAGGCGGCGGATTCTTTCAGGTGCTTCTGCCAAATGGTCAGACCGGGTATACCCGCGCTGGCTCGTTCCAACTCGACAGTCAGGGCAACATCGTCACGCCGAACGGCAACGCGCTTCAGCCTGGCGTTACGGTTCCAAACAACGCCACCGCGGTGACGATTGGCAGCGATGGAACGGTGACAGTCACGCTCCCGAACCAGACACAGGCTTCAAAGGTGGGAGCCATACAACTCGCGATGTTTGCTAATCCAGGCGGCCTGAACAGCATCGGCAACAACATCTACCTGCCGACTACTGCATCAGGCGATGCGATTGTAGGCACACCGGGCGGAACGGATGGGTCGGGCACGCTTCAACAAAACTCCCTCGAGCAATCCAACGTGAGTGTTGTTGAACAGTTCGTCGAAATGATCGTTGCGCAGCGCTCTTATGAGTCGAACTCGCGCGTGGTGAAGGCGGCTGATGAGATGCTCCAACAACTGAATCAACTAGCGCAGTGAGGGACAGATGTCACGAGGTTTGATCAAATTCGTCAGCATATTGCTGGCCGCCGCTGCTGCAGGGAAGGCACCGGCGACTCAGGCGCAAAGCAGGGAGGGGCGGTTCCCGTTGACGGGAACGACGATTGCGGCCGCTTTGCAGACTGCGGGGTTGCCGGTCAGTCCGGCCCAGTTGGAGGTGCCTGGATTTCTCAACGCCAGCACAGCTGCGCCAAAGCTACGGCTGAGCACGGCCGACCTGCTGCCCGATGGGCGTATCCGGGTTCGCGTCGCGTGCGAGCAGGCAAACGAGTGCGTCCCTTTCCTCGTCACCGTCCACGGGGTGGAACATCCGGCTTCGGGTATGGCCGCCTTACAGGATGCGATAACTCGCGCGGCCGACGTTCCGAGCCGCGGCCCGCTTCTGCAGGCAGGGCAGCACACGAGGTTCCTCATGGAAAGCGACCACATCGTTATCTCTCTGCCGGTCATTGCTGTCGACAGCGGCAGACCCGGAAGTGACATCCGGGTGAGCAGCCTGAATCGTAAGCAGATGTTTCGTGGGGTTGTGACACAGGACCAGACGGTTCGGGGGACTCTCCCGTGAGCCCCGTCACCGATCGCCTGCGGGAATGTGCTCTGACATGTCTTTTGTTTGCGATACCGACCGCGGCACTGTCGCCCAAGGTCAAGACTCCGAAACAAACGCCGGAAGAGCTTCGTTCGGAGTACCTAGCCAGGATCTCGCAGACCTATGTCGCTCCGGAACCCGCCCACTCTATTGGAAGCCTCTGGTCCGTGGACGGCACACTCAGTAATGTCTCCGCAGACTACAAGGCTCGTTCACTTCATGACATGCTAACCATCTCAGTATCGGTACAGACGACCGCGGCTCAGAGTGGATCGGTTGATAACTCGCGGAATTTTGGAACCAGTTCGGCTATCACGGGGCTGGGTGGCCTTTCGACAGCCCGTACCAATCCCTTGCTGGCCGCACAATCGTCGACTTCGCTGAAGGGTCAGGGACAGACAAGTTCGAACACGACGTTTTCCACCGATCTCACCGGACAAATCATTGCCCTGTTACCAAATGGCAATCTGGTTGTGGAAGCGCACCGGCAAATTGAGATGAATCACCAGCATGAGGAAGTGATCGTGCGGGGCGTAGCGAGGCAGGGCGACATCTCGCCCGCAAACGTGGTCCCCTCGAGCGCGTTGAGCGACCTGGAAATTGAACTCAAGGGCAAAGGCATCATCTCCGATACTGTACGTCCCCCGAATCCGATTACCCGCGCCATACTCTGGCTAGTTGGTTTCTAAGCTGATGAAAAGACTGAAATCATCCATTTGTTTTCTCACGCGCCGAGCTACTGAACCTTCTTGTGACGGTGACAAGCGCGGCCGCGGCCGTTTCCTGCTGCTGCTGGCCATGCTGCCTATGGCAGCTTGCGCATTCGCGGAGCCGCGACTGAGCCGCATCCGCGACATCACAGAGATTCAAGGTGTACGCGAAAACCAATTACTCGGGTATGGTCTGGTCGTGGGTCTGCAGGGTACGGGCGACCGACAGCAGACATATTTTACGATCCAGACCCTGGCAAATACGTTGCAGCGCCTCGGCGTGCAGATTCCTACTGCTACGTCGGTGGTGAAGAATGTGGCCGCAGTGATGGTCACGGCACAGCTACCCGCGTTTGCAGAAGCAGGAATGAAGATGGATATCACTGTTTCTTCCATCGGCGATGCGAAGAGCATTGAAGGAGGTGTACTCCTGTTGACGGCGTTGCACGGGACCGACGGGCAGATTTATGCCGAGGCGCAAGGCCCCTTGATTACCGGAGGCTACTCGGAGGGCGCTCCGGGCCAGCTTCGAGCGGTCAATTACCCGACCGTTGGTCGGATTCCCGAAGGCGCAATTGTAGAGCGTGAGGTCAAGGTCAATCTTGGGGCCATGCGCACCGTAAACTTTCTCCTGCGCGAGGCCGACTTTTCAACGGCGAAGGAGATCGCCGATGCAATCAACGGCAGCTTCGGATCCACCGTCGCTGCCGTTGTTGATAGCCGGCACGTCGAGGTCGATACCGCCCGCACCGGCATCAACTCCGTGCCGCTGTTGATCTCGCGGATCCAAAGTCTTTCTGTTGAAGTCCAGACTGCCTCCAAGGTTGTTCTCAACGAGCGCACTGGAACAGTTGTGCTCGGGGGGGACGTGCTCCTTTCCCCTGTTTCGATTTTGCATGGTGGCCTGCAGATTCAAGTTGACACGATTCTTACGGCCTCGCAACCTTTGCCCGGATCGAACACCGGCACGACGCTCACAGTTCCGAATACGCAGCTTGCCGTGCAGGATAAGGAAGCACGGTCTATACACCTGGGCAACGGGGCGAACGTCGACGAGTTGATCAAGGGGCTGCATGCAATCGGCGCGACTGCCCATGACATCGTCTCAATTGTGCAAGCTGTTAAAGCCGCAGGTGGCCTTCAGGCTAGTCTCGAGGTGATTTGATGTCTTCCTTTAGTGTTGCTCCTTCAGCCCTGCCCGCGCCAGATCTGCCGGGGAGCACTATCTCGGGGTCCACTTCACTCAGGCCTCGAGCAGAGATCACGCTTGCCGCAGGCGAATTTGAGTCGATTTTGCTGGGTCAGTGGTTGCAAGGGGCGGAGTCCGCCTTCGGCAGCGTTCCAGGATCAAGTGACGACGCGGATCCAGGTGACGAACAAATGAAGAGCTTCGCTCTGCAGAGTCTGGCGAAGACCTTCACTGCGAGCGGTGGCATCGGGCTTGCTCGGATCGTGGGCGACGCGCTTCAGCAAACTAAGTCTGCTGGGTCTGCTCAACAAGCTCAAGCCGAGAGACCGAGCCGATGATCTGAAAGTTATTAGGCTCCGCCGTATGCCTCATTCAATGTATTCCGGCTTAAGCGGTAAACGGACTAGAACAGATTGGCCAGCACAGTTTCAACCGCAAGACGGCTGTAGCGTGACATCGTGCACGACTTGCAGTGGGGGCGAAAAAGAATGGCGCCACTTGAAGAGGAACAACTTGCCGGATCGGCAAGCGCGGCTGTCAAACAAATCGAGCAGTTGAGAACAGAGATTATTCGTGCTGTCTCGGCGATCTCCGGGAACTCGGTTGCTGCTCTTGAGGAGAGTCTGCAGAAGCAAGAGGTGCTTTGTCTTGCGCTGAAGCATCTGCTGCAAGCGGTTGGCGAAGAAGAGGTGAGCCATGCGGCAAAAATCCGGGTGCAAGCCACGATGAAAGCTCTATATAGGTTGAGTAAAAGCTACGCAAATCTGGTTGAGCAATCGCGCGCGTCCAACCATCTTCTTCATACGCTGTGCGCGAGGTATAACGAGCGTGCGGTAGGCAGCCGGACACAGATAAACGCGCGTTATTCGGTCGAGGTTTGATAATGGTAGGACTGAGTTCGACGTTGTCCATTGCATCCCAGGCGCTCGGTGCCGAGAGCGGGGCTGTGGCTGTCACGAACAACAACATCGCGAACGCAAATACGCCCGGCTACTCGCGGCAGATCGTCAACCTCAGCGCGGAAACTCTCTCCTCGAACGGAGCCGCCCAGGCCGGTGGCGTTTCCTATGATGGGTACACTAGCGTGCGCAACGAGTTGCTTCAGATCCGAATTAATCAGAAGACCTCCGACGCAAGCAGCCTCAATACCCAAAGCACCTTATGGGCTCAGGTTGAGAGCGGCTTCTCGAGCACAGCCAGTGGTGTAGGAGCAGCGCTTTCAAATTTCTTTTCCAATCTTTCAGCCCTTTCCACGGCGCCGACCAATGCTGCTTCGCGGCAGACGGCCTTCTCTTCAGCCGGCCAACTCGTAACGGCATTTCACCAGGCTGCCTCGATGCTTTCGAGCTCAGCTCATCAGGCTGACCAGAGCCTGGCAGGCACAGTAGCGCAGATTAATCAGTTGAGTAGCCAGGTGGCGGCAATCGACACACAACTCGCCACAACCCAGGCATCCGGACAGGATGGCGGGGCGCTTAAAGACCAGAGGGATGCGCTTACAACGCGGTTGGCTCAACTCACGGGGATAACGTCCACGCCCACCTCAGGCACACCTTCGCTCGCGGTCGGAAACGGAAGTCCACTTGTCATCGGCGGCACCGCATACCCACTTCAGGTCGCAGCGGGTATGGATGGCGAAACTCACGTTCTGAGCGCGCAAGGCGATGACATCACGGGAACGCTTAGCGGGGGATCACTCGGTGGTGCCCTGCAGATGCGGGATAGTGAAATCCCTCAGTTGAGCAACAAGTTGGATCAACTCGCATCTGGTCTTGCGGTAGCGATTAATAGCGCCCAGGCACAGGGGTCCGATCAGAACGGCGGGCAGGGACAACCGCTGTTTTCGTTGCCAGCAACCGGCACGAGCGCTGCCGCTGGTATCGCACTTGCAGCTCCATCCGGGTCTTCTTTGGCCCTCAGTTCCGATGGAAGCGCTGGAGGCAGCGGAAACCTAGCCAATTTGCTGGCGGTTCAGGCGCAGGCACTCTCTTCCGGAAAGACCCCGACGGACACGTACGCCAGTCTGGTGCAAACCATTGGCGACGCAAGCTCGACCGTCAGCGGCAACCTTCAGGCTACAAATACCGTGCTTACCCAGCTAACCTCGCAGCAGGCCTCCGAGTCAGGTGTGTCGATTGACGAGGAGACCACGAACCTACTGCGATATCAGCAGGCTTACGTTGCTGCTGCAAAGGTCATTTCGACCATCAACCAGCTTTACTCCACCTTGATGAATATGAGTTAGACAATTTCATGAGAGTCACTTCGAATCCCTATCCGAGCATTACCGGCGCGATTCAGCAGACAGAACAATTGCTTCAGATCGCGGAAAACCAACTTTCTTCGGGCAAGCGCGTCGCCGCTCCATCCGACGATCCTTTGGCGTTCGCGACGAACCTTCAGAGCGTAGCGGCTTCGGGCATGGTGGATCGTTACCATAGGAACGCTAATTCCGTGATAGCGCAGGCGCAAAATGCAGACTCAGCGCTGAGCAGTGTCGTGACTTCACTCACGCGAGCCGTGGGTCTCGGTACCGAAGGAGGAGACGGGACATTGACCAGCCAGCAGCGGGTGGGTCTGGCTCAGCAGGTGCAGGGGCTGCTCCAAACTGTAGTCGCTCAGGCGAACTCGACCAGCAACGGCCAGCCCCTTTTTGCCGGCACCGTCGGGACGCAGAGTCCGTTTGTGGCAGACCCAACTGCTCCCTCAGGCTATTCCTACACCGGTAACAGCGACTCCAATACCGCGCAGGTGGGGCCGGGAGTCTCGGTAACCGTGAATCTTCCGGGAGACGCCATTTTCTTGAACCCGGGGGGAAATGTCCTCGAGTCGCTTCAGCAGCTGGTCTCGGCTCTTCAGTCGGGCTCTACAAGCGACCTCGCGACGGCCACCTCTGCCGTGAGTGCGGCGCTCACGACTGTGGGACAAGCACGTGCGCGATACGGCAGCACAGTCGACCAGCTGAATGCCGAGAGTGATTACCTTTCGCAGGAGACCGTTTCGCTGACTTCTCAGCAAAATTCGCTTGTAAACGTGGATACCGCAACGGCGGTGATGAACCTGACGCAGGCACAGACAACGCACAGCGCGGTGCTTGCCATGGCGGCCAAGATCTTGCCTGAATCTCTGCTCAACTACCTGAAGAACTAAGGATGACCGGAAAGTTGCAGAGAAGAAACGTAAGTCTCTTACTCACAAACGCCGATGTTATAGATGTAACGTCATTGCCCCACAATAGTAAAACGATCGATTTAGGAGCCATAGCCAGTGATATCTCTTCTTAACAATCTTTCCGCGATGAGCGCTGAGAATTCCTTGTCCCTCACCCAGACGAACCTGCAGAACACCCTGACCCAACTTTCTACAGGGCTTCGTATCAACTCCGGCGCTGATGATGCTGCAGGTCTCTCCATTGCGAATGGAATGCAGGCAAATATCGCTGCTCTTACGCAGTCTGCGCACAACGCAACCAACGGAATCGGTATGCTGCAAACCGCCGACGGTGCACTTTCCCAGACGACTACATTGCTGAACCGGGCAGTGACTCTCGCCACCGAAGCCTCGAACGGAAATGTCTCTACTGACCAAGCCTCCGCTCTCAATACTGAGTTCCAGTCCATTCTTTCTGAGGTCAACCAAATCGGTCATACCACGGACTTCAACGGTCAGAACGTGTTCTCCAACAATGCTCCTAGCTCCTTTTCGTCTACGCAGGCAAGCCTCACAGCAACTACAGCCCTGACCGCCGGATCCAAGACCACCATCAACGACGCGAAGACCGGTGGCACGTTTGTCTACACCGCTTCTGCCGGAGATACGATCAATACGCTGCAAACGGCTATCTCGAATGCTGTCACCGCGGGCACGTTGAGTGCAGGCACAACGGCAACAATCACGAGCGGCAATCTCACGATCGCCACGACCACCGCAAATGACTCACTGAAGGTGAATACAAACGACGCTGTCCTGGGGCCGATGGTGCCTGCCGCCGGCACAAACAACACAACTACATTCATAAGCGACGGTACGCAGACTGGAGCGGCCAACACGACAATCCAGACAAGCATCTCTTCGCTTTCGGCCGGCAGCCTGAATCTTTCGACCGCCGACCTTTCTACCTCCAGCGATGCCGCCGCCGCCCTTACCGCGATCAGCGCTGCAATCAACGCCGTATCCGCTCAGCGCGGCGATATCGGAGCGTCGATCAATCGTCTGACCGCCGCCTCAAACGTGATGACAAGCCAGGTGCAGAACCTGACCAGCGCGTCTAACAGCATCATGAATGCGGACGTGGGCAAGACGGTGGCGAACATGACTCAGTTCAACATTCTTCAGTCGACCGGGATGGCCGCGCTCCAGCAGGCCAACCAGTCACAGCAGGCCGTTCTGAAGCTCCTCCAGTAATCCGAAACAACCGAGGCAGAGACAACCGTCTCTGCCTCGCTTTAGAACCTTTTGGGTCAATAGGGAGTTTGCGGGCGTATGAGCTCATCTTCTTCACTGAACAGTCTGCTTTCGTCGAGTTCGGCCAGTTCTTCGTCGTCGCTCGACATCAGTTCGCTGCTGGCGGCGGCAACTGGAGCAAGCTCCACCGGCATCGATGTAACCTCTGCCGTGGACGCGGCTGTCTATGCCGCCCGCGCTCCCGAAAGGCAATGGCAGGCCGAGCAGAGCACTATCCAGTCGCAGATCACCGCATTGAGCTCCATCAAGAGCGCCGCGAGCAGCTTGTCAGCTGACCTCGACCACTTAAATGATCCGTTCGGTGCCCTCGCTGCTAGATCCGTCAGTTCGAGCAACTCGGCTGCGGTTACAGCCACCGCCGCCGCCGGAAGTGCGATCGGTACACACACCGTGAGCGTCTCGGGCCTGGCCACAGCCGCGGCGTGGTATTCCCCAGTGGTTGCGAGCGCGACGGCGTCGCTTGGTTCATCGCAGCTGACAATCACCAAAGCTGATGGGACCCAGGCAAGCTTCTCCCTGCCGACATCGGGCAACAACAGCCTGAGTGGGTTAGTGACATCCATCAATGCCGCCAGTCTAGGAGTAACAGCAAGCACAGTGAAGGATGCGTCTGGATACCGCCTCGCTCTGGTCGGGAGTGCGACGGGCGCTGATTCGGACTTCACCGTGGCCCAGAGTAGCTCGACGGCGAGTTCATGGTCATCGGCTGAACTACCAGGTTCCTCGACGCAACTGGCGGCAGGTTCCTTTGAAGTGAGTAACGGCAACTCCTCGGCGGCGATTGCGGTGTCAGCGGGCAGCACGCTGGCCGATGTAGCACATCAGATCAATGGCCAGGCACTCGGCTTGAACGCAACCGTTGTGACGAATGCGTCCGGCACGTACCTGTCCATAACAGGGACGAATGGAGGCCAGGTGACAATGAGCACCGATCCTGCTCTGGTTATGACGAGAGCGGCGCGAGCAACGAATGCTACGCTCGATGTGGACGGTGTACCTGTCACGAGCTCATCCAACACCGTGACCGGAGCACTCTCTGGAGTCACTCTTGATCTTTTGGGCATTACTCCCGGAAGCCAGGTCAGTTTGAACATCGCACCTGACTCATCAACCATCAAATCGACCGTGTCGCAGTTCGTAACCGACTACAACTCTGCAGTTTCTCAATTGTCTTCGCAGTTCACCTACAGTGCTTCCAGCAGTTCCGAGGGGGTGTTAGGCGCAGACTCATCGATGCGCTCCCTGCAAACCACGCTGCTGGCAATAGCCGGATACTCGAGCTCATCTTCGGGCCCGATCTCCTCTTTGGCGAACCTCGGAATCACTATGAATAACGATGGAAGTCTAACGCTCGATTCAAGCGTGCTGGACCAGGCGATCGCAAACGATTCGTCCAGCTTGCAGACCTTCTTTCAAGGCACTTCGTCCAATGGCTTTTCAACGAAGGTGAACGCCCAACTTGAGACCTTCACAAAGGCCAACGTCGGTGTCATCGCTGTCGATGTAAACAACTTAACCCAACAGTACAACGACCTGCAGTCAAACGTGAATGATTACGAATCTGGCTACATCGCCTCCCAACAGACCCTGCTCACGAGTATGTACAGCCACGCAGAAATCGCCCTGCAGTCGTTGCCTGCGACGCTTAAGGAATTGGGTACTCAACTTGGTCAGAACTCCGGGGGCTAAGCGTGCATAACAACACTGCACTCGCATATCAAGGCGCCGCTGCAGAGGGCGCAACGCATATTGGTCTGCTTGTTCTCGTTTATAACTCCATTGTTGGAGACTTGCTGAGGGCTGCGGATGCAGTCAGAAACAGCGATATAGGGGTGCGCTGTTCCAGCTCAGCCCACGCTCTCACGCTGCTCGGCCATGTCGAGAGCTGGCTGGATGTTCTTGATGACGCAGATCTGGTCGTAAGCCTCCGCGTGTTCTACTCAACCGTTCGTGCACGCATCATGCAGTTGCAAGCGGCACCTGACGCCAGTCAACTTGAAAATCTAGCAAATCTGATTAGCGAAACAGGGGTCGCGTGGAAGATCAAAGAGAGAGGCGCCTCGAATACAGCACAAAATCTCGGGTCCGCCCCCTTAGTGCAGCAGCAGGAAGATGCTCAAATCCACGCCGGCTCAAGAAGGCTCAGAGTTGACGCTTGATAAATCTCCAGTCCCGTATCCGGGTTGCTCAGGTGCAAGAAGTTCTGGTGCTCCGATGCTATTGCTGAGAAGCGGTGCGGAACGCTATTCGCAGTCAGCCGCTAGCCCCGCATGAGTATGCGCACGTCGAATGCTGGGTTCCGCGGGCTAGCGTACAGCGGCCTTGAGAACAGTAGGACGATGCCGATGCCGACTAGTGTCGACGCCGGAAAGCCAAGGCCGGCAGCCGAACCTTCGACTACGGTAGCAAGCTTGACCAGCTGATGAGGCCGTACGATGCGAAGAACACGAGGGTGACGCCGGTGAAAGCGCGTCCGGTCCAGACGAGTGCAGTGGGGATGGCGGGCTCAGGCATGGAAGTCTAAAGGACGGTTGCTGCGACTTGAGTGTGCATGTCATGTCCCCTACATGCTGCCATAATTCATCGGTTCAGGCGTTTGCGAAGGAAAGAGTGAGAGGAGGGCCGAAGCGCGACGGCATGACGCCGGGCCTCAACAACTCACAACCGGTCAGATCGCCCAGTCGGCCACGACCCCCGCGGACGAGCGACCGGCGGCTGTCTCGAAAATAGTGCCCTCGCACCAGACCGTAGCCCAGCATCAACCGGTCCCGGTCACTCCATGCCCATGCCAATATGCAAGTAGTCCTCGACCGCGCAAAGATTGCGCCGCCAATACAGCGGCCCTAACTCCACCCAACGGCTGCATCCTTCTGCCCGATGGGGGTGCCGCGGCGAACCATCTTCGGTTTGCAAGTACGGGACCCAGGGCGCCCTCTCCACCCAGAGCACCTCTACAAAATAGCGCAAAATCATACTCCTGATTCAGGTCGCCAATTGCACGATCGACGCTCGCTCAAACCATGCGATGAAGACTACTAGGCCGCCGGCCTAAGTGAGTTGAAGCGCAAGCCTTACTCACCCCCCTTCGCGATCGAACTCTCTCGATTCCAGGCTGCTCAAGGCATCATTCAGCGGCGCAGTTCCTCCGATAGAAGGATGGCCTCCGCTATTTCGCGCATGGATTTGCGGCGTTGACGGCTTTCGCGCTGCATGCGCTGGTAGGCCTCTTCTTCGCTTAGCTGGAGGTCACGCTGGAGGACGAGCTTTGCGCGGTCCACTGCCTTTCGGGTTTCCAAGCGTACGGTGAGCTGTGTGTTCTCCGTCTCGAGCCTTGCACGCTCGATCTCCGCGCCTACCAAAAAACCCAGCGTGGAGAGCAGCCGGATCTCTTCCGTCGTATGCCGATAGCTGAGCCGATGCTGGAGATTGATCACGCCTATGACACGACCGGCGCACAGGATCGGCGTACACAACATGGCCTCGAAGGTGTCCTCCGGGATGTTCTTGAAGAGCTTGAATCGAGGGTCTTCAGAGGCCCTTGAGGCGATCGCCACAGGCTGCCGATGCTTTGCTACCCAACCCGTCACCCCCTGGCCGATCTGCACACCCATGTGGTCCACGAGATCTGCGTGGGGGTTCTTAGAGGCGCGCAGCACCAGACTGTCGCCTTCGACGACATAGATGAAGCAGGAGTCGCAGGGGATAACACTGGCGATGAAGGCGACGATGCGATCGAGGACAAGATGGAGAGAATCGGCCGCGGCCATGCGGCTTCCGATCTCGTGCAGAAAGTCGATCTGGGCGAGTCCGTCGCGGAACCCCGCCATGGTGGACGTTGACGTCGCAACACGGCGAACTGCGGTGGATGGGGTAGCGGGCTCTCGTTCGTCAGCGGTGCCCGCCACGGCGGCGATCTCGCCGTTGCGCTTCTTTTCCAGAAGTTGCTGGGCGTACTGCGCAGCCTCGTTCACCATGAAGCCCATCTTGGGGCGCGAGGGCTCGAAGTCTGCGACGATGCGGTAGTGCGCCAACTCTTCCGACGTGGTGGGGCCGATGGACATAACAACGATTGCCTGCAAAGCCTGAAGCAGGCTGGCGGCCACCTTCAATTGTTCGGCGACCTGGAACAGATGGATCACCTGGACGGCGGTCATAAAGAGCACCACCTCGATCCCACCCTCGATGATCTGATGGACGCAGTCGCGGAGTGGCTGCAGGTCCTCGGGGAGTGCCCAGGCGTAGACCGGCACCTTCGTCAGCGACAGGGTGCGACTGCTGAGTTCAGCAAGGAGCTCGGGGTTGGACGCACCGTACTCCTGGATGGCGACACGCATCCTGGACAGCAGCGGACCGTACTCCTGGTCGATGGCGGCAAGCAGTTCGTGCCAGGTGCTGGGCTCGTCGGAGGTTACCTGGACGGCAATCCTGAGCTCGCGCAGTGCAGTGCTCGGCTTTGCACCGCGGGCTGCGATCTTGACCTTGCGCAACGCATCGAGGAAAGGTTCGACATCGCCCTGCGCCTTCACAATGTCGACCATCGCGCGAACGCCGACGCCCGTCATGAAGACGACGAGATCGAACTCGCCGGCGATCAGGTGGCGGGCGAAATCGAGCACCTGCCCGTTGGACTCGAGGCCCACCTCCCGCATGGCGGGAACGACGATTGGGTCACCGCCGTAGGTGCGGATGAGTTTTTCGATTTCGCGCGCACGACGGGATTCGAGTGAGAGCACTCGCATTCCGTTGAAGTTCGCATGCGCCACGGAACCCCCATTCTATCGTTGCCAGGTTAGGATTCTGCCCGCGCAGGGAAATGCAGCCATTGGCGACAAATGCCCTGTGCAAAAGGCCGTCTTTCAATTCTAGACGCGAACTTCGGATGCATGGCGGAGGATTCGGCTGGCTCCGTTCCTTGCGGTCGTCCGACGTTAGCGTTTGCCCAACGACTGACTTAGAAGACTACGCGGCCGGTGAGGACCAGCCCATGGTTGTAGGCGTGATAGGTGGAGGTGGCAATCTGTAATCCAGCTCCAAAAAAGAGCCCAAGACGATCCTTCGGATCTTTGGTCAACTTGATTTTGCTGCTCATGCTGCCGGGAGTTACGAATACCTGACTTTTGCCATCGTTGACGCCGAGATGGAAGAAGCTCGCATTCACCTCGAGCTCGGGCCACAGGTACTTTCCGAGCTGATACTGGACGGCAGTATTCCACTGAATCGTGCGGCCAATGCTAGGCACGGAGTTGGTCGGTAGAACCGCACCGATCGCGGACTGGACATCAAACTTCTTGTACCCTTTGCCAGCTATGACAGTTGGAGTGATCGTCGAAACCGCCAGTGCCGTTTTTGTAGCTTCCGGTTGGGACGGTGAAGGCCATCTGGATTGCAGTCGAGTAGCTGTGGTGCTCGGCCGAACCGGCGAAGGGGCGGTACTTTATCACCATCGAGAAGTCGCCCGCGCCGTCGACCACCTTCGAGGCGCCGTGTTCAATGAGCGGCGGCATGTTGATGTCGAACTCCGTGCGGGCAAACGGAATGAAGTCGAAGCCTTTGGAATTGTCGTAGTTCCACGTTGTGGAGTGGGTGGGCGTGTACTGCCGCATGGCGTCGAAGCGTGCGAGTTGCACGATGCCGGACGAAGGTGTGATCACGGGAACGACCCACCCCGGCTGCCCGGATGAAGTGGCGCGGACGCGATCTTCCCACGTGTCCGAAAAGCTGTTCTGCGCTTCGAGCGACGCGGGAACCAGGCACGAAAGAAGAAGAACCAGGCCAGTAAGCTTATTCACGTAATCTCCCCGGACGGATAGGCACCCTGCCCGAGACGACGAGCAGAGCTCGGGTCTCGATGGATGCGAATGAATTCGCCGGGATCAGCACGTGCAACCACCATTGCGGTGCGCGCCAGAAGATTCCGGTAGACGGTGATTGCCTAGGGGAGCGGCACGACCCACCTGTCTTGGGTGGGCGTCGTTCTACCTTGTGGATCGCGTGACACGTCAGGGGGTCACGATGGTGTGGGTGTGTCACATTGTGGCATGAAGCCTTTCGCGGCGCAAACACAATTTGCTGTTGCGGCCTTTCGCAATTGCGGCTAGATTAGTTACAGAAGGGTCAACTCCGACATCTTCGAAGCTCCGCGACACCGTGACGTGCCGCTGGCAGCAATCCAAAGTAGATCTCGAAGCTCCACGAAGAGCCTAGCCGTACACGCAATGCAGGTTGCACTGCGTTTCGCTCCAGGCTGGCGCACCCTTACCTGTTCTCATCTTCTTTGGGACCTCAGGCGGGACGTGCTCAAGAATTCCTTCGCCCCACACGGCAAGCATTCGCCTTCGAGGACCTTCGGCATGAGCAGTGGCGTTCCCCCATCCGAAAGCTTTACCGACGAGCAAAAGCAGTACCTGCAGGGGTTCTTCTCGGGCTTGGTCCAGCGCGGCCTTGCTCCGTATGCCGGACACACGGCCACAGGGCTGATCACCAATGAGCCGGCCGACGCTACCCCGGACGAACCCCTGTGGTTCAACACGCCGGTCTCCGATCTTTGCCGGGAAGAGCGCTGGAAGTACGAACAGGATCCTTTTGGGATCTGGGAGCGCCTGCTCGACTATGCGGCGCGCAACGCGGCCCCCACCGACGACGACCGCTTCCGCATCAAGTACTTCGGGCTCTTCCACGTCGCGCCCGCGCAGGATTCGTTCATGCTGCGGCTGCGCATTCCCGGAGGCATCCTTCGCTCGCACCAGATGCGCGGCCTGGCGAACATGGCCGAGGAGTGGGGAGCCGGGCGCGCGGATCTGACCACGCGCAGCAATCTTCAGATCCGCGAGTTCGCGCCCAAGGACATCATCCGCGTGCTCGCCGCAGTGCAGGCGCTTGGGCTGACGTCGCGCGGCTCCGGCGCGGACAACATCCGCAACATCACAGCGTCGCCGATCACGGGGCTGGATCCGCAGGAGCTTCTCGATGTAGCGCCGCTGGCCGAGGCGCTGCAACTTTACATCTCGAACTCGCGCGATCTGTACGGGCTGCCGCGCAAGTTCAACGTGGCGTTCGACAATGGCGGCGCGATCTCCGTGCTCGCCGATACGAACGACATCGGATTCACCGCCGTTCGCGTAGCCGAAGGCCGCAGCGTACCGGCCGGCGTCTACTTCCGCGTCCTGCTTTGCGGCATCACGGGCCATCGGCAGTTCGCGACCGACTGCGGTCTGCTGCTGCGTCCGGACCAGGCCGTCGCAGTCGCCGCGGCCATGATCCGCGTCTTCGCCGAGAACGGCGACCGCACCGACCGCAAGAAGGCGCGTCTGAAGTACCTGGTGGATCGCTGGGGGATCGAGCGGTTCGTCGAGCGAGACGGAGAAGACGGCTCGCCTTTCCGCTGATCCGCGTCGCCGCATCGGAGTGCGAGCCGCGCGGAGCCGATCGATCGAGCCGGGCATATCGGCGTCCACGCGCAGTCGCAGCCGGGCCTGCACTATATCGGTGTAGTCGTCCCGGTGGGCCGGCTTCCTGTCGAGCAGATGCGTGCGGTTGCCGAGATCGCGGACCGGTTCGGCAGTGGCGAGCTTCGGCTGACGGTCTGGCAGAATCTTCTGATTCCGAACATCCCGAGTGCGTCGGTCGAGGCGGCGCAGCAAGCGCTGCGGGCTGCGGGGCTGGAGTGCGAAGCGGGCACTGTCCTGAGCGGAACAGTCGCATGCACCGGCAATAAGGGTTGCAGCTTTGCGGCGACCGATACGAAGGCTCACGCCGTGGCGCTCGCGACGTTGCTGGACCAGCGTTTCCCGAAGGAGTCCACGAAAGGCATCCAGCAGCCTTTGAATCTGCATGTCACCGGCTGCAGTAACTCCTGCGCGCAGCATTACGTCGGCGACATCGGCCTGATGGGCGTGAAGGTCGGCGGCGAAGAGGGCTACCAGGTGGTCATCGGAGGCGGTGCCGACAATGATCAGGGTATGGCCCGCGAGCTTATCCCGGCGATTCGCTTTGCCGCACCTCGGGCCAAAGCTCGAGAGCCTGCTTGCGGCGTATGTCGCACGGCGCAACCGCCGATGAAACATTCCTGGCGTTCACGCGGCGCAACGATATCGCAACTCTAAAGTCGCTCTGTAACGGGCGGGAGACTGCCTGACCATGTCCACACCAGACGTTCCCTACATCCCGGATAACGCGCCCTTCTCGGCAGAGCAGCGCGCATGGCTGAACGGATTTCTTGCCGGGATCTTCTCGCACATGCGCCTGTAGCGGCGGCCGCAGCCGATGCGCCCGCGGCGCTGAAGATTGCCGTGCTCTTTGCGACGCAGTCCGGCACTGCGGAAGGCCTCGCGCGCAAGCTGGCGAAGGAGCTGAAGGCGCGGGGGCACGTCGCCTCGCTGACTTCGCTCGAAGGGTATATGCCGGCCACGCTGGCAGCGGAGCGCCACGCGATTTTCATCGCCAGCACATACGGCGAAGGCGATCCGCCGGACTCCGTGCAGCCTTTCTTCCAGCAGCTCTGCCTCGACACACTTTCCGAGCTATCAGGATCTTTCCTATGCGGTGCTCGCTCTGGGCGATTCCACGTACGAGCACTTCTGCAAGTTCGGTGTCGATCTGGACCAGAAGCTTGCTGCGCTTGGCGCCACGCGAATCATGCGATCGCGTCGATTGCGATGTCGACGTCGACGAGACGTTTGACGCGTGGAAGTCCAGGCTGCTCAAGCGGCTTGACCATCGCAGCCGCCGAATGTGCCGGCGCATACGGCGCCTCCTGATACCGCTCAACATGCCGGCACTCGCCGTGAAGCCAACCAGCTCCACACTCGCGAGAATCCCTTTCTCGCGCCGCTCATCGAGCGGCGCCCGCTGACCTGCGACGTCTCGCAGCAAGCTCACGGTGCACCTCGCCTTCTCGATCGCGACTCCGACGTGCAGTACGAAGCAGGCGATGCGTGCGGCGTGCTGCCGCAGAACGACCGCGGCTCGTCGCCGAGATCCTGGACGCACTTGCAACTTCAGCCCGGCAGGCCCCCGTGCAGCTCTCCGAAGGCGGGAGCGACGAGCTCTGGTCGACGCGCTCTCTCTACTCACCTCCAGATCACACGGCTCACCCGCAAGATGATCGCAGGCTTATGCGACGATCGGCCAGTGCAAGAAGCTCTTCGCTCTGCTCATCCCCGAGCAGCAGACGCATCTGGACGCGTACATGTACGACCGCGGGCTGATCGATCTGCTGCACGACTACCCTGGCGTGCTTCACGATCCCTGCGGACTGGTCGCCATGCTGCCAAGCTCGCGCCGCGGCTCTACTCCATCTCGTCCAGCCCGCTGGCACACGCCGGGCAGGTCCACACCACGGTCGCCGTGGTTCGCTATCGCTCGCACAACCGCGAGCGCGGCGGCGTCTGCTCCACGATGCTTGCGGAGCGCATCGCTGTCGGCGAACGCCTGCCCGATCTACATCCAGCCAAACAAGCGTTTCCGCGTTCCGCCGGACGTCGGATGCGCCGATGATCATGATCGGCCCCGGCACCGGCATCGCGCCCTTCCGCGCGTTCCTGCATGAGCGCCGCGCGCTCGGGGCCACAGGGCCGCAACTGGCTCTTCTTCGGCGAACGCAGCGCGGCGACCGACTTCCTCTATCGCGAAGAGCTCGAAGCGATGCGGGCCGACGGCCATCTCACCCGTCTCGACCTGCCTTCTCTCGCGACCAGGAGCACAAGGTCTACGTGCAGGACCGCATGGTCGAGCAGGCGCCGAGTTCTGGCGGTGGCTCGCAGGAGGGCGCAAGCGTTTACGTATGCGGCGACGCCTGCCGCATGGCCAAGGACGTCGATGCGGCGCTGCACCGCGTCGTCGAGCAGCAGGCAGGGCTGGCTCCGAGAAGCCGCGCAGGAATACGTCCAGCAGCTGAAGGACGCACACCGCTACCACCGCGACGTCTACTGATGAACCTGCCCAACTGGACATCCAACTCGTCGCAACGACGAGACTCCATCGAACTCCATCTGTTCGACTTGACGGCAGGAACGGACCTGGTGCGATCTTCACGCTGCGCAGCTCGGAGCATCCGCGACGCGCTGACCGCTGCTGATTCCGGATCGCCCGCTCGAAGAGGGCGAGCAGTATCGCTTCCACTTCGACATGACGAAGTGCATCGGCTGCCGCTCCTGCGAGGTGGCGTGCAACGAGCAGAACGGAAACCCCGCCGACATCAACTGGCGCCGCGTCGGCGAGCTCGAAGGCGGCACGTATCCGGACACGCGCGCCACTATCTTTCCATGGGCTGCAACCACTGCCTCGACGCGGACTGCATCAAGGGCTGCCCGGTCGACGCGTACACGAAGGACCCCGTCACCGGCATCGTGCTGCACTCCGCGGACGCCTGCATCGGCTGCCAGTATTGCGTGTGGAACTGCCCGTACTCCGTGCCGCAGTTCAATCCCGAACGCGGCGTCGTGGGCAAGTGCGACATGTGCCACGGCCGCCTGGCCGAAGGCCTTGAACCGGCCTGCGTCAACGCCTGCCCGGAGAACGCGATCCAGATCGAGATCGTCAACACAGATGGCGTGGCGCGTGGACTACGCGCCGGCCGAATCCCCGGCATGCCCGCGGCGGGGCACACCATCTCGACGACCCGCATCACGCTTCCGCGAAGTGTCCACCGCATTGCTCGAGCGCGTGGACATCGGACGCTACGCCAGGAGCACGCGCATCTGGTCGCTCGTCTTCATGACCACGTTGATGCAGCTGTCAGCCGGCGCGCTGACCGTCATCGTGCTTGCCGCAGCGTGCCGGCGCCGTCGTGCTCACGCTGCTGCTCGCGCTCACTGCCTTCGCGCTGAACATCTCCGTCTTTCATCTTGGCCGTCCCGCCTATGCGTGGCGCGCGCTGAAGACGTGGCGACGCTCGTGGCTTAGGCGCGAAGTCCTGCTCTTCGGCCTCTTCTTCAGCAGCCTCACCGGTCTCACCGCTGCCACATGGTCAAACGCGACGCACGGCATCGGCACTCACGCTTACGGTAGTCACGATGCTTGCCGTCGTCACGCCAATCTTCGGGATGGCGGGCATCGTCGCCAGCGCCTACATCTATCTTGTGCCGGCGCGGCCCGCGTGGAACATGCTCCACACACCGGTGGATTTCCTGCTGAGCGCCGCGGTGCTCGGCACGGCCGCTGCACCGCTTCTAATCCGCGCGTCAGAGCTTATCGAAGCCTACCTGCATCTCGCCTCGACGCCGTTCACTCAACCGCTCTGGCCTCTGGCGACGGCGTCGGTTCTTTGGAGCTGCAATCAGTCCATCCGCCTGTTTCGTCTGAAACGTTCCCATCTGTACGAGCACCACGCCTCCGGTGCTCTGCTTACGGGCCGACCTCTGCGCGGAGCGTTTTACTCGTCGGTGGCTCTCGTTGCTTTGGCTCCCTTGGTTTTATTTGTCGGTTTCCCGCTGCTTGCGCTGGCCTTTGCGCTTGCTGCAGTGATCGTCTCCCGCTATCTCTTCTTCGTCTCGGTTGTGCCGCTCAACATGGCTCTCACCTTTGTCCGGTCGGTGCACGCATGAAGCCCACCATCGTCACGCGCATCAAGCGGCTCGCGGGCATCGATACCAGCCGAGAAATATGCCTACGCGAAGGATCCACGCTTCGGCTACATCACCGAGTCGCGCGTCGCGGATACGTGGGTGAAGACCACATGCGGCTACTGCTCCGTCGGCTGCGGCATGTTGCTCGGCGTAAGGGACGGCAAGGCAGTCGCGGTGCGCGGCAATCCGGATCACCCCGTGAATCGCGGCAAGCTCTGCCCCAAGGGCCTCAGCGAGCACCACATTCTCGCGCGCCGGGCCGCGCCAAAACACCGCTGCTGCGCAAGGACGGCGTGCTTACGCCGGTCTCCTGGGACGAGGCGCTCGACGTGATGGTCGCGCGAATCAGCGACATTCAGAGCGCCACGGCAACGAGGCGCTCGGCGTCGTCGGCACCGGCCAGCTGCTGACCGAGGAGTTCTACACTCTGGGCAAGCTCGTGCAGCTTGGCTTTCGCACACCCAACCACGACGGCAACACCACCCTCTGCATGGCCTCCGCCGTCTCCGGCTACAAGCTCTCCTTCGGCACCGACGGTCCGCCCGGGTCCTATGCTGACATGGAGACCGCCGACGTCGTTCTGCTGATCGGCGCGAACATCGCGGACAACCATCCCGATCCTGTGCCAGCGCCTGGACCGGAACACCCCCGGCACGAAGCCCGCACACTCATCGTCGTCGATCCGCGCGTCACCAAGACCGCGATGATGGCCGACATCCATCTCGCCCATCAAGCCGCGCTCCGACATCGCGCTGCTCAACGGCATCGCTCACATCCTCATCCGCGAAGGCCTGATCGACACCGACTACATCGACGCGCAATGGCGGGGTTCGAGGAGTTCGCGGCCTTCGTTGCGAACGTTTACGCCGGCGCACGTCAGCCTCTGTTACCGGGCTCACCGAAGAGCAGATTCGCGCATGGCACTCCTGTATGGCAGCGCGCGCTCGGCATTCATCGGCTGGACCATGGGCGTCAACCACTCCACGCAGGGCGCGGTCACCGTCGCCGCGATCAACAACCTCGCGCTGATCACCGGCAACATCGGCCGCGCCGGCTCCGCACCGTTTTCCATCACCGGCCAGTGCAACGCCATGGGCACGCGGGAGAGCGGCTTCACCTCATCCTGCCCGGCTATCGCAAGTTCGACACCGCCGCAGATCGCGAAGAGCTGCGCGCCTCTGGAACATCGCCAGTCGGAACGCATCCCAACAGCGCGCGGCCTCGCCTATCCCGACATCATCGAAGCCGCCGTCGCCGGCAAGATCAAGGCGCTGTGGTTCATCGCCACCAACCCCGCCGTCTCGTTTCCCAACTACAACCTGCTGGCGCAGGCGCTCGCAGCGCCGAGTTCGTCGTCGTACAGGACGGCTTCCACCCGACACCCACCAGCGACTTCGCCGACCTGGTGCTGCCCGCCGCGATCTGGGGCGAAAAAGAAGGGACCTACACCAACTCCGAGCGGCGCGATCAGCAAGGTGAACGCGGCGGTGCAGCCGCCCGGCGAAGCGCGGCCGACTTCGACATCTTCCTCGCTCTCGCCTCGACGACTCGGCGTGCGCGACGAGCTATTCCCGGGCTGGCCGACCACGCACGATGCGTTTCGCGAGTGGCAGCGCGTCTCCGCCGGTCGGCTGTGCGATTACTCGCCGTTCACCTGGCAGCAGATCGAAGACGCAGGCGGCATGCAGTGGGGCGGCGCGGCGCTCTACACGGACGGCATCTTCCCCACGCACGATGGCCGCGCGATGCTGCACAGCGTTCCCTGCGTGCCGTTCGTCGAGCAGCCGAACGACGAGTACGACTTCATCCTGAATACCGGCCGCACCGTGGAGCACTGGCACACCCGCACCAAGACGCGGCAGGTGGATCTGCTCAACAGCATGGTGCCGAACGCGTGGCTCGAGATGAACCCCGCGGATGCGACGCGGCTCAGCCTGAAGCCACACGACCGGGTCACTGTTGTCAAGCCGCCGGGGCGAAGTCGCGAACGTGGAGCTGCGCATGACCGGCATCGTCGCACCCGGCCAGGTCTTCATGCCGTTTCACTTCGCCGAGGCAAACTCCAACCTCGTCACGCTGGGTGCCTTCGACCCTATCTCACGTGAACCCAACTTCAAGCAATGCGCCGTTCGCGTGACGCGCAGCACTCGAGCCGGCAGCGCAGGGGTGGGCATTGAGCGGTTCCAACCCACTTCCCCGATTTTCCAATCCTGATCACCCAATCAGACGGAGCGACCTGACGAACATGGCAAGCATGAAAACCTTCCTCAAGTCGGGCCACCCGCCCACACTGTTCGCCGCTTTTCTTTACTTCGACTTCTCCTTCGCCGTCTGGGTGCTGAACGGCGCCATGGGTCCGTTCATCTCCGAGCAGTTCCATCTTGAATGCGGCTCAGATCGGCCTCATGGTCTCGGTGCCGACCCTGGCCGGCGCCTTCATGCGCTTTCCGCTGGGCGTCTTCTCGCAGTACATCGGCCGCAAGAACGCGGCCATCGTCGAGATGTCGGCCATCGTCATCGCGCTGGTCTACGGCTTCTTCTTCGTCCACACGTTCAACATGTGCTCGCGATGGGCGTGCTGCTTGGCATTGCCGGCGCGAGCTTCGGCGTTGCGCTTTCGCTCGGCTCGGGTTGGTTCCCGAAGCAATACAAGGGCCTGGCGATGGGCATCGCCGGCGCGGGCAACAGCGGCACCGCGCTGGCCGCGCTCTTCGCTCCACGCCTCGCCGCAGCACTTCGGCTGGCAGGAGTCTACGGCTTCGCCGCGCTAATGATGCTGCTGCCGCTGCTGGTCATGATCTGTGTTAGCGAAGGAGCCACCGGATGTCGAGCATGCCAGCCCTTCGCGAGCACCTCAACTGCCTGTTCGAGAAGGATGGCTGGTACTTCAATCTGATCTACATCATCACCTTTGGCGGCTTCCTCGGCCTCGCGACGTTTCTGCCTTCGTTCTACGTGACCCAGTTCCACATGACGAAGATCCAGGCGGCGAACCTCGTCGCGATCGCGACGCTGACCGGCTCGGTGACCCGCGTACTCGGCGGATGGTTCGCGGATAAGGTCGGCGGCATCACTACCCTGTCGGTCGTCTTCCTCATCGCGATTGCGGGGCTCTTCGGCCTGACGGCCTCGCCTTCGCTGGCGGTCACCACAGGTGCTGTTCATGCTCTGTTTCGCCGCACTCGGCGCGGGCAACGGAGCAACCTTCCAGCTGGTGCCGCTGCGTTGGCCGATCACCACCGCCGTCGCCGGCGGCATGATCGGCGAGATCGGCGCGCTCGGCGGCTCATCCTTCCCAATGTCCTCGGCCAGTCCAAGCAGCACACCGGCTCCTATCGGATGGGCTTCATCGTCTACGCCGGCCTGGCGATCGCCGTACTTATAATGATGCGCCTGGTCTCACGCACCTGGACCAGGACCTGGGTAGGCGCGGGCGGCCGCGCAGTCGCGCCAGGCATCACCCCGGTCTATGCCGTAGAACCAACCTGCCTTCAAATCGAGGAGCCGTCAGGTGAACTGGTATGACCAAGGTGACACCCGCGGCCATGAAACTCCGCAGTTTGGACTTGCTTCGGCAACTGGCATCTTCCGAGTAACCGAGCCATATCTTGCCGCGCCAGTCGATAGCTGAAATTCGCTTTGGTCACAGCAGATGTCAGTGGAGCGGCAATCGCACCCACCACGAACCTGAAGCCGCATGTCGCAGTCTGGGTGCGGTTCTGCGCTATCTCATCATGCTGGTCGATAACATGCTCTGGTCCGGCAGCGTGGGTGTCCTGCTCTCAACCTCACGGGCCTAGGCCGGGTACGGCCGCTGTCAAGCCAGTCATCAATCGTGGCGCCGGTACAGTGATGTTTTCGTTGGCGTGAAGCTGATCTGGAGCGCGCGGGGCCGCCGAGATGCTGCACGGCGACCGGCGCGCAGGCTCCTAAACGGCTCGGGGATTGCGCTCCTCAAACTGTCGCTGATGCCAGTATGGATACGCCAACGGAAGCTCGCTCGCGGCATCGAGCGTCGCAATCTGCTTCGGCGTCAGGCTCCAGCCTACTGCGGCGAGGTTCTGGCGAAGCTGCTCCTCGTTGCGTGCCCCGATGATCGCAGTCGAAATCGTCGGCCGTCGCAGCACCCAGTTCAGCGCCACCTGGGGCACGCTCTTGCCGACCTCTTTTGCGACCTCATCGATCGCCTCCACCACTTTGTACAGATGCTCTTCCGGCACCTGCGGCCCGGAGTCCTGGACTACCTTCGAGTTCAGCCGACTCTGCTGGGGGATGCCGGTCTCGCGGCGGATCTTGCCCGTTAGACGCCCCCACCCAAGCGGCGACCACACCAGCGCACCGACACCCTGATCGAGGGCCAGCGGCATCAGCTCCCACTCATAGTCGCGCCCAACCAGCGAGTAGTAGACCTGGTGGCCGACGTACCGGCTCCAGCCGTAGCGCTCGCTTACCGAGAGCGACTTCATCAGGTGCCAGCCAGAGAAGTTCGAGCACGCGATGTACCGTACCTTTCCTTCGCGCACCATCTTGTCCAGCGTGTTCAGCGTCTCTTCAACCGGCGTGGTCGCGTCGAAGCCGTGCAGGTGGTAGACGTCGACATAGTCCGTGCCCAGCCGTTTCAGCGATCCCTCAAGCGCCTGGATCAGGTGATAGCGCGACGAGCCGACGTTGTTCGCGCCCCTCGCCAAAGCGGAAGGTGCACTTGGTAGAGAGCAGCACATCCTCGCGCTTCAGGTGCTTGATCGCGCCGCCCGAGCACCGACTCGCTGCCGCCCGAAAGAGTAGATGTCTGCCGTGTCGAAGAAGTTGAGCCCGGCTTCCATGCAGATGTCGACCATCTTGCGCGCTTCCGCAATGTCGCCGGTTGCGCCCCACGCGTCGAAGAACTCGTCGTTCCCGCCAAATGTCCCACAACCGAAGCAGAGCTCCGGCACCTTGAATCCTGACCTTCCAAGCTGCCTGTATTCCATAGCGCAATAGGATGCGAGAGGCCCGCGGTGCGGTGCATCGATCTTCCACCGCGCACGACGGTAGAGTGAAAAGGTGCAGCCCTCGATTCCCTTCCCTGACCAGCAGGACCTTAGCCCGGAGATCCCGCCAACGTGGGGCGAGGGGAGCGATGTGTACCACACGACCGAACGCTGTAACCGGCTGCAAGCCGTCGAGCGGGTGCGGCGCAGAACCAGTCAGGTCCCGCCCTCGAAGCTGCGGCACTGCTTCAACTGCGAAGACATCATGCGGACCAAGCGACGCGGCTAGGCGCGGCTTCCAGCCGCATGGCAACGGCGGGTTGAGAGCCGGCGGTTCTACTCCTCCGCGGGCTTGTCCACCTGGGACTGGTAGACCTCTTCCACGCGCGCTAGGGTGTCGATCTCCGCGAGCGGCTTGTCCGGACGCAGAGCGCAGGATGCGCGGGAAGCGCAGGGCGAAGCCGCTGGCGTGGCGGTCGCTGCGCATGATGTTGTTGAAGGCGACTTCCAGCACGACCAGCGGCTCGACCGTGCGGAAGTGGCCGTAGTCTTCAAGCGTGTGGGCCTTCAGGAACTCGGTCAGCTCGGCGATCTCCGCATCGGTCACGCCGGAGTAGGCTTTGCCGACGTTGAGCAGCTCGCCGGTCTGCGCAAAGCTGGGCCGCGCACCGCGAAGGTGTAGTCGCTCAGCAGTGCCGGCGCGGCGTGCCGTTGCCGAACTCGGCTCCGGTGATCACGACGTCCAGCGTGGCGAGTTCGCGCTTGAGCTTGACCCACGCCAGGCCGCGGCGGCCGGGCAGGTAGGCGGAGTCGGCGGCCTTGATCATCACGCCTTCGTTCGAGCGCGCGCGCGCGCGCCGCGTAGGCGCGGTCGATGTCTTCGGCGCGACTCCACCAGCTCGTCGGCGAGAGCAGAAGGCGCGGCACAGCGCCGCCTGCGGCGGCGCGTCGCTGCGGCGAACAAGCCGCTGCCTGCGGCGCGTGCTTGCGCTTCATCGGCTTCCAGCGGCGAGACCGCGCGCGTGGCGACCACGCTCGACGACAGCTTCCAGCCGGTTGCGGCGTTCGCGCAGAGGCAGATGCAGCACCAGCTCGCCGCGCTTCAACCATCAGATCGAACGCCATAAAGATCGACGGGCACCTGCGCTCGCAACTCGTTTGAGACGCGCTTGCGCCCGATCCGCTGGCCCAGCACCGCGAACGGCAGGCTGCGGCCGGCCGATGTCATCGTCCATGCCCGCGCCATCGAAGTCCCAGCCCAGAATCTCGCCGTCCAGAACAGTCGGCCCAGTCGTGCCGGCCGCAGCGAACGCCTCTTCGAGCTCGGGAAAGCTCTCGCGTGATGTCTCGCGATTGCGCGAGTAGATGGCCACGCGCCCCGGCTGCGCCGGATCGCCGCAATGGACCTGCGCGCGCATGCCGTCGTACTTGTCCTCGAGAAACGCCGCGATCTCCCGCGTAGCCGCGTGGCCGAGGCGCTGCAGAGGCCTCCGACTCCGCGCAGCGGCTGCAACGGCATCGTCGCGGCACGTCGGCTTCATCTCCGCAGCCTCTCGGCCTCTACGGACTTCGCCTTCTTCCGGCCTTTGCGAGTCGCCTTCGGCTTCGGCTCGCGCCTTCGTAAACCGCTCCACCGCCTCCTCCGGCGTACTCCACCGGGCACGCCAGCATGAAGCCCAGCGGATGAAACAGCCGCATGCGCGCCTCCTCCAGCGTCCCCGCGAATGCGCGCTCGCACGGCAGAGCTCAGGTCGGCCTCCAGCATGACCGCGTGGCGCACGGCGGCCACCGGAGCCTCCGCCGCCACGGCGATCCCCTCTTCCACCAGCGATTGCTTCACCCCGGTGCGCATGTCGCCCAGCATCAGCTTCAGCAGGTACTTCGCCTCCACCGGCGTAGCGCGGCGCAGCAGCCCTTCCACCAGCGCCGCGCGCACCGCCGTCGTCCGTGCGCTCGCCATCCCGGCGAACGCCTCGGCCACCTCGTCCAGCGTCAGTGCGCTCGCGCGTACGTTCTTCATGCCGCTGGCCGCCTGAACAGATCGAACGCGGCAGCACCGAGATCCCCATGCCGCCGGTACGCCGCCGCGAGCTGCCGCATCGTCCGCGCCCGGAGATCTGCTTCACCGCGCGGGTCAGCAGCGCGCCACCCGCGTTCAGCTTGCGGCCATCCCACTCCGCGAATGGCATGCCGCCGAGGTACATCGCGAACAGGCCCACGTCAGGAGCATCGGGCGCTGCGGTGTGTACGGCGCGCAGAGCCTCCGCAATGGCCGCGCGCTTCTTCAGGCGGCTGCCCTCGGCGGCGAGAGTCTCGAGCAATGCGGCAAGGTCGGCGAAAACAGTCATAGCGTTCAGTTCGTCATGGCGTTTCGGTTCGGTTGATGCTCTCATACGATGCAGCGGGTTCGCAGCCAGCCTCATGCCCGGGCGGCTGCAGGGAGGTTTACGGTGAACGCGAGCAGCTTCCGGGCCTACGTCGTCCTCGGATGCATGCTTCTGCCATCGGCGCACACCTTCGCTGAGCCGCCCGGTGACGCTCTCGAACGCGTGCTCGCCCAGATCGGCGCCACGGCGGATCGGCTCGACCACGCGCTGCCCAGCTTCACCTGCCGGGAGACCGGCACCACCGAGGTACGCCAGGGGAGAAAGGTTCGTGAACACGCCAGCTTCAGCGCAACCCTCCGGGCACGGCGCGTCGATACCGGCGCGCACAACGAGAGCTTTGCCCTGACGGAGCTGAACGGCGAGCCCTACACCGGCGGCTACGTGTTTCCCTTCTACGTCTCCGGCGGCTTCGACAAGGGCATGCGCTACTTCGCGCCCGCACTGCAGGCCTGCTACCAGTACAAGCTCGCGCCCGGAAGGATCGACTTCGCCACCGCGCCCGACGCCGCGCAGCACCCCGGCTGCCGAGACGAGGGCATCCGCGGATTTGCTCTCCTCGACCACGCCGGCAACGTGACCCACCTCGAGCGCCGCGTCTCCCAAGAGGCAGTCGACGCCTACCGGCTCGCCCCCTTCACCGCGATCGACTTCGGCCCTGTCGAGCTCAACGGTGAAACCTTCCGGCTCGCACAGCACATGCTCTCCGAGCACAGCTACGAGCGAACCTCCGCCCGCTTTGAGGTCACCTATTCGGAGTGCCGGCTCTTCCACGTCACCGTCACGCTGAGCGATCCAACGGTGAGCGGCAAGGAACCTCCGTCCTCTGCTGTCGCCGCGCCGCGGTGAACCGCGAAACCTTGATTTCCGTAGAGTCAATTGCGGGGAGCGGCGCTTCATCCGTACGTGACCGCAGCAAGAGAAGAGGGCCGGTGGGATTTCTCGCAGGGACGCGGGTTGTGGTGGCCGCCGCGCTGTTCGTCTCGACTGGCTCCCGCACCGCGGCGGCGCAGACCTCGATGCCCGACGATGCGCTGCGCGGAAAACTGGAAGCGCTCGCGCGCGCTTCGGACGACCTGCAGCAACGTCTCCCGAATTTCGGCTGCAGGGAGACCCTGGTCAGCCAGGAGCTTCGCGCCGACAAGGTGAAAAACGAAGTGCGGGCCACCGGGGACCTGCGGATCGACCGCGGGCCGGACGGCAATCTGATCGAGCACTTTCGCCCTACAGAGCGCAATGGCAAGCCGGCGAGCGGCGACAAGCTCAAGGTTCCGGTGTTCCTATTGGGCGGATTCAAAAGCGCGCTGGATTTGTTCCAGCCGGCAATCCAGGCATGTTTCCGATTTCAACTCTCGGGCGACAGAATCGACTTCGAGAGCGCGCCAGGGACGACGGGGAACGGCTGCGCGCAGCACTCCGGCACGCGCGGCTTCGCCTTGCTCGATCCCGACGGCAACATCGCGCATCTGGAGCGGCGGACGGAGCCTGACCGCGCCCGCGAAAGAAATGCCGCTCCGTTTGCGGCCGTTGACTTCAAGCAGGTGGAGCTGGGCGGCACCCGCTTTTCACTCTCCAGCCATGTGACCGCAGACACCGCTCGGGGTGGCTCCGGGTTTCACTGGGAGGCCGGGTACTCGGAGTGTCGGCTCTTCCACGTCACGGTCACGCTGGGACCTGCGGGAGACCCTGTTCCGGAGACCAGGCCCTGAATTACCACGGAGAATCGGACACTCTCGCGGTACCATCTAAAGAGCGATGCGCAGCCTGAACGCCAATCCGGTGAGCCTTTCCCGCGAGACGCCGCCCCGTCGCTCCCATCACTAGCTGCGCGCCTGCCCCGGTCGCCGCGCCGCCTCGTCTATCCCCCAAAGACTTTCGTTTTCTTGATTTTCCGGAGCCCCCATGTTTGACCGCCTTGATCAACTCGAAGCCCGCTACGAAGAGCTGTGGCGCCAGCTCTCTGACCCCGCCATCGTCAACGACCAGGAGAACTACCGCAAGGTGGCCAAGCAGCACCGCGACCTCGAAGAAACGGTCGAGAAGTATCGCGAGTACCGCAGGCTCGCCCAGGGCATCGCGGAAGCGAAAGCCATGCTGCAGGAATCCGATGCTGACATCCGGCAATGGCCGAGGAAGAGCTTGCGGAGCTTGAGCCGAAGCTGACCAGCCGATCGAAGAGGAGATCAAAGTGCTGCTGCTGCCCAAGGATCCTAACGACGACAAGAACATCATCATCGAACTCCGCGCCGGCACGGGCGGCGACGAGGCTTCCTGTTCGTCGCGGAAATGTTCCGCATGTACCTGCGTTTCGCCGAGCAGCATAAGTGGAAGGTGGAAGTGCTCTCGCGAAACAGAGTCTGACGTCGGCGGCCTCAAGGACGTGACGGCCATCTTTGAAGGCAACAAGGTCTACTCGCAGATGAAGTATGAGTCGGGCGTACACCGCGTGCAGCGCGTGCCCGCCACGGAAACGCAGGGCCGCGTGCACACCTCGGCAATCACCGTGGCCGTGCTGCCCGAGGCCGAAGAAGTCGACATCAAGATCGAGCACAAAGACCTGCGCATCGACACGTTCTGCTCCTCCGGCCCCGGCGGGCAGTCCGTCAACACAACCTACTCCGCCATCCGCATCACGCATCTGCCCACCAACACCGTCGTCAGCTGCCAGGACGAGAAGTCGCAGATCAAGAACCGCGAAAAGGCGATGCGCGTTTTGCGTTCGCGGCTGTACGAAGTGGAGGCGGAGCGCATCCACCAGATCCAGGCCAAGGACCGCAAGCAGCAGATCGGCTCCGGCGACCGCTCGCGAAAAGATCCGCACCTACAACTTCCCGCAGAACCGCATGACCGACCACCGCATCGGCCTCACCAACCACAAGCTCGCCATGGTGATGGAAGGCAAGCTCCAGCCCACAGTCGACGCGCTGATCGCGCACGACACGGCGGAAAAGCTGAAGGCGGAAACCGTCGCTGCCTGAGTTCGTTCTACAGTTGATACGCAGACACAACGCTGCATTGTTGTAATCGGATCGGAACGCGAGCAAACGCGGCATACTTTTGGGCCCGGAAAGGTAACGCGCAGGTCTCACACTATCGGCAAGCGTCCGGTGTCAACCTGAGATCATGCCCCACGCTTCCATGGATCCCTCGAACATACCTCTCCCGCCACTGACATGCGCCGCGCCGGGGGTCGCACGCGGATCTCGGGCACCTGCTCGACCAGTTGACCGAGGGGATACTCTTCCTCGATCGCGACTGGCGCATCGTCTACGCCAATCCGGCCGCGCGGCGCCTCGCGCGCATCGAGCCGCAGCACATCAACGGCCCAAGCCACTGGGAGATCTACCCCGCCACTGCCGGAACCCCGCAGGAGACGATCTACCGCACCTCCATGGAGCAGCGGGTTTCGCTCGAACACGAGCTCTACTACCAGCCATTCCAACTCTGGGTGTCCCTTCGGACCTTTCCCATCCCAAGCGGTATCGCCGTGCAGTTCCACGACATCTCCCGCCTGAAGGGCGCTGAGGTGGCGCGCGACGAATCCGCCCGGCAACTCCTGGAGGTGTTCGAAGTCACCAACGACGCGATCTTCACCCTGGATCGCCACTACACCTTCACCTTCCTGAATCGTCGCGCGCTTGAGCTGAGCACGCCGAGCGGCAATCCGATCGGCAAGAATTATCTGGACCGCCTTCCCTGACCTCGTCTTTCCCGACTCCCCATACGTCGCAGCGTACCGCCAAGCAATGGAGGATCGCGTCCCCGGCTGCTTTGAAGCCTTCTATCCTGATCCCCTGAACCTGTGGCTCGCCATCGAGGTGCGCCCCTCCGCGGACGGGATCATCGTCTTCTTCCGCGACATCACCGAGCAGCGCGCCGCCGCGGATGCCCTCCGCCGCAAGTCCGAAGAGGCCGAGCGCCAGGCCGCCGAGATCCAGGCTGTCTATCGAACCGCACCCATCGGGCTCGCGCTGTTCGACCCCGTCGAGTTCCGCTACCTTCGGCTCAACGATCGCCAGGCCGCCTTCTTCGGCCTCCCTCCGGAGCAGATCACGGGACGCACCGTGACCGAGATGGCGCCGATTCCCGGCCTGCGCGAACTCTTCGAGCAGGTTGCCGGCGGAACCCCCGTCATCAACTATCCACTGGAGGGCGAACTCATCAGCCATCCCGGCGAGCACCGCTACTGGACGGTGAACTACACCCCTGTCCACGCGCCGACGGCACCGTGCAGGGCATCTCCGCTGCCTCGCTCGAGGTGACACAGCAGAAGAAGGCCGAACACGCCCTAATCCAAAGCGAAAAGCTCGCCGCCGTCGGCCGGCTCGCCTCGTCCATCTCCCACGAGATCAACAATCCGCTCGAAGCCGTCACCAACCTCCTCTACCTGATCGAAGGCCAGCAGGACCTCTCCCCCGAGGTCCGCCAGTGGGTCGAACTCGCCGCCTCGGAACTCGCGCGCGTCTCGCAGATCGCCACCCAGACGCTGCGCTTCCACCGTCAAGCCGCCCGCGCCCACCCGCGTCACAGCTGCCCAGCTCATCGGCCCTGTGCTCGATATTACCAGGGGCGCCTCAGCAACTCCGGCATCGTCGTCGAGACGGAGCTACTCCGATCCCAGTCCCATCCTCTGCCTTGAAAATGAGATTCGCCAGGTAATCTCCAACCTCATCGGAAATGGTCTGGACGCAATGCGCACCGGAGGGCGTCTGCTTGTGCGCGCACACGCCTCGTACCATGGAAGAGCGGCTACCAGGGCATCCGCATCAGCGTCGCCGACACCGGCCAGGGCATGAGCCCCCAGACCCAGGCCCGGATCTTCGAACCCTTCTTCACCACCAAGGATCTGAACGGCACAGGCCTGGGCCTCTGGATCTCAGACGAGATCGTCCAGCGTCACCACGGTCGGCTCTCCGTCCGCAGCACACAGCAGGGCAAGAACCACGGCACAGTGTTCACGCTCTTCCTGCCCCTCGACGACCACCCGCGGCCAAGCACCTGATATCGCGTCCGCCGCGGTACTCAGGCGGTGATCAAACCTTCCCCGGTCATCGCCGAGGCGGCACGTATCTCCCGATTCACCGAAGGCAGGAAGATGCGGAAGATAGTGCCCCGCTTCGCTCCCGCGTTTGCAGAACGCACCCGGATCGAACCGCCGTGTTTCTCGATCAGCTGCCGGGTCACCCACAGCCCAAGCCCCGTCCCCGTGCTGCCCTTGGTGGTGTAGAACGGTTCGAAGATCGCCGCCAGCTTGGCCGGATCGATCCCGCATCCGGAATCCGCAATCACAATCCGCGCTCCCACAACCCCGGTGCCCGACGCCCTGTGCTTGCGCAGCGAAACACGGATCGACCCGCCCGCCTCGCACGCATCCAGCGAGTTGGAAAGCAGGTTCGACAGCACCTGCCGCAACTCGCCCCCGGAGCCCAGCAGATCCACATCGCTTTCAATCGTCGTCCGCAGCAAAACACCCTTCAGACTGGCTCGCGCCGTGTAGAACGTGATCGTCTGGTTGATCACCGACGACACGCTGAAAATTGCCAGCCGCGTATCTTCCCGATAAAACCCAAGCGACTGCCGCGTGATGTGCGCAATCCGGGACACCTCGTGCTCCGCCTGCTCCAGGCTGTGCCGAACGTGCGGCTGATCCACGTCATGCTTGGCGATGTAGAGCAGGTTCGTCAGCGCCTCCAGCGGATTGTTCACCTCATGCGCGATCGCCGCGCTCAGGCGTCCGGCAGAAGCGAGTTTCTCGGCCTGCATCAGCGCCGCCTCTGCCTGGCGCCGCTCGTTGATGTCCCGAAAGATCAGAACCACGCCCGTCAGCACACCCGCCTCGTTCAGGATTGGGGCGCCGCTGTCGTCGATGTGCGTCTCCAGCCCGTCTCGCCGGATCAGCACAGTGTGGTTCGCCAGCCCCACCACCATTCCAAGCCGCCGCACCTTGTCGACAGGGCCTTCAACAACCGCGCGCGAGGTCTCGTTCACAATGCGGAACACCTCATTCAACGATCGGCCCTGCGCCTCATGGGAGTGCCAGCCTGTCAGCCGCTCGGCCACCATGTTCATAAACACCACGCGCCCGTCCTGGTCGGAAGCGATCACCGCGTCCCCGATGCTGCGCAACGTCGTGCGCAGCCAGGCCTCGCTCGCCATCGCCGCGGCGCGCTGCTCGGTCACGCCGGCCATCTGCTCGCGATATGCCGCCAGGATCCTCTGCATCGCGCTTTGCGTGTACAGCCCGATCAGCAGGGCAGCAACGAGAAAGACTGCAAAGCCGATACCGTATACCGCGTCCGCATAGCGCACAAGCGTGCTCGCCCGCGCTGCCCGGAGAGACTGCTCCGCGCTTACAAGCGATTCCAGCTCCGCACGAACCTGATCCATCAACCGCTTCCGCCCAAGCGCCTCGGCGACGGTTCCCTTCGTTTGCAACTCCCTCTCCGCGACCGCCCGCCAATCCGCGTAAAGCGAGCGGATCCGCGCCAGCCTCTGGATCTGCTCCGCCTCGCCCGACACGAGTTGGAATAAAGAATCGAATTCTGTCGCAATCCGCGGCGTGGCTTTGCGGTAGGGGTCAAGGAACTGAGGCTCTCCGTACGCCACGTATCCGCGAAGGCCGGTCTCCTGATCGATCATCAGGCGGTTCAGCAGTGTCGCGTCCGCGATGACGAGGTCGGCGTAATCCACCATCTGCGCCGATCGCTCGAGCCGGCGCACCGCCAGGCCAAGCAGCACCGCGATGAGCAGAAGTGTCCCCACCGGGACTGCAAGAGCCCTTCTCAAGAGTGCGCCAAACAAGCGGTCGTCCATAAGTAAAAATTGTATCCAAACAGCCTTTTTGTCAGTTGCGCCACATAGAGTCTATGTTTGTGAAACCAAAACACCTTATCCCTGAGGCGTAGACAGGCCACTGCATCCTTGGGGGCGCGCGGAACCTGGGTGCTAACGGTGCGCCGTCAGCCATCGAATCGCATCTAATTTCCTAGTGCAGGGGAACCCCGGGGATCTCCCGGAAGTCTACCTGCACCGCATCTCCGGAGGCTTTATGGCAGGTCCCTTTCCCACCGCGAAATTCGCCACGAAGCTGAAGGCGCGGCCAGTTGCTTCCATGTTTGTCGCGACCGCCTTCGCGCTTACGTGCATGCTTTGTTCGAGCGCCGCGCCGGCGGAGCAGGGCAGTGGTTCCGTCGACCCACAAACCGGCAACTTTGTCGTCTACGTCTATCCCGAAGGTCACTTCTCAGAGGAATCTGATATCCAGAAGATGCTTGCCGGCTGGGCGTCTGCCGCCGCACAAAACAACGTCGACACGGAAAGCCGCTACTACGCGCCTGAGGTCGGCCGCTACTTCCTCCGCCGCAACGTCTCGAACGCCTTCGTTCGCCACGACAAGGAAGCCCTGCGCGAACGTGGCTACGAGTTGCACAGCTTCACCATCAAGAACGTAGACATCGAGCTTGCATCCGAAACGGAGGCAAACGTCTCGCTCGTCAAGTCCTGGGTGATCGCCCGGGGCGACACAGCCCAGCGCGCAGACAGCACACGTTCGCACCTCACCCTTCGCCGCACCCCCTCTGGCTGGAAGATCGTCGGCGAGCAGGATCTCAAGCCCAACAGCTGATGCGTTGGTTTCTCGTCACTCGAACAACAGCAGAGTGGACCACCTCTGTCGGTCAGAGGCTCGGCCGTCACACTATTCTCACTGCAATGGACTACCCTGCCTCTTAGGCACTATTTACAACACCAGGAGAGCACCTATGGAACGCACCGCATCCGCCGTCTGGCACGGCAGCCTGAAAGAAGGCAAAGGCACCATCTCCACCCAGAGCACCACGCTCAAGGACACGCAATACTCGTTCGGCTCACGCTTCGCCGAAGGCGTAGGCACCAACCCTGAAGAGCTCATCGCTGCTGCGCACGCGGGCTGCTTCTCCATGGCCTTGTCCGCGCAACTCACCGAGGCCGGCTTCGTCCCCGATTCGATCGAAACCTCCGCCCGCCTCACGCTGGACATGCACAACGGCCCGACCATCACCAGGATCCACCTGACCACCAAGGCGAAGATCCCCAACATCGATAAAGCGAAATTTGACGAACTGGCCCACAACGCAGAGGTAGGCTGCCCCGTCTCCAAGGTGCTCAAGGCCGCAGAGATCACCCTTGACGCAACCCTCGTCTAACGCAACAAGCGACCACGGATCGCACGGATTGTCACGGATCTAAGAACCAAAGCCTTGGGTCTTGATCCGTGCCCATCCGCGTTATTCGTGGTCGTTCGTTGTACCCGCACTTAGCCGCAGCACCGTAACCCAACAAACGACCCCGACCCCGGTGATCCGAGTGTCAGGGATCTAAGCTGAAGAGTTCAGCTCTTTGATCCGTGCCATTCCGCGTAATCCGTGGTCGTCTTTATACCCGCTAGTGGCTATGCCCGTGGTGATGGTGGTGATGTCCATGGGCACCCACCGCCTCCACCTCCGGCGGCGCCGAGCAGCCATGGGTCGTCTCGCATCCACGCACCTCAAACTGAATCGTCGTATGCGTGATGTGGAAGCGATCGCGCAGCGTGCAGTTGATCGCATCCAGAATGCCCGCGCATTCCGAGATCGGCATCTCGCACGTCGTAACGTGGCTCGCCAGCGCATGGCTCGACGAGCCCAGTGACCACACGTGGAGATCATGCACGTCGAGCACGCCCGGAACAGCCGCGATCGCACCCCGCACTGATCCAAGCTCCACGGCGCGCGGCGTGCCCTCGAGCAGGATATTCAACGTCTCCCGCACAATGCTGGTCGAGCTCCAAACGATCATCGCCGCAATAATCAGCGACAGCACGGGATCGATCCACGCCATCCCGGTAAAGAGAATGCCCGCGCCCCCCGCAATCACCGCGGCGGTCGAGAGCGTATCGCCCAGCATGTGGAGGAACACCGAACGGATGTTCACATCCCCTGAAAATCTCCACAGCAGCCCGGCAATCGCGCCGTTCATCAGCACACCCGCCGCCGCTACCATCATCATCAGCCTAGGCTCTACCGCGACCGGAGCATACAACCGATGGATCGCCGACACGCCGATCCAGACCGCCAGCACGATCAGCGTGAGCGCGTTCACAAACGCAGCCAACACCCCCGCTCGCTGATAGCCAAAGGTCTTCTGGTCCGTGGCCGGCCGTCGCTGGAAGTAAACCGCCACAAATGACAACGCAATCGCGAGCATGTCCGACACGTTGTGTCCTGCCTCGGAGATCAGCGCCAGCGAATGCGCGCGCAGCCCGAAGAAGAACGTAGCCACCACGTAGCAGAACGTCGCGCATAACGAGACGATCAGCACGCGCTGCATCTTGCCCGAACTGTTCGCCACCATGTGCATCGAGTCCAGTCTAAATCTCAAGCCCACATATTCCGCAGTAAAGCAGAGGAATCTGCCCCGTTGTCCTTTGCTGCACCAACTCCTGAAGCTCAGATGTGGGTGTCGCGCCCTGTGTGGAAACCCGCAGCAGCGATATACTGAAGGTTGCCCATGAAGTCGCCCTCGACCCGCACTGCCGCGAAAGCAAACCGAAACACTGCCCACCCCCTCGACCTTGGCGACTCACGCCGCGTCCGTTCCACCACCGTCCTCTGCGTCCGCCGCGGCGACTCCGTCGTCATGGCCGCCGACGGCCAGGTCACCCTCGGCGCCACCGTCATGAAGCACTCCGCCAGGAAGATCCGCCGCCTCTATCAGGACAAAGTCCTGGCCGGGTTCGCCGGCTCCACCGCCGACGCCTTCTCCCTCTTCTCGCGCTTCGAAGGCAAGCTCGAACAGTACCAGGGCAACCTCAGCCGCGCAGCCGTCGAACTCGCCAAGGACTGGCGAACCGACAAGATGCTCCGCCATCTCGAAGCCCTGCTCATCGTCACCGACGTGACCGCAACCTTCGTCCTCTCCGGCAACGGTGACGTGATCGAGCCCGAAGAAGGCATCATCGCCATCGGCTCCGGCGGCAGCTACGCCCTCGCGTCCGCCCGCGCCCTCATCGAAAACACCGACTTCTCCGCCCGCGAGATCGCCGAAAAGAGCCTCAAAATTGCCGGCCAGATCTGCATCTACACCAACAGCGATCTCACAATCGAAGAACTCAAGAAGGTCTGACAGCCCAAATCACCGCGGTTGTCATAAGAGCGAAACAAGCCTTCGTTACTAGATAGCTGCGCAGTGGCAGCAGGAACACGCGTAACATCGTATAGGGAGCACGCCATGCAGGAGTGGGTTGCAACTGATCCAAGCCGGACCGTTCGCCGCTTCAGCAGTCATCAGGAACAGGAAGAAGCCGATCTGCGATACTGGCGCGACCAGCCGGTCACCGAAAAGCTTAAAGGTGGTAGCTGAATTGGCAGAGTACTTCGCTAGCCTGCACAAGATCGATCTCAATGCTCAAGGACCAAAAAGAGTTGTTGTCCGCCTTCAACGCTCACGGGGTTGAGTATCTTGTCGTGGGCGGCCACGCCGCAATCGCGTTTGGCGTAGCCAAGCTGACAAAGGATTTGGACGTCCTCGTTCGTACAGACGAACCAAACAGTAGAGCTGTCTATGCAGCGCTTGCGGACTTCGGCGCGTCAATTCAGTCCCTGAGTCCGGCTGACTTCCGCGATGCCCCCACGAGCATCATCCAGTTCGGAGTACCTCCGAATCCGATCGACATCCTTCAAAGTATCGAGGGCGTATCGTTTGAGGAGGGCTGGCGCAACCACATCGACGCCGAGATCGAAGACGGACTGATGGTTCATTACCTCTCCATGGACGACCTCATCCATAACAAGGAAGTGGTTGGCCGTCCCGGAGACCTCGCCGATGTGGACGAACTTCGTAAGATAAGGAATCTCAAGTAAATGGCAATCTACCTTCCCGGAACCGCAGAAGATCAGGCCCTCGCACTCGACGAGATGACACCTCGCGAGATCGTCGCCGAGCTGGACAAATACGTCGTCGGCCAGCACGCCGCCAAGCGCGCCGTCGCCATCGCCCTGCGCAATCGCATGCGCCGGCAAAAGCTCGCCCCCGAGCTCGCCGACGACATCATGCCCAAAAACATCATCATGATCGGGCCCACCGGCGTCGGCAAAACCGAGATCGCCCGCCGCCTCGCCAAGCTCACCAACTCGCCCTTTCTCAAGGTCGAGGCGTCCAAGTTCACCGAGGTCGGCTACGTCGGCCGGGACGTCGAATCCATCGTCCGCGACCTCGTCGAGATCGCCATCGACATGGTGCGCGAAGAAAAGATGGAAGAGGTCGAAGACAAGGCCGAGATGAACGCCGAAGATCGCCTCCTCGACCTGCTGCTCCCACCACCCACCACCCACGCCTCTCCCGCCAGGACGCCGCCCGCAGCCGTCGTCATGACCCCCGGCGGCATGCGTGCCATGCAGGTCATCCAGCTCTCCGCGCCCGAGCAGCCCGTCGAGGTCGCCGCCACCACCGAGCCCGAGCCCGCCACCCCCTCCACCGACGACAAAGCCGCACATGCCGAGGCCCAGTCCAGCCACGAGCGCACCCGGGAAAAGCTCCGCCAGCAGTTCCGCGAAGGCAAGCTCGACGAGCGCACCGTCGAACTCGACGTCCGCGACCGCAACCAGCCCACCTTCGAATTCATGCAGGCCCAGGGCGGCGAAGACTCCGATATCAACCTCAAGGACATGCTCCCCGGCCTCTTCGGCCAGCGCACCAAGAAGCGCAAGATGAAGGTCGGCGAAGCCTTCGACTACCTCGTCCAGGAAGAAGAACAGCGCCTCGTCGACATGGATCAGGTCACCAAGCTCGCCGTCGAACGCGTCGAAGACTCCGGCATCGTCTTCCTCGACGAGATCGACAAGATCGCCGGTCGCGAAGGCGGCCACGGGCCCGACGTCTCTCGCGAAGGCGTCCAGCGCGACATCCTTCCCATCGTCGAAGGCACCACCGTCAACACCAAGTACGGCATGGTCTCGACCGACCACATCCTCTTCATCGCGGCCGGCGCCTTCCACGTCTCCAAGCCAACCGACCTCATCCCCGAGCTGCAGGGCCGCTTCCCCATCCGCGTCGAGCTGAACTCGCTCACCGTCGAGGACTTCATCCGCATCCTCACCGAGCCCAAATCATCGCTCGTCAAGCAGTCCACCGCGCTGCTCGAGACCGAAGGCCTCAAACTCGAGTTCACCCCCGAAGCCCTCGCCGAGATGGCCCAGTTCGCCTTCCGCGTGAACGAGACCACCGAAAACATCGGCGCCCGCCGCCTCCACACCATCATGGAGCGCGTGCTCGACGAGATCACCTTCCAGGCGCCCGACCTCTTCAAGAGCCCGCGCCTTGAGATCACCTCGGAAGGCGTAGTCGCCGAGATCGGCGCCTCCGCCCCGCTCACCTCCGATCCCCAGACGCCCGCGCCGCCGCTCCCGGTCATCGAGCGCCAGACCGCAAACGGCGTCGAAAAGGTCATCGTGGTCGATCCCGAATACGTCCGCCAGCAGGTCGCCAGCATCGTGAAAAACCAGGACCTCAGCCGCTACATCCTCTAGCTATATCTTCACGCGGAGCCGGCGCCGGAACTCACCCAGTGCCCGGTCCGCCTTCGCGGCAAACTGTTGCGGGAGCGCAGCGCCGCCGCCGAGTTCCCGCGCGGCAACCTTCTCCAGCACAAGCCAGTCGTGCCACTGTCCACCTGCCTCCTGCAACGCTTCAAACCGCTGCGCTAGTCTGTGAGCTGTACTCGCCCCATCCGGTGCCGACTCAGCCAGATACCGCGCCAGCTTCGCCACCTTTCGAATCCCATGCAGTTGTTCCGACTCCTCAACCTCGCCGTCGCTCCGAACCGCGTCCGCCTGCTCGCCGTACCAGCCGCGCACCAGCGTCACTAACTGCGCCGGGCTTAGCGCCACGTCCTCGTCCGATTCAATCACCTGCATCAATCCCTGCAACGCCTTCACCAGCCGCGTGTGCAACCGGTGAATCAGCGCTCCAAGTCGCTCAGACTCGTCTGCCCGCCTGCCCTTCAACTCGCGCCGCAGACGCTTCGCCTCTTTGCGCACACCACCGTCCGCGGCGCCGTCAGCCTCTGCCCCGATCAGATCGCGCTGCACGTCCAGGTCCCGCACCTCACCCGCCGCCCTGCGCAGCTTCTTCAGAATGCGCTTCACCTTGCGTGCCTCGCGCTCATGCGGAGGGGTCCCGGGAAGCAGCGCAATCAGCACAAGCTGTGCCTCCATGCGGCGTGTCGTGGTGCGAACTGCATGCACCGCCTTCTTACGCGGCTTCGCAAGACACTCGAGAACCGCCGCCTCCAGCCCCCCAGCAGACCGCCGCAGCGCGTTCACCGGACGTACCGAGCTGTTCGCCGTCGCCATATCTCCTCACCAAACAACAAGCGGCGACCCATTACGGGCCGCCGCGTTCATGCTTCTGTGCAGGAATTAGTGGGCGCCGACCGTCTGCTTCTCGCTGATCTCGCTCAGCCGCTTAGCCAGCAGCTTCTCCAGATCTTCGAGCGCCTTGGAGAAGCCCTCGATGCCTTCCTTCAGCTTGTCGTGCGCCATGCGATCTTCCGCATGCATCTTCTCGAACGTCGCCTTGTCCATCGGGATCCTCTCGATGTCCATCGCTCGCGGCCTTCGCCGGATCCAGCTTCCGCGGCAGGTCCTCCTGCTTCGAATCCAGCTCCGCCAGCAGCTTCGGCGCAATCGTCAGCAGGTCGCATCCCGCAAGCTCCGTAATCTCGCCGATGTTGCGGAAGCTCGCGCCCATCACCTGCGTCTTGTAGCCGAACTTCTTGTAGTAGTTGTAGATCGTCGTCACGGACTGCACGCCGGGGTCATCCGCGCCCTGGTAGTCCTTGCCCGTGTCCTTCTTGTACCAGTCCAGGATGCGCCCCACGAACGGCGAGATCAGCGTCACCTTCGCCTCGGCGCACGCAATCGCCTGGTGCATGCCGAACAGCAGCGTCAGGTTGCAGTGAATGCCTTCCTTCTCCAGTATCTCCGCCGCCTTGATGCCCTCCCAGGTCGACGCAATCTTGATCAGCACGCGCTCGCGGCCAATGCCCGCCTCGTCGTACTGCTTGATGATGTCCCGCGCCTGCTCCAGCGTCTTCTCGCGGTCAAACGACAGCCGCGCATCCACTTCGGTCGACACGCGACCGGGCACGATGTCGAGAATCTTCCTGCCAAACGCCACGGCCAGCGTCTTGAACGCAAACGCCGCCACATCCTTATCGCTCGCGTTCGATCCCGCCTGCTCCCGGGCCTGCTTCAGCACATCGTCCACAATCTGCGAGTAGGCCGGCATCTCCGCCGCCGCGGCGATCAGCGAAGGGTTGGTCGTGGAGTCCGTCGGCTTGAACTTTTCAATCGAATTGAGATCGCCCGAATCCGCGACCACCGTCGTCATCCCGCGAAGCTGTTCCAGAAGAGTTGCCATAATGTGGCTCCTTTACATCGCCACCTTCTATTTTACCAACCCCCGCCTAACTCTGCTCTGACCTGCGTCAGGCGGCCTCCCGAGGCCCGGCCGGACTGCAACTCGCCATGCAGGCCGAAGTCCCGGCTACATCTCCACCCCGCACCTTCCGCAGCAAAACAAAAGCGAATATCATCCTTCTACAGCCCACTACGCCCAAATGCCCGCCGAAACCCAACCCGACCGCTTCGGCTTCCTGCACATCGACCTCAACAGCTTCTTCGCGTCGGTCGAGCAGCAGCTCCACCCCGAGTACCGCAACCGCCCGCTCGCCGTCGTCCCCACCATGGCCGACACCACCTGCTGCATCGCCGCCAGCTACGAGGCCAAGGCGCTCGGCATCAAGACCGGCACCCAGGTCGGCGAAGCGAAGAAGATCTGCCCCGAGATCATCCTGGTCGAGGGCAACCACGCCGACTACGCCGAGTACTCGCACACGCATCGCCAAGGCCGTCGAGCGCTGCTGCCCCGTCGCGCACACGCCTTCCATCGACGAGATGGTCTGCCAGCTCATCGGCCGCGAGCAGGAGCCGCCCCGCGCCCGCCGCATCGCGCTCGACATCAAGCAGGCCATCCACGACGACGTCGGCGAAACGCTGCGCTGCTCCATCGGCATGGCGCCCAACCGCTACCTCGCCAAGATCGCCAGCGACATGCAGAAGCCCGACGGCCTCATCGGCCTGCTGCCCTCGCAGCTGCCGCGCGCCATCGCTCACCTCGAACTGCGCGACCTGCCCGGCGTCGGCGCGAGGACCGAAGTCCGCCTCAACGCCAAAGGCATCACCACCATGGAGCAGCTGCTCGCGCTCGACCGCACCGGCATGCACGCGCTGTGGGACTCCGTCTGGGGCGACCGCCTGTACCACTGGCTGCGTGGCGGCAGACACCGGCGACGACGGCGCGCCCGTACCCGCCGAGCGTGCAGAAGTCTCTCGGCCACTCGCACGTGCTCGGCGCCCGAACACCGCTCCCCCGAAGGCGCCTGGGCGGTCGCGCACAAGCTGCTGCACAAGGCCGCCATGCGCCTGCGCATGGAGCACTTCTACGCCGGCTCCATGGCCGTCACCATCCGCTACGCGCTGACCCGCGAACAAGCGGAGCAGCGCGGCCCCGGCACAAAGGTCAAACGCCACTTCTCCGGCATCCAGCACCCCGGCTGGGGCATGGAGGCCCGCTTCCCCGCACTGCCAGGACACGCTCACCCTGCTCGAAGCGCTGCGCGGCGCCTGGGCGAAACGCCCCGCACGGCCCCGAGCACGCCCGGCCCTTCTTCGTCGGCGTCACCATGCACAACCTCATCCCCGAGTCCGAATACCAGGCCGGGCTCTTCGGCGATCCCGACAACCGCGCCGGCCTCTCCGCCACCATGGACAAGCTCAACCTGAAGTACGGCCACACCACGCTGCACTTCGCCGGCATGCTTCCCGCCCGCGAGTCCGCGCCCACCCGCATCGCCTTCACCCAGATCCCCGTCCAGTACGGCGTGGACTACATGTAAGGTAGCGGACGCATTTTGGGACATCGCCTGTTATCGTTTTGGCGTGATCCCGAAGCACATCCCGTCTTACTTCTGTTCTCTCCTGCTCGTTTCGCTCCTCTTGCCGGCGAACGTCGCAATACGGGCGCAAACCGCGGCATCCGCGCCTGAGACTCTGGAGTTACCCCTGCTCGCGGTGGATCATGAGCATCGTCCAGTGGACGACCTGCCAATCGACCAACTGCGCGTGAAAGTGGGCACTGCCGCTCCATTCGGTCCGCTCGCCATGCGCAAAGAGCTTGAAGATCCCATCTCTGTCGCTATCCTGCTCGACGACAGCCGCGACTCGTGGCATGACCTCGGACAGATTGCCGATGACCTCTCCGCACTCGCCGGCATCTCGTTCCTGCCCGCGGATCGCGTGTCCATCTATGCGCTGGATTGCGTGATGGTACGCTCGCGGCTGAATGCGCAGCCCACAGCCGAGACTCTAAAGAGCGGAGTCGCCGATGGGCTCTCCCAACCGAACCTCCACGCTGGCAAAAGCTCCTCAGCGTGCGGCAACACGGTTCACCTTTGGGATAACGTCGCCGCGGTAGTCGCAGCGCTTTCCCATGCTCCGGGAAGAAGGGTCCTGTTGCTGGTCTCCAGCGGTATGGACCACGGAAGCAAGTACGACTGGCAGACCGTGCAACAATACGCCGTCGACCAGTCCGTCGCCATCTTCGGCCTGCGCGACCAGCGACAAGCCGATGCGGATAATTTCACGCAGCAAGGACTATCAACGCAGCACAGCGCAGGCACAAACGTAGTCGCCACCCACACGCACGCCACCGCGCCCCGCGAGGCGGAGCAGTTCGAGCTCCTGTGCGCCAATGCCGGCGGGCTTACTTTGAGCTCGACGACGCTCTTCCGTAAAGATGCGCTGGCAGACATCTTCTTTCTGGTTCGCAGCCGACTCATCCTTACGATCCCCAGGGATGCCTACCCAGCAGGCGTCTCACACTCGATCAAAGTGTCGATACCATATCGGCCCTACTTTCTGTCCGCCACGGGAGCCAGTTCGCCTCTGGTTGCGGGAGCTCAGTAAGTATCCGGGATACTTCAAGACCATCGATACTCCCGGAGGGCACCGGCAGTCCCGCCTTGGGAACGGCGCTTATCCCGGCTCCATCAGCAGCGTCTCGAGCGTCTCGTGCAGCTTCGTGGCGAACGGCCCGGCATCCCCGAGACCGTCTGGCGGCGCGACCGGGCGGCCGATCCGAACAATCAGCCGCCCGGAACGAAACCAGCCGCGGCCCGCAACCCGCAGTGCGCCAAGCCCGACCAGCGCGACCGGCAGAATCGGAACGCCGGACTGCTCCGCCAGCAGTCCGACGCCAGGCCGAAAAGCATGTAGCTCGCCATCCCGCGTGCGTGTGCCCTCCGGAAAGACCAGCACGGAATACCCACGATCCATCGCCTCTCCGGCGTGCGCAAAGCTCCTGCGAAACCCTCGCGCACGCGGCAGCGGATACACATTGAACAGGGCGGTCGCGAGCCAGTAGCCGAACGGCGCCAACACGTTCAGCAGCCAGTTTCCCTGGTTGCGCCCACGTCGCAGATCGCGCAGCATCTCGCCCGACATCGCAATCGCCACCCGCCGCCGCAGGGCCCAGGGCAACGCATACAGAACCAGCGCCCCGTCGTAGGCAGTCACGTGGTTCGCAATCAGCAACAGCGGCCCATCGGGATATGTAACGTCCCTACGCTCAATCTTCGCCGCGGCAAGGAACCACACCAGCGGACGCATCACCGCCTCAACGAACACAACGCGCAGCGCGTGCACAGGCCAGCTCCAGGGCCAGTGCGGGTACGAATCATCGTCTTCTTGGGCGACCGTATCCGCCCTCCCGTTGACCGCCCGATCAAACGCACGCTTGTCCGACTCCGTACCCGAGTACGCCGCGACTGGCTCGCTCCCGTGCTCGACCAAAGCGCGAAGCTCTCCCACGCTGCTCGCTCCCGCAAGCTCCTCGTAGCTCAACTCGATCCCGAACCGCCGCTCGATCAGGGTCTGCAGTTGCACGCGTCCCAGGCTATCCAGGTGAAGGTCTTCCGAGAGCCGCAGCGCATCGTCTTTCGCGCGATCTCCATGGGATGCAAGGGCATCGCCGCTTGCCTCCCCGACCAACCCGAGCACCATATCGTCTACACCTGTAACACCTGAGCCGGTGCCGCTGCCACGCCCAACCTGCGCGCCCGCCCACTCTGCGACTTCCCGCCGCATCAGCTTCCCCGTCGACGTGTACGGAAACACCAGCTCCGGCCAGCGCAGCACCCGACGAATCTTCTGAAACTCCGCGAGCCCCGCATTCGCCGCAGACACCGCCGCCTGCAGCATCTCCTCGCCGCCGCTAAAGATCACCACAGCCACCGGCTCCGCACCCGCACCCATCTCGCACGCTACCACGGCACATGCACGCACCCCGGCCTCGCCCAGCAGCGCCTGCTCCAGGTCCGCGGGATGCACATTCATCCCCGCAGCCGTCACAATCACATCGCCCTTGCGCCCAATAAATCGCAGCTCCCCCGACTCACTCCGTTCCGCCAGATCCCCCGTAGCCAGCCACTCACCCTCCCGCTTCCGCATCCCGCCCCCCTGCCACATCGCCCCCGCCAGCATCTCGCCCCGTACGAGGATTTCGCCCTCCTCCGTGATCTTCACCTCGCGACCCGGCAGCGGCGCGCCGATCGTTCCCTGCTTGATCTTGAACGGATGATTCAGCGTCACCAGCGCCGACGTCTCCGTCATCCCGTACCCCTGGATCAACGCAAACCCCAGCCCGTTCCAGAAGCTCTCAACCTCCGCGGGCAGTGTCGCTCCACCCGAGATCACCGCCCAGAACTTCCACCCGAGCACCCGATGCACGCGCCGAAACCGCCACCACCGCCGCCAAACCCTCTCTCCCGCGCTCGCCGCGATCTCCTCGTTCAACCCTGGAAACCGCACTACAATATGTGACATCATCAGTTGCAAAATTCGCGGCACCGCAATCAGCACCGAAATCCGTTCACGCCGAATCACTTCCACCATCCGCCGTGGCTCGAGCGCGTCCGCAAAGTGAACCTCCGCCCCAAGCAGCGCCGGAATCCAAAGCCCCATAAACTGCCCAAACACGTGGCTCAGCGGCAAGCTATGCAGAAAGCGCAGCGGATGCACCCACCGCTCATACCGCAGATACCCCTGCATCTCGCGCTCAATCGGCTCCAGCGTCACCAGCACATTGCGGTGCGTATGCACGATGCCCTTCGGCTCCGACGTCGTCCCCGAAGTAAACACAATCTGAAACGGCGTCTGCTCGTTCACCGCCGCGCTCACCGCAAACACCGGCTCCCGCACACTGTGAGTCCGCAAGTCCGGCAAGCTCACATACGCCACACCCACCACATCCTCCGCGCCAAGCCGCCGCAGCAATTCCGCATCCCCAACAACCAGCCGCGGCCCAACGTCCCGCACCACGCGCTCCGCAAACACCGCCGACCCCGCTGCATCGAGCGGCACCACGATCACCCCACGCAGCACGCACCCGAAGAAACACCCAATCCACTCGGCCGAGTTCTCACCCCACAGCACCACGCGATCGCCCGGCCCTGCGCCCCGCGCCTCAAGCTCCGCCGCAAACCGCCCCGCAAGCTCTACCAGTTCGCCATAGCTCGTCCGGTATCGCCGATTCCCCCGGTGCGCCACCACCGCAACCTCATCCCCGCGCCGGAGGAAATCCTCCACCAGGCTGGCCAGGCTCGCGCGCACACCATGGCTCATAGGCACACACCCTCACCACCCGCGTTACAGATCCGCCGCCGCAAGATCCTCGTCCTTCGTCTCCCGAATCGATAGCAGCCCCACCAGCGTCAGCACCGCCGAAAGGGAAAGATAGTACCCCACAAACCGCAATCCATAGTGCCGCGCCAGCCAGGTCGCAATATACGGCGCCAGCGACGCGCCAAAGATCCCCGCCAGGCTGAACGCCAGCGAACTCCCCGTATACCGCACACGCGTCGGAAACAGCTCCGAGAGGATCGTCCCCAGCGGCCCATACGTCATGCCCATCAGCGTCAGCCCCAGCGCCATCATTGCGATCGCGCCTGCCGTTCCCGCCGAGAACAGCGGCCCCAGCACCAATCCAAACAACCCGATCGCCACCGTGATCCGCGACCATCATCGGCGTCTGCCCCGCTCCGCCAGCAACGCCGAGATCGGAATTGTGACTGCGAAGAACACAATCCCAAACAGCTGGATCAGCAGGAACGTCTCCCGGTGATATCCCAGCGCCGTCGTCCCCCACGACAGCGCAAACACCGTCATCAGGTAGAACAGCACAAACGTCGCGAAGCACACCAGCACCGCTGCCACCAGCCGCGCCCAGGTGCTCGCCGCATAATCGCGACCATCGGCACGCCGACCGGCTCCTGCCGCCGCGCCGACTCCTGGAACACCGGCGTCTCCGTAATCGTCAGCCGAACATACAGCCCAAGGAACACCAGCACTGCGCTCGATAGAAACGGCAGCCTCCATCCGAACGCGAAGAACTGCCCGTCCGTCAGGACATGCGACAGCAGAAGAAAGATCCCGCCCGACAGAAAGAACCCGATCGGCGCGCCAAGCTGCGGAAACATCCCGTACCAGCGCGCGCTTGCCCGGCGGCGCGTTCTCCGTCGCCAGCAGCACCGCGCCGCCCCACTCGCCGCCCAGCCCCAGCCCCTGCCCAAAGCGGCACAATGCAAGCAGCAGAGGCGCCACAAATCCGATCGACGCATACGTCGGCAGTGCTCCGATCAGCACCGTAGACAGGCCCATCGTCGACAGCGCAATCACCAGCGTCGTCTTGCGCCCGACCCGATCGCCGAAATGTCCAAACACCACCGACCCCACAGGCCGCGCCAGAAATGCAATCCCAAATGTCGCCAGCGAGGCAAGCGCAGCCGCGCCTGCATCCGACGCGGGAAAGAACAGCTTCGGAAACACCAGCACCGCGGCCGTTGCATAAATGTAAAAGTCGAAAAACTCAACCGTCGTGCCGACCAGGCTCGGCAAACAATACCTGGCGCGGCCTGTTGATCCTGTTCATTGAAGGTCCGGCTTTCAGCGCGGGCTCGGTGCTCACTCGGTCCACTCCATCGCATCAGACCACCACAGACGCAGCCGCATGTCCAGCCAGTCAGACACGGCCGCGACCGCGCCGCACACCGCACGCAACCAACTGCCGTACAAACTGCTGCCATCTTATAAAATAGGTAGGTTCGTCTAAATGTGTTCCAGTCGGCGTCAGGATTTACCCGCAGTGAAGAGGTTACTTTGCAAAGCATCTCCTCGGCCCATAACACCGCGCCCCAAATGAACGGCTCGTATCCGCCGACGGACCTCATCTGCTTCAGCCATCTGCGGTGGCGCTTCGTCACCCAGCGCCCGCAGCATCTGCTCACGCGTGCGGCCCGCACGTATCGTGTCTTTTACTGGGAAGAGCCCATCTGGCACCCCGCCGGCGAGATCGATTCCTCCTCCTCCGCCGTGCCCGGCGCCAACCTCGAAGTCGTCGAGGAAGCGTCGTCCCTCTGGGTCGTCCGCCCACACCTCACGCACGGTCTCGACCCGGACGCCGCCCAGCACGACCTGCTCGACGACTTCATGCGCCGTATGGAGATCACCCGCTTCGTGCGCTGGTATTACACGCCCATGTCGCTCGGCTTCTCCGCCCATCTCCAGCCCGCCGCCACGGTCTACGACTGCATGGACGAGCTCAGCCACTTCCTCAACGCGCCGCCCGAACTCACCACACGCGAGCGCGAACTCTTCGCCGCCTCCAACGTCGTCTTCACCGGCGGCCTCAGCCTCTACGAGGCCAAGCGCCAGCAGCACCCCAACGTCTTTGCCTTCCCCAGTTCCATCGACGTGCCGCACTTCGCGCAGGCCCGCCGCCCCCAGCCCGACACCCCCGACCAGGCCGCCATTCCTCACCCGCGCGCAGGCTTCGTCGGTGTCATCGACGAGCGCCTCGACCTACCATGCTCGTAGCCGAGCTCGCCGTCCTTCGCCCAGACATCCACTTCATACTCATCGGGCCCGTCGTCAAGATCGATCCCGCCACCCTGCCGCAGGCGCCCAACCTCCACTACCTCGGCGGCAAGACCTACGCGGAACTGCCCGCCTACCTCGCCGGCTGGGACGTCGCGCTGATGCCCTTCGCCATCAACGAGGCCACGCGCTTCATCTCCCCCACCAAGACCCCCGAGTATCTCGCCGCAGGCAAACCAGTCGTCTCCACCCCCATCCGCGACGTTGTCCGCGGCTACGGCGACGACAAGCTCGTAGCCATCGCCTCGGACGCAGCCTCCTTTGCCGCGGCTATCGATCACGCCCTTACCCCCGCAACAAACGCGTGGCACGAAGCGGTAGCAGCCAGGCTCGCCGCCAGCTCATGGGATTCCACCTGGGGCGCCATGCAGCGTGAGATCCTCGCCTGCATCGAGCGTGAAAGCCAGCGCGAAGCAGACACCGAACAGCAAGGGTCCGCAGTCCTTCCTCGCCGCTGAGCCCTGTCGCCCACAGTGTAAAAAGGCCGGCGTTACACCAGCGCCGGCGCCGGCAGAATCTCTTCCACATCCACCCACTGCGTCGGGTAAACGCCCGGTATAGCAGGCCGTGCAGAAGCTCGCCGGGCGACAGCCCGTTCGCCGGCTCGCCCGTCGTGCAGGAGTGCGTCAGCCCCACCAGGCTCAGATACGCCAGCGAGTCCGCCTCGATAAAGTCGCAGATCTCGCCTACCGACTTGTTCGCCGCAATCAGGTCTTTCTTCGAAGGCGTATCCACCCCATAGAAACAGGGCGAAATCGTCGGCGGACACGAGATGCGCATATGCACCTCCTTCGCGCCGGCCGCGCGGCACCATCCGCACAATCTTGCGCGAAGTCGTCCCGCGGATGATCGAGTCGTCGATCAGGATAATGCGCTTGCCTTCAAGCAGCGACCGCACCGGGTTCAGCTTCATGCGCACGCCGAAGTCGCGCACCCGCTGCTCCGGCTGAATAAACGTGCGCCCTACATAGTGGTTGCGGATCAGCCCGAAGTTGAACGGAATCCCGCTCTCCGCCGCATACCCGATGCGCCGCCGTCACGCCCGAATCCGGCACCGGCACCACCAGGTCCGCCGCTACGCCGCTCTCCCGCGCCAGCTGCCGCCCCATCTCCTCGCGCGACTGCTGCACCCACCGCCCAAAGATCCGCGAGTCCGGCCGCGCAAAGTACACATGCTCAAAGATGCAGCTCGCCGTCGGCGTGGTCTCCGGCGAATAGCGCCGGCTGGTCACGCCATCCTCGCTCACCATCACCAGTTCGCCCGGCTCCACATCGCGCTCATACTTCGCATGCAGCAGATCGAACGCGCACGTCTCGCTCGCAAACACAAACGTATCCGGCGCGCCGTCCGTTCCCGCAATCCGCCCCATGACAGCGGCCGGAACCCATGCGGATCGCGCGCCGCAAAGATCCGGTTGCGCGTCATCATCACAATCGAAAACGCGCCATCCACCTGCGCCAGCGACTCCGCAATGCAGTCCACCAGCGTGTTGCACTGCGAGTGCGCAATCAGCTGAATGATGATCTCCGAGTCGGAAGTCGTCTGGAACACCGCCCCATCGCGCTCCAGCCGCGCCTTCGAGTCTCCCAGGTTCACCAGGTTGCCATTGTGCGCAATCGCAATCAGCCCCTTCGTCGACTCCACCGAGATCGGCTGCGCATTCAGCAGCGCGGAATCCCCCGTCGTCGAGTAGCGCGTATGCCCGATCGCAATATGCCCCGGCAGCTTCGCCAGCACGTCATCGGTAAAGATCTCCGACACCAGGCCCATGCCCTTGATGTCGTTCACCTCATGCCCATCCGCGCAGGCAATCCCGCCCGACTCCTGCCCGCGATGCTGCAGCGCATACAGGCCCCAGTACGTCATCCGCGCCGCATCCGGATGGCCATACACCGCCATCACCCCGCACTCTTCCCGCAGCTTGTCGAATGGCGTTCCGTCTTCATCGTCCAACAGCTCCAATGAGTCCGCAGCCTCCCGCGGTTTCAGAAAGTCTCCGTCGCAAACACCTTCCGACACTGTCATCCTGTGCGCAGCGAAGGACCTGCTTTTCTCTTCCATACTCACGACATCGCCCGTCATCTCGCCCGGAACGCGCAGCGCGCAGTCGAGAGACCTCCGCATCGGGGTAGCATCTTGCGACTCAGGCATCGGAAGCGAGTCTCCTCTCACGCCACCACCTCCATCGCAAGCTGCAGCCCAAGCGACTCCGCCCAGGGCACCCGCAGCGCCTCAATGCGTCTCCTCCACAAGCGTCAACCCCGCCGCATTGATCTCCACCCAGTCCGCAATCGTCTCCCCGATATCCAGCGGCCAGATCTCCCCCTCCTCATCCAGCAGAAGGCAGATCGTCGCGTAGTCTTCCGGCGCGCACGTAATCACAACCTCCGTCGCGTTCTCATTGAACAGCGCAGCCGCATAATCCGGCTCCCGCAAAGCCCCGAGCGTCGCCCGAACCCCAATCCCGCTCGAAATCGCCGACCTTCGTAAGCGCCACCGCCAGCCCGCCATCCGAGATGTCCGTCGCCGATCGGATCAGCCCTCGCGCCGCAAGCTGCCCAAGCGCCCGATGGAGAGCCGCCTCAGACTGCAGATCCATCGCCGGCAGCTCACCCCAGAACCCACCCAGCACCCGCTGCGCATACGCCGAGGAACCAAGCTCCGCATCCCCCGGCGAATCCAGCCCCGCCGTCGACTGCAACAGCAGAACCTTGTCCCCCACTGCCTGGAACGCCGCCGGAACAGCCTTCGATACATCGTCCAGCAGGCCCACCACGCCCATCACCGGCGTCGGATAAATCCCCTCACCCTTCGTCTCGTTGTAAGGCGAAACATTGCCGCCGGTAATCGGCAGTATCCGAACGCCGTACAAGCCTCCGCGATCCCATCGATCGCCGCCGAAAGCTGCGCCATAATCTCCGGCTTCTCCGGATTCCCGAAGTTCAAACAGTTCGTAGCCGCCACCGGCATCGCGCCCGTACAAGCCACCTTCCGAGCCGCCTCGGCCACCGCATGCATCGCCCCCAGCTTCGGGTCGAGATAACACCACCGCCCATTCCCCGCCAGCGCCATCGCCAGCCCACGCTGCGACTTCGCGTCATGCCGCAACTCCGGGTGCTCCGTATGCCCCACAGCGTCCGACCCCGCAGCCTTGTTCCCCGTCCACCGGCCCCTTGATCCGCATCACCCCGGCCTCACCGCCCGGACCCTGCACCGTATTGGTCTGCACCATCGAGTCATACTGCTCATACACCCACCGCTTGTCGCAGATGTTCGGCGCCGGCCAGCAGCTTCTTCAGATCCGCCGTATAGTCCCGCGGCTTCTTCAACTCCTCCAGCCACCCACGCCGGCGGATCGAGCGGCACCGGAGCCTTCCACACCCCCACCGGCCGGTGATACACCGGAGCCTCATCCGTCAGCGCCTTGTTCGGAATCTCCGCCACCAGCGCGCCGTGCATGCGTCACACGCATCGTATCGTCCGCGGTCACAATCCCCACGATCGACGCGTCCAGCCCCCACTTCGCGAACACCGTCGAGCACCTCGCCCTCGCGCCCCTTCTCCGCCACCAGCAGCATCCGCTCCTGCGCTCTCGCTCAACATGATCTCGTAGCTCGACATGCCCGTCTCGCGCTGCGGAACTAGATCCAGCTCGATGGTCAAGCCCAGCTCGCCTCGCGCGCCCATCTCGCACGTCGAGCACGTAAGCCCGGCCGCGCCCATGTCCTGAATCCCCAGCACCGCGCCCGTAGCCATCGCCTCCAGGCAAGCCTCAAGCAGCAGCTTCTCCATAAACGGATCGCCCATCTGCACATTGGGCCGCTTCTGCTCCGAGCCCTCCGTAAACTCCTCCGAAGCCATCGTCGCGCCGTGAATCCCATCGCGCCCCGTCTTCGCCCCCACATAGATCACCGGGTTCCCCACACCCGTAGCCTTCGCATAAAAGATCTCGTCCGTCCGCACCAGCCCCAGCGCAAACGCATTCACCAGCGGATTGCCCGAGTAGCACTCCTCAAACCGCGTCTCGCCCCCCAGGTTCGGCACGCCAAAACAGTTCCCGTACGCCGCCACACCCTCCACCACGCCCGACAATCGTATGCTGGTTGCGCGCATCGTCGATAGCGTCGTCCGTCGTCGCCTCATCCGAGCCAAGGCCCAAACCGCAGCGAATCCATCACCGCCAGCGGCCGCGCATTCATCGTGAAAATATCCCGCAGAATCCCGCCCACACCCGTAGCCGCGCCCTGGTGCGGCTCAATATAGCTCGGATGATTGTGACTCTCGATCTTGAACGCGCACGCCCACCCATCGCCCACATCGATGATGCCCGCGTTCTCGCCCGGCCCCTGCACCACCGAGCCCGGCCCGCTCGTCCGCGTCCCCCGCGTCGGCAGCCGCTTCAGATGCACTCGGCTCGACTTGTACGAGCAGTGCTCCGACCACATCACCGAAAAGATCCCCAGCTCCGTCAGCGACGGCACCCGGCCCATCTTCTGCTTCAATCGCGCGCGTACTCATCCGGCGTGATGCTGTGCTGCTTCAGCAGCGCCGGAGTGATCTCCACCGGCGTCGGTACCGTGTTCCTGGAATCGGCGGTGTGCGCCACTCTTTCAGGCGTTGATTCAGCTGGAATGGGCATGGCTCGCTATCCAAATTGTCGCACGTCACGCTCCGCCGCATTCATCGCACAGCGCATCCCTACTCCGCGGACGCGTTCGCCATACCGCCCTTTGAAATCACCCGCTCCAACCCGGCCCGATCCCATCCCGCCGCATCCGCCGCCGCCGCATACGTCGTCTGCAAAAATCCCATCACCTCCGCCGCCGGATCCGCCGCCCCGCGCACCGCCTCATACCGCAGCACAAACTCCCCCAGCCCCGCATCCCACCCGCCCGGCCGCACCGGCCGCTCCCTCATCCCCGCCGGCACAGGAGCCGCATAGCTGTAAAACGCCGCCTCCCCTAACCCGCCGTTCCCCGGCCAGAACCCCGCCGAGCTCACCTCGTGCGAGTACGCCTCCTGCTGCATCGCATCCGGCCGCGGCGCCCCGCCCGCCACCCGCCCGCTGAACCGCGTCACGCACAGATCAAAGCTCCCCCAGAAAAAGTGCACCGGGCTGATCTTCCCCGTAAACCCCGTAGCAAACCGCTTCAACAGCGCATCCACCCGCATCAGCACCGCGTGGAACCGCAGCACCGCCTCCCTGTCCCACGCCGCATGCACCCGATCCTCATCAAACCGCACCGGCTCCGCCACCTCCACCGGCACCGGCCAGATCCGAACCTCCACCCCAAGCTGCTTCAACGCCGCCATGTACTCCGCATAGAACTCAGCCACCGGCCGCGCCCGCAGCCCGATCTCCGCCACCTTGACCTCGTCCACACCCGACGCCAGCCGTAGCTCCACCAGCTCCCGCGCAAAGTCGAACTCCACCTCCAGCACTCCGCCCCGCCACGGCATAGCCGACGTGGTCAGCCCCCGCGCACTCACATACAGCGGCACATTCCACCAGTGGTTCTGCCTGGCAGTCAGCTCCAGCCGCGTCTTCCCCACAATCTGCGTGAGCATATGCAACGCCGCCGCCGTGTCCTTCCACGGATCCCACGGCAACGCCGGCCACCCCGACTCCACCGCTCCCCCATTCAGCTCCATCGCTCTCCTCCCGCGTAAGCACCCGCAACTAATTCAACGAATCGCTGAGACCCAACCGCAACCAGGAGCTTTTTCGTGCCCGCCAAGCCGTTCCCGTACAGAATACTCATGGTTGAGGATGAGCCTGCCCTGCTCGAACTTGGCCGGGGTCCGCAGGCGCTTCCCCTGCATCCGCGTCCTCGTCATCTCGGGCGAGTTCTCCGGCCTCTCCGTGCCCGAAAACACGCTCGCCGACGCCTTCTTCGCCGAACCGAGGACCGAACCGGCGGACCAGCCAACGCCCGCCCCCCCGCACCAGACCCCAGACCAGACCCCAAACCCAGACCCCAGACATTGTCATCCTGAGCGCAGCGAAGGACCTGCTTCTCCCTTCACCCCCGGCTCACCCCTCAAACCCCGGTAGACCCAAACCCCCGCCCCCCGCGCACCGCCTCCCCCAACTCCTCCACCTCTTCGAACTCAGCCGTAATCCGCTGCACAATCCGCAACTGCGCCACCCGGTCCCCCACCTTCACCTCCACCGGATCCACCCCAAGATTCGTCAGCACCACCCGGATCTCCCCCCGATACCCCGGATCCACCACCCCCGCCAGCGTCGTCACCCCGCGCACCGCCAGCCCGGACCGGTCCTCCACCAGCGCCCCGTGCGTCGACGGAAACTCCATCGCCAGCCCCGTCCCTACCGCCGCAGTCGACCCCGCCCGCCCTGCCCCGGCCAGCACCACCCCCTCCGCCGCATACAGATCCGCCGCCAGATCCCCAAACTCCCCCACATGCGCATAGCGCGGTACCCGCGCCTCGTCCCGCAGCCGCTTCACCCGAATCCCAACCGTCGCCATCCCCAAAGTCTAACCGCGCCGCACCCACCGCCCGGAGACCCGCCCGACACCACGCGCACACCCCCCGAACCGGTATCAGCCGAACCATTATGAGCCGAACCATTGCAGCCGAACCATTGCAGCCGAACCATTGTCAGCCGAACCATCGTGAGCCGAACCATTGTCAGCCGAACCATTGTCATCCTGAGCGCAGCGAAGGACCTGCTTTTCTCCCTTCATGCCCCATCTAAGCCACTTCGATTCATCGCCTTACACCACCCACGCGCCGATTTCCGGGCAAACTCCGCTGTCAAGCCCCTAAACCACGCATCTCACACAAAACAATAAAGATAAACTTGGCCATTTAGTTTCCACCAATTCCGTACAATAGAGATAGGGCCAAAAAGGTCTGCATTCCCACTTGCAATCGAGGGATCTGACGGCATACTGCCCCATAAGCCTTTTGTTTCATATACTTTACGCATAAGTCATTTATTTGGAATACTTTGCGCAGACAATAGGTCCGAAGCCATTTTTTTTCAATACTTTAGAATCTTTACAGTACGGGGGGAGGGCGCATGACGCAGCGAACCGCGAACACGCCCCGGCGCCTGCCCTCACCCACCGCCTCCACCCTCTTCGCCGCCCTCCTGGCCGCCCTTCTCCTGCTCCCCCTTCTGGGCGCCAGGCCGCTCACCGACTGGGACGAAGCCATCTACGCCGAAGTCGCCCGCGAGATGCTCCACTTCGGTCCCCTGGTCCCCCACTGGAACTACCAGCCCTGGCTCGAAAAGCCGCCGCTCGCCATGTGGCTGACGGCCGGCCTCTATTACCTCCTCGGCGTCACGAACTTCGCCGGACGCGCCGTCTCCGCCCTCTCCGCAATCGGCACAGTCGCCGTCCTGCACGCCACGCTGGCCCGCGCCCGCAGCCTCCTCGCCGCCTGGCTCTCCACGGGAGTCCTCCTCGGCACCTTCGGCTTCCTTCACGCCTGCCACACCGGCGAAGTCGACACGCTGCTCGCCTTCACCTGCGTCCTCTCCGTCCTCGGCCTCGCCCGAATACCGCAAGCACCGAGCAGCGGCTGGCTCCTCTTCTTTGGAGGATTCGCCCTCGCCGCCATGACCAAAGGCGCCGCCAGCGTAACCCTCCCGCTCACCGCCCTCGTGCTCGCCGTCCTTCCGCCCCGCACCCTCCGCCTCAGCCGTCACATCTGGCCAGGCCTGGCTCTCTTCCTTCTCCTCGTCCTTCCGTGGCATCTCGCCATGCTCCACCGCTTCGGCCCGCTCTTCCTCCATGAGTACCTCGGTGTCCACGTCCTCGCCCGCTCCACCCGCCAGATCGAAGGCCACACCACGAACTGGTGGTTCTACGCGGAGGTTCTCCTCGTCGCCGCACCGCCCTTTGTCCTGCTCTACCCCGGCGCAATCGCCCGCGCCCTCCGACCCGCCAGCCCCGCTCCGGCCTCGCTCGATGTCCTCACCCGCAATCCCACACCCACGCACACTCCCGGTGTCCAGCCCGGCCTCGACCTCCGCCCCTGGGCCGTCTTCGCGCTGGTCACGCTGGCCCTCTACACTGCTGCCCAGACCCGCCTCCCGCAGTACATCGTCCCCGCCTACCCCGCCCTCGCGCTGCTCACCGCGGTCTTCCTCGCCGAACGCCTCGCCCCATACCTCGCCGCCCGCACACCCGCCGCCAAGCCGGGCCGCTTCTGGATCACACGCGCGGCCTTCGCAGCTGTACTCTCCGCGGCCCTCATCCTCCTCACCGCGCCCGCCCGCAAGTCGCTCCACAGCGCCGCACCTGCGGCTGGCGGAGCTGCAGCCCCGCTCGACAACAAGGACGCCGTCGCCCTCCTCCGCGATGCGCACCGCACCCTTCCCGAAGCCTTCGCCTCCACCACAGGCCCGCTTCTGCTCTGGCGTCCCGCCCGCATCTCCTCGATAGCCGCCGTCCTCTTCTACGCCCGGCGCCCCGTCCAGCAGCTCCAGCTCGAAACTTCCACCCCCCTCCCACCCACGCAGCCGCGCGACCGCTACCTCTTCGACCCCATCCCCTTCGATCAGGCCGTCTCCGCCCAGCCACGCCTCCTCCTCCTGGACCGCACCCTCGTCCCGCTCCTTCCCCCAACGTTCACCTACACCCCGCTAGCCGACCACGGCACGATGGAGCTCGGCCTCCTCGCCCGCCGCGCACCTCCACCCGCCGCCAGCCCCTGAGCCCCACACCAAGCCGCCTCTCGGCCCGCCACAAGCCACCGCCGAATCACCGCCCACTTACAATCCACCCATGCTGCCCGCACGCGCCCGAAGCTTCTTCCAGCCGCACGACGACCGCACCCTCACCTGGCGACTCTTCTGGACCGGCTTCCTTCTCCGCGTACTTTACCTCACCCTCGCGCACTCCTACCGCCTCCGTCCCATCGACGACCACTTCCAGTTCGGCTGGGAGATGGGACGCATCGGCCGCGCCCTCGCCACCGGCTTCGGCTACTCCGACCCCTTCACCGGCCACTCCGGCCCAACAGCCTGGACGCCGCCGCTCTACCCCCTGCTGATCGCCGCCGTCTTCCGCCTCTGCGGGATCTACAGCCTCGCCTCCGCCTGGGTCCTGCTCACCCTCAACAGCCTCTTCTCCGCCGCCACCGCACCGCTCATCTACTTCATCGCCCTGCGCACCTTCAGCCAGCAACCGCCGCCGCACGCACCCACGCCCGCCGTCTCCGCCCCAGACGCCCGATCCATAGCCGTCTGGTCCGCCTGGCTTTGGGCCCTGTATCCCGCTGCGATGCAGTACGCCGTCCGCTGGGTCTGGGACATGTGCCTCACCGCCCTCCTCTTCTCCGCCGTCATCCTTCTCGCCCTAAGAATCAGAGCAGCCGCCACACCGGAAGGCCCAGTCACCCTCACCGCAGCCTCCCAGACGCAGGACTGGCTCCTCTTCGGCCTTCTCTGGGGACTGATCGCCCTCTCCAACAGCTCCCTGCTGCTCTTCCTTCCCGCCTGCATCCTCTGGATGCTCGGGAACGTCTTCCGCACCCCGCACTCTCCTACACTGGCCCGCACTCTCCGCAACGCCGCCCTCGCTGCGGCCTGCTGTCTCGCCGTCGTAAGCCCCTGGATCGTCCGCAACTGGCTGACCTTCCATGCCTTCGTTCCCATGCGCTCAAACTTCGGTGCCGAACTCTACGAGTCGGCCGACCCACTCAACCAGGGCTTCCCCAACGTCGCCACCCTGCCCCTCGCTGAAGCCGCGCCACAGTTTCAGCGGTATCGCCGGCTCGGTGAACTGGCCTACTCCAGCGAGCAGGGACAGCGCGCACGCACCCTCATCCGCGCCCACCCAGCACTGTTCGCCGCCCACACGATCAAGCGTGTCTACTTCTTCTGGATCTCCGTCCCGCACCCCGCAGAGACGCCCGCCGCAAAGTTCGCCGAGGCCCTCCGCCGCATCGACTACGCCTTCCTCTCGCTCGCCGGCGCCCTTGGCCTCGCCCTCGCACTCCAACGCCGGATCCCCGCAGCGACCCTGTTCCTCGCAGCCTTCCTGCTCCTGCCGCTGATCTATTACTTCGTCACCGTGCAGGCCCGCTTCCGCCACCCGCTGGAGCCGCTGATCACGATCCTTGCCGTCTTCCTGTTCCAATCCGCAGACCGCACCCGCCGCTCGTCAACACGCGCTCCGGCCGCCGCCCCGCCCCGCGACGTGAGCCTCCACCGGCACACATGACGCGCCTGCGGTGCCGCTCCGCTACCTACTTGTCGTGCAGGAGATCCTGCCCAACTTTGTACTTCCCGGGAGTTCCCGTCACCGCAATCGGCACAACCGCTCCCGCGGGCTTCTTCCGGAAGAATGGAGCCAACGGCCTCAGCAGCATCGACTTCCACCCTGTCGTGGCGTGCGAAAGATCCGCCGCCATCGTAAGCTGCCCCACCAGGTGCGCCGCTCCGTTTCGGAGACTATAGGTCCCCCGCAGATCCGCCGCCGCCCCCGGGACGCCAAACCGCAGACGCCGCGTCAGCAGCACTCCGTCCTGCATCCGCACGCTGCCCTCCACCGACGAAAGCACGTCCGCAGTGGGGTCCGCACTCGCCTGCGCCGCCGTCTCTCGGCCGCCCTGTGCTCGCTCACTAAACGCCGTCAGCGACTTCTCCGTCGCGTGATTCGTCAGCCGCTCCGCCGGTATCCGGAATACCCCGTCCATATGCAGCCGGTGGAGAAACTTCGCCCCGCCGATCGCCGGATCCACATGCGCATGGCTCCTCACCCACACCACCCCTACCACGGGAGGGCGATTCGCCAAAAAGGGCGCAAGCAGGTCCTCCGCCCGCCCGTTCACCACGTTCAGGTCCAACTCCGCCACCTTCGGCGAACCCGCCACCGAGCCCCCCGCCTGAATCAAAGTCCCCCCGGTGCGCAGCTCGATCCGATGCAAAACCACATTGCCGTTCAGCCCGTTCACCGTCGCCTGCGCCCTGCCGTCGACTTTTACCCGGCGACCCTTTCCCACCGCAAAGTCCGGCGTAACCGTACTGGCGGACGCCTCCATAGCGTCGATCGCGCCCGAAAACTGCCCCTCGCCGGTAAGCGTGCCGTGCAGGTTTCCAATGTCCTCCAGATGCGCCGGGGCAAAGGTGAACCGCCCCGAGACCGCCGTGCCGCCCAGGTTCTGCGGATTCAGCGGACCGAAGCTCCCCGTAGCCTGCACCCTCCCCGAGGGGATGGCGTTATCCATATCCAGCTCGAACGAGAAAGGTTTGCCCTTCTCCAGCCCGTGAATCTTCAGATCGCGAATCGGGTATCGCAGCCGTGTGCCCACGTCCCGCATCAGGTCCAGCGTCGCGTCGATCAGGTGGAACTCCTCCACCCCGGTGGTCGGCCCCGCGAAGTCGCTGCTGCTTCCGGGCGGGAAATCCTCCTTGTTCGCGCGGCTCCCCACGGGTGGGATTACTGTGTGCAGCCCCGTCACCTCCACCAGCGCCACGCGCTTCCGCAGCAACAGAAGATCGCTCCAGTTCCCCAGCACGACCAACCGGTCCGCCGAGCCCAGGGGCGGCAGGTCCGGAGCCGAGTTCCTCCGCAACGTGATCCCCTGCGCCACGAATCCGGGGTTGGGGAAGTAAATGCGCTGGTAGTGGTCGATCCTGATCTGGCTCGCGAATACCTTTTGGAGCAGCGGCTCCACGTTCCGGTACCGGAACGGCCAGTGCTTGTCCGCCTCATACCAGCCGAGCAGGAGCAACACAGCCGCGACGCCGACCGCCGGCAGCACCCAGGGTGGCCGTCGCCACCCAACTCGCGCAGCCATCCCCGAACTCGAATCTTCCGCCGCCGTGCTCACCGAACCCACCCCAACGCGTGTTAACTCCGTGAGATGCTGGTTTGCGTGCTCCTGAAGCGGACGCAACACGCTACCGCAGGTCCTTTTGCGGAGCCACGCGTTCTCCCGGGCACGCAGCCTTTCCGCCAACAGCATTGACCCCGCCCCCGGCCCGCGATACACTCATAGAGTTCGGCAGGTTTGAGGATTTCTTCTTCGCCGCGTCTCGCGACGCGCGACCCTAAACGCGGCGGCTGAAATCACAGGCTGCGGCATCTCATGCGGGGCAGGAAGCACATCCCAGGCAGCACATCATTCGTTCAGGCGCTTTGTGCGCCGACAAAAGGGTTCATCATGTACGCAGTCATTCGCACCGGTGGTAAACAGTACGCCGTCTCTCCCGGCGAGACCCTAAAGATCGAGCGCACCGCCCACACCGACGGCGCGATCGAGTTCTCCGACGTCCTCGCCGTCTCCGGCGAAGAGGGCAAGTTCGAGTCCTCCCTCGCCGGCGCCACGCGTCACCGGCACCGTCCTCGGCGAAGGCCGTGGCGACAAAATCCTCGTCTTCAAGCTGAAGCGCAAGAAGCAGTACAAAAAGATGCAGGGACATCGCCAGAACTTCGTCGAAGTCCGCATCAACGAGATCTCCGTCAACGGCAAGACCTTCAACGCCGAGACCGCAGCCGCAAAGTAACTCAACGGCTTCCGCCGTTCAGTTCCCGTACGTTCTGTTCCCGTAACCCGATCTCCCGCAGGCTCCGGCCCGCAACTCAGAGGCAGAAATGGCACATAAAAAAGGTTTAGGCTCCTCCAAAAACGGCCGCGACTCAAACGCACAGCGGCTCGGCGTCAAGGTCTTCGGCGGCCAGGCGATCCTCGGCGGCGGCATCATCGTTCGCCAGCGCGGAACACCGCTCAAGCCCGGCCTGAACGTCGGTCGCGGCAAGGACGACACCCTCTTCGCCAAGGTCTCCGGCGTCGTTCGCTTCCAGGACCGAGGCCAGCGCGGCCGCTTCGTCGCCGTCGACCCGGCCGAAGTACTGTCAGTCCCCGCCTAGTCTCTCGCACCCGTTTCGCACAGAAGCCCCCTCGCGCAGGGGGCTTTTCGTGCGTCGGCTACCACTGGGCCACAGGAGAGCACGATGCAGCCCTTCCTCACCGCGCACCAGGCCCAGATCGCCGAACTCTGCCACACGCAGCACGTTCGGCGCATGGCAGTATTTGGGTTCGCCGTTCGCAACGACTTCGACCCTGCACGCAGTGACCTCGACCTCCTTGCCGAGTTCTGCGCGGTACCAGTCGACCGCTATTTCGACAACAAAGCCAGCCTGAGGGACGCGCTCACCGCCAATGTTCGGGCGTCAGGTGGCCCTGATCACTCGGAAGAGCATCCGCAACTCATACCTGCTGCGCGAGATCGACTCAACCGACGAGCTCCTCTATGCCGCGTAGCCTCGATCTCTAGCTTTCCGACCTTCCTTCAGGCGAGCACTGACATTGAGGAGTTCACGGCAGGTATGGACTTCGGCGGCTACGAAGCCAGCCGCTTGGTGCGCAGATCCAATCGCTGATCGAGCACAGACGGCCGCTCAATTCCTGACCACCGGCTTGCCCCGCTCATTCCACCTGACCCGCGCCATCGGCCTGTCATGGTCATGCGTGAACACCACAAGCCACTCCTCCGGAATCGCCCGCGCATAGAACCGCTTCCGCTCCTCGATCACCCGGAGCGGGTCGAGGTCGTACCCCATTCCCCAGGTCACATCCAGGTGATGCGTCGTCGGAATCAGGTCGGCGACGTAGCACGCGTGCGGCGCGCGCGAAGAACCCGGCGGCCGCGCCTCGACCTTCCACTCCGGCTCGATGTGCACCGCCAGCATCTGCGCCGTGTGTCCGGGCGTCACCTCGACAGAGATCCCGGACAGATCGCCCCGCCGCTCGCGCCCAGGCTCGCCTCGTCCAGAAGCGTCATCTGGCCGGAAGCAATCAGCGGCTCGTAGTTAGGCGCCAGGTAGCTGATCGCGTCGCGCTCCAGTTGCCTGCGCCCGTGCGCAACCTCTCCCGCGTGGGCGAAGTAGCGCGCATTGGGAAACGTTGGCCGCACCGTCCCATCCGCTTCCAGCGTGGTATTCCAGCCGCAATGGTCAAAGTGGAGGTGGGTATTGATGACGATATCCACCCCAGCAGGATCCACCCCCGCCGCCTCCAGTGACTCCGGCAAAAGCTCCTGGTTGCCGTGGATCCGACGCATCTTCTCCAGCTGCTTGTTCCCGATGCCTGTCTCGATCACCACCGTATGCCTGCCGGTCTTCACCACAAGCGTGTTCAGCCCCAGCACCACGCGGTTATGCTCATCCGCGGGCATGCGCTTCTGCCATAGCGCCTTCGGCACGACACCGAACATTGCCCCGCCATCAAGATGGTAGGTGCCGTCCGTACAAACGATCAGCTCAAACTCTCCCAGCTGCGTTTTGCCGCGGACCAGGTCATCCATGTTCCGAGTTGCAGTACTCCCACCCAACATCGCCTCGCCCGACCCCGCGCCGCGTTGAGTCACCCGCGCGCGCGCCGTGTCCGTGCGCAGGATACCTGTCGCGCGCCGGGCGCGTCTACCTTCCGCCAACCCGGGTTACAGAACCGGTGCGCTTCCGAGATCGCCCGGAAGACCCGCGTCCATGCGTGGAGCCGCCGTGCTCGCCGCCGCCGCAACCAGCGCGGAGGTCGCCGCAATGGTCTCTGGAGTGGCCACATTGGGAGCGCGCTTATCCTTGAAACATTGCCGGCAAAGCACAGGACGACCCTGGGTCGGCTTGAACGGCACCGTAGTCGAAATCCCGCACTCCGAACATTCGGTGCGCGTCTCCGTGCGCGACAGGCCCGCGGCCGCAGGTCCGCTGCCGGCAGCATTTGCAAGGCCGCCGCTTCGCCGGCTCTTGCATGGCTTACAGCGCTTTGGGTCATTCTTGAATTGTTTGTCGAGGAAGAACAGCTGTTCCCCGGCGGTGAAGATGAACTCACCTCCACAGTCTGCGCAGATCAGAATACGGTCCACAAAGTCCATAGCCACCTTCTCCCATATCTAGAAGAAACCCTCTCGTGGCGTCGCGTAAGCGCATCCGGGCGAAAGAATCGCTTCCCTCGTGCAACTGGCCTGTGCCACCCGGGGAGGGTGACAGCTGTTTACCGGCCCGCAACGCCTGTTTCGCGTTGTATGCCGGGGCCTGCTGACCTGGGGAGGGGGGTCTGGCGGGCGAAGAGGAGCCGCCATCGGACTCTGCGGGTGATGGCGGCTGCCCCGGGGTTAAGGAACCAAACCTAGTCCTGTTCCTTGCGAATCTTCTTGCGATTCCGCTTGCGAGCAAGCGCTTCTTTCACGCGCTTCTTCTCGCCTGGCTTCAGATAAAAAGAGTGACGCTTCACTTCCTTGATGATGTCTTCGGTCTGAACCTTGCGCTTAAACCGACGCAATGCGTTCTCGAGAGGCTCACCTTCTTGTACTCGAATTTCTGCCATGGCTGGATACACCTCCAAACAGCGCCATGTGGGCAGAACTCAGAATATCGCACAATTATGTACGATGTTGGCGAAAAATGTCGCGAAATCGTCACCTCACTGAGGTGACCCGTGCTCCGACCGACATAGCCAAACTCCACCAGACCCCCGCCCCGTACAATCCCACCATGCTGCGCGCCTACCAGGGCATCCGCCCCACCATCCCCGCATCCTGCTATGTCGACCCCTCCGCCCAGGTCATCGGCGACGTCATACTCGGCGAACACTCCTCCATCTGGATGAACGCCGTCGTGCGCGGCGACGTCAACTCCATCCGCATCGGCTCCCAATCCAACATCCAGGACTGCGCCGTCCTCCACGGCATGCGCCACCTCTACCCCGTCACCGTCGGCGATTGGGTCACCATCGGCCACAACGCCACCGTCCACGGCTGCACCCTTGAAGACGCCGTCCTCATCGGCATGGGCGCACGCATCCTCAACGACGCCCGTATCGGCGAAGGCTCCATCATCGCCGCCGGAGCCGTCATCCCCGAGCACACCCTCATACCTCCCAACTCCCTCGTCGCTGGAGTCCCCGGCAAGGTCCGCCGCACCCTCACCCCGGCCGACCGCGAACTCATCCTCACCTACGCCCGCAACTACGTCGATTACACCGCCATCTACCTCGCCGAGAACCCCTGACCCTCCACCGCTCTCACACCGACGTTTCATCCGCGCTATCCACAAATACCGAACCACTGCACTCCTCGTTTCGTACTGAATCCCATGCCCAACATGCTCGCCGCCTCTCTTCTGCTGATCCTCGCCGCAAGCGGCGCACGCGCACAAACCGCCCCGCCCCCTTCTGCGCCCACGTACGACGTTGTCGTCATCCGGCTGAACGACGGCACCTCCACCGGGACCGACATCGACGTCAACGACGGCACATACATCGCCAGCAACATCTCCGCTAAAGTCCTGCTCGAACAAGCCTTCGACATCCGCCAGGACCTCATCTCCGGACTGAGCGGCCCCATCGAGTCCGCCCGTTTCGATCTGGAGGCGAAGGTCGTCGACCCCGACCGCGACGCCCTCCGTAAGCTCACCGACGAGCAGCACCGCGCCATGCTCCTCCCCATCCTTAAAGAGCGCTTTCACCTGCAATCTCACATCGAAATCAAAACTCTTCCCGTGTATGACCTCACCGTCACCCACGGCGGCATCAAGTTCGCCCGGTCACCTGACCAGGCCTCCCAGGACGCCAACACCACCGTGCACAACACCACCCTCAGCGTCCGCAACCTGTCCATGGACGCCCTCGCGCGGAGGCTCGCCGGACAGGTCCATCGCACCGTCATCGACAAGACCGGCCTCGCCGGCATCTTCGACCTCGACCTCAAATGGTCCCGCGACGACGCGCCGCAGACCGACCCCAACGCCCCGCCCGACATCTTCACCGCGGTCCAGGAGCAGCTCGGCCTCAAGCTCCAGCCCTCCAGGGGCGACGTCCCCACCCTCGTCGTCGACCACATCGACATGCCCACCCCAAACTAGCCGCAGAACGAGAGCGCCATGCCCACCTTCCTCCGGCCCACCATCCTTCTGCTTCTCACAACCGCTACGTTGTGTTCAGCCCAGATTCCCGTCGCCCGCAGGCCGCCCTGTGCCGAGGTCGCCGCCAACCTCGCATACGATGTCGTGTCCATCCACCCCTCGAAACCGAACGAGAATCCCCACCAGGAAACGCGCAGCATGGGCGCCGGCGGCGACCGCTTCCGCGCCACCAACATCCAGCTCGCCCAGCTCCTCCAGTTCGCCTACGACCTTCCGGAAGACCAGATCTCCGGCCTCACCGGCCCTGCCGCCTCCACTCCGTTCGACATCGAGGCCAAGGTCCTCGCCCCGGATCCCGCCACCCCCGTCCACCTCAAAGATCGCCAGCTCCAGTGCATGGTCGTCCCTCTCCTCGCCGACCGATTCCACCTCGTCACCCACACGGAAACCCGCACCCGCTCCCTCTACGAGCTCGTTGCCGTAAAGGGCGGCCCCCGGCTCGAGCGCGCAGCCGACTCCGACCATGACGGCAGCCTCAACACCACCACCACCAACACCGCCTGGAAGCTCACCGCACGCGCCGTAACCATGACCGACTTCGCCACGAGCCTCGCCCAGGCGCGCCGCCGCCCCATTCTCAACAAAACTGGACTCGAAGGTCGCTACACCTTCACACTCACCTGGATCTCAGAAGACGCAGAAGACACCGACCAAAGCGCCGCCCCCGGCCTCCTCACCGCACTCCAGGAGCAGCTCGGCCTCAAGCTCCAGCCCGCCAAAGGCCCCGTCGACGTCCTCGTAGTGGACCACGTAGAGATGCCGACCGAAAACTGATCGCAGACAGCCCACCCGTGACAGGGAACCGCACCCCCCTTAGGGCGTCGGGCGAAGAACCGGCTGCTTCATCGGTGCTTCGCGATGGTCTCCCTGCTCGTAGTCGGGGACGCCATGAACGATCTTCCGCAGCAGAAACTCCCGGATCAGGTTTCCAGCAGCAGCCGAACCGATCCCGATCAGCGTGTTGTCAATCGTCAGGGTCGCGCCGCGATCGGCCGCCGGATGGTACAGGTTCGACAATGCTCCCGCTGCAAGACTCCCAAGCACGTGTGAGTAGCCCGGCTGCCACTTTCCATTATCTCCTCGGGCCACCACCGAGCGGGTCACGGCATAGAAGGCCCGCGACGGAACGTTACCCGATCCTTTGTAGAAGTATCGCGGATCCTGGTGCAACAGCCCTGGAAACACAGCGCTGCCAAGGAATCTGCTGATGGTGCTGGTGGCATAGGCGGCCCCATACCTCTTGGCGTACCCCTGTACGCCGTCGCCGTATGCGGGATAGCGATTTCTCTCCTGCTCGATGCCGGCCACGACCGCGGACGTGAGGAACGCGACGGGATCTGTCCTGGAGCGAAATGCCAACTCAAGTTTCTGCTTCGGAACCAGCGGCGCTGCGTTCCAGATGTAACTGCTGTAATAGTTGGGGATCACTCCGAGGATGCGCTGCTTTGTTTCGGCTTTAATCTGTTCCTCGGCCAGCTCTCGTTCTGTGACCTGGACATTCACTTCGACTGACGTTGCAGCGATAGGCAGCGCAATCAGCGGTACCTCGTGATCCTGCCCATCCTTCAACGTGATCTCGGACGAGACAAACGTCTCCAGACCGGGCGAGGTAATGGTGAAGGTGTACTTGCCGGGGGGCAGATTCTTGAAGACAAAATCGCCGCCCGAATCTGAAGTTGTGGTCCGGGTGCCCTCGGCGCCTTTTTGAACCAGCACTACCTTCGCGTCCGGAACAATGCCCTGATTCTTATCAAGAACGGTGCCGTGTATCGCACCGGTTCCAACCGCTCCACCTCCGGGGGAGACAGCCTGGTCCTCAATCTTCAGGTAAGCGGGGGAATCGCCAGGCACCCATTGCCCCATCAGGCTCTGCGCCGGCGCGTGCATCACGCAGCAGGCAAGCAGTGCCCACAGAAGAGTCGTCCGCACCAGCCTGTCACCGCCTGCAAGGTGCCCTCCCAAGCCCATCCGGCGTCGGCGGGCGCTGCCTCTCGCGTCGGTCCCGGTGGTGCAACCCACGGTAAATTCCGTAGGGACGAAAGTGACGAAGCCGAACTTCTTACCTTCGGCGGTGCTTGCTGGAAGGTCGGGCTGGGAGGCGAACAGGTGGCGTGGCATGTTTGGAGTGGGGGCCTTCTGGCTTACGATTTCGTCGTCCTGCGCAGGCCGCTCAATCCAATGCCGTGACGTGGATTATAGAGGACTCGAAGAGTGAGAACGCGTATCGTTTTGCGGATTGACAAACTGGGTGGACGCACAGATTTGCTTCTTCTAGCCCGCCAGGAAGAATTGTCAGGGCTCGGCGACGAAGCGATCCCGATCAGCCATATTTGTCGAAGCGGCGGTCTGGTCGACCCGCCTCCTCTACTAAACTAGACATTCATGCCCGCACCCGCCCCAACCCTCAAAGCCATACGCGGAACCCGCGACCTCCTCCCGCCCGAAACCGCCCTCTGGGCCCACGTCGAAGCCACCGCCCGGGCCGTCTTCGCCCGCTACGGCTTCGGCGAGATCCGCACCCCCATCTTCGAAGCCACCGAACTCTTCGCCCGCGGCGTAGGCGAAGAAACCGACATCGTCTCCAAAGAGATGTACACCTGGGAAGATCGCGCCCGCGCCGCCAGCGAAAAGCCCCAATCCCTCACCCTCCGCCCCGAAAACACCGCCGGCGTCGTCCGCGCCTATATCGAGCACAAGCTCGGCGAGACCGGCCACCTCCAGAAGCTCTTCTACATCGGCCCGCAGTTCCGCCGCGAGCGCCCCCAGCGCGGCCGCTACCGCCAGTTCTGGCAGATCGGCGCCGAAGTCATCGGCCCGCCCTCCTCCGGCTCCGAGTCGCCCGTCCGCGACGCCGAAATCCTCGAAATGCTCGCCGCCCTCCTCGACCGAGCTTGGCGTCCGCAACTGGCAGCTCCAGCTCAACTCCGTAGGCTCCGCCGACGACCGCCGCCGCTACAACACCGCCCTCCGCGAAGCCCTCGCCCCCGTCAAACACCAGCTCTGCGAAGACAACCAGCGCCGCGCCGAAACCAACCCCCTGCGCGTCCTCGACTCCAAGGACCCCGAGCGACCAGGACATCATCAACGCCCTCCCGAAGATCGCCGACTTCCTCGCCGACGACTCCCGCCAGCACTTCGAGCAGGTCCTCGCCGCGCTCGACGCCTGCGCCGTCCCCTACACCGTCAATCCCCGCCTCGTCCGCGGCCTCGACTACTACACCCGCACCACCTTCGAGTTCACCATTCCCGATGGCTCCGGCCTCGGCACCCAGAACGCCCTGCTCGGCGGCGGCCGCTACGACGGCCTCTCCGAAATGCTCGGCGGCCCCCGCGCCCCCGGCATCGGCTTCGCCATCGGCGAAGACCGCCTCATCCTCACCCTGCAAGCCCAGCACGAACAGCACGCGCAGCAGGAGCACGAAGCCGCCGCCGCTCAGGTCGTAACCACGCCCCCTCCCACCACCAAAGATTGTCATCCTGACCCTGGACGCAGTGAAGGGAAAGGACCTGCTTCTCGCTCCTGGACCCCCACCAAGCTAGACGCCTACATCGCCCCCCTGGGCCCCGCCCTCAACGCCGCCGCCCTCGCCCTCGCCCGCGAGCTCCGCGCCGCCGGACTCTCGGTAGAAGTAGGAGACGGCACCTTCCGCCTCAAAAAATCCTTCGAAACCGCAGACCACCTCGCCCGCCACATCCTCATCCTCGGCGAAGACGAACTAGCCAGCAGCATCCTGACGGTGAAAACGTTCCGGACTGGTGAACAGAACAAGGTTCCTCGAGCTGACCTCATCTCTGCGCTTCGTTGCTGAGCGACCGTAAACGCGAAAACGCCTGCGCGGCGAATGCAGAGCGGCGCAGGCGTTCTCAGAAGAGGCTCTTAGGACAGCAAGCTAGACCTCGACCGTCATGCCCTTCTTAGGCCGCCGGTTCGCCTGCAGCACCTTCTTCCGCATGCGCAGCGACTTCGGCGTAACCTCCACCAGCTCATCTTCCGCAATGAACTCGATCGACTGCTCGAGCGTCAGGTTCCGGAACGGTACCAGCCGCACCGCATCGTCCGATCCCGAAGCGCGCATGTTCGAAAGCTTCTTCTCCCGCACGCAATTCACATCCAGGTCGTTGTCGCGCGAGTGCTCTCCGACGATCATGCCCTCGTAAACCTCGGTCCCATCGGCCACAAACAATGTCCCGCGATCCTGCAAGCCATCGAGCGCATACGCCGTCGTCGTGCCCTGCCGATCCGAGATCAACGCACCCGAAACGCGCTGCGGAATCTCGCCCTGGTACGCCACGTAGCCGTCCAGAATCGCGTTCATCACAATCGTTCCCCGCGTCTCCGTCAGCATCTCCGAGCGTAGCCCGATGATCCCGCGGCTGGGAATCCGGAACTCCATCCGAACGCGCCCGGAGCCATGGTTCACCATCTTCGTCATCTCGCCCTTGCGTGGCCCAAGCCGCTCAATCACGGTCCCGACAAAGTTCTCCGGCACGTCGATCGTCAACTGCTCCACCGGCTCCATCAGCGCGCCGTCGATCCGCTTGGTCACGATCTCCGGACGGCTGACCATCATCTCAAAGCTCTCGCGCCGCATCATTTCGATCAGGATCGCAAGCTGCAACTCGCCGCGCCCCAGCACCTTGAACGAGTCCGGCGAACCCGTGTCCTGCATCTTCAGCGACACGTTCGTCAGCAGCTCCTTCTCCAGCCGGTCGCGCAGGTTCCGTGACGTCACAAACTTGCCCTCGCGTCCCGCAAACGGCGAATTGTTGACGTTGAACTGAATCGCAATCGTCGGCTCGTCGATGATGATCGGCGGCAGCGGCTGCGGGTTCTCCACGTCGCAGAAGCTCTCCCCAATCGTGATCCCCGGGATACCCGCGATCGCCACAATGTCGCCGACCTGCGTCTCCTCGATGTCCGTGCGCTTCAATCCGGAAAAGCTGAACAGCTTCGTGATCTTGTACTTCGCAAACGACCCGTCGATGCGCGCGACGTTGTACTCCTGGCCCGTCCGCATCGTGCCGTTGAACACACGCCCAATCGCCAGCCGCCCCAGGTAATCCGAGTAATCCAGGTTCGTGACCAGGATCTGCACCGGCCCCTCAGGATCGCCCTTCGCCACAGGAATCGTCTGGATGATCTGCTCAAACAGCGGCTGCAGATCCGTCCCGGGATTCGCCAGGTCCGTCGTCGCCGTCCCAATCTTGCCGTTCGTATACAGCACCGGAAAGTCCAGCATGTCCTCGTCCGCATCGAGGTCGATGAACAGGTCATACACCTCGTTCAGCACCTCCTGCGGACGCGCGTCCGGGCGGTCGATCTTGTTGATCACCACCATCGGCGTCAGCTTCGCCTCGAGCGCCTTCGACAGCACATACCGCGTCTGCGGCAACGGCCCCTCCGAGGCATCGACCAGCAGCACCACGCCATCCACCATCTTCAGCGCGCGCTCCACCTCGCCCCCAAAGTCCGCGTGGCCCGGCGTGTCCACAATGTTGATCTTGTTGTCGTGGTAGTAAAGCGCCGTGTTCTTGGCCAGAATCGTAATCCCGCGCTCGCGCTCCAGATCGTTCGAATCCATCACACGCTCGGTCAGCGCCTCGTTTGCGCGAAACGTGCCGCTCTGGCGCAGCATCGCGTCCACCAGCGTGGTCTTGCCATGGTCGACGTGCGCGATGATGGCAATGTTGAAGATAGGCTTCAGGGCGGAGTTCTGGGTGCTCACAGCGGTTAGGTATCCAATCTGTATGGGTTCAAAGTAAGGCCGAAAGAGAAAAAACGCGCCGTTCTTAGTCTATCTCATCCATTCAGCGGTCGCACTTGCACTTGCAGTCGTCCTTGCCGGCCCGTTTGCTTGTCATCCCGCAGCGACCTGCTCTGGCATTTGCACTTGCGCTGGCCGTTGCCCGCCCGTTTGCTTGTCATCCCGCAGCAAGCGCAGGGATCTGCTGTGGCACTTGCCCCGGCCCTTGCACTGGCACTTGCACTTGCACCTGCAGTTGCACTTGCACCTGACGTTGCCCGCCCTTTTGCTTGTCATCCCGCAGCGAAGCGCAGGGACCTGCTGTGGCACTTGCACCGGCACTTGCACCCGCCCTTGCACTTGTACCTGCAGTTGCACCTGGCACCTGACGTTGCCCGCCCTTTTGCTTGTCATCCCCTAGCGAAGCGCAGGGACCTGCTGTCACTGTTACGCCTGCGCTCCCGGCATCCGCCACAGAAGCCGTCATCTCGACTGAAAAGCGCGGCGCCACCCCAATCCCCCCGATGGGCGCCGCAAGACCTGTCAAGCCCCTAAACAGCCCATCTCGCTCATTCCAAAGCAAATATAGTTGGCAGTTTAGTTATGCTCGGTTCGCTATAATGGAAGTAGATCAGAAAGGCCCCCGCCACACAGCGGGGGCCTTTCTCTGTTCCGCGCAATAAGCCCGTTCTGGTTTGCACTTGTATGCAACCCTCTGAAACCATGTATCGACAGACAAGTCTATTGCTTTCTTATATTTGACTGTAACCTCCCTAATTTCTTATAGTTACAGGAGGCGAAAAACGCAACTGTCACAAATCAAATAACTTAGCACCACCCCCCCCCGGGGGGGTAGGGTACCCTCACCGAGCCGTTTCAAGCACAAGCACCGAAGCGATAGGATCCGGAGCCGCCGCCGGAAGCGTCACATCCAGCCCACCCGCAGCCTTCGTCACCTTCAGCGCAGTCTTCGACGCATCTGCCAGCATGTAAGCCCGGGTCACCGTCCGAGGCATCGCGCTCAGGTGGAACGTAGCACCAGGCCAAGTGAAGATCTCGACGTACACCTTGTCGGCCGTCGTCGTCGAACGCCACTCCCAGCTCGGGTTGAACTTGGGATTGCCGCGCTTGTCCTTCTCGCCGCTCGCGTCGACCGACCCAGCCTCCGGCCCGAACAGCGTCGGCCCCGTCCCGTAGATTGCCTCGCCGTTCACCGTCAGCCACTCGCCCACTGCACGCAGCCGCTCCTGCTCCGCCGCCGGCACTACGCCGTTCGAGTCCGGCCCCACGTTCAGCAGGTAGTTGCCGCCTTTACTCGCAATATCGATCAGGTTCCGCAGCAGCGTCTCGGTCGACTTGAAGTTTGTGTCGTAGCTCTTGAAACCCCACGTGTCGTTCATCGTCATGCAGGCTTCCCAGTCGCGCCCCGGAAATCCCTGCGCCGGAATGTACTGCTCCGGCGTATCCGTGTCGCCCTTATACCCGCCGCCCAGCCGGTTGTTCCAGATCAGGTTGGGATGCTGATTCAGCAGCGCAACAACCTCCGCCGCCCGCTCTGGCGTCATGTTCTTGGTCGGCGTATCGAACCACACCACCGCAGGAAACTCGCCGTAGTTCGTCAGCAGTTCCTTGATCTGCGGAATCGCCTTCGTATGGAGATACGTGTCAAAATCACCATCCTGCGCCTTGTCCCAGTGGTGCGTCACCGGGTCGTGATTGCCTCGCAGAATCGCACTCGCACCCGGAGCCGTCCAGTCCTGGTCCTGCGAGTAGTAGAAGCCCAGCTTGATGCCCTGCTTCCGGCACTCCTCCGCAAGCTCCTTCAGCGGATCGCGCTTGAACGGAGTCGCCGCCACAATGTTGAACGGATTCGCCTTTGAGTCAAACATCGCAAAGCCATCATGGTGCTTGGCCGTGATCACGATGTACTTCATCCCGGCGGACTTCGCCAGGGCCACAATGTCATGCGCGCTGAAGCCGACCGGGTTGAACTTGCCAGCCAGCGCCTTGTAGTCCGCTACCGGGATCGAGGCGTTATTCATAATCCACTCGCCAATCCCGGGTATCTGGTTCTCATCCCACGTGCCCGCCGGGATGGAGTAGAGCCCCCAGTGGATAAACATCCCAAAGCGGGCCTCGCGCCACCAGTGCAGGCGGGCGTCCCGTTGCGCCGCCGTCTCCGTATCCTGTATCGCCGGCACGGGGTGGTTCGCAGCCACGGGAATGGTGTCGCCCGCCATCTGCGCAGAGGCAAGCGGGGCGGCAAGCAGAACAGATAAGGCAACATTACGAAGCAGGCTCAAAGCATCTCCTTGCCGCCGGGGCATTCGGGGGCCGCACCATTGTATGTGCCCTGCGCACCCGTCGGGAAGAGAGCCGCATGTGGCCCGTCAAAGCACCGCCACAGCGGCCTCAGAATTCCCACAACGCCCTCAGAATTCATAGTCCAGCGAGAACTGCACCCGTCGCGCCGCCGACGTCTCCACCGCCGCACCAAAGCCCGCCTGCGCCACAGAACCCGTGCCGAACACATTGTTCAGCAGCAGATCATTGCGATGGTTCAGCAGGTTGAAGCTCTCCGCCACCACGTCCAGGTGTCCCCGGCCAAGCGCCACCATGCGCAGAACGCGCAGGTCGAAGTTCACCTGCGGGCCGGTAGTCATCCAGTTGCGGGAGCAGCCCAGCGGCCGCGCCGCAAACGGAAAGACATGCTCGTGGTTGCTGTCCGCACCCGTGACTGCATTCCCGCGAAAGCCGCTCGACACACTCAGGATCGGCGCAAGCTCAAAGCCCGTAAACACACGCATCAGCGCGCCCGGATTCGCATTTGCAACCGCATCCGCTGGATCGCCCAGGTCCGGCCCGATCAGCCACAATCCGCTCAGCGTCAGCCGATGGCTCTGATCGTTCAGCGAAAGCGCCCGCTCTTCCCGCAGCGCGAAGGGATTCTGCGGCTGCTCCTCATCCGCAGAAGCGTCATCGATCGTCTTCGAGAATGTGTACCCCGCGAGGATCTGAAAGTCGTCCGTAAACTGCCGATTCAGAGTGACGGTTCCACCGTGGTAAGTCGAGTTCGCCTCGCTCTGGAACTGGTTGATCGCATCAAATCGCGCGTCGACCCGCAACGGCGAGAACACCAGCCGCCCCAGGGTCTGCGCGTCCGCGTCGCTATACCCGAGCCCCGCCGCGTTCGCCGTGGTCAGCAACATCGGCGGCAGCAGGTTGGTGTTGACCGTCCGCCCCAGGCGCACCCCGTGGACGTACTGGTACTCCGCCTTGGCCGTCGTCTGCCAGCCCACTGCCTGCTCCACGCCCAGCGACGCGACCTCGCTGTACGGGTTCCGCAGGCCGTCCTGCGCGGTCCAGATCGTCCGCGCCCCCTGCTGGGTTGGCACCGTCGGCGCGCTCCCCGCCCGGTAGACAGTAGCCGCACCAGCATCTTCCACGACCTCGTCGAAACCGCGGACGCCATCCTTCTGCAGCAGCCGGTCGATCGTTGCAAGCTGGAACCGGTCGTAGAAAATCCCGAAGCCGCCGCGCACAACGCCTTTCTTCCACGGCGTCCACGCAATGCCGAACCGCGGGCTCACATTGAGCGCGTCCTGCGGAAGCTGCGAGGGCAGCCGGTTGTACTCATAGCGGACCCCGTAGTCCAGTGTTAGCCGCGGCGTCGTCGTCCAGTGATCCTGCGCAAAGCCTGCGAACCGCGTCTCGATGAAGTTGGTGTTGGGATTCCCGAAGCTCTGCGTGAAAAGGCTCGCGCTGCCCGTCTGAAGCGCCGAAAGCCTCGGGAAGACAAAGAAGCCCTGTGCGCCGTCCGCTACCGCAGTCCGCAGCCGCACAATGTCCGCCCTGCCGCCGACGCCGAACAAGTGATGCCCGCGAGTCCACGACAGCGCATCCGCAAGCTCAATATGAGTCTCAAACCGCCTGCTGTTGCCCTCGTACGGCGTCCCGAACAGGGCCACGCCCGGAATTAGAACACCGGGACCCGTCGTGCTCCCCGTCCGCCCCACAGCACGCCGTTGCGCCACTTCGAAGCTCAACTGATTGACCGCGTGCTGACCCCTGTTGGAGGTCAGCGTCCCATTCACGCTGTTGTCGGCCGCAAACCGGGATCCTCGAGCACTCCGGTCCGCCAACTCATCCGTGTGAAACCCCTCTCCGACACTGCGCGCATTTGTGAAGGCATAGCGCAGCATCAGGCTCTCCTGCCCCGAAAGCGTCCTGTCGAAGCGTCCCGAGAGCTCCGTCTCCTGCTCCACCGTGGGGAAGAAGCCTGACCGCAGCCCGAGCCCGGCAAGCGGCCCCGTTCGCTGCAGCGCAGAATTGATCGCCGCCACAGTGGCGGCGCCCAAATCGTTGGCATCCTCGCCGCCCGCAAGCTCCTGCTCCGCCGCCGCGTAGTAGAACGTCCGGCCCTTCTGGATTGGCCCTCCAGCCGCCAGACCTGAGCGCAGGCGGCTCTCATCCGGCTTCCGCGGAAACTGCCCAAGCGGCTGCGTTCCATTCAGCGCACCATTCTGCACGAACACGAAAGCATCGCCGTGGACCTGGTCTAACCCCGCACGCGTCTGCACATCGATGGAGCCGCCGGCGCCGCCACCCGCCTGCGCCGCGAAGCCATGGTTCACTATCTGGAAGTCGCTGATTGCTTCCGGCGACAACTCAGTCCGGCTGCCGCCCGTGTATTCGTCGTTGTCCCCGACGCCGTCCAGGTACACCGCATTGCTCCTAGGCCGCAGCCCGCCAAAGCTGAAGGCGAGGCTACTTCCGGCGGCACCGAATCGGCTCAGCGCAGGGTTCGCGGGCATGGCCTGGGGAGACAGCAGCACAAACGTCAGGTAGTTGCGATTCGGGATCGGTAGCTCCTCCACCCGATCCCGGTCCACATTCACCACGGACGAGGTCTGGGTGGTGTCCAGCGCGCTCGGGCTGGCCGAGACGGTTACCGTCTCCTGCGCAGCGGCCAGCACAAGATGCACGGCAACACGCGTCGTTCGGCCAATCGCCACGTTGACGCCGGACTCCTGGTACGGAGCGAATCCTGGCGCAGACGCAGTAAGCGTGTACGCCCCGCTCGCCAGATGTTCCACAGCGAACGTGCCGTCGGCGCCGCTGAAAGTGGAGGAGGACGGGCCATCGACCTCCCTCAGAGACACTGCCACGCCGGAGACCGGTGCGCCATCGGAAGCCACTACGGAACCAGCAACCACACCACCGCTACTGCTCTGCGCACCGATAACCGGTGCCCAAACTGCGCAAACAACCGCCAACGCGGCGGCGCTCACAAGACCTATACGGGACACAGATGACCTCTCCTCGTTCCAGTGCAGCCCGCCCACAGGGCAAGCAGGCCTCGCGAACCAGCAACGCTGATCCAGACGACACACGGAAACTGCGGAGATCAGATACGGAGCGGCATTTCCAGCAAAGGCGGACGGAGCAGGTGCGTCTCTGCACGCTCCAGCAGCTCTGGCCGGTGTCGCTCCCGGCTCAGCCGCTCGGCCGCGATGGAGATCAGCATGGCGCAGGCTGCGACGACCCTGACCACCACCAGAACGAGGCACACGCAAACGGCCAGAAACAAAAAGCCGAGTTCGCTGTCGTTGGCAAGCCCCGGAGCATCCCAGCGGTCGAACCACTCCAGCAGCGGCTGCACAAATGCAGCCACCAGCAACAGGAAGGTCACAAGCTGGAGCAGGCGCTTCACAACTCCACCATACCTAGCGAGCACAGCCCGAAGCAAGCCACGGGCACCCCCCCGGCGGTCTCCCAAGCGACATAACCAGGCGGCCAATACCTGCGGGAAGCGGCCGTTCTTCGGCACCATTCACCCGTCCGCTATACTCGAACAACCCCATGCAGCCAGCCATCGCGAAGAAATTCGAGCACGCGGCACTCCAGAACTATCAACTCGACGATGCCTACGACGAGATGTTCACGCGCCCGAGCGAGCTGCACCCGCACTACGAACCTCTGCTCGCGCAGTTCGCCTCGTTTCCTCCCGGCGAGCTGCAGCGGCGCAAGCAGGCCGCCGATCTCAGCTTCCTGAACCAGGGCATCACCTTCACCGTCTACGGGCGCGAAGAAGGCACCGAGCGCATCTTCCCCTACGACCTGCTGCCCCGCATCATCACCGCCGCCGAGTGGGCGACGGTCGAGCGCGGCCTGACCCAGCGCATCACCGCCCTCAACCTCTTCCTCCACGACATCTATAACGAGGGCCGCATCCTCGACGACGGCGTCGTGCCGCGCGAGGTCGTCTACACCTGCAAGCACTTCCGCCGCCAGATGATCGGCCTGCAGGTTCCGCGCAACGTCTACGTCGCCGTCTGCGGCACCGACCTCATCCGCCTGCAAAACGGCGAGTTCGTCGTCCTCGAAGACAATCTGCGCGTGCCCTCCGGCGTGAGCTACATGCTCACCAACCGCCGCGTGATGAAGCGCATCTTCCCGCAGCTCTTCCGCAGCTACAACGTCAGCCCCATCGAGCACTACACCCAGCTCCTGCTGGGCACGCTGCGCTCGCTCGCGCCCGAAGGCCGGCCCGAGCCCAACATCGTGCTGCTCTCGCCCGGCGTCTTCAACTCCGCCTACTTCGAGCACGCCTACCTCGCCCGCCAGATGGGCATCGAGCTGGTCGAAGGCCGCGATCTGGTCACCCACGACAACGTCGTCTACATGCGCACCACCAGCGGCCTGCGGCGCGTCGACGTCATCTACCGCCGCGTCGACGACGACTTCATCGATCCCACTCGCCTTCCGCGGCGACTCCATCCTCGGCGTCGCCGGCCTCTTCAACGCCTACCGCGCCGGCAACGTCACTCTCGCCAACGCCTTCGGCACCGGCGTCGCCGACGACAAGGCGCTCTACGCCTATGTCCCCGACATCATCAAGTACTACCTGAGCGAAGAGCCCATCCTGCAGAACGTCGAGACCTTCCTGCTGACGCGAGCCGAAAGCGCGCCAGCACGTGCTCGCAGAATCTCGACAAGCTGGTCGTCAAAGCCGTCGGCGAGTCCGGCGGCTACGGCATGCTCATCGGCCCGCAGTCCACCGCGGCCGAGCGCGAAGAGTTCGCCGACAAGATCAAGGCCGACCCGCGCAACTACATCGCCCAGCCCACCATCGGCTTCTCCCGCGCCCCCTGCCTCATCGGCGACGAGCTTGAACCGCGCCACGTCGACCTGCGCCCCTACGTCCTCTACGGCGACAAGGTCACCATCGTCCCCGGCGGCCTCACGCGCGTCGCGCTCCGCCGCGGCTCGCTGGTCGTCAACTCCAGCCAGGGCGGCGGCAGCAAAGACACCTGGGTGCTCAGCCAGTAGATGCCATTCAAATCTTCGTTACTCGCGATGCCAGTACCATGCCGATCAACTCAACCACCGATCGCAGCCGAAACGAGGCTAAAGACCCGATGCTTTCACGCGTAGCCGACAGCCTGTACTGGATGACCCGCTACCTCGAGCGCGCGGAGCACACCACGCGCCTGCTCGACGTCAACCTCAACCTGATGCTCGATGAGAGCTCCGCCAGCGCCGAGCACCGCTGGCAGCGCGTGCTCCAGGCCTCGGCAACCCCGAAGGACATCACAGTGGAACGGCGACCCCTACGACTCATCCGCACCGCTCACCTTCGACAGCACGCACAAGCCCTCCGATCCTCTCCTGCATCATCTCCGCGCGCGAAAACTCCCGCCACGTCCGCGAGCAGATCTCCACCGAGCAGTGGCACCGCCTCAACTCGCTCTACCTCCAGGTCACGCGCCCGCAGCTGCACTCCGACCTGCAGCGCCGAGGCACCATGGTCGACTGAGGCCGGCGATCAGCCCACCGAGTTCCTCCAGCAGGTCATGGAAGCCGTCCACCAGTTCCAGGGCGTCACCGACTCCACCATGAGCCACGGCGAGGGCTGGCAGTTCATCCAGGTGGGCCGCTACATCGAGCGCGCCTCCGCCACCGCCATGCTGCTCGAGGCCTACCACGACGACCTCTGGCGCGATCCCGACCGCATCCTCGAAGGCAACGAGTACCTCGAGTGGATGGGCCTGCTGCGCTCCGCCACCGCCTTCGAAGCCTACTGCAAGGTCTACACCGCCGACCTCACGCCCGACCGCATCCTCGAGTTTCTGCTGCTCGATCGACGAGTTCCCGCACTCCGCTGCGCTTCTCCATCGACACCCTGCAGCACGCGCTCGAGCGCATCCAGGGCGAGAGCGGCATGACCCGCGCCGAGCCGCTGCAGCCGCCTCGCCGGACGCCTGCAGGCCTCGCTGTCCTACACCAGCGTCGACGAAATCCTCGAACGGCGATGTCGTCGCGTATCTCCGCGGCATCCAGTCCCAGTGCCGCGAGCATCCACGACACCATCTACGAGCTCTACATCGACTACTCCATCCAGGCCGCGCTCGCCGGCTAGCCACCGCAGCTAACAGGAGCGACCATGTACTTACTCCATCCGCCACCTCACCAAGTTCCTCTACTCGAACACGGTCAGCGAGAGCATGATGGAGACGCGCATGCATCCGCGCTCGGATCAGAACCAGCGCTGCCTCACCTTCCATCTCTCCGTCAGCCCGCGCTGCCGCGTCTTCTCCTATCGCGACCACCTCGCCAACCACGTCCATCACTTCGACATCCCGGGCCAGCACGGCCAGCTGGTCATCGTCGCGGAGTCGCTCGTCGAAATGCAGCCTGCGCCGCAGATTCCCGCGTTCCTCGCTCCCGACGCCTGGGCCGAGCTCGACGACATGGTCCAGCAGGGCGACTACTGGGAGATGCTCTTCCCCAGCGAGTTCTGCCGCGCCCACGCCCGCTGCTCGACGCAACTCGCCGCCGAGCTCGACGTCCGCCGCCGCGACGATCCGCTGATGGTCCTGCACGAGCTCAACGAGCAGCTCTACGACTACTTCGACTACGTGCCCAAGTCCACCAAGGTCGATTCGCCCATCGACGATGCGCTGCTCACAGCCGCACGGGCGTCTGCCAGGACTTCGCCCACATCATGATCACGCTGGTCCGCACCAAGCTGCGCATTCCCTGCCGCTACGTCTGCGGCTACCTCTTCCACGGCGACGAGCGATCACGATCGCTCGCGTCACCTCCGCCACCCACGCCTGGGTCGAGGCGCTTATGCCGCAGCTCGGCTGGGTCGGCTTCGACCCCACCAACTGGCTGGTCGCCGGCGACCGCCACATCCGCACCGCCATCGGCCGCGACTACGCCGACGTCCCGCCCACCCACGGCATCTTCCGCGGCCGCGCCCGAGCGAGCTCACCGTCGCCGTGCGCGTCACGCCCAGCGAGGGCACGCCGTCGCTCGACCAGGAGCTTCCCGTGCCCGAAGACTGGTCGATCCTCGTCGAAAAGGCGCAGGCCCTGCCCGACCAGCCGCCACCCCTTACGCGCCTGCAGCAGATGGCGCAGCAGCAGCAATAACCGGGCCCGGCTCCATATCCAAGACCTTCCTGAGAAAGCCAAACCTATGAAGCGCACTCTGACCGCAGTTATTGCCACCGTCTTCGCCGCCAACGCCTTTGCCCAGGACGCGGCGCAGACAGGCATCCAGCTCGCCGACCTGGACCGCAAGGTACAGCCCTGCGACGACTTTTACGAGTTCGCCAACGGAAGCTGGCGCGCAGCCAATCCCATCCCGGCCTCCATGGATCGGTGGAGCCGCAGATGGCAGGCAGGAGAGAACAACAAAGATCAGCTGCGCATCATCCTCGACGACATCTCCACGAAGCCCGGGGCCCCGGCGGGCTCGGCCGCCCAGCTCACGGGCGACTTCTACGCCGCCTGCGTCAACCAGAAGGCTATCGACGACGCAGGTATCACCCCGCTCAAGCCGTACCTCGCCCGCATTGACGGGATCGCCACCGCAGCCGATTTGCAGGCAGTCATCCGCGACATGCAGATCGGCGGCATCAGGGTTCCTTTTAGCTTCAACAGCAGCCAGAACCCGCACGACCCCGGCAATGTCATCGCAGACACAGGCGCCGCCGGGCTGGGGCTGCCCGACCGTGACTACTACCTTAAGCCCGAAAAGCGCTTCGCCGATGCACGCGCCGGTTATCTGGCATATGTGGCAAAGATGTTCCAGCTGGCCGGAGCGACGGAAGCCTCGGCCAAGGCGTCTGCCGCCACGGTCATGGTGTTTGAAACGGCGCTCGCCAAGGCATCCCTGGACAACGTGGCGTTGCGGGACCCGCACGCGACCGACCACCCCGCTGATTTCGCTGCCCTGCAGAAGGCCACGCCGCACTTCGACTGGGCCGCTTACTACCAAAGCGACGCACTTGCCCCAGGCGGTCGCCGTCAACATCGACCAGCCACTCTTCCTTGCCGAGATCGAGCGCCAGTTCGCCTCCACGCCACTTGCCGACTGGAAGATCTACCTGCGCTGGCACCTGCTGAACGAGAGCGCCGCCGCCCTGCCTTCGCAGTTTGTAGAGGCACAGTTCGCCTTCTACCAGAAGCAGCTTGCCGGCGTCGGCGAACTCAAGCCTCGCCCCACCCGGTGCGCGGAGCAGACGGACAATCTCCTCGGCGAGGCTCTCGGCCAGGAGTATGTCAAACGTTACTTTCCGCCGGCAGCCAAGCAGCGCGCGCAAGATATGGTGACGAACATCCTTTCTGCGATGCGCGAGACGATTACAGGCCTTGACTGGATGACTCCGGCAACGAAGACGCGCGCACTCGAAAAGATCTCCTCCTTCAAAGTTAAGAGTCGGGCTATCCGGACAAGTGGAAGGACTACTCCTCTGTTAAGATCACGCGGACCAGCTACTTCGAGGATGTCCTCGCCGGGAACCGGTTCCTGGTCGCGGACGACCTGAGCACGATCGGCAAACCAGTCGACCGCAGCCGCTGGGGCATGACGCCGCCGACCTCGAACGCGTACTACAACCCGTTGATGAACGAGATCGTCTTTCCTGCGGGTATCCTGCAGCCGCCCGCCTTCAGCCTCAACTACACCGACGCGATCAACTACGGAGCCATCGGCGTCGTTATCGGCCACGAGATCAGCCACGGCTTCGACGACCAGGGCGCCCAGTTCGACGCCACCGGCAAGCTCGACAACTGGTGGACACCCGAAGACCTCAAGAAGTTCCAGGCCAAGACCGCCTGCGTAGCGCACCAGTTTGACGCGCTTCACCATCGACGGCGACCCCATCAATTCACATCAACGGCAAGCTTGTGCTGGGCGAATCGATCGGCGACCTCGCCGGGCTGAAGATCGCCTACCTTGCCTTCAAGAAGACGCCTCAGGGCAAGTCCACACAACTGGTCGACGGCTTTACTCCCGACCAGCAGTTCTTTATCGCCTGGGGTCAGTTCCGAGGCGATGAGACCCGGCCGGAGACCCAGAAGATGATGGTCCAGGGCGATCCGCATCCCGTGGCCAAATACCGCGTGCTTGGACCGATGTCGAACTTCCCCCCATTCGCGCAGGCCTTCGGCTGCAAGGTCAACTCCGCAATGACCCGTTCCGATGCTGACCGCTGCATCGTCTGGTAGACGATCGGTGTTTCCTATGACTCCGGGTCGGCGCGTGTAGCGCCAAGCCCAGTAGATCAGCGGAAGCTGCAGGGGCAGCCTTGCCCACAGCAGCCAGGCTGGGATGCCGGGAAACGCCTGCGGCAGAGGTCGCCATGTAGATGTTCGCCGGCATCACCGCGACCAGCAGAGCAACAAGACCCCAGGCGGCGGCGCTGCGCGCAGGCGCTGACCAGGTACCAGCACTCCGACCCCGCCCGCGATCTCGGCCGTGCCGCTGACCAGCACCAGGGCCGCGATGCGCCGGAAGATAAGGAGGCATGATCGCCACGTAGCGGCGCGTCAGGATGAAGTGCAGAGCACCGGCTGCGATGTACAGCACACCCATGGCTATGCGCCCAGCGCCCATGTCTTTCGGAGCGCCGGGACGCGAAAGCAGCGTCGGACATCAGAACGTCTGCTGCATGAACTCCGCGCTCACCGGGTTCTCATACACCGAATAATCGCGGGTCACCACAGTCAGACCGCTGGCCGAGACAAAGTAGTTCTTCTTGTCCTCGTTCGGGTCGTAGCCGATCACCGTGCCATCCGGAATGTGCACGTCGCGGTCGATGATCGCGTGCCGAATCCGGCAGTGCCGGCCGATGTTGACGTGCGAAAAGATGATGCGACGAGTCGACATCCGCGTACGAGTTCACGCGCACATCCTGCGACAGCACCGAGTTGCGCACGACCGACCCCGAGACGATCCATCCGCCGGAGACGATCGAGTTGATCGCCATGCCGGTGCGCCCCGGCTCGCCGAACACAAACTTCGCCGGCGGGTACTGATAGGGCCGCGTGCGCATCGGCCAGGACTTGTCGTACAGGTTGAAGATCGGGGTCACGCCCGGCGACATCCATGTTGGCTTCGAAGTAGGCCTCCAGCGTACCCACATCGCGCCAGTAGAGCGCGCGCTGCTTGTTCTCGTCCACGAAGTTGTACGCCATGCATCTTGTACCGGCCAAGCAGCTTGGGCAGGATGTCGTGCCCGAAGTCGTGCATGGAATCCGGATCTTCGGCGTCCTTCATCAGCTCCGGCAGCAGAATGTCGGTGTTGAACAGGTAGATGCCCATGGAGGCGTCGACCATCTCCGGCTTGAACGGCGAGCGGAGGTCGGTGGTCGGCGGCTTCTCCACAAAGCCGGTCACCTCGCCGTTGCGGGCCACCTCCACCACGCCGAAACGTGAGACCTCCTCCGGGGTGATGGGCAGCGTCGCCAGCGTCACATCCGCGCCGGAATCCTCGTGCTGCTTCAGCATCGGCCGTAGTTCATCTTGTAGATGTGATCGCCCGAGAGGATCAGCACGTAGCTGCGGCTCTTCCGCGCCGATCGAGTAGATGTTCTGGTAGACCGCGTCCGCCGTGCCCTGGTACCAGCTCTTCGAGACGCGCTGCATCGGCGGCAGAATCTCGATGAACTCGCCCAGCTCGTTCGCCACGACCGGGCCCCAGCCTTCGCGGATGTGCCGGTTCAGCGACAGCGCCTTGTACTGCGTCAGGATGTAGACGTGGCGCAGGTCGGAGTTGATGCAGTTGGAAAGCGTGATGTCGATGATGCGGTACTGGCCGGCGAACGGTACGGCAGGCTTGGCGCGATCGCGGGTAAGTGGGAAGAGCCGTTCGCCTGCACCACCTGCCAGCAGTACGCCGAGTGTTTCTCTCATCATGGTAGTTCCCTCGAAGCAGCCTATTGAAGCACAGTTCTCCAACCCAACAAACAAAGCGGCAACTTCAAGCCTTGCCAGAATCTCGGATGCAGAAAGTCACATACGCGACCCTAGGGAATCGGAGTCTACCATGCTGATGCGGATTTGTGATGGCCGGGAAACTGGAGACGTTCAATTAACGCACGAGGGCCGCCGAGGCGGCCCTTGCGAATTCGATTGTGAGAAACCTACTCCGTTGAAGTCTCGCCGTCCGCTGTACCGGGCTCTATGTCCAGCCCCGCCATCTCTTCATCGGGCAGCGTGATGCGAAGGCTCTTGAGGAACGTCAGGTCGTTCCGGGTAAACGGCCCGACCGCCTGCTCCTGTTCTGAATCGGCTGGCTCCTCCTCGGACTTGTCTACCTCGTTCAGCCCTATCGTGGCCTCAAGCATCAGCAGCACGTCGAATCCTTGATCACGAATGTTCTTCACGACGCCCGCGATGTTTTCAGATTCCGACACGGACTCGTGGATGGCTTCGCCGAGCTTCTGAATCAACTTCTTTACCTTCTGGTTCAATGACCCCTCCGGGCTGCCGTGAGCTTTTCTACAAAGCCTGCGATTCGTACCGCATCGGGTATTCCCGCCAGCGATCGGCGGGAACGGCATTGCGGGTGGATCCTGCGGAATGGCGTACCAGACCGCTCCTTAAGAATACCGCCGCCGGAAACGCCGCTGCAATCTTCTTGCGGGCTTCCGGCGTCTTTCGAAAATCCCTGATGAGGCGCCTAGACTACGGTGTGATGATCCGCCCATGCATCTTCGAGTTGATGCGCAAGCTTATCCACGCGCGGCGCGCGGTTGGGTCCCAGCACGAGAAAACATGCGGCGGCGGCGCAGATGCCGCCGACCATCAGAAGAAACTTTGACATGCGGTATGACCTCCAAAGTGCGGTGCGGCTTTACGCTCGTTCATCAGGCGTTCCTCATAGGATGCGGGCCCACCCCTTGGCGTTAGCATCTCGGTGCGCGAAGCGTTCAAGCGGCCTCGAGCGCGGATCGAACGGTACACTAGGGGCATGGATCCCGTACGTTTCGGGCGGGCGCTCGGGGTAGGCGCCCGCGCCGCCGCAAAGACCGTAGTGCACGCGGTCGATGCGGCGTCTGCAGCCAATCCCGCTGCGGTGCGCCAGGACAGTCCGGCACGCGACCCGCAGAGGGCGGGGCGCGCGATCCGCGGACCTGCCCCGATTGCGGGGACGCCCCCGCCAAATCCTTCGGCTGCAAAAGGCGGCCGAGGAACGCAAGCCGCGGCAGCCGCAACCCAGTTGAAGACCGGGGCTCGAGGGATCCGCGAAGGATCTCGCCGCTTCGGACGCGAGGTCTGGAACCCGTTTGTCCGGCTCTCAGGCGTTCTCTGGCTCGAAGTAACTGGCGTCTTCTTCGGGATCTTCGCCGCGTTTGCCCTGGCCGCGGCGTGGCGGCTACGGACGGCCTGGAGCGCTTCGCCCCCTAATCCCGCCGACCGTCAGCGGTTGTTCGGCGCCCTGGTCATGCTTGCGATCTTCGGTTACTTCAGCATCAGCAGCTTTCTCCGTGCCAGACGTCGCGAACGGCGTCGCTAACCTGGTGGCCAACTGCAGTCCTTCCGCCACGCGGGCTCGGCGCCGACTGGCTGTAGACTCCCACCATGCCAGCGAAAGTTATCGGGACAACGAACGCAGAACACTACACCTGGGGTGGCGTGAATGAGGCAGATGCGGATGCCTGGTACCTCGTGCGCACACCCGAACTGAACATCATCGAGGAGCGTATGCCCGCTGGGGTCGCCGAGACTCCCCACCACCACGTGCGCGCCCGGCAATTCTTCTTTGTTCTCGAAGGAGAGTTGGCCATGATGGTCGAACATCATGACTACGTGGTGCGCCAAGGCGAGGGCATCGAGGTTTCGCCCGGCCAGCTGCACGTGGCGGCGAACCGTTCGAAGAGCATCCTGCGCATTCTGGTAACCAGTCAGCCACCCAGTCACGACGACCGGGTGGCCGGCTGATAAACCGCAGGCAGGAGAGCGCAGAACCGCTGCTAAGCTTCGTCTCGCGGATCGGGGCCACGCGTGGGTGCAGGGGGTGGAGCGAGCTTGACCGACTTGCCCGTGCGCGCCGCCTCATAGATCGCTTCGACGATGCGCTGATCCTGCAGGCCTTCCTCTCCCGGCGTGTGGGGCTGCAGGTTCTGCTGGACGCAGAGGCTCATGTGGTCCATCTCGCGGGCGAACTGGTCCACCTCCTCGATCGAGGGTTCCGCCAGCACATTCTTGCTTTGCTCAACCCGATTCAGACGCAGCTTCAGACCGGTGTAGCCAAAGGCCGGGCTGAGCTCTGCCCACTGCCGATCCCCTTCGAGACGCAGGAACTGCGACCGGTGCTGCCCGTACCCGCAACTGCACGATGCAATCAGGCCTGACGGGAATTTCAGGGTAAAGGAGCAGGTCTCCTCCACCTCCCTGAAGCGCGGATCCTCCTTCGGCTGGTAGATCGTGCCAAAGACCTCGCTTGGCTCCTGGCCCGTAAGGAAACGGGCGGCGTTCATGCAGTAGATGCCGACGTCGGGCAAGCAGCCCCCACCGGCGAGGGCCAACTTCTGACGCCACTGGTTTGGGTCGCCCTGATTCTGGCTGTTGCTCGCGATGTAAGAGAGCGGAGTTCCGAGGGCGCCCGACCGCACAAGCTGCACGATCGCGCGGTTCATCGGCTCGTACTGCTGGCGGTAAGCGATCATCAGCTTCACGTTCGCGGCGCGGCAGGCGGCAATCATGGCCTCGCAGTCGCGAACGGAGGTCGCCATCGGCTTCTCGCAAAGAATATGTTTGCGCAGCTTTGCGCCGCGCTCAACGTACTCCCGGTGCATGGAATTAGGCAGGACGATGTAGATGACCTGAACGTCTGGGTTGTCCGCCAGGCGTTCATAGGTGCGGTAGTCGTAAATGCCCGACTCCGGGATACCGTACTGCGCCGCGACCTTAAGCGCCTTCGCGCGATCTCCGCTGACGAGGGCTACCGGCTTTGAATACTTGGACTTCCCGAATGCCGGCAGGATCTGCCCCAGCGACAGATGTCCCAGGCCCACAATCGCGTAGCCGGTGCGCCGTAGCTGGGGCTCAAAGGGGCCGGGCGTCTTCTCAGGCGCCTCGGACGCGGCGTGCAGGGGCGGCAGGTCCACCTTGGCCTGCTCGCGGGGCTGGGCAGCAGCTGGCTGGGCGGATGCTGCTGGGTCGATAGCCAGCGCCCCCAGACCAGTCGAGGCGACTATTTGGCTTGCGGCGCGAAGGAAGCCGCGCCTGCTCAGGCCATTTCTGGGTTGTTCGGGAGGGGGGCCTACCTGCTGCGTCATGCGCGTGCGATGCCCTGCACTGAGCGCAGGGATGCTTGCAGAAGACCGCGCTCTTTGACGCTACTTATCTATCTTGAGAATTATGTTGAAGTCCTTCTTCGTGTCAAAGGAACTAATGCTTTTGACCGGGCTCTTCTTTCCGTCGCTCTCTGCCCAGATCGTATAGTCGCTGCTGCCAGAAAGCTGGCCGAAGCGGTATCCGCCATCGTCACCGGAGATGTAGCTCTTCACCGACAGAGTATGACCGTCCTTGAGGTAGACAACGGCGCCTTTGATAGCCGTATTGTCCTTCTCAGTGACCTTACCCTCCACCGTTCGTGGCGCCTGATCCTGCGCCGAGGCGGGGGTGGCGTGGACAACAAAGGACGTGCCGCCTAGCAAACCACAGAGAAATACGGCAGCGCGCAATGAGCGGGCTAACAGACGTACAGAGATGGCCGAAGACTTCATTCCACCAGTATATGCCTCCCGGTGGGGGGGTAGTGCCGTCCGGCTACTCCTCTTCCTCGTCCGCCTCAGGGGCGTCGTCTTCGTCGTGATAGCCCGCCTCATCCACCGGGGCGAGCTCCAGCGGATCGACGGTCACGATCTCAAGTTCAGTTCCACACTCTTCGCACTGAACGGTTTCGCCGGCCTCGACCTCGTCGACATCCACGGTGATAGGGTTATCGCATTCCGGACAGACAACAGCCATGTTTTCCTGCCTCCGCAGCTAAGAAGGTTGATCGTGGTGTAGGGATGCCCAGCTTCGTTTGCGTTGGCTCCCACCTGAGAGGCACGCGGGCATCCGCCTCCGATAGTATGAGTAGCAGTCCCGGTGACGTCAAGCGCCCGTCGCACCGAAGACCTTCCGACTACAGGAGAGTGCATGATCGACCAGGCGTGCGGGTGGCAGGCAGGACATGGGTGGCAACGGTACACCGCTGCAGCAGTTGTAGTTTTCGGTCTTTCCGTGTCGGCAGAGGCGCAGCAGGCGATCACGCCGGCTGCCGCCGACCCCGCAATCGCCGCGGCATTGCAGCAGGTGTCTCCCGTAAGAATCCGAACCGACATCGAGAAGCTCGTCACGTTTCGCAACCGCAGCACAATCTCGAGCATGGAGACTGACCTGCCGGCGGGCACCGGAGTGCTGGCGGCGGCGGACTGGATTCAGGGTCAGTTTGGCACCATATCCTCAGCGTGCGGCGGGTGTTTGGAAGTCAAGCGCGACGACTTTGTCGAGCCTCCGCAGAGCGGCGCGAACGCACGCATCGTGCGCCCGACCCGCATCGTCAACGTATACGCCGTGCTTAAGGGGGTGGACCCGGTACAGGCGAATCGACGTGTGCTCGTGACCGGGCACTATGACTCTCGCGCAACAAACGTTATGGACACGCACATCGAGGCTCCGGGCGCGAACGATGACGCGAGCGGCGTCGCAGTATCGCTCGAGTGCGCGCGCGTCCTCACGAAGAGTGGGATCAAGTTTCCATCGAGCATTGTCTTCGTCGCTGTCGCGGGCGAGGAGCAGGGGCTAAACGGGAGCCGCCACCTGGCCAAGCTCGCCAGAGCGGAGGGATGGGATCTTCAGGCCGTACTGAACAACGACATCGTGGGTGGGGATACGACGCCTGGCGAAACGCTGCAGGATAAGAACGCTATTCGTGTGTTCTCTGAAGGCGTCCCGGGTACGGCGACCCTGGATGATCTACACCGGATACAGACCGTCGGCGCGGAGAGCGACTCACCCTCGCGTGAGCTCGCGCGTGCGGTGCTGGATGTCGGTTCGACGTACTTCAAGCCCGGCCAGATTCCGCCGGCAACGGCGGGCCAAGGTCACGCGCGCAGCAACGTCGCCAGGCTTGCGCCTGCCTTCCATCCGGTGATGGAATTTCGGCGCGACCGATATCTCCGGGGAGGGGACCACACCAGCTTCAATCTCGAGGGCTGGCCGGCCGTACGGTTTACGGAGTGGCGCGAAAACTTCAACCACCAGCACCAGAACATCCGGAAGGCCGACGGCAAGCTGCCCAACCGCGCTGCGGGCACGGTGCAGTACGGCGACCTGATCCAGTTCGTGGACGTGGACTACGTGGCCAATGTTGCTCGACTGAATGCGGCTACCCTGGCCACGCTGGCGGCTGCGCCCGGGCCGCCACGGAGTTTAAAGATCCTGACCAGCAACCTCGACAACGACACAAAGCTCGAGTGGCAGGCCCCGGAAGGCTTCCCCCCGAGCACCAGCTACGAAGTAGTGTGGCGCGACACTGCGGCGCCCACCTGGACGCAGTTCCTCAACGCCGGCACAGCCACGTCGTTTACTGTGCCCATCTCCAAGGACAATGTGATCTTTGCGGTCCGCAGCGTGGACGCTGCCGGCCATCGCGGAGTGGCGGTATATCCGTGGCCCACTGGAGTGGCCTCCTTCCCGGCGCCACCGCCTGCTTCGAAGTAGGGGCGGGCACCGCAGGTCGAGCCCCGCATTGTGTTGAAATGGAGTGAACAGCGCCTGCCCATGCCCCGTTCCAGTCCCATCACGATGACCTTCCCCCCCTTCGCCGGGGTTGTTCGGCGTCTTGTTCTCATCAACCTGGGCGTGTTCTTCGGGTTCGCTGTGCTGGGCTTGCTGGCGCCCAACCTTGCCAATTTGCTGGCAGTAAACGCGATGCTTCAGCCGCTTTCTGTCGTACATGGGCGGGTGTGGGAGCTGATCACGTACGCGTTCGTCCAGAATGGGCTTCTAGACATCCTGTTCGGCATGTTGACGCTGTGGTTCTGCGGGTCGATGCTCGAAGGCGCCTATGGCGGACGCTGGGTTGGCGAACTCTACTTCAGCTCCGTTATCGGTGGGGCTGTGCTCGCCACGGCTCTCTCCTTCTCAGGCCTGCTGCACCTCAGCCCCCAGCTTGTCGGCGCGGGAGCCTGGGCCGGAGTGTTCGGGCTGCTCGTCGCGATTGCGATGCGGTTTGGTGAGCAGGAGTTCCTGCTTTGGTTTGTGGTCCGGCTTCGAGCCAAGTACATGGTCGCGATCTACATCCTCATTGCCCTCGCGGTCCTGCTGCGGGAGGCGAATGCCTTTGCCGCGCTGCTGGAACTCTCCGGTGCGCTCTGCGGATACCTGTACGTCAAGCTTGCACCTCGGCGTGGGATGGCATTCGGCTTCACGGAACAGTTCTACGGGATTCGGAACGCGTGGTACCGTGCAAAGCGGAGACGTGCGGCGAAGAAGTTTGAGGTGTACATGGGCAAGCAGGGTCGCGAGGTGCGCTTCGACGAGGAGGGCCGGTACGTCGATCCCGATGCAGGAGCAAAGGAAAACGGCGCTCCGCGGCGTGATCCAAATGATCGACGTTGGATGAACTAGCGAGTTGATCGTAAGCGGGAGGCACACAATGATCAGGTCAAAGGATCCAAAGTACCCAAAAGAGACCCACCTGCAGACCACGGCCTCGCTCTGCTGCACCGTAGTGACCTTCTTGTTCGTTATCAGCTTTGTATTCCAGAATTTCGCGATTCCGTCGGCTTCGATGGCGAGCACGCTGCTGGTCGGTGACCACGTCGTCGCGGACCGCGCCAGCCTCGCTCCACAAGCCTCCTGGAGTCGGCTGCTGCCCTACCGGGAGATACGGCGGGGCGAGCCGATCGTCTTCTACAAGCCTGTGCTGGAACCGGACGGTCACGAATCGATCCTAGTGAAGCGAGTCGTTGGCTTGCCGGGGGACCGAATTCACCTGCGGAACGGAACGGTGTACCTGAACGGAGTAGCCCAGAACGAGCCGCAGGCCGCGAAGCCGACAGCCCTGAACTACGATCCATACCGTGATGACTTCCCTTCTGTTCACCCCGAAGGTGTGCCCGGGGTGACCGCGCAGTGGGCTGTGCAGCTGGGGCAATTTGTTCAGGGATGCGACCTGGTCGTCCCGCCCGATAGCTTCTTCGTGATGGGCGACAACCGTACGAACAGTCTGGACGGCCGCTACTGGGGCTTTGTAGGGCGAAAGAACCTGATCGGGCGGCCCTTATTCGTCTACTGGTCGTTCAAAACGCCTGACGAGCAGATGTACCGAACCAGTGCCGCGGAGCAGATCAGCTTGACGGTGCACGAGATCACCCATTTTGTGGATGAAACACGGTGGCGCCGAACCTTCCAACCAGTGAAGTAGATCTGAGCGGTCGTTAAGGGCGCGAACGTTTCGCGGCCGCGGCACGAGGTTTAGGGCTTGCCGTAGTAGCCGTCACGAGTACGCACGGTCAGGTTCGGCCGGTCGACTTTGACCTCCAGGTGATGGTAGTCGTTCGCGTGCTCCGAAGGAGCGGGGTCGAACGAGAGTTCGTACCAGGCCCCCGTGTCCGTGAGGCACTTGCCGATCATGGAACCGACGTCGCTGGAATTCAGAGCAAGGCCACCGCTCTGCAGGGCCAGCACCTGAACCGAGAGGTCGGCGATATCGGTCTGATTGGGATTACCGATGCCGCGCAGGAAGGCCTCGTAATAATCGGCGCGAAAGAGGGATTCGCTGGGTCCCAGCGGATTCAGGCTATACAGCGTGATGTCGCCGCCCCGCATTGCGTTAGAGAACTCAACCACATTCGAAAAGATCTGCTGCTGCTGCCGTTTATCAAGCTGAACGCCGGGGCCGGAGAGCAGAGGCCAGCCAGGCGAAAGCCAGTAGACCAACTTCCTGCCGGGCTGTTTGGCCGCGTAGGCGAATATTTGCCCCGCAGCCTTAAGCGACACATCCAGCCTCTGCTCTGCCCCCCAAACACCTGCCGAACGGTTCATCTCTCGTAGACCGGGTGCATTCGATTCGATAGACGTCGCAAGCGCGTTCCCGTCCCGGGAGTACCCCGGCAGTATCTGAGTTCCTTGATCGGTGAGGATTGCCACGGTGAAAGGAACGGGCAGCGCTCCACCGCTGGCGCGGAGAAACTTCTCCACCTGGCCGCGCTCGAAGGCGAGTGTCTGAAAGGGTGCATTGACGGCGTCGAACAACAGAATCACCTCTGTGGGCTGCTGCCCGCGCGTGACTGCGCGGACCGAGGCGATCGGTCGAGGGTTAGTGTTGTCGACAACGGTGAAGTCCGACTGCGTGAGGCCGGTGACCGGCAAGCCTGACTTGGGATAGACCTCAACGTTCAGGTGCATGGCGGTGGGCTGTCCGCTTTGCGCAACGCCCGAGGGCCTGGCCGGGTTTGGCGACTGCCCCAGAACAACGGCGGGTACAAGGAACATCAGTGTGGAGAGAAACTGACGGAGCATACCAGTCCTTGTGGGGAGGGCCGATTTGCTTGCACATGGAGGTCTCTCCCGGCCCGTTGGATGCTCAGGGAGCCGGCGAGGGGTAGCTCTGCTCGCCGGCCGCGAGTCAGCTCCGGGTCGCGACGCGGAGCTGCAGTTCGCGCATCTGCTGCTCAGTTGCGGGACTCGGAGCGTCCACCATCAGGTCAATCGCCTTTGCTGTTTTGGGGAATGCTATAACCTCACGGAGCGACTGTGCCCCGGCAAGGATCATCACCAGGCGGTCGACGCCCAATGCGATACCGCCATGGGGCGGCGTGCCGTAGTCGAGCGCGTCCAGGAAGAACCCGAAGCGCTCCTTTGCTTCGGCATCTGTCATCCCAAGGCTGCGGAAGATCTCCGCCTGCACGTCTTTGCGATGGATGCGGATGGAGCCGGAGCCCAGCTCGGTCCCGTTGAGCACGATGTCATAGGCGAGCGCGCGCACGGAACCTTTGTCGTTGTAAAGCGCGCCGGATTTGATGTCTTCCTCATGCGGCGAGGTGAATGGGTGGTGGGCGGCGTTCCAGGTCTTCCCTTCCTCGTCCCATTCGTACATGGGAAAGTCCGTGACCCAAAGGAATTTGTAGTCGTTCGCGGAGCGCGTCTTCTCGAAGAGCTTGTGCTTGTCAGCGAACTTCTGGGCGAGCTGCAGACGCAGTGCACCGACGCGCTTGTAGATCCACTGCTTGTCGTAGTTCCACGACTCCTGCGTGCCCAGCTTGGGCGTGACTACAACGACCAGGTCGTCGGCTGCAGCCGTGAGCTTCTCGACGATTGCGGCAGAAAGGGGGGCGAAGGCGTCGCTGGTTTTGAGCCGCTCTGTGTCAAGAAGATCGAGGCCTGACTCACCAAATCCTGCTCGGACTTCGCCCAGAAGTTTCTTTCGCTCGGTGCCGCTCAACCCCCCAGCATGCGGGATCAGAAAGCCCAGGATCGGCAGTGTCTGTTCGATCCTAAGGCTGCTGCGAAGTTCAGGCGTTAGAAGGTCCGTAAGCTCAACCATAGCCGGAAGACGCATGTCGGGCTTGTCGATGCCATAGCGCCGGATTGCCTCGTCGTAGGTCATTTGCAGGAATGGTGCCTGAAGCTCAATGCCAGCCGCGCGGAACGCCGCAGTAAGAAAGCCCTCGACGATCCGGAAGATCGTGTCCTGCTGAGGGAAGGTCATCTCCAGATCGATCTGGGTGAACTCCGGCTGCCGGTCGGCGCGAAGGTCCTCGTCGCGAAAGCAGCGCGCGATCTGGAAGTAGCGGTCGAACCCCGAGATCATCAGGATCTGCTTGAAGATCTGCGGCGATTGCGGCAGAGCGTAGAAGCTGCCCGGGTACACGCGCGATGCGACGAGGTAATCGCGTGCTCCTTCGGGGGTCGACCGCGTCATAAACGGCGTTTCGATCTCGAGAAATCCCTCGTCTACGAGGTAGTTGCGGATGGCCATGGCCACTTTCGAGCGCAAGGCGAAGTTCGCCTGCATCTCTGCCCGGCGCAAGTCGAGATAGCGGTACCGGAGCCGCACCTCCTCATTCGCGATCGCGTCCTCTGCCGGCGAGAACGGCGGTGTCTTCGCCTCGTTCAGCAGCAGCAGCTCGGACGCGAGTACCTCGATTTCCCCGGTCGGCATGTTGGGGTTCTCCAGGCCGGCAGCGCGACGGCGCACGCGACCCTTCACGGCGACTACGTATTCCGAACGGGCGGCCTCCGCCTTCCCGTGAGCCTCGGGGCTGTGTTCCTTATCCAGCACCACCTGCGTGATGCCCGATCGATCGCGCACGTCGAGGAAGATCAGGTTGCCGTGGTCCCGGCGCCGGTTCACCCAGCCCATCAGGATCACGTCCTGCCCGGCGCTGTCAGCGCGAAGCTCTCCGCACATGTGTGTGCGCTGTAAGTTGCCTAGAAAGTCCAATGTCACGATGACTTCTATTGTACGGAAGCCCGTTGATCGTGTGGGGCTCCGGCGGGCGCAGCCTCGGCCTGCACCGGTCGGGGCCACCGGGGGATGAGCTTCCAGAGTGCGTCCATGAAAAGCGCTATCGTGCCGCCCAGAAGCGTGTTGAACAGCCTGATGTGCGCGGCGGAGGTTTGGGAGAAGCCGCCAAACCGAAACAGGAACACGATATAGAGGGTGACAAAGAGGGAGAACGCCGCATAATTCACGGCCTGCAGTGCGTAGCAACCCCATGCGCACACCGCAACCATCGCGAATACAGTCGGCATGTTGAACGGCACGGTTCGCGCCAGCAGAAGGGCTATCCCGGCCCCAGCTATGGTGCCGGCGAGCCGCGCGATCCCCCGGCTGAGGGTATCCGACCATTGCGGCTTCAGAACAAGCAGCGCCGTCATTGGAACCCAATAGCCGTTGCGGATCTGGTAGTGCCGGTAAATCTCGGTTGAAAGAAGAAGGGTGCAAGCCAGGCGCACCGCGTACGATGTCGTGCTGTCGCCGAGCCGTGTCTGGCGTAGCTTGCAGATCAATCCACTCCATCTGGCGGTGATCCGCGCGCGCAGCGAGGGTCCCGCCGCGGCAGTCCGCCCGGGTTGAAGAAGAAGCGCAACCGTGCTCAGAGCGATCTGGAGAACGCCGCCGGACAACACCATGGCCGTGCGGCCAAGCGCGTAGCGCGGGCCGCCAGGAAAGTAGCTCGCCACCACAGCGAAGACCGCGCACTGCTGGCCCATCCAGCCCGCCGTGGGGCTCAACCCGGCGAGGACGGCATAGTTGATCGCCGCAACCACGGTAAGGACGAGCACAACCCAGGTACGTTCGGCCCCCAGTGAGGCCGCCAGGGTTGCAGAGGAGATTCCCAGGGTCACTATACCCATGCTGAGCAGGGTGGAAGCCAGCCTCTCGTGGAAGACGGCGAACCCGATTGTGAACGCTGATCCTGCGGCGATTGCGCCCGCGCTTTCATGGCCTGTCTTCCAGCCGATAATCAGCGCGATGACCATCGCCGCGACAGTGGGAATGCCGGCGAGCGGCGTTCGCTTGGCCCACGGAAAGGCGGTCGTGTCCTGCGAGATGTCGAAGAGGCTGGGCACCCTGGGCTCTCACCCAGCATAGATGCACCGATCCAGCACAGATCGCATGATGGAGGCGGGTGCGCAGGTTCAGGATTCTGGGCGGGGCCTACCTCGGCTTTTCGGGCGTGGGGTTCTGGGGACGGTCTTCGCCGGCCTTGCCTTCAGGCTTCTGACGGCCAAAGGAGAAGCGGCGCCCCACGATTGCCTTGAGGATGAGGTGGTCGGTGGAGGCAGTGGCTCCGACCCCGATGCCGAAGTTGAACTCCCACTGAGCGGAGAGATTGAGGTCGGTGACGGCGAAGATGTCCTGGAGCTGGTCGTGGAGCGCGTAGGGCGAGCCGAGGCGTCCGTAGTCCGCGTAGTACTCGACGCCGGCGTTGACCCTGCGGGTGAAGTCCCAGCCGGCTTTGACCGCGGGCTGGAAGTCCAGGCCCTGGGCGACTCCGGGGCCGTGGAAGGTGCGGTCGAGGACGGGGTTGAAGGCCCAGTAGAAGCGGCCGTCGGTCTTGTCGATGATGGGGCGGATCTCCAGCGTCCAGGTGTCGGGCGAGTACACGGCGCGCTGGTAGCCGACCTCGGTTGAGAGTGAGAGGCCGACGGGGAGCTTCCAGGAGTCCGGCGCGCGCACGCGGGGTCGGATGTGGTCTCCGACCCATTGCGTACCGTAACCTGCCTGCTCGGAGGTAAAGACGTAGAAGCCGACCTCGGCCCAGGACTTGATGCCGGCAGTGAGTTCGAGAGTTTCGTGCTCCTGGTGGTTGGTGGGGTAGACGCGATCCAGGGTCTGGGTCTGACCCTTGGGGGTGAAGTTGGAGTGGACCTCCACCATGAGGCTTTTGGGGCCGACGGTCTCGGAGCCGTAGATCTGGATTTCGTAGTTGCCCTGGGCGTTGGCTCGCAGCGTACAAGACGCGAGTGCCGCCAGGAAGAGGAGTTTCACCGCGACGTGCATGGCTGCCGTGATTATATGGTTGCGTGAAACACTACTAGGACGTGGCGGTATGCGGCGTCCGAGGTCTGTGCATCTCATCAATCTGGATCAGGAAGAACCTTTATCCGATCTGAGAACTGGCCAACTAACGAGGATGTATGAGCGTTGAAGCAGCCGCACACACGCGGTACCGGTGGAGCATGGCAGTAAGGGGCCGCCCGCTGAACACGAGGCTGAAGGTCCTGGGATGGCCCACGACGCTGACGGTAGCCTTCCTTCTAACGGCGGGTGTTTCGATTGCTCGTGCGCAGACCCTTCACTACGCAGCTCGGCCCAGCGTTGAGCGTGGCGAGGTGGTGTACAAGGGCGGCTGCATCGCCTGCCACGGGGCGGACGGCAAGGGTGCGCCCGAGACGAGCACCGTGTTCAAACGGTCGGACGTGTTTCCGGACTTCACGGACTGCGCGGGCACCACGCCGGAGCCGAACGGGAACTGGAAGGCGGCGATTGTGCATGGCGGACCATCGCGCGGCCTGCAGCAGATCATGCCGGCATTTGGGGATCTGCTGACGGATACGCAGATCAACGATGTGATGGCGTACATGCGTGGCTTCTGCAAGAACACGCACCATTATCCGATGGGTGAGCTGAACCTGCCGCGAGCCCTGGTGACGGAGAAGGCCTTCCCCGAGAACGAGCTGGTGGTGTCCAGTGCGGTGAATACGAAGGGCCTGCCGGCATGGACGACCGACGTCATCGATGAGCGCACGGTGATTGATGCGAGAACGCAGCTTGAGACTGACGTGCCGATCAACTACGCCGTGCTTGGAGCGGACCAGGGCGGAGGTCCGCGTGGCGGGTGGACGGAGGGCGTCGGGGATGTCACGATCGGGCTGAAGCGGACTCTGTTTTCGAGCCTGCAGACGGGGTCGATCTTAAGCGTGCAGGGCGGCATCCTGTTGCCGACCGGCGACAGCAATCGGGGATTTGGTACGGGGACGACGCAATTCGAGCCCTTTGCGGCATTCGACCAGCTCTTCCGGACGAACACGTTTGTGCAGACGGAACTGGGAGCGGACCTCCCGGTCGATGCCACTGTGGTTCCCCGGAGCATGTTTTCGCGGGCAGCCATAGGGCAGGCGATAGCGCCGGATCACATGCTGGGGCGGCTTTTCTCCCCTATGGTGGAGTTCCTGGGAGTGCGCGACTTTAGACCGGGAGCGAGTACGAATTGGGATGTGCTGCCGGAGATGCAGATTACGGTGAGCCGGCGGCAGCATGTGCGCGTGGGCTTTGGGTACAGGGCTCCCTTCACGAATACGGACGGGCGCACGCCGCAGGCGGTGTTCTATTTCCTGTGGGATCGGGCGGACGGCAAGCTGTGGGATGGGTGGCGATGAGATCTGGATGGGTTTGGACGGGGCTGTTGGGATTGGCTGCAGCGGTGAGTTTTCCCGCGGCAGTGCGTGGCAGGGCGCAGGTGCAGCTTGCTCAGGAGTCGCAGACGGTGACGCAGACGGAGGGGAAGGCCGAGAACGCGAAGGGTGACAAGAACCCGCACGGGACCTACTTCCGCACCTCGGATCGGTGCGTGGCGTGTCACAACGGGCTGATCACAAAGGAGGGCGAGGACGTCTCGATCGGGCTGCAGTGGCGGGCAAGCATTATGGCGAACTCGTCGCGGGACCCATACTGGCAGGGGAGTCTTCGGCGCGAGGCGATGGACCATCCGGAGTCGAAGCAGGCGGTGGAGAACGACTGCTCGCTGTGCCATATGCCGGCCGTGAGGATGCCGGATCGGGATGCAGTGAAAGACACGCATGTGTTTTCGCGGTTTCCCCTGCATGAGTTTCCGAGAGGGGAGACGGCAGCGGCTGATGGGGTGACGTGCTCCGTGTGCCACCAGATCGATGCGGCAGGGCTCGGGACGGGTGACTCGTTCAGCGGCAAGGTTCGGTTTTCACCGCCGATCGGTAAGGACCTGCGCGCGGAGTACGGGCCATTCGATCCGGACAACGGGCACCAGACGGTGATGCACTCGTCGACGGCGACCTACCGGCCGCAAAAGGGCGACCAGATGCGCGATGCGGCGCTCTGCGGAAGCTGCCACACGTTGTATACGGACGCGCTGGGGCCGCATGGCGAAAAGGTGGGGAGGCTGCCGGAGCAGGTGCCGTATCAGGAGTGGCAGCACAGCGAATACAACAACACCACGCAGACCTGCCAGTACTGCCACATGCCTGAGGTGAAGGAGCCCGTCGCGATTACGGCGGTTTATGGAGAGCCGCGGCAGGGGCTGCATCGGCATGTCTTTGTGGGCGGCGACTTCATCATGGAAGGGATGCTCAACGAGCATCGCGACGAGTTGAAGACCGCGGCACTGCCGGAAGAGCTGGACGCTGCGATGAAGCGCACCACGGAGTTTCTGCAGACGCAGTCGTCGAAAGTGACTGTGGGGCCAGTCCAGACGACTGCGAATGGGATTGCTGTGGATGTGCACGCAGAAAACCTGGGCGGACATAAGCTGCCCACCGCCTTTCCTTCGCGCCGAGCCTGGCTGCATGTGGTAGTCAAGGATGCGGGTGGCCGCGTCGTGTTCGAGTCCGGCGCCCTGAAGCCGGATGGGTCGATTACCGGCAATGACAACGACGAGGATCCGACCAAGTTTGAGCCGCATTATCGGGAGATCACGCGGGCTGATCAGGTGCAGATCTACGAGCCGATCCTGGGTGACGTGAACAACAAAGTGACCACGGGACTGCTCACCGCCGTGAAGTATCTGAAGGACAATCGTCTGTTGCCCCACGGCTTCGACAAAGCGACGGCGGCCCGGGAGATCGCCGTCGTCGGCGATGCGCACGACGATCCTGCGTTCAATGACCGGGGAGACACGGTGCGGTATGCGGTTGCGACCAGCGGAGCCGCAGGGCCATTCACGGTGCAGGCGGAGTTGATGTATCAGCCGATCGGGTTCCGCTGGGCCCACAACCTCGAACCGTACAAGGCGGATGAGCCGCAGCGGATGGTGCGTTACTACAATCAGGCGTCGGGCAAGTCGGCCACGGTGCTCGCCCGGGGCGTGTCCTCGCGCTCAGTCGCTTCGCGATAGGATCTGCGAGCGGGGCGCTTGTTGCGATTGCCTCTTACCCGCCGGCAACGGCGCCCAGGATGATGAAAGGCTCGCGGCCGCTGAGCACCGAGGGCGGCAGCGGGGTGTCGGGTGGATCAAAGGAGAGGTCCTGCTGGTTCGCGAAAAAGCGCAGGAACGCCCGCCGGTTGCGGGAAGTGTGTTCCCGGATAGTGCCCCCGAGGACTGGGTACTTGCCTTCGAGTGCGTCGAGCAGCGTCGCGATCGTCGGCGCGGCGGATACGTCCACTTCGCATTCTCGTGTGGAGAGGCCGGCGAGTGTGCGGAGATGAAACGGCAGTTCAACGCGGATGATCATAGCCAAAAACGCGGGTCTACTCCCCAGCCCTCACGCAAGCGTCTGTACCTCTACCGACAGGACTGGGGGCAGGTTCTGGGTGATGGCAGACCAGGTATCACCGGAATCGGAAGAGGCGTAGACCTGGCCACCCGAAGTGCCGAAGTAGATGCCGCAGGATGGAAGGGTATCAACCGCCATGGCGTCTCGCAGAACATTGACGAAACAGTTCTCCTGGGGAAGGCCGTTGGTCAGAGCCTCCCATTCATTACCGCCCGAACGGGAACGGAAGACGCGGAGCTTGCCCTCGTGGACATAGTGGAGCGAGTCGGACTGAATGGGAACGACATAGAGCGTCTCGGGCTCGTGCGCGTGGACGTCGATGCAGAAGCCGAAATCCGTGGGGAGATTGCCTGAGACCTCGTGCCAGCAGTCGCCGGCATCGTCCGAGCGCATGACGTCCCAGTGTTTCTGCATGAAGAGGGTGTCGGGTCGGCTGCGGTTAGCGGCGATGTGGTGGACACAGTGTCCGACCTCGGCCGTCGGGTCGGGGATGTAGAGCGAGTGCAGGCCGCGATTGATCGGCTTCCACGTGGCGCCCGAGTCGTCCGAGCGGAACGCGCCAGCGGCGGAGATCGCGATGGTGATCCGCTGGGGGTTCGTCTTGTCGAGGAGGATAGTGTGGAGGCACATGCCGCCAGCCCCGGGAGCCCAGGCCGAGCCAGTGGTGTGGGTGCGGAGCCCGGAGAGTTCCGTCCAGGTCTGGCCAGCGTCTGTGGAGCGGAAGAGCGCGGCATCTTCCACGCCGGCGAGGACTTCGTCGGGGTTGGAGAGCGAGGGCTCGAGGTGCCAGACGCGCTTGAACTCCCATGGGTGCGCGGTGCCGTCATACCACTGGTGCGTGCCGGGGACGCCGTCGTAGACGAACTTGTTCCCGATGGCCTGCCACGTGACGCCGCCGTCGTCGGAGCGCTGCATGACCTGCCCGAACCAGCCGGAGGACTGCGAGGCGTAGATCCGGTTGGGGTCTGCGGGCGAACCCTTCAGGTGGTAGATCTCCCAGCCCGGGAAGTGTGGTCCTGCGATCTGCCAGCTTTTACGTGCCTCGTCGGAGGTCAGAACGAAAGCGCCTTTCTTGGTGCCTACGAGAAGACGTACCTGGGGCATAGGTTCTCCTGCGAACGCTTGGTTGAATGTCGTAGCCACTATACCGTGGCGTCGGAGCGGCGAGTAGCAGTAAGTTAGGCCAAATTCCTGGTCGGAATTGGCAGGCACGTACATCCAAAGAGCTAGAGCGGCATGCGCACTCCTGCGTCGCCTCCGAATAAACTGAGAGATAGAGTTAGCTGCGGGGTGGGATGGCGCAACAAGCTGCAACCGCCTCCGGGTGGAGACCGAGTCATAATCCGTGGGCTGTAGCGTTGGTCGTAACGCTGGCGACGTTTATGGAGGTGCTGGACACCTCCATCGCCAACGTGGCACTGCCACACATTGCGGGTTCGCTGGGCGCTAGCCAGGATGAGGCCACGTGGGTCCTGACCAGCTACCTGGTCTCCAGCGCCATCGTGCTGCCAATTTCGGGCTGGCTCTCGAACCGTATCGGGCGCAAGCGGTTTTACATGTCCTGCGTAGCGCTGTTTACGGTCTGCTCGCTGCTGTGCGGAATTGCGCCGAGCCTGCCACTCCTGATCGTCGCGCGGATCATGCAGGGTGCGGGCGGCGGCGGACTGGCACCCAGCGAACAGGCCATTCTTGCGGATACCTTTCCCATCGAGAAGCGGGGCCAGGCCTTTGCGCTGTATGGAATGGCCGTCGTGGTCGCCCCGGCGATCGGGCCTACCTTGGGTGGCTGGATCACCGACAACTTCAACTGGCACTGGATCTTCTTCATCAATCTTCCGGTAGGGCTACTTTCGTTGTGGTTGACAAATCGAATGGTCGAAGACCCGCCGTTCCTGAAGGCACGCAAGGAGGCCTCCAAGCACCTGAAGGTGGACTTCATGGGACTCGGCCTGGTGGCCGCAGGAGTTGGCTTTCTGGAGTTCACGCTCGACAAGGGCCAGGAGAAGGACTGGTTTGGCGATCCGATGATCCGCACCTCAGCCATGATTGCGGTAGGACTTCTAGTCTTCTTCGCCTTCTGGGAGTGGAACCACCCCGACCCGATCGTCGATTTGAAGCTTTTGAAGAATCGAAACTTCGGAACCGCCGTCTTCCTGCAGTTGATTCTCGGCATGGTGCTGTTCGGGTCGACGGTGCTGATTCCGCAGTACCTGCAGGTGCTGCTGGGTTATACCGCTGAGCGTGCGGGCATGGTGCTGTCGCCGGCGGGCTTTGTGATGATGTTTATGATGTTTGCCGCCGGCCGGTCCCTCGGTAAGTTCGACCCGCGCGTGATGGTCTGCCTCGGGTATATCGTGACCGCCTTTGGCCTCTTCCATCTGACCTCCCTCGATCTGAACACCAGCTTTGGCAGGGTAACGGAACTCCGCATGCTGCAGGTCATCGGGCTGCCGTTCATCTTTATCCCAATCTCCACCCTGAACTACGTCGGTGTACCGGCGGAGAAGTCGAACCAGATCTCCAGCTTGTCGAATTTCGCCCGCAACCTGGGCGGAAGCGCGGGCACCGCGCTGCTGACCACCTACCTGGCACGGAGCGCGCAGGTGAACCAGATGACACTGGCGGCGAACGTGAGCCTGGGGAGTGTGGCGTTGAATCAGTACACCGACCGGATAAAGCAGATGCTGGCCATGCGCGGCATGAGCACGGATGGTGCACTTCAAGTGGCGATCGGGCAGGCGTATCAGCAGATGCTGCGGCAGGCCTCGATGCTGAGCTACAAGAACGCGTTTGCGATTCTGGGCGGAGTCGTACTCGTGCTGTCTCCCCTGCCCTTCCTGATGCGGCTTCCCGCGAAGCGGGCGGGCGGCCCCCCTCCTGAAGAAGCGATGGGCCATTAGCCGGAAGAACCTCACGGGTGGGGGAACTTCTCGCATGTCTGGTGATCGCCGAGTCCGGCTAGACTTGGTGTATGGGCACAGAAGGTGAACGTTTGAACAACGCTGATGCAGGCCTGCGTGCGGGTGAGCGCGCGAAGGATCAGGTACTCGAGGCGGGCGTGGCGGAGAACCTGATCGCGACGGCAGGTCCCGTCGAACTGCCGGCGCGGGACTTCGATGTGCCCGCAAGCGCGCCGCAGGGCCGGAGAGCGGCTGCAACGTTCATCTTCCTCACCGTTACCTTGGACATGCTCGCGCTTGGAATGATCGCGCCTGTCCTGCCTCGCCTGATTGCAAGCTTCATGGCGAATGACGCATCGCGTTCCGCGCAGATGCTGGGCCTGTTTGCCACAGTCTTTGCCGTGATGCAGTTCTTCTTCTCGCCCGTGCTGGGCTCCCTCTCGGACCGGTTCGGACGCAGGCCGGTCGTGCTGCTGTCGAACTTCGGCCTGGGCTTCGACTACCTCTTGATGGCGTGGGCGCCCGCGCTGCCGTGGCTCTTTGCGGGACGTGTCATCTCTGGCATCACGGCATCGAGCATACCGACCGCAATGGCTTATATGACGGACGTCACGCCCCCAGAAAAGCGCGCTGGTGCGTTCGGCATGCTTGGCGCGGCATTCGGCATGGGCTTTGTATTGGGACCTGCACTCGGCGGCGTTCTCGGTTCCGTAAACCCGCGACTGCCGTTCCTGGTAGCTGGCGGACTGAGCGTGGTGAACGGGATGTATGGCTTGTTCGTATTGCCGGAATCGCTGAAGCCAGAGAACCGCAGCCGCTTCTCGTGGAAGCGCGCGAACCCCATCGGGTCGCTCGGCCTGCTGCGATCCAATCGCGTGCTGCTTGGACTTGCGGCGGTGTTGCTGCTCGGCTACCTGTCCCAGCAATCGCTTCAGACCGTTTATGTGCTCTATGCAGACTACCGATTCGGCTGGACAGACAGGGCCGTTGGCTACTCGCTGGCCGCGGTTGGTTTGGTGTCCGGGCTGTATGGGGTGACGCTGGTGAAGCCGCTGGTCAAGAAACTCGGGGAGCGTGGCGCAATATCGCTTGGGCTGCTGTGCGGGGCCGCGGGGTACTGCATGTTTGGCCTCTCGAAGACAGGTGGACTCCTGCTCATGGGAATTCCCGTGCTGAACATGATGTCCGTCACCTGGCCTTCGGCGCAGAGCATTATGACGCGCGAGGTAAAGCCGTCTGAGCAGGGCCAGATGCAGGGCGCGATCCAGAGCCTGCGCGGCCTCGGCGGAGTGTTTGGACCGGGGGTGTTCACGTATATCTTCTCCCGCACCATTGGCCCGCGCGCGCTGCTCCATGCACCGGGCACAGCGTTCTTTGTGGCGGCTTCGCTGCTTCTCCTTTCGCTCGGCGTCGCCCAGTGGGTGCGCCCGAGGGAGAGCGCGGCTGCGGCGTGAGGCTGTGCAACAGCCTGCTAACCAGCATCCTACCCATGTAGTCGAACGAGCCAGAATAACTCCGGGGGCCTCTACAGCTTGGAACTCACTCTCCTGAAAAGCTTCTACGTGTTGCGGGGTATGCGGAATACAGCCTTGCTGTTAGTGGCAGGTCCGCTCACGGCAATCCAGGCGCAGGCTCCTCCGTCGCAGCCTCCCGGCGGAGCGCAGGCCATTGTGAATACCATGCTGGCGAATGAAGACGCAGCGGCAAAGCATCGGGATCGCTTCGCGTATCTATCCAGGGAGCGTTCGGACCGCACGGGTGGACATCTGTGGACCGAGAAGGTGGTCGAAACGACTGCCGGAAAAATCCGCATGCTGGTGCAGGAGGATGGCCAGCCACTTGCTGCGGACCGCGCGGCGGCAGAGCGTGGAAGGCTCGCAGGAATTGTCGCCGACCCCGCGGGTTTTGCCAGACGCGAACAGGCGACCAAGGACGATGAGGCACATGCCAAGCAGATGCTCTCCGTGCTGCCGCGCGCATTCGTGTATAGCGACGTTCGCGATGAGAACGGGATGCTGCGGATCGAGCTGAAGCCGAACCCCGACTTCGCCCCGGCATCCATGGAGGAGCGCGTGCTCCACGGCATGTCCGGCGCGCTCTGGGTGGATGGGAAGAGCATGCGCCTGCACCGGATCGAAGGCAGACTTCCTGTGGATGTAAACATCGGGTTCGGCATCCTGGCGACGATCAAGGCCGGCAGCAACTTCGATACGGAGCGAAGTCCGTTCGGCGGCGAGTGGAAGACAGTGCTGGTGGATTCCGACATCAACGGCCGTGCCATCTTCTTCAAAACCATCGCACGCAAGCAGCACACGGAGCACGTGGAATTTCGCCGTGTGCCGAATGACATCTCCGTCGAGCAAGCGGTTGCGATGGTCGAGCAGTAGGGTCTCGGCGGCCGCTCCGGGCATACTGGAAGGATGGCAACCGGCTTCGACATCTTTCATGAGACTGCGGCGGGGGGGCGCCGTGGGCAGCTCGCTTTACCCCATGGGGTGATCGAGACGCCCGTCTTCATGCCAGTGGGCACTGCCGCGACAGTCAAGACCGTACAGCAGGAGACGCTCGAGCACCTGGGTAACACAGGTGCGGGTGCGCAGATCATCCTGGCGAATACGTATCACCTTTACCTGCGGCCCGGGCATGAGCTGATCCGGCGAATGGGTGGGGTCCACCGCTTTATGAGCTGGCCCCGGCCCATGCTGACGGATTCGGGTGGATTCCAGGTCTTCTCGCTTTCCGCACTGCGCAAGGTCAGCGACCAGGGCGTGGAGTTCCGCTCACACCTGGATGGCAGCAAGCATTTCTTTTCGCCAGAGCACTCGATGGCGGTGCAGATCGCGCTTGGGGCCGACATCATGATGGTCTTCGATGAGTGTGTGGAGACGCCGGCAACCTGGGAGCGGACGAAAGAGTCGATGGGTCTGACACATGCTTGGGCGGCGCGCTCCAAGGCGTATTTCGAGGAACACAAGCACGAAGTGCCGTGGGGTGCGCGGGAACCGGGAGCTGCGGATCAGGAACCCGAACACGGCGCAACGGATACCGGTGTGAGCATGCCTGCCACTCCTTGTACTGACCTCTGCTCGCAGACTCAGCGCCTATTCGGGATCGTGCAGGGCGGGATGTACGCGGACCTGCGGCGCGAGTCGGCGGAGCGGCTGGTAGAGATGGATTTTCCAGGCTACGCAATCGGCGGTCTGGCGGTGGGTGAGCCGCGCGAAGTTACACGGGAAATGATCGCCCGGACGCTCGAGGTGCTGCCCAGGGACAAGCCGCGGTATGTGATGGGGGTGGGCTATCCCGATGAGATCGAGGAGTACGCGCGCATGGGCGTGGACATGATGGATTGCGTGCTGCCGACAAGAGCCGCCCGACACGGCCTGCTGTTCCGTTCTGCAGAGCCGGGTGAAGGCTCTGGCGGCGCCGTGCGCATGAACATCAAACGGGTTGAGTTCGCAGAGGACCAGTGCCCGATCGATCGATATTGCAGTTGTCTTGTCTGCCGGCGTTACACACGGGCCTATCTACGGCACCTGTACGTCGCCAAAGAGCCGCTGGGGGCGACGCTCAACTCGATCCACAATTTGGCGTTTTACCTGGACACGATGGAGCGGGTGCGGCGGAGCTTGTCACAAGAGGCCGCTGCGTTGATCACTTAGAGCACCATTCAGGAGCTGAACGGTGCGGGCGATGGGCAAACCCATGACGTTGAAGTAGCAACCATCGATGCGCGGAATCCAGCGAGCGGCGAAGCCCTGGATCCCGTAGGCTCCCGCCTTATCGAGCGGCTCTGGGGTGGCGCAATAAAGGGCGAGTTCCTGCTCGGGAATCTCCGAAAACTGAACGTCGGTGGATTCAACTGCACTTCTAGTGCCGGACTGCGCTGCGACCGCCAGACCCGTAAGGACCTGGTGGGTGCGGCCAGACAGCAAGCGGAGCATGCGGGCGGCGTCTGCTGCATCGGCGGGTTTGGCCAGGATGTGGCTGTCGCAAACGACGGTAGTATCAGCGCCGAGGACAAGGATAGGTGGGGCATCAGCCTGTCGCGAGTGACGATCGAGGACAGCCCCGGCCTTCTCGCGGGCGAGACGTTCCACGTAAGCGGCAGGGGTCTCCTCGCCCCGGAAGGTCTCGTCGATGTCGGCAGCTTCGATATCGAAGGTGTAACCGGCCTGAGCGAGTAGCTCGCGGCGGCGCGGAGAGCTCGAGGCGAGGATGATCCGACACGACCCGACAGGAGCTTGAGGAGAGCCCTGCACTCAGGCGAGCTCCTCGACGGACGCAGTAAAGGACATGGTGTGGGTGGTACCCGGCAGCAGCGTGACGCTGTTTTTATCCACGTTAGCTGTCTCGACGCACGTCATGTGCAGCCAGCCTTCTGGGTCCATATCGGGCAGAGTGGAGGCAAGGGTAGACCACGGATTCCAGACTACGGTCGTGTGCGAGCCGGCCTTCGCAATGATGATGCGCCGGGCCCCTGCCGGATCATCGATCGTGCAGGTGGCAGTGGTGTCGAGGAAGACCCGATCGGTCGTGCCAGTAAACATGATTGGCCCCGGGGGCAGCACTTTGTGCTTCATCTCATCGCGTTTGTCGATATAGGTGGTCCCACCGAGCCCGGAGACGCGCACGTGAGTCGCGTCCGCCACCGCGTAATAGGTGTGTAGGGCTTGTTCAAAGATGAGCGGCTTGCCCCCGGGGTTGTTAGCCACGGTAAGGTCCAAGGCGAGGCTGCGGCCGATGCGCATACGAAGTGCAAGGCCGAATCCATCAAAGCCGAACTTGCGGCTTTCGTCGCTTGGCGCCAGGGTGAAGCTCAGGTGCAAATCTTCCCCGGACAGAGCGGCGAAGCCGAGCTGCCACTCAGAGGTGCGCGCAAAGCCGTGAGAGGGGCCAGTTCCGCCGTCGTGGCGGGCTCCGAACCAGGGAAAGATCACCGGGATGCCGCCGCGGATGGGCTTGCCGGGCGCGAGATCGGTGCGCGAGCTTAGGTAAAGAACCGGCTGCTGTTTCGCAGGCTTCCAGTGGGTTAGGTGGGCTCCCTGGAGGTACACGGTGGCCTCTGCGGCAGGCGTAGTAACCTGGGCGCGCGTCAGGCCAGTGGGTGTCGACTCAAAGGAAAGGACACCGGGAATGGCAAACTGCTCCGTCAGTTCAGCGGGGGTCATACAGGCTCCTGCTGGTTGAGTTTACGCGGACCGGCAGGTGAATGGCAGCCTGTGCGAGACTCAAGCCACCCACGCGAGCGCGGTATCGTGGAGCGTACGTCGCAGGAAGTTTGATTTCGGAAAACCCCGATGAGCGATGTGGCGCAACAACCAGCCGCGCAGACCACGCTTTACAACCACAATGTCCAGCATCTGCGCGGGCGCAAGCGAAAGGCCCATGGAATGCGGCGTGCCGCCCTGAAAGATCAGTTTGTGCGTTCCGAGCGCGATCTCGTGCTCCAGCATGAACGAGCGCATCACTGTGCTGAGAGAGTAGCGCGGCAGGCCAGCGCGGTTCACCTGCCATTCGATCTGCGCAACGTGGCCGCGTCGCGTGCCAGCGATAACCGAAAGCCAGCGTCCGTCCGCAGCGCGCAGACCACAGAGCAGGCGGTTCGGCGATGCAGTAACGAAGTGGTACCGCCATGCTGCCTCTCCCTCTGGGACCGGGTTCGTAGAGCGACGGTTTAGATCCAGGAACTCCTCGGGAGTGATCCGCACCCAGGGGACGAAGGTCGCTCCAAGATCAACCTCCGCACGATGGCGATACCGGCGGAAGTTGCGACGCGTATTCTTGCCGAACTCCGCCATTGTCTCTTCCAGTGTGCCCTGCAGATGAAGGTCGCGACCCTGCACACGGACCCGCATACCCACGCTGCAGGACCGGTCGAGGGACGCACCGGGTTGGGCCAGGCGGGGGGCTGGCGAGGCGCCTTCTACAGATATAAGCGACACCGCCGCCCCATGGGCAACCAGAATGCAACAGGCTTGCTCCGCGATCTCCGCTCGACGCTCGCGAGGCGCCAGAATGGTGCGTTCCCCGTGGATGTCGTCGGTCGCGAAGACGCCAGTAGGAATGCCCGCCAGGACGTATTCATAGAGCAGGACCGCGCCCTTCAGGTCATCTGCGGTGACATCCTGTATGGCGACGCCGGCGCGCACATCTACGAGAACAACGTAGGGAATTTTGCGCAGCGCCGTCGGCGTTTGGACCAGCAGATGCACTTGGTCGAGAACGCCCGCCTGTCCTGTGCGGCGGCCCAACTCGATCAAAAGCGGTCGCATAGCAATCACCTGACTCCGGCCCCGAACCACGTGTGATGTCAGAGTCTGCGCAGGCGCGAGGGACAGCGTGTCCTTGACGCCATCAAGGCGGACAGGGATGGAATATTCTCGGAATATCGGTGCTACGCGAGTACGCTGTGCCATGGAACCAGGTGCTGCGGTGTTCAAGAACCCTCGGGAGAATTTGCTCGCGGATGCAATGCGACTATTCAGGTGCGGATCGCTCTAGTGGCTCTCGCGCAAGAACAGGCATGATGTCTGTACGGACAGGCAAATCAAACAGCGGGGAGGCTGTGACGCAGGCTGAACGGGGTTTGGCCCACTCCTGTGATGTTCATAATAGACTCGCGGCGACCCAAAAGGGAGGCCTAATGAGTTGCGCGTGATAAAAGTGGGGTCCCCTGCCACACCTTAGACTCAGTTCTATGCAGGATGCCGCAGTTCCGCAGGAGCTTGAAGCGCTGGTCGACGATGCGCGTGTGACCGTTCGCCGGGGAGGGGCACCGGACCCCGGCGGCCAATGCGTTGTGTACTGGATGCAACGGGCTCAGCGGGGCAGGGACAATCATGCCTTGGATCTTGCCGTCCAGGTGGGGAACACTCTTGGCTTGCCTGTCGTGGTGTATTTCGCCGGGATCTCGAATTTTCCCAATGCCAATCTGCGGCATTACGTGTTTCTGAACCAGGGACTGGTTGACGTTTCCGATGATCTTGCCGAGCGAAACGTCTCCTTTGTGCTTCGCAACGCCCCCAATGAATCCCACGAGCGTCTGCTGAAGGATGTTCGCGCGGCACTCTGCATCGGGGACGAAAACCCGATGCGCGAACCCGAACGTTGGAGAAAGGACCTCGCAGAGCGCTTACGGATACCGTTCTGGACGGTAGACGCGGATGTAGTGGTGCCGACGCGGCGCGTCGAAAAGGCCCAGTATGCCGCCTACACGATGCGCCCGCGGCTCTATCGCCTGCTGCCGGAGTACCTCGTTCCCTACGAGAACCCGAGGGCGGAGATTGCGTGGCAGCGGCCGAATGGGCTGTTTGAAAACGACCCCCGGCAGGACATGACCCGGGGCTGGAAGGATCTAGACCGAACTGTGGGTCCGGTAGAGGCATGGAGGGGGGGTCACCATGCGGGAATGAAGAGGCTCCGGGAGTTTACGGGCCGAGCTGCTTAACGGGTACGACACAACACGCAATAGCCCGGAGGTGGACGGTACATCAAAGATGTCTCCTTACCTGCACTATGGCCACGTTGGGCCATTGACGATTGCGCTTGCGGTGGACGCGGCGGCGAAGCAGAACCCCAAGTTGGCCGGCGCTCGCGACGGCTACTTCAATGAGTTGATCGTATGGCGAGAGCTTGCCGTCAATTTCGTCCAGTACACGCCAAACTACGACACCGCGCAATGCGGCGAGGCCTGGGCGAAGAAGACGATCGCCGAGCATGCACGCGATGAGCGCGAGCGGCTCTACACCCTCACGGAACTCGAAGCCGGAGAGACATACGACGAACTTTGGAACGCCGCCCAGATCCAGATGGTGGAAGAAGGGTGGATGCATAACCGCATGCGGATGTATTGGGCCAAGAAGATTCTGGAGTGGACACCGGACGTCGACACGGCGGTGCGCTGGGCCGTGTACTTGAACGACAAGTACTTCCTCGACGGGCGCGACCCCAACGGCTACGCGGGCATTGCGTGGTCAATGGTTGGCAAGTTCGATCGGCCGTGGTTCGAGCGGCCTGTCTTCGGCAAAATCCGCTACATGTCGGCCGTAAGCACCGGGCGAAAGTTCGACTCGAAGCTCTACATCCAACAGATGAATGCTCTTCGCACTCCGGCGTTCCGCCTGCGTTGAGTGGCTGACTGGTGCGGAGGGAGGTTCGCACCGGTTGCGCGGCCCCAAGGGTTCGCCGTACCATCGCCCTTAAGTGGACCCTCACAACAGACGACCGAAGCTGGACCCGGGTGATGCCGACCGGCTCGTCTCCGCCGCGCGCGTGGATGACGATCAAGCGTTCGAGCTGAAGCTGCGGCCGAAGCGGCTGGCGGAGTTCATCGGGCAGACCAAGGCCAAGGAGCAGCTTGCCATTGCGCTGGAGGCGGCGAAGACGCGCGGCGAGGCGCTGGACCATGTGCTGCTGTTCGGGCCGCCGGGGCTGGGCAAGACGACGCTCGCGACCATCATCGCGAATGAGCTGGGCGTGGGGTTTCAGCAGACGTCCGGGCCGGCGCTGCAGATCCAGGGCGACCTGACGGCGATCCTGACGAACCTGCGCGACGAGCAGGTGCTGTTTCTGGACGAGATCCACCGGCTGCAGCCGGTGCTGGAAGAGAAGCTGTACACGGCGCTCGAGGATCTAACAGCTGGACATCATCATCGGGCAGGGGCCGGCGGCGCGGACGCACGTGATGGAGATCAAGCCGTTTACGTTTGTCGCGGCGACGACGCGCCCGGGCCTGCTGAGTTCGCCGCTGCGGTCGCGGTTCGGGATCCTGCTGCGGCTGGAGTTTTATACGGATGACGAGCTGCGGTTTATCGTGGAGCGCTCGGCGGAGGTGCTGGGGGTGCCGATCGATCGCGGACGGCGCGGCGGAGATCGCGATGCGGTCGCGCGGCACGCCGCGCATTGCGAACCGGCTGCTGCGGCGGGTGCGGGACTATGCCGAGGTGCGGGCGAACGGGCAGGATCGACCGCGCGACGGCGCAGGCCGGCGCTGGCGCTGCTGGAGGTGGACGCGCATGGGTTCGATGAGCTCGACCGGCGGCTGCTGCGGACGATCATCGAGAAGTACGACGGCGGGCCGGTGGGTCTGAACACGCTGGCCGCCGCGCTGGCCGAGGAGCAGGACGCGCTTGAAGAGGTGTATGAGCCGTTTCTGATCCAGATCGGGTTTCTGGACCGCACGCCGCGGGGGCGCGTGGCGACGCGGCTGGCGTATGAGCACTTGGGAATCGATATGCCGCGGAAATATACGCTGTTCGGGTGACCCGCTCGATCCAGTCTCAGGGCCCGGCAAGCTGCAGCGCCCGCTCAAACACCCTATCCCTTCCCTGCCGCCAGTCCGCAAAGCTCTGGGGTATTGTCTCGTCGGGCTCCAGCGTCTTCACTCGAACGGCGAAGATGTAGTTCAGCCAGAAGCAGTCGCTCAGATCCGTGCACGGCCCGGCGTAGTCGTGTTTGCCAGTCTCGTATGCCACACACAGCTTCGCGTGCGGCAAGCAGCCGCGCCCACCCTCGGAGTAGAACCGTAGCCGATCTCCGACTGGCTCCCCGAGAACCATCACCTGATTGCCGCCCGATTGCTTCACGAACGCGGTGGTCGTGATGCCCGCGGAGAAGGTGCCAGGGCCCGTAAGCAACAAGATCTTGCCGCCGGGCTCCACCAGCGTAGGCAGCTTTTTACCGAAGGCATACGTGTTGGTGTAGTCTCCGCCTCCGTTGTATCGGAGGTCCAGAATCAAGTTTCGCGCTTTCTGCTGCCGGAGATCATCCAAAGTGTCACGGAGAAAGTCCTTGATCCGCTGTTTGCCCACGTCTTCGTTCGACTTGAGCTGGAGGAACATGGTCCCGGAGCCGGGCAGCCGGATCCGGCGAAATGCGGTATCGAAGTCCGCCCAGGGAAGCGGCGCGGGCCGATCTGGCTGAAAGGAAGCCCAACCGTCGGTCAGACCCGGCAGGGGCTCGCTCGATAGCCAGCGCTTGCTGTACGCGAAGCCCTCCTCCTTCGGAGCCTGGTACGCCTCCAGGGTTCGCGTCACCGTCGAGCCAAGCGGGGTAAGCAGAGACCACGTTGAATGCTGCAAGTCTGGTGCGATGCCGAGGCCGTACAGGATGTCCTGCGTTGTGAGGTAAACCACCGCATTTCCCATGCGCCACTGCGGGGTGCCGCCGCGCAGCCCGCTCAGGCGCTGCATCACCTCCGCAATGGGGAGGTTGTCGACCGACAGGACGCGCCCGCCAAGCAGTTCCGTGTCCGCCAGTCTGGTACGCATCACGTAAAGACCGTCGGAGAACAGTGCAACGCGGATTGGCAACTCCTTCGGCTCGTACGCCTCGGCGTAGGTAACCCTCGAGTGGCCGTTGTCCGTGAGAGCGTCAATCTGCATCAGAGCCACGCGCAGATGCGGCAGGTCCACCGGCTGTCGAAGGTTCTTCAGCGCGGCGACCGCGGCATCCGCCTGCTGCCGCGCGGACGGGGTAAAGGAGCGGTCATAGGCGAGCAGCCGTCCGAAATAATCCAGATCCTGCCGTTGCGCATCAAGTGCGTCTGCAGGGTCCGGATAGGACATAGAGGGCGGCTTGGGATTGAAGTGCCGCACAAATGCGAGCCCCACCCCGCCAAGCAACAAGACAATTACGCCGAACGGCGCCAGCACCCAAAACGCAAACCTGCTGCTGCGCCAACCTTGCATCAGACACTCCTGTACGCCACTTTCTGGCGGCCAAACGACATTACGCTGCCGTTGGCAGGCAGGTTCCGTGCATCTGAACGGCGAGAGGTTCTTCCGCTATGAAGCTGCAGCGCGAGTTGTCGTCGTTTGCCCCCGTTCTGGTACTCCTCACGCTGAGCGCGGGCTGCAAGAAGACCGCTCCGACCACCCCCAACTATGCCGGGGCAATCGACTCCTACTACCAGGTGCACCCCGTCTGCCTGTGGCAGGACGAGAAGAAGTTTCCGGTGCAAGCCGCCACGTCGGATGACGCCAAGACTCAGGGGTATGACGCACTGGTCGATCAGGGGCTGCTGACCCGCACTACCTCCGAGAAGAGGATCATCATCATCTCGCGTCAGGAGAACAACTACGACCTGTCGGCCCAGGGGCGCTCGGCCTGGACGGCGGATCCAAACCAGCCTGGATTCGGGAACTTCTGCTTCGGTCACCGCAAGGTCAGTTCGGTGGATTCCAACACGCCCACGTCTGATCAACCGGGTGCGACCGTAACAGTGAATTACCACTACACGATCGCAGACCTGCCTGCGTGGGCCTCATCGCAGGAGACCCAAACGGCATTTCCACGTCTGCAGGGATTGAGCACCCCCCAATTGGCCACGGCTACACTCACGAACACCGCCCAGGGCTGGCAGGTCACGTCGCCCGGAAGCTCGGCGGCGACTCCGGCCGGGCCAGCAGACGGCCACATCGTGCAGTAAGTACCTCATCGCACGGAAGTATTTATTGGAATGCAGCGGTGGCCCCCACAGATATAACCAGGATAAGCAGCCACCACCCAACCACTACGGCGGCCGCTTGACCAACCTTCACTCGGGCCACAATCGCTCCCCCGATCAGCAGCAGCACTACGACCCATATTCCGACCACGTCGAAGAAGCTCATCAGCACCCGCACCCAGTGAGCCGAGTCTGTCATGTAGTAGCCCGGGTTAGTGCCAGTCGGCTCCTGCAGGTTGAAGTTCTCCGGCGATCCACCGAACCATAGCGTGACCACCGTAATCAGGGCTGCAAGCACACGCGGCAGGTTCGCGTACATCCAGAGCGCGAATATCTGCGCGTACGTGGTCTGCGCGCCTAACGCAAAATTGAAGCTTGCCCACAGAATCAGCGAGCCGAACGCGGCAATCGCAAGCACCATCAGCGGGGACGCGTAGGTTGTGTAACGGTAGCCAATTGCCATTGCGTGCAGGCGGGCGGCACGGGCCGGGGGATCAAGCGAGTTTAGCTGGCTTTCCTGCGATGCGCTCTGGTGAATCTGGTTGTCGACGACCTGCTCGAACCCGACCTTCCGATCGATGGAGAAGGCGACTGCCAGCGTCGTCAGCGCAATGATGAGGAAGGGCAGCCACCACGAGGCACTCCGCCGGATGTCGCCAAAAGTCGCGGAAGGAGCTACAAAGACGTCAACGACGCGTTGGGTCTGACTTAGTGGTGACGCTTCGATCCTGACTTCGGACATGAGTCTGCTCCTGCATCGCTTATTTTTGAAAGGCATGAAGTCACGGGAATTGTAGCTCTGCCAACAGGGATGCGCCGCAGCTATTTCGCTCTGAGGAACCTTGGGACGAACGCGCTCTGTGATGCCAGACGCAGAAAGGCCTCCCGCGCGGGAGGCCTTTTTGCATTCAACGACTGGCAAAACCTTTACATCTGGACGCCGCCGCCTGCCTTCTGTTCCTTCTTCAGTTCGTTTTCCTTACGGGCTCCCATCGCCTTCTGGATCCACTGGTCCGCCTGTGCAAGATCATCTTTACGCGCTGCATCGTTGCCGCACTCGGTATCCGCTTTACGGCGGTAGGTGAGCTGGATGTACTGCATCGCATCATCGTAGGTGGGATTGATCTGGACTGCCTTATTCAGGAACTCCAAGCCTTCCTGCACGAGCGGGGTATTGGTGGTCTGGAGCTTGGCGCAAGCTCCCTTGGTCTTCTTCACGTTACCTTGGCCGTCATCATTGAGACCGTCCGCAGCCAGGATCTCACGTGCGTTTTTATACGCGAGCGTCCAGTCCACGAAGCCGATGGTGTAGTAAGCCTCGGCGTCGTTTGGGTCCGCAGCGATGACCTTCTTCTCGTACTCCTTGGCCTGGTCGAACTTCTGGATGTTCCGATCGATAGAGGCGATCTGCTTCAGAGCGGTCAGGTCCGTAGGGTCCTTCGACAGCACATTGTTGAAGCCATCAAGAGCCTTCTGCGCGACGGCCAGGTTCTCCGGCGTCATCAGGTTTGGAACCACCTGGTAGGAGTAAGCCGTCGCAAGATAAAGCTTGGCATTCTCATACTCGGGATCAAGCTTGATGGCTTGCTGGAAGTCGCCCACAGCTTCGTCATACCGCGCATTTTTGAATGCGGCGACGCCCTTGTTCAGCTGGTCGCGTGCCTTGAGTTTGTTGCAGCCGGTCGCTGAGCCGAGCAACATCACCAGTGCAACTGAGACCGGAATTCTTGCATTCAATTTCATGGGGCGATGAGTCTCCTTCGGCGGTCGCAAAGTTTATTAGACGCCAACTATTGATGTTAGGGAGTGGCTTTCCGTTCGATTGTAACGGCAGAACGCCTGCCGTGGAAAGCTACCCCGTCCTGATACATGAATTGCGGGAACTATCCTACTGCAAGTCGGTCGCCAGTGGGAATATTGGCCCTAAGACGAGAGGTTCTACCTGTTCCAACGCGCCGCACCGGGTTTCGCTGGCGGTTAGACGATGCGGCCATCGCGGATCTGCACCGTTCGACTGGCGTACGCCGCCGCGTCCGGGTCGTGCGTAATCATCAGGATGGTCTGGCCGGTCTCCTGGTTGAGGTCCCGAATCAGTTTCAGAACGGCCGCAGAGTTCTGGCTATCGAGGTTGCCGGTGGGCTCATCGGCGAGCAGGATCGCCGGATTGTTGACTATGCCGCGCGCAATCGCGACCCGCTGCTGTTGGCCGCCGGAGAGCGCACGGGGCTTATGCTTCATGCGATCCTGGATGCCGAGCAGCTCCAGGATCCGCTGGAACTCCGGCGTAAATGTCGGTCGAGCGGCCGCCGATGTACTCGACAATCTTGATATTGTCTTCCGCCGAAAGCGTAGGCAGCAGATTGTACTTCTGAAAGACAAAGCCGACAGTCGACTTGCGCAGTTGCGTGCGCTGGGCGTTCGTCATGCCGGCGAGATCTTTGCCGTCGATCAGCACACGCCCTGCCGTCGGCGGGGTAAGGCCGCCAAGGATGTGAAAGAGCGTCGACTTGCCCGAGCCTGAAGAGCCGACGATAGCGACGAATTCGCCGCGAGCGACCTCAAGGTCGATCCCGCGTAAGCGCGTGCACGTCTACGTCGCCGACGCGGTACACCTTGGTCAGCCCTTGAACCTGGATGATCGGGCCGAAGCCGTCAGCAGCGGGTACGGCGGTGGGTTTTACGGCACTGGTACTACTCATAGGAGAGTGCCTCCGTGACATCCTGCTGTACGGCCTTGATCCCGGCACGATGGCGCCCGAGCAGTGCGCCGACGATGGCGATTCCTCCGGCGATTGGCCACCACCAATAGACGGTCTCCTGCACCAGGCTTGCCGGGACCGAGTGCTTCATCAGCCACTGCGTGCCATACGTCAAGAGGATTCCGGCCAGCGTGCCGAGGACGGCCAGGAGCAACGTCTCGCGCAGAAGGATGCCGAGGATCAGACCCGGACGACGCCGCCTACGGCCTTCAGGATGCCGATCTCGCGGGTGCGCTCCAGGACCGCAGTGTACATCGCCATGAAGACTACGATGAAGCCCACGATCACGGCGACGCCGATAACTACCCCGATGAAATCCTTCAGCATGCCCACATTGCTGATCGGAGTACATCGAGGTAAGTGCTCCATCGTGTAGATCTGGTCGTCGTTCGAGCTTGACTTCAGGCCGTCCACAACCTGCTGGGCGTACTTGGAGGTCATCCAGCTTGAGGTAGATCTGCTCAGGTGCCCGGGGCTACCTGCAATCTCCTGCAGCGACGGTAGACTGACGAAGATGCGAGCGAGTTTGCCGCCCTCGTAGATGCCGGAGACGACCCAGTCATGATCGACGAGACGCTTGTGGCTGCCGACCTCAAGCTGCTTCTGGCGGGCGTAGTACTCGTCGACGATCATGTCGTTATCGTTCGTCGGGTCGCCGCCGGAAGGTACTTGAAGCCGCCGCTCATCTTCTTGAATCCGGGAAAGTCGATGCCCGGTGATAGAGTCGAAGCCGCCTATGCGACTGGATGACCGTTCCGGTCGCGAGCGTCACGTGCGGCTCTTTCATCAGCAAAGGGATGTATTTCTCGCTCAACGGCGCGGAGCTGAGCGAAGAAATAACGGAGGAGCCCGGCGGCCGAACAAGGATGTCGGCGCCGACGCCGCGGGCGCGCTCCTTGGGAGCATCAAGCGTGCCATGGCTGACGCCGACCAGCGTAAGGATCATGGTGACCTCAACCGCAATGGCGAGTACGCTCAGCAGGGTGCGGACGGGGCGGTGGGTCAGGTTAGCGAGGATCAGTTTATTCAGCAATCTATCGGTAAGTCTACCGCGAGCGTCGATCATGAAGCCGAGTTGCTAAACCGGTGGATACAAGACCGAGAGTCCGCACGATCGTTCCAACGAAAGCCAGGGGCGGGATGAAAATCTCAAGCTGCGTTACTGATTCCCGCGTAGCCAGAATCTCTCCTGCATGGAGCAAAGCTCCGATGGGTCGCACGGCTTGGTCAGCACGCGCGTTGGGCCGCAGCTTCGGTTCGCGTGGTCGCGGGCACGCTGGCGACGTTGGCAGTAGTAGCCGGTCAGAACAGAGCACGCGGCAGTTGGGAGTTCGCGGTCGAAGTCGGCCATGAGTTCGAGCCCGCTGCGGTCCGGCATGGCGATGTCGCAGAGCAGAAGGTCCGGCGAAAAGCTGCGCGCAGATTCCAGCGCGTCGCTTGCGGAGTACGCGACTCGGCCTCGAAGCCATGCTCTGCGGAAGATGAGGCCCAGAGTATCGGCGACGAGGCATTCGTCATCAACGACCAGGACACGATGCAATAGTAACCCCCTCCGGAACGAGGATGCATCTCAGTGGCGCCCAGGGAGGATCCGAGGAAAGGAGGCAGAGGTCGGTACAGGCAGACTCAAACCCGGCAATCGATGATAATGATGAAATCCGGAACACCTATCCCGCCAAAGTTCACACAAGCAGCCAGAATTAACCTAACAAGCCCTGTAGCATTCGTGCAGGCGAGCGTCGACTTAGCATAACGTCCGGCACTGATAGTTGGACGGAGGACATGCGTATAGCGGCCTGGATCTTCGGTGTGCTGTTCTGCCTGCGGCGCCGTGCTGGACGCCTTCCAGACGATCATCCTGCCGCGCCGCCCGACCGGGCGCCTGCGCGTCACGCGTGTCTTCTATACCGTCACGTGGGCGCCGTGGTCGTGGATGGCTCGGCGGTCTGCAGGAACCCAAAGCTGCGAGAACAGATGTACAGCGTGTACGGGCCTGCTTCGCTGCTTGTTCCTGCTGATGGTCTGGGCGGTGTTGTTGGTCACCGGCTTCGGACTGTCTCTATTTCGCAATTGGGTCGCCGTTTTCGGAGGCTACAGGCGCACTGATACGCCCCCTGCCTCCGAGCGCATCTTTGGACCGACCTTTACGTGAGCGGAACGACACTGTTCACGCTTGGCCTCGGCGACGTTGTCGCCGCGCAGCCTCGCCGCCCGCACACTCATTGTGATCGAGGCGGGCACAGGACTTGGCTTTGTCGCGCTTGTGATCGGGTACGTGCCGGTGCTGTACGGCGCTTTTTCTCACCGCGAGGTGTCCGTCGCCATGCTGGACGGCCGCGCAGGCTCTCCGCCCACCTCGGCCGAGCTGCTGCGCCGCCATGCGTTTCCCGGAGGGCAGGACGCGCTTAGTGGCGCTGCTTGGCGGAGTGGGAACGCTGGTCGGCGGAGATACTGGAGTCGCACGTCTCTTACCCGATCCTTTGCTACTACCGCTCGCAGCACGACAACCAGAGCTGGCTTTCCGCCCTGACGCGGTGCTGGATACGTGCGCGCTCTTATCTCGGTTGTACCGGGACAGGCATCTCGTCAGGCGCAGCTCACGTTCGCCATGGCGCGTCATGCGCTGGTGGATCTGGGCCATGTGTTCCATCTGGAAGCACGACAAAAAGAGATCGAAGCCCGCGGTGAGCCGAGCCGGCTCGATCCCCCGGACTTCGATAGTCTCTGCAAGAAACTGACGATATCGGGAATACAACTCTGTGGCGATCCGAATGCTCCGGCCAGACTGCGCGCGCTGCGTGCCCTATACGAACCGGCCGCCGCTGCACTCGCCGAGTATCTGGGCATGTCCCTACCGAAGTGGATACCGGAGCCGCTGGCCAAGGATCAGTGGAAGACAGTGGAGTCTGTCCGATCGCAGGCTGCCGTCGATATTTGCCGACTCCGTGGTCAGCGATCGTGCCGCTTCCCTGCGTCCGCACTGCTGACGAGCACTAGCGACATGCACCGGGAGGCCTTGCTGACCCGCCTCTACCGCGCTGGGGCGGGCAGTGGGATTCAGCTTCTCCGCGGCGATCGTTCCGGCGACTCCCTTAGCGTCGGTGTCCTTCAGCTTGGCATAGAAGCGCGTGCGTCTGCGCGTCTTGCCCTGCGCCTCGTACAGGTCGGCAAGTTGAAGCCTCGCGAGCCCTGCCGGTACCGTCGTTGTCGGTTTTGCGGCCAAGCTGGTTGAGAAGATCGATTGCTTCGGGATACCTTCCGTTGGTGCGATACAGATCCGCCAGCGAGAGCTTCGCCAAACCCCCGAGGTCGGAGTTCCAGCCGGCGGCGATCTTCTTCAACGTGTCCTCAGCCTGAGAGATTTGTCCAGCTTCGATTTCGGTCAGCCCCGCAAAGTAACGCGCATTCTTGCCATCTGGAGTCATGCCGTACTTGTCGGCCACTTCCAGAAAGAGAAGGTTGGCAGCCTTAGCACGTTCGGCGGCCGAGCCATAAGTCTTCACGCCCGGGGGGACGGGCTGGCCCGGAACTGCGAGCGGCGTCTGGTAGGCCTGCATCGCATTCCCAAACGCAACTGTCGCCGCCTGTGAGCGACTGTTGTAAAACACCGCCGCGACGACAACTAACAGAATCATCGCGAGCAAAATAGCCGCACTGATCATCACGGAACGACGATTTTCGCTTGCCCACTCGAGCCCGTGGGATGTGGTGGTAACGAACTGGTCCTGCTTTAGAGCTACTCTAGTCTGCTGATCCACTGCCTTTGATCTTCTTTCGGGAGCTCCCGCAGGCGCGGGAAGAATGTGAGGCGCCGAGTGACGCTGTCTCTCTGAGTTTACCAGCGACCGGCTACACCCGTTCCGAACTGTCGCGATTCGCTCATGAATAGCAGCGACGAAGCGGGCCGTGTCGCCTTCATATGCACTCGAGGAAGCCACCCAGCTAAAGCGTAGCCAGCCGTAAGCGGATCGCAAGCTCCGAACCAGACCGCGCAGCGTTCCGCAGAAAGGGAGGATACCGATCCATTCCGCGCCCATGTAGCAATTCTTTAGGTCGAGAGCAATCCAAGAGGACCGGAACAACGCGTGTGAGCAGCCATCCTAGGCTGTACCGCGACCTTGAATCAGATCGACCTGTCCGAGTCTCTGTGCTTCGCAGAGTCGGACAGGTCACCCGAATTTCTTACTGGCCTGCTTCGACGCGGGGGGTGATCAAACCGATGTTGTCCACTTCAGCCTGATGGCCGTAATCGATGATCTCGGCGATCTTAGAAAAGTCGAGATCCTTGTCACCTTTCACGAACATCACCTTTTCCTGGCGTGTCGCGAAAATAGAGGCCAACTGCGGCTCGATCTGGGATTTGTTAAAGGCTGTCTCGTTGATCTTGTACGAGGGCTCACCTGCGCCGTTCGACAATACCTGGACCACAATCGTGCGGTCGTTGGGCGTGTCGTTCGTCTTGTTCTTGGGTGGCTGCGGGATCAACGTATCAAGCCCCTTCGGCGTTACCGGCACGATGACCATAAAGATGATCAGAAGGACCAGAAGAACGTCAATCAGCGGCGTTACATTAATCTCCGAAACCGCATGTCCTGTACCACCACCACCGCCCATTCCCATATTCAATCTCCTCTATGCTGCCGGCCGACTATGTCGCCGGCTCTGCGTCTGCTTATTTTTTAACCGGCGTATCTGTGTCGCGCTTCTCCGTAAGGAGACCCAGTTCGCTCACCCCGGCAGTGCGAATTCCATCCACTGCATCCATGACCTTGCCGTAGTTGGCGCGAACATCGGCCCGGAGGTAGACCTGCTTGCTAGTCTTGTTTTCGAGCTTGGCCGAGATCTTGGTTCCGAGGTCGTCGATGGAGGTGACATCCCCCCCGAGGTACGTTCTGCCGTCACGGGTCACCGCCACGATTACAGCGTCTTCCTTGTTGGCGTCTTCCATCACCTTGGCCGCGTCGGCCTTCGGCAGGTCCACGTTGACCTTGTTGTTCAACATGGGCGTAATAACCATGAAGATGATCAGCAGAACGAGCATTACGTCCACCATCGGCGTGACGTTGATGTTCGAGTTTACTTTCTTGCCTTCGTCTCGCTTGTTGATTCCCATTGCGTAAACTCCGTCCGGTAAGGCTTGCGTCATCGGCCAGCGAGAGGTTTCCGGCAGTGGGACGGCTGCTCGCCAGCAACCGTCCAACTGCCCAACATTGACTCTCGCCGAGAGTATCTACTTGCTGTCTACCGGTGGCTCTGCTTGATGAAGTAATCCACGAGTTCGGACGAGCTGTTGTCCATCTCCACGTCGAACGCTTCGACCTTGTTCGTGAAGTAGTTGAAGGTCATCACGGCCGGGATCGCGACCAGAAGACCGAACGCCGTCGTTACCAGGGCCTCCGAGATACCGCCAGCTACTGCGCCGATACCGGAAGTCTTCTGGGTGGCGATCTGCTGGAAGGCATTCAAAATACCGACCACGGTCCCGAACAGCCCGATGAATGGTGCGGTCGACCCGATGGTTGCAAGTCCTCCGAGACCACGCTTCAGCTTGGCGTGAACGATTGCTTCAGAGCGCTCGAGTGCACGCTGCGAGCTTTCAACCTGCTCGTCAGTGATGGCGCCACCTGAACCGAACGAGCGGAACTCCTGCAAGCCGGCGGTAACGACCTCCGCGAGATGGGACTTCTTGCTGCGATCGCCAAGTTTGATCGCCTCATCCAGACGACCCTCTTTGAGGGCTCCGGCGACCTTGGGGGCAAACTCGCGGGACTGCTTGCGGGCCGCATTGAAATACAAAGCGCGGTCGATGATCACAGCCAGGGACCAGATCGACATAATAAACAGAACGATAACGACCGCTTTCGCAAGGGCTCCCATGTTGCCCCAGAGCTGCAAGGGGCTGAAGCCAACCGTCGGCTCCTGAAACAACATGGCGAGGGGTGCGTGAACGTGGGCGAGTGTGGTGAGCTGAGCGAGAATCACTGAGTCTTTCCTCCTGGTATCGGTGAAACGGTTGAAACGCATCCGATCAATTTAGATGTAATGCAAGCGGTCGCGGTCAGAACATCCTACGGGAGTTGCACGGCGTTGTAGTCTGCCGCCAATTCATCGACCTAGCCGCCGCCGAAGGTGAAGTTTACGTTGATGGTGGTATCAACCTCGACGGGCTCGCCGTTCAAAAGATATGGCTTGTACCGCCAACGTTGTACCGCGTCCATGGCAGCGCCCTGCAACATCTGGGGACCGCTGATCGCCTGGAGCTTTTCGATCGCGCCAGTCTTCGAGATGATGGCATGCAAGACCACAGTGCCCTGTACATGCGCTGCCTTTGCGATAGGCGGATATACGGGTTGAGGTTGCGAGATAGCCGTTCCGGCAACTGTACCGGCAGAGACACGCACTGGGCCGGTGGGCTTCGCCGGGGTTGCGCGAACCGCCACCGCTGGGCCACTCCCCATGCCGCCCATGACGCCGCCAAGCACGCCGCCTGCGCTGCCGCCGCTCATGCCGGACATGCCGGCCACACCGGCCATCTGTGGCGGCGGAGCGGCATCTTCCTTGACCATCTTGATGTCTTTGGGAATCTTGGTCGGGGCATGCAGCCCTTGGTCGATCTCAGAAACCATCTTGATAGGCTTGATGATCTGTGCAGGAGGCGGAGGAGGGGGCGGTGGTGGGGGTGGTGGGGGTGCCGACAACATCGCCGTCATGGCCGTCTTCGGTAGCGCCTCAGGATACAGCAGCGGAATCAGGATCATTGTCGCCAGAATTGCGCCGTTGAACACAAACGTCGCGATCATCCAGTACTTAGACCTGGTCTTGATCTTTCCGCCGGATTCCATCAATGAATCTTCGAACATGGAAGGCCTCACTGGAACGAAACTTATATAGCGTTAGACACCGCGCCGACTTCGAATGTTCCCACAGCATTCCAATCGCCGCTAAGTTCCTGAGTCCATTGAGCCACGGACGAATGCCCGGAGTCGTTTCGACTTCCGGGCATTTTCCCTGAACAGCTACCCTCTGCTTAGGCGCGAGCACGCCTGGCGGGCAGTGTTGCTGCTTTGCCCTGCGACTTGCGCCAATCCTGATAAGCCACCAGCATAGGTGCGGCGACAGCGATCGACGAGTAGGTACCGATAAGGATTCCGACGACGAGGGCGAACGAGAAGCCGTGGAGCACGGCGCCGCCGAAGAGATACAGGCTGAGGACAGTAAGAAACGTTAGCCCGGAAGAAATTACCGTTCGGCTCAGCGTTTGGTTGATGCTTCGGTTCACGACGTCCGTCAGCGACTCGCGTCGTGCATTCGCCAGGTTTTCGCGTATCCGGTCGAAGACCACGATGGTGTCGTTCATCGAATATCCGATAAGGGTCAGGATGGCAGCGAGCACCGTCAGGGTAATCTCCTGATTGGTCAGGCTGAACGCGCCTACGGTGATCAGCGTGTCATGGAAGACTGCAACCACCGCTGCCAGGCCGTAAATCAACTCGAAGCGGAACCAGAGGTATACGAGCATCCCCATCAGCGAGTACGCCGTCGCCCAGGCTGCCTGCTTTTGCAGCTGCTTGCCCGCCGTCGGTCCCACGATGTCGACCTGCTGAATCGTAAACCCAGAGTCGTGGTAGTTCGCACGCAGAGCGTTCTCCACCTGCTCCCGGCCCACGTCGTGCGATTGGTCTCCGGACTCCGGCAGGGAGATCACTTCCATGTTCGCCGCCCCGCCCGTGGGGTCGCTGATGCGCGAAGGGCCGGTATAGTTCTTGACTCCCGCGCGATCGAGCGCCTGCCGGATGTGGTCCTCACTGGGTGTGCTGGCGAACTGCACCTGGATCTGGGTGCCGCCCTTAAAGTCCACACCCTGCGGAATGTGGTGCCAGAACAGCATGCTTAGCACGCCGGCCACGGAGAAGATCAGCGAAAAGCCGAGGAAATACCACTTCTTTCCGAGCCAGTCGACATTTGCATTGCGAAACAATTCCACTTGCGACTCCAATACTCAGTTACTGTAGGTCAGGTTCTTTGCTGCCGGCCTTTAGTACGGGCTGCGACCCTAGATCGAAAGCGCCGCGCCGCGCTCCTTCTTCGACAGGATGGTGTCGAAGATCAGGCGCGAAACAAACACCGCCGTAAAGAGGTTCGCGAGGAGACCGAAGGTCAAGGTCACAGCGAACCCCTTCACCGGCCCGGTCCCGAAGAGGAACAGGATAGCTGCCGAAACGATGGTGGTGACGTGGGTATCCACAATTGTGATCCAAGCGTGCGCAAAGCCCTGTTGCACAGCAGCCGCAGCAGACTTGCCCGTATTGATCTCCTCGCGAATACGCTCAAAGATCAGCACGTTTGAATCCACGCCCATACCAATGGTGAGGATTACGCCCGCAATGCCTGGCAGCGTCAGCGTTGCTCCGCTGAACCCCATAAACCCGAGCAGGATGATCAGGTTCAGCAGCAGCGCGAGGTCCGCGTTAATGCCCGCCCCGCGGTAGTAGATCAGCATGAATGCCATGACGGCCAGCATGCCGGCCACCGCGGCAACAACACCTTGCCGGATCGACGCAGCGCCAAGCGACGGGCCCACGGTGCGGGTCTCAAGCGTGTCAATTGTTGCAGGCAGCGCGCCGGTGCGCAGCATCAACGAAAGGTTGTCGACCTCCGCCTTCGAGAAGCTGCCCTCAATTTGTCCGCGGTCGCGAATCGCCGAGTTGATTGACGCGACCTCTTTCACCTTGCCTCCAAGTACGATAGCCATAGAACCCGGAGTCGAGGAGTCCCGCGAGTGCGCGGAAGTGTACTTATAGAATCGGTCGCCAGCTTCGGTCGTAAGCGTGAACGAGAGGTCAGGCCGTCCGTTCACGTCTGTTGACGGTTGCGCGTCACGGAAATCTGTGCCCTCCACCTCGCTCGCGCGCTCGAGCAGCCACACCTGGTCCGGGGCGTTGGACGTGGCGCTGCCGTGGACCAGTTGGTCTTCCGGCGGAACGTTGCCGTTCAACGCAGTAAGGGCCGCCTGGTCGCTCTCGTAGGGGCCGCTGACCACCGCGTACACAGCGAGCTTGGAGGTGGATTTGATCGCGTCCTCCACCTTACCCGGATCGTCTATGCCCGGCAGCTCCAACAGAATCTCGTTGTCGCCAAGACCGTACTGCTGAATCAGCGGCTCGGAAACGCCCAACGTGTCCACTCGCTCGCGAATTGTCTCAATGGACTGCTGCAGCGTACGGGCATTCAGATCCCGGATTGCGCCCGGCTTCATGGTCAGCTTTTCGCTGCCGTCCGCATTTGTCCCGAGATCGTAGGTGCTGTAGTCGTTGCCCCCAAGTACACTGCGGGCATTGCTGGCCTGGGCCGAAGACACCCCCGAAACGGTGATAACGTCAGGATGGGCCGCCGGATCGAGCTTCGCCACGGTCGCTCCTGTGATCCCGGCTTTCTGCAGATCCGCCTGGATGCGCTGCACATCGCGGTCGGTCGTCGAACCCATCGCCTCCGCTACACGCACACGCAGCACCTGGTGAATGCCGCCTTTCAAGTCGAGCCCGAGGTGAATACGGTCGGTGAGTGATTGCCTGAGCCCGCCATGCGGGATGCCGAAGATCCCGTAACAGAAGACCACCAGGATGGCGATAATGAACGCTAACTTGCCGGTAAGATTCTTGCTCATGTTCCCTGAAACGTCCTCGGGTGAAACGCCCGGTCGTGCAGACCAGGCAGCTCGTGTTTAGTGTTCATCAGGCGTTGTTACGCTTGCGATAGAGCTCTTCACAAACTCCAGCTTTATGTTGTCCGGCGCAACGCGGAGCTGAACAACGTCATCCTTTACGGAGACAATGACCCCGCGTACGCCGCCACTGGTGGTCACGCGGTCGCCACTCTTCAGCTGGCCCAGCATCTCCTGCCACTTCTTCTGCTTGCGCTGATTCGGCGCAATCATCAGAAAGTAAAGGGCCGCAAACATCAGCAGCGGAAACAACAGCGTTCCGGAATTTCCTAGCAAACCTTGCATCAAAACCTGTCCTTCGTTCAACTTGCTGCCAGTCGCCCGCACCGGCCCGAAGCCCCGCATCCCAACTAATACCGCGTGGCAGGCACAATCATTCAAAGGGAAATCGGCGGCTGCAGACATAAGCCGCCTGCTCCGAGCGGTAATTGCAGAGCATTAAGACGCGCGCGAGCCGTCGCTTGTGTTTCGCGTACGGGCCCAGAATCCAAGCATGGCGTACCCGCTCCCGCTATGTCAAGGAAAACCACCGTGTCCCCCGACGGGACTGTCCGGCTCACACCAGTCGCACTCGTCTGCGACGAGCGTCTACGGTAGCCTTGGGGAGGCGCCCCTCAGGTACGCCCACCTATGCCTATCGCTGAAGACATCGCCCGCATCGTCCTCCAGGAAAGCACCCTCACACTGAACTCTTTTTCGCCTGAGGTCGCCTGGCAGCTTGGCTGCCTCGTCCGAGACCTCGCACTCGCCCGCGGCCTTCCCCTGGTCATCGACGTACGCCGCTTCGGCGACCCTGACCAGCCGCTCTTCTTCTGCGCTCTCGCGGGCACTACGCCCGACAACCCGCGTTGGGTCGCGCGCAAAGCCCATGTCGTCGGCCGCTTTCACAAGAGCTCCTACCACGTGGGCCGCTTGCTCGAGCAGGACGGCCGCAGCTTCGGCACCCGTTACAACCTTCCCGAGGAGGACTACGCCGCTCACGGAGGCAGCTTTCCCATCCATGTCGCGTCTGCCGGCATCGTCGGCTGCGTCACCGTCTCGGGACTGCCACAGCGCGACGACCACAACCTCGTCGTCGAAGCGCTCTGCCTCCTCACTGGCCGCGACTACGCGCAGCTTCGACTTCCCGAGTGAGTTTGCAAGTACCAACCGAGCGCGTCACGCGGGGTGGGTAACTCACAGCAGATGACTAAAGAGCAGTGACCGGGCCGTGTATTTGTGCAGACCGGAGTTACATGCTTGTGCTCCACTGGACTTTGACTTACTGAAGTCCTGGTCCACTCCCCGGAGCACTCCCATGTCGCGCCTACGTCGAGTATCTCTCGCCTTTTCGGCTTCTCTCCTGTTCGGCTTCGGCACCGGATGCAACTCGGATATCGTTCCCGCGGCCGGCCCGATTCAGCACGTCGTCATCATCATGCAGGAGAACCGCTCCTTCGACCACATGTTCAACGGATTCCCCGGAGCGGACACCGTCACAACGGGCCTGAGCAACGGAGCGAAGATCAAGCTCAGCGTCACTCCACTTGGAAACGGCCCCGACATCGACCACTCCCACGCGAACTGGTGGCGCCAGTGGAACAACGGGAAAATGGACGGCTTCGCTTCGGGTGGAACGGCGTTTCCCTACTCTTACCTCGATCGCAAAGAGGTCCAGCCGTACTGGGACCTGGCCAGCCGCTTCACCCTTGGCGACAGGATGTTCCAGTCCAACAGTGGTCCCAGCTTTGTCGCCCACCAGTACATGATTGCGGGACAGTCAGGCGGCGCCTCCGAGAACCCCTCCGGCTCCATCTGGGGCTGCGACGCTCCGCCTACCGCACGCGTTGCGTTGATCGGTCCGAACGGCACAGATCTTCCCGGCGTCTACCCCTGCTTCGACTACACCACCATGGCGGACCTGCTCGATGCCCGCGGCGTTTCGTGGCGTTACTACGCGCCGGGCCCCGCCAGCGACAGCTTTTTCCTGCTCTCCGCGTTTCAAGCCATCCGCCATATCCGCTTCGGCGCGCATTGGAAATCTGACGTTATCTCGCCCGAGACCCAGATCCTCACCGACATCGCTGCCGGCAAACTCGCCCAGGTTACGTGGGTCGTCCCCGCCTTCAACAACTCGGACCACCCCGGGGCCCCGTCTCAGGGGCCCGACTGGGTCGCCAGCCTCGTCAACGCCATAGGCCAAAGCCCCTTCTGGAACTCCACTGCCATCTTCATCTCATGGGACGACTGGGGCGGCTTCTACGACCACGTCCCGCCACCCCAGACCGACGACATGGGCCTCGGCTTCCGTGTACCCCTGATCGTCGTCTCACCGTACGCCCGGCGTGGATACGTATCCCACGTCACCCACGAGGCCAGCGGCTTCCTCCGTTACATCGAAGAAACCTTCAACCTGCCCTCCCTGGGAACGCGGGACGCCACCGCGGACGACCTGCACGACTGCTTCGATTACACGCAGCCGCCCACCCCTTACGACGCGGTCCACACCAACCACTCGACCCGGTTCTTCCTCGAGCAGCCAAACTCGGGCCAACCCGACGACGACTAAGGTCTTCAGGCTTAAGCCCAGGCAGGCACTACTCGCGCCCGAAGATCCTCTTGAAGAAATGTCCAATCGCATGCCTTACGCCCCGGCGCTGCGGCGGGCTCACCTCCCCAGCCACCCCTGGCGAAGCCACCACCGGCGGAGGGGTGGGCGCGGCAGGCTGCGTGGCGTTGTACGTCATCGTCTCGCTCACCTGGGTGTGGACCTCGCCCGGTGGTGCCTGCGGAACCTCAGGCGTCGGCGCGAGCCCTTCACTCACCGCTGCTGGAAATGGATGCTGCGCACTCGCTTTTGCAGCGGGGGTAGAACTCTTACCCCCTGAACCCGACGCAACCAGCGCGTCGGCCAGCGATATTCCCGGCTCCGGACATCCACAGGCCGTCGCCTCCTGATCCACCACCTCGCGCAAGCTGCCGTGCTCGAACAGGACATGCTGCCCGGAGTTCACCTGGTAGCTTGACCCGCCAAACGGGTCGGACACCGCCAGCGTAGGCGCACCCGGCCCGCGGTTCTCCACGCACGTGTCGCCATTGCGCGCCACACGCAGACGCAAATCCAGAGGCCCAGCCGCTCGAATCGTGAAGCGTAGGTCAGGGGTCATCAAAGCGTCCGTCGGCGTCGCCTGCATCCGCACCTCGATCGCTCCGCGATCCAGCGACAGAAGCAGGGGGGAGGCCAGCTGCGCCGCGGAAGGAGTCGCCCGGCTCTGCGTCAAATGCAGCACGGACGTCTGACACACCCGCAACGTCCCACCCCGCCCGAGCGTGATCGGCGCGGTGTGGTCCTTCGCTGTCACCGCCACCGAGCCCGCCAGCACCGCATGGCCATCCATCACGTCGGGCGTGCCGGAAACGTCCGCGTCCTTCGTCGCTACATACCCGATCAACTGCTGGGCATCCGCGAAGTTGGCTGCAGAACTCCCCCCAACCAGAACACTCAAGCAAACCACCGCGAGCATCCGAGTGGCCGAACAGGTCTGCGAACCGAGCACCATAGGTACAGCCTACATCTTGAGAAAGTTGGCGATGATCGTCTTGCCATGAGTTGTCAGCACGCTCTCAGGATGGAACTGCACACCCTCAATCGGAAGTTCGCGATGCCGCAACGCCATGATCGTCCCGTCGCTCTTCGCTCTCGGACCACTGTCCGCCCGCGCTGAAATTTCGAGCTCCTTGGGAAAGCCTTGCTCCGACACAATCAGCGAGTGATATCGCGTGCACGTCATCACCGAAGGAATACCGGCAAAGATCGTGCGCCCGTCGTGCTCCACCTCGCTCGTCTTACCGTGCATCAGCTTCGAAGCCCGCGTCACCTCGCCGCCAAACGCCGCCCCAATCGCTTGGTGCCCGAGACACACCCCCAGGATCGGAATTCTCGGCCCGCCCTCCTGAGCACGCCGCGCAAAGTGCCGGATCAGCTCAATCGAGATCCCCGCATCCTGCGGCGTACACGGCCCGGGCGAGATCAGAATCCGCTCCGGCAGCATCGCCTCAATGTCCTCCGGCGAGAGTTCATCGTTGCGGCGGACGACGATCTCAGCCCCGAGTTCGCCCAGATACTGGACCAGGTTGTAGGTGAACGAGTCGTAGTTATCCAGTACGAAGACCATGGCTGAGGATGATTTTACGCCGTGCTTCCCCCCGACTTCCGCATCTTCCTCGTGGACGGGCAGTGGCCGGCAATCATGCCGGCCACTCCTCTCTGCCCCATTGTCGTCAACGAAACGTCAGCGCGGACGCTCGCCGCCGCCTTCCCGTCCACCTTCGGCACGCGGCGCAGGACGCGCCTCCGTCGCGCTATTATGCTGGTCCTGATTGATCGACCGGCTTACGTTGTTCTGCCGCTGGTTGATCCCCTGGCGCTCCTGCGGGCTGAGTCTTCCACCGGTGGCCGCTCGATCCGCCTGGGCCTGCTGGTGAATGCTGGACTCCCGGTTCTCGAGATTTCCGGTCTCCCGCGGCGTTAGCTGGCCGCTCTGAACGCCCTGTCCGATCCGTTGCTGCTGGTTGTAGACCCGCGCACCCACCGTCGGCACCGCGGCGTTCTGGGGATGTCCACCGTTGGCCGAAGCAAAGTTGGAGTGATCGGCGTGCGCCAGCGTCAGGTGCTGCTGCTGCTCTGCCGTGGGAGCTACGTGCGACTCACGCGACCACTGGGTCTCCTGCGGGCTCGGCTGCGCGGGAACACCGCCGTTGCCGCCATTGAAGCTGGTATGCACGTTGGTCACATTTACGTTCGTCACGTGGACGTTTTCCACGTAGGTATTGTGGATGACCGTGCGGTTCACGTTCACGACCGCAGTGTTGTAGGCGAAGACGCCCCCATTCCAGCGGCCTCCGACAAACCCTGTGCCGCCGTATCCGAATCCATAGTTGATGCCGCCGTAGAAGCCAACGTGTGGGCCCCAGTACCCCGCGTGCCACAGGTACGCGCCACCGCCCCAGCCCCAGTAGCCTGGCGTCCACAGAAGACCGACCTGCGGGGGACGCACCCACACTCCCGGAACCCAGTAGTAGCCCTCGGGTCCATACGCCCAGTAGCCCGGATTCCAGAGATAGCCGTCTCCCGGGCAGACCGGCTGCACGTAAACGGGCAACGCCGGGGGAGCGATGGAGACCGAGACAAAGACCCCGGCCGATGCTGCCGCCGGCGCCAACGAAAGAACAAGAGCCGCTAGAAGAATCCGCAGCCGATTGGGGGAGGAAAGTCGTGTCATACGTGCCACTCCATAGGTAGAGACATGTGCGGCGGCATCGTCCGCCGTCACTAAATGAGCCCGGAACTGAAGCGCCCGGCGTCACACACACCCCAACCCCGACTCGCTGCTCAAGTTGCCACACTCGGCGTCTTCCAGAGCGGAGACCATGCCACTTTCGTTCGCGCACCCGCGCCTGCCACGCCGCAGCAACTCATCCAAGTCCAGCAGCGCCGTGTCCGTACACATCCTGAGTCCAAGCTTCGCGAAAGGAACTCGGATCGCGTTCTTCAACTCTCCATAGCACGTGCCGTCGGAACCAGCTCAAGGCTTCGGCGTAAAATCCCGCAACTGCTCCACGCTCGCCGCATCCATTTCGGTCACCAACGCAACTACCAGATCCACCATCCGGTCGAAGTCCTGCCGGTTCATGATCCCGTTATGGGAGTGCGTGTACCGCACCGGCACCACAAGGTTCACCGTCGGAGTTCCGCCGTTGGTCGTCTGCAACTCCGCGGAGTCGTCGCCGTACCCCTGGACGAGATCCGCCTGGAGCGGCAGACCCTTGGCCGCCGCCGTCTTCTTTACCAGGGCGACCATCTTGCGATTGGCGATGGTGCTTGTGTCATACAGGAACATCCCCGGCCCCGCGCCGAGCTTGGCCTGCGTCTCCTCGGGGTGGCCCGCAAAGGTATCCCCGGTGATCCCGCCCTCGATTGCGATGCCGATATCCGGCTTCACGGTCTGGGCCGCGGTCCGGGCGCCGCGCAGTCCCACCTCCTCCTGCGTGGTTGCCACATAGAAGAGCTGGTTCGCATGCGGCAGCTTCGCCGTGCGCCGCATCGCCTCTATCAGAACCGCGCAGCCCACGCGGTCGTCCCATCCCTTGCCCAGGTAGTTTCCGGTACCGTTCATCGCCACGAAGGGCGAGTCCGGCACCACGGGATCGCCCGGCTCGACACCCATGGCCGCAGCCTCCTGCGCGTTCTTTGCTCCGATGTCGAGGAACATGCGAGTCGCGCGGAAAGACCTTTCCGCGGTCCTCGAGCGGAATCACGTGGATGTCCCGTATACCCGTCACCGCGCGCACCGGCCCTTTTGATCCGATGATGACCCAGCGCTGATCCACCAGCGCCTGGTCCAGCCAGCCGCCCAGCATCTGCATTGTCAGAAACCCGTTCGGCGTAACCCGCCGCACCATCCCGCCCAGCTCATCCATATGCGCGTCGATCATGATGCGCGGACCAGACTTTCCCTGCTGCGCAATCAGCGATCCCATGCCGTCGTACCGGATCGGCTCGGTCACAAAGGGCTTCATCTCGGAGGCCATGATCGCCCGCACCGGCTCCTCCGCTCCCGGAGGCCCAGGCGCATCCGCCAGCCGCTGCAACAACTGTTCCGTCGGGTCCGGCTGCGTGCCGCCAGGCTGCTGCGCCGCAGCCACGCCACCAAGCCCAAACAATACAGCCGCCAGCAAACCAGAGATTCTTAATTGGACCAAAGCCGCTCTCATTCGCGGAGTGTATCAGCCCACCACTCGTCTAAACTCGGAAGCTCCGGCCCCGCGCCCATGGCAGACGACTTCGCCCAAACCGTCAAGCAGCAGGCCGACATCGTTCGCATCGTCGGCGAGTACGTGAAGCTGCGCAAATCCGGCGCCCAGAACTTCACCGGCCTGTGCCCCTTCCACAAGGAGAAGACAGGCTCTTTCTCCGTCAACGCCGCGCACGGCTACTTCTACTGCTTCGGCTGCCATGAGAAGGGCGACGTCTTCACCTTCGTGATGAAGATGGATGGCCTCAGCTTCCCCGAGGCGGTCCGCGCGGTGCGCGACGAAGGCCGGCATCCCGCTGCCGAAGCGCGAGTTCAACTCGCCGGAGGAGGCCCGCGAAGCCGGTCTGCGGCGCCAGCTTCTCGACATCCACGAGGCCGCAACCCAGTACTTCGAAGCCCAGCTTCGCTCCCCCGAGGCGGCACGGGCCCGCGAGTACCTGACCACCCGCGGCGTCTCGCCCGAGACGGTGAAGACCTTCCGCATCGGCTACGCGCCGGATGACTTCAACCACATGCGCGACGCGCTGCACGCCCACTTCCCGGAAGAGGCCATCCGCGCCAGCGGACTCTTCTCCGCCAAGGAGCAGACCGACGGGGCTGGCAACACGGTCGCCGGGCCCATGTACGCCCGCTTCCGCAAGGCGCATCACCTTTCCTATCGCGAACGAGGCGGGCAAGATCATCGCGTTCACGGCGCGCGCCCTCGACCCCGACGAAAAGGACGCCTCAAGTACCTGAACTCGCCCGAGACCGCCGCTCTATTCCAAGGGCCAGGTGCTGTTCAATCTCGACAAGGCCAAGGCGCAGATGCGCAAGGACGACTTCGTCATCCTCGTCGAAGGCCAGATGGACTGCATCTCCGTGTACATGGCCGGCATCCACAACGTGCTTGCCGTCTCCGGCACGGCCTTCACGGAAATGCAGGTGCGCCAGATCGCCCGCTTCACCAAACGCGTCCTCGTCAACTTCGATCCCGACACCGCGGGCGCGGCCGCCACCGAAAAATCCATCAGCCTGCTGACCGCGGAGGACTTCGACGTGAAGATCGCTACGCTTGACGGCGGCCTGGACCCGGACCGCTTCGTCCGCGAACAGGGCATCGCCGCCTACGGAGCGGCCCTGCGCGGGGCGCGGCGCTACTCGGACTACCTGATCGAGCGTGCGCGTCAGCTCTTCCCCCCACGCACCGGCGACGCCAAAGTCAAAGCGCTCAACTTCCTCCTCCCCCACATCCGCCAGCATGCCCAACCCCATCCAGCGCTCAGAGTTCGCCGAAGATGCTGCCCAGAAGCTCGGCATCGATTCCGCCCTTATGCGCCAGGAGCTCAAACAGGCTGCCGCCGCCCGCGTCGCCAGCGTCCCTCAGCACCGCGCGGAGCCGCTCACCGAAAGCGAGCGGATCCTCCTCCGTGCCCTGACCCTTCCCGAGCACCACCCCGCGCGGCAACTCGTCGCAACATCGCTCGCCGGAAACCGCGCAGCCTACGCAGACCTCGCCTCCGCGGACCTGCTCGAGACCCTCGCCAACGCGCCTGCGCCGCCGAACCCGCTCGACGCCGCATCCACCATCGAGCTCCGCGCTCAGCTCGCCTCCGCCCTGCACGAATCCGCTCCCTCCGATCCGGCTCAGCCAACTAGCGGATGTGGAGGGCGCCCTCCACACCTTGGAGCGACGACGGCTGGAGCGCCGCCAGCGCGAACTCCGCACCGAGATCGCGGAAGCGGACCGCCGCGGCGACCAGGCCACTGTCGAACGACTGTTTACGGAAAAGATCGAGATCGACCGGGCCCTCCGCGCTCGCTAGATCTCTGAAAAGCACCGCTGTGGGCAAAACCTTTTCTGCCTCCGCGGGTTGGTAAAATCAAAGTCATCTCGGCAGTCCTTGGAAGGCTGCGCCCTGTCACGCCTCATGACGTTTTGCTTTGTTACGCCGGGACGACACGACAACGCAGGGATCAATCACACAGCACGGAGGGTAGCGGTATCGACACGAGCACCAAGCGCCGCCTCCTGCTCGGCTTCGCCTCCAACTGGATCGCCAAGCTGGCTAACACCGTCATCCAGCTCATCCAGGTCCCGGTCTTCTTCCATTTCTGGGCGACCACGGTATACGGCGACTGGCTCATCGTGAACGCGGTACCCAGCTACCTCGCCTTCTCCAACATCGGCTTCGGCAACGTCGCCTCCAACGAGATGACCATGCTCGCCTCGGCCGGCGATCGCGAAGGCGCGCTGCGCGTCTTCCAAAGCTGCTGGTGGCTCATCGCGATCATCTGTGCCGTCACCGCCCTGCTGCTCGCGCCCGTCCTCTACTTCATGCCCGTCGCCCGCTTCCTCCCCATCCACGCCATCAGCCAGTCCGACGCCAAGTGGATCATCTTCTATCTCGGCATCTCCGTCCTGCTCGGCCAGTTCGAACAGCTCATGGGCGCCGCCTACACCTGCGTCGCCCGCTACCCCTACGGCTCCTTCCTCAAGAGCATGATCGCGCTCGCCGCCTTCGCCGCGATGATTGCCCCTGTGATGCTCGGCTACGGGCCCCGCACTACTGCCCTCGTCTTCGCCGTCGCCAACGCCGTCGGCACCGTTACCCTCGGCCTCTTCGTCCGCCGCGACATCCCCTGGATCCGCTTCGGCTGGTACCACGCCCGCTTCAGCGAGATCCGCCGGCTCGCTGGCCCGGCCTTCGCCTTCATGGGCTTTCCCATCGGCAACGCCTTCAACCTCCAGGGCACACTCCTCGCCGTCGGCTACGCCCTCGGCCCGGTGGACGTCGCCGTCTTCGCTTCCGCCCGCACCGTCTCCCGCGTCGCCCTGCAGATGGTCCAGATGGTCAACAACACCTTCTGGCCCGAGCTCTCCCTTGCCTACGGCGCCCGCGACGAGGCGCTCATCCGCACCCTCCATCGCCGTGCCTGCCAGATGGCCCTGATCCTCGCCTGCCTCGTCGTCCTCGCCATGTTCGGCTTCGGCCCCTGGTTCCTCACCCACTGGACCGGGGGCCACGTCCCGCCCAGTCGCGGCCCCTGCTCGGCATCCTGCTCTTCGTCGTCGTCCTCTACGCCCTGTGGTCCACCAGCTCCACCCTCGCTACCGCCATCAACCAGCATCAGAGCCTCGCGGCCTGGTATGTCGCGGGCACGGGCATCACCGTCCTCTTCACCTACCTCCTCGCCCGCTCGCTACGGCCTGTACGGAGCCGCTGCCTCGCTTGTCCTGTCCGAAGTCATCATGAACGTCTACGTCCTCCCCAACTCACTCCGGATCTCCCGGGACACCTTCCCCGCATTCCTCGCGAGCATGACCGTGTTCCCCCCCGCCATCCACCCCCGCAGCCTCCTCGCCCGCCTGAGCCGCTCCAAGCCAGAACTCGAAAGCGAATAAGCCGCGCCGGACGACCCGAGGTCTCCCTTCCATCGGCCGGGCATCGTGCCGGCAGACCTTGCCGCCCGTAAGACCCACGACGGGGAACACGATCGGTAACACGACGGTCCCCAGCCGCCGTGCTCTCGGGCGTGCGAAACGCCACCCGTCCACCCGTTGAGGAACAACGCTGACGAGAAGGCGAACGCACCCGTGGTATGGCACGCGACGCGGAGAGCCCACACCGTGTTCCGGGTGTGGCTCTCCGCCGCTAACGCAACACCATCACTTTGTTACGGCAGCACGATCACTTTGCCCTTCATCCCGAGCGTGTCGTGGAGTGCGCAAATGTAGTCGTACGTCCCTGGGTGCGTGAAGGTAACGCTGAACACCGTGGTGCCCGGCGGTGTGACAGGCACGCCTGACTGATCCTCCGGCGCCGCCCCCAGGAAACCCGAGTGCACGCTGTCACTTGTGGAGTTGATCGTCGCGTGGAGCGACCCGTCTGCCTCCCGTGTGACGTTCGCCGTGGGAGGGAAAGGATCCCCGGGCTCGGTCCCAAAGGTCACCGTGTGAGGCAGGGCAGGATCCAGGTTGGTCCAGCGCACCGTGTCGCCTACTCGAATCTCAACCGTTCCGCGTAGAAAACGCATTACGGAAAGAGACTCGAAGCCGGCCGCAGTGGAAGCGATCTCACCCGTTCCGGCAATGATGTTCTTGCCGCGCAAGACTTGCATCGAGAACATGTCGTCCGCGCCCTCGTGATCCATAGCTTCGTGACCGTCGTGCTCGTTATGGCGGTCAGCGTCGGCCAGGATCCTGTGGGTCTGGTTTTCGGCAAGCTCGTCGTAGAACGACTGATTGTGTGGCAGAGTGGCAGATGTTGGGAGCACGTGGATAACGCCCGTCATGTGTGGGTGCACCAGGCACAGCAATTTGTAATTGCCCGGCGTAGGGAACTTGACCGTGTAGCTCTGGCCCTGGACCAGCGGCGGTGCACTGACGCACTTGGTCCCGTTGAAGCTGCTCCCACTGGGTGTATATCCCGGGCAGCCTACCGTGAAATCCATGAAGGGCTGGCCCGCGATGAAGAAGGAAACAGTATGGATCTCCCCGCTGCCAGAGGTCCACATGATGCTGTCGCCCGCGTGAATCCAGAGCTCGTTCGGCAGGAAGGCCATAGCCTGCAGGGCCATGTCCTTGCTCTGGGCGCCAAGCGTAGCTCGCCAGGTTTGTTGCGCGTTCAGGTGCAAAGGACGAGCCCCGACGGTCAGAGCCAAAGCAAGCCCCACGGACAGATAGGGTCGGTTCTTCGAGTTCACAATTCCTCCTTTGAACGGGAGTTGAGATGTTGGGGAGGAGTGGGCCGCGTGAAACCGCCCCACACTCTAGTGCGGACGGCTTTGGCATGTCAACCCTGCGTGAGCCTGCCGCCCCATCGCGACATCCATTCCGATCAGGCGAGGTCCACGATCGCGACGACACGAGCACAAGACAAGCTCCACAACGGGGCTACCCCGGGCTGAATCCTTTTGCCTGCTTTGCCGTCTAAATAGTGTGGTATTCTAAAATCCGCTAGGGGACGTGTGCCTTTGAATGCCCTGACCTCTCAGCAGGTCAACGGGCTTGCCACCGCGGTCGACACCGCAACCTAACTCCCTGCCGATTCGAAACAACCCTAGGACGGGTCTGCCTGTACTCGATCCGGCGACCACCACAAAATCTTGCAGGAGTGCGCATCCCCGTGGCTGAAGAAATCGACAAGTACGAAGACGACATAGAGAAGCTCATCGACACCGGCAAGGAAAAGGGCTACCTCACCTACGGTGAAGTCAACGACCTGCTGCCCGGCGACATCACCTCGCCCGACGAGCTCGATGACCTGATGACCACCATCAACACCCAGGGCATCGACGTGCTCTCCGGCGAAGAACGCTCCGAGCCGCGACAAGTACGAGCCCGAGGCCGGCGAAGAGTCCGACGACGTCGAACTCGACCTCTCTCCCGGCACCCTCGAGAAGACCAACGACCCCGTCCGCATGTACCTCCGCGAGATGGGCACCGTGCCCGCTGCTCACCCGCGAGGGCGAAGTCGAAATCGCCAAGCGCATCGAGCGCGGCCAGATCCGCGTCATGAAGGCGATCTCCCGCTCGCCGATCGTCATCCGCGAGATCGTCGGCCTGGGCGAAGACCTGCGCCGCGGCGTGCGCAACATCAAGGAAGTGGTCACCTTCGACGAAGAAGAGCTGACGGAAGAGATTCTCCAGGCCCGCGTCCGGGCTACCGTCGGCCGCATCGACGTCATCGTCAAGCACCAGAAGAAGATCCAGGCGCTCGAAGAGAAGCTCGAGAATCCCGACGGCCAAGGACGCAAAGACGCGAAGGCCAAAGCTAAGTTTCAGCGCAAGACCCGCTGGCTGATCGGCCGCGAGCACGTCTACATCAACCGCATCATCCGCGAGCTGAAGTACACCAACGCCGAGAAGAAGCGCCTGCTCGACAAGGTCAACAAGACCGTCGACGCCATGCGCACGCTCGAGCGCCAGATCAAGTCGCTCGACGCGAAGTTCGAGGCCTCGAAGTCCGAAGAGCTGCGGAAGGAGTACAGCCGCCAGCAGAAGAACTGCCGCATCGATCTCGAGCGCGTTGAGCAGGACGCCGGCATCTCCATCACGGATCTCAAGCGCACGCAGCGCGAGATGATCCAGGGCGACATGGACGCCGAGAAGGCCAAGCGCGAGCTGATCGAAGCCAACCTGCGCCTCGTCGTCTCCATCGCGAAGAAGTACACCAACCGCGGCCTGCAGTTCCTCGACCTGATTCAGGAAGGCAACATCGGCCTGATGAAGGCCGTCGACAAGTTCGAGTACCGCCGCGGCTACAAGTTCTCGACGTACGCGACGTGGTGGATCCGTCAGGCCATCACCCGCGCCATCGCCGACCAGGCCCGCACCATCCGCATCCCGGTGCACATGATCGAGACGATCAACAAGCTCATCCGCACCTCGCCGCCAGCTGGTGCAGGAGCTTGGCCGCGAAGCGTCGTCGGAAGAGATCGCGCAACGCATGGACATCCCGGTCGCCAAGGTCCGCAAGGTGCTCAAGATCGCGCAGGAGCCCATCTCGCTCGAGACCCCCATCGGCGAAGAGGAAGACTCGCATCTTGGCGACTTCATCGAAGACCGCATGGCCGTCTCGCCTGCCGACGCCGTCATCAGCGTCAACCTGAAGGAGTACACCTCGCAGGTCCTGCGCACGCTGACGCCGCGCGAAGAACGCGTCATCAAGATGCGCTTCGGCCTCGAAGACGGCTCCGAGCACACCCTCGAAGAGGTCGGCCAGAGCTTCCAGGTCACCCGCGAGCGCATCCGCCAGATCGAAGCCAAGGCGCTCCGCAAGCTGCGTCACCCCAGCCGCTCAGCGCAAGCTGAAGGCGTTCGTCGACGGCGTCAAGGAGATCTAACCTCTCGCACGCAACACCCCTCGTCGTTGAAGGCAAAAAGGCCCATCCGCCGGATGGGCCTTTATTGCGTGCGGTGATCCGGGTACCCCCCTCCCCCCGAGGGGGGTGGTGTATCTAAGTCTTTTACTATGAATAAGATACTGTTTTGATAGGCCCGTATCTATAACATTACAAAAGGCTTACGCGCAAATATAAGATTCCAGGCGTGTTACGACAAATATAAGAGTACAAAAGGGTTAGCTCCCTAAAAAAGGCCGGCAAATGCCGGGCCTTTTTTTTGACTCTACTGCTATTATACCGGGTCGGAGAAACTAAACTGCCAACTATATCTCCCTTTGGTTGTGTTGTTTAGGTCGTCCAGGGGCTTGACACGTTTTTCGCACCGCCTAATCGCGGTCGCTTCCGTAGACGGGGATTCCCTGCTGGACGTGGTAGGCGATCGAGGCGGCGCGGGCGGTGTAGTCGGAGTTGGGGAAGCGCTGCTGCATTTGTTTGGCGAGCGCGACGGCGTTTGCGGCGGCGCTTTCGGAGCGCTTGCGGTTCTCTTCGACGAGGTACATTTCGACGAGGACGCCTTCTCGGTAGGTGGCGTTGTAGAGCGCTTCGGCGGCTTTAGGGCTGTCGGGGTAACGGTCGGCGTACTTCTGATAGAGGCCGGCTTCCATCTCGGGGCATTTGGGGAGGCCCTGCCAGTCGCCGCATAGCTTGTTGTCGAGGAGGTCGTAGGCGGCGAGGGCGGCGAACTTCGAGCCGGGGTACTGCTTGATGACGCGCTGCATGTCTCCTTCGTAGAGCTGGGGGCGGAGATAGGCCTCCTGCTCCCGGGCTGAGGGGAGGCTGGCGTTGTCGGCGCGGTCGAGCTGCCAGCGGATGTCGGCTGAGCGGAAGGCGGCCTCGGGGGCGAGGGGGGAGCTGGGGAAGTACTCGAAGACGCGGCGGTAGAGGAGGTGGGCGGCCTCGGCGGCGTATTTGGGGGCGTGGGGGTGGGTAGCTTCGTCCTCGTAGTTGGCGGCGGCTCCGTAGAGGATGGCGTCACCATTTGGGGTGGCGGAGGTGATGACGCCCTTGTCGCGGATCCAGCCGGCGGTCGGCTGGGGCTTGTCACGATCGTCAGTAAATTCCGGCTCCTTTGCGTCGTCTCGCTTGTCCTCGGCGTCGGTGTTGGCGAACACCTTGATCCACGCGCCATTGTGCTCGGTGATGACGACCTCGTGGCCGGGACCTACCTCGGCGACGTGCTGGGCGTCGTTGTCTGCGGAGACGTAGACGATGGCGGGGTGGAGCATGGTGGCGCGGGCGGCGCGGTCGTAGCCGGAGAGCGGGTCGGCCTTTCGCTTTTGGGCGGGTGCGGGAGAGGCTGCGAGGGCGAGGAGGGCGCAGGCGGCGAAAGAAATGGTGTGGGTGCGGCGGGCGGAGACCATACGGGCATTAGACTCCGGCGGGGCTGGGTGCGGAAGCGCGGAGGTGTTGCGGGTGGTGGTGGCGCGTTTGGGATGGGTTGACGGTCTACTTGCGACAAGCTGACTTCTCAGGACTTAGTTTTGATATGTGTTTCACATGCGCAGGACGCTGATCAAGGCCGCCAAAGAGGCCGTTTGCTGACGGCGGCTCGGATAGTAAAGAAAGAACCCTGGATACGGCTGACACCAATCCTGAAGCACACGCACAAGAGTCCCTTCGGCAAGGTGATCGGAAACATCTGTTTCAGCCAAGAAAGCGAGTCCGACTCCGTCGAGAGCGGCTCTTGCCACTAGTCCAACGTCATCAACGATCAGCGGCCCAGTGACTCCGACCGAAATTTCCTTTTTGCCCTTCTCGAACTCCCAGCGGTACAGGCCAGCCGCGCCGTGCCGGAAGTTGATGCATCGGTGCTGCAAAAGATCGCGGGGTTCTTTCGGCTTGGGATGGGACCGGAAATATCTTGGCGATCCTACGATGGCTGGACGCTGATCGGGCGAGACACGGACGGCGATCATGTCTTTCTCGATGTACTCGCCAAAGTGGACGCCCGCGTCAAAACCGTCAGCCACGATGTCTCGCCGACTATCATCCGTGGTGACGTCGAGCACGATGTCCGGGTATTTGCTGTTCAGGATGCCAAGCTTGGGCGCGAGAACGGATGCTACTGCAAGGCGCGGTATCAGGAGGCGAACCCGGCCGCCAGGCCGTGCTCTCTTGCCAGCGATGTCGTCAAGTGCTTGCCCCACATCCGTCAGGGCGGGTTTTAGGCGCTGAACAAGTTGTTCTCCAGCCTCCGTCAGCGCCACGCTTCGGGTGGTTCGCGCAAGCAGGCGCACCCCGAACTCTTCCTCCAGCGTTCGCATGGCATGACTTATTGCTGAGGGCGAGACGCCACGGCGCTTTGCGGCCTTTGTGAAGCTGCGTTCTTCCGCGACAGCGAGGAAGGTGGCGAGGGAGGTTAAATCACTTGGCAGCATTCATGAATTCTACTCACAACTCCATGCTCATTTCCCATGCCTCCGAAGGAGCGGCTTTGCGCTCTAACAAAGGGTAAGAGTGGGAAGCACACTCTGGAAAAGGGGAACACATGGAGATCAAGAAGGCAGGTTCTCAACCATCCGGCAAGGGTCCAGCGGATTGGTTCACCGGAACGGTACGCATCGACCCTCTATTCACCGCACCAGATCCCGCATTCATGGCGGGCGCGAGCGTGACATTTGAACCCGGAGCACGCACTGCATGGCATACGCACCCTCTTGGCCAGACGCTCATCGTCACCGCTGGAGCGGGATGGGCCCAGCGCGACGGTGGGCCCGTCGAACAGATCTTCCCTGGCGATGTTGTATGGTTTGCGCCCAACGAAAAGCATTGGCATGGAGCTACACCCACCACGTCCCTGACTCACATAGCAATACAAGAGAAGAAGGATGGAAAAGTGGTTGATTGGCTGGAACATGTGAGCGATCAACAGTACAGCAGGTAGCAAGCGGGCGAATAGCCGAAGGAGAAACACCATGGCAAGAAGTGACCGTTTTACTGACAAGGTTGTTTTCATTACCGGCGCTGCCAGCGGCATTGGCCGAGCCGCAGCACTCGCCTTCGCCGCCGAGGGTGCGCGCCTAGCAATCCTCGACCGTTCAGCCGACGCCCTTAAAGCGGTCCAGGGGTCCTTGGAGAACGCGGGCGCGGAGGTTCTGAGCAAAGCCTGTGACGTATCCTCGCCCGATCAGGTCGAAGCCGCGATCAAGCAAGTCGTTGAACGCTTCGGTCGACTTGACATCGCCTTCAACAATGCCGGCGTCGAGAATAAGGCGGCTCCCGTCCACGAGGTTGATCTCTCTGAGTGGGACAGGATTCTTGGTATCAACTTACGTGGCACGTTCCTCTGCATGAAGCACGAGCTGGCTCAGATGGTGAAGCAGGGCGGCGGGGTCGTGGTGAACACATCCTCAGGGGCAGGCATTCGCGGCGTCCAAGGTGGTGCTGCTTACGCCGCATCCAAGCACGCGATCATCGGCCTGACCCGCTCGGCAGCACTCGATTATGCAAAGCAAAATATCCGCGTGAATGCGGTGCTCCCCGGTAACATCGAAACTCCCATGATGGATCGCTTCACAGGCGGTGACATCCAGAAAGCAATCGACCTGGAGCCGGTCGGGCGGCTCGGCAAGCCTGACGAGATCGCGGAGGCGGTGTTGTGGATGGCTTCGGACCTCGGCGGCTTTGTAACCGGTGCAGCAACGGTTATCGACGGAGGCTGGTCACTCTAACGCCGTCCGGGAAGACCAGTTCTGTTAGCTCTGAAATGAATGGCTCCGTCGCTTGCATAGGGCCGAGCCATCAATCCGACCACAGCCTTACGCTTGAAAGGCGCGTCGCAAGGCCGTGGACTTCCGTGCGGCATCCGTCACGATAAACGCCGTTGTGATCCCTGTGATTTGGGACGTGTGCGGGTTAGAGGTTTGCGGTGGGTTTGGTTGGGGGAGTGGCGGGCTCGAGGTGGAGCTCGTGGCGGAGGGTGGGTTCGATGTTGCCTCCGCTCAGGACGGCTACGAGCCGGGTGCAGGTGGGGAGTTCGGTGTGGTGAAAGAGGGCGGCCGCGATCGTGACCGCTCCTGAGGGCTCGGCGACGAGGCCGGTGGCGGTGTGGAGGAGTTGCATGGCGCGGCGAATCTCGTCTTCGGTGACGGTGACGATGCCGTCGACGAAGCGGAGGATGTGCTCGAAGTTGAGTTGGCCGAGGGACTGGGTGCGGAGGCCGTCGGCGAGGGTGCGGGTGGTGCTGGAGGCGGGCCATTCGACCAGGGTGCGGGTGTCGAAGGACTGCTTGGCGTCAGCGGCCACCTCGGGCTCGGCTCCCCAGACTTCTACGTGCGCGGCGGGATGGGACGGGTGTCGGGCGGTGGCTTCTGCGACGGTTAATTTGACGCCGGTGGCAATGCCGCTGAGGAGGCCTCCGCCGGAGACGGGGGAAAGGATGAGGGTTTGTTGGGAGTCGGCCTGGTCGGCGGTAGTTCCGGTAAGGCCGAGCTGTTCGAGAATCTCCACGCCGCAGGTGGCCTGGCCGGCGATGATGGCGGGGTCGTCGTAGGGCGGGATGACGGCGTAGCCGTGGGCGGCGGCTAGTTCTTCGGCCTTCTGCTTGCGGGCGGAGCTGGCGGGGCCTACGAAGACGACTTCGGCGCCCAGGGCTCGAGTGGCGTCGATCTTGACGACGGGTGCGTTGTCCGGCATGACGATGACGGCTTTGGCGCCGAGTGCGCGGGCGGCGTAGGCGACTCCCTGGGCGTGGTTCCCGCTGGAGTAGGTGATGACGCCGCGGCCTAGTTCTTCGGGGGAGAGTTGGGCGATGCGGTTGTAGGCTCCGCGGAGCTTGAAGGAGCCGATGGGCTGCTCGCTTTCGGCCTTGATGTAGAGGGCGAAGGGGAGCGGGGGGATGCCCGCGGCTGCGAGTTGTTCGGGCGCCACTGAGTGCAGGGTTGTGCGGATGGCGGTGCCGTGGATGCGTTGCTGGGCGGCGTGGATGTCGTTGAGGGTGATGAGTTCGGCCAATTCGGCTCCGGGTGTCGGGTGATCGGTTTCGTTAGCGGCGGTTGAGGCCGAGGAGCGAGAGGAAGAAGCTGCCGAAGATGATCTCGACGCCGAGCATGAACGCGGTGGCGGAGGGCAGGGTAAGGCGCAGCATGCGGGTGGGGCTCATGTTGCCGAAGCCGGCGGCGTGCCAGAGGTGCAGGGCGTAGCCGAGAATGACGGCTCCGATGAGCAGGAGGAAGCAGCCGAAGAGCAGGCCGGTCTCGAGGGTGATGGTCTTGAAGAGGCGCTCGAACTGGGGGTTGGGCGGGAGGAAACCCTCCTGGGTGCCGAAGACCTTGGCGGAGACGGCGAAGACGGTGATGTGGGCGCCTATGAGGACGAGGCCGAGGGCGTAGGTGAGCGTGTCGACGTCCAGCGTATGCCCTGCGATGGGGAACGGCCCCGGGAGAACCAGCGCGGAGAGGATGAGGCCGACGACGAGGGCGGCGATTCCAGGGTAGAAGAAGAGCCAGCGGGGGCTGTAGAGGAGGAGGAATCGGAGGTGGCGCCAGCCGTCTCGCCAGGAGCGGAGGTGGGGAGCGCGCGTGCGACCGTCCGGGGAGAGGGTGGTGGGGACTTCGGTCATGCGCAGGCCGGCGAGGGAGGTTTTGACCACCATCTCGGAGGCGAACTCCATGCCTGTGGTGCGGAGGTTGAGGGCGAGGATGTCGTCGCGGCGGAAGGCGCGCAGGCCGCAGTGGAAGTCGCGGACCGGGATGGCGAAGAAGATGCGTCCGATGGCTGAGAGGACGGGGTTGCCGAGGTAGCGGTGCAGCGGCGGCATGGCTCCGGGCTCGATCGTTCCGGCGAAGCGGTTGCCCATCACGAGCGAGTATCCATCCGCGAGCTTGGGGAGGAAGCGCGGCAGGTGCTCGAAGTGGTAGGAGGCGTCGGCGTCGGCCATCATGACGTACTTGCCGCGGGCGGCTTCGATGCCTGCGATCAGGGCGGCGCCGTAGCCGCGGACGGGGACGTCGACGACGCGGGCTCCTTCAGCGACGGCGATAGCCTGCGAGCCGTCGGTGGAACCGTTGTCGGCGACCACCACCTCGCCTTGTATGCCTGCATCCTTGATCGCCTGGACGGCCTGCCGGACGCAGAAGGCCAGGGTCTCGGCCTCGTTGAGACAAGGCATGAGGATGGTGAGGTCGAGATCGGGCGGCATTCTGTGATGGTAGCAAAGGGGACGGGTTTGTCCGGGGTTACGCCCGTACCGCAGAGCTAGATGGAGGGCTTGCGGCGCGGCGGCGGTGCGGGCTGGACGGGTACGGTCCCGGGGGGGACGTTGAGGGGGAGCTCGTAAAGGGTGGAGTCGCCTAGCTGGCGCCAGCCGGCTGTCGCGGGGGAGGAGCCTGTGGGGGTAGTGGCAGGGGCTCCGGCGAAGTCGGCGACGAGGACTTTGGCACCCTGGGCGCGCGCTACGGCGATGGCCTGGTCGCGGTTGGGGAGGGTGTTGAGGAAGTCGTAGGCGGGGGCTCCGTCGGGCACGTAGATCTCGGTGAGAATGCGGAGGCCGGCGAGGCGAGCCCAGTAGAAGTCGCCGAGGCAGGCGATGTGGCCGACGCAGGCTACGGTGTCGCCGGGGTGGAGGCCCATCGATTCGAGCGCCTGGGCGGCGTGCTCCTGGTTGGGGCTGTACCAGCCGGCGGGTGTTTCGCGGAGGGAGAGCTGGCGGCGGTCTTCGAAGACGGTGCGGAGAGATTCGCCGGTGGCGAGGAGGGCAAGCAGGAGGGGGAGCAGTGCGGCTGCTGAGAGCAGAGCCGAGCCGGCCTGGGTCTGGGGCGGAGTTCCTGATGGCTCGGGAGGAAATGCTGCGGTCTCGCGCGAATCCGTCGGGTGCCGGGGTGCGCGGGAACGCAGGGCGGCAAAGAGCGTGAGGATGATGCAGAGGTAGGCGAAGGTGACGTAGCGCTCTTCGGTGTTGACGATGGCGTAGATACCCCAGGCGAGGGCGCCGAGCGCGACGGAGGGGATCCAGAAGGCGTGCGTGCGGGGGCGCCAGGGGAGGGACAGGCGTGCTCCCAGGGCGAGCAGGAGGGCGAGGAGGATGGGAGCTTCGGGGTGGTTGAAGAGGTAGCGGACGACGAGGACGAGGTTGCGGGAGCCGCGGGAGAGCTCGCCGCGGAGGTTCATGTGGGGCTTGACGCCTTCGTTCCAGAAGGTGGTATCGAACCAGTCGGGCTGGGTGCCGTAGGGGAGCTGTGCGTAGCTGAGTATCTGCGGGGAGCGGAGGAGTTCTTTCTCGGGGTGCTTGAGGTGGACGTCGGCTGAGCCGAAGCGATCCGTCATGTAGGGCTGGATGTGCATCTTCTCGGTGCCGCCGACGTACCAGGCGAGGTTGAGAGAGCCGGAGTCGCCGAAGTCGAGACGGCCCTTCTGTTTGGAGAGGGCGGCTACGTACGGGCCGGCGAGGAGGGCGAAGGTGACGAGGGCGACGGCCGCGGCGGTGACAGCGCGCGCGGGCGGGCGCTTCATCCACACGACGGCGAAGACTGCGAGGGTGGCGACGGCGAGGAACGCGAAGAGGAAGGCGAAGGATTTGGTGAGGTACGCGCAGCCGAGGGCCAGGCCCATGAGGGCGGAGTAGCGGAGGCGGTCTGTGGCGAGGTAGCGGAGGAGGGCGGCGAGGGCGAAGAGCAGGAGCGCCTGGAGAAGGGCGTCGGGGCGGACCTTGCCGAGGGAGAGCTCGCGTTGGCTGGCGATGGTGAGCAGGGCCAGGCCGAGGTAGCGCATCGGGTAGAGGCTGAGCAGGAAGGGGTGGATGGGGACGGAGGAGAGATACGGAGATTCTGACCCTGCGCTGCGCTCCGGGTCAGAATGACGGCGGTTGGCCGGGGGGTGGGCGGGGCGATTGCGGAGGAGGACGAGGGCGTCGGTGAAGGCGACCACCGCGGCCATTTCCAGGAGGAAGATGGCGAAGTTGGCCAGGTAGTAGGCGTGGAGTTCGTTAGCTCGGGTGCTGTGCAGGAGGCCGTGGAAGAGGGAGAGCACGGCGGGGTACATGGGGTGCCAGTAGCCATTGACGATGGCGGGCCACTGATGGGCGCGGAGGTAGTCGCCGATATCCATGTAGGCGATCGCGTCGCCGTCGATCTGGTAGGCGTCGTAGAGGGCGTAGCCGAAGGTGACGGCGGCGAGGAGGAGGCAGAAGAAGGGGAAGAAGCGGCGGAGGAGCGTGTGGGTGGAAGAGGAGACTTCGGTTGTATGGGCGCGGGGTGAGACGTGCGGCTCCTGCGGCCGGGGGTCCATGGGCTCGATTATCGCAGAGGGTTGGGTGGGAGGACCCCCCTCCCCCCTATGAATCGGGGTTTTGTTGCAGTCAGGCGGGTTAGCGGAGGGGAGTGACGAGTCCGTTAAGAGGCGGGCTAACTGGTCAGTAAACATGGGTCGGCTCGCTCCTATTGCGGGGTGCGTGTGTGTTGACTGGATTTGGGTGCTGGCGCGGGCCCCCACGGCTCGCGGTGTTTGATTTGGGACTCTATTTCTATTGTAGCTGGGTGAGCATAACTAAACTGCCAACTATATTCGCTTTCATTTGAGAGAGTTAGGTGGTTTGGGGGCTTGACAGGTTTTTCTGTTGGCGCGGGCGTGGTAGGTTGAGTGCGTCTGCTGCGGGGGTGGTGGTTTGGCGAATACTTTGATTGCGTATGTGGAGCTGCCTTCGAAGGATGTGGCGGCGGAACGGGCTTTCTATGAAGGGCTGTTTGGGTGGAGCTTTCAGGATTGGGGGCCGGAGTATGCGGCGTTCTCCGGCTCGGGCGTGGATGGCGGGCTGAATGGGGGTGGGGAACATCGGCCTGCGGCTCCGCTGGTGGTGCTGGAGACGGATGATCTCGACGGGATGGCGGAGCGGGTGGCGGCGGCGGGTGGGAGGATTACGTTGCCGATCTTTTCGTTTCCGGGAGGGCGGCGGTTCCATTTTGCGGATCTGGCGGGGAATGAGCTGGCGGTTATGCAGGTGGGGTAGGAGGTTGGTGGAAACCACCCAAGCGGAGCTGGGATGGGGCACCCGCGTATGGTGGGTTGGGAAGAAGGGGACTTCGCTTCGCCTGCGGGATGAGAAGGAATCGGTGGGGAAGATGCAGCAGCAACGGCAAGTGCAACGAGCGAAATGCGGGGGTCTCTCCGCTGCAGCGGCAGGTGCGCCGCCTTCGGTCGAGATGACGATTTTTTGGGGTGGGTGGGCAGTAAGGCGGAAGACAGGGCAAGCGCTGTGCGGCAGGATGACAATGCCGCTTATTCCCTGTCGGATGTGCCGAGTTTTTTCCGTGGCGCGTATTCTAAGGTGCGGAGGACAGGGTAAGTGTCTCTGAGTGCGTAAGGGCGAGGAGAGTGAAGCAGGTGGGGCGCATGGCTCAGGGTGGTTATGTTCCGGCGTTGGCGGGGTTGGTGGGGTTGACCGGTGGGTTGGGTTGCCGCATTGTTGTGCCATGGATTGGCCTGGCTCGCTGCGCGTGGTGAGGTGGGCGGGTTTGGCGGTGTTGTCTGCGGGGTTGTGCGCTGCTGGGGGTGGGGCGGGCGGGCTGGTGGTCAGTGGGGGCGCCGGGGCGCGGGGGGTGGGTGAGCGGATGGCCCGGCTGCCTCGGCTTACCGTTTGGGCCTGGGAGCGGCGGGAGGATTTGCGTGGGGTGGATCCGCGGACTACGGCGGTGGCCTGGCTCGATCGTACGGTGGTGGTGGGCGCGGGTGGGGTGAGGGTGGTTCCGCGGAGGCAGCCGATGTTGTTGCCTGGGGCGGCGGGACTGGTGGAGATTGCTGTGGTGCGGGTGGAGAGTGCTCCGGGGGCGGTGGAGGGTGGCGAATCTGCGGCCGCGGTTGCGGGGGCGATCGTGGGCGCGGTGAGTGGTGGGGGCGCGAAGGTGGCGGCGCTGCAGGTGGACTTTGACGCGCGACGGTCGGAGCGGGAGTGGTATGCCGACGTGTTGCTGCGGGTGCGCGCGCGAATGCCGGCGGGGATGCCGCTTTCGATGACGGCGCTCGCGTCGTGGTGCAGCTATGACGGGGAGTGGATGCGGGGGCTGCCGGTGGATGAGGCGGTGCCGATGCTGTTTCGGATGGAGCCGGACCGGAGGCGGGTAGAGGCGGCGGGTGGGTTGGCGGCGGTGGAGGCGGTGCGGGAGTTTGCGATCCGGGAGCCGCTGTGCGCGGGGTCGGTGGGAATATCCACGCGAGAGGCCTGGCCGCGCGGGCTGGCGGGGCGGCGGGTGTATGTGTTTGCGGATCGCGGATGGGCCAGGGATGGGTTGGAGGAGACGCTAAGGAGTCTGAAATGAGGATGTTGAGCTGGCAGCGGATGGCGTTTGCGGCGGCAGTGGCGGCGGGGCTGCCGGCGGCGCTTTGGGTGGTGGGCGCGAAGGCCTGCGGGCCGGACTTTGAGCCGGAGGTGTTTGTGCCGGCGCATCGGCCGGAGGCGCCGGCGCGGTATGCGGCGGGGCAGCTGGGGGTGGTGCGGGGCGGCTTCTACCATGCGGACCTGGTGGTGGCGTACCGGTATCTTTCGGGCGGGCCGTTGACTGCGGCGGAGCAGGCGGCGTATGTGTCGGGCGCTGGACTGGGAAACGATGAGGCCAGCTATTCCGCCTGGGACGCGAGGCGTGAGGCGGGACAGACGGCGGCGCTGGAGGCGTGGCGGGTGGCGCGGGCGGCGGTTGCTCCGGGGGCGGCTCCGCCTGCGGTGGGGGAAGACAGGACCATCCAGCAGACGGTTGGGACGTACACGTTCAAAGGTGAGGAGCTGAACTGCACGGATGGAGCGTACGTGACGGCGGCGAAGACGCTGGGGGCGCGGGCGGCGGCGTGGGGCGCGGGGAGTTCGGAGGTGAAGGAGTGGCTGCGGGGGCAGGATGCGGTGTTTTCAAACTGCACAGGTGCGGGGACGGCACCGGAGGCTGCGCGGCCGGAGTGGGCAGCGCTGCTGCGGCGGGATCGGGCGTACCAGATGGCGGCGGCGGCGTTCTATGCGGGGAGGTTTGACGAGGCGATTGCGGGGTTTGCAGGGGTGGGCGGTGATCTGGCGTCGCCGTGGAGCCGGTGGGGGGAGTACCTGGCGGCGCGGGCCGAGGTGCGGAAGGCGAGCCAGAGTGGCAAGGCCGGGGAGATGGGGGAGAAGGCGAACTTCGATGAGGGGCTGCTGCGGGCGGCGGAGTCTCGGCTGGTGAAGGTGCTGGGGGCGACAAAGGATGCGGAGGTTCGGCATGCGGCGCAGGCGGAGCTGAACTTTATAGAGGTGAGGCTGGAGCCGGAGAAGCGGCTGGATGCGGCGGGGGTGGCGCTTGCGGCGGCGGGCGGAGATCCGGATTTTGGACAGGACCTGGCGGATCTGGACTGGCTGATCGGCGGGCGTGGAGGGAGTTCGGAGCTTGTGCGGTGGATCGAGGCGATGCGGGGGACTCCGTCGGCGGGTGGGGCGCTGAGTCCAAGCGCGGGGACGGAGCGGTGGATGCAACGACCGACTCTGCCGTGGCTTGTGGCGGGGCTGACGTGGGGGACGCCGAGCGAGGAGATGTTGCGGGCGGCGGCGGAGGTGGCTCCGGGGTCGGCGGGGTACCAGACGGTGAGCTTTTATCGGGCGCAGGGGATGATCGCCGCGGGGCGGGGGGCGGAGGCGCGGCCGCTGCTGACGGGGATCCTGGGCGGGCTGACGGGTGAGGGTTCGGTTTCGACGCGGAACCTGTTTTTATCCGAGCGGATAGAGACGGCGCGGACGCTGGGAGAGTTTCTGGCGGATGCGCCGCGGACAGTGGTTTGGAGCGGGTCGGCGTCGGCTGAACTGGCGAAGTGCAGCCAGGGGGCCGTGGGGAAGACGGGGGAGTGTACGGGCAAGCTGCCGGAGATGGAGTTCGACGCGGATGCGGCGGGGGATATGAATCGGCAGATGCCGCTGGCGATGCTGGAGGAGGCGGCGGGGAGCGGGGCGCTGCCGTTGCATCTGCGGACGGCGGTGGCGGAGGTGGCGTGGGTGCGGGCGCTGGGGCTTGGAGATGGGGCCGGGGTGGCGCGGATGTCCCAACTGCTGCCGGACCGGGTGCGGGCCGCTGCGGGGGAGAGCGGCGGGTTCCCGGCGACGCTGGCGCTGCTGCGCAATCCTGGGCTGAAGCCCTATCTGGAGGCGGGGGTGCAACGGTCCGCGAGCTTCGGGCAGATGGATCACTTTGGGGATAACTGGTGGTGCGGGCGCTGGACGGATGGCGAGACGACGACGGAGGGTGGCGGTGTGACTCCGGTTGCAGCGGGGCGGCCGTTGGGGTTTCTTTCGGCGGAGCAGAGGCGCGTGTCGGCGGAGGAGGCGACGCGATTGGATGGGCTGCCTTCGGGCCTGGTGTGGACGGCGCGGCGGGCGATTGCGTGGGTGAAGGCCCATCCCGAGGACAAGGAGGGTGCGGAGACGCTGGCCCTGGTGGTGCAGGGGACGCATTGGGGCTGCGACCGGACGTATGGGCCGAAGGATGCGGTGAGTCCGCAGCGGGCGGTGAGCAAAGAGGCGTTCACGATGCTGCACCGGATGTACCCGACGAGCGAGTGGGCGTTGAAGACGAAGTACTACTACTAGGGTTCATCGGGTGCGGGCGTTTTACTTGCCGCGGCGTGCGCGGTGTTTAGGCGCTTGCGCGGTGTTTAGTAGCCTCGACCGAAGTGGAGGTAGGCGACTACGGCGCTTGCGAGGAGGCAGTAGACGCCGAAGAGCCACCAGCGGCCGTGCTCGAGCCAGGACGAGAGCCAGCGGAGGGCGAGCGAGGCCGGCGAAGAAGGCGAAGACCGCGCCGAGGAGGCTGAAGACGATGGTGCCGTGGAGGTCGATGGGGGTGCCGGTGGCGGCGGCCTCGTGGGTGGCCTTGAGGAGGCGCATGGATTCCTGGACGACGACGGGGGGCGTGAGGACGACGGCGAGGGCGAAGGAGAAGCGCTCGGCGCGCTCCTTGGCGGCGCCGGTGAGCATGCCGGTGGAGATGGTGGAGCCGGAGCGGGAGAAGCCGCGGAAGGGGAGCGCGAGACCCTGGACAAAGCCCATCCAGCCGGCCTGGCGCATGGTGACGGTGCCGGAGGGGCGGCGGGTGAGGGTCATGGGCTCTTCGGGGGCTGAGGTGGCGGCGTTGCGTTCGCGGAGGCCGGCGATCAGGATGAGGATGCCGGCGCAGGCGAGGGCGGGGGCGATGAGGTCGAGGCGGCCGAAGAGCAGTTCGATCTCGGCCTTGGGGGCGCCTTTGAAGGCGGTCTTCTCGATGATCTTGCGGAGGGCTTCGCCGATGATGCCGGTGAGCAGGGTGGCCCAGATGACGCGGATGGCGACGCGCTTGAAGGCGTCGGCGGAGGCGAAGTAGGTCTGGCGCCACTGCTTCCAGAAGTAGGCAATGACGGCGAACATGGTGCCGGTGTGCAGCATGACGAGCAGGAGGGTCATGCGGGGGTCGGAGGGGTCGAGCCCCATCAGTTTTTCAGCGACGACGACGTGCGCGGAGCTGGACACGGGCAGAAGTTCAGCGAGGCCCTGGATGATGGCCAGGAGGACGACCTGATAGAGGGGCATAGGCCCATTCTACAAGGAGCGCCGGGGGAGAGCGGGTGCTGTGGTTACCGGAAGTGGCGCTCCGCGTGTGAGCGGCGGGCGCGTGCTTCCAGCTGACAGAGAGTCCAGGAAATGCAGCGGAAGAGTGCAACACCGCCGCCTAACGTTACGGCACAGTAAACCATTGTCCATCTCCTTATGTTTGAGACTTGAGTTGCGGTGTCGTGCCAAGGCTGTCGGCGGGGTGAGAGGGGTTGACGGCGTACGGCTCGAAGCGTGCGGTAAGCGTTTGGCGATCCCGGAGGCTCCTGTAGCAGACGTGTTCGCGTTCTGCTTCGTCGAGTTCGGTTTCGGGAGCGCGGTGGGCTGCGCTGAGATAACACATGGTGCAGATGGAGCGGAAGGAGCCATCAGGATTGCGTGCACGAAAGAAGCGCGTGTGGTTCCTGTCCATATGGGGGCCCGGGTGCAGCAAACTGACAAGGGTTACACTTCTTCAAAAAACTCGGCGGGGGCGTTGCCCCCCCGCCGAACCGTTGCATCCACGAGGAGCTCTTCGGCCACCCGTACTTGTGTCGAGCGTGTTCGCTCGAAACCTTTGTGATCCGCGGGCGCACTGTGCTGAAGCAGCCGCGCGGTGTATCTATCAATGTGTCCGGAGGACAGCTACCGGAAGTTTGAGCTTTCTGCAGGGGAAGCAACTTGACCTGCAAGCTTTGCATCTAAGCTTTGATATCCAGTACATAGCACTTGGTGTGCCATCTGCCGGCGACATGTGCGTACGCTCCTAAACTACTCCAAATCAACGACATAGGCTCAGAAACGAACCTCCGCCGGTCGGTTGAGGGTAGGTGATGTGCAATTATTTGCGGTGCCGTGGAATCTTTGTGCTCATTCCCGCGAGGGGAACTCGTGTCAGGAGTTCTGCCGCCGTCGCAGGCGAGGTATCGGTACGGGGAAAGCTATCCCCAATGCAAATGGCGCACACTACGCGATGAACTGCGTGGTGTGCGCCGGGATGACGGGGAGGGCTGCTGTTAAGCTGCGGCTTCGGTGCCTTCGGGCTGGTCGCCTTTGACGGTGACCTTGAGGTGAGTGGTGACCTCGCGGTGCAGCTTGATGGGGACGTGGAACTCGCCGAGGGTCTTGAGCGGCTCTTCGAGTGCGATCTTGCGGCGGTCGATGGTGAAGCCCTTCTGCTTCGAGCTGGTGGGCGATGTCGCCCGAGGTGACGGAGCCGAAGAGGTGATCGTTCTCGCCGACCTTGCGCTCGAAGACGAGTTCGACGGCGTCGAGGCTGGTCGTGGAGCTCTTCGGCGACGATCTTTTCCTTGGCGAGCTTGCGGATGGCGGAGGCCTTCATCTGCTCGATGACGGCCTTGTTGGCGGCAGTGGCCTCGATGGCGAGCTTGCCGGGGAGGAGGTAGTTGCGGCCGTAGCCGTCGGCGACTTTGACCACGTCGCCGCGGTGGCCGAGCTTGTTGACGTCTTCTTTCAGGATGACTTCCATGATCGTTCTCCGATGTGCGTCCGTCCGGTGGAGTCTGGGGCGGGATCCGGGATCTGACGCTTCGCGTCGAATGACGGCGTGAAAGGGTAGTTAGAAGCGGGCGGCGAAGGGCAGCAGGGCGATGTTGCGCGACTGCTTGATGGCGAGCGAGAGCCGGCGCTGGTGACGGGTGCAGACGCCGGTCAGGCGGCGCGGAACGATCTTGCCGCGCTCGGCGACGAAGCCCTGCAGCAGGCGAACGTCGCGGTAGGAGATGGCGTCGATCTTCTCGGTGCAGAACTTGCAGACCTTCTTGCGGCGGAAGAACTTGCGTCCGCCGGGTCCGCCGCCGGGGCCGCCGGGGCCGCCGGGACCGCCTGCGGGGCGCGGCGGACGAGCGCCGCCGCGGCCTCCGCCAAATGCCGGGCGCGGGGTGTAGGGACGGGGTGCGTCGGAGGTGGTTGCGGGTCGCTGTTGCGGTGTGCTGGTTTCGTCAGCCATGTTGATTTCCTCTCAAGAGCGGTTCGGTTGTGCCGCTTTGTCTGCTCCAGGCTCGCGATGGAGCCTTTGGATGTGAAGGAGCCGGGGACGGCGGTTTGTGTCTGGTCAGCGGGTGTGTGTAGAACGAATCAGGCTGTGTGGGACGGCAGGCTTCGGGCTCGGCGGACGCGGGCTCGGCGGCGGGCTCGATGCGGCTGGCTTCGGCGGCGGCGGCGGCGGCGGGCTCGGCAGCAGCGGGCGGCCGGGGCGGCTTCGGGCTCGGCTGCGGCCGCGGACTACGGCGACGGGCTGCGGCTGGGCGCTGCGCTTGACCTGCGAGTCGCGGAGAGCCTTGACCTTGGCGAGACGCTTTTCTTCCTCGTCCATGCGGACGGTGATGAACTTGATGACCGGCTCGGAGACGCGCAGGCGGCGCTCGATCTCAGCGATCAGCGAGCCGGGGGCGGCGACGGTGAGCAGGATGTAGTAGCCGTCGTTGAACTTCCGCACGGTGTAGGCGAGACGGCGGCGGCCCATCTTCTCGATGGACTTGATTTCGCCGCCGCCGGCGGTGATGTAGCCGGAGAAGGCTTCGATGAGCTTGTCGAGCTCGGCTTCTTCAACGTCAGGACGGACGATGAACATGATTTCGTAAGTGCGATTCATTGGGTTGCTTCTTTCTGCGGGGTTCTGCCCCGCACCGCCCGCGATTGGTCTGCCGGCCGGTCTGGAAGTTGGGTTGTGGTGCTTCTGGTTCCCTGCTTGTGCTGCGAGGTTCGGCTGCTTCAGTTGCAAACAACTCACTTCGGTTGAACTCGTTCATGGCGGCGCTGACCCCTTTGGTCAGAATTGCCTCGACTGCGCGTACGGCCCGGTCGAGAACTTCGTCGAGGACAGCTAGCTCCTGCTTGCGCATGGGCGCGAGCAGATAGTCGTTGCCGCCGGCCTTGACCTCTCTGCCATCGGATCGAGCGGCGGTTTGCCGATGCCGATGCGGACGCGCAGCCATTCTTCCGTTCCGAGCGCACCGGAGATGGACTTCACTCCGTTGTGCCCGTTTGCCGAACCACGCTCGCGCGATGCTGAACGTGCCCAGCGGGAAGGCCAGCTCGTCGTAGAGGACGATGCAGGTCCTCTGCGGCTACCGGATGGTAATCTCAAGCTCCCGAACCAGAGCGGCGACGGAAAGCCCGCTCAGGTTCATGAAGGTCTCGGGCTTGGCCAGCAGGACATCTGTCCCTGCTAGCTTTGCCTTCGCCGTGAGTGCCCGGCCCCGCCGGTTGCTGAAGCTGCGCATCGCAGAACTTCTGCGATGCGATCGACAGCGAGAAACCCGGCGTTGTGCGGCGTGAACTGATACTCGATGCCGGGATTGCCGAGACCGACGATCAGCTTCACGCTGAATTCCTTTGCAGCGGATGCGGGATGCGAGCGGCGAGGCACAAGGGGTGAGCGGTGCAGCTACCTCTATACCTCGGAGCTCACCCCTAGCCTGCTTCGTTACTTCTTCTTGGCTCCGGCGCGGCTGCCGGTGCAGCTTCGGCGGTCTCGCCCTTGCCCTTCTTGGCTACTTCGGGCTCGGCGGCGGCGGCACTACGCGGCTTCGGCATCGGCCTCTTCCTTGATCAGCGGTGACGTGCGCGACGGTCGCGTCCTCTTCGCCGAGGAACTTGATGCGATGCCGGAGTGCGGCAGGTCGGAGACGTGGATGGAGCCGTTGAGCTCGAGGTTGGTGATGTCGACATCGAGGTGGCTCGGGATGTCGCCGGGGAGGCACTCGATCTCGACCTCGCGCAGCACCTGCTCGAGAATGCCGCCCTGGGTCTTGACGCCGATGGGGATGCCGGTGAGCTGGATGGGGACCGAGACGCGCATGGCCTTGTCCATCGCGATGCGCTTGAGGTCGATGTGCAGCAGCTTGCCCTTGATGGGCTCGTGCTGCCAGTCGACGATCATGGCCTTGACCGAGGCCGGCGCCGGTCGACGTCGAGATCGAAGATGGTGTTGTGGCCGGAGTCGGAGTGCAGGATCTTGGTGATGACCTTGGGGTCGACGGTGACCGCGACGGCGTCCTGGCCGGCGCCGTAGACGACGGCGGGGATCATGCCCTGCGACGCGCACGCGGCGCGCTGCATTCTTGTTGAACTTGCCGGTGCGGGGGGTTGCGATGACGGCGGGAATGGTGGAGGTTGCCATGTTGATTTTCCTTTCGGGCACGAGGTTGAGCCTCGCTCCCTTTGCGGCATAGCCGCGAGTTAGCTGCTACGTCCTAGTTGAACAGCGTACGAGACGCTGGTTTCCATGTGGATGCTTTCGATGGCGCGGCCAAGCAGGCCGGCGATGGAAAGCACCTTGATCTTCTGCAGCTTCGCCGCGTCCTCGCGCAGAGGGATGGTGTTGGTCACGACCAGCTCTTCCATGTCGCGAGGCTGCGATGCGCTCGACCGCCGGGCCGGAAAGCACCGGGTGCGAGGCGCACGCATAGACTTTTTCTGCGCCCTGGGCGAGCAGCGCGTCCACCGTCTTGACCAGGGTGCCGGCCGTGTCGACGATGTCGTCCAGGATCAGGCAGGTGCGGTCGCGCACATCGCCGATCACGTTCATCACTTCGGTGACGTTGATATCGGTGCGACGTTTGTCGACGATGGCCAACGGGACTTCGAGCTTCTTGGCGAAGAATCTCGCGCGCTCCACGCCGCCCGCATCCGGCGAGACGACGGTGAGGTTGGGCAGGTTCAGGTCCCGGAAGTAGCTCACCAGCACCGGGCTGGCGAACAGGTGGTCGACCGGGATATTGAAGAAGCCCTGGATCTGCGCCGCGTGGAGATCGACCAGCAGAGCGCGGTTGGCGCCTGCGGTGGTGAGCAGGTCGGCGACGAGCTTCGAGGTGATGGCCACGCGCGGCCGGTCCTTGCGGTCCTGCCGTGCATATCCGTAGTACGGGATCACGACCGTGATCCGGCCGGCCGAGGCGCGCTTGAGCGCGTCCATCATGATCAGCAGCTCGACCAGGTGCTGGTCGACCGGCCAGCAGGTGGGCTGGACCAGGAAGACGTCCGCACCGCGAACGTTTTCGAGCAGCTGAAACATGACCTCGCCGTCGGCGAAGCGCTGCAGCCGGGTCTCGCCCAGCGGCACACCGACGAACTTGCAGATCTCTTCCGCGAGCGGCCGGTTGGCCGACCCGCAGAAGATCTTGAAGCGCTTGTCTTCGTTCAGCTTGCGGAGAGCGTTTGCGCTCCGTAGCGGCCGGGCTCCATCCTGCGAGCCGGGCTTTGCGGAGACTGTGGGCAGACTGGGAGTTTGTTCCGTTCTCCTCAGCCTGTCCTGAAATAGGGGAAAGAACCGCAGCCGTGTCTTGTTTGCTCACTTTGAAACCTCCAGGCTGGTTGACCTTGGTTGCCTCTGCTGCTTTGTGTGTCTTGCCGGAGCCTTGTTGCGGCTCCGCTACTTCGTGTCTGACGAAATACTACGACCTGTTCCTTCAAACTTCTGTGCTTCTGAACCTCTACATCGCGCCCGTTGTGGCGCACCTGCAAAATTTCAAAAATCCGTTCAACTTCTGGCGGCATGTTGCTGCCGCGCAAAAGAACCCTAAGTTGTTCTGTTCGCTCTCGTCGTACTGTGCCTGGCGTCGACTGAAGTGGTTGGGCGACTAGGATTCGAACCTAGACAAAGTGCGTCAAAGGCACATGACCTACCGTTAGTCGATCGCCCAGTATGGTCGCCGGTGTTCCCTTCCGGCGAGCATCACTCTGCGAACATTGTGCGCCAGTACTCTGACCGGGGCAAGGTTTCTGTGAGGATGGCCTTGCAGCCGGAAGCCTGGACACGTTGTTGAGCAGCTTCTGCATCTGCCTTGGACTGGTACAGTCCAAACAGCGCGGAGCCCGAACCCGAAAGCGCCGCATACAAGCGCAGGACGCACCCGAATCAACACCCATCAATTCACGCTTGATCTCACGCAGGAAGGGATACTGAGGAAAGACGACTTCTTCGAAGTCGTTCTCGATCCCGGTGCGGACAAGCGCGAGGAGTGATGCTGGTGATCCTCGGCCAGATCATTGCGTGAACTCTCTTCCGTTGCGCCTGTTGCGGGCATTTCGGAAACATCGGCCTGCTTCGCAGAGCCGGAGCCACCAACGATACCGGAGGTGTCAGGCGCCGCGTCTGTGTCATGGCAAGGGTCCAAAGACCCAGGACAGACGTATAGACGCGACTCAACTGTCTAGCCTATCGGTTCCGGCGTCCGAAGTCAACTGCCGAACCCGCAGGCGGGTGCAGCGCGTCCCAGTCCCGAAAGGCCAGCGGGGTGGAGACCCCGAGCGCCGGCACGGCCATCACGCAGGGAGTCGGCGGGAGATCGCGCAGGGCGCGACCTGCTCGCCGCGGCCGGTGCCCAGCACGGCCCCACCCACAGAAAGAGCGGCACATCCGAGCCGACCCGGCGGCGATTTCCAGCCGTCGGCTTCGGGCAGAGCCGTGCCCAGTTCGCGCTCCAGCCCAAGCAGCGCGGCGGCCGCGTTGGCGCTACCTGCGCCCATGCCTCCCTGCACCGGCAGGCGCTTCTCGATGTGAATCTGGACCTCGGCTGCGACGCCCATGCGGGCCAGCGCCCGCTCGACCATCTTCCAGGCGGTGTTGCGGCTGTCGGTTGGGACGTAAGCGGTGGTTGGTGGTGAGGGTGATGGCAGTAGGCTGGCCGGCGGAGTCGAGGCGGCGTGCGCTTACGGTGACCCAGTCGTGGAGGGCGAGGGTCTGGTAAAGCGTGGCGAGGGCAGTGGAAGCCGTCGGCGCGGACCGGGCCGATGGCCAGGCCCAGGTTGATCTTCGAGAAGGATCGGACGCGGGTGGACATACTCCTTGAGTGTAGGGGAGGAGACCTGGGGCTTGCGGTGATGGGCGTGTGCGCGCAGGATTGCGACCCTGATAGACCTGCCGATGATTAGTGCTGCAGCTCTAACCCGGTGCCAGCGGATTACGGCGATTCCGCGAAGTGCGAGCCCCTCATGTTTTTCCGGAGATCTTCCGATACAAGCCTTACGACCCATTCCAGCAGGATCCTCCTGGGCTTAGAAGGAATTACCATGCCTC